>JANNVQ010000001.1:0-94743 GCA_031414535.1 Gemmatimonas sp.
CTCGGCTCCATCTTGTTGAAAGGTTCGCCGAGGCCCCACAACCGCATTTTATGGGAGCGCTCGCAGCAGAAGCAAACGTTATGTCGACACCGGGACCCTTTCGCGATGCCTCACGCTGTTGAACAGCTTTGGTCTCGTCACGCACCTGAGCAGGGCTATCCGGCCGGTGTCGTCGCGGTACCAAAGCCCATACCAGGCATCGCGTTCTTTCCCGGCGGGTACGGACTTTGGCGTCCCGACCCGATGCAGCCGCTCCCGCAGTTACCCGTTGGCGGAGTCATGGTGCTCGGGCACGACTTCCATTCGGTCGCCGGTTACAACGCCTCCTTAGAACATGGCCGCGAGTCCGAGAAGCAGCCCACGTGGGGGCACATGCTTCGGCTTTTTCGGCGTGTTCCTGTCGTTCTAGAAGAGTGCTTCTTCACGAACGTCTATATGGGACTGAGAGTGGAAGGAAAGACAGGTCCATTCCCCGGAGCCGAGAGCGCTTCCTTCGTCGCGCATTGCGTTGATTTCCTCCGACAGCAGTTATCAGAGCAGCGGCCGTCCTTGGTTATCACGCTTGGTCTGAATGTTCCGCCTCTTCTCTCTCGTGTATCGGGCGATCTTAGCGGATGGACGGAGCGAATGAGCATCAAGGAGTTGGACGCATCCGGTTCGTTGAGAGAATCCGTTGCTATCTCGGGCATCCGCAATTTCTCTACCACTGTCGCGGCGCTCGTGCATCCGTCGCTCCGCAATGGCAACGTTCGCTTCCGACGGTATCGCGGCCACACGGGCGACGCCGCTGAAGTTGCGCTGCTAAGAGACGCGCTGGAATCACGCGCGCGTGCGATGTAGAGTCAACTTTGAAGTGCACCGTTGAAGGTCATGCAGCATAGATCTCCTCCGGAGTTCTGAAGCCCAGCCGCTTACGGGGGCGGCGGTTGAGTGTGTCCGCGATGCGTTGGCACTCGTCCTGCGTGAGCCCCGCCATCGAGCGACGCTTCGGCAGGTACTGACGGATGAGGCCGTTCGCGTTCTCATTGCTGCCCCGCTCCCACGAATGATGGGGCGTTGCGAAGTAGCACTTGGTGTCGACGACGGCCTCGAGCTTCTCATAGCCGTGGAACTCTGTGCCGTTGTCGAGTGTGAGCGTGCGCACCGGCCGCGGCTGCGCGTCGATGAGCTGACGGAGTCGCGCGTTCGTCGCAGGCGTTTGGCGTGAGTCGAGCTGTCCAATGGCGATGAACCCAGACTTCCGCTCGACCAGCGTGAGGATGCACGCGGTGTCCGTCGTGCTGCCCATCACCGTGTCGCCTTCCCAGTGGCCGAAGCGCGAACGATTCTCGGCGCCCGCCGGCCGCGTCGAGATGTGCCGCTTCCCCGCCAGGCGCCCGCGACTGTCGTACGTGCCGTAACGCTTCCGCAGGTTCTTGGTCATCACGCGCAGATGCGTGTAGAGCGTGCCACCATTCTCGCGGTCGGTATGGATGTGCCGGTAGATCGTCTCGTGGCTGATCGCGAGGAGGTCGAATCGCTGGCACCAGCCGACGATCTGCTCCGGGCTCCAGTCCTCGCGGATCCAGTACTCGACGAACGCCCACTCCTCGGCCGTGAACTGCGCGTTGCGACGCGAGACCCGGCGGCGCTCATTCGTATACGACTGGGCCTTATCGACCCAGTACGTGCGGCCGTCGGTGCGCCATGCGTTGCGGCGGACCTCGCGGCTGATCGTGCTGGGCGCGCGCTGCAGCTCTCGGGCGATTGCGGCGGAGGAGTAGCCGAGCTTCCGCAACGCGGAAATGGCGTACCTTTCTTCGTGGGTGATCTGGGCGTAGGTCATGGCTGCCTTTCTCTTGGCGGAGGATTGAAGCCTAGCCTGCCCCAGGTCACCTCACCCACTTTCGGGTGCGGCAACGGCGGTGCACTTAGTATGTGAATGCGCGCGGTATAACGACGCTTGCTGCCGATGAGCGCCGGTGCGGTAGCGGTTGTGGGAGCGCTCGCAGCAGAAGCACACGTTATGTCGACCGGGATTCAGAGGAAAAGCGCAGCCAACTTTCCCAGCTTCATCGTGATGCGTGTGGGCTGGCTTGTCCCCTCATCAGCTCCGGCTATTCACGCCACCCGAATGACTCGGCATTCCCGCGGCAGGACTCACCGCGGAAGGACGGGCTGGACGCGGCGAATGGCCGTCATAGGAAGGCGCGCGCCGCCGTGATATTCCACGATGCCCTCCATCACTCGACCGTTGTCGGTCAACCGCGCGAGAAATCTCACATCGCCCTCCCGCGAGGCAACGACCATACGGACGGAGTCTCCATCAACGGTGAGCACGCGTATTGCCAATGTGTTCGTCAGGTACATCGTGATCGAGCCAGCCCACCCCTGTTCCACCGGGCCGATTGCGAAGAAGCCGGGGGACGACCTCTCACCCGCACGCATCGTGAAGTCCCATATTCCCTGCAAGTCGACGCCGCCGCTTTGCGTGGCAGCACCCGCGCTGGTCTGCGCGGGGGGCGTAACGGGCGCAGTAGATCGCGTTGACTGCGCGCTGGCGGTCCCAGAAGCGAGCAGGATGGCGGCCAGTGCCGCGAGCGCTTGGCAACACCGTCGGCAGTTGTTTCTGAGCAGGGTCCCGGCAGACGTCGCGTTACAATCCTTGAGCATAGTATTCTCTGGGTTGCGAGTTCAGCTCCGAAACGACTCGTCCTAGCTGATCCTCAGACTGACGCATAGACAGAGCCAGAGTTTCACACTGCCCTCGTACGCGCGCTGCGCACATCTCAACCGGATCGGGGCCTGTGGCTATTGTCACGCACGCGCTATGAACCTTCCGTGATCGCGGCTGCGGCATAACGACGCTTGCTGCCGACGAGCGCGGGGGCGGTAGCGGTTGTGGGCCCTGAGTTCAGGGGGTTGACGCACCACCGGGCAAGGCCGCCAGGAAGTAGAAGTCGAGCATCGCGCCCAGCGGCGCGGCACTGCCGAGGAGTCTACTGCGCAGCGCAGCCCCTTCCCAGCAGTTCACCAGCAGGCCGGCGAGTTGCAGAACGTCCGCGTCTTCAGGAAGGTCGCCCTGGTCGCGGGCTTGCTCCATGCAGACGACGATTCGGTCCTGGATTGCAGTAAAGCACGCCTCGATCTTCTGGCGGAACACCGGGCTCACGCCGGACAACTCCTGCCCGAGCCCGCCCAGCAGGCAGCCCATGTATCCCTCCGTCCGGTAGCTCTCCCGCGTCAGCTCGAAGAACCCGCGCACCCGCGCCAGAGGCGGGCAACGCAGGTCGCCGAGGCATGCGTCGAGGCCGGCATGCACCTGCTGCATGTACTGGTCCACGACCTGGAGACCAAAGTCTTCCTTGTCTCGGAAGTGATGATAGAACGACCCTTTCGGAAGCCGCGTCGCGTCGAGCACGGCCTGGATGCCAAGGTCATGGTAGCCATGCTTGAGGAGCATGGCCTGACCGGCATCCAGGAGTCGCTGCTTGGTGGTGTGTGTCAATTGGGCAACGTGCGGGTGATGATTACTTAGTCATCTCTATCATGTGATCGATGACCAGGCTGTGCTCACGCTGCGGACTGAACATCACGATCTCCGCGTCTGCGTCGACCTTGACATTGTGTCCGGCCGGCCAATGGAACAAGTCGTTGGCGCGCACCGTCTCCTGCCCTCCATCCTCGTCCGTTGTCGTGAGCTGCCCCTTCATCACGAAGCCCCAGTGCGGGCACTGGCACTGGTCGTGCTCAAGTCCCTGAAACAGCGGGGTGGTGTCAACACCGGCCGACAAGGTGAAGTACTCCCCGCTGATCGCGTCGAATCCGCGCACGGTTCCGAACCCGGTGCGCTGCCGAATCACCGCACCCGGGATCTCCATTCGCACGTCCACGTCGTCCTTGGCTACTCGCATGAGGCTACCCTCGTCACTCGGGAAGTACTGCAGATAGACCAATCGGTCTATTCCTGACCCTACCCCCTGAAACCGCCGATGTCAAGTGGAGTTCTCAGGCGTTTCGTGGATACTGCTAACCTCATCCGTCTCACGAGAGGGCATGCCAGCGTCGCATGGTTCGAGCAAGACCTACGCTACGCTCGCACCAGTGATTAGCGACCTTCAGCAGCGTCAGCTTGGCGACCGCAGAATGTTCTCGAAGCTGACTCACGCAATTGTTATTGCGCGAAACTTGATGGCTCACGGAGGAACAATGTCCGAATCGGTTCTGAACGTTGCCTGCAAGAACGGTCTTGAGCTCATTCCTCCGGTCGCTGCCCTTGCACAAGCCTAAACCCTATTTCAGTTGCGAGGCGCCATAACGACGCTTGCTGCCGACAGTCACGCTCTTGTAGCGGCCGCTGCGCAGCCGCATTTTATGGAGCGTCCACAGCAGTAGCACACGTTATGGCGACCGAACCGACATCAATGCAGTACATGGTGATTGAGCATTTCCGCGGCGGGAATCCCTCGCCCGTTTACGCGCGCTTCCGGTCGCACGGGCGGCTCGCGCCCGAGGGGCTCACGTACGTGAACAGCTGGGTGACCGACGATCTGACGACGTGCTATCAGGTCATGGAGTGCACGGACCGCGCGTTGCTCGACGAATGGATGCGCGCCTGGGCGGACTTGGTGGAGTTTGAGGTCGTGCCGGTGATTAGTTCGCCCGAAGCAGCCGCCCGTGTGCCGGCGCCCTGACGGCGGTTGGCGCAGATGGCCGTGCTAGAGAAGCGGGGCGGCGGCCCCGCACATTATTGCACAACCTGACGTTATGGCGACTTTGGTGATAGACCGGCTTTAAACCGAGGATGCTGACAGCATGAGCCTCTTCGCTTCGTCCCGCACCTGCTCCTCGGCGGGCGCATCGTGAGCGGCAACCTGTTGTTCTCTGTGCTCGGCGCCGTGGGCCTTGCGCCATCCTGGTCGTACCTCGACGACGCCGATGCGCCCGCCCACAAGGCGTCGGCTGGATTCGGTCGGCGCGCAGGCTAACGATGCTTACTGCTGATGAACGCGGGTGCGGCGGCAGGCCGCACCGTGGACCACGACACCGCTCTTGCTCGCGTCGTCTTCCGCGCCGAAGTCTTCCGTGGCCTCGATGCGCTAGCGGCCGTCGGCGGGCTCGACGCGCTGAGCCAGCCGGCCGAACTCGACCGCCTCAAGACCTTCCTCGGCTGGGCGCTGCCCTCCACAGTGCTCTCCAGTGTCGTCGCAGCGGAGCTCACGGCCGGCGCGCGCACACCGAAGGCACTCGACGCGCTCAACGACGCGTTGCTCGCGTGTCAGGCGCGTGAGCACGGATGGACAATCGTCACGCGCGATGCGGACTTTGGCGCGCTGCGCCGATCCATCAGCGGCCTCAAGGTCGCGGCGCCGTTCCCCGCCCGTCCGTAGAATCCGGCGCGCGCCTGTATAACGACGCTTGCTGCGGTCAGCCGCGGGTAAGGATGCAGTTGTGAGGCGCCCGCGCTATTGTTTATGAGACGTCCTGCGGCCGCCCCACAACTGCTTTTATGGAAGCGTCCACCGCAGAAGCAAACGCTAGTTTGACAAAGGCCACCATCCGTGAGGTGTCACAGTGAACCATCAACAACGCCGGATTGTCCTCGCAGTTTGCTTCGGCATGGTCATCGGACCCGTATTAGGTCCACGGCTCGGTGACTTGGTGGTCGCTCAGTTCGGCGACGGTGCCGTCTGGCAGGTGCTGCCGTGGCTCCTTCTCGCGGCCATCTTCGTGTTCTTGCTGCATCGCATCAAGCGCGTGCCGCCCACCGCGTAGTAGCCTCGCCGACGCGGAGCGCGCGACCCATGCCTCGCGGTGAGCCGAAGCCCACGACGCTCAGGCGCGCCTCCACGCTGAGCGACGAACAGCAGGCGCGCGTCCGGAGCCTGCTCGAGCCGCTGTGCACGCCGCACGCCGATCCGAAGGTGCGCGCGAAGCTCCAGTATGTCTATCGCTTCGAGGGACCGGCGGTGGTGTTCTTCGAGCGCCGCCCGCACTTCGAGACCGGCGAGTGGTTCTCGAGAATGGTTCGCGGGCGTGCTTAGCGCACTGGGATCGGCGCCGCGGGACTCGACTTCGTGAGCAAGGTAGTCCGCCGCGAGCCACCCGACTCGAACCGGACAACGTTGACCTGATCGGTGTGCAGTTCGGTCAGCAACAGACTCGAGAGCCGTACCGGTGCGCGCGCGCCACTCCCCTCGGCGCGGTAGCAGACCAGATAGACGTCGCGCACGCGCTCGATGCCGCAGCTCCGCAGCGGGAGCGTATTCCCCGCTGCATCGGTCACGACGACCCGCTGCTGGACGTAGCGATCACCCTCGTCGGCACGGACGGAGGAATCGCTCGGCGCTGCGTGACCTGCGAAGGCCGCCACACTCGCGGAGAAGTCGTCGGCGAAGATGCGGATCCGGAGTTCGATCGCGTTCCGCTCGACGGTCGCGACCGTGAGGGTGCTGTGGATCTCGTGCCGCACGGCCGCGGGCCGCGCGATCGGCGTCTCCGCCGTGCCGATGAGCAGCGTCGCCACGAGTAGGGTAATCACGGAAGCCGATCCCAGGCCCAGACGGTGGCGATGAGTGTGACCGCAGCGGAGACACCGGCCAGCCGGATCTGGAACGGGGCGACGCGTGTGATGCCGCCGGAGCGCAGCCGTCCGATCAGGCGATCCAGCGCCACGAAGGCGAGTGCCGCCGCGAGGAGCACGGTCACCTGCCCCAGTTCGACACCGAGGTTGAAGCCGAGGAGCGGGAGGGTGATGTCGTCCACGAGAAGACTGCGCAGGTAGCCGGCGAAGCCAGCGCCGTGCACGAGCCCGAAGAGGAGCGCGAAGACGGGTCGGTGGCGCGCGGTACTCCCGGCCGCGGCGCGCTCCCGCAGAACGAGATTCTCGATCCCCGTCGCGACAATTGTGACCGGGATCAGGAACTCCACCCACGCCGACGGCACCGCGAGCCGGCCGGTGACGGCGAGCGCGAGCGTCAGCGAATGCCCGATGGTGAAGGCGGTGATCACCGCGAGTGCGGCTCGCCAGTCTCGCGGCCGGTAGATCGCGGCCAAGGCGAGCAGGAAGAGGATGTGGTCGGCGCCACCGACAGCGACGATGTGCCGGAATCCGAGTTCGAGGTAGGCGGCGAGGTCTCCCATCGGCTACCGCGCGCCCTTCGCGAGCGTGAGCGCAGACGTGAGCGCGGCGGCGACTGAGGCGTCGATCGCGGAGTCAATCGCGGCGGCGTGCGCGCGGAGCAGCGGATCCTGCGTGCCCAGTTGGAGCGCTTGCGTCATGGCGACCTTCGCTTCGGCGGGCCGATCGGACTTCAAGAGCGCCCAAGCGAGGAGATCGTACGCATAGATGTCCTTGCGGTCACGGAGCTCCTCCTCCACACGCTCGAGGACTTCGCCCACGCGCTCGCCCCGGTCGAGGAGCGCGAGACTCCAAGTCCGGTGGAAGGGACCACTGCGTGCGCTCACAGCCACGTCGAAGGCGGCGCGGAGTTCCTGCGCCTGCACGGCGCGGCCGAGTTCACTGTGCGCGCCGGCGAGGAGGAGGATCAGCTCCGGGTCGAGCTCGGCGCCGATCGCGCGTTCCCCCCAGTCGACCACGGCCTGCGCGTCGCCCCGCGCTGCGGAGAGCCGCGTCATCGCGGCGAGGAGCCGCGAATCCTCGGGTTCGATCTCGAGACCACGCCGAAACGCGGACTCGGCGCGGTTGGGACGGTCGGCACGCCGCTCGAATTCGCCGAGCCGGAGTGCGAACCAGGCCTTCACCTCGGTCGGCACATCGGTGCGCCGCCAGGCTTCGTCGAGAGCGTCGGTGAGAAGACGGCGGGACTCGGAGACCTCGCCGCGCAGTTCGTGCCAGCGGGCGAGCCGCGGCGCGACGGACAGATGGGTCCGCAACGGGCGCACCCGCTTGAACTCCTCCCCGGCGAGAGCGTAATTCCCGCGCTCCATCGCCACTTCGGCGAGGATCGCGTGATACTCGAGGAGATCAGGGTCGCGGGCGACCATCTCGCGTGCGATCCCCTCCGCCTCGCTGAAGCGATGCTGTGCGACGAGGGTCGCGACGAGCGTCGCCGACGCGGCGCCATTGCGGTACACGCGACTGGCGAGCGAGCGACGTGCGAACGCTTCGGCAGTGAGGATGTCGGACCAACCACCTCCTTCGCGGGAACGTTGGAGATGGAGCCCCGCGAGCTGAGTGAGCACGAGCGCGCTGGTGGAATCGGCGGCGAGCGCCTTACCCCAGACGGCGATCTGCGTATCGCGCTGCGGACGTTCACTGAATGCGGAGGCCGACAACGCGGCCACCGTGCCATTCCCGGCACGGTGGGCCGCCCGCACCCCGCCCCAGAGTGCCGCCCCGACGAGCGCGACGACGGGGACGAGATGCAGGCGTCGAATCATCGTGGCGACTCGAGGTACGGGAACGTCGCGCTGAAGCTGCGGGTGGACATCGGCACGTTGTCGCTCGTCAGTCCGGCGACGACACTCGCCGACGGATCGAGCAGGTTGCCGAAGATGGCGGTGAGACCGGCGTCAACCACGTCGTCCTGCAGACGGCGGCCTCCGTATCCGGCCGCGAGCGCCCAGCTCAACCACCCGGCACTGTTTGCCGCGCGGTTCGGGTAGACAATCAGCATGTCCGGTACGAGCACAGCCACGAGCGTGTTACCGATCGTGTTACCACGGCTGAACGCGTCGGTGAAGCCCTTGATCTTGGGGCCGAACCCGTTGGCCACGTCGGTCGCCGGGGCGGTGGTGTTGTGCAGGCCGTGGTCACGCTTGGGGAAGAAGACCTCGCTCACGAGCGGGTTGCCGAGGCGTTCGACTTGGGCGTAGACGCGCTCGGTGTCGGGGCCAGTCACGTTGGTATCGTCGCAAGCGGCGAGGACGAGCGGGAGGAGGAGTGCAGCGCCGAGGAGGCGCGCGGTGGACAGGTATCGCATGGGTCGGGTTCCGATGGGAGGGGAAAGACGTTCTGTGGTCGGCATCAGCGGCTGATCGTGCCCCAGACGCCGATCCTGGCATCCGCAGCGGTATTGCTCGTCAGCATGGACTTCGGGAGTTCGATGACAATCGCCAGCGCGTTGAACGGGCGGAGGAGGTCAACGCCCGGGGTCCGGAACTGCGACGCCGTGGGGGTCGAGGGTCCCGAGAGCGGGCCGGTGGCTGGGCGACGGTCGGGGATGATGTTGAAGAACTGCTCGAGGTCGATTACGAACGGATCCGCGCGTAGTCCGGCAAAGACCTGCATGCCGTTGGTGCCGGCGACCGTGGTTCCGATCGTGCCGCGGGCGAGGGGCCCGGAGGTGACGAGCATCGCATTGGTGCCGGTCATCGTCGGGGCGATGGGGCCGCGGACGGTAAAGGTCTGGCCGGTCGGGCTCACGCCGTCGAAGGTGATCTGGATGACCTGATCCTCGACCGCGTCCCCAGTCGCATCAATCTTGAACTGATAGAGCAGATTCGGATCGAACGCGGCGTTGGAGCCGGCAATCGGGGACGATGTGGTCATCACGAGCGTGATGCGGTCGGCGCTCGAGCCCGGGAAGGCGTAGACATCGTTGATGTCCATTCGCGGGTTGAGTTCGACTTCCGGGGTGTCCATATGATCGGACGCGCGAGCGCGTTCGGTGGCGACCAACGCCACGGCTCCGACGGCGAGCGCGAACGCGGTGCGTGCGGCCCAGCGATTCTTCAGCATACCAGCTCCTTCGTGTTGGATCGTGAGTGCGCCCTACCGCGAGAGCGCGGGGAGCGGGGGAACACTCTTGCTACGTCACGAGCCAGCGGACCGGATGTGTGACAACGCTCACAGAATCGCAGATCGCGATTCTGTGAGCGTTGTGGGCCTACGGCGCGAACGGATGAGTCCGTACTACATCATCTTTTTCAGCATGCTCTTGGCGGCGACCATCGTTGGCATCACGCCGCGCACTCACGCGGCGGGGAAAGTCCCGGCGAGGAAGGGCGTGGTGGTCGGCTGCGGCGAACCGCCCTTCGGCTCGAGCGAGACGAGCACGGCGGAGACACCTGCTGCCGTCGTTGGCACGGTGAAGTCCTCGATCAAGGCATGTCCGTCCGGATCGGAGTTGAACACCTTGATCGAGACGGGCTTGCCGTCGACGAGCGCCCAGATCTGGTAGTCGCGTCCTGCAGGGGCCGGCGCGAGACGGAAGGCGTGTGCGACCACCTTCCCCTGCTTGGCATTCCAGAAGAACTGGATTCCGGGCCCTGTCTCACCGGCGCTCGACGTGAGGTGGACCACGTAGAGATCCTTCTCCGCGTCGAGAACGGTGTTCAGCGTACGGTCGCGGTCGGCGAGTTTCGCGTCGAGCGCCGCTACACTGGAGCGCAGGCGCGCGAGTTCGCCGCGTTGCCGCCAAGCGTCGGCGCCGAGTCCGACCGCCACGACGAGCGACGCGGCGAGCGCAATTGGGACCCAGGAGGGGAGGCGGCGGATGGCAAGGACCTGCGTTTCGCGCGCGCCGCGGACGGGCTCCTTGGCAACGGCGGCCAAGAGCGCGCCGCGCAGCTCCGGGGATGGCGTCACCGAGCGCGCCTGCGCGGCCGACATCGTCTCGGTGACGCCGCGGAAGGCCTGCACTTCGGCGGCGAGCGCGCGGTCGGTCCGCATCGCCGCCTCGATCGCGGCCGTCTCCTCGGGCGTCGTCGCGCCGAGCGCGAAGAGCGGCGCCAGTTCGCGCAACTCGTCGTGCGAGTATGTGGTCATGCGCGACTCCCTTGGTCGAGTGGCGCTAGCAGTTCCCGCAACTTGAGCATCCCCAGGCGGATTCGTGTCTTGATTGAGCCGAGCGGTTCCGCCAACCGCTCCGCGACTTCCACATGCGTGAGTCCTTCATAAAACGCGAGTTCGATCGCCCTTCGTTGCGCGGGCTGCAAGGTGCGGAGCGCCGCATCCACTGTCTCGCGCAATTCATCGGCCTCGACCCCGGCACTCGGGTCGCCGTCGATGCTCGTATCGACCAGCACCAGCGGCGCTTCCCAATCCTCTCCGAGCGGCTCACGTTTCTCGCGCCGTGCGGTCGTGCGGGCAAAGTCGAGCGCCCGGCTTCGGGCGATGCTCGTGAGCCACCCCATCACACTCCCGCGGGACCCGTCGAACGAGTCTGCCGTCCGCCACGCTTGCAAGAATGCTTCCATCAGCACGCCTTCGGCATCGGAACGGTCCCGCACGAAGCGCATCACCAGTCCGAGCAGCACCGGCGCATGGCGGTCGTAGAGCGACGCCAGACTCTGTTCATCGCCGCCCTGCAACCCTACTACGAGCGCACGGTCGTCCGCGGATGTTTCGCGGGCGGACGCGGCTGCGGAGGAACGGGACTCGGCTGCGGGCATGGTCGCGGTGAGGGTCATCGGCGCATCAACTCAATCAAATGTGGGCCGCGGCTCCGCTTACGACAAGCGTCGCGGAACGATCTGCCGGCGGCGGTGATCTTCTTCACGAGGCTGTCCGCTGGATACTCGAGCGCAGGCCGTCGCTCGGGATAGAGCCGCGACGAGCGCCGATAGCGCGAGGCCGGAGTCTCCTGCCCCAACGTCTCGTGCAGCCGCTTATCGTAGTACTCGTGCTGGAACGCGTCGAAGTTGCGCTGCTGCGCGGTGCGGGTCTTCCAACGCAGTTCCGAAGCCGAGTCGCTTGCGCGGCCGGCGATTGAGTTCGTGGCCGATGCGTGGGCAGTCGCGCTGCGTCAGGTGTTCCATCGGGACGCCCTTCTTCCACGTACTGGCGAATCAGGCCGCTCGCGTCCTCGTTGCTGCCGCGCCCCGAAGCGTGATGCGGCGGCGCGACGTGTCACCCATGCCGCGGACGTCGTGGACGAGAGTGGCGTTCTCACGTTGCCTATCGAGGCCCGTGAGACCACTATCGCGCGGCCGTCGGTATCCGCTTCCTCGGCACCCGCTCCGCCGCCATCGCCGCGTGGTACACGTACGACGCCATTATCGTCGCATTTTTCATAAGATCTTCCGCCTGTATCCCCTCGAGATAGTCGAGGTTCGTGTGCCCCGCCGTCCCCGGCGTGCGGTCCTGCAGGAACTGGAAACCCGGGAGCCCGACGTCGTCAAAGGGGATGTGATCCGTGCTCCCCACGCTCTGGTTCGAAACGGCCGTCATACCGAGATCGCGGAACGGCTGCATCCAAGCGGTCATCATCTCCCGCGCGGCTTCGTTGCCCTGCAGGTAAATCCCGCGGTACTGCCCCGCCCCGTAGTCCTGATTGAAATACGCCGAGAGCTTGTCGTACGCCGGCTTCACGCCACTCGTCGAATCGCGCGGATCGCCGAAGTGCTCGCGCACGTAGGCGCGCGACCCAAACAGTCCCTGCTCCTCCCCCGACCACAGCGCAATCCGAATGGTGCGTCGCGGCCTGGCACCCACGGCTTGGAGAATGCGCATCGCCTCGAGCGCTACCGCCACACCCGAGGTGTTGTCACTCGCGTTGGGACTGCCGTGCCAGGTATCGAAGTGTGCGCCGAGCATCACGACGCCGGCGTTCGGATCCGTGCCGGGAATCTCGGCGACCAAGTTCTGCGCCCGTTCCACTCGTTCGCCAATGCGATTGCGAATCTCGACCTCGACCTTCACCGCAATCCCGCGTCGGAGAATGCGATACATGCGATTGTAGTGCTCCGGAGTGACGGCGAGGATTGGCACCGATGCACGCATGCCCTCGGCGCTCCATCCGTCGTCGCGCGAGCCCGGACGCGAATACCCGGGCACGATGGCAAGGCGATTACCATCGGTCTGCAGCACGACGGCCACTCCCTCGCTCTTGAAGAAGGCCATCCGTTCCACCGCAGTGATGAGCGCAGTGTTGGGGATAGCGCGCGGTGGAGACGGGCGTGCCGGAATGATGGCTGTGCGCTCGAGCGCCTGCAGCTGCTCCTCTGTGTAGCGCGGCACGCCATTGGTGAGCGTCGCGAGGTCAATCACCGCGGGATTCGAGATCAGCACCGCCTTTCCGTTGAGCTTACCGCGATGCGCTTCGAGATCTTCTCGGGTTTGGAGCTCAACAATCATCGCCTCGGCCGTCACACGTCCTGCTGTCCCCGCCGTGTGCGCGACCGGGTATGCCGTGAGCGGCGTGTAGTCGGGTTCAAGCATGTGCGCCGAGACGTACTCGTTGTCCCAAGTCACGCCGTAGTCCATGAAGGGCTCGCTCGCGACATTCGCGAGGCCCATCCGTCGCATCTCCGCGAGTGCCCAGGCCTGCGCACGCTGCATGTCGCGAGACATCGTGAGGCGCGCGCCGAGTACATCAACCATGTAGGACTCGAACTCCATCACGCGCGAACGTTGGAGGCCTTCCTCGCGGATGCGGGCGACCATTACTGGATCGACGGCGCTGGCGTAGGTGAAGGCAACGGTGGTCGTCGCGATGGCGACGAGCAGGGCGAGCGCAAAGGGGCGGCGGCGGGAGGGGCGACGGGTCATGGGAGGCAAGTTGGCTGATTCTGCTGTGTGGCGCCACGCCGACGGGAGAGTCATTGGAATGCCTTGCTTCCGAGCATTCTGGGCGTGACGTTTCCGACGGCCCTCTTGCGGCCGTCATCCGCCTTCCCGCTCCCCCGCTATGACCGACCCCGAACAGCCCGACCAACCCACGATCACGCCGGTCGTCGCGTGGTTCTCGGCGCATGGCATGAAGGTGCTCGCCGCGCTGATCGTCGTAGAGTTGATTTTCCACGCCTACGCCATTTCGAACCGGACGATGCCGTGATGACGGCACCTTTCAACGCGACTTCCTGCACAGCGCCTCGGCCTACAAGCCGAGCGCTTGTTTCACGTGGGCCTTGATGAGAACGTTGTCGTAGGCGTAGTCCAAGCCGGGCTCAGTGAACGTCGTGACAATTTGATGCGCACGACACCACGCCTTGATGCGCTGGCGCTGCTCCGCGGAATAGGCGCCGCCAATCAGGACGAGTCGCACGCGCGCGCGGTGCTTGAGCAGGAGCTCGTATCCCTCTGCTTCGCTCAAGGCCGCGAAGGCGCCGAGGTCACCGATCGTGGCTAAATGCCGCAGCACCTCGTCGCGCCGCAACGGGTTGCCACCGAAGATCACCATGACCGGTGCCGTGCTGGATTCTGGTACGATGTGGTCAATCAATGGAGGCACGGATACGACTCGGTGTTCAGATTACCCACGCACGCCGCGGTGCATCGGCACCTCAACGCAGATCAGCTCACAGGCGCTGCTTGCGCTGAGCTCCACTCCGGCGATGTCGTACAGGCCGATGTCATACAGGCCGATGGCGTCGCCCGCATTGAGCGCCTGCCCCGCTACCACTGCGGTGCCCTCTGCGCAGTGGATATACACACCAGCGTTCTCTTGATGCATGCGATACCGGAGCGCACGCCCAGCGTCCAACGCACAGAGACTGAAGAAGGCGTCTTGACCGATGAGAGCGGACCCCTCGCGTTCATCTGGCGAGAGTGCGAGCACGAGCGCATTGCGGTTTGATGCTTCCGTAAAGGCGTAGTTCCCGGAGCGAGGCTCTGCGCCCGTACGTCGCGGATGCACCCAAATCTGATAGCTATGAAACGGCAGCGCGTCAGACGCATTCACTTCGGAGTGCGCGATGCCGGTGCCGGCGCTCATGGTCTGGACAACGCCAGGCTCTACACGACGCTTACCGCCTGTGCTGTCCTCGTGCAACTGCGCCCCCCTCGTCACGATGGTGCTAATCTCCATGTCGCAGTGCGGGTGCATGGGGAACCCCACGCCACCTTGCACGATGTCGTCCGCGAAGCCGCAGAGTTCACCGAAGTGCGTTTGATTCGGCACGAAGGCATACCATGACTGCTTCCATCCGTCATCCCGATGCAAGCGCGACGAAGAGGGGCGATGCAGGACCTTCACGCGCGGCGGCGGCGTAGCAGGTGCAGACGCAGCAGACCAGCAGTCATGGCCAGCAAGCCGAGCACGAGTGGAAACACCGGCGACTCCCCGCGCTTTACATGCACAATCACCGCCCCGCCCATGAGTGCGCCAAGGGCCACGCCCGCCACGGGCGAGAGCACCGGCACTACTCCCGTGGCTGCCGGCAGAATCAATCCCAGCGCCCCCGCCACCTCGGCGCTGCCGATTGTCTTCACTTCGGCGTCACTGAAGTCCGTGGACCAGGCCATGTTGGGATCGGCCCGGAGCTCGGTCCCCGACTTGGCCAGCTTCGTGCCGCCCGCGCCGGCAAAGGCCAGTGCAACGAGGACTTGGAGTACCCACACAGCTTTGTTCATTGGCGCCTCACAGATGCGCGAAGAGGATAATCGTCAGGACAAGTGATTGTCAGTAGCTCTGACGGTCAGGATGGCTTATCATAAAGGTCCCCTCCACGACTGTCAACTCCATGCCCCCTCGTCGTCCGCTGCCCCAGGTCGCCACTGACGTCATGTCCCCGCCACCTGCGGCGGTGTCGAACGCCGTGGGATTCCTCGTCAATGAAGTGGCTGCACTGTTTCGCCAGCGGTTCGAAGAGGTCCTGGCGGCGCACCGGCTGCGCCGACGCCAATACCTGATGCTGTTGGTGCTGCGCGATGAGGGTCCGATGCCGCAGCAAGCATTGGGTCAGCGATTGGCGATGGACCGCACCACGACGATGCAATTGGTACAGAACCTCGCGGATGCGGGCTCCGTGAATCGGCACGATGATCCGTCTGACCGACGCGTGTATGTCCTGTCGCTGACGGCGAGCGGCCGACGGTTAGTCGCCACGCTTGAAGGACTCATCAAGCGCGCCGAGTCAGAGTTACTCGCGCCGCTGACTGCGGACGCGCGGAAGACCTTCGCGACGCAACTGCGTGCCGTGCTCGCCGCCAAGGCGGTAGCCGACCGGGCCTCGTAGACCGTCATCGGCCTCAGGGTGCTTGATGCCTACGCAGGCCGTACCGCGCCTACCACTCTTCGAGGATGAGCTGTGTAGAGGTCTCCTCACCCACAGTTGGGGGTGGGCACAGTGTCGCGCTTACTATTTGAATGCGCGCTATCCAGCTTCCGACTATGCCGACAGTCTTTCCTGAGCATCCGCATCTCCGCGCATTGACCCGTGCAATTTCGCCGCGGTTGGCGGAGGGTGAACTCACGCACCTGGAGCGCACGCCAATCAATCTCGCGGCCGCGCGCGCGCAGCACGAGGCGTACGCGCGCGCCCTTGCATCGCTCGGCTGCGAGGTGCACGAAGTGGAGCCGGCGCCGGAGTATCCCGACTCCGTGTTTATTGAGGACACAGCGGTGGTCTTCGATGAAATCGCGGTCATCACGCGCCCTGGAGCCGAGTCGCGGCGCGGCGAGACGCTGGCCGTGGAGCGCGCGCTCGCGCCACTTCGGCCAGTTGCGCACATCGTAGCCCCCGGCACGCTCGATGGCGGCGATGTGCTAGTGGTGGGGAAGCGCGTCTTCGTTGGCCGCACCGGACGCACGAATCGTGAGGGGATCGCACAGCTGCAGGCGGTGGTGGCGCCGCACGGGTATTCCGTCGAGGCCGTGGAGGTGACGGGGTGTCTGCATCTCAAGACGGCCGTGACCGCGCTCGACGACCACACGGTGCTCGTGAATCCCGCATGGATTGGTGCGGAGGCGCTCGCCGGGCTCGAGCGAATCGAGGTGGATCCCGCGGAGCCGATGGGAGCAAACATCGTGCGGGTGGGCTCGGCGCTGCTCTATGGTGCCGCGTACCCGCGCACGCTCGCGCGGATTGTGGCGCGCGGGTACGCACCGGTGTGCGTGGATGCGTCGGAGGTGGCGAAGGCCGAGGGGGCGGTGACCTGCTGCTCGCTAGTGATGCTGGTGCGAAGCGCTTAGCCTAGCGCATTCACACCCCGCCCAAAAACTCGGCCTGTGGATGGCTTCTTGCGAATCCTCACGGCAGCGGCGCACAGCCCTCCACTCGCTCGCACATCGGGTCGAGTGGCGGAAGCCCGATGCGACCTAGTTCGCGATTCACCGCCGCCAGATCCCTCGCCCACACCTGCCGCAGCTTCGTCTCGTAGCCCTTCAACTCGGCGTCGAGAATCCCAAAAATCTCCGGCATGTACGTTGTTGGCCGTCCATCGCCGCGCTCGGCCATCGACAAGAGATTCGCCAGACGGTTGTTCACGCGGATGGGGAAGTTGAGCGGGTCCTGCCCACTCTGGTTCTTCACCTGATAAATGTCGTCCTCGACGTCCGATGCGTTGGTGAGGAGCGTGCGACCCGCCGTTGCAAGGCGGCGGTCGCTGCTGCGCTGCTGCCGCTGCTCCAGCTGGGCCTTCACGCGGCGAATCTCAATCACGCGCAAGTTGGCGTCGTTCGCGCGGTCGCGAACCTGCCGCCCGAACAGGTACTGCGCGTGGAGGTCAGCGTCACTCACCTCGGGGAGCAGCGGACTGCGCTGCACCACCAAGGGCTGCGTCAGTATCTCGCCGTCGGCGATGAGACGCACGGTATACGTGCCTGGCGGAATCGCCGGGCCGGCAAGCCCAGCGCCCCAGAGGATCATCCCTGGGAATCCAGTGATCGGTGTGGTGCGGAGGTCCCAGTCAATGCGGTTGAGACCGGCGGTGGCGGGGATGAATGCCGAACCGCCGCCGCGGCGACGGCCGCCAGTGGGCACGGCGGCTGCGGTGGTGGCGGTGTCCTTCTCCCAGCGGCGGAGCACGGTACCCGCGGAATCCACCACCTCGAGCGAAGCCCGTTGCGGCGCACTGGCGAGCTGCCAGCTGAACGTCACCGGCAGACCGGAGCGAATGGCGGCCGGCGGTGCGAAGAGATGTGCACGGGACGCGGCCACGCGCGCACCGGCCTGACGCAGCGGCGCGATGTTGTCGAGCACCCAGAAGCTGCGCCCGTGCGTGGCGATTACCAGTTCGTTCCGCTCGACGATGAGATCAGAGACCGGTACGTCGGGCATGTTGAGTCGCAGCGACTGCCAGTGGTCGCCGTCATCATATGAGATGTACACGCCGTGCTGCCCCGCCGCGTACAGCAGGCCGCGCCGCGTGTGGTCTTCGCGGATGGTGTGCATGTAGTCGTCGGCACGAATACCCTGCACGATGCGCGTCCAGGTGCGGCCGAAGTCACGCGTGCGCCAGAGGTGCGGACGGTGGTCGTCGAGCAGTGGGCGCCGCACCGACACGAACGCCGTACCGTCGTCAAAAGCCGAGGCGTCGATCTGGCTCACGCGGCCGAAGTCAGGCATGTCGGGCGGCGTGATGTTGGTCCAGGTCTTGCCTCCATCGCGCGTGACGTGCACGAGCCCATCGTCGGAGCCCACCCAGATTACGTCAACGTTGCGCTTGCCAGGTGCCACGGCGAAAAGCGTCGCGTAGACCTCGGGGCCGTTCATGTCGCCGGTGATCGGACCGCCCGAGGGTCCCTGCGTCTCTGGCGCGTGGCGCGTGAGGTCGCCGGAGAGCTGCTCCCAAGTGGTGCCGCCATCGCGCGTCATCCAGAGGCGCTGCGAACTCACATAGAGACGCCGCGGGTCAGCCTTTGAGAAGATGATGGGGAAGGTCCACTGCCAGCGTTCGCGGATGTCGCGTGACGGTTCGCCCGAGTAGAACCACGGGTACGGATTCACTTCGCGCGAGAGTCCGGTGCGACGGTTGAACTTGTCGAGGTAGCCGCCGTTGTTGGTGCCCGAATAGAACAGATCTGGATCGAGCGGGTCAGCGCCGATGTAGCCCGGCTCGCCGCCGCCAGCCACGTAGCTGAGGTCCATGCTTCCCGCCGCGGGATCGCGGTAGCCGGCACCGGGGCCGCCGGCTCCGGTGTCGGCGCGCTCACCGCTGTACATCCCAAGTCCGCCACGCGCTCCCGCGCCACCGCGGTTCCAATTGAACGGCGTGCACGCCGTGCTGTTGTCCTGCTGCGACCCGCACACGTGAAACGGAATGTGCGCGGTGGTGATCACGCGGTAGAACTGCGCCGTCGGAAAATCCTGCGCGGTCCAGTTGCGCCCGGTGTCGGTCGTCACCGCGCCGCCGCCGTCGTTGGCCACCACGAGGTGTGCGGGATTGCTGGGATCAATCCAAAGGTCGTGGAAGTCGCCGTGCGTCCCGTCACCGATGCTCGTCAGCGTCTTGCCTTGATCTGCCGAACGGAAGAGCGAGGTGTTCTGCGCATAAACCACGTCGGCGTTCTGGTGGTCGGCAAAGAGATGCGAGTAATAGAAGGCGCGTTGGCGAATCGAGCGGTTGTCGTTCATGAGCGTCCAGCTGGCGCCCGCGTCATCGCTCTTGAAGAGTCCGCCGCGCTCGTTCTCCACCAGCGCGTACACGCGCTGCGGGTTCGCCGCGGTAAGCGCGACGCCGATGCGGCCCACCAATCCCGTTGGGAGCCCGCGGTTGCGCGTGATCTCGGTCCACGTCTCACCGCCATCGGTGCTTCTAAACAGACCCGACCCTAGCCCGCCCGACGACATCTGGTACTCCTTGCGGTACGCTTCCCAGAGTGCGGCGTAGAGCACGTTCGGATTGGTGCGGTCTACTGCGATTTCCACCGCGCCTGAGCGCGCGTCGCGGAAGAGCACGCGGCGCCACGTGCGTCCGCCATCAATCGTCTTGTAGACGCCACGCTCTTCGCTGGGCACGCTGTACTCGCCGAAGACTGCCACCCACACGATGTCGGGGTTGGTGGGATGCACGCGAATCTTGGAGATTGCGTCCACGTTCCTGAAGCCCATGTGCGTCCACGTCTTGCCTGCGTCTACGGATTTGTAGACGCCATCGCCCGGCATGATGTTGCCTCGAATCGCCGACTCACCCATGCCGATCCATACTTGGTCAGGATGCGACTCGCTCACCGCTACTGCACCGACAGAAGCGGAGGTCACTTGGCCGTCGGTCACGGGAAACCAGGTCGCGCCGCCGTCCATCGTTTTCCAGAGTCCGCCGCCGGTGGCGCCGAAGTAGGCCTCATGCGGGCGGCCCACCACGCCGCTCGCAGCGATTGAACGGCCACCGCGATCGGGCCCGATGTTGCGCCAGCGAATGTCCCGCAGCAGACCGTCGTCGAGCGTCACGCGTTCGGACGCCTGCGCCGAAAGTGTGAGCGGCAGTGCGAGGAGCGCGCCCGCAAAGTGGGCGCCCGCGAGGAGGCGAGCCGAGCGGAGGAGGAAGGATCGGGGCATGGGATTTGGTCTCAGACGGTGGTCAGATCGTAACAGCAGACATACGCGACGCCACGACATTGCGTTGCGGCCGACCGTCGTTGGGATTGGTAATTCGATCGGCCCACGTTGAGTATAGGCCGCGCCCCGTCCCTTGGCGAGCGGTTCGGAGGAGGTTTCGACCGTGAGGTGTTGGTAGGAAGTGCTCTCTATAGAAGTCGCACCTGATGGCAGGCAGTCAGGAGTTTCGCGAGAAGGCGCTACGGCAGCTCTAGGCCAGGACGAAACCCATCCGCCAACTCGCCAACGAGCTCGGCGTGCCCATCGAGAGGCTGCACCACTGGGCTTCCCAGTAGACCGACACTTCGATCGCGGCTGTCTTCCAGCCTCATCTATGGCCTAGTTTGCGAGCGAGCACCAACAGTTTCTGCTAACGTTCAATCGCCACGTGATGCACGACCGGCTCGGCCACCTAAAGAGTCAGGCGGCGGTGGATTCTTGTGCATCGCGCACGACGTGGGACCGCTTTATGGGCACTCACCCTCTGCGAGGCCTGCTCCAATGACGCCATTCTTCATTCCCGTCACGCTCGGCGGCGCTGCAATCGCGTTACTTGCTATTGTCGCCGCTCCGGCGACCAGCACTTCGAGCTCTGGCGCGTCAGGTGAAGTGATTGCGGGGCCCCGCATGAGTGCCGTGCGCGCTGCGCACACCGCAACGGCGCTAGCAGACGGACGCGTGCTGATCGCCGGCGGCGGTACTGAGACGCGCTCACCCGTTGGCGCAGAGCTCTACGAGCCGACCGCAGGCCGCTTCGTCGCCCTGCCACCGATGGTCGTCACGCGGCACAGTCACACCGCGACACGCCTCGCCAATGGGAAGGTATTGTTGGTTGGAGGGTATGGCGCTGGTTCGGCGGTAGTAGCCGACGCCGAGTTGTTCGACCCAGCGACGAACACGTTCACGCCGACCGGCCATTTGGGTGCCGCGCGCGCCGGGCATGTCGCTGTCATCCTGCCAAGCGGGATGGTGTTGATTGCCGGAGGCGTTGGACCCAACTGGCAGTTTTTGTCGAGCGCGGAGTTGTACGACCCGGCGACGGGACGCTTCTCCCCCACGGGCGGGATGAGCGTGGCGCGCGAGAGTCACGTAGGCGTCGCGCTCGCGGACGGCCGCGTGCTGGTAGCGGGGGGACATCGTGGCCGACGAGCCGACATCGAGCTGTTCGCGTCGACGGAGATCTACGACCCTGTGCAACAACGCTTCACACTTGGGAGCTCAATGGTGACGCGACGACACAAGCACGACGCGATCTTGCTCCCGGACGGACAGGTGCTAGTCACTGCCGGGTCGGACGAGCGCGATGATCGCGGCGTGTATCGTTCGACAGAGTTTTTCGATCCGCAGACATCGACGTTTCGCAGTGGTCCGCCGACGCAGTTGGGTCGGTATAAGCACGCGGGGAGCGGCGTAGTTCTGCCCAACGGACTGGTACTGCTTGCGGGCGGCGCGGCGCAGGCCGAGCTCTATGATCCGCGCACGCGGCAATTCAGCGTGGTACCCAGCACGGAGCGGATGGCGGGACAATTCGCCGCCGTCGCACCGCTGCCCGGGGGCGGGGCGCTGATCACCGGTGGATACGGGAGCGGCACGGGCCCTCGAGCTTCAGCGTGGGTGTTTCGGCCAGCGGGGAGCAGGAGATGAATCGCTGATGTCACGACCACAAAGCGCGATGACCTTGGCTCTGGCCATCGCCCTTGGCTGTAGCCAATCCCAAGATGACGCACTCCCCCGCCCCACTCCCGAAGCCGTGCGGGCTCTCATCGAAGCAGAGATTGCGCTGGGCGTTAGCGCCACCTGGAAGCAGGATATTGACGCGTTTATGGACGGGGTTCCAAGCGGTTACGTGATTCACGATGAGAGCGGCCAGCTGATCACGCGCGAGCAGTTGCGGGCCAACACACTTCGCAACTGGGCAGTGATCCCCCGCACCCTGGACTTGACGATCGCGGTAGACAGCCTAGAACTGACCAGCGATTCTGTCGCAATCATTGGGAGCTCCCAGCGCTGGGAGCGGCTGATGGGTCGGCCCGATCGCCCTGGCGAGGACACAGTGCTCACCACGCAGAAGCACCGGGAAACTTGGAGACTTACGAAAGGCCGCTGGCTCAACTACGTCATCGAGGAGCTAGGTGGGGAGATCTTTGTGAATGGAAATCCGTATCGGCCGAGTCAGTGACGAGGCGGGAGAGGAGGGGCTGCGAGAGAGAGTGCAGCAGCTTTTGCAGATGCAGTCGAGCGTGCGGTACGGGGAGGGCACCAGTCCGGCGGCCTTTCGCGAACCCTAACAACGGAAGGCCCATGAAAGCCGTCTGGCAAGGTACCGTCATCGCCGAGTCGACTGACACGGTTGTCGTGGAAGGCAACCACTACTTCCCCTTGGAGTCATTGAAGCGCGAGTACGTCATTGAGAGTGCGACGCACACGCGCTGTTCATGGAAGGGCGTCCAGGTCGCGCCGTGAGTGCTCCTCAGTTGATTGATGCCGCGGTCATAGGAAGCGGTCAGGCGGGTCCCGGTCTCTCCACCGCGCTCGCGACGCGTGGCGAGTCGGTGACCTTGTTCGAAGGAGGGCTTCTCGGCGGAAGCTGTGTCAATGTTGGCTGCACGCCGACCAAAACACTTCGGAAGAGCGCGCGCATCGCGCATTTGGCTCGTCGCGCGAGCGACTTCGGCGTGCAGGTGGGCGACGTGGCGATTGACGCTCCAGCAGTGCTCGCGCGCATGCGCGACGTGGTGGAGCGCTCGCGCAGCGGACTCGGCAAGTGGATCGATGGCACTGCCAACCTCGCGCTCGTACGCGCGTGGGCCTGCCTTGATGGTCGCGCGAGCGACGGCCGATTCGTCGTGCGCGCGGGCGATCAGATCTTCCACGCGTCGCGCGTCTATCTCAACGTGGGCACGTTGCCTGCTCTTCCCCCCGTGCCCGGTCTCGCTGAGTCGAAGCCTCTCACGAACGACACGCTGCTCGCGCTCGACGCGTTCCCTGCGGAACTCGTGATCCTCGGCGGGAGCTACATCGGATTGGAACTCGGGCAGATCTTCGCGCGGCTCGGCAGTCGCGTGACGATTCTCGAGGTGGCGCCGGCCGTGGCTGGCCGCGAGGATCCCGATGTGTCGGCGATGATCGTGTCGATGCTCGAGGACGAGGGTGTCCGCATCGTCGCAGGCGTGACACTCCGCTCGGTCTCGCGCCTCGCTGACGGCACGGTCGCGGTGACGCTGCGCCGACCGGGCGCGACGGCCGACGAGGTGATCGGCGGCACGCACCTGCTGGCGGCCACTGGCCGCCGCGCTCGAACCGATGGACTCGGGCTCGAGACGGTCGGCATCAGCCCCGATGCGCAGGGCTACGTAGTCGTCAATGGTGGACTCGAAACGAGCGTGCCCGGCCTCTTCGCACTCGGTGATGTGAACCGCCGAGGGGCGTTCACGCATACTTCTTGGCAGGATCACGAGATCGTACTCGCCAACCAAACGGGCGGGAAGCGCACGGCCGATGGGCGCATCACCACGTATGCGATGTACACCGATCCGCCCCTCGGCCGCATTGGTCTCTCCCAGTCCGAGGCGATTGCGTTAGTAGCCAAGGGCCGCCGGTTTTTGCAGGCGACGATTCCGATGGCGCACGTCTCACGCGCGAAGGAAGAAGGCGAGACCACTGGGCTCATCCGTGTGCTCGTGGATGCCGACACCGAACGCTTCGCCGGGATCAGCATGCTCGGCATCGGCGCCGACGAGATTGTGCAGGTAATCGGAGCGATGATGGCGGCCAACGCTCCGTATCAGGTGCTGAGGGACTTCCTGCCCGTGCATCCCACGGTCACAGAGTTTTTTCCGACGATCCTCAATCGGTTGAAGCCGTTGGTCGTGACGGCGTAGGCGCGTTAGAACCCGTACCCACCGCCTCGTCGTCGCCGAGTTCGTCGAGCACGAGATGGTGCGCTTTTCGACCGCCGCGTCCCATAGCGTGCGGAGCGTGTTCGTGGTCGAGGAGCAGTTGCGCGTGGTCTACAGCCCGTGCCGCCAGCGCCCGCGCCGCCTCGTGCAGCTCCGTACTGCGCTGCACGACCTCCACGTTGCGCTCCATATCCTCAGCGCTCCACCCGCGAGAGTGCGCGATGTATGGGAACTGCGGGAACTGGCAGCCAATCTCTGCAAAGAATCCCAAGAGCTGCCCCGCTACCGCCTGCACGTTGTCCTGTCCCCCCGTGATGATGAATGCCGCGACCTTGTCGCGCATCAGCACCCGGTTGGCAATCGTCACTTGGTTCTGAACGCAGTTGAGTCGCTCCACCATGCGGTAGTAGAGTGATCCCGAGTTGCCCCAACGGATGGGCGTCGCGAGGAGAATCACATCCGCCCAGTGGACGAACGCCTCGTAGACGCGGTCCATCTGATCTTCGGGATCCATCTGCGTGATGGAGCAGGGCCAGGTGCAGGCGCGGGCCGCCTTCGAGTAGTAGCCCTCACAGGGGCGGAACTTGAGTTCGGCGAGGCGGATCGTCTGCGTCTCCGCCCCAAGCGCGCCGGCGGCCTCGATGGCCTCGGCGAGGAGCGCGTCGCTCGTGGAGAAGCGCGGGTTCGCGAGGTCCATGTTTGTGGTGGAGATACCGACGACGCGCACCGGGCCTGGCGCCCGCTCAACCTTCCGCGCCACCGGATGCTTGGGATGGTCGCCGTGCGTCCGCTTCGTCACCGGCTCAGCGGTCGCGAACAAACGTCCGCCCTCCAGCTTCACGTCATAACGCGGTAGTGCGTCCGCCTCGTAACCTGGCTCGCCGAGTCCCGTGCGGCAGTGGTACTTCCAGTTGTGCCACGGGCATACGATGTACTCGCCGTCGAGGCGTCCCTGCGCGAGCGGCCCACCGGCGTGATTGCACACTCCCGAGACGACTCCGAACTCCCCGTTTTGATGCGTCACCACGACCTTCAACGTGCCGATGGTCGCCGCAGTGAGGGGATGCTTCGTGAAGTGCTCAATCGGACCGAGGTCATACCACATGGAGATTGCCCGGGTTAAGAAGAGGATGCGTACGCTATGGTAGGGTCAGGGGCGCGACGGGGTTCCGCGTCGCAAGTGCCGCGGCGAGACAGCGCGCTCCACTACCGCCAGCGCCGCATCTACAAGAATCGCCAAAAGCGCTGCGGGGACCGCGCCGCTCAGCACGAGACGTGTGTCGGCGAGCGCCAGGCCCGCGACAATTGGCTCGCCCAAGCCACCTGCGCCGATGAAGGCGGCGAGTGAGGCCGCGCCCACCGTGATGACGGCAGAGGTCCGCACACCGGCGAGGATTACCGGCGCGGCAAGGGGGAGCCGCACCCAGAGCAGCCGCTGCCGCGCCGTGGCGCCAAGCGCCTCGCAGGCCTCTACTGCATTTGGATCGGCATCCCGCACACCAGAGTACGTGTTGCGAGTGATTGGGTACAGTGCGTACAGCCAGAGCGCGACCAACGCGGGCGTAACTCCCACGCCGAGCAGTGGAATCATGAACGCGAGCAACGCGATGCTCGGAATGGTCTGTAGCACTCCGAGTGCCCCCACGACTCCCTCGGCGATGCCGCGCGTCCGCTCAAGCGCGAGGCCCAGTGGAATTCCGACGACAACCGCTGCGAACAGCGCCATCAGTACGAGCGCGAGATGGCGCGCTGCAAGCTGCGACGTCTGCGCGCGCCGCTCCCAGAAGAAACGCCAGAACCCTGCGTCCCCACCGCGTGCCGGGGCGTTGCTTATCACCTCAGGCGACGCGACGAGCCGGAGATCGGCCAAGAGACTCGCAGCGACAACCGGAATCGCCTCGCCATCAACCTCCACTCGGCGATTCAGCTCGCGCATCCGCCCCTCATCAATGCGACCGCTGAGCAGCGTGAGCGTGGCGACGACATCCGGTCGCTCCCTTGCGACCGACGGTGAGAGCGCTGCGGCCGCCTCGTAGGGTGGGAAGAAGTGTCGATCGTCGTCGAGCGTCACGAGATCGAATTTCGCGAGCAGACCGTCGGTGGAGTACCCGTCGATAACGTCGACCGCGCCCTGAGCCAGCGCTGCGTACTTCACTGCGGGCGCGAGTGGGCGGACGGTGCGGAAGCTCATACCGTACTCGCTGCGAAGCCCAGCGAATCCGTCGAGCCGACCAATAAAATCGGCCGTGAACCCCGCCGTGAGTGCGCTACCGGCCCGCGTGAGGTCGGAGAGCGTGCGCAGCGAGAGGCTATCGGCGAGCGAACGCCGCACGGCGATTGCATATGTGTTCTGGAATCCCAGCGGAGGCAGCCACCGCACACCGAAGACCTCCATAGATCGCTCGGCCACCCGCGCATACGCCGCGCGTGGGTCCGCGCGCATCGCCGGCGTAAGCGAGTCGCGGAGGACAACGAGGAGTCCAGTGCCCGTGTACTCGGGATACACATCGATTGCATCGACGCGCAACGCGCCGAAGGCAATCTCGGTGGCACCGAGTCCAGGGCGACGATCGACCGCGATGCCGCGCGACTCCAGGAGCTGCGCGAAGACTTCGGCGAGGAGATACGACTCGCCAAAGGGCTTCGACGCCACAACCACGGGCGCGGCCTTGGCCCTCTGGGTCACCCCAAGGCCTGCGTCTGCTTGCTGCGCTCGAGTCACAACCGGAAGGAGCATCATTGCCGCTGCCACCGCGCCGGCAATGCCGCAGGGAATTCTCCAGCTCACGCGCGTTCCAGCGCAGCGTGCGCCGCTTCGGCGCGCGCGAAGAGTTCGGCGACGTAAGGCGTGGCCGGCGTGGTGCGTACTTCGGCGATTGTCCCCGCTTGCTCAATGCGTCCCGCCCGCATCACAACGACGCGGTCAGCGAGCCGTGCCGCCTCCGCGAGGTCGTGCGTCACGAGCAGGGCCGTGAATCCACGCTCGGCGCGGACGCGCGCGAATGCCTCGTGCGACTCGGCTCGCGAGATTGCGTCGAGCGCGCCGAAGGGCTCGTCGAGCAGGACCGCCTCTTGTCGCGCCGCGAGCGCGCGGGCCAACGCGACCCGCTGGCGTTGGCCACCAGAGAGCTCGTGTGGATACCGATCGCCAAAGCGAGCGGGGTCCAGTCCTACGAGCGCCAAGGCATCACGCACCACGTCCGCCGAGAAAACGCCAGTGAGCGTCGGCACGAGCGCGACGTTTCGCGCAACAGTCCAATGCGGCAGAAGCCCCCCGTGCTGGGGCACATATCCAATCCTCCGGCGAAGCGCCTCAGACGCCAGACTGCGGACATCAGCGCCTCCGACGCGGACCTCGCCACTCGCGCACTCCACCATTCGGTTGAAGGCGCGGAGCAGTGTTGTCTTCCCTGACCCGCTCTCTCCCACCAACGCCACGGCGCTCCCACCAGGTACATCGAGCGAGACCCCGTCGAGCGCTGGGACGTCGCCGTAGCGATGGTGCAGGTCGCGCGCGCTTAGAGCGAGAGACATCAGAAGCGAGTGTGCGTTGGCGAGGACGAGGGCGCTGGGGACGACCGTGGCTGGTCGTTTGGGAACCATACCCCGTGCAAAACGCTAAAGTAAGGCTCAAAGCCTCGGACGTCTCGACCGCCGCTCCGCCCGCGCTCACGTGCCGAGTGCTGCCATCTCACCTCGACCCGACGTCCGGACGAGAATCGTCCACAGCGCTCCGCGCACCGTCCCCTTCCTGCCCGCCCTCGCCGGAAGATTTCGGCGGGTCCGCGCGCAAACGGAGTCCCTTTGCGTGCCGCTCGCAGCCGCGGCGAGCAGGATTGAGATGCACCTCGTGTCCACGCGGGAGCAGCAGGTGCGCGTGGCTGGCGCGACGTTCGCGTTCGGGACTGGCGAGACGATTCAATCCGAATCATCCAATAAGTACGACCTGCCTCGCCCCAAGGACCTAATGACGGCCGCGGGCTTCGACATTGGTGCGCTCTGGGCGGAGCACCGCGTGGCGGAACGCTTCCGTCAACTGGCGGTGTCATGCACAGGCCTCACGACGAACGTCCCGTTAGGCGAGAACCCGACGTAGTGACGAGCAACATGGTGAGCGCACTGAGGTCAATCCCCGCTCTCTGCATCGCCACGAGCGCTCCAATCGTGATGGCGAGCTAGCGACCGACGTGCACCACCGTAGTACCACCGTAGTACCACCGGAGCACCACAGCCATCGGAGTTGCCGCGAGCACAATCACCTTGCGACCGAGCGTGAACGGCGAGCCACAAAGGGGCGCGTGCAAGATTTCCATTACATGATGAAATCCTGCCGCGAAGTACCCTATGCGCGAAGCCACTGCACGATCATATGGGCAAAGCTAGGGCTGGATTCGCACAATGGCTCGGACAATCGCCCAACAGAGGATCCGCATCTGGGTTGACTTTGCAAGTCATTGTGGTTACTATACTTAACACAAGGCTAGTGCGCAGTGACGCAAGCCTTCAGAGTTCCCGGGGACCAGCGGTCCTCAAGTGTGAACTCATCCGAGCGCGCGATCGTCGCGCGCCCACCGCCGCTTCAAGAGACAAGCGACAGGATAACGCCCGCGAGTAGCCGTCCCCGACGCTGATGGACTCGCACAGGTGGTGCCCGCAGGACCTCGCGTCAGTCCGCAGGAGGACCAGATATGAAGAACAACACGAAGAACGCGAACGCCCCCGTCTCAAACGCCCCCTCTTTAAACACCGCCGTGAAGGATGGCCCGGTGAAGATGGGCTCCGTGAAGAAGGTCGCAGGCGACGACCACGGTCTCCGGCTCGCTGCGCTCAAAGATTTGAAGGAGATCAAGCTCAATCAGATTCCCGACGTCCGCGGCTGGAATGCCGTATTGCGCGACGGACTCGTGCTCGGAAAGATCTCCCGTATTTTGGTTGATCAGCAGCAGGCGTACGCACCGCGTTATCTCGACATCACGGTGGACGCCGCTCACCTCAAAGGCATGAAGCTGGTTTCGCACGATTTCCTCGTGCCGATTGGACGCGCTCAAGCGGCGGAAAGTGGAGACATCGTGATGCTTCCCTCCCTGACCAAGGAACAAATCAAGTCGCTACCAATGCTGAAGCCAGGTTCAATCGGCTTCGAATTCGAGAGCACCGTCGCGAAGTTCTTTGGATGGAAGAGTGAGGTGAGGGATGCCAACGCGCTCTACGAGACCGAGCTGTTTAGCGTGAAGGACTTTATGGTGCTCCGTCCAGCAGTGAAGTAGTTCCTCGCACTCGGGCGCTCCCTGAAAGCTGAGTGACGCCCCGCGCGAAATGAGGAGAGTCCATCGGACTCTCCTCATTTCCTTGGCCCATACCCACCACACAGCCACGGACTATCCATAGCGGCGGTGCTTCGCCGCGGTCGAACAACGAAGGTTGTAGACTATTCTGGCTTACGGCACCGCGCGATCACGCCTGAAGTAGTTATACGCCACTGCCGCGCCGAGCGGCGAAGTCACTGGCGACACCGGAATAGGCAAGGTGCCAAGCAGCGAGCCACTCAGCGTCGCAATGAACGGCGATTGGAATCCGTGATGCTTGCCGTGCCACTGCACACCGATTGCCGAACCCACGGCCCCGCCCACGAGGGCTGAGACGGCCACGGCAGTGCTCGCGGCGAATCCCGTCTCCGCACCTCGCTGCGTTGATGCGCTGATGAATCCACCGGCCAGAAAGCCCACGAGCCATCCGCCAAAGCCAGCGAGGAGCTGGCTGCCGAGCGTGGCCGGAGCGGGCGCACCGCTCAGGGCGACCCGCAGTCCAGCGGGAACGCGTTCAAAGTTTGCGTCAGGTATGGGAGCAACGTGCGCGCGCTGCGGAAATCGACCTTCCTGCAACTGTTGCGCGTGTAGCGTCGTCGTTGTGCAGACTACGAGTATGAAGCTGAGGAGTACGCGCAAATGTCTATCCGCGAAAAGTGTGGGGTGACGCTGGGTCATTGCTGAGGGATACCAGCAAAGGCGGGCCGCTGCAGAGTCGGCGAGATGTCCCGCCTTCAACTCAGATGGGACAGGCGCATCTGCTTAATTAAAGGATAGTCGGTTCTCGAATCAGTAACTCAATTCGGGTCTGTCGAGCACATGGTTCACCGCGGTCAATTTTGCTCGGCGCTTCCCGAACAGGGCATGGTGGCGGTTGTTCGCGCTGTATCTTTACCGAGCAATCATTCCCAATTTCCACGCGCGCTCTTTTGTGACGCACAGTTCGTTCATGGTCGACGCACATTTCGATGATAGCCTCGTCAACGCGTAGGCTAGCGTGGACATTTTGGGTTCAGTCGCCACCCAGCGAGCGCCAGGTGAAGCCGTCTGGCTTCCCGACATACTCGGCCCGGAATTGTTGAGCCCCCTGCTCACTGAGATGGAGAGCGTGCGCACGAAGGTGCACCGCAACTACGTCCCCACGCAGAAAAAGGGAGGCAGTGTGAGTTACGTCACGCTACGTGAACAGGCGCCGCAGCTCTTGGCGCTGTACAAGCACCCCGCCCTCATTCACCTGCTCGAACGGATCACGGGTGAGCGGCTCATGGTGTGCCCCGAAGGAGTTCTCTCTTACACGGGCAAGCGGTTCACCGTACTCATTGGCCTCACGGACCGCTCGTCGAGCCGGCTAAGGTGCCGTATGAATACAAACACACGCGGACGTGAGCCCACAGAGCTAGCCCTAGCCACCGCTCCCGGAATGTTGGTGGCCTTCAATGGCGACAAGCTCTAGCACGCGGTGGCGTACTTCGGCATTCGCGGAATCCTGTGCCGCTGACGCAGAAGCACGGAACGCGTCGCTCGTCAACGCGTCGCGCCACCCACTGCAAGCCCTGCCATCCCGTTGCGCGGATCAAATGTCGAACCGGCAGGCAGCACATGCATCTGCAGCCCCGAAGCGCCGAGCACCTGTCCCGTTGGCGTTATCGTTGCCGACCGCGCGTCGTAGATCACGACCGTGCTCGCGCCGCGCACGCTCCACGTACCGTCGGGATGCACCACGAGCGCCGTGGATTCGTCGATACCCACGCCAAGATGCGGCTCGCGCTCAAGCACGAGGCTGATCAGACGGTTGTGCCGCTTCCGTCGCAGGAAATGTTGGTCGATGATGGCGTTGTCAATCAGCCCGAAGCCGCTGGTGGTGATGGTGTTGTCGCGCGCGATGGTGACCCACGAGAGCGTACTGTCGGAGCGCGGGCCGCCTGGCGTGCGCTCGTCACCCGTGAGCATCACCGTCGACATCACCGCGGCGCCGGCCGAGGTCCCGCCGATTACCGCTCCGGCGGCGAAGCGCGCATGGATTGCACGCTCGGTGGCCGTGGCGCGAATGACGTCCGCTAGACGGACCTGATCGCCGCCTCCGAACCAGACGCCGGTCGCTCCGTCGAGCAGTCGCGCGACTGAGTCGGTCATCGCCTGCTCACGCGTAATCCAGACGTTCAGCGCCTGCGCACCGAGTCCACGCAGTTGCTCAGCCTTCTCCTCACCGCCGGTCAGACCGGATGCACTCGCCATCGCGAACACGACGATGCGTGCCTTGCCACGACCGCCGGCGAGATTGACGAACTCCTGCACAAGGGCTGCGGGCTGTGGTCCGCCGCCGACGATGTAGAGGGTGCCGCGGCCTGCTGCGGATTGAGCGGCGAGTGGGGCCGCGGCGAGTGTGGCGAGGAGCAACAGGGTTTTGAGGAGTCTTTTCATGACTCCGAAGATACGACGGATGGGCTGGCGTGGCGCCGCCTTCCGTGCGGGGGCCGTCTTGCCCTAGGGCAGGCCGTGTGCGCTTCCAACATTCTCTCTACATTTTTGGTGTACGGGAGCGCCGTATGTTATTTGCACAGGAGGGCGTGAGCCGTGCGAATTGCAAGCACTGTCTTCCATGTTCTGCAACGCAGGATGGTGTGCGTTGCGGCTGCGCTCCTCTTGGTCGTCTCGTGCAGCGAGCAGGCGACCCAAGTAATCGAACCGCCGCGGGAACCGCCCGGAGGCACGAGCGCGGCCGGGGTTTCAGTTGTCATACTTTCTGGCCATGGGCAATTAGGAGAGGCCGGGCAGCTGCTGGAGCAACCGATCAAGATTCGCGCGCTTGATCGGTCGGGTGAGCCCGTCCGCGGGGTGCGAGTTTACACACCCATCCGATGCGAACTTTTTTGGGCCGTTTGCCCGACTATTCCGGGAGTGGAGCAACTGCGAGTTGTTTCCGAGGTCGGTTTTGTCGCGACTGGCAGCGACGGTACTGCTGAGTTTCAGGTGCGGGCTCCTGATCGGTTCAGCGATTTTGCCGAGTACGAGGGGAGCGCTACATACAACAGGCTGGCCCTCAGCGGCGTCAGCGACTCCACCCGATGGTTGGACCTGGGTGTGAAGGTGCGCGCCGCTTCTCCGGTGCGCTCTGAGTGGATACGCCCCAGCACGCTTGATCTCGCCGAGGGAGAGGCAATCATTACACGGTTGCGCTATCTCGACGCTCTCGACAACGAGATTCATCCGGCGAGGTATTCAATTCCAAGCGTAGCGGTCGCAGACCCCGTAAAGGCGACGGTGGCAGTTGCGAGGGGCGCGCAGACGGGCCTGCCTCCCTCGTGGGCCTCCGCGCGATTAGCAGTCGCGACGACCTCGTATGCCGATTGGATTCTGCTCACAGGACGAGCGGCCGGTGCCACGACCATGCTGATCGATCACGCCACCGGGCCGAGAGGCTACCCTGTTCTCGTCCTCCCCCGAAGGCCTGTTGTGACAGAGCTTATACTGCCCGACTCCAACACAGGAGAAGCGTGGAAGCTACTCCGCGTGATGGCGCTACGGGATGCGGCAGTAGTCGTCGCGCGACGCGGCTCCTCGATTTACGCGATGCGTACTTTCGGGGACTCGTTGCGTATCATGTTTGGTCCTGTGCCGTTCAACGGAACGGAAAACGTGATCACGTCGTCCGCGCGCGGCGATACGGTCGCGTGGTCCTACGATCAGCAAGTGTTCGTCAGCCGCGACGGCGGGCGCGAGTGGACCATGCTCCCGAGCCCCCCATTCACCTTCTTCTCGGTGTCCGTGGAGCGCGGTGGCGAAGTGATTGCCGCCCGTGATCGCCCGTGGATGGTCAGCCGGACAAGCACCGGTACTTGGCAGACGGATACCCTCAGCGGGCCTCTTATGGCCTTCGAGTCAATCGGCACGTATCTGTTCGCCAAAAGCGAATATGCGCAAGGAGAGGACCGCGTGAGGATGGACGGCCTCTATCGTCATCCACCACGGGAGGACGGCCTCCCCGACATCCGTACCCCAATCACCGGATTCGCCCATCCAAAGGGTTACGCGTTTGCCGGCGACACGCTGCTTTTCGCAGCGCAGGAGTATCGCCTTGTTTGTAGAATCATCTTCGTCATGGCCCCGTGTACGCCCGGCGAGGAATCAGGACAACTGCAGGTAGTGGCGGGACTCCCCCGTTCTGAGGTGTTCGCAAGTGTGCCGCTCCCATCTGGGACGCAAGGTCACTGGCTTACTCAGGCCGGCGACGGGTCGACGGTCCTTGCTTCTTACTCCGAGGGATACTTCCGCAAAGGCAGCGGGTGGGAGTCGGTTTCACTCCCGAGGATCAACGGATCATCGAACACAGGAAGTTGGAGCACGTCGACCCTCGCATGGATCTTTGCCTCGGGCAATGTCTGGCGCGTTGAGCTTTCGTCAAACGAGCCGCGGAGTCCGTAATAGCTGCAAGAAGCGAGGAGACCGTCCAAATCGTGCCGCAGTCCGAAGCGAAGTTCCAGCGTTCCTCAGCGTCCAGGTACCGGTACCGGCACCGGCGCAAGACCAAGGCGCCTGCGCAGAGTGTTCAGCGCCGGCAACTCCCGCGAGAGAATCCGTTCCCAAGCGGATTGCGCATCCGTGAGCCGCTTTGAGCTGGCCGCGAGAGCCGCAATCATACCAGCGTTCGGTGCGTGGTCCGCGTGGTCCTGCGCGTTCAATTGACTCGCGAAGGCGTCGTTCGCATCGCGAAACTTGCCGGCGAAAAGCCCACGCGAATCGGCACCGACAGCCGAGTCCATGGCGGTGCGAAGTGTGTTGATTGCCGTTGCGACTTCAGGCGCTGCCCCAGCTGACGCGGCGCTCAGGTCGGCGCGTAGCGCGTTGACCTGCGTCTGCCCTTCGTGTGAACTGCGCAAGCCAGCGACGAGCTGCATCTGCAGCGCATGCTGTGCGGACAACTCCGAAGAGGCTGCCTTAGAGCGCGGGTCGTTGCGAACAGTGACTTGGCTTGAGCGCGTGCTGCCGTTTGCCGTGATGCGGAGCGTGTAAGTACCGGGCAACGCGAGCGGTCCCTCTGGCGTCGCGGGCGTCCTGCCGGCATTCGCACTGATGGGGTAGCTGTGCGCGAATGCCAATGGAGCGTCGTGCCGGAGATTCCAATTCACGCGATGATGGCCTGCACTCGCCGGCAAGGACTTGGGCACTTCGATCCAGAAGTCCGGGAAAGACGGCCGCGTCGCTTCGCTCACGAGCGCCTGCGCATCGCTCGAGAACCGCCGCACGACAGTGCCGCTCGCGTCGAGCACGTCGAGCGTGACGCGGGCAGCGGCGGCGCCAAGCCAATAATCGATGATGACGCCATCGAGCGCGTTCTCGGCGTGCGGAATATCAGGCGGGAGCGGAGTGCCGTCGTTGGTGTTGCGCCGTACGCGAGTAGAAAGCCCCGGCGTGAAGATGTGCACCGGCGCCGCGGCGATGGCTGCGGTCATCTGTCGCAGCGCGGAGATGTCATCAAGCACCCAGAGGCCGCGTCCGTGCGTGGCGATGACGAGATCGTTGTCCTTCACCAACAAATCGCGGACCGGCGTGTTCGGCAGGTCAAGCGCCAGCGACTGCCACGAGTCGCCATCGTTGAACGAGACGTAGATGCTGCTCTCGGTTCCGGCGAAGAGCAGACCGGCTGTGACAGGGTCCGGACGCACGACTCGCGCAAAGCTGCCACTCGCTTCGTCCGTCGGCATGCCCACCACAATCTTCGTCCACGTGCGCCCGTAGTCCCTTGTTCTATAGATATAGGGCGTGTGGTCGCCAACGCGCAGCAATTCCACGGCGGCGTAGGCCGTGCCCGCCGTGTGCGGCGATGGCTCAATGGACGAGATGTTGGCACGAGTGCGCGACGCGAGCCCGGGAATGCTCACATCGCGCCAGTTCGCGCCGTGGTCGCGCGTGACGTGAATCAAACCGTTGTCCGTGCCGACCCAGATTTCGCCGGGCGACTTGGAGGACGCCGCCATTGATTCGATGCTGCCTCGTCCACCCGGCGTGCGTGCGGCGGTTGCGGAGTCCATATCGGCGGCGACGCCGAGTTCGGGACTCAGGCGAGTCCAGTGCGCGCCTTGATCGTTGGTGGAGACGACGTAGTTGAGTCCGGCAAACAGCAAGCGCTGATTCCACGGTGCCCAGACCACTGGCAATGAACTCGTCCATCGCGCGCTGGCCGCAGGATCAATCGCTGGGCTCACATCAATGAACTGATCCGCGGGATAGGTGATTTTCACGACACCCGTACCAGTCGAATACACCGTGTTGGGATCGAGCGGGTCCACGACGATGCTGCCCCATTCCCATCCGTTCACGGGATTCCAATCGAACATCGTGATGGCGCCGTAGTTGCCGCGGCTGCGCGTACGAATTGCGCCCGCGTCCTGCTGCGTGGCGTACACCCAGTACGGGAATGAGTTGTCGGCCGCGAGATGGTAGAGTTGCTCTGTGGACTGGTTGTACCATGATGTCCACGTCGCGCCAGCGTCGAGTGAGATAGTCGCGCCTTGGTCGAGCCCCATCAGGATTCGGCGACCATCGGTGGGATCGATCCACAATTGTTGCGGGTCATCCCCGCCGGGCGCGCCCTTGATGCCGGTAAACGTGCGGCCGCCGTCCGTGGATTTGTACGCGGCCGTGTTGATGGTGTAGACGAGATCGGGGTTCTTGGGATCAACGTACACGCCACAGCTGTACCCGCCCTGTCCATTGCGGATGCGCTCGTCATCGGCGGCCATCTGCCGCCACGTTGCACCGCCGTCATCGGAACGGTAGAGCGCGGTGTTCGTAATGAGATAGACACGCTGCGCGTTGGTGCCCATCGCGACGGCAGCGCAGGTGCGGCCTTCGAGCGCCGGCATTCCACTTCCGTCGAGTCGGGTCCAGGTTACGCCAGCATCGCGAGACTTCCAGATAGCCGAACGCGTGGCGCTGGTGTCTCCAGCCATCCGCGCGGTTCCGAATTGCCACGAGCGATACTTGCCGACGGAGTATCCTGGTGGCGTGTGATGCCGTACGGTGGTGGCGAAGATGACGTCGGGCGCATCGAAGGCGCGAGCTAATCTCGCGATGCCGGTTTGATCGTCCACGTAGAGCGTCCGGCTCCACGTGCGACCGCCATCCGTACTGCGAAACACACCGCGTTGATTGTTGGCGTTGATGTGATCTCCGAGCGCGCCAACGAGCACGACGTCCGCTGAGCGCGGATCTACTAGAAGCGACTGGATGTGCCGAGTGCCTTGGAGACCGATGGACCGCCACGTCACTCCCGCGTCCGTGCTCTTGTACATCCCGTTGCCTTGATCGAGCGTACCGCCCGTGATCATGTCACCCGTGCCGACGTACACGATGTTCGGATCCGACGGTGCCACCTCGACAGCGCCAATGGACGAAGCTTCGCGCACCGCGTCGAACACGGGGGACCAGACCTGTCCCCCGCTGGTGGTCTTCCACAAGCCGCCACCGGGAAAGCCCGCATAGTACGTGCCCGGAGAGCCAACGACCCCAGTGACCGCGCTCACCCGCCCTGCGCGGAATGGACCAAGGTTACGCCACGAGAGATTGGCGAAGAGTCGCGGGTCGATCGTCGGGGACTGCGCGACCGTCTCGAGCAGCGGCAACGCGAGCAGCAAGAATTGCGCGGCAACGAGCGCAACATGGCGCAGGGCGGGACGGGGACGCGACACACTGGACATCGGAATTTCCTGATGAAGTGACGAACCCGGGCGCGACGGGAGCATGTAGATAGGGTATTCAGCGGATGGCGAACATAGCACATCTGCGCCAAGCTGGTGTACGAACCTTCGACTTCGCACCCAAGCTCGGCGCACTCCCTACTCACATGTTACGCTCACTCCCGCTGGCCATCGCAATCTTTGCAGCCGCGCTCGTGACGACGCCCACCGTCGCACAGACGCCGCCGGATTTGCCAGAGGGTGCGCGAATCCGAATCAAGCTCCTCAGCCCAATCCTGGCAGCGCGGAAGCCGGAGACGACGAACGGCATAGCCACCATTCACCGCACGGACACCGACTCGATTGCGTTTCAGCTCACCGGCTCAGACGTGGTACGCGTCGTGCCCTGGGGGCAGGTGCAGGAGTTGTATCTGAGTGAAGGGAGACGCCCCTTCAGGGTGGCCGAGCGCCTTGGCTTCGCTGCCGCTTTCACCTTCGTCGGCGCGCTTGCGGGCTATGACTGGTGGCACACGTGCAACGACCCAGAGTCGGATGTGATTTGGAGCTGCATCGTCGCCCCGCGTCGCCTCGGGACCTCAGTCCGCTTCGGCACCTGGACGGGGCTCACCATAGGCGCCCTCACTGCGCTGGGGATTCGCGATGCCGAGCAGTGGCACCCTGTCCTTCACACTCATCGCCCAACGTTGCTCATTGGTCTCCAAGCTCGCAGCGGCCTAAGGATCGGGGTCAACTTCCGGTTCTGACCCCGCACTAGGCCGCTGGAGCTGGCGTCGAACTAATCAATCCATCCGCGGCACAGGCCCAATCGCGCGGTCGAGCGCCGCCTTGGCGTCATCAAGCTCCTTCCGCAGCACATCCGCCCGCTCCAACGCATCGCGACCAACCTTCTGGTCTACTCGCGTCGTCATGCTCGACAAATACTGAATGTGCGCCTGCAAGCCAGGCTTGCCATAGCGCACCGGCTGCGTAAGCAGCTGGCCGCGCAGCACCGTCCGCACCTTCGCCAGCGAGTCGGCTGCCGAAGCTCCAGCCGCAGCCAACCGAGTCTCCGCCTCACGCGCGCGAGCAATCACCGCATTGACCTCGGCCACCATATCACGCATGCGCACATTGTGCGTGAACTGTTCCTGCAGGTCAGCCGCGGTGTAACCCTCGGCGGCGAGACGCGGGTCAATGTCCACGCGGAGCGGCACCGTCTTGGTTTGCCCGCCTACGGACACCGTCACCATGTAGTCGCCCGGTGGCGCACCGAATCCGTTCTGATGCTGCACGCCCCAAGTGAATCGGTTGAAGCCGGCGTTCGCAGTGACCAAGTTGAGCACCGGAGCATCGAGCGCCGGGCCGGCACGTCCCACCATCATCGCCTGCTCTGCCTCCTCTTCGGCGTCGGCTGGCCGCCGACCGCGCGATGGTGCCGGTGGTAGCACGCCACTCTTGTAGCGGTTCACTACCTGCCCGCGCGCATCACGAATCTCAATCCGTACGGTATCGCCAGGCGCGGCTGCAAGATGATAGTCCACCTGAGGACCAAAGAACTGCGCCGTTACGCCCGTGGTGCGCACGCCCGCGCGCGGCGTGTACACGTGCAGCGCCTCGCTGTGCGTCGTGGCGGCGAGCGTGTGCAGCGCGGACAGGTTGTGTAGGATCCAGTTACCACGCCCCTGCGTGGCGACAATGAGATCCTTGTTATGCACTAGAATCTGATTGATTGGGATCTGCGGCATGTTCAGGTTGAACGGCTGCCAGCTCGTGCCATTGTTGAACGAGATGAAGAGGCCGAACTCCGTGCCAGCGTAGAGCAAGCCTTCACGATTGGGATCCTCACGCACCACACGAGTGGGCGTATCGCCCGAGATACCGTTGCTCCCGTTGGTGAGCTTCGTCCACGTGGCCCCGTAGTCATCGGTGCGATAGATATAGGGCGCGTAATCTCCCAAGAGATAGCGATAGGTCGCGAAGTACGCCGAGCCACGACGATGCGGCGAGGCCTCAATCCACGCGACGCGGCCACCCTTCTCAAGATCCTTGGGCGTGATGTCAGTCCAGGTCTTGCCACCGTCGCGCGTGATGTGGAAGGGGCCGTCGTTGGCGCCGGTCCAGATCACGCCCGCCTCGTGCGGCGATTCAGTGATGGCGTAGAGCGTGCTGTAGAACTCTTCTCCCGTCACGTCACGCGTGATGGGTTCACCGCTTGCGCCCTGACGATGATCCTGCGGGTACCACGTGAGATCAGGAGAGATGCGCTCCCAGGTCACGCCCTTGTCGCGCGTACGATGCACGTACTGCGTGCCATAGTAGAGCACCGACGGATCGTGCGGCGACAGCGCCATCGGCGATGTGCGCTGAATGCGATAGATCAGATCTTGACCGGCGTTGCCGTAGAGCGACTGGCCGCCAATCCAATAGTTGCGCGTCTGACGCGTCTCGGTGTTCATCACCGCGAACTGACCCTTGCAAGAGCCATAAATCACGTTTGGCTCTGAAGGATGCGGAATGATTGGGCCCGTCTCGCATCCGGGGCCGGTCTGCAAGGCCGCAGGATCATAGGGATTGGCGACACTTGACCACATCCAAGTGCTGTTGTCCTGTTGCGCCGAGTAGAGGTTGTACGGGAAGCGATTGTCCGGCACCACGCCGTAAAACTCGGCGGTGGGCTGATTGCGTTGCGTAGACCAGGTGCGGCCACCATCAAACGACACGTTGGCACCGCCATCGTTGGACTGCACCATCGTTTGCCCGTTGGTCGGGTTAATCCAGATGTCGTGATTGTCGCCATGCGGCGTTGGGAATGCCGTCATCGTGCGTCCACCATCGGTGGACTTATAGAATCCTTCGGCGCCGGCGTACACGACGTCAGCGTTGGTGGGATCGGCACCGAGCGAGGTGTAATAGAACGGCCGCGTGATGAGCCCCGGCGTGGTGTTCACGACTTGCCACGTGGCTCCAGCATCGTCGGAGCGATACAAACCACCGCCCGGCTCGGCTTCCACGAGTAGATAGAGGCGCTCGGGATTTGCTGCCGTGACTGCAATGTTGCCCTTACCGATGAGTCCGGCGGGGAGACCGCGTCCGGTCTTACGGAAGGTCATGCCACCATCAGTGCTCTTATAGAAACCGCCCTCACGCGATCCCGAGATAATCGTCCACGGCTTGCGCTCGAGACGAGCCATCCACGCATACACGGTGTTTGGGTCACCCGGCTTGAGCTCAACGTCAGACGCGCCAGTGCTGTCATTCAGGTAGAGCGTCTTACGCCAGGTGCGGCCGGCGTCGGTGGTCTTGAAGATGCCGCGCTCGGTGTTGCGCTTGAACACATCGCCGGTGGCAGAGACCCAGGCGGTGTTGGGATCCGTAGGATGCACGCGCAGGGAGCCAATCTGCCCAGCATTGTAGAGGCCAGCGAAGCTCCAGCTTTCTCCAGCGTTCGTGCTGCGATACACTCCGCGGCCCGTGGACACATTACTGCGTGCGCCATCGGAGCCGGTGCCGAGCCAAATCACATTGGGATCACTCTCGGCGACGGTGATGGCACCCATGGAGCCGAGCGGAATCTTCCCGTCCGTGATGGGTTGCCAATTTTCGCCGCCGTCAGTGGTGCGAAAGAGTCCGCCGCTGGCCACGCCCATATAGAATGTGCGCGGCTGCGAGGGTACACCGGTTACGGTCGTGACGCGACCGCCCACCGAATGGCCAGCGTGGCGGAACTGCATGCCAGCGAACGAAGCGGGATTGATCATTGGGGCCGGAGCAGCACTCGCGGGCGTTGCCCGGGACGCACGCTGCGCCGAGAGCGACGCAGCGGTGCACAGCGCCAAGGTGAGGGACGCGGTGAGGGTTCTGCCGATCATCACAAGGTCTCGCTTTGGGAAGGGTGCAAACAACGCTATGAGAAATTACGCAGATAAACGCAGAGTGTTGGTACGGAACACCGACCTAACGCCGTCCGGAGCGCGCTCCCTGACCCGCCAATGGCGGCACCACCGCGCTCGGCCGGCGATGCTTGGTGGCCTGCTCGTAGGAGTAGCCAAATCCGAGCAGCTTCGCCTCTGTGAACGGCCGTCCGAGAAACTCCAAGCCCGCCGGTAGACCATCGGCGGTGAAGCCCATCGGCACAGTGAGCGCCGGCCAGCCAAGCGTCGGGCTTAAGAAACGGTTGTCACCGAGGCTGTAGCGGTCGTTTGGACGCGGATTGGTGAGCACATCATCGGCGATGAGCGTGGGTGCCGCATCGAAGGTAGCGTAGATCAGCGCGTCGAGCTGATGGTCGGCCATCAACTTGAGCACCGCCACGCGTAGTTCCTCGCGGCGACGCAACAGGGTGCCGAAGCCGGGCTCGTCGGGTGATCGTCCGAGGGAGCTAATCAGTGAGCGCGCGCGCCAAGGATTCACTTGGCCAGCGAGAATGATTTCGCGCAGTGTTTTGTATGGTGCGTTGGGATGCTGCGCGAGGTAGGCGTCCGTTGCCGCCTCGGTCTCGAAGTCGTTCTCGGTAGTCCCGGGCACGCGCGGCACGCGCAGGGAGTCCACAATCTCTGCGCCCAGCGTACGGAGCTGCGCGATGGAGGCCTCGAAGAGTGGGCTGACCTTGGCAAACTCGACGACAGCCTCGCGCGTGAGACTGTCGCGGCGTGCCAGTGCTGTGTCGGCACGCAAGGCCGAGTCGCGGGCGGGCGTGAGCGTGAGAACTGTGTCGCGCGGAATGCGGAGTACACCGATGCGCGCCCCGCGCAGTGCGTCGGCAGAGAGTGTACGCGCATACGACGTCGGTACCTGACCCACGGCGTAGGCAGTGATGGGATCGCTGGCATCGTAGCCCGCAATCACATCCAACACAGCCGCTGCATCCGCCACGGTCCGCGTCATGGGACCCATCGTGTCCTGTGTCGGCGAGGCTGGCATCATCCCAAAACGGCTCACCAACTGGAGCGTGGGACGCAGCCCAACGAGCGAACTCACAGCCGCCGGCCCACGGACTGAGCCGCCAGTATCTTCGCCAATGCCGACGAGCCCGAAGTTGGCGGCCACGCCGGACGCCGAGCCGCCGGAGGAGCCGCTAGGGTTGCGACGCGGGTCGTAGGCGTTGCGGATGATGCCGGAGCCCGATCCCACGTAGCGTTGGGCGAACTCGCCCATTGTGGTCTTTGCGAGGATGATGGCACCGGCGCCTTGCAGGCGCGTCACGATTGTGGCATCGCGCTGCGGGACGAAGTCCTTAAACAGCGCCGATCCATAAGTCGTGCGCATGTCTTTGGTCTCGACCTGATCCTTGAGCAGCACCGGGATGCAGTGCAGCGGCCCACGTGTGGCGCCGCTGTGTTGGACGGCATCGAGCGAGTCGGCGATAGCCAGTGCGCGCGGGTGCAGCGTCTGAATGGCGTTGAGCGATGGGCCGCGTTTGTCATACGCGGCGATGCGATCGAGATACGACTGCACAAGAGCGCGGCAGCTGAGCCGGCCGGCCGCCATCTCCGCGTGCACCGCGGCGATGGTAGTCTCGGTGACCTCAAAGCGCTGCTGCGCGGTGGCGGGGATGCTGACGCCGCACAGCAGCAGCGTCGCGAAACCTAGCCGGGCCAATCGAAACATCGCGGTCATCCTAGTTGAGTGATGAATGAACTTTCTGTCAGCGCCCACAGTACACGCCAAAGATGCCTCCGCGTTGTCACCTGACGTCAGGGGGCGTAGTTTAGCGACATGTCCCTTCTCCGCCTCCGCGCGCCGCGCGCCCTCATCACCGGCCTGCTTCTCTCCGCCGCCGGTTCGATTCCCGCCCTCGCCCAGACGCCGAGCGCCGCGCTCACTGGTGCCCTGCCCTTCCGCAGCATCGGCCCCGCGTCAATGTCCGGCCGCTTCGTGGACCTCGCGGTGGTGGAGTCCGCCCCGCACGTTTTCTACGCTGCCAGCTCCACGGGCGGTCTGTGGAAGACGACGAACAATGGTACCACCTTCACGCCGCTGTTCAGCCACGAGGGCACGCACTCGCTCGGCGCCATTGCCGTGCATCAGCGCGATACCTCGATTGTCTGGGTGGGCACAGGCGAGCGCGCAAATCGTCAGAGTTCCTCGTGGGGCGATGGCGTGTACCTCTCGCGCGATGGCGGACGCAGCTGGCGCAATATGGGCCTTCGTGAATCGGCGCACATCGGGCGCATTGTCTTGCATCCGCAGCAGACGGAAGTCGCCTACGTAGCGGCAATGGGTCAGCTCTGGGGTCCGAACGAAGAGCGTGGCCTGTACCGCACGCGCGACGGCGGTGCGAGCTGGCAGCGTATCCTGAAGGTGGATGCGAACACCGGCGTCGTGGACGTCGCGATGGACCCCAGCGACCCAAACATTCTGTATGCGGCCTCCTATCAGCGCCGTCGCACGAGCTTCGGCTTTGACGGCGGTGGCCCCGGCAGCGCGCTGTGGAAGTCCACCGACGGTGGCGAGACCTGGCGCAAGCTGACGAACGGCCTCCCCAGTGGCGACTACGGCCGCATTGGCATCGCCATTTTCCGCGCCGATCCGCGGATCGTGTACGTGAGCATCGAGCAAGGACTGCGTTACACCGCTGCGACGAACTACGAGGAGCCGCAGGCTGGCCTCTACCGCTCCGAGAACCGGGGTGAAAGCTTCACGCAGCAAAGCACGTGGAACCCGCGGCCGATGTATGCCAGCCAGGTGATCGTGGATCCAGTGGATTCCTGCCGCATCTATATGATGAACTTCTTCTCCACATCTACCGACTGTGGAAAGACCTCACGCAGCGTGCGCCAGTCGCTGCACGGTGACGATCGCTTTATGTGGATCAATCCGGCAAACCCGCTGCACATCATTAAAGCCGACGACGGTGGCATCGGCATCAGCTATGACCGCGCGCAGACCTGGCTGTTCATCGCCGATCTCGCGGTGAGCCAGTTCTACCGCGTCAGCTTCGACATGCAGAAGCCGTACAACGTGTACGGTGGCTTGCAGGACAATGGCTCGTGGGCGGGCCCGTCGGCCACCTACCGCAGCGAAGGCATCACCAACGCCGATTGGATCAAGTGGGGCGGCGGCGACGGCTTCTTCAACGTGGTGGACACCACCGACAATCGCACGCTCTTCACGGGTTCGCAGTACCTCGGCATCTCACGCGTGAATCTCGTGACGGGCGAAGAACGCGACCTGCGTCCGGGCGATCCCACCGGCGCCATCGAGCCGCGCCGCAACTGGACGACTTGGGGTGACCGCAGCGCTTCGCCACAGCGGCTCGGCAATGCCATGGCGCCCGCCAACTGGGATTCGCCAATCGTCATCTCGCCGCACGACGCGCGCACGCTCTACGTCGGCACGAATATCCTCTGGAAGAGCAATGACCGCGGCAACACGTGGACGGCACTCGGCGACCGCACCAAGGGTATCGATCGCCGCACATTGCCGATTATGGGCCAGATGCCAACTGCCGCATCCCGCTCCCTCGATGACGGCGTGCCCTACTGGCCCACGGTGAGCGCGATTGCGGAGTCGCCTCGGCAGCGCGGCGTGCTCTGGGTGGGCACTGATGACGGCAACGTGCAGCGCAGCGCTGATGACGGACGCAACTGGACCGAGATGGCAAACCGTATGCCTGGCCTGCCGCGCGGTTCCGTGATCAACGGCATCGAGTTATCGCGTCACTCCGTGGGCCGCGTGTACGTAGTGGCCAACGACTATCGCAACGGAAACTTCGGCAACTTTGTGTACCGCAGTGACGATGACGGGGCGACGTGGACTCGCATTGATGCCGGTTTGCCCAGCGGCCGCGTGGCGCGCACGCTGCGCGAGGATCACGTCAACGCCGACCTGCTCTTCCTCGGCACCGAGCTCGGTCTGTTCTGGAGCAACGACCGCGGCGCGAGTTGGGCGGAGTTGCGCGGCAACATGCCGCTCATGGCGTACAACGATCTCTTCATCCATCCTCGCGAGCACGATCTCGTGCTCGGCACGCACTCGCGCGGCATCTGGATCCTCGACCACATCGCAGCGTTGCGCGAGTTGACGCCGAGCGTGGCGCAGCGACCACTGCACGTGTTCAGCACCAGAGCCGCCGAGCAGATTCGGTATCGCGGTGCACTGGGGCATGTGGGCGATGTGTTCTTCCGCGGCGAGAATCCGGCGGCTGGTGGCCTCATTGACGTGTGGATGCGCGCGGCCGACTCACTCACCGTGACGTTCCACGATGCCAGTGGTACAGAAGTCGCGCGCGTGCGTCAGGCCGGCGTGGCTGGTGTGAACCGTGTAGTGTGGGATCTCCGCTATGCTGGCAACGGCCCGTTCGTTCACCTTGGGGTTTACGAGGTGCGGGCCACGGCGGGTGCAGCGACCGCGACGGGTCGTCTCGAAGTGCGTGAGGATCCACGCATCAGCGTGGCGGCGGACGTGCGTCGCACTTGGACAGAAGCGATGCGCTCGCTCGCCATTTTGCGCAACGAGACTCGGGCACTGAATCAACAGGCGCAGCGAGCCTTGGCGGCACTGCCGGCCAATGCGCCGAGCGCGCGCCGCGCCGCGGCGGCGGAACTCGTGCGGGAGAGCACCGAGCTCGTCTCGCGAGTACAGCGGCTTTATAGCGATGCCAATGGGGAGGTTGGGCCGTTGACGGCGATTCAGCGGGAGCAGGAGGCGTACTACCGGCGGATGCTGGCGGAACTGAGGTAGGGCGGTGGACCTCCGCGCACGCATCTATATAGCTGGACACACCGGACTCGTGGGTTCGGCGTTGACGCGTCGCCTGCGGGCGCTCGGATACCTGAACCTTCTCGAACGCACACACGCGGAGCTCGAACTCGAGGATGGAGCCGCGGTGAACGCTTTCTTCGCGGCAGAGCGGCCCGAGTACTTATTCATGGCGGCCGCCCGCGTGGGTGGGATCCTCGCGAACGACACGTATCCGGCGGATTTCATCCGGTCGAATCTGGCCATCCAATGCAACGTGATTGAGGCCGCATTCCGACACAACATCACGCGCATGATGTTCCTCGGCAGTTCCTGCGTGTACCCGAAGCACGCCCCACAGCCGCTCAAGGAGGAATACCTGCTGTCCGGGTACCTCGAGCCGACGAATGAAGCGTATGCCGTCGCAAAGATCGCCGGGATTACGATGTGTCAGGCGTACAACCGGCAGCACGGGACTGACTTTCGGTCAGTAATGCCCACCAATTTGTATGGTCCGGGCGATAACTACGATTTACAGGAGAGCCATGTCCTGCCCGCACTGCTGCACCGTTTCCATCTCGCCAAGGAGCGCGGCGATCCAACGGTCACAGTGTGGGGCACGGGAACGGTTCGGCGAGAGTTCCTTCACGTGGATGACATGGCAGACGCCTGCGTCTTCCTCATGCAGCAGCCGGTCATGAAGGAGATTGTGAATATCGGGTGCGGCACCGATGTGTCCATCGCTGACCTCGCGAGTCTGGCGCGGGAGGTCGTCGGCTATTCCGGTGAGATCGTCTATGACTCGTCTAAGCCGGATGGGACGCCGCGCAAGCTACTCGACGTTTCAAAGCTCACCTCGCTTGGTTGGGCACCGCAAATCGAGCTGAAAGCCGGACTGCAGTCGGCTTACGAAGCGTTCCTCAGCGAGCGCCGCTTGTCGAAAGCGTGATCCACGAAGGAATCCACGGCTTCACGAGGTCGAGTGGATCGGGCGTTGGCTGGGGTGAGCGAGCGTCGGGCAAACAAAGCACCGCGTGTGTTCGGAGCAGCACTGCGGGATGGGGGCACGCCGGCGTGTCCTGAGTGTCATATCGGATGCCATACGCCGTGAAGTGGAGGTCCACGTTCACGAACGGCGCTCCCTCCTGCGAGACGGTGATGACTCCGCCCGCGGCGTCAACCGAGAGTGCGGCGAGTTGGCGGCGATGTAAAACCTGATCTAGGGTTGCCGTCACGTTCGATGCGAGCGCGACAATCGCGATGTTCACCGCGACGAGTGCTGCCAAGACCATCACGACGCGCCGCGGTCTGCTCAAGAGCAACGGCGGCAGTGCGGCGAGCCAGAGTTGAGGGGCGTAGCGCGCGTAGAACCCAAAGGGCAAGACGAGCGACGACGCAGCAATGGCCAGTGCGAGGACGGTGAGTCCGCCTACCGGTTCGGCCCGCCGCCAGGCGACGACGAACGCGAGCAGACCCACCAGCAGCGCGGCGCCGAACAGTGGCCCCCACCCCCCGACGCGCGTGTCCAAGGTGGTGAACGCGGCCACTTCATTCGCCTGCACTGTGAACGGCAACTTCAGCTGTGGCGGCCTGTACGAGTCGTCACTACTCGCGGCGAACATCGACGTCAGTACCTGCTCAAATCGCGGGCGCGCACTGAATGCCGAGTCGCGATGCACCCATCCAGCGATTGGTAGCGCGTCGCGGCCGCGCGCGGGATACGCCGGGTGCCCGTACCAGATTGTGTTGGTGATGTATGGGTTGAGGCCCGCCAGCAGCGCGAGCCCGCCAGCCGCAACCCCAAGGCGCAACGCCGACGAAAAGCGAGCACGATCACGCCACGCGAGCCACGCGAGAGCGAGGATGCCGCACTGCGCGACCAATGCGGCGCCAGTGAACTTGAGTGTGCAGAGCCAGGCAGCATGGAGCACGAGGGCAAGGCCCCAGCGACGCTGGCGCGTGCGGTACCACAGCACGCCGAGGGCCGCGACAATCAGCAGTGAGGACGCGACGAGTCCGTCGACGTAGTAGGTCAGCAGTTGCGGTGTCGTCACCGGATTGAGCGCCGCCGCGACGGCAACGAACCACGCACGACGGCGCCCCACGCCGAGCGTCAGCAGGGCCGACCCGGTGAGCAGTATTGCGGACGCGAGGGCAAGCAGTTGCATCGCTTTGCCCCCTTCGATGTTGCCCGTTGCCTGCAATAGCATCGCTGGGAGGAGCCACGCACCCTTTGGAAGTCCGGTCACGTGCGGACCGCCGACGAGGGACTCCGATCGCGTGGGGTCCCACACCGGATTCCAGCCCTCGGCTAGCTGTCGGATGCCAACTTGATGATACGTCTGGCCATCGTAGCTCAAATCGAACGTCAGCGCGGCGATGACGATGGCGACCGACACGACGGCGCTCGCCACGCCGAACGTGCGCAGAGCTGGGGCACCAGGCTGCTTCCAGCACCATCCGGCAATCACCAGTGCTGCTACGAGCAGAGGCCATGGCGTCAGCGGAATCCCGAGTGCAAATCCGGCAGCGGCGATGGCAGTTGGGAGCGACAGCGCGAGGGCGAGCAGTAGGCCGAGCTGGGCGGCGCGCTCCGGGCCTGGCGACTGCGTCACCGGAATTTGAGGCGCCATAGCGCGAACCAAGTCATGCGAAGCAACAGGAGGCCGTGGCGCCAACGCTGGATGTTCGTATCGCCGTACACGCGCTCACGATAGCGGATAGGCAGGTCTTGGATACGAAGATTCAGCTTGGCCGCGCCGAACAGCAGGTCGAAATCGCCGAACGGGTCGAAGTCACCGAAATACGCCCGGTTCGCCGCGATGCGATCGTAATCGCGGCGCCATAGGACCTTGGTGCCACAGAGAGTGTCCTTCACGCGTTGTCCCAAGAGCCAGGAGAAGGCCCAACTGAAGCCATGATTCGCGAACAAGTTCAGCAGTTGCATGGCTTGCCCTTCCATGGGATACACGAGGCGTACCCCGTTCACCATTTCACCGAGTCCATCGCGCGCGGCCGCATAAAATCGCGGCAGCTCTTCGGGAGGCATCGTGAGGTCGGCGTCGAGAATCATGAGCAAATCGCCGCGTGCCTTCGCGAATCCGAGCCGCACGGCATCGCCTTTGCCAGAGCCCGTTTGGCGGAACGCTTGGCACGACCATTCAGGATGCGCCGCAATCTCGCGCTGGATGGTGTCCCAGGTGTCGTCTCGCGAGTGGCCTTCGATGAACACAATCTCGGTCTCGCGGCCCATGCGTGGCAGGCGCGCGAACAGTGCCGCTATGTTGCCGGCCTCGTTGCGTGCGGGCACAATCACCGACACGCTCGGCGCCGACTCAGGCATCGCACGAGGCTTGGGCCGCGCAACCATCAATGTGGTGAGCGCGAGTAAATGGAAGGGCGGGACTCGGACGAGGCCCCGATTCAGCAAGGGGGCGAGGAGCGGGATGTCCAGCGGTAGGAGAATCTCGCGGGACTCGCGGACGACCTCAAAGCCGGCCAGGTTGAGAAGGCCGCGTAAATCGCCGGCGGCCAGCCAATTCTGATGGAGCACTGGTCGCGCGAGGCGCAGCGCGAGTGCTGCCGCGAGGAGCGGCTCCCACACCTTGCTGTACGACGTAATCACCAGCCGGGTCTGCGGCGTACACACGCGGGCCACTTGCTCGAGTACCTGCTGCACGTTCCACAGGTCGTTGACGAGGTCCGACAGGATGACAACATCAAACGTGCCCTCGATCGGCAACGCATGGGCATCAGCAGCAACGAAATGCAGGTGCGGGTGACGGGCACGCGCCGATGCCAGCATTTCCGTCGAGAAGTCGACGCCGAGGCCAAATGACGGCTGGCACGCCGCGAGGAGGTCGCCGCCGGCACAGCCAATTTCGAGCACACGTTGACCCGGCGCGATCGCGAACTGGTGGATCTCCGCCATGCGCCGATGGTAGGCACCGCCGAATCCCGGTCGGTGACGCTCCTGAATCGCCACGCTATCCCAATTGCGTATGCGGGCCGCGCGATGGTGATCACCCGGACCCGTCTCCATCGTCCCACTCAATTCGGTCCGGTCGTTCACGGAGGGGAATATCTCCGTTCGCATTGACCGCCGCAATATCTTACGAGATGATGTCGCAACCCAGTAAACCCAGCAGTGCAGTGAGCGCACGCGTCGAAAACGAGCTACGACATGGGGCGTGGCTCGCGGCCGAGGAAACAGAGCGCGTGTGGGGGTGGGGTACGCCTGCGGGCCGCCGCCGCGCTGCACGCCGCGGCGCCTTGATTGCACGTGTCGCCGCACTCAGGCCTGGCCGCCGTGCGCTTGAGGTGGGCGCGGGCACGGGAATCTTCACCGAGATCTTCGCGCGGACCGGCGCTGACGTGGTCGCTGTGGATCTGTCGCCAGATCTGTTGGCGAAGGCTCATGTGCGACTCAGCGCGTTCGACCGGGTGCGGCTCTTGGAGAAGCGATTTGAAGACTGCGATGTGGACGGCCCGTTCGACGCGGTGATTGGGTCATCGGTATTGCACCACCTGGAGCTGGCGCCGGCGCTGCGTCGAATCGCAGAGTTGCTCACCCCCGGTGGCGTGCTATGCTTCGCGGAGCCGAACATGCTCAACCCGCAGATCTTCGCCGAGCGGAGGTTCCGGCGGTTCTTTCCCCAAGTATCGCCCGATGAAACGGCGTTCGTGAGGTGGACCTTGGCGCGTTCGCTGGTTTCGGCAGGCTTCAGCAATGTGCAGATCACGCCGTTCGACTGGTTGCATCCGGCAGTGCCGGCGCCGGGCATCGGCGTCGTCTCGGCGGTTGGCCGTGGGCTCGAGGTGTTGCCCGGCCTACGGGAGTTCGCGGGGTCTCTGTTGATTCGGGCAGAAAGGGCTGTGTAGGTGTGGCGGATTCCACGTCGTCATGAAGGTCGGTCGATGGCCAAAGGCATTGACCAGCAGCGCGGCGGCACCTGTCCAGCTTCCACGACGCGAGCTAATTTCGCTCGATGACCAGACCTCTCACGCGCGGTTTCGCTTCACTCGTCCTGCTCGGCCTCTTCACCAGCAACTTGGTGGCACAGGGTCGCGCCGTCTTCCAGCCTGCCGCCAGCGCCGCGGCCGCGGGATTCTCCGCCACGCGCCTCGCCCGGATTGACTCCCTCGTCGCCGGGGCCGTCGCGCGGGGAGAGGTCAACGGCGCCGTCGTCCACATCGTCCGTGGCGGGCGGGTGGTGATGCACCGCGCCTACGGGGTGCGAGACGTCGGAACACAAGTGCCGATGCGACGCGACGACATCTTCCGCATCGCTTCGCAGTCCAAGGCCATCACAGCGTTGGCCGTGATGATGTTGTGGGAGGAAGGTCACTTTTCACTGGATGAGCCGATCTCGCGTCTCCTACCGGAGTTCGCGCGGCCCACGGTGCTGACCAAGTTCAACGCGGCAGACTCGACAGCAGAATCAGAGGCCGCTGGGCGCGAAATCACCGTACGCCAATTGCTCACGCACACCTCTGGAATCGACTACGCTGGCATCGGCAACGAAGAATTCCGCGCCCTCTACGCCAAGGCTGGCATACCGAGTGGAATCGGTAATGACCGCGCCACGATTGGCGAGAAGATGCGCGTGCTGGGGCGCCTTCCCCTCCGCGCGAGGCCCGGCGAGCGCTACACCTACTCCCTCTCCTTCGATGTGCTTGGGTATCTCGTGGAGGTCGTCTCGGGGATGCCCTTCGATCAATTCCTGCGCGCGCGCGTCTTTGATCCACTTGGGATGCGCGACACCTGGTTCTACCTGCCAGCGGACCGGCACGAACGTCTCGTGACGTTGCACGATGGTGAGTCGGGCAAAGCGGTGCCGATGCAAGGCACGGCCTTTGATGGCGTCAATCCGAACTATCCGCGACTAGCCGGCACGTACTTCTCGGGTGGAGCCGGCCTCTCGTCCACGGTGGAGGACTACGCGCGCTTTCTGCAACTCTTCCTGAACAAGGGAGAACTCGGCGGCGTGCGTTTGCTCAGCCCGCGTACGGTGGAGATGATGCTCACCGACCAGTTGCCCGCGATGACGAATAAGGTGGGACTCGGCTTCGGATTGGAAACTGAGGCAAACGACTTTCGCTCGCCGCGCAGCATTGGCGCGTTTAGTTGGGGAGGCGCGTTCGCTACAACGTACTGGGCGGATCCGCGCGATGAACTGATTGCGCAGATTTACACGAACATGGTGAATCCGGCCGCGCGCGATCTAGCGGGGCGGTTCAATGCGCTCACGTATGGGGCGATGGTGCGCTAGGACGATGCGCTCGCCTAAAGGGTGGGCGCCCGCCGATGCCTTGTCGCCTGCTCGAATCCGTAACTGAGCGTGATGAGTTGCCCTTCACTCCACGCGCGCCCAAAGAACGTGACACCCGCCGGCAGGGTATTGCCACGCGTGTAGCCCATCGGAACGGTAATCGCCGGAAACCCCGTGAGCGGAGAGAAGATCTGGCTGTTATCTCCGTGCGGCGTATTGAGATCACCGATGAGTCGCGGCACGTTGCTCCAGGTGGGATACACCAGCGCGTCGAGCTGCAGTGAATCCATGAGCGCGGTCACGGCGCTGCGCAGCGCCTCCTTCATGGGAGTGCGGGCACGGCAGCCGGCGAGCGAATCGGGTGGAAGTGTCACCGCCTGCGCTTGCACGAGGCGGTACTGCGCGCTGGGATGAAACGCACCACTGCTCAGTACTGCCTCAAGGGTACGCACCGGCGCACCATCGCCGCGCGCTGCGAAGTAGCCTTCAACGTCAGACTTAAAGCGATTGCAGCCGCCGCGCGCGATGGCAAGAATCGAATCGAGCCGCGGGACGAGCGCCGAGTCAAGCACAATCGCACCGGCGCTGCGCATGTCGTCGAGAGCCTTGGTGAAGACCTCGCGCACTTCCGGGTCGAGGGTCGCGCGGTCATACGCCTGCCGCAACACACCGATGCGCGCACCGCGTAGGCCGCCGGGGACGACGAAGCTGCGATAATCGGCTGCGCGTCGGCCGCGGCTCGCGGACGTAACGGGATCTTCCGCGTCTTCGCCTGCTATCACTTGGAACAGCGCCACCGCATCGGCAACCGTGCGCGTCATTGGGCCAGCGATGTCCTGCTCGTTGTTCAGGGGCACCACACCGGCGCGCGAGGTGAGGCCCATCGTTGAGCGAATCCCCACCAGCGCTTGGTGCGCGGAAGGACCGCGGATGGAGTTCCCAGTATCAGTACCGAGCCCAACAGCGCCCATATTCGCCGCGACGGCCGCAGCGGTACCGCCACTTGAGCCCGCCGTGACGCGGCCCAGCGAATAGGGATTGCGCGTGTACCCCGGCACGATTGAACTCACCGTCTCGTAGGGCGAAAAGGCCCACTCGGCGAGATTCGATTTGGCGAGGATAACAGCGCCGGCCGCACGAATGCGCGCGACCTGTGTAGCATCGCGCATGGGGATCCAACCCTTCAGGGCCAATGAGCCAGCGGTCGTCTGCAGGTCAAAAGTCTCGAAGTTGTCCTTCACGATAGTGGGAATGCAGTGCAAGGCGCCCAGAGGAGCACCGCGGCGCTGCACGGCATCGAGCGAATCGGCGACGGAGAGTGCCGCATTATTGATGGTGACGATAGCGTTGATGCTAGGGCCACGTTTATCGAGCGCGTCAATTCGCGCGAGATATTGTTGGACCAAGCCGCGGCAAGTCAATTGGCCACTGACAAACGCCGCGTGGATCTCGGCGATGCTGGCTTCTTCGAGGCGAAACGGCCCGCGAGCCTGCTGCGCGCCTGAGGGCGCCGCGCTGACAAGAAAGAAGACTGACAGGGTCGCGACTGCGACGACGGAACGGACGCGGAGTTTTGGCATAAGAGAAGTCTACGTTACGGCCTACTGCCGCCGGCACGCAATCGGTCCACTGAGTGTGGACTCCCGCGACGTCGCCGACACACTCAGGAACTGCACCTGCGCTGGTTCTGTCGGCGCCAGCGTGATGCGGAGCGCCAAATCTCCCTTCGCGCAGCGGAGCTTCCAGCGCCCGCGCAGGGCGTTCTCCACCACGAACGGCCCCTCGTCGCGACATTCCCCGCCGGCGGCGGCGCGGAGTTGGGAAATCTGCGCCGCGCGTCGATCCGCCGACTCATCGCGGAACAAGTTCATGGCCGCCAGTGAGTCCGCGAGCGGCGCCGACCACTGCTGCACCAAACGCGTGACCTGCGCGCGCCGCAACTCAAGCACCGGCGATGGCTGCGGCTCACGCGATTCGAGACCACCGCTGCGCTTGAGAGCTGCAAACGCCTGATCCACGACGGGCGTCCATCCGGTGTAGGTGAGGCTCCCCAACGCGATGATGCCCACCCCGTGCTCAGGCAGCCAGCGCATAATCGATCCGTACCCTGGCAAGCCGCCCGTGTGCGCGACGATATGCCTTAAGTCGCAGTTCTCGCTCACCCCGAGCCCGTAGCCGTAGCCGCCCGCACTGAGCGACACGGCGTCCGCGGTGACGTTGGTGAACGCCGCATTGTAGCGGTGTAACTGTTGCATCTCTCGCACCGAACTGCGCCGCACCGGTCCGCGTTCCTCGCTATCGCGCGCCGGCCACGCGTCGAGCATATACGCGACCCAGCGCGAGAGATCGGCTGGCGTCGTGAGCATTCCACCCATGACACCGAACGCGCCGTCGGGAAGCGGCGGCTCAAGCACCCATTCCCCGTCCTGCACGCGATACCCATGGGCTAGTCGCGCCGGATTCACATCACCCGACTCCAACGTGGTAGAGTGCATCTGCAACGGCGCAAGGATGCGCTCGCGCAGGTAGCGCGCGTACGGAACGCCGGAGACATTCGTGACGATGCGGCCGAGTACGGCGAACCCGAAGTTGGAGTACTCGTACGCCGTACCAGGCGCGGTCGAGAACGGGATGCCGCCGCGCATCATCGCGCTGAAGGCCTCTTCGGTGGCATCAAGCTGTTGATCGCCCCAGGGGTTGTCCTCAGGAAAGCCCGCGGAGTGCGTGAGGAGATGGCGCACGGTAATTTGCGGCGCGTCAGTCGTGGCGTAGCGAAGCGCACTGAATTCGGGGACGTAGCGCGAGACTGGCTCGTCGAGCGCGAGTTTGCCCTCGTCGCGGAGTTGGAGGATGGCAAGCGCGGCAAAGCTCTTGCTCATGGACGCGATGCGAAACACCGTTGCCGTATCGACAGGAGCGCCGCTACGCGTCTCGCGGATGCCGCCTGCCACCACGTGCGCGAGTTGCCCATCGATGATGATGCCGTAGGCGTAGCCGGGAACGCGGCGCGACGCGGCAAAGCCGGCGACGAGGGAATCGATGACCGGGAAGGCCGCGCGTAGCTTCGCGACTCGTTGCGAATCGGCGAAACGCGGCGGTGGTGCGATGGAGCTCAGTGGGCCCTGCGCTTGCGCCCCGCCAAGTGCGGGGACGAGCGCCAGCAGCAACAAGCTACGCGAGAGGCCAGTGAGCATTTTAGTGCGTCTCCGGTGTACGGGTGATAAGTACTTCAGCGCGAACTTCTCCACGCCGCCAACACCTCCGCCTCCTTCGCCGCCGCAATTCCCGCGAGCGCCCCGTTCGCCAGAGCCTCCTGTTCCGCTACCGGCCGCGTCTTGTGCCAGTCGAGCGTGTCCTTGGCCGTGACGGCGAGTGGCCGGAAGCTCAGACCCGCCGCGACCGCGCGCGCATTGCTACGCCGCATGAATCCGGCTGTCGCGCCCTCGGGAGGCAACCACACCGGCATGTGCCGCCAACCCTGCACTTCTTGCGTGCGCAGGAAGTCCGCTGGCACCCACGTGAACTGCGCGCCGCTGCTGGTCACGGCCTTGATGCCCGCGAGCATCTCACCCATAGTGAGTGGCGCCGCCGGCCCGCAAGCATTGAAAGTGCCAAGCACACGGCGTTCGGCGAGTCGAATCATCCACTCGGCTAAGTCACGTGCATCAATGATTTGCGTAGGATCGTTGGGCGTACCAGGTGCAAGCACTTCACCACCGCGATCAATACGCACTGGCCAATAAGTAAAACGGTCGGAGCGGTCCAGTGGCCCGACAATGAGGCCAGGCCGGATGATTGTGCAGCGGTCTCCATAGTGCTGCTGCACCTCGCGCTCGGCGGCAGTCTTGAGCGCCCCGTAATGGCGACGCGCGTCGTCCATTGACGTTGTGTGGGCGTCGAGCCCCGCTGGCAATGGTGTCACGCCATCGGACTCATCGCGCCCGGGCACGCTGTTGTCGGGATACACCGACATCGTAGAGATGAACAGGTAGTGCTTGGTGTGGCCGGCGAGGTGCTGGGCCGCGTTGCGCACCCAGAACGGCAAGGTGGTGGGGTTATCAATCACCACATCAAAAGATTTGCCGGCAAGCGCCGAGACGTCGCCGCTTAAGTCGCCGATAAGTTGCTCAACGCGTCCCTTGAAGAAATCGGGGCGCGTGCGATTGCGATTGAACAGTGTGACGCGATGTCCACGTGCGGTGGCGTATTCCACCTGCTCAGGGCCCGTGAAGCCAGTCCCACCCAAGATGAGAATGTCGAGTGGTGCGGCGGCGCGTTCGACGCGACGCTCGCGCGGATGGGGCTCGAGCGCGGTGACCAGCGACGGCAATGCCGTCAAGCCAAGCGCAGTGACGGCAGACTGGCTGAGGAAATCGCGACGAGAATTCGTCATCTAGGCCCCTAGTGGCGGAGTAGGAATGATACGCCGTCCAACTGGCGCAGTACCGCTGGTGGCACGGCAATGCCGAGGTGCTGGAGGATTGACGGCGCGATGTCCACGATAGCCGCGTTACCACGCGTGAAGCGTTCGGTGAGCGCAGGGCGGTTCGTCACCATCCAAGTGGTACGCTCGCGATCGGACTGGCCACCGTGACCCTTTCCGGTCGCCGCATCGCGCCCATGATCGGTGGTCACGACAATCATCCAGTCTTCGCCTTGGGCTTGCCGCCGCTGCACGGCCGTCCAGATACGGCCAATCATCGCGTCAGCCTTTTGCACGGCATCGAAGAAGGGCTCGCCGTCACCGTTCGCGTGCCCAGCATCATCGGTGTGCTGCAGATACACCCACGTGAGATCTGGCCCTATAGCGGCGATGTGCGCTGCGGCCTCGGCGCTCACGCGCTCGTCAATGGCTAGGATGTAGGCCTTCGCGCGGTCGTGTGGGTATGCGATGGTGTCGAGCTCGAGGCCATCGGCGACATGGTCTATCTGGAAGTCACCAGCGCTCGGACGCCCGAGGCCGATAAGCACGGTGCGGTTGTCAGTCCACGTGGAGAACAGCGCCGTGCGGCGCGCGGGCTCAGCCGTCTCGACAATTCGAAAGAGATTCCAGTAGTCGTAGTTGGGCGACTGATTGCTGTTCCCGCGAACGTTGTGCTTGTTGCCCCACGTACCGGTGAGCAGACTCATGTAGCCGGGCGCGGAGATCGTGGGCGTCTGGGTCGGCCCACCGCGCTCACCGCCGACGTGCGCACGCGCGTAGCCGCCCGCAGCGGCAATTGCATCGAGCGCCGGGGTGTGCACGCGCTCAATCACATCAGCCGGGATGCCATCGAGCAGGATGAATACCGCTTTCCGCGCCGGTTGCGCTTGAGCGACGAGCGGAGCATTGAGCGACGGGCCCGCTGCGACGAACAGCGTGATGGCGAGGAGAAGCTCAGGGCTGCGCATCAATCAACTCGCGCACCTGGGCATAGAAGACTTCGCGCGCGGCAGGCTGGGGGCCAAGAGTCGCGCGCGGCCAATTAGAGTGGCTCGCGATGACGAGCTTGCGCGCCGGATCAATTAAAATCCCCTGCCCGAAGATGCCTTGCGCGGACACTGCGCCGTCGTCGTATGTCCACCACTGCAAGCCGTAGCCGCGGCCTGGCTCCCCAATGTCCTTGTGTTTGACGATGGCCTCGGCGAACCAAGTCTCCGGCACAATCTGCTTGCCGCCAACATTGCCGTTTGCGAGTACAAACAGGCCCAAGCGCGCGAGGTCGCGCGTGCCGGTCTGCATGCAGCAGCCAGCGATCTCGTGCCCCGTGCTGCCGAGAAGCCAAGTCGCTTCGGCTTCCATGCCAGCCGGATGCCAGATCTTCTCCTGCAAGTACTGCGAGAGGGACTTCCCTGTTGCCGACGACACCAGCACGCCAATCAGGTTGGTCTCGCCCGTGTTGTAGTTCCACACTTCGCCCGCGGGGTGCGCGCGCGGCAAGCGACGTAGGTAACTGACCGTTGCGTCCACTCCATCGTCGGGCTTCGCATTGTTGAACTGCGCGACATCGGCATTGGGGTCCTCGTAATCCTCGTTCCAGCGCACGCCGGAGCTCATCGTCAGCAATTGACGGATGGTGACTTGATCGTAGGCGGAGCCGCGCAGGTCGGGGATGTAGCGACTGACCGTGTCGTCGAGGCTCGTGATGGCGCCGTCTTGAATGGCCGCGCCAACGAGCGTGGACGTGAAGGACTTGGCCACCGAAAAACTCGTCCAGCGGCCACTGGCATCGAAGTCGAGCCCGTAGCGCTCGAAGCGAACCTTGCCGTCCTGAATGATGACCAGCCCGGCCGTCCGTTGGTCGGCCATGTACGCGTCAATGCCGGGAATCTCCAACGGCTCGCCCACGGGGAGCGGCGAGGGCGTTGGCGAGGGTGTGATGCGCGCAGCCTTTGCGAGCACCGGGAGGCGATCAAGCGCACGGAAGGCGGCATCACGCTGGCTTTGGGTCCAACTGAGGACGTCGCGGTCAGTCGGAACAGCCGCGAGCAGGCCGCGCGTCTCCTTGTCGAGACTGGCGAAGAGGAGTGCTCCGCCGAGTGCTATGGCGCTGACGGCGGCGATGGCGAGCGTACGAATGCGCATGGTGGGGTCCAAGCGAGGAGGTCCTGTCAAGCGCCTTGGGCGGCGGCGCTCCTCCGGATAATATGCGTCACTGAGCTCTCGCGGGTGTCCATATTTAGAGAGTGAGTTACACCCCCAGCATCGCCACCCAGTCGCGAGGAGATCTCGTTCGTGCTCGACACCACCTTTGAGGATCGCCTCCGTACCACGCTGGCCCGTGTGGACATTCCCGAGACAATCGCAGCGTATCGCGCGCAGGGTGAGGCAATTTGGATTGCCAACCTGCTCGGCCCCGAGCTGATGAGCCCGCTGCTCAGTGAGATGGAGAGCGTGCGCGCGCTGGTGCACCGCAACTACGTACCGACGCAGAAGAAGGGCGGCAGTGTCAGTTACTTCCTGCTGCGCGAGCACGCACCGCAACTCGTGGCGCTGTACAAGCATCCCGCCCTCATTCGCCTGCTGGAACAGATCACAGGCGAGCAGCTCATGGTGTGCCCCGAGGATGATCCCCACGCCTGCGCCCTCTACTACTACACAGAGGAAGGCGACCACATTGGGTGGCACTACGACACGTCCTTCTACAAAGGCAAACGGTTCACCGTACTCATTGGCCTCGCGGACCGCTCCTCGAGCCGGCTACTGTGCCGCCTGAATACCAAGACGCCGGGACGTGAGCCCACAGACTTGGCCCTCGCCACCTCGCCGGGCATGCTCGTCGCCTTCAATGGCGACACCCTCTGGCACGCCGTCTCGCCACTAGGCGCCGGTGAGGAGCGTATCTCCCTGTCGCTGGAGTACGTCACCGATCAGAGCATGTCGCGGTGGGGACGCATGATCTCCAACGTGAAGGATGCCGTCGCCTATTTCGGGATTCGTGGGATTCTGCGTCGCTAACGCGGTCGCGGGGTTCGCCTATTTGCGCTGTTCCGTCACTAGTTTCCATAAGATGTGGCGAATTCTCGCTCTCATCCCTTTCGCGCTCGGTGCCCAGCAGATCTCGAGGCCTCCGAGTCCGGCTCATGCAGAACTCGTGATCGTGCAGGCTGCCATCGCCGATGCGTTCATCGCGGCGGCCAGCGATTCCGTTAACGGCCATATCGAGCGCGCCATTACGCACGCGAGGCGTGCCGTGGCCCTCGCGCCCCGCGACGCCGACGCGCACTACTGGCTGGCGGCTGCACTGGGGCGGCGCGCGCTCCGTACTGAGTACCGCACGGCACTACGCGCTGCGACGGAGTCGTACCGCGAAGCCAATCAGGCCCTGCAGCTCGATTCATTGCACGCCGGTGCGCACGCCGTGGTCGGCCGGTTCAATGAAGAGCTATCGCGATTCTCGAGGCCCATGCGAATGGTCTTGTCAGCCGTGAGCGGCGAGGAAGACCTGAAGCGCGTGTCCCTCGCGGTCGCGGAACGCCAGTATCGCAAGGCCATCACACTCGATCCGCGCGCCGTGCTGTTCCGTAACGACTACGGTCGCTTCTTGGTGGGTGTCGGCCGGCTCGCAGAAGCGGCCGAGCAGTCGCGGGTTGCGCGAACATTGCCGGACCGCATGCCGGCCGACCAATGGCTCCGCGATGATCTTGCCGCGCGGATTGCTCGGGCAAGCGGCAAGTGAGCGAAGCCAGAGCGCGGGCTGTGTCCGCGTGGTTCTGGCAACTCGGCGCGGCGACGCTGCGCGGTGTTGCCATTGCCGGCCTGGTGCTCGGTACGGCCGTCGCGGCCTTACTCTCGGTGGACCGCATCAATCGGCCCGCGCCTGCCGCCGATCTCGGCATCGCCTCGGTAGATCGCAGCGCTCGGCATCGCCGACTGCTCATCTTGCACGTGGACAGTTGGCGCGACAGCAGCGCCCGCGACAGCACGCTGTTTCCCTTGACGGCGCAGCTACGTCGGCAGGGCGCATCGGGGACACTGCAGGGCGTGTACGAGGGGTTCACCATCCCAGCGGTGCGCGCCGCGTTCACCGGGGTTGCCGAGACGCAGTTGGTGAATCTCCTCCAAAACTTCCACTTCACGGCGCTTCCGCTTTCGTCCGTCTTTCGCGATGCGCAGCGCGTTGGTCGCCGCACCCTGGTGGTGGCGCGTGAACCCTTCGTGCAGTTTGGGCCTGTACTGAAGATTCGCTACGACAGCATGCCTGGGCAGGACATGTACGCCACCGACGCTCTGCGACCGCAGATTGCGCTCGATGCGTATGCCGAGGGGTATGATGTCGTGGTCTGTCAGTGGGAGACGTTCGACTGGGTCGCGCATGAAGATGGCGTGAGCACGTTGCGCTATCGCGTCGCCGCGCGACAGGCCGATTCCGTCATCGCCGCCTTCGCCGCTGCGCGCGCGCCCGAAGACTACCTCTTGGTCTACGGCGACCATGGCCATACGTGGACCGGTGAGCACAAGACTGGGTACGACATTCCGGCCTTCGTGTTGCTGCTAGGGCCCGACGTGACTGCCGGCGCCGATATCGGCGAGCTCGCCATCACCAACCTGCGGTACCTCGCCAGCCACGCACTCGGCATCACACTGCGGGGCGCACCCTACGATCTCGCGGCCATTCGGCGCGCTATTCCCATCCGCGGTGAGGCAACGGCTGGTGCGCTAACCGCGACGGACAACGCGACGGGTGCTGCGAATAACCAGCCGAGCGACAACGCTTCCACCGGACTGAGCGACCGCCCGATGGATTACGTGATTGCCCTCGTCGTCTTTCTTGCCGTTGCCGCCGTCGCTGCCCTCTGCCTCCGACTCCTCGCCACCCCGTCGTACGCAGTGAGCACGCTACTGCCACCGCTACTCTTGCTCGCCGCAGCGATGCTCCTCACGCCAAGCATCCCACCCGTGGATGCTTGGCTTCGCCCCGCGGGAGAACTTTGGGTGGTAGTGCTGTACGCCGTGGCGGTGCTAGCGAAGCTCGTGCTCTTCCTGCGCCGAGCCGACGGGCGTTGGCTCGCGGCAATCATCGCGACCGCCGCCGTGGCGATGTCCGAGTTCTGGAATGTGGTATTCGATCAGCCGCTGGTGATGAGCGCGTTAATTCTCGCAGCACTCATCGCGTCGTTCGTCCCACGCCAAACGGCGCACAGGGACCTCGCACGCATCGCGCTCCTACAGCTTCTTGTGTATGCGACGCTCCGAGTGCCACTCTACCTCTTCGCGTGGCTGGACCTCGTACTGTTGGCCGCGTTTCTGATCGCGAAGCATCCACAACTCGTCGCACGACCGGCGCTGCGCGATGCACTCATCGTACTCACGGCCTATTCGTGCACAATTGGGTGGGTGCCGGGCGGACTGGAGTGGGGCTTCCTCTACAAAGTGTTTCCGGCGCACCTCGTGGAACTTGAAGTCCAGCGATTCCTTCCGTTGATTTTGGCCAAGATTCCGCTGGTCTTCGTGCTATTTCTCGTCGTGGCCCGTCGCAGGCCCGACCGCGCCCTCGCGCAGGTCGCGATGTTGATGGTGGCGCTGAGGCTCGCCGCGGTATGGACCTTGAGCCTGGCCGGCGCGCCGACGGTGCAACTGTGGCCCCTCGCGGAGCACGGGGCTTACCTCGCCACCTTCGTCGTGGCCGTGGTCGCTTGGGGATGGCAGCTTCGCTCTGCCGCAAATCGTGTCGGTTAGGACGCCGTCACTTCCCTGGCGCGGGTTCGGCGAGGAACATGTAGTTGATGCGATTGTTGTACTGGGCCATGAACTCCGCCTCAGTGAGCGGCGACTTCTTGTCGAGCCAGTCCTGCATCAACCACAAACGCATGCCGAGTTCGTCCGTCATGAAAGACCAGACGTATTCGGGCTTGGTGCCGTAGAACTCCGCTGAGCCCTGACCAAACTCGAATACGATGGTTGGCCGGCTGCGTCGAATAGTATGGACGCCGCCGCGCATGACCATGAACTCGGCGCCTTCCACATCAATCTTGATGAAATCGATCTTGACGTCGGCGGGAATGGCATCGTCCATGCGGAGCACCTCAATGATCGTATCGCGCGTCTGGTCTTCGTTCACCGGATACTCGCGGCGTCTAAACCCGCTGCGCGCCGGCGCCTGAACCGCCAAGACGAAACTCATGGTCCCCGTTGAGTCTCCCAGTGCGCAATTGCAGATCTCGGCTTCAGGGAAGTCCTCTTCCAATTGCTGAAAAAAGTTTGGCTGCGGCTCAAAGGCAAAGGTTCGGCCGCGAGGAGCAATCTTCATCAGGTCTTGCAGAATCTCGCCGATGTACGCGCCCACGTCGATGCTGGCGCTGGAGTCGTTCATTACGCGGCGCGCCACCTCGATTGTCTGACGGTTGTAGCGCGAGTCCATGCCTTCCTCGCAACCCTGCGTCACCACTAAGAGTCCAGCGATCAATGAGACGGAACGAAGATTCAGCATGAGTGATGAAGAAGTGTTTGTTGGGCCGCGCCTTCCACCTCAATCTTAATGGAATCCATCTTACCCATGCGCTCACCGTAGGGACGGGTCAGAGTCCTACACGCGTTCACCACCAGCGATTGAACGAAGGGCATCGGTAACGATCCAGTGCCCACGGTTCACGAAATGCCACGCCGCGCCGAGCAACTGCGTCAACTGGAACCGAGGACTCCGCGCGCGCGCGCGAAAGCGCGCGCTGATGCGCGGCCAGTCCTGAGGCCCGACGAGCGGCCGTGCGCTACGCCAGAAGTTGCTCGCTTCTGTGGATACGGCAGGTGCGCTGAACCGGCTCATCACCAACGGCCCGGCAAGTGCGCCGTACATGCGCTCCATCGCGACCTCAGGCTCTGCAGGGCCGGGCAACCATGATCCGTAGAACGGGACTCGACTGAGGGGCAAGAGTTCCCGCTCCCGGAGGTGGCGACGCGGTTCGTGTGCATCGAAGTGCGCACCATCTGCCGCTGCCGTGCGCGTAAGTAATCCCAGTTCCGTCAGCCCAGCGTGAGCGAAGGGAACGAGCGTCGTCGGAAACGCAAAGAAGTATCCATGCTGACGCCGGAACCTGAGGGTGAACCCGTGCGCGCGACAGACCGCAGCAAAGCGCGAATCAAGATCTTGCGTTGAAGCGTCGAGGAGGAAAGCGTCGGCGTCGTCATCCCAGGGCAGCAAGCCTTGCAGACGCAGCGCTCCGAGCAGCAGTCCTTTGTGCGCCACCGGGGTAAATCCGTGCTCCTCGAGCGCCGAGATGACGAAAAGCAGGCTATCGACGGCGTCGGTCGCGAACCACGACGGCATCATCAGGATGCGCGGTCGATTACTGGGACGTAGCTCCCTCAGCTTGCCGCGGAGCCCGGTCAGCATCAGTTGGCGCGGTCGAGCTTTGCGTTCACCCACACCCAGTGGTGCCTCCATCCCAACAGAATACGCCGCAGCGTGAGGATGTAGCGTGCGCCCAGCCAAACACCGAGGACCATCGCCGCAGTCGTCGCCATCGACGAAGGAAGCAACCACAGCAGCCCAGCGCCAAGCACCGCGCTCCACGTTGGCTCAGGATGCCCGCCCGTGGTGGTGTGCGCATGCATCAGCCGTGCAATCATCTCCGCGCCGGCGCCGGCGACGAGCAGCCACCCCCACACCGGATGCACACCTGCGCGCTGCGCCCATACGGCCAAGGCCACGAGTGCGGCCAATTGTACCGCCACGCGCCACGGCAGGCCGCGCAGAGATCGCATGATGGTCACGCTCACGCTCGCGGCCATTACGCAGCCGAGCACCGTCACGACCGCGTGCCGCGGCCAGGCACCGACCCACAGGGGTGCGGACCACCACTCACGCATCGCCGGAAGAGCCCAACTGCCATAAAACAGCGTGGCGAGTACGATGGCCTCGAGCGTGCCCCATCGAGTGAAGTGCAAGCGGCGCTGTATTGCACGCTGGGCGTAGGTAATCGTGAAGCCCGCGACCATGAGCAAGGTCATCAGCGGGGTGAGCGGGGTGGCCAAGGTGCCAAGCATGGCGCCCCACCCGAATACCAGAATGCAGCCTGCCCAGTAATCGCAGTGGTGGTCGAGGAAGTCTCCAAGTGGGGAGGTCGTCCCGGTGGCCTTCGCCTGCATGCCATCCAAGTGATCGCCGGCTACGTAGAGCTGGATGCAGAGCAGTTGCAGGAGCGCGAACCAAGTAGCACCGAGTCGCTCGACGACGAGCGCGCCCGCCAACACCGCCAGGAGCAGACCGGTTGACAAGAGCGTGAGCACGTTCGCAGCCAGCCATCGCGGCAGCAGCGGGAACAAGCGCTCGAACCACAGGCGCGTGAGCCACGGACGAGCTACCGACGCATCGGTGAACTCGTAACGGTTATCGGGCGTAGAAGGCACGGCGGGAATCTAGCGCATGCCTCGGCGGCTGAGAGAGCTGATAGATTGTCTCAAATGGATTCTCATAAGTCCCCCGCCAGTTCCCCCGCCGCCCACCTCCGCGCCCTCTGGGCCGCAGGGAAGGTCGTCCGCACCGCTGGTGCCCACGACGTCCTAGGCGCGCGCCTCGCCGTGCGGGCAGGCGTTGATGCCATCTGGGCGTCTGGCTTTGAACTCTCCACGGCCCACGGCGTCCCCGATGCCAGCATCCTCACCATGACAGACATGCTGAGCGCCGCCCAGAGCATCGCGCAGGGCGTGGCACCGGTTCCCGTCATCGCCGACTGCGACACTGGCTTTGGCTCGTCAGCGAATGTCATCCGAATGGTCCAGCTCTTTGAGGCCGCTGGGGTCGCCGCCGTCTGCCTCGAGGACAAGCAGTACCCCAAGCTCAACAGCTTCGTCGCCGGCAAGCAGGAACTGGCGTCCATCGCAGAGTTCGTCGGCAAACTGCTGGCAGCGAAGAACGCCCAGCGAGATCCCAATTTCATTGTCATCGCCCGCACCGAGGCACTTATTGCCGGTTGGGGAGTTGACGAAGCAATCCGCCGTGGGCAGGCCTACGTGCGCGCCGGCGCGGATGCCCTCCTCATCCACGACAAGTCGCCCAACGGTGAGCTCATGCGTGAGGTGCTCTCGCGCTGGCGTCCCGAAGTTCCGGTCGTCGTCGTACCCACGACCTACCCAGCCTTTGGCGTGGCCGAGTGCGAAGCACATGGCATCTCCACTGTTATCTGGGCCAACCAGGGAATTCGTGCGGCGGCCCAGGCCATCGGCGACACCTGGGCGCAGATTCTACGTGACGGACACACCGCCGACGCTGAGCGCACAATCGCACCGATGCGCACGCTGTTCGAACTGCAGGGCATGCCCGCGCACACGGCCGCCGAGAAGAATTACGATCGCGCCGGCGTGGTCCCAACGCGCGCCGTCATTCTCCATGCCGGCGCGCATGCCGATGAGCCCACGCTCGCCCCGCTCACCGCCGATGCCCCGCTCGCGGCGCTGGACATCAACGGCGCCTCTCTGTTGGAGCGTCAGATGACGGCGCTACGGCAGTGCGGCGTGACAGACATTACGGTCGTTGGAGGCTTTCGCGCCGATGCGCTGCCGGAGAGCGACGCACGCGTGGTGGTGAACGCTGAGTGGGCCAGCACCGGCGAGATGGGCTCCCTGCGCTGCGCCGGCACGGATGAGCGACGCACCTTGGTGTGCTACGGCGACATCATCGTGCAACCCGATTTGCTGCGGCGACTCCTGCGATGCGACGACCCGGCGGTGATTGTGGTAGACCGCACACCATCAGCGAACACGCGAGACCCGGTGCGTATGCCAAACGAACGCAATGGCCACCGCTTCCTCTCACCGGAAGCACCAACGCCGGTGGAAGCGATTGGCAGGGGCGTCGAGGGCGCCAACGCCGAGTTCACCGGACTCGCACTGCTTGACGCCGAGCACTTCGACCGCCTCATCGCGGCGGCCGACCCGCTTCGCTCGCTCCCCGATGCGCTAGCAACGGTCCAACTCGTCGCGCTCGAGGTCACGAGTGGTTGGCTCGAGCTCCGCTCATTTTCACACTACGAAACCGCCTGCCGCCAGACCACACGATGACGGCACTCGTGTCTTCTGCGGGATTCGTTGACGCCTGCACCGCGAAGGGACTCGGCCCTTGGCTCGGCGTGCCGTGTTCGTTCCTGCGCCCTTTCATCAACTACGTCATTGGTCGCTCCGATCTCGACTACGTAGCGGCGACCAACGAAGGCGAAGCGCTCGCAATCGCCGCAGGAACTTGGCTGGCCGGCCGCACGCCGGTGGTGATGTTGCAGAACTCGGGCTTGGGCAACCTCATCAACCCGCTAGCGTCTCTCAATTATCCGTTCCGTATTCCGGCCTTGATCATCGTGACCTGGCGAGGCGAGCCAGGACGTCCCGACGAGCCGCAGCATGAGCTCATGGGGCAGGTCACAGGGCAGCTCCTTGACGTACTGCATGTGCGACACGAGCCGTTTCCGGCGCGCGACGAGGATGTACCGGCAGCCGTCGAGCGCGCCACCGCGCACATGAGGGAAACGGGACTTCCCTTCGCGTTCATTTTGCGCAAAGGCACGGTCACCGACCACGAGCTGCCGAGCAATGGTACCGATGACGTGCCCCGCCCTGCGCGCCGCGACGCATTGCAGGCCATCGGCGAGGCTATCAGCGAGCAGACCATCGTCGTGGCCACCACTGGCAAGACGGGCCGTGAGTGGTTTGAAGTAGGAGATCGCGCGCGCAATCTCTATTTGGTGGGCTCCATGGGATGCGCACCGAGCGTCGCGCTCGGTGTGGCCCGCCAGCAAACCGACCCCGTGTTGGTGATTGATGGCGATGGTGCCGCGCTGATGCGGCTTGAAGCGTGGGCGTCCGTGGGCCATCAAGGCCCGCGGCAGTTCGTGCATGTAGTGCTCGACAACGCGGCCTACGATTCCACCGGTGCGCAGGCGACCATCAGTCCGCACGTGGACTTTCCGGCGATTGCCCGCGCGCTCGGGTACCGGAGCGCGCAAGCGGTACTCGATGCCGCCGCGCTCTCGCGCGCAGTTCGTGAGGCGCAAGCGAGTGCTGGCCCGCATTTGATTCACTGCCGCATTGGTCTTGGCTCACCGCCTGAGCTCAGCCGACCGTCAGTTGCCCCGCGTGAGGTCGCGCGTCGCGTGCGCGCAGCGATCTCGACATCGGAGCAGCCACAGTGATTCTCTTCTCTCCTGGTCCGTCCAACATCAGCGAGCGGGTACGGAACGCGCTGCTGCATCCTGACATCGGTCACCGCGAACCGGAGTTCGGCGCGCTGCTAAACGATGTGCGCAATGGCATCCGCGACGTGTGCGATGTACCCGCATCATACGAAATCGTGTTCCTCGGCGGCTCCGGCTCAGTGGGCATTGAGTCTGTGGTTGCGGCGGCAGGGCCGCTCGGCAAACTGCTGGTGATTGCCAATGGTCCCTACGGCGAGCGTGCGGCTGCGATGGCGCGTCATCACGGCACGACAACCGATGAGTGGCGCTTGCCTTGGGGCGCGGCCATTCCGCTGGACGAACTGGATGCACGCCTGCGCGACGGTGGCCATGGTGCGGTGTACGTGGTGCATCACGAGACCGCCACGGGACGACTGAATCCGCTTGCTGACATCGCGGCCGTAGCGAAGCGTCACGGCGCGCAGATGCTTGCCGACACCATCAGCTCCATTGGCGGTGAAGTGCTCCACATCGAAGGCTGGAGCCTCGACGCGGTGATTGGTAGCGCCAACAAGTGCTTGCGCGGAGTGCCGGGCGCGGCCTTTGTGATTGCCTCGCCGCGTTTCGGCGCAGCGGCGCGCCAGCAGAAGGCTGCCCACTACAGCAATTACGCTTCACACGCCGACGGACAGCTGAAGGGAGAGTTCCCCTTCACGCCGCCGCTGCACGCGATGTTTGCGTTGCGTGAGGCAGTGGCTGAGACTCGCGATGAAGGCCCGGCGCAGCGCATCGCGCACTATGCGTCGCTGATGGATTGCTTGCGGGTGGGACTCGATGCACTTGGGCTTTCGCCGATTATCGCACGCGAGCACGGCGGCCACACGATTGCGGCGATGCCGTTGCCCGAGGGCTGGACCTATGCGCGCCTGCACGACGCGCTGAAGGCCGACGAACTGGTGATCTACGCCGCGCAGGGGCCACTCGCCGCCACGCACTTTCGCGTGGGCCTCATTGGTCACTACGGTCTCGAGGCAGTAGAGCAATTACTTGCGGCGCTCGGGCGGCATCTCACGTGATGCACGCGCTCATTCTCGCGGCCGGCGTTGGCTCACGGCTGGGCCTCGCCGATGACCGACCCAAATGCTTGGTGGAAATCGGCGGCCGCGCGCTTCTTGATCGCTACCTCGATGCACTCGCGCTACTCGGCGTCCCAGTGACCATCGGGGTCGGCCACCAAGCCGAGCGCATCGCGGCGCACGTGGGCACACGGGCACAGTTGGTGGTGAACCCCAACTACAAGCAGGGCTCGATTACCACGCTCGCGCACACGATGCAGAGCCTTCCGCCAGGGATTGAGCAGTTACTCGTCCTCGATGGCGATGTGTTTGCGCCCGCCTCGTTCTTCGCGACGCTTGTTGCTCACAATGGCAACGCCTTGCTGGTGGATATCGGGACGGAGTTCACCGACGAGCAGTACATGGCCGGTATCACCGCGGACCGCGTCCGGCAGTTGCGGCGCGGGCCGGTGCCGGGGCACGAGCAGCACGGCGAGTGGGTGGGCTTCGCTCGCTTGACCGCGTCGGCCGTCGAAGCGCTGCGAAATGGCGTGGCCGTGCAGGTGGGGCGCGGTGAAGTGTCGGGTGGGTACGAGGACGCGCTGGCCTCGCTGCTTACTACGCACCATGTGGTGGCGCTAGCGACGCAGGGCGCGCCGTGGGTGGAGATTGATTTTCCGGCGGATCTGGCGCGGGCGGGTGAGCTTGCTGCGAACGAGCGGACCGAAGGTCCGCACTAAGCACTCACTGGAGGGTCAGGCGTTCTGGTCATCGATGGTGGCTACCGCGGCACTCTTCGGTCGTCCGCTCCACCTCAGTCCGACAGCGCGGAGCAACATTGCCGCAGCGTGCGCCGACAATGCGACGACATTCAGCACGATGAGTCGGATGAATTTGCCGACGGAGCGGTCGGTTGCCCACCACACTTGGCGCACGCTATGCCAGAGGGCGGCCGCCATGAGGAGCCCTAATCCGACCGCGAATGCTACAGGTCTGCTGGGCCATGGAACGATGATGGCCGCCAGGATGACGCCGTAGGCTGCAGCCATGGCGAGGGTCGGGCCGAATGTCCCACGTGAGATGCCGTAGCGAAATAGCGTCCAAGCCTCAAATCCGTGCCAGAGCTGCTGGCGGGCAAACGCGCGCAGGTTCCTGGGGCCGCCGATGTGCGTCACCCGCACGCGCGCGTCGCAGAAGAGCGGACCTTGGCGGCAGAGGGCGTGCGAGAGCACGACATCTTCAGAGCTCACCAACGATTCGTCGAAGCCACCCGCGAGTTCAAATACCGCGCGCGGAACGATCAAATTACCGGACCAGAGCTCCTGCGTCCTCCAGCGCTTGGGTGTCACCACGCCGCACCAGAGTGCTTCAATCCAACTCGCCTCGCTCGGCAGGTCGTAGAGGTTGCCAACGGCAACACCACCGTCCGCCAAGGCCGCAAGACCGCCAGTGAGCCAGTTGGGATCTGCCACGCAGTCGGCATCGATGAACGCGAGCACCGAGCCGCGGGCAATTTGCGCCGCGCGATTGCGCAGCGCGCTGACGGTGCCGCTGGGCATTGGGATGACCTGCGCACCGAAAACTGCGGCTATCGCTACGGTATCGTCATCGGAACCGTTATCGACAACAAGCACCTCGTAGTCGTCAGGCGCGAGGGTTTGGGCGCGCAGTGACGCGAGGCAGTGCCCAATGCGCGCGGCTTCGTTTCGTGCCGGAATGATGACGGAGATCACGACTCAGGCGGCGCAATCCAATCCGCGAGCCGCTGACGCAGCCCGGCGAATCGAACTTGGCGATCCATATCCTGCGTGAACGCACTCCACTTGCGTTTGAACTTGGCGTAATTGGCCTCGTACAGATCCAGTCGCGCTTGCGTACCAAGAATGCGATTGCCGGTCGAGCCCCACTCGTGGTACACAAACACACGATGATGGACATAGATATCCAAATCAGCCGAGAAGATTTTGAAGCACATATCAAGATCTTCACCGCCAGCAATCTCGAACTCCTCGGAGAAGTTACCGACCTTCGCGAGCGCCTCACGCGAAAAGAGCATGAAGGCCCCGACGATGAACTTCTTGAACCGCGGGATCTTTACCGGACCGAGGAGATGCAGGTGAGAACTCTTTCCTTGGGGCATCTGATCCGGTCCCGCATGATTCATCACCGGACCTGCGAGGCCGACGTCGGTGTTGGTGAGGAAGATTTCACGCATCTCCTCGAACCAGTTGCGTGGCACCACGACGTCATCGTTAGACACCAAGACATATTGCCCGCTCGCCACGGCGATGCCGAGGTTCCACGCGGTACCAACCGCGACCCGCTCGTTGATCCGGATGTACCGGTCGGCGTTGGACTCGATGAAGGCCGACGTACTGGCATTCTTGCCCGCGTTGTCTACGAAGATGAGCTCGTAGTCACAGCGCGTGTACTGGCGGACGCTCGAGAGGAAGCGCTCGAGAATCGGCATGTCGGGGTCAATGCAGATGACGACGATGCTGAGTTCTTTCACGCTTGAAGCTAAGTGAGGCGGGACGCGCCCGTCGAGTGGTAGATTTGCCCCCTGCGTGGGGCTATCCTAGACCTATGCGTATCCCGTTGCTGATTGTGCTCGCGCTGGCGGCCCCCTCTTGGGGCCAGGCTGCCGCACAGGGAATTCCGGTCGGCGGGTGGATTGAGGATTACGCGCGGATGCTGCAGCTCACGGGGCAGATTCCCGTGACCCCTCTCACAGTGCGCCCGAACGCTCTCAGCGACTTACGCGCGCTGTCCGCCGCGACCGGCTCGCATGCTTGGCGCGCGGCGATTGAGAATCGCACGACTCGTGAGGTCGCCGGCAGCGGCTTCCGCGTACAGGCGCTGCCCTCGGAGGTGCAGACCTTTGCGAACACCAGCCGTCCCTGGGGATGGAACGACGGCGCCGTGTGGCAAGGCAAGGCGGTCACGCTCGCGGCGCAGACAGGCGCAGAAGCACGATGGGGACCGGTCACGCTGACGCTTGCGCCCTTGATCACGTACAGCGCCAATGTCGATTTCGACCTGTCGCCGATTCCGGTGCCGACCGGACTGTCGCCGTATGCTTACCCGGTCATTGGTGGTGGGACGCTGGATGCCCCGCAACGCTTTGGCAGTGAGCCGGTGCAGCGCCTCGACTGGGGGAACACGAACCTGCGTGTGGATTGGGGGCCCGTGGCACTCGGCCTATCGCATGAGAGCTTGTGGTGGGGCCCTGGGCGGCGGAATGACATCTTGCTCACCAACAACGCACCGGGATTTTGGCACGCCCATCTCTCGCTCAACAAGCCCGTCTCGGTCGGCATTGGCACGATTAGCGGTCGTTGGATCTGGGGCAGCCTGCGGGAGTCGGCCTTCTTCGACACCATTCCGGCAAACGACCGGCGCTATATGACAGGCGCGGCCATCGCCTTCGTACCGCGGTGGGCGAAGGGCCTTGAATTGGGTGCGGCCCGCCTCTTCCTCGAGACTTGGACGCACCCCAGAGGGCTGAACGAGATTCTCTACCTCGTTCGCCCCGTGTTCAAGCGTTCGCAATTCAGCGCCAGCAATCCCGAGGGCGACGACAACCAGGACCAAGTCGCGGCCGTGTTTGCGCGCTGGACCCTGCCGGCCTCGGGCTTGGAACTATACGGCGAGTGGGCAAAGGGTGATCACAGTGCCGACCTTCGCGATCTGCTCGTGGAGCCGGAACACGCCAGCGCGTACTTGATGGGCCTCCAGAAGATTCTATCGCACACACCCGAGCGCACGTGGCGCTTCGGTAGCGAACTTACGATCCTCGGCGCTCCACGCAGCGCAGTGGCAAGATACGCAGGCGCTGGATTCTTCTACGTCCATTACGAGATTGGACAGGGTTACACGCAGCGAGGTCAGATTCTCGGTGCCGGTATCGGCCCGGGCTCCTCGCAACTCTCACTGGCGCTCGACCGCTTCGCCCCTTGGGGCAGCGTCGGCGTCGCGTTCCTCCGCACGGTGTATGACAACGACCGATTCTTCAGGCAGCCGAGCCCCCAGAGTGGGAGTAGCGAGGTGGAGCCCAGTGTGTCGGCAAACGCGATGGTCTTTCGGGGCCCCTGGGATTTCTCTGCATCGGTCACGGGGAGTAGCTTATTTAACCATCGGTACATACCGGGCAACGATTCGTACAACGTGAACGTGAGCATCAGCGCGCGCTACCATCCCTCGAGGGCACGGTGACATCCGGCCACTTCGTGTCCAATCGTGATGAATCGCCGCGTCTGTTCATGACGCCGTGGCTAGAACGGCTCTCGCACGTACATCCCGCGGTGCCGATCCTGCTCTATGCGCCGGTCATAGCATTCTTTACGTGGCGCGCATTGGCAACGTCGAGCTTGCTGGGAACCCTAAGTCAGCTCTTGGCTGGACTGCTCGTGTGGACCCTCGTCGAGTACGCCTTGCATCGCTGGGTGTTCCACTACGAGCCGACAACGACGTGGGGGCAGCGTATCCATTTTCTCTCGCACGGTGTGCATCACGACTACCCGCGTGACAGCACGCGCTTGGTCATGCCACCCGCGGTCAGCCTGCCTCTCGCGGTGCTGTTCTGGGCGAGCTTCAGCCTGCTCACGACACGGTACGCCGATGGGCTGTTCGCAGGTTTCGTACTCGGATACCTGATGTACGACATGATTCACTTCGCCACCCACCACTGGCCAATGCACGGTCGGATTGGGCGCGCACTCAAGCGCTACCACCTCTTGCATCACTACGACGACGACGACGCAGGTTTCGGTGTGAGCTCGCCACTGTGGGATGCCGTGTTCGGAACCCTACCGCGCCGGCGCCAAGGCGCGAAAAGCTAGTGGAATCGGTCGTTGTAGCCTTCGCCGCGCCAGTGGATCGGGCGCTTGCTGAGCAACGAGACGGCGAGAATCGGTAGCATCACGACCTGTACGAGCTGAAGGAGCAGCGGCTCGTAGAACCGCAGGTGACTGCCCGCACGACGCGCTTGGGTTCCCAACAACCAAACGTCGGCTAGGCACTTCGCGGCGACAACGAGAGCCCAGGGAATGAGCGCTAAGCGCCAGCCCAACAGCATTAGGGCCGCGACGACCGTCCCCCACAGGATCGCGGCCGCGAGCCCCAATGCGTATCGCCAGTCCTGGGCCACGCCACCGCCTAGGAAGCGTCGCATCTGGCTCAGCAAATGCGCGGGCGATGGGACGGGCGTGAGCACCGCCGCAGTCTCTGGGTCAAGGTAGTTCTGCATTGTGCCCCCGTCCGCCGTTGCCAAGTGGAAGAGCGTCAGGTCTTCGGCCACTCGTCCCGGTACTGCCTGCAAACCGCCGCCGCGCTCATACGCGCTGCGCCTGATTCCCATGTTTGGGCCAACCGCCGCAACTGCCGCGCCCCAGCCAGCGAGGCCGTGGTTGATTGGCTGCAGCATCAAGTTCAGTACCCGCTCGGCGGCGCCCCACCATTGCCGTGGCTCCACGAGAACCGTGCCGCCCACAACGGTGTCCTCACACGTGGCAGCGCCAATCATGTGCCGCACCCACTTGGGCGGCACCGCAGCATCCGCGTCCGTGATCAACACCCACGCTCCAGTGGCATGCGCAAAGCCATGAGCGATGCCGCGCGCCTTGGCTGCGAGCCCGTTGTCGGGGAGCGCAGACGTGTGGAGCGCGAGCACGTGCGGATGCGCACGGGCGACGGCGTCAATCAATGCTCCGGTTCCGTCAGTGGAGCGATCGTTGACGAGCACCAGCTGCAGCATGCCCGCTGGATACTCCAGCGCCAACAAGGCCGCGAGACAGCGCGGCAGATCACGCTCCTCATTCCGTGCGCTGACCACCACCGTCACGGCAGGCGCCTGCGCATCGCTGATGGATCGTGAGCGCGCGAGCCGACGAATGCCAAGCACCAAGACCACAACCGCGAGCGGGTAAATGCCGACACAGACCAGCATAGCGATTACGAGCGGATCCACTTCGCCTCCCGGTACCACTCGTAGGTGCGCGCCCATCCATCGGCGCGTGTGACGAGCGGTCGCCAGCCCAGCGTCTGAGTGAGCCCAGTCGCCGCGCAAAGCCAGTAGGCATGCCGCGCGAGATCGAGCTTGGCGCGGGTGAGCAGCGGATCCATCCCGCGCAGGCCTGCAACGAACTCGCTGCCGATAGCCGCCACCCACAACGCGGCTGCAGGTACCGTTAGACGCGGTGGCGAGCGGCGCAGCACCGCCGAAATCTCGTCATATACGCTGCCCCAGGTCGCGGGCGCGCCATCTTCCACAAAAAAGCTTCGTCCCAAGGCTTCCTCGCGCACCGCCGCCAGACGCAGCGCCGCCACGACATCATGCACATGCACGAGCGATAAACCATGCCACGAAGGCGAGGCCTGCAGCGCGAGCGGACGGCGGAGTTGCTCAAACACCTGCAGGAAGTCACGGTCGCGAGGGCCATACACGGCCGAAGGCCGAATGATCACCGCTGGCAAGCCCGCGCCGCGCACCGCCGCCTCGGCCTGGAACTTGCTCTGGCCATAGGCATCAACCGGCTGCGCGTCATCAGCATCAGTCACGGGCGCCTGTGCCGAACGTGCTGGGCCCGCCGCCGCCTGCGAGGACACAAACACTAGTCGCGGCACCGAGCTGAGTTGCGCGAGAACCTCGGCAAGACGCGCCGTTGGTTTCACGTTGTCCATCGCGAAGTCAGCAGGATTGAGCGCACGCGTTCGCGCCGCGAGGTGAAACACATGCGTCGCCCCCTGCCACAGACTCGCCTTCCGCGCATCCGCCGCGAAGAGATCCACCATGTGCGCCGTGGTGCCACGCGGCGCCGGTCCCTGCGCCACGCCTGGACGTCGCAGCACGCGCACTTCAACCCCGTCGGCGACCAGCGAGTCCACGAGGTTCGCGCCAATAAAGCCGGAGGCACCGGTAACAACGGCAATCATACGTGACGCGTCACTGCGGCGAAGGCCCGATGGCGCGTTCGTAGAGGCGCCACCGCATGCACTCGTCCGCACCAAGGGAACGCATGGATTTCACGATGAGATGGTTGTCCTCGAGCAACCACGAAGCCTCGGCGCGCTTGGTCACCGCGCTCTTCAGGCCACGCTGCATCAACTCGCGCGTGAACAAGGGCAGGATGGGACGTGAGCGGAACGCCGAACGCACGCCGAGTGCCATCACGCGAATAGAAGGTGCGCGACGCTTGTGCCACAGCAGGCGCAGCAATCCCATAGGAATGAGCCTGCCGCTTCGGTGATTCCGGAGCGTGTCGTTGAAGTCAACCACCGAAAGGAGAAATGCCACGGGCACGCCATCCACGGATGCGATGTAGCAGTAGCCGGGCGCCAGCAGGTGCCGCACATCCTTGGCCAAGTGGCGGAACTCTGCTTCCGTGAACGGCACGAAGCCCCAGTTCGCTTCCCACGCCTCGTTGTAGATGTCCCAGAGGATTGCGACCTCGCGATCGAAGTGCTGCGGCTCGATGTCGCGGAGCGTGATGCCTGCGCGAAGCGCGCGCTCGCTGTGTCGCTCGAGGATTGGCGGCGGCGTGAAGTTCGGCGTACTCACATCAAAGCGAAATCCAAGCAGATCCTTTGCTTGCCGACACCCCGCCTCAATACAGAGCCGGTCGTAGTACGGCGGATTCCATGCCGTCATGAACGTGGGGCGCAGCTCAAACCCGCCCACGAGTAGCCCACACTCGTAATTCGTGCTCGGGTTGAAGGGCCCGCTCATGCTGGTGAGTCCGCGCGCCCCAAGCCAGTCAGCGGCGGCGGCGAATAGGGCCGTGGCCGCCTCCTGATCATCCATGCACTCGAAAAAGCCAAAGAATCCCACGCTGTCCCCGTGGAATCGGTTGTGGGCTCGATTCTCGATTGCGGCAATGCGGCCCACGATCTCGTCGCCACGCATCGCGAGCAGGAGTTCACGCGATGCGTCGGCGTAGAACGGATGGCTCGGGCGCAACGCATCCTCCACCGACATGCGCAGTGGCGGGACCCAGTTGGGATACTGCTCAGGCTGGTAGAGCTGCCACGCGAAATCTATGAATCGCGTGAGGTCCCGCCGACTTTCAACGCGGCGGATGACGACGGGAAGAGCGGAGTGGCGCACTCTCCAAAGCTAGCGCCTGCTCGAGTGCGTTCACAGCGCGGGTAATGTCCGCGGAGCGGTGCGACGACGACACGAAGAAGCGTACGCGCGCCTGCCCTTCTGGAACCGAGGGCGGCAGCATTGGGGGCGCCTCAATGCCCAAAGCACGCAGTTCTTGGCTCAGGCGCAGGGCCCGCTCCGAGTCGCCCACGATGACCGGCACGATAGCCGAACCGTAGCTGGCGCCGGTGTTGATGCCACGCTCCCGACACGCCGCCACGAATTCGGCGGTGCGCTCCCGCACGGCGCTCACCCGCTCAGGCTCGGCGCGCATTACCCGCAAGGCGGCCAGCGCCGCCGCCGCATTGGCCGGCGTCATTCCCACGCTGAACACGAAGCCCGGTGCGCTAAAGCGCAAATAGTCCACGAGCTCGGCGCGCCCGGCGATGTACCCGCCACAGCTCGCGAGGGTCTTGCTCAGCGTTCCCATCCAAATGTCTACAGACATGGGATCAACACCCGCATGCTCAGCGAGCCCGCGGCCGGTCGCACCAATCACGCCGAGACTGTGCGCCTCGTCCACCATGAGCAACGCGTGATGACGGTTCTTCACTTCAACGAAACGCGCCAGATCGGGAATGTCACCATCAGCGCTATACACGCCTTCAATGATTACCAGCGCGCGACGATGCCCCGGACGCAAGCGTCTGAGCAGGGCGTCCAACGCCTCCCAGTCGTTGTGCGGAAACAGCAGGTGCCGAGCGCCCGACTGCGCGGCACCGAGCATGGCGCTGTTATGGAGCAGCGCGTCGCAGAGCACGAGATCGTCGGAGCCAAGCAGGTGCGGAATGGTCGTCGCGTTCGTTGCGTGCCCGCTCACGAAGGCGAGCGCCGATGGCACGCCAGTGAACGCGGCTAACTCTTCTTCGAGCTCACGGTGGACCGCACGCTCGCCAGAGACGAGGCGACTGGCCGACGCCGAGGTGCCCCAGCGCGTGATCGCGTCGTGCGTCGCACTGAGTACGGCGGGATGTCCACCCAGCCCGAGGTAGTTGTACGACGCGAAGTTGAGCAGGGACTGACCCTCGACCACGCTCAGTCGCCCGGCGATGCCATCGTGTGGCTGGAAGAACATCGAGGCAAGGCCGGCTTCAGTCAGGTCGCGACGGCGCTCGGCCATCGCGCGCACCTCTGGCCACTTGGACATGTCCGTCGTCTCGGCCGGCGAGGGCAATGGCGTGCTGCCAGAATCGCGTCGTGCGCCCCGCTCCCCGCGTAGCGCGAAGGTCACGATCGCGCGCACCGACGGCTGCTCCCAGAGTTCGGTGGCGACGAGACGCCGCCCCACGCGTTCCTCGAGCGCCACGGCGAGCGAGGTCATGCCAAGGGAGTCGAGGCCGAGGTCTCGCGGCGCCGCATCGGCGGAGAGCGTCGCAACATCCTGTGCCGTCTCCTGCGCAATCCAATCGAGGACAAACGCAATCGTCGCGTCCACGGGCAGCGTGGCCGGACGATCGGGGCTTCGCCAGCGACCGACGATATCGAGCGAGCCGTCGAGAAAGGCGTTGCGACAGGCGCGGCGCTGCAGCTTGCCACTCGACGTGCGCGGGATGCCGTTCAATCGCACGAGCACAATCTCGTGCGGCGAAACGCCAGGGCCCGAGCCGAGCTCGCGTCGAATCGCCTGCCAGATGAGACGGTCGGATGCGCTGTCGTGGTGGCGGCCGACTTCCACCGCAATCACCAAGCGATCCGGTGCGCCACTGTCCGTTCCCGCCGGCACGGCAAAGGCTGCGCAATGTCCGCGGCGCAGCCCCTCGTGCGCACGCGTGACGGCGACCTCGAGGTCCTGCGGGTAGTAATTGCGACCCTGCAGGATGATGATGTCCTTCAGGCGCCCCGTGACAATGAGCTCTCCGCGCAGCATGGCGCCGAGATCTCCCGTCCGGAGGAAGCGGTCGGGCCGGCCTGGCACCTGCGCGTGCAAGAGCGCGTCCGAGGCTGGCCGATTCCAATAGCCGTCCGTGACGCTGGGGCTAGACACCCATATCTCACCGACCCGACCCTCAGGGAGGACGTCGCCCGTGTCGGGATCGATGATCGCAATCTCCGTCCCTGGCGCCGGCACGCCGGCGGTCACGAGGGCCTGCGCCTCCGCTGCGTCGGGCTTGCAGGCGACGAGCGTGCCGCCCAACAGTTCTTCGCGTTGCACGAACGCGGTTGAGGCGCCCTGCCCTGAGTGCCCACCTGAAACGAACAGTGTAGCCTCAGCGAGCCCATAGCAGGGAAACATCGCGCGCGCATTAAAGCCCGCCGGGGCGAACGCTTCGGCGAAGCGCTGCATGGTCTCGTAGCGCACGGGCTCCGCGCCATTGAAGCACACGCGTAAGGCCGAGAGATCGAGCTGAGCGCGCTCCTCGGGAGTCGTGCGATCCACACACAAGTCAAAGGCGGAGTTCGGTCCGCCCGCCATGGTGGCGCGCCGCTCGGACATCGCCTGCAGCCACACGGCAGGCCGCTGCAAGAACGTCGCGGGGGTCAGAAGGGCCGTCGGCACCGCCGCATAAATGGGCTCGAGCACGCCGCCAATGAGTCCCATGTCGTGAAATGGCGGCAGCCAGAACACCGCATTGTCACTCTTCCGGAAGTCCGACACCCGGTGGATGACGGCCAAGTTGGCGAGGAGATGCCGGTGGGTGAGCATCACGCCGCGCGGGTCACCCGTGGAGCCAGACGTGTACTGGAGCATCGCCAGCGAATCGCCGGTTACGTCGGGCGCCTGCCAGAGCGATGCATCGGAACTCTCGGCGTCCGACACATCCACCCACTGCAAATCGCGCAACTCAGGAGCGAGCGCGAGCCAGCCCTCGAGGCGCAACATCAGTTCGGGGGACACCAAGGCCGCTTTGGCCCCACAATCGGCGACGATCCGGCTCACGCGCGGATCTGCACGACGCGGGTTGGGCGGATACGCGGGAACGGCAACGACGCCGGCATAGAGGCAGGCGAAGAACGCCGTCACGTAATCCAGCCCAGGCGGAACCAACAGCACCACACGGTCCCCGGGAATTGTCCGATCGCCGAGCCGAACGGCGAGGGCGCGCGCGCGCGCCTGCAGCTCGCCGAACGTGCGGGTACCGCGGGTCTCTCCGTCACCGCCAAGGAACGTGAACACCTCCTGCTCACCCTGTCGCAGGCTGCGGTATTCAAGTACGTCCACTAGGGTTTGCACCCGCGCCTGCAGGGCGTCGTCGGCTCGGAGTTCCACCGATGAAAAATGCACCTGTGGCACGGCCATTGCTAGCGCAGATGACCTAGGGCGGACGTCGATCAGTACCGACCGGTGCGGTCGCCGAAGAAGAGTCGTACTTCTTGCTGCCGGAGGCCCGGGGGGGCGTTGAGTGGGACGCCTACCTCAAGGGTCAGCATTTGCTTCGCGCCGGCCGGTATCGCGACCATGACCGATGCGCCCACCGCCGCGTACCAAGGCGACGAGCGGCCAAAGGGCGCATCACCAGCCCAAATGCGTCCGGTCTGCGACAAGAACGCAAACGCCACTTCTGCTCGGCGGGTCGTCAGTGGAAGCCGGTGCCGTTCCTCGAGTCCGATGACCATACGGCCGGCCCCGCCGAAATCCGTATTGCGGAAACCGAGGAGGCCGGTATCATCCTCTCGCAGCGTGAGCTGGGTGGGAATCCGCGCGTTGCGCGTGGCCGTGCCCGCAAGCGTGAGGGCGGTCAGATGCCCTTCGTTGCGCTTCAGCGCGAGCGCCGTGCGCCCACTCGCGGCGGCCTCTCCCTCGGCCGCGCCCATTCGCGGTGAGCTCCAGAACGCACTCACGTTCCACCGCAGCAGTGCGTGCTCGTTCCCAATGGCGCCTGAGTTTCCGGCACCGTACACGTGGTCGGTCTCGTCACGTTGAAGAGCGGCGATGCCGAGGCGCGCGCTAAACCATGTGTCGTAGCCCAGCGTGACGTCCTCTGGAGCACTCAGCGCTCCGAGGCCGCGTATGGGGCGGAATCGGAGGCGACGGTAGCTCGCACCGACGCCTATGCGAGTGGCGTCGAAGACGGGGTAACGAAGAGCCACCTCGGGCGGCGGCGGAATGTCCACGGGTCCGTTGTCCCGAATCTGCACAACGCGTCGGCGTTGGGCTCGCTCCCAATCTAGGGTGCCATTCACGAACCACGGAGCGTTGTCCGGTCCAAGGCGCCGGCTCCCGATAAAGGCCGCGGTGCGTTGCTCGTATTCGACGGTGACGCTTCGGAGGACCGGATCGAAGAGCGTATAAAACCCGCGGTTCGACGCGACCAGCGAGTTCCAAGAATTGCGTTGGAAGTTGGTGAGTGCCGGACGCTGGAGTCCAAACGACCAACTATCGACAAAGGGCCGCGAGGAGAAGGCGAGGTCGAGAATGATTGGTTGCCCAAGGAACTGCGGATTCTTGAACTTCGCGCCCCACCCCACTTCGCCGCCGCGCCCCAGTTCGGTGAGCAGCCGAAACCCTTTGCCGGTGCCGGCAATGCTGCCCGTGCCGAGTTCGATGCCAGCCGGCAAGCCTTCCACGCCCCAGACTTCCGTGTAAAGCACCCACTCGTCGATTGTCTCGACGCGGAGTCGCACCTCGCCCTCCGAGTGCGGGAGCACACGGATGGCGACATCGCTGATATACGGCTGCGCGCGCAGGACGCGCTCCGATTCCACGCGGCGCTGCTCCTCACATACATCTCCCTCCCGGAGCAACAGAAATCGCTCCACCACTTTCGTCCGGGTTTGCGGCTGCAACGCAAACATCGCGTTGTTGACGACGGTCGCCACAGGGTCAAGGCGGGGGCCAAGCAGGGAGCGCCGGGCCCCGACGAACTCAATCGCTGCGATGGTCCGGCCGTCGCAGCGTTCCTCCGGAGCGATAGGCTCCAGCCTTTGGGCAACGAGAGGGGACGGCATCCCCACGACGAGCAGGAGGGCGGCACGGAGGAGGCACTGCGGGAACGGCGTAAGTCGCATAAGCTTCCTAAATGTAAATGCACGCTCAAGCGTGCCGATGCGCACACTTCTCCCCTGCATTCCTTGGTGACCCCGACTCCACTTGGCGTTCTGCGCCACTATTGGCGCGTGGCGCGAGTCCAGCCGGTTCAGCTCGCTGTGCCGCTCGGGCTCGCGTTGCTCTCCGCCGCCTGCGAGGCCGCCGCGTTCGCGTTGCTGATTCCGCTCACGAAGTCGATCGGGCGGAACTCGGTGGAGGCCTTGGAGACGTCGCCGGCGCTCTCGTGGATCACATCGCTCGTGCCGAGTTCAGTCGCGACGACCGAGAAGCGCGTGGTGGCGCTCATCCTCATCATTCTCGGACTCATCATCGCCGCACGGTCCGGAAAGCTCCTCTTCGACTACCTGCGCTCCGTGTACGTCGCGGGACGGACGGCGCGATACCGTGTGGACGTGGGCGCGGAGACCTTCAGCCGCGTGCTCAGCTTCGGACGTCAGTACTTCGACCGAAAGGCCATCGGCGCGATTGACGCCGAGATTGGGTGGTCCAGCTCGGTCATTCGGCTCTTGCTCGCCGCGGAGGAGTGCATCCGCTACGCGCTGTATCTCGTGGTCAAGGCCGTCGTGATGCTAGCCATCTCGCTCCCGCTCGCCATCGCATTCACGCTGTCGCTCCCGTTCGTGAGTTGGTTCATGCGGTGGATCGACGTGCGCGTCAGCCGTATCGCGCACGAGAGCATGGAAGCCGAGAGCAAGGTCCGCTCACGCATCCTCGACATCCTCGGCTCCATCCCGCTAGTCAAGGTGAATTCCCAAGAGCGCGAAGCCGCGAGCACCTACATCGACGCGCTGCACGAAGCCAAGGACATCACCATTCGACGCGATCGCGTCATGAGTCTCCGGTATCCGATCGAGGAGGTCTTCATTCTCCTCATTATGCTCATGGTGCAAGGCGCCGTCATGGTCTCGGCCGGCAGTTTTTCGCCCGGGGACCTCGTTGAGTTCGGCGCCTTCCTGTTTATCGTCCAACAAGCGCTTCCGGACTTTCGGTATTTGAGCATGTTCCGGTCGCAAATTGCGGAGGAATGGCCGCGGCTCTCAGCCTTGGCGGGACTGTTCTCCGACGATGAGAAGTTCATCGTCCCGTCGGGACCGCGACCCTTCACGCCACCGCAGCGTGCAATCGAGATTAAGGATCTCTCGTTTGGGTATCAGCCCGGCGTGGACGTCTTGCACGGCGTGCACGCAACGATCGAGGCCGGCAAGGTGACCGCAATCGTGGGCTATTCGGGTGCCGGGAAAACCAGCCTCGTGGATTTGATTGCACGCTTGTACGACTGCCCACCGGGTTCGATCACCGTTGATGGCGTGGACATTCGGGAGTTCGCGGTGGCGTCGTTGCACGCGCGCATGGCACTCGTGAGCCAGGACGTGTGGCTCCTCAATCGTTCACTCCGCGACAACCTTACCTTTGGGCTGGACCGCGAGGTGCCCAACGATGAATTGTTGGTCGCGCTCGGCGATGTGGAACTTCGCCCCTTTTACGACGGACTCCGCGATGGATTCGACACCAACATTGGCGACCGCGGCGTGCGCCTCTCCGGCGGCCAACGCCAGCGCCTAGCTTTGGCTCGCGCGCTCTTGCGCGACCCGGACATCCTCATCCTCGACGAGGCCACGTCGGCACTCGATAGCGTAATTGAGCAGCGTGTGGCACGCGCCATTCAACGCCGCGCCGCGGGACGCACGCTCATCGTGATTGCGCATCGCCTCTCCACTATCCGCGACGCCGACATGATCCTGGTAATGGACAACGGCCGCGTGGTGGAACAGGGGTCCTGGAACGATCTCCTTCAGAGTGGCGGACTGTTGCACCGATTGCATGAAGCACAGGCGTCGGAGTCTACGGCCGCAGCGTCCGCCACGCGAACGTAAGGAGGCCCGCACCCGCAAGCAGCGGGAGGAGGGCAATCCACGGGGCCCCCATGCCAATCGCCCAGCCCGCACTTCCGAGACAGAGCAGTCCCGCCCCGGCCTCAACAAATACGATAGCCGATGCAGCCCCCGACGCCCGTGCGGACTTCGGAGTACGCTTGAACTCCCCGCCGAAGGAGCGAAGGCCAGCGATGCCCGCTTTGAGCAGCAGTGGTGCCATGCCGATCCCGATGGCAGCCGCCTCAATCTCGAGCCATCCACGCCGCCATCCCACCGACAGCGCCTGCCACGCCGTCTGTGCACCGAGGCCCACGAAGAAGGCGGTCATTGGGAGATCGGCAGCCAAGAAGCCGACGACGGGGTGATACGAACGAGCCCAGGCAACGGGGCCTGCCGTGAGTGCCAGCGCGAGTAGCAAGATGGGGAAGCAATAACCGGTGACCTGCAAGCCCACCGTGAGCCGATCGCGCCACCCCGCGTGCCGCAAGAGGGGCATCGCTTTGCGTGCCATCTGAAACGCGCCGCGTGACCAGCGGGCCTGCTGAATGCGCAAGGCCGCGACATTTGCCGGAATCTCGGCGGGAATGACCGCGTCGTAGTCGAACGCGAATCGCCAACCGCGAAGCCACGCTCGCAACGACAGATCCAAGTCCTCGGCAAGTGTCTCCGCTGACCAGCCCCCAGCTTCAGCAATGACGCTCCGCCGCCAGACGCCCCCGGAGCCATTGAAGTGGAAGAACTGTCCTGACCGACTGCGCGCCAACTGTTCGATGGCGAAGTGTCGGTCTATCCAGAATCCTCCAGTCCGCTCAATCAGCGTACGCGGCGTGCCTAGCCCTCCCCATCGCCCCTGCACCATGGCGATCCCGGGGTCAGCGAACCAGGGGATCAGCTGACGCAGAAGGTTCGGGGCGGGCACGAAGTCGGCATCGAGAATCAAGATGAACTCGCCGGTTGCAGACGACAGCGCGTCCTGCAGCGCACCCGCCTTGTACCCGGTACGAACAGATCGCTGAATGTGCGCCACATCAAGCCCACGGAGTCGCAAGCGCTCGACAGTCGGCGCGGCAATCGACGGGGTCTCGTCAGTGGAATCATCGAGCAACTGGACCTGAAGAAGCTCCGGTGGCCAATCGAGCTCGCCAACCGCCGTGAGAAGCCGTACAACCACCGCTTCCTCGTTGAAGACAGGCAGTTGCACCGTGACGCGCGGTAAGGTGACTGGAAGCGGCGGTCGCGTCGGTGCCGCGCGACGAAGAGTCCAGGCGAGCCAAATCAGCCACGTGTTGTAATAAATCCAGCAGTACAACAACACCCAGAAGCTGAGCACCAAGCCCAGCACCGCAGCGGCAATTAGCGAGAAATTCAAGAGATCGTTCGGATGGTATGCTTTGTCGCGCTACGCCGTTCGGCGCCGCACCACGCGATGGAACAGCGACAATTCCTGATCAAAGATGAACCGAAGCAACAAGCGCGACAACGAACGATGCGCGTGCAGGCCCTCGTACGCCTCCGGCGCGGCGGCGCGCAATTCAGGCAAGCGATGCCAAGGCACCGATGGAAAATCGTGATGCTCGTTGTGGTATCCCACATTGAGCGCCACGCGGTTCACGGGCCCGTAATAACTTGACGTTTCCTGCTCGTCGGTGGTAAGGAAATGCTCTTGAATCCAGCGCGCGCCAAGTGGGTGCAGGCCGATGGAGAAGAAGAACGACAGCACAAGATAGGCCATCGCGCTCGGGCCCATCATCCGCCACACCGCCACCGTGAAGCCGATTTGCACCACCCAGTTGACCGCGACCCAGCGATCCATCACGGCAATCTCGCGCGTGCGCGCCGTCCGGGCGATCTGGAAGAGCGGAAACAGCAGCAACCACAACGCCTTACCCACAAACCATTGCTGGATGAGGCGGGCTTCCCAGTAGCTCGGGAGGTCCGCATCAAGTTCGTGCACCCCTTGGTACGAGTGGTGCTTCAGGTGGTAACGGCGGAACGAAATCGCGCTCGGAAACAACTGTGGAAGGTTGGCGACGATGGCGGCCACCAGATTCATCCACCCGCGCCGGAACACAAGATTGTGCGCACACTCGTGTACCATCACGAACAAGGCATGGTCTGCAAAGGCCCCCACGAGATACGCGGCACCGAAAATCCACCACCACGAGGCATCGCGTAGCAGGTACGCGATGAACAGCTGCAGCGCGACCGTGCCCACGATGAGCAGGGCCGTGTACGGATTGCGCCCAATGAGCGCGCGCACCTCAGGATGCCGCTCCAAGATCTCTTGGGTGCGGCCCCGGTGTGGTTCGCGCTCGGTGGACCAAACGAAATCGGTGCGGGGCGGACGCAAGGGACTGTGGGGCAAAAGGGACAGAGTAACGCCAGCTAAAGGGGCCTATGAACCATAATTCGTGGAGCGGCCGCGCGTGTCATACGCCGCGATGAAACACTCTCCACCCGACCAGTGCGGGCTTAAGTACGACTCGAACCGCGTGGGCGGATACCGTTCGAAGAACTCTTCGTCAAACGTATGGAGATGATAAGCCAGACGCGTCGCCACTGGTTCCTTCCACGGAGCAGCAATGACCACGAGCCGACGCGCCGTGCTCAAAAGCTTCTCGAGCAATTGGCCGGGTTCGTCGGTATGCTCGAGCGTGTGGGAGCAGACGACCACATCGAATTGCTCATCGAGGTCAAAAACGTCGCGCACACGATAGTTGACCCTCGGAAGCGTAATTGCAGCTCGAGGGTACCAATGAGAGTTGTTGTCGATTGCCGTGACGGTGAAGCGCAGCCGACTCCACGAGCGGGGATGGAACACGCGGGCGATCAGGTCAGACCCTGCCGCAGTTCGCGCCCCAACATCGAGTAGCGTCAGCGTCTGCTGTTCCGGGCTCGCCAGCTCCTCCTGCAGAACCCGACAAAGGTCAACGGCAAAGCCGATTGACTGAGAATCATCTCGAATGTGTCGCTGGCCGCCCGGCGTGATGGCAACCGCGGCGTGCAGCGCCCGGGAAACCCGCGAGACGAGACGAAAGAGCGACGTTTTCATGGTTGGACTGCGTTCCGGCAGGTGCGGGATAAGTGAAGTAGGCAGGTACCGGCTCTGCGCTCACCGTCAAATAGTGACGCCGATCACGCGGAATCGTGCGCGGGGATGGGAAAGTAAGCAAATTTAGTGCACGCGTTCGGGCGCGCCGACCGCTTTCTCTTCAAGGAAGACACATGTCACCCAGTACCGTGCGGATCGCATTGCGCTCTGCCATCGTGGTCCCTCTCGGGCTGCTCGCCGCCTGCGAGATTCCATCAGATGCTCCAATCCTGCAGCAGACCTGGATCATCCCTTCCGATTCAATCACGGTCGGGGTGTCGGAGATTCTGCCGGCCAACGTCGCACTGAACGGCGGCGGTACAGCATTCGTGGTGACGATTCCTGCACCAGCGGCCATCAACTCCACGCTCGGCGCGCTCTGCGCCCAGCCCGCCTGTCAGTCGAACGTCACGGTGGTCGCACCGGTCCCTGCCTTTACGTCCTCGGGCGGCGCGCTCGGCACCACCGTCTCCTTCCCGGCCGGCGTCACTGCCGCAACGGTCTCGAGCGGTACGCTGAATCTGTCGGTCAACAACAACCTCGGCTTCAATCCGCTGCGTCCCAATGGCCTCTCGGCGCCGTTTGGCTCGATTGCCATCACGATCACCAGCGGCAGCACCACCTCGACGACGACCTTCACCGGCGCCGCGAGCACGCTGCCGACCGGTGCGACGACGGTCCTCGCCGTCCCCGTGCCCACGGGCGCCTACACCGGCACCATCTCCGTATCGGCTGTTTTGAATGTGCCGGCCGGCGGCTCAGGAACGCTCAATAGCGCCAACGCACTCTCGATTGCCACCGCCGTCCAGAGCTTCACCGTCTCGCAGGCGACGGTTGTCGTGAACGGTGACGCTATTAGCACCGCCCCAACCGCCTTTGACCTCGAAGGTGTGGACTTCGGCGATCAGGTTGAGAGCGGCGCACTCCTGCTCGACGTCACAAACGGCTTAGCGGCCTCGGCGACGATGAGCGTCGCCATCGCGGCGCCGGCGCAGGGCGGTGCTGGTCCGGTGACCGTCACCAAGGCACTGGTCATCCCGGCCACGCCAACTTCAAGCAGCACGATTTCACTCAACAAGACCGAACTGCAGTCGCTCCTTGGCAAGACCAACGTCACCATCACCGTCACTGGGACGGCGACCGGAGCCGGCGCAGGCAACACCGTCACGGTCACACCCACCCAGCGCATCACGCTGCGGACCCGGGTTCGGCTTATCCTCAACGTGGGGGCCTGAGCCATGACCCGCATTCAACTCACAGCCTCACGCCTCGCCGGCTCGGCTCTCGTCCTCGCGCTCGCGCTCTCTCCGAGCTTCGCGCAGGCGCAGGGAAATGCTTCCGCCGCGGCCACGGCCATGGGCGACAACTACACGGCCCTGGCACGGAACTTCAACGCGGTGGCGTGGAATCCAGCCAACCTCGGACTCTCGGGCAACGCGCGGTTCTCGTTCGCAATCTCGCCGCAGTTCGGGGCAGGAACGGGCCCCATCACGCTTCAAGACCTCAACGACTACTCGGGCCTCGTGGTCCCGCAGACCGTGCGCGAGTCCTGGCTACAGAAGGTCACCGACAATGGCGGTCAGAACCTCAGCGGCGAATTTGATTTCACCCCAATCGCGCTGTCCTTTGGTTCGTTCGCCTTCAGCACCACAACCAGCATCCGGGCCAATGGCGATCTGCCACCGGCCGTCGCTGAGTTGCTGCTCTTCGGCAACGCGGGCCGCACGGGCGTCGCGCAGAACTACACGCTCTCCGACCTCGCCCTCGATGGCAACGCGACGACCAGCTTCGCGCTCGCGTATGGCCGCCGCATGCCCATCGTGCCAATCGGCACGCTAGCCCTCGGCGTCACCGGCAAGTACATGATCGGCCACGGCATGGCTTCCATGCGCGACAATGGCTCGACCATCACGTCGAACCCGATTCGCATCGATATTGACGCGCCGATGGTGGTGACCGACACCGCCGAGTACATGAACAACGGTAGCGGCTTTGGCTTCGACGTCGGCGCCACCTGGCAACTCGGCAACCTGACCACCTCGGCCGTGGTACACGACATCGTCAGCACCTTCGCGTGGAAGACGGACAACCTCTACTACCTACCGGTTCAGGCGACCTTCGACCAGGACTCCAGCAGCAGCTCGTCTGAAATCCTTCCGCTCTCGTCGGCCTCGCCGGCGCTGCAGCAGGAACTGCGTGCCCGTATCAAGAACACAGAGGTGAACCCGACACTGGCCCTCGGCGTCGCGTGGACCGGATTCAAGCGCGTCACGCTTGCCGCCGACCTCCGCCAGCGCTTCGGCGATGGCGTCGAGCTTGGCCCTCAGACGCAGATTGGTCTTGGCGCCGAGCTGCATTTGATTCCCTTCGTCCCGCTCCGCGCCGGTATCACGACGCTCGGCGAGGGCGTGCGCTACAGCGCAGGACTCGGCCTCGAGTTTGGCGTGTTTAACCTGCAACTCGCGACGATGATGATGAACGCTCCGGGTCGCAACGATAGCGGCTTCGGACTCACGATGAGCTTCGGCGGTCGCTAAGTCGGCTGGCACCAAAGGACCCAAGTAGGATGGACCGGGGAGTGAGCGGATGGTCGCTCACTCCCCGGCTCTTTTTTATGTGCTACCCTTCTGGCCTATGCGATCTCACCTGCCGCGCCTCAGCCTTCTCGCTCTCCTCGCGCTCGCCTGCACACGCGAGCCCGCGAGCGCCCCCGATGTCCTCACGTCCACCAGCGGCGCGGTCGTGAGTGCGCATCACGTCGCGTCCGACATCGGTGCGGCCACACTCTCTCGCGGTGGCAATGCCGTTGATGCAGCCGTGGCCACGGCGTTTGCACTGGCGGTCACGCATCCGAGTGCAGGAAACATCGGCGGCGGTGGCTTCATGGTCATTCGCCTCGCCGACGGCACGGCGACGACCATCGACTATCGCGAGAAGGCACCGCTCGCAGCCACGGCGACGATGTATCTCAATCCCGATGGTACGCGCGCCGAGGCCGCGACGGATTCGGGATGGCGCGCACCGGGCGTGCCGGGCACGGTTGCGGGGCTCGCGATGGCGCACGCGAAGCATGGCACGATGCCCTGGCGCGATCTCGTGCTACCCGCGGCGGAACTCGCGGCACGCGGCTTTGTGCTCTCCGATGCCTTGGCGAGCGAATTGAACTTCGTGGTGGAACGCATCTTCGCGCCCTTCCCTTCCAGCGTTGCCACCTATGCCAAGGCCGATGGTTCAAAGTGGGTAGGCGGCGACACGCTCAAGCTCCCGCAGTTGGCGCGTGCGCTGCAAGCGATTGCGGACAGTGGTGCGAGCGCGTTCTACTCGGGATGGATTGCCGACTCCATCGCCGCGCAGATGCGTGCGCACAACGGACTCATCACCAAGGACGATCTGGCGCGTTACGCAGCCGTGGAGCGCGCGCCGCTGCGCGGCCGCTTCAATGGCCACGAGATCATAGGCATGGCGCCGCCGAGTTCGGGAGGCATGGTGATGATCTCCGTCCTCAATCAATTAGAGGCTGGTGGTCTTGATGGGATGACGCGCGGCTCGGCGCGCTACCTGCATCGCCGCGCCGAGGCCTCACGCCGCGCGTTTCTTGATCGCGCCCGGTGGCTCGGCGATCCGGACTTCACGGCGGACATTCCTCTCGAGCGTTTGGTCTCGCGGGAGTACGCCGCCTCGCTCGTCGCGGCAACGGATTCCACTAAGGCCACGTCGAGTCTCGAGTTGGGCGCCGATATTGTGAACGAAATCCCCGAGTCGCCGCAGACCACGCATTTCAGTGTGGTGGACGCCGAGGGCAATGCGGTGAGCAACACGTACACGCTTGAATCAGGCTACGGTTCGGGCGTGGTGGTGGCCGGTTTCCTGCTCAACAACGAGATGGGCGACTTCAACAAGAAGCCCGGCAGCACGAATACGGCCTGGGGAATCGGCACGCCCGCGAATGTGATCACGCCCGAGAAGCGGATGCTCAGCTCAATGTCGCCCACCATCATCACGCGCGATGGTAAACTGCGTTTGGTGACGGGTTCACCCGGTGGCCGCACGATTCCGAGCACCACGCTCGATGTGGTGCTCGGCGTGACGCTGTTCAACGAGGATATTCGCACCGCGGTTGATGCCCCGCGCGTGCATCATCAGTGGATGCCCGACACGTTCTATGTGGAAGCGGGCGCGGCGCGGCCCGATGTGCTTGCAGCGCTGCGCGGGATGGGACACGCGGTGAAGGAAGGGCCAGCGCGCTCGCAGGGGGATGCGCATTCCATCGCGTACGACGCAAAGACGCGCACGGCGACGGCGGCGAATGATAGACGGAGTCCTGACTCAGGGGCGCGAGCGGGCACAGGCCACTCGCGCCCTCAATGATTCACCGCGCGAGCGGCGTAGACACGCCAATCTTGAAGCCATCGAGATCCACGAACTGGAACATGCGCACGCCCCAGGGTCGATCAGCCGCGTCGCTGAGCAACGCGGCGCCGGTGGCCTTGATGCGTGCGGCGGTGGCGTCCACGTCGGCAACTGTTGGCACGTTAATCTGAAGGTAGAAGCCCTGCCCCTTGGTGCGATCCCAGCCGAGCTTGCCGTCATCCTGATTGAGGACGATGCGGATGTCGCCTGCGGCGATGACTGCAGCCACGACCTTGCCCTCGCGCTCCATAGACTGCGCCACGCCGAATCCCACGGCATCGCGGTAGAAGGCGATTGAAGCTGGGAGATCCTTGCAGGTGAGCGAGCAGCCGAGGTTGGAAGCGTTGAGTGCTGCGGGGGCGTTAGACATTGGTTCCGTATGTGGGAGAAGGATGAAATATACCTTTGGTCTCAACTCGTACCGGAGTGCCAATGCCTAAACGCAAAACACCGACTTCAGGATACGGCGCGGACCCGGTGCTGGACGCGCCCGTCGCGGCGACGCTCGACCTGCACGGCTCGACCGTCGCGGAGGCGACGTTACAACTCTGGAATTTTCTCACAACGCAGAGCCGCATTCGCCCCGGCAAGGTCGTGCGCGTCATCACCGGGCGGGGCCGCGGCTCGGCGGGAAAGGCGGTGCTCCTACCGGCGGTGGGGCGGCTCCTCAAAGGGCCACTCAGCATCTTCGTGGCGGACTACAGTATTGGCGTTGATGAGGGATCCTACCTCGTGCTGCTCAAATAGCGCGCGTGGGTGCTGCGTCGAGTACTCAGCCCTCGGGCTTCACCATACGATCATAGGGCGCATAGCCATTCAGCGGCCACCAATCGTTGAAGCGGTGCAGGTTCTTCCGGATGTAGAAGTTGGATCCACGAGCAAATGACTCTCGCAGCAGTGCCACCGCCTCCTCGCGACGCTCACGCGCGGCTGCCAAGAACGCGCGCTCATTGAGCGAGGTGGCCGCCTTCGCTGGATCTCGCTGCAACTCCGCGAGCCAGGCATCGACGCTGTCGGCTGCGGCGTGATTGCCCACGGCGCCTTGCACGCGGCCGTAGAACGAGCGGAAGCGAGAGTCACTGGAGTTGAGCGCGAGCAAGGGTTGCACGGCATCCAAGGCTTCGGCGTTCCGTCCGGCGACGCGGAGGGCTAAGGCCTCACGGAAGGCAATGTCAGTACGTGGAATGGTGTCGCCAGGCAACGTCTCGCGCCTATGCTCCGCGTGCCATCGCAGTGCGCGTTCGAGCACTTGCCGGCCGTGGGCCTCGTGGCCGTGGGCCATCAACTCTTGCGCGATGATGAGTATGACTTCACCGCCGAACGCGTTGGGAAAATTCTCCGATGGCACCACATACCCGGCGTCCACCACGCGTTCCACGGCGACTGAGTCACCAAGAGCCGCATACGCCACGCCGCGCCGAATGAGAGTATTGACGGTGACGCCGGCGAGTTCCGCGGCTCGCTCAGCTGCAACGCGCTCGGCGCTGTGCTCTCCGATGTAATGCCGCAAATCAGCGACCGTATTCCAATACCCCGCTGACTCCACGAGCGGCGAGCCCGCTGGAGCTTCTACGTCTCGCGTGAACGGCCCCTCGCGCTCGAGCTGCGCCAGCGCCTCGCGTGGACGGTTCAAGTTTTGCAAGGCTGCTACGTAGCTGCCTCCGCCGTAGGACCGCGGGGCGATGAGCGCGACTCGCTTCATGGCCGCAGCTTCGCGCTCCGCCGCCGCGTCGTTCGCCGCAAGCGCGACATCGCGCAGTGCCGTCTCGTAGGGCGAGAGCTGCACTGTAGCAGCGGGCAGCGACGCCATGATTGCGCGGCGCTTCGCCTCGTCTTCGTAATACTGGCTCCACGACGTGTAGCGGAAGGCGCGGATAACGCGCGTCAATGTCCACGACGTGTCTGCCCGCACTGCCCGGTCCATTGCTTCGATCTGCAGTTTGAACACACGCTGCACGAACGCCTGCTCGAGTGCGCGCACCGCTTCAAGGGCTGGGAGCGGCCCCTTAGGCAATGTGGCCGGCCCAAGCAGAGGATGGGTGACGATAGCCACGGCACTCATGACGGGTTCGAGCGCCGCGTCGAGTCCGCGTGCTGGGTCGGCACGCGAGACTCTGATTGCAGGAAGCGCGAGCACGACGCGTCCCGTCGCGGCATCGGTGAGCCGGAGGTCGAGCTGCAATGAGTCACCGCTGGCATTGATCCGGCCATCAAGGATGGTCGCCATTCGGCCAGCGGCTGCTTCGGTACGGCGGTCGGACTCGCCTGCGGCGCTCGCGATAGTGACCTGCGCATAGCGCATGGTGCCGAGCCCCCGCGAGAGCGCGTCCGTGGCAAGGGTCGCAGCGCTGCTCAGTGATAGATCGGCTGGGGTTAGGGGCACTAACAGCATAAGCGCCGGATCGAAGGCTGGCGCCGCAGTCATCGCTGATGTGGCGTCGCTTGTCTTCTCTGTTGTGCGGTACAACACGGCCCCTGCGCCCGCTGCCACCACTAGGGCTGCGCCGATGAGCATCGGGGTAATTCTCCGGCGCGACGATCCTGAGGCCAACGCCGATGCGGAAGTTGCTAAGGCATGGTGGGCCGATTGCTGGCCGGAAATCGGCAGCGCTTCGAGCACACGCAGTAACTCGGTGGCAGTTGCTGGCCTATCGCTCGGGCTCTTGGCGAGACAGCGCGCTACGAGCGTGACTAGCGCCTCCGGTAGCTCCGCGCGTAGCGCGCCGAGACTCGGCGCGGGCTCCACCATATGCGCGCGAATGAGCTCGTGCAGCGAGGTGTTGGCGAAGGGGAGTCGCCCGGCCAGCAATTCGAAGGCCATCGCACCCCAAGCGTAGATGTCGGCGCGCGAGTCAGTCGCAGGATCGCCCGCGCTCTGCTCGGGCGCCATGTAGGCCGGTGTGCCGAGCGATGTGCCGACTTCTGTGAGCGTGCCGCCCGGCGCGCGCGTACGCGAAGCCGAAATCGCCTTGGCAATACCGAAATCGGTGACCACGGCAGCGCGCCCGGCGAGCAGCACATTGTCGGGCTTGATATCGCGGTGGACGATTCCCTGCGCGTGAGCAAACTCCAGCGCCGATGCCACATCGCGCAGGATGGCGATGGCATCGCGCACCGGGAGTGCGCCGTCGCGGATGAGGCGTGCGCGCAGAGACTCGCCCGACACGAAGGGCATCGTGAACCACGGCAGTCCATCGGCCTCACCCGTCGCGAGCACGGGGACGATGTTCGGGTGCTGGAGCTGGGCCGCGAGCTGAATCTCACGCCGGAAGCGCTCCACGCTTAAGCCCGCGACGAGATTCGGTGGGAGAATCTTGATCACCACCTTTCGCCCGAGCGCGCGTTCCTCGGCAACGAAGACCCGCGACATCCCCCCGCCACCGAGCTCGCGCTCGATGTGGTAGGCGGCGCCGAGGGCGCGTTGCAGGTCGTCTTCGAGCGGAGTGCTCATGCGCGATGGCGGGCTACTGGAGACGGAGGCTGTTGCTCAGAGGGAAAGTAGCGCTCGTGGGTCCTGACCACCACAAACGCGCCGCCTCTACCATCCGCCGCCCGCCCCCCCCCCCGGACGGGCCCCCCCCCCCCCCCCCCCCCCCCCCCCAAGAACCCCAAAAAGCGCCCGCCCCC
>JANNVQ010000002.1:0-83704 GCA_031414535.1 Gemmatimonas sp.
GGCTGGTAAGTGCTTGGACGTACGAGGTATGAGGGTTGCGGTGGGCTGTTGGGTTACCCAGCCGTAATCCGTCTTCCGTGCGATTCTCAGTGCCTAAACGTCCTCTGCCCTGTGAACACCATCGCAATCCCATGCTCATCCGCCGCGGCGATTACCTCGTCGTCACGGACGCTGCCACCGGGTTGCACGATGGCCTGTACCCCTGCCACTGCGGCCTGGTCCACGCCGTCGCGGAAGGGGAAGAAGGCGTCCGAGCCGAGTGCGGATCCCTTGGGGTCGTGGTTCGCGATCTTCGCCTTGTGCACGGCGAGGAAGGCGGCGTCCACACGGCTCATTTGGCCAGCGCCGATGCCGATGGTGGCACCGTCGCGGGCCAGGACGATGGCATTGGACTTCACGCTGGCAACGGCCCGCCATGCGAAGAGCAAGTCCTTGAGTTCGGCGCTGGTGGGTTGCCGCTTGGTCATCACACGCCAGCCATAGTCGGTGAGGACAGCCGGAGCCCGTTCCTGCACGAGGATGCCGCCGCGCACACCCTTCACATCCAGAGCGGTCCCCGTGACGCGCGCGGAGCCCTCGAGTACGCGAAGATTCTTTTTGGCTCCGAGCATCACCAAAGCCTCGGGCGTGAACGCTGGTGCGATGATGCACTCCACGAACAACAACGACACGGCCTGCGCTGCGGCTTCATCAACAGGCACGCTGAACGCGATGACACTACCAAACGCCGAGACGGGATCGCAGGCCAGGGCCTTCTGATACGCTTCGAGGGCCGTGCGACCCGTGGCGAGTCCGCAGGGCGTAGTGTGCTTGATGATGGCGCACGCGGTCTCCTCGCCAAAGGGATCGATGGCGAGCATCGCGCCTTCGAGGTCGAGCAGATTGTTGAAACTGAGCTCCTTGCCGCCGTGCTGCTTGAGCGCGCCGAGGCCGGCACCGCTCTTCTCTACATAGAAGGCCGCAGCTTGGCCGGGATTCTCACCATATCGCAGGGTCTGCACGCGCTCAAACGACATCGCGAGGTGCTCGGGGAATCGGTCGTCCCGCTGCGCGGCGAACCAACCGCTAATCGCGGCGTCGTAAGCGGCGGTGTGCGCGTACACCTTCTCCGCCAGATCGCGGCGCATCTCAATGGCATCGCCGCCGTGCTGGAGCGCCTCTAGCACCCGGACGTAGTCGTTGGGATCCACCACCACGGTCACCGCGGCGAAATTCTTTGCGGCCGAGCGCAGCATGGACGGACCACCGATGTCAATCTGCTCGATGACCTCTGCGGGCTCGAGTCCCTTTTTCGCGGCGGCTTCGCGGAAGGGATAGAGATTCACGCACACGAGGTCAATTGGCGCAATGTCATGCTGGGCAATGGCCGCCATGTGCTCGGGCAGGTCGCGCCGCGCGAGCAGGCCACCGTGCACGGCGGGGTGCAGTGTCTTCACGCGGCCGTCGAGCATCTCGGGGAACTTGGTCACGTCGCTCACGTCGGTGACGCTGAGCTTGGCCCCGCGCAGTGCCTTGGCGGTGCCGCCGGTGGACAGCAAGGTGTAGCCCAACGCGGTGAGTCCGCGCGCGAACTCCACCAAGCCGGTCTTATCGGAAACGGAAAGTAGGGCAGCAGGCATCAGGTTCTCTGGTTGGTCAGGCATCAGCCGGCAAAAGGTTGCCGATTGATTGGGTTTGCATCGAATCTGTCAAAGTCGTTTAGGTCCGCACCGCGCACGCGCACGCGCCCGTCTGGCCCCAGCACGATGTGGCCGCTGGCCACGGCGCGTACGCAAAGCGGGTACAGCTTGTGCTCAACGGCAAGGACTCGCGCGGCGAGCGTGTCTGCGGTGTCGGTCGCGTGCACGGGCACTGGCCACTGCGCGATAATGGCACCCTCGTCGTAGTGCTCGGACACAAAATGCACCGTCGGGCCGCTCACGCGTGCACCAGCGGCAATCACGGCAGCGTGCACCTTGGTCCCGTACATCCCTGGGCCGCCGAACGCGGGAAGCAGGGCGGGATGCACGTTGATCATTTTGCCAGCGAATGCGCGGACCACGTCCAAGGGAATCAGCTTCAGGTAACCCGCGAGCGCGATATGCGAGATGCCGTGCTCGCGGAGCGAGGCCGCGAGTGCCGCGCCCTGGTCCTTGGGCACATGCACCGCTGGCACACCCCAGGTCCGTGCGCGCTCAAGCGCGCCGGCTGCTTTGCGGTCGGACACAACGAGGGCGAGTTCCACACCCGCACGCGCGCCGTGCACGAGCAGGTCGTCGTAAATGGCCTGCAGATTGCTGCCGTTGCCCGATGCGAGCACTGCGAGCCGCGCTGGAGAGGATGTCACGGTCAGAACTTACTGCGTGCGTGAGCGAAGTACGAGCGAGACGGCCGCATTCAGTGTGGACTCGACTTTCGCCTCTGCCGCTGCCCGCTCTTGATCTTCAGGGGGCGTATTGGCGCTCGGTACGAGAATGCCCAGGCCACCTAGCTCAAATGCGGGTGCCACATCCCGCCAACGATCGCCAATGAACACTGAGCGCGCGGGATCAAGAGCGAAGCGCTCGATGGCCTCGCGGTAGAGCAGGGTGCCTGGCTTACGGCACTCGCATGGGCCGCTCACGCTTGGCTCGTGCGGACAGTGGTAGCTCGCGTCCAGCGTGACGTTCTCAGCGGCTAAGAGGGCGTCGAGCTTTGCTCGGACGGCTTTATAGTCTGCAGCGCTCAGGAGGCCGCGTGCAATTCCGGACTGATTGGTGATTACCACCAGCGCGTAGCCAGCCGCGGCGAGGCGCCGCAACTCGGCGGGAACACCATCAATGAGGCGCACCAGCGCAGGATCCCGCAGATAATGCGCGTCGTGAATCAGCGTGCCGTCGCGGTCGAGGAAGGCCGCCGGGCGGCATTCGAGCTTCACGGGCGGCGCGTCTCGCGAGTTGGCGGCGGCGTTGGTCTTGTTGCGGGTGTTGCCGGTGCCTTGGATGAGTCCGCAGGAGGCGCCGGCGGACGCACTCGGAACTCGCGCTCGCTATCGACCTCGCGTCCGTTGAGCCCAGGCGCACCGCGGATGCGAATGCGATAGCTGCCGGGTTCCAACGGTGCGCTGAGCAATGCGGACCAGCTTCGCTCGGGAACCTGGCGCCCGAACACAGGCGCTGGAGGAAGTGTGTCTCGACCAGAGCTGTCGGCGGCGGTCGTATCCGTGGCCGTCGTATCTGTTGCGGTTGTATCTGCTGCCGTAGTATCCGCGGCAGTCGTATCTGCGGCGGCGCTGTCAGCCTTTGATCTAACGCTCGGCCGCATCGGGGTGCTGTCGCTACGCGTAGAATCAGCCGCCGTGCTGTCCGCCGCCTTTGCTGCCCTCGCTGCGCTATCGAGCGCGGCGCGACGACGAATCGCCAGCGAGTCATAACGCGGCTGCGGGAGGAGCACGCTCTCGAGCGGAACTACGGACGAATCCGCCGCGAGCAAGCTTACGCCAGCTCCATCCCAATCCAACACGATACCGCGATCGAAGCGCACACGGATGCCGGTGGAGTCCAGCGCTTCTACGTTCTCGATACGTGGGGCAATTGTGTCGCGCAAAAAGGCATAGAGCTCCAAGCTTGCGGTGTCGGCGAGGGCGACGCGTGCGGAATCCGATACCTCGCGGAACGAGATGCGGCGATCATTGTTCGCGTCAAGCCAAGCACGAACCTCATAGTTGCCGGCATTGAGGTCCCGCACCCGGAAGCGGCCAGCGGAGTCTACGCGAGCGGTCCAGCGAAACGTGCTGTCGCCTTCGCGATAGAGTTCGACGCGTGCGTTGACGGCCGCTCTTCCGGTGGTCCAATCGAAGAGTACGCCCCGCACTTCGCCGCTCGCGGTGCTCGGGCCGGTGGAGAACACGTAATCGAAGGCTTCGGACGTGCGATTGTTACGCAGGTCAGCGAGGCCAGGCGCGACGGTGACGCGGTAGGTGGTGTTGGGCCGGAAGCCCCGACGCGGGCGCAACTCGAGGATGTTGCGACGCCAAATCACCTCGTCGCGGCCATCGCTGGGCGAGAGCAGCAATACGGAAGCGAGTGAGCTCGTGTTTGCCGACGCCTGCGTTCCGGTGCCCGCAGAGCGCTCGCTGATCACCTCGTCAAACTGCAACACGATGGCGGGCGTGCGTACGTTCACGGCGTTGGACTCGGGCAACACCTTCACGAGTACGGGCAGTTCGGTGTCCGGTGGTCCGCCCGGCGGTGCGCCCGGCTGCGCGCAGGCCACCGCAAGTGCCACCAGCGCGCTGGCCACCAGAAGCGTCACGCGATGCAGCAACTCGCGATGCCGCACTCCCGACTGCCTGCGCGCGGCTGCCGTCATCAGGACCCGAGCTCCGAAATCTTCTGCTGCATCTGCGATACGCGCGCTGCCCACTCCTGCTCCTTCGCGCGCTCGGCTTCTACCACCGCCGGCGGTGCTTTGGCCGTGAACTTTTCGTTGGACAGACGGCCGCGCAGCGCGTCGAGTTGCTTGCTCAAGTTCTCGACCTCTGCGTTCAAACGCGCCTTTTCCTTGCCGAGGTCCACCATGCCGGCCAGAGGAAGCGTGAGCTCGAGCTTGCTGGCCAATACGGCGTGCGCCGCGGCGCCGCTGGGTGCGGCATCGGTGGAGAGTTCGCAACGCGCGAGGCGACTCACCAAGGCTTGGCTGGCGATGAGCGCATCCATTTCCGCGCTGCTCGCGGCCCCGCGAGATACGAATGCTTTGATGGGTGAGCCCGGCTGTACACCGTACTCCGCTCGCAATCCGCGAATGGCATCAATCGCCTCGCGCACCGCATCAAAGGCAACGCCGGCATCGGCTCCGGCGGCACGCTGCTGCGGCCAGGGCGCGAGGGCAAGGAACTGCCCTGATGCCTGCGCGGGCAGTCGCTGCCAGAGCGACTCGGTCACGAAGGGCATGATGGGGTGCAGGAGACGCAGGCCTTGGTCGAACACGTGCACCAATACCCTGCGCGCGGTCTCGCGGTCCGCGCCCGGCTGGGCGAGCCGCGGCTTCACGGCCTCCACGTACCAGTCCGCCAGCTCGTTCCACACAAATCGGCGCGCGGCCTCGGCGTAGGCGTCCAAGCGCATCCCACTCTGACGCTCATTCTCCGGCCAATTGGCGGCCGTTGGGCGCGCGGGTCCCAATGCCGCATCGCACTCGGCGATGGCGGCATCGAGTCGGCCGAGTATCCAGCGGTCCTCGAGGCGCAGGGTAGAGGCGTCGCTGTCAGCAAAACGACCAATCGGCTCTTCGCCCACTTGGATGAGCAGGAAGCGCCCGATGTTCCAGAGCTTGGTGGCAAAGTTGCGGCCCGGCGCGAAGGACTTATCGAGGTCGTTGGGGTCGAGCATCACGTCCACGCCGAGACCCATGCCTTGGATCAGCGTCCAGCGCAGCGCGTCGGCGCCGTAGCGCTCCACGACGTCGAGCGGGTCTATTCCGTTACCTAGTGACTTACTCATTTTGCGGTGCTGCATATCGCGCACGGTGCCGTGCAGGTACACCGTGTGGAATGGCGCGCGGCCGAGGAACTCGTAGCCCGACATGATCATGCGGGCCACCCAGAAGAACAGAATCTCCGGCGCCGTGACGAGCACATCGCTGGGGAAGAATGCCTTGAGGTCCTTCGCGTTCTCATTGGGCCAACCCATCGTGCTGATGGGCCAGAGCCAGGACGAGAACCAGGTGTCGAGCACGTCAGGGTCCTGCGAGACGATCTTCGCGCCGCAGGGCGAACCGCCCGCGGCGTGCGCGCACACCGACGGATCTTCGCGGTAGGCAAGCGCGTGGCCCAATTCGCAGGTGAACACCGGCACGCGATGTCCCCACCACAGCTGGCGCGAGATATTCCAGTCGCGAATGCCATCGAGCCAGTTGATGTACACCTTCTCCCACTTTTCGGGGAGCAGGCGGACTGTGCCGTCCTTTACGGCTTCCAAAGCCGGTGCCGCGAGCGGTGCCATGCGCACAAACCACTGATCGGAGAGACGCGGCTCCACGACCGTGTCGCAGCGATAGCAGCGGCGAATCGAATTCGCGTGCTTCTCAATCTTGACCAGCGCGCCCGAGGCCTCGAGCGCCTTCACAATCTTCTTGCGGGCGTCAAAGCGGTCGAGGCCCATGAACTCAGCCGGCACACGACCGGCGGCGTTCACCACTTCGCCCATCTTGCCCGAGGGATCAATAACCACGGGCATCTCGAGCTTATGGCGCTTGCCAACCTCGAAGTCATTGGCATCGTGCGCGGGCGTGATCTTCAGCGCTCCCGTTCCGAAATCCTTCTCCACATAGTCGTCGGCGATCACCGGCATTTTGATGCCCGTGAGCGGGAGCAACACCTGCTTGCCCACGAGCGCGGCGTAGCGCTCGTCGTCCGGGTGCACGGCAATCGCCACGTCGGCGAGAATGGTCTCGGGACGCGTGGTCGCGATCGTGATGCCCTGCGAGGGGTCATCCGCCAAGGCGTAGCGCACGTAATGCAGGGCGCCTTCGCTGTCGTGGAACTCGGCTTCTTCGTCGGAGAGGGAAGTCAGACAGCGCGGACACCAGTGAATCACGCGGTGGCCACGATACACGAGATCCTTCTCCCACAAGCGCACGAAGGCCTCGCGCACCGCAAGCGAGAGTTCGGGCGTAAGCGTGTAAGCCGTGCGAGAGAAATCCGCCGAGGCGCCAATGGACTTGAGTTGGTGGAGAATGACTCCGCCAGTCTCTTCCACGAACTGCTCGGTACGCTTCACGAAGGCCTCGCGGCCCAAGTCAAAGCGCGTCTTGCCTTCCTTGGCGATGATTTTCTCGACGACGTTCTGCGTGGCGATGCCCGCGTGGTCAGTGCCAGGGAGCCAAAGCGCTTCATCGCCAGCCATGCGGCGCCAGCGGATCAGTACGTCTTGGACCGTGTTGTTGAGGCCGTGGCCCACATGCAGCACCGCCGTCACGTTGGGCGGCGGGATGAGCACGGTGAACGACTCGCGTGTGCCTCCCAAGGCCTTGGTGCGTTCCGGCCGTGCGCGGAAGATGCCATTCTCGTCCCACGCCTTGGTTAGCGCGGATTCGGCAGTGGCAAAATCGAAGTGGGTTGGGAAATCGGGCGTCTGGTCGGGCGTCTCAGGCATCTATAAAAGATAGCCCGGAACCCAAGCCTCTCCTACCAGGGCAACGCCCGCCCGCGGCGGGCTGTGTCGGCGTCTAGCGGCGCGCCCGGACGCTCAGGTGCTGGCGCACTCGCGTCACGCCTGGGACGCCACGTGCGAGCGTCACCGCGTACGCCACCTCGCGCGGGCTACGCACGGAGCCGTACAGCAGCACGTCGCCATCGTCATCGGCTTCGATCTCCAGCGAACGCTCGGCTAGGATGGGATCGTTGATGAAGGCCTCGAGCACCCGCGAGCCAATCTGCGATTCGTCTTCGGAGCCTAGCTCCTCGTCGGCGAAGTCATCGCCGAAGTCTCCATCTGAGGGCGCTTCCGCCTCGGCGTATTCATCCGCGTCCTCGAACGCATCTTCGTCGAGCTCGAGCTCGTCAGGCGCGGCCCGCGAGGCCTTCCGTTCGTCCCATTGGTCCTTGAGTTCGAGGGCCAAGTCGAGCATCGGGCCCCACTGCCGCCCCGCGAGCGAAGCCAAGCCTCGGATGCGCTTGCCAATTTTTTTCATGTCCGGAGTCCGCCCGCGGTACTTCTCCGCAGCCAGCACCCCAAGCGTGACGCCCACGGCCGAACCGGCGATGAGCCACAGCAGCCAACGATCGCTGCCCTCTTTGGATTCCACTTCAATGACGCGCATAGGGACGGAGTCGGGGTAATCGCGTGGCAATGACCGAGTGCCACTGCTAAGTTGCACTTATGGTTACCCCTCCGTCCACTGCAAGCGTTCCCTCCAAGCATTCCGAGGCGCCCCAGTCCTTGCGCGCCCTCGCCATCTGGCTCGTGTTCGGCGCGACCTTGGTGACGGGAATTGTGTTCGCCGTTCGTTTTTACGGCACGGTCCCCGTGATGATTGAGGACCTGCTCCCATGAGCGCCTCAGTGGAACTGTTGGTCCTGACGCTTCCAGATGGGAAGACGCGGGAAGTGCCCCCGGGCACCTTGGCTCGCGAGGTGGTGGCGAGCATCGGCCCTGGGCTGCTGAAGGCGGCCCTCGCGGTAGCCGTCAATGGTGAGATTCAAGATCTGATGACGCCCCTCCGCTCCGGTGGTGCCTTCCAGGTGCTCACGGACAAGGATCCGCGCGCGCTCGGCGTGTTGCGGCATTCGGGCGCGCACATCCTCGCGACGGCGGTCCGCCGTCTGCGCCCCGAGGCCAAGATTGGCTTCGGCCCCGCGATTGACGATGGCTTCTACTACGACTTCGAGGTCGCCAAGCCGTTCACGCCTGAGGATCTCGAGGCCTTTGAAGCCGAGATGCATAAGGTGGTGGCGGAGAAGTTTGCCTTCGTGCGCGCCGAGGTATCGCAAGAAGAGGCCAAGAAGGTTTTCGCGGACGATCCGCTCAAGCTCGAGCGACTTGAGGATTTTTCTGATCCCCGCGAGGTCATTTCCACGTACACGGATGGGCCCTTCGTGGACCTCTGCCGTGGACCGCACGTTCCTGACACCTCGTATCTCAAGCACTTCAAGCTGCTGAGCGCCGCCGGGGCCTATTGGCGCGGCGACGAGAAGCGGCAAATGCTGCAGCGCATCTACGCCACGGCCTTCTTCAAGAAGGAAGAGCTCGAGGCGCATCTGCATACCATGGAAGAGGCCAAGAAGCGCGATCACCGCGTGCTCGGGCGTCAGCTCGATCTCTTCCAGTTCTTCCCGCAGGCACCCGGCGCGGCATTTTGGACGCCGCGCGGCACGGCCGTGTGGAATACGCTTGAGGCCTTCGTGCGCGAGCGTCAGCGCGACGAGTTCCTCGAGATTAAGACGCCGCTCATGTACACCAAGAAGCTGTGGGAGCAGTCGGGGCACTGGGGCAAGTACCGCGAGAACATGTTCCTCGTGTGGGACAAGGAAGCGGCCGATCACGGCGCGTCCACCGAGGATGCCTTGGCGATGTCGCTCAAGCCGATGAACTGCCCCTCGCACCATCTGTACTACGCGGCGAGCAAGCACTCGTACCGCGAGTTGCCCAAGCGCTTCGTGACCTTCGATGTGTTGCATCGCAACGAATTGAGCGGCGCCTTGTCTGGGCTCACGCGCGTGCGGCAGTTCTCGCAGGACGACTGCCACGTGTATCTGCGTGAGGATCAAATCGCTGACGAAGTGAAGTTCCTCACGGACTTCATTTTGTCGTACTACGACACCTTTGGGTTGACGGCCAAGCTCAAGTTCGCGACGCGTCCCGAGCAGCGGATTGGCTCCGACGAGTTGTGGGACCGCGCCGAGGCCGCCTTGCGCGCGGCGCTCGAGAGCACGGGGCGTCCGTATGAGTTGAAAGAGGGCGATGGAGCCTTCTATGGCCCCAAGATTGACTTTGATGTGACCGATTCCATCGGGCGCGCCTGGCAACTGGGTACCATCCAGCTCGATTACAACGCGCCCGAGCGCTTTGACCTCGCGTATATGGGCGAGGACAACGCGGCGCATCGTCCGGTGGTGATTCACCGAGCGGTGAGCGGCAGCTTTGAGCGATTCCTCGCCATCTTGATTGAGCACTTTGCGGGCGCCTTCCCGGTATGGCTCGCCCCTGAGCAGGTGCGGGTGTTGCCGATCTCAGACGACGTGACGGGGTATGCACAAGAGGTCACCGCGAAACTTCGCGCGGCCGGTGTCCGTGCTGTCTGCGACGATCGCAGCGACACGCTCAACTATCGGATTCGGGACGGTGAGGTCATGAAGGTGCCCTACATGATTGTCTGCGGAAAGCGCGAGGCTGAGGCGGGGCAGGTGGCCGTGCGCGTACGTGGGACCGGCAAGAAGCAAGACGTGGTGAGTGTGGAAGACTTCCTCGCGCGCGTCACGCATGAGATTCGCACGCGTGCGTTGACGCCCATGGCCACGAGCGACGTATGATCTCCTCTTCTGGCACGGCGAGACTGATTGCACTTTCTCGTTCTGGGCTGCTGACAGTGGCGGCTGCGCTCTGGTTCGGTCCGACGCTTCATGCGCAGCAGTCGAGGCCGCCACTCAGCGCTGGCCGCGTGACGGGCGAACTCGTGGCCGGGACTTACGCGGGCATCGGTGGGTTCCTGGTTGGCAAATTTGTTGGCGAGCGCCTCGCTGATCTCGGCGGCGCAGAAAGTGACCGGGCGATGGACCGCGTGGGTATCACAACGGGGGTGCTGGTCGCCGGCCTCGCGACGGCTGGAACCGTGTACGGCATCGGCAATATCGGTGACCAAACGGGCGATTTTGACGCCACCTACCTCGGGACCGGCGTCGGCTTCGTGGCTGGTTGGGCAATCTCAAGGGTCATCCTTGGTCCGGCCGAGCGGCCACGGCAGGGAATGAGCACCGCCATGCGTTGGACCATGGCCAATGTGATTGCCTTGATGCCGAGCATTGGCGCGACGGTGGGGTTCAACTCGACGAGGCGGATGAGGTAGGCGCGAACTTTCGGGGCTCTCGGAGGGATTAGTTTTAACGGGGACGGATGACGGAAGACGGATGCCGACGGCATTCGCGCGCCGGCGCCGTCCCCGCCGCCGTTCAAGCATCCGTCATCCGGCATCCGTCCAATGTCTACACCAGACCGTACCCCCGTCATTATCAGTGCGACCCGCACGCCGATTGGTCGCTTTCTGGGCGGACTCGCCCCGCTGACCGCGCCTGAACTGGGCGCCATTGCCATTCGAGAAGCCGTCAGGCGCGCTGGCATTGATGCGGCCGAGATTGGCGAAGTCATCATGGGCAACGTGCTGCAAGGCGGCGTGGGCCAAGCTCCCGCGCGCCAAGCCATGATCAAGGCTGGAGTTCCCGGCCTCGTGCCCGCAGTGACCATCAACAAGGTTTGCGGTTCTGGACTGCAAGCCGTGATGCAGGCGGCGCAGGCGATTCGGGCGGGCGATGAGCAGTTGATGGTGGCTGGCGGCATGGAGTCCATGTCCAACTCGCCGCATTACGTGCGCGGGATGCGCAATGGCGTGAAGTTCGGCGCGCAAACCATGCAGGACGGGCTCATCAACGATGGTCTCTGGTGCTCGTTTTACGACCGCCACATGGGTGGGCACGCCGAGTACACCGCCAAGAAGGCGGGCATCACGCGTCAGCGCCAAGATGAGTTTGCGTTTGCTTCACACCAGAAGGCCGTCGCGGCCATCGAGGCAGGGAAGTTCAAGGCCGAGATCGTCGCCGTTGAGATCGCCGGGAAGAAGCCGGTCGTCGTGGACACCGACGAGTCGCCACGCAAGGACACGTCCATGGAAGCGCTGGCCAAACTTCGGCCTGCCTTCCCCAAGGACGCGCCCAAGGACATGAAGCCCGAAGAGCTGACGGTGACGGCGGGCAACGCGCCGGGGCTGAATGACGGCGCCGCTGCCTTGGTGGTGGCCAGTGAGGCATACGCCAAGGCACACGGACTCCCGATTCTCGCTCGCATCACGGGCTACGCCTCCGGCGGTGGCGATCCTCAGGATTTGTTCTTCGCGCCGATTGTGGCCGTGCAGAACTTGATGCGGAAAGCGAACGCAAGCATCAACGATTACGACCTGATTGAAGCCAACGAAGCCTTTGCGTCGCAGTCGCTCGCTGACGGCGATGGACTCGGGTGGGCCTGGGACCGCGTCAACGTCAATGGCGGCGCAATCGCACTGGGTCATCCAATTGGCGCCTCGGGTGCGCGCGTGTTGGTGACCCTGCTGCACGCCTTGAGCGAGCGAAATCTCCGCACGGGCTTGGCGACGCTGTGTTTGGGCGGCGGGAATGCGGTGGCGCTGTCGGTGGAACGCGTCTCAGTCTGAAACTGGACGGAAGACGGATGACGGATGCTAACAGCGGGGGCTCTCGGGCTCCCGTTTTTAGCATCCGTCATCCGTCTTCCGTCCCAAATCCCGCTCAAACCCGCTATTTTTCCGCGATGCCTCAGACCACTGAAAAATTCGCCGTTGTCGGTGCCGGCCAGATGGGCAATGGTATCGCCCACGTCTGCGCGACCAACGGTTTTGATGTCGTCCTCATTGATGTGTCTGCCGACGCCTTGGCCAAGGCGAAGGCGACGATTGAGAAGAATCTTGATCGCCAAGTAAAAAAGGGCGCGCTCGAAGCCGCCGCAGCCCAGGCCGCGCTGGCGCGCATCCAGACGAGCACGTCATTGGATGCGGTGAAGGACGCGACGATCTGCGTGGAAGCGGCCTCGGAGCGCAAGGATCTCAAGTTCCAGATCTTCCGCGACTTGGACCGATTGGCTCCCGCGGGTGCCATCCTCGCCACCAACACCAGCTCCATCTCCATCACAGAGATTGCGGCGGTGACCAAGCGGCCCGAACTCGTGATCGGGATGCACTTTATGAATCCCGTGCCGGTGATGCAGCTCGTGGAGGTCATCCGCGGGCTCGCCACGACGGACGCCACGAATTCGAAGACCGTTGAGCTCGCGAAGGCGCTCGGGAAGACGCCCGTCGAAGCCAACGACTTTCCCGGGTTTATCGCTAATCGCATCCTGATGCCGATGATTAATGAGGCATGCTACGCCGTGATGGAAGGCGTCGGCACGCCGGAGGCGGTAGATCAGGTGATGAAGCTCGGAATGAACCATCCGATGGGGCCGTTGACGCTCGCGGATTTCATTGGTCTCGACACCTGCGTCGCGATTCTCGAAGTGCTACATGAAGGACTCGGCGATCCCAAGTATCGCCCCTGCCCGCTGCTCAAGAAGTACGTCGCGGCGGGATGGCTTGGCCGCAAGAGCGGTCGCGGTTTTTACACCTATGCGAGTTGAGTTGATGAGCACCTGGACCGGCAGTGCCGTGACGCACCGCGGTATCATCGCGATGACGGAAGAGCAGCAGGCCATCGTCTCCACGGCGAAGGCCTTCGCTGACGAGCACGTGCGTCCGTTCGCGGCGCAGTGGGATCGCGATTCGCACTTTGAGCCCTCGCTCGTCGGCAAACTCGGCGAACTCGGATTCCTCGGTATGCTGTTGCCTGAGGAGTACGGCGGACTCGGCCTCGACGCCAAGAGTTACCTGCTCGCGCTCGAGGAGATTGCCGCGGCAGACGCGAGCACGGCCGTGATGATGTCGGTACACAACTCGCTGCCGACGCAGATGCTCAACACGCACGGCACCGACGCGCAGAAGCGCGCCTTCCTGACGCCGCTGGCGCGCGGTGAGATGCTCGGGGCCTTCGCGCTGTCGGAGTCCGACGCTGGTTCGGATGCCTCGGCCATCCGTTGTCAGGCCGTGCGCGACGGTAACGATTGGATTGTGAACGGCTCCAAGGCTTGGATTACCAGCGGCACGCACGCGGGCGTCGTTATCGCCATGATCCGCACCGATACAGCCGAGGACCGCCGCCGCTCCAAGGGTATCTCGGCGTTCATCCTGACGCCGGACCTTCCGGGCTTCCACGTCGGCAAGAAGGAAGACAAGCTCGGCATGCGCGCATCGCCCACGGTGACGCTCAACTTCGACAACATGCGTGTGCCAGCAAATCGCATGCTCGGCGCTGAGGGCATGGGCTTCATCTACGCGATGCAGTCCCTGGTGCACGGACGCCTCGGCATCGCGGCGCAGGCCATTGGCATTGCGCGTGCGGCCTTCGAAGCTGCCGCCGCCTACGCCAACGAGCGCAAGCAGTTTGGCACGGCAATCGCGCAGTTCCAAGGCGTGCAGTTTAAGCTCGCCGATATGGTCACCCGAATCACGGCGGCTCGCGCGATGCTGCACGAGACCGCCTCGGCGAAAGACGCCGGCGTGGACGTGGATGCGCAGGCCTCAATGTGCAAGCTCTTTGCCAGCGAGACGGCAATGTGGGTCACGACGAACGCGATTCAGATCTTTGGCGGATACGGCTACGTGAAGGAGTATCCGGTGGAGAAGTATTTCCGAGACGCGAAGGTCACGGAGATTTATGAGGGCACGTCTGAGGTGCAGCGGATTGTGATTGGGCGTGCGGTGAGTGAGTTGGCACGGGACGGATGACGGATGACGGATGCATTGGCATCCGCGAGCTGTCAGCCATTCCCGCGTAGTTGCAGTTTGCATCCGTCATCCGTCTTCCGTCCATTTCCCGTGCCATTCGAATACCAATGAAACTGTTTGATACAATCGCGAAGCTCGGCCACGAACAACTCGTTCTCTGTGCCGACGAGTCCGCTGGCTATCGCGGCATCATCGCGATTCACGACACCACTCTCGGCCCCGCACTCGGTGGCACGCGCTTCTGGAACTACAATTCCGACGAAGAAGCCATCACGGATGCGCTGCGCCTCGCGCGCGGCATGACGTACAAGAACGCGGTGGCTGGCCTCAACCTGGGCGGCGGCAAGTCGGTCATCATTGGGGACAACCGCACCACCAACCGCGAGATGATTTTCCGCGCCCACGGGCGCTTCGTGGAGTCCCTCGGCGGCCGTTACGTCACGGCTGAGGACGTTGGTACGGGGACGAGTGATATGGACTTCGTGCACATGGAGACCGAGTATGTGGCCGGTCTCGCCAACAAGTCTGGCGATCCATCGCCGGTGACGGCACGCGGTGTGTTCCGTGCCATCGAAGCCTCGGCCAAGCAGCGCTGGGGCTCGGCATCGCTCGAGGGCAAGACGGTGCTGGTGCAGGGCCTCGGCAACGTCGGGACCTATCTCTGCCGCGAGCTGCATGCGGTGGGTGCCAAGCTCATCGTCACGGACATCCGTCCCGAGCGGGTGAAGAGAATCGTTGAAGAGTTCGGTGCGAAAGCCGTGGTTGGTGACGCCATTTATGCCGAGAAGGCCGATGTGTTCGCGCCCTGCGCGCTCGGTGCCATCATCAACGACGACACCATCCCGAAGCTCAAGGTGGAGATCGTGTGCGGCGGCGCCAACAACCAGTTGCTCGATGCCGAGAAGCACGGCGAGGCGCTGGAAAAGAAGGGCATCTTCTATACGCCTGACTTCGTGGCCAATGCTGGCGGCGTCATCAACGTGTACGGCGAAGTCGCCGGCTGGTCGCGCGAGCGCGCGCTGCGCAAGGCCGATGAGATTTACGACACGGTGCTCGGCGTCTACAAAATTGCCAAGGACCATGGGATGCTGACGTATCTCGCGGCTGACAAGCTGGCTGAGCAGCGCATCGCGGCTGTGCACGGCATGATGCGCACCTGGCCGCAGTGGCCGCGGAAGAGCTGACCGTGGCTGAGCGCATCCCGATTGCCTCGGACCACGCGGGCTACGAACTCAAGCAGCATTTGAGCCGTGCCCTCACGGAGCTGGGTTATGACGTGGAGGACCTCGGCACCAACTCACCGTCGTCCACGGACTATCCGGACTACGCGCACCCACTAGCGGAAATGGTGGAGCGGGGAGAAGTGAAGCGCGGCGTGTTGCTTTGCGGTACGGGGCTCGGCATGAGCTATGCAGCCAATCGCCATCACGGGGTGCGGGCTGCCGTGGCGTGGACGCCGGAAATTGCGGGACTCGCGCGTCAACACAATGATGCAAATGTGCTGGTGCTTCCCGCGCGGTTTGTGAGCGAGGAAGACGGCGTGAAGATTTTGAGAACGTGGTTGGAGACGCCATTTGAAGGTGGCCGCCACCAAAAGCGCGTTGACAAGATTGAATCCACGGGCCATGAGCCCTCGGGGGACAAGTGAAGCCAGGTTGGAACAATTGGGACCGCCGCCTACCCGGCGAGATGCTACGCACTGCCGATCCGGAGATTGCGGCGCTCATTGCCGAGGAGACGAAACGGCAGAGTGAGGGCTTGGAACTCATTGCTAGCGAGAACTTCGTCTCGCCGGCCGTGCTCGAGGCCACGGGATCATCGCTCACCAACAAGTACGCCGAAGGCTTGCCAGGCAAGCGCTACTACGGCGGCTGCGAAGTGGTGGACAAAGTGGAGCAGTTGGCCATCGATCGCGTGAAGAAGTTGTTCGGCGCCGATCACGCCAACGTGCAGCCGCACTCCGGCGCCACGGCCAATGCGGCGGTGTATCTGGCCTTTTTGAAGCCCGGTGATACCGTGCTCGGACTCGACCTCTCACAGGGCGGGCATCTCACCCACGGCTCGCCGGTGAACTTCTCTGGTTTGAACTACCGCGCGGTGCACTATGGCGTGACCGACGAGGGGCTCATTGACTACGCGCAGATGCGTGAAGTGGCGCGTCGCGAGAAGCCCAAGATGATTATTGCTGGGTACAGCGCGTACTCGCGCGTGCTTGACTACCAGCAGTTTGCCGACGCCGCCAAGGAAGTGGGCGCCATCTTCATGGTGGACATGGCGCACTTCGCCGGTCTCGCGGCCACCGGGGTGTATCCGAGTCCCGTTCCGTTTGCCGACGTCATCACGACGACCACGCACAAGACGCTGCGTGGACCGCGCGGTGGGCTGATTCTCTGCAAGGCCGAGCACGCCAAGGCCGTGGACAAGGCGATGTTCCCGGGCACGCAGGGTGGACCGCTCGAGCACGTGATTGCCGCGAAGGCCGTGGCATTTCTCGAGGCCCTGCGTCCTGAGTTCAAGGAGTACTGCGTGCAGGTGGTGAAGAACGCGCAGGCCTTGGCCAAGGCCCTGATGGCCAAGAATGTGCACGTGGTGTCCGGTGGGACGGACAATCACCTGATGCTCTGCGACCTGCGGCCACGCGGTGCAACGCTCACGGGCAAGCTGGCCGAGCATGCATTGGACCGCGCTGGCATCACGGTGAACAAGAACACCGTACCCAAGGAGACGCAGTCTCCGTTTGTGACGAGCGGCATTCGCATTGGGACGCCGGCCGTGACGACGCGTGGTATGGGAGAACAGGAGATGGTGCAAATCGCCGATTTGATCGATCGCGTCCTCGCGGCGCCAGAAGACGCAGCGGTCACGGCCTCGGTGAAGCGTGAAGTCCACGCGATGACCGCCGAGTTTCCGCTGTATCTTTGAAACACGATGCCTGAACTCGCGTTCCGTGATGGGGTGATGGACCGGATTCGCCTACGCGAGTCCCGGTACGACGAGCGTGCGTATCTGTTTGTGCTGGCGGGCTTGGAGTTCGTGCAGCAGAAGTTGCCGGAGCGCCGTCATCTGACAGGCAAGGAACTCGCGCACGGGTGCCGGGAGTTGGCGCTCGCGCGCTATGGAGTGCTCGCGCGCACCGTGCTCGAGCACTGGGGCATTCGGGAAACCTTGGATATTGGCGAGATTGTGTTCACGCTGGTGGACACGGGGCTTCTGATGAGTCAGGCGCAAGACAAGAAGGAAGATTTCGCGGACGCGTTTGATTTCCACGAGGCGTTTGACCGCGCTTATCCGTGGACCACGCCAGCCGACGCCTGAGGCGTCGGCGGATGAGCGCATCGCGATGACGGCACGGGTCACGACGGCGGAGCAGGCGGCGGCGCGCGATGCCGCTGTCATCGCGAGCGGCAGGCCGAGCTACGAGCTTATGCGCGCGGCCGGGACGGCGGCAGCCAACGCGATTCTCGCACACATCACCGACGTGCGCACTGCTGGAGCGCTGGTCTTCTGTGGCTCCGGCAACAATGGCGGCGATGGCTGGATTGTTGCCGCCGCGCTGGCGCGTGAAGGTTGCCCAGTGAGCGTGGTGGAAGTCGCCGCGCCGACGACAGCTGACGCGGCGCTTGCGCGCGACGAATCCCGTACGATTCTCGCTGCCGCCTCGGACGCTCGGCATCCGGTGGTCGTGGTGGATGCCCTAATTGGCACGGGCGCGGCCGGGGAACTGCGCGAGACCATGCACCCGTACGTTGATGCGATTGCCAAGGCGCGTCGAGAAGGCGCGCGTGTTGTGGCGTTGGATGTGCCTAGTGGCATAGACGCGACCACGGGCGAGGGCGGGCGCGTGGTGTGTGCGGATATTACGCTGACTTTTGGGTCGGTGAAGCGCGGCCTGCTGTTGAGGCGCGACGAGTGTGGTGCCATCGTCTGTTTGGACATTGGACTTGGCGTACACGCAGACCTCGAAGACGGCGCGCCTACGCTCGTGGACGTGGCGATGGTAGCGGCGGCCATTCCGCCGATTCCCAGTGATGCGCACAAAGGCGTGCGTCGTCGCTTGGCCATCGTGGGCGGCGGCGAAGGGATGGCCGGAGCGCCCATGCTCGCGGCGCGTGGCGCGATGCGCAGCGGAATTGGCATGGTGCGTTTGCTCGTGTCGCCAACGAATGTGCCCGTGGTGCAGGCCGCACTTCCGGAGACCATGGCCGGACGATGGCCCGTCACCGCCGAGGATCAGGACCGCGTGCTGGCGTGGTCGCACTGTTTGCTGCTGGGTCCCGGCTTAGGTCGCACCGCGATGACGCGCGCCTTGATTGAACGGCTGCTCGTGGCGTGGAAGGGACCAGTCGTGCTTGATGCGGACGCGCTCAACGTCTTCGAGGGCGAGCCGCGCATGCTCGGCTCGCTGCTGGGGGCGCGGCCTGCGATTGTCACACCGCATCCGGTGGAGGCTGGTCGCCTGCTGCGCCGTGATGGAGCCTCCGTGAGTGCTGACCGCTTTACCGTAGGAACCGAGCTTGCCAAGCAACTCGGCGCGACCGTAGTGCTGAAGGGAGTGCCGACCGTCATCAGCGCACCGGACGGCCGTGTGGCCGTGAGCGCGCGGGGCAGTCCCACGCTCGGCGCCGCGGGCAGTGGGGATGTGCTTGCCGGCATCGTGGCAACGCTACTCGCGCAAACAGGAGATCCCTTTGCGGCCGCCTGCGCCGCCGCGTGGGTGCACGGCCGCGCGGGTGAGATTGCCGCGGCGCAAGGCTCCGTGCGCGGCACCTCGCTTGAGGACGTGGTGATGGCGCTGCGCACGGCCTGGCGACTGGACGAGGAGGTGCATCATCCTGCCGTACTCGCCACGCTGCCGGCCTTGGGCAGCGTCCGATGAATCGTCACGTGCCGATGGGGCCGGGCAAGGAATTCGATGCCGTGCGTGCGTTGCTCTCACAGTGGGGCACGGCAGCGCAGGGCGTGGGCGACGACGGTGCAGTGCTTGATGTGCCCGCCGGCTCGCGTTTGGTGGTGAGCACGGACACGACGGTGGAGGACGTGCACTTTCGCCGTTCGTGGTTATCGGCGGAGGAAGTGGGCTGGCGTGCCACGCAGGCCGCGTTGAGCGATCTTGCGGCTATGGCGGCGACGCCGCTTGGCGTGTTGCTCGCGCTGACGGTTCCGGCCAACTGGCGTGGCGAGCTCGCGGCGCTCGCGGAAGGCATCGCGAAGGCCACGCGCTCTGCCAACGCGCCGATCGTGGGCGGTGACGTCACAGATGGCGATCGTCTCGCGCTAAGCATCACCGTGCTTGGGCACGCGGTTCATCCACTGTCGCGCGCTGGTGCGAGACCTAACGATTTGCTCTATGTCACGGGTGCACTGGGCGGTCCAGGCGCCGCGCTCGCCGCTTGGGAGTGCGGTGATGCGCCCGCTGCGCCGCATCGAGCGCGTTTTGCATCGCCCGAGGCGCGCATTGCCGCTGGGCTATGGCTCGCCGCGCATGGCGCGCACGCCGCGATTGATCTTTCCGACGGACTGGCTGGGGACGTGGCGCACCTGGCTGCCGCGAGCGGCGTGACCTGTGTGCTCGATTTGAACGCGGTGCCCTGTATAGCCGGCGTGGCGGTGGAGCAGGCCGTATCGAGCGGTGAGGAGTACGAATTGCTTATCACGGCGAGCGCGATTGACCTTGCAGCATTCCGCCGTGCGCACCCCACACTCGCGTTGACGCCGATCGGCCGCGTGGAGGTAGCGCGCGGGGCGGGTGATGTGCGCGCCGAACGCGATGGCCTCCCAGCGACACTGCCTGGCGCCCACGACCACTTCGCTCGATGATTCGCGCCGTCTTCGTATTCATCACGCTGCTGCTGAGCACCATCACGTTCGGTGGCTGGGCGGTGCTCGCCGGCCTGTTCCGCGTACGGGACGGGATCGGCTCGCCGTACGACCGCTCGCCGCGCTATTGGGGTCGCACGGTGCTCTGGGCGAGCGGCGTCAAGCTCGTGGAGCACAACGCGGAGCGAAAGCTTGGCGCTCGGCACATCTTCGCCGTGAACCACGTGGGCAATTACGATGTGCTGGCGATTGCGGCATCCCTGCGCTGGATGAAGTTCGTGGCCAAGGCCGAGCTCTTCAAGATTCCCGGCTTCGGCAAGGCGATGCTCTCGGCGGGCATGATTCCGATTGAGCGCGCGAATCGCAAGGCGGCCTTCGGTTCCTATTCATTGGCCACCAAGCGCATCGAAGCGGGCGCCTCCGTGGCCGTGTATCCGGAGGGCACTCGCGGCAACGCGTATCCGCTGCGGCCCTTCAAGAAGGGCCCGTTTGTGCTCGCCATTCAGGCGCAGGCCCCGGTCGTGCCGGTGGTTGTGTACGGCCAGCTCGAAGTCCAGTACAAAGGTCAGTTTCGCGTCACGCCAGGGACCATCCATCTGCATTACCTGCCGGCCATCGAAACCGCGGGGATGAACTACGACGATCGTGACCGACTCGCGCGACTCACCCACGAGGCGATGGCGGGCTGCCTGTTGGAGGTGTACGGGGTGGAGTCACCGCCGTACAAAGGGGCGTAAGTTGGGCTAGTTTTGAGAGGGGACGGATGACGGATGACGGATGCTGCATGCATTCGTGTTCGACAGCGTCCTGAGTGTTGCATCGAAGTGCATCTCGCCGTTCGCATCCGTCATCCGTCATCCGTCCAAAAAATGTCTTCCACTATCATCGCCGTCATCGCCCGCGAGATCCTCGATTCCCGCGGCAACCCCACTGTCGAAGCCGAAGTCGTCCTTGAGGACGGCACCTACGGCAGAGCGGCGTCGCCGAGCGGCGCATCCACTGGCGAGCACGAAGCCAACGAGTTGCGCGACGGCGATGCCAAGCGCTACCTCGGCAAGGGTGTTCGTAAGGCAGTGTTGAACGTGAGCAAGTTCATCGAGCCCGAACTCATTGGGCTCGACGTGGTAGACCAGATGACGATTGACCGCACGATGCTCGCGATTGACGGCACCAAGAACAAGTCCAAGCTCGGCGCCAATGCCATGCTCGCGGTTTCGATGGCGGCCTCGCGCGCGGCTGCGGCGTCGCTGGATCTGCCGCTGCATCGCTACTTGGGTGGCCCGCTCGCGCGCACGCTGCCCGTGCCCCTGATGAACATCCTGAACGGCGGTGCGCACGCCACCAACACCGTGGATTTTCAGGAGTACATGATTGTGCCCGTGGGCGCCGGCAGCTTCAGCCAAGCGCTGCAGATGGGCACGGAAGTGTTCCACTCGCTCAAGAAGGTGTTGGTGAAGCGCAAGCTTTCCACCGGTGTGGGCGACGAAGGCGGGTTCGCGCCTGACTTGAAGAGCGACGAAGCCGCGCTCGACGTGGTGATGGAAGCCATTGAGAGCGCCGGCTACAAGCCGGGCACTGAGATTGTGATTGCGCTCGATTGCGCCGCCAGCGAGCTCTACAGCAAGGGCAAGTACACCTTCAAGAAGTCGGGCGCCGGCACCAAGACGGCCGACGAGATGATCGAGCTCTATGCCAAGTGGCTGCGCAAGTATCCCATCGTGTCCATCGAGGACGGTCTTGCCGAAGGCGATTGGGAAGGCTGGGGCCGAATGACGGAGGCGCTGGGCGATCGCTGCCAGCTTGTGGGCGACGACCTCTTCGTCACCAATACGGAATTCCTGGCGCGCGGCATCGAAGAAGACGTGGCCAACGCGATTCTCGTGAAGGTGAATCAGATTGGCACGCTCACCGAGACGCTCGAGACCATCGAGATGGCGGACCGCAACGGCTACCGCAGCATCATCTCACATCGCTCCGGTGAGACCGAGGACACCTTCATCGCCGATCTTGCCGTGGCAACCAACGCAGGACAGATCAAGACGGGCTCAGCGAGCCGCACGGACCGTGTGGCCAAGTACAACCAGCTGCTGCGCATTGAGCAGGAGTTGGGTGCGCACGCGGAGTTCCCGTCGGGCAGCATCTACGGCATTGAGGGTTGAGGCCTAGCGGCTCGAGCGCATCATGGCCACCAAGAAGCGCGCGAGTACGGCAACCGGGGGGCCGGCGGCTCCCCGCACCCCGGGGTGGATTGCGCTCCGCGTGGGCCTGGGTGTCTTGGTGATTGCCGTGATCTCGTTCGCGGTGCAGGGCGGGGAGTACGGGAGCACCGACCTGCTGACCCAGAAGAAGCGGCTCGCAGCCCTGACGGTAACAGTGGACTCGCTGCAGCAGCGCGTGGATTCGCTAACGGCGTACAAGCGCGCCGTTGAGACCGATCCAATCACGCAGGAACGGATTGCGCGCGAGGAATTCGGCATGGTGAAGCCTGGCGAGGTGCTGTACCGGTTTGCGGATCCGCAGTAGAAGGGCGGGTCACCACGGAGGCACGGAGGCACGGAGACTGCCGGAGCAGGAAATTCTTGGGGGCTCGCACCGGAATCTCGGCGCGAGCCCCCAAAAGCATCCTCCGCGGACCTCCGTGTCTCTGTGCCTCCGTGGTGAAGCAATTTCACTAGACTGCCGCGAAAACTCGCTGCGCATGCGCGAGCTTGCCGAGTGCGTCTCGGGTGGGAATGAACTCGTGCGCCACGAAGCCGGTGAAGCCGGTCGCCGCGATGGCGCGGGCGATGCGCGGATAGAATAGCTCCTGCGTCTCGTCAATCTCGTGACGGCCGGGATTGCCCGCCGTGTGATAGTGCCCGATAATCGCCTGGTGCTTTTCAATCGTGCGGATGACGTCACCTTCCATGATCTGCATATGGTAGATGTCGTACAGCAACTTGAAGCGCGCTGAGCCAATCCCCTGTGCGACCTGCGCGGCCCATTCCGTGTGATCGGCGTGGTAGTCGAAGTGGTCCACCTTGCTGTTCAGCATCTCCATCACCAAGGTGACGCCGAGTCGTTCGGCGGTGGGGATGATGCGCTTGAGGCCATTCACGCAGTTGGCGATGCCTTCGCCGTCGGACATGCCGCGGCGGTTGCCGGAGAACACAATCATCTGCGCAATCCCCGCGCGCGCCACGAGTGGCAACAGGCGCTCACTCTCGGCGACGAGTCGGTCGTGCAGGTCTGGGCGATTCCAGCCGTCGGGAATTGGCCCCGGGCCGTTGGCGACGGTGCAGACGAGCCCGTGGGCCTTGGGGACATCCCAGTCGGGCTCACTGAGCAGATCAATGCCGTCGAGTCCGATGCGTTTGGCCTCGGCGCAGAACTCGGGCAGCGGCATGTTGCCGAAGCACCAGCGCGCAACGCTCTGCCGGTACGGCGCGGTGCGCCGAGCGTCAGTGGAATCGGCGACTGCGGCATCCGCCATCGGCTCTGCGATGAGCGAAGCCGGTGCGATCGCGATTGCGGCTGCGGCGCCGAGCCCCCGCTTAATCGCCTCGCGTCGTGATGTGCTCATAGTTCTCCTCGGCGGATCTTGTCCACGGCGCCGGCCGCGGCGCGGGCGGTAAGTGCCATGTAGGTGATGCTCGGATTCTGGCAGGCGGAACTCGCCATGGCGGCACCGTCGGTCACGAAGACGTTGGGCACTTCCCACACTTGGTTGTCGCGGTTGAGTACGCCGTCGCCCGGAGTGCGACTCATGCGCGCGCCGCCCATCTCGTGGATGCACAGACCCGGTGGCACGTTCGGACGATTCTGCCAAATGTCGCGCGCACCAGCGGCTTCGAGCATCTCGACCGCGCTCGTCGTCATATCACGCATCATTGCGCGTTCGTTGTCGCCCCACTTGCAGGTGATGCGCAGGGCGGGGATGCCCCACTTGTCCTTGACCGTCGGATCGAGCGCGAGGTGATTGGCCTCGTTCGGCAACTGCTCGCCCCATCCATTGATTGCGAGCGTCCAGGGCGCGAGTTCGTTGAGGAGCCGTTGCTTGTACTCGGGGCCGCTGCCAGCACCGCGGAACGTCGAACGCCCGGAGCCGCCCTGCATGCCGTATCCGCGCACGAAGTCACTGCTCGCTGGCGAGGCTTTCGTATTGCGGAATCGCGCGACGTAGATGCCGTTGGGTCGGTTGCCGGTCTTCACGCGGTCTTCGAAGCCTGGCATTACACCGCCAGCGCCCCAGAGCATGTGGTGATCCATGATGTACTTGCCCAACGTGCCGCTGGCGTTGCCCATGCCCTGCGGGTGCGCACCGCTCTTGGAGTTCATGAGGATGCGTGTGGACTCGAACGCCGACGCACACAGGAAGATCACCTGCGCTTCGTACAGTGTTTCCTGCATCGTGTGCGCGTCAATCACGCGGACGCCGCGCGCCTTGCCCGTGCGCAGGTCGTGCACGACCTCCGCCACGACGCTGTGCGGGCGCAAGGTGAGGCGACCAGTGGCGGCCGCTGCTGGCAGGGTGGATCCATTGGAGGAGAAGTACGAGTGCGTGATGCATCCGCGCTCGCAGGGGCCGCAGTAGTGGCAGGCGGCGCGGCCGTTGTGATTACGCGTGAGCACCGCGGCGCGGCCGATGGTCATCACACGACTGCCACCGAAGGCACCGAGGATCTTTTCGCGCGCCTGCGTTTCCACGCAGGTCATTTGCATTGGTGGGAGGAACTCGCCGTCGGGGAGTTGCTCGAGGCCTTCGGCGGCACCGGAGACGCCGATGAAGCGCTCGACGTGCGAGTACCAAGGGGCGATGTCCGCGTAACGAATCGGCCAGTCGTTACCGTGGCCGTCCTTCGCGTTGGCTTCGAAGTCCAGATCGCTCCAGCGGTAGACCTGGCGGCCCCACATAATGGAGCGCCCACCGACCTGGCGGCCGCGGATCCACTTGAACGGTGCGTCGTCGGGCGTAGTGTAGGGATTCTCGTTGTCGTTCACGAAGAATTTGGAGCCCGCTTCGTCGCAGGCGTAGCACTCACGCTGAATCTTTTGGTCGCGCGCGAGTGTTTTCCGATCGCCGAGGCCCTTGTAGCGCATTTGGTAGGCCTGCACGTGCTCGGTGTAGTCGGTGGCCGGATTGATTGGGCCGCCGGCTTCGAGCACTAAGGTCTGCATCCCGCGCTCTGTGAGCTCCTTGGCCGCCCATCCACCGGAGATACCGGAGCCTACGACGATGGCGTCAAAGCGTCGTTGCTGCGGCATCAGCGGGCTCCTCCCACGATGGGAAGCGGAACGCAGCCTTCGTACTTGCCAGGCGTGATGTTGGTACGAATGACCGTCTTCTGGATGGTTTCGCTGGTGATCCAAGCGTGCACGGTCCAACTCTTGATGCGCCGCAAGGCGCGTTGTCCCGCCGTGGGTTGCTCGGCTTGCGCTTCGGCCCACGCAATCTCAGATGCGGCCGCCGTGGCACCCAGCGTCGGCCAGTTACGGCCGTGTTCGGCGTAGGCCCGCTGTTCCAACTCTGTGAGACCGCGTTCAATCATCGCGCGGTCATCATCGCTTGCCCACTCGGCGAGAAGCAACTCGATGAAATCCACCGTGCCCACGTCCAAGGCACCCGGCGTATCGGAGCGCGGGATGAGCGCGTCGGCGATGGCGCTGACGGTGGCACGCTCTGCGGCCTTGAGGACGCGCACCCGAGTAGCCGGGCAACCGCTTGCCCGCGCCCAAGCGTGGCGCGTCCAATCGTCGTTGGGAAGAGCGGCCTCCAGGCGGCGAGGGATAGCGGCGACGACGGCGAGTTCGAGGAGGGACCGGCGAGAAATGGCCATAAGCAATAGCCGTAGCTGGGAGGGGAGGATGGCCAAACTTGCTGGCCGCGGCTGCCGTCCGGAAGCGGGGAGAAACGGGTGGCGAAAGTTGCTCGCTGATGCCTTGAACTTTGCCTATCTCGCCACTATGTTCCCCAGACTACCGCGGGGTGGAGCAGCCTGGTAGCTCGTCGGGCTCATAACCCGAAGGTCGCGGGTTCAAATCCCGCCCCCGCTATGCGCAGGAACCGGAGCGCCTCCTTGCGGGGCGCTTCGTTGTTACACGGATGAATAGGGCTGGGTAGCTCAGCTGGTTAGAGCACGGCACTCATAATGCCGGGGTCGCGGGTTCGAGTCCCGCCCCAGCTATCACACTGAATCCCCGCGCGCCCCTAGGCCGCGGGGATTCGGCATATTGGAGCTGACGGTTCACCTGCCTGGGCTTCCTTATGCGCCTTCGCTATCGATTTGCCATCGCCGACGGGACGGAGCGCACCTTTGAGGTGACGCTCCATCCAGAGTCGTTGGCGCTGCAGTTGCCGGTCAAGGCGGACGTCGCCCCGGCGTGGACGGCGCTTGAGAATGAGCAGTGCCCAAACTGCCCACTGCGCCCAGAGGATTCGCCACACTGCCCCGTGGCCGTGGCGGTTGATCCGGTCATCATGGCGTTTCACGATTCGATCTCCCATCATCAGGCAGAGATTACAATCGAGACGGAGGCGCGCAGCTATCAGAAGCAGGCCACGCTGCAAGCGGGCATCAGCGGCGTGATCGGTTTGTTGATGAGTACAGCGGGGTGCCCCGTGCTCGACAAACTGCGGCCCATGGTGCGCACGCACCTGCCCTTCGCTACGCTGCCGGAGACGATGTATCGGTCGATGTCTATGTACCTCCTCGCGCAGTACTTCATTGCCCAACGCGGAGGCACTCCCGACTGGAACATGCAGGGACTTTCCGATGTTTATGCTGAGGTGCGGCGCGTGAACAAAGCCTTCCTGCGTCGCCTACACACGCTCAAAATCGAGGATGCCAGCCTCAATGCGATCGTCAATCTCGATGTGTTCGCGACCTTCACGAACATGAGCTTGGGGTCAGATCAGCTTGAGGACGTCGAAGTGTTGTTTTCGGCCTACCTGCCAGCGGCGCAAGCCTAATGTGCCACGAACAATGATGACTGAAGAGACTGGTCCTCCCGACTCGAAGCCCCCCACGATTACTCCGCTCGTGGACTGGATGTCGCGGCACGGTTGGAAGAGTTTCGTTGCGTTGGTTGTCATTGGACTGCTGTTTCATGCCTATGGCGTGGGCTTGCTGGGGTCGAGTGACGACGTTGCCGCACTCGCCCGCGTGCAGTTCGACGTGACACCGATTCCCGAATGAGCCATGCGTCAATCGGCGCTCGGCTGTCGTCGGCGGGCCGCAGTCGTGAGGGACTGCTGGCTAACCGCATCGCCGTCATCGTCTTGGCGTACCAACTGGTGCGCGCGGTATTCCTATGGAACAATCGCGGAAGCTTTGCCGGTACCCCCACCGCAGATGTGGCGCTGGCCTTCATCAAGGGCCTACGCTTTGATCTCTCGGCCGTTGCGTACAGCAATATCCCGTTCATCCTCCTGTCGCTCGCGCCGGATACCGTCTTGGCGCGTCGGTGGTACCAGCGCCTGTTGATGGGTCTGTTCCTTGTGGTGAATGGCGCCGCGGTCATCATCATGATGGGCGATGTTGCCTACTACCCCTTCACGGGCACACGCGTGACGATGGATGTTTTCTCGCTCACGGGTGAAGCGACGGCACAAGCCGATCAGCTCTTTTTGAACTTTGCGGGCCTGACGGCGACGGGTGTCTGTCTGCTGGTTGTGCTCGCGATGCAATACAAGCGTCGCGCCGGTGAAACCTTCGGTCCGGTTGCGGCGTCGCGCCGCGTGGGCGCTGGTCTCGTGGTGCTGGCGTTGACAGCAGTCGCCGCGCGAGGCGGCTTCCAAAAGAAGCCCCTCAACCCCATCCACGCATTTTCGAGCGGCAGTCACGAGGTTGGTATCCTCACGCTCAACTCGGCGTTTACGCTCATTCAATCGCCGCGCGGGCGACAGCTCGAGCCGGTGGAGTACTTTGCCGAGCAGGCGGACGTGGACTCCATCCTGCAGACGCAGTACGGCTTTGCCGCAGCAATGGGCAATAAACTGCCCGCGCAGCAGCAGAACATCGTGTTGCTCATCCTCGAGAGTTACGCCACGGAATTCTGGGGCGGTGTGGACCGCGAGCAGCCGGGGCTGACGCCGTTCCTCGATTCGCTGCGCGGCCAGGGTGCGTTCTTCACCGAATCGTTCTCCAATGGTCGTCGCTCGATGGACGCGTTGCCGAGCATGCTGTTGGGTGTACCACTTTACCGTGGGCAGAGTATCGCGGTGAGTGAGTATCAGAGCAATCAATGGATTGGCCTTGGGCATCTGCTGGGCGGGGCTGGCTATCACACGAGCTTTTTCCACGGCGCCCCCAAGGGCACGATGTATTTTGATGCCATCGCTTCGCTCGCGGGTATCGAGGACTTCTATCCGTTGGAGCGGTTTCCCGAGGCCACGCAGACGCAAGCCTTTGATGGGCACTGGGGCCTCTACGATGAAGAAGCCTTGCAGTTTGCGGTCCGGCAGGTGGGGACGTTCAAAGAGCCGTGGTTCGCCACCATGTTCACCATCAGCACCCACCATCCTTATCGCGTTCCGCCGCGCTACGTGGATTCGCTGCCGAAGGGCTCGCGCGAAATTCATCAGAGTGTGGCGTATGTGGACTTGGCCGTGCGCCGCTTCTTTGACGAGGCGCGCAAGCAGCCGTGGTTCGAGAACACGCTCTTCGTCATCACCGGCGATCACACTCCGCCGATGCGCTCCGCCAGGTATGACTCGCCGATAGGTCGCTACATGGTGCCAACGCTGCTGTATCATCCCGCCGGTCGTTTGCCGACGTTGGATCAGCAGCGCATCGTGCAGCACGTAGATCTGTTCCCGACCATCCTCGACTTTGCGGGCGTGCGCCCCACCAAGGTGCCGCTCTTTGGGCACTCGCTGTTTTCGGCGCAAGCTGGCGAAGCGGTGCTGACCACGGACGAGACCTATTGGATTGTCCGCAAGGACGGGGTGCTGGAGCGCACGCCCGCGGGCACCGAGCGCATGCTGATGTACCGTCGAGAGCGTACGGGGGAGGCGGAGACCGTGCTTCCTCAGGCATCGCGGGCGGAGCTCAGCAGACGCCTGCTCGCGTATGTGCAACACTACACCATGTCGCTGATCGAGAACTCGTTCTACCGCACGGCGCCGCTGAGGCCTCCCGCGTCTTGATTCGCGCCTTCCGGCGCTTCGTGCATTCCCCCACCTTTCCCTGATGGCAATCCTGCGCAATCCGCTGCACGACGAGCAAGCGACGCTCGTCACGGTCTCGCTCGTGGTGCTGGCCTCTGTGGCTACGGCGATGGGACTCGCCTTCACGCGCCCCGTGATGGTACCGCTGGTGGTCGCGACCATCGTCTACTACCTCGTGTCGCCAGTCGCAGACGTGCTGGAGCTTAAGCTACGGTTTACGCGCTGGCTCTCCACCTTCTTCGTGATGCTCTTGGTGGGGGCGGTGCTCGCCGGCGTCGGCCTGCTCTTTATCACGTCGGCGCGCGGCTTGCTGGGGTCGGCGGATGTGTATCAGGTAAAGATGCTCGATGCGGCGACCCACGTGTCTTCGTGGCTGGACCGCATGGGCTACGAACTGAGCCGCGATGCCTTGATTGCTGCGGTGAGCGAAATACCGTCCGCAAAGGTGATGCAGGCTGGCCCCAAGTTCGCCTACGCGTTGGTGCAGAACTCTGTGCTCGTGATGCTGTTTGTCATCTTTCTGTTGCTTGGTCGCACACGCGAGCTCATCAAGCACCCGGTGTTTCGGCAAATCGACCGGGATATCCGTCGCTACCTGATCCTGAAGACGCTTATTTCGCTGGCTACTGGCGTGTGCTTTTGGGTGATTCTCACGTCGTTCGGCATTGAGTTGGCCTTGGTGTTTGGGGTGCTCACGTTCGTCCTCAACTTCATTCCCAGCGTGGGTAGCATCATCGCGACGATGCTGCCCATTCCTATCGCGTTGGTGCAGTTTGAGACCTTGGGACCCGTGATCGCCATTGTCGTGCTGATGACGCTGGTTCAGATGGTGATTGGCAACGGCATCGATCCCTTGCTGATGGGCCAGAATCTCAACCTGAGCCCCGTGACGATTCTCGCGGCGCTTGTGTTCTGGGGTTTGATTTGGGGCGTGGTCGGCATGTTGCTTGCAGCACCGCTGACGGCCATCCTGCGCATCGTCCTAGCCCAGTTTGCGACCACGCGGCCAATGAGTGAGCTCCTCGCGGGGCGATTGCCTCAAGGCGACGAGGGCTTCACGCGCGAGCATCACTCCGAGGAGCACGCGGGACTGGCGTAAGGCGCGAGCCCTCGCTATTCCTTCGGGAGCCGCCAGGGGTATCTCGCGAATGCGAGATTGAGACAGTCTCTTGGAACCTGACCCGGTTTACACCGGCGTAGGGAGCGCGGCGAGTGTCTTGGCCACATTCTCGGCCACGGCACCCGCTCGCCGGGTGCACGTGGCCTTTGTTTTGGCCAAGTGCCTCAGGCGGGATCCGCACTACGGCGTCCTCATTCTCGCTTCGAGGCCACCGCTGATGTTTCGTGCGCTTGTTGGTTCGCTATTCCTCGCGTCGCTCCTCGTCCCGCCCGCGCTCAAGGCGCAGTCCACGCGAGCACCGCGCGATTCCGCCGCGCGCGATACCCTCGAATCGGTCGTCGTGCGTGCGGTGCGCGCCGGCGGGGCGGCACCGACCTCGCAGACGGTGCTTGATCGCGAAAAGATTGAGCGCAGTTACGTCGGGCAGGATGCGCCGCTCGCCTTGCTGGGCACCACGGGCGTGACGGCGGCATCGGATGCGGGCACGTTTTCGGGATACAGTTCCATTCGCCTGCGAGGTGTGGACCAAACACGTCTCGCTATTTCCGTAGACGGCGTACCGCTCAATGATCCCGAAGATCAGGTGCTGTACTTCTCGAACGTCCCGGACTTCATGAATTCCATGCAGACGGTGCGCGTGCAGCGCGGCGTGGGGTCGAGTGCGTTCGGCACGGCCTCGTTGGCGGGTTCGCTGGACTTTGAGTCGCTACCCTTGCTCACGACGCCAGCCTTTCGTGAGCTGCAGGTGAGCGGTGGGTCATGGGGCACCCGGCGCACGAGCGTGGAGGCCGCGTCGGGTGCGCGCGGACGCTTCGCCGCCTACGGGCGTGTGTCGGCGCAGGAGACTGATGGATATCGGGAGCACTCGGGGAATCGCGCCGCCTCGGGCTTCGTCTCGCTGGGCTGGTTCGGTGCCAACGACGCGCTCAAGTTCACGGGCTTCGCGGGACGCTCGCGGATGCAGTTGGCCTACTACGCGCCCAGCGAAGGCGCACTGGCCGCGAACCCCCGCGCCAATCCGATGGGTGTTGACGAACGAGACAACTTCCGGCAGGAGATGGCCAGTCTGCAGTACACGCGGGTGTTGAAGCCTGGGTTGACGCTGACCACGACGGGGTATCGCAACTCAGCGGGCGGCTGGTACGACGTAAACGTCGGCGATCCGACGCTCTGGCGCTTCAACCTCGATCACGTGTGGTATGGCGCGCTGTCCGTGCTGAACTGGAGCGGTGATGTGGTGAACGTGTCGGCGGGCGCGCATCTGAGTGACTACGCGCGCGACCACTTTCTCAATATCAAGCCGGATGTCAGCGCACGCGTCTATGACAACACCGGCCACAAGCAGGAGCAGAGTGCGTTTGTGAAGGCCACGATGACGCACGGGCCGGTGGATTGGCACCTGGATGTTCAGCTGCGACGGGCCGCCTTCAGGTACGCACCGAGCGCCGGCACCACATTCGCGGATCCTCAGGCGGACTGGTTGTTTGTGAATCCCAAAGTAGGCGTAACGTGGCGCGCGCGTCCGGCCCTTGAGGTCTTCGCATCACTGGGGCAAGCGCAGCGTGAGCCGACGCGTAGCGACATGTTTGCCGGCGCCGACGACCTAGATGACGCCGCCGCGGCAGATGTGCTTCCGCTGACCCGAGTGAAGCCTGAGCGTCTCACCGATCTCGAAGTCGGTGCGCGGTACAGACGCGGCGCGCTCCAAGCCAGTGTAAACGGCTTCGCGATGCAGTTTCGCGACGAGATCGCCCCCATTGGGCAGCTGAGCGTCACCGGTAGTCAACTGCGCCGCAATGTAGACCGCTCCTCTCGCGTGGGCGTGGAAGCGGAGCTCGCTTGGCAACTGTTCTCCTCGCTCGGCATCACGGCCAATGCCATGCTCATGCGCGCGCGCATTGAGGAGTTCACCGACGAGGCGACGGCCACCACGTACACCGATGTGCGGCCCCTCCTGACCCCAGCCGTGCTGGCCAATGCAGAGGTGGCCTGGAACCCGAGCTCAACACTGGAACTGACGGTGAACGCACGGCATGTGGCGAAGTCGCAGCTCGCAAATGATGGTAACGACGCCCTGGTCACCCCCGCCTTCACGATTGCCGATGCCGGAGCCGCGTACCGTTTTGCCCGCGCGACACTGCGCGTGCAGGTGCAGAACCTCTTTGATGCGACCGCCTACGCGAGCGGCTACACCGACGGCACCGAGCGCTACTTTTTCCCGGTGGCCACACGCACCCTGATGGCGACGATTGCGCTACGCTTCTAAGTTATGTGATGCCTATCCGCACGCTCCAGCAGGAACTTAAGCAGTCCAAGCCCTTCGATACTCCAGCGGATGAGGCGTTGGTGGCGCTCATGCGCAGCGCCTCACTCGTTCGCCGGGCCATTGCGCAGCGGGTGGAGCCCTATGGCATCTCGCCGGCGCAGTACAACGTCATGCGCATTCTCCGTGGGGCAGGAGCCGAGGGGCTGCCCACGCTCGCCGTGCGCGATCGCCTGATTGAAGAGGCGCCAGGAATCACGCGGGTGATGGACAAGCTTGAAGAGGCGGGGCATGTGGCACGGAAGCGCGCCAGGGATGACCGCCGCGTCGTGCATTGCGTCATCACCGATCAGGGCCTGCGCCTGCTCGCCGCGATGGATACCCTCGTGCACGAGACAGCCCAGCTCATCACGACGGGTCTGCCGGATGAGGCCGAGCAGCAGGCACTGATTGTATTGCTCGCGAAGGTCAGGGCTGGGTTGGACGACGCGGCGCGCTGACCTCGCGCATCACGTAGAACTCGTCTCCCTCGAGCACGCGGTCCACGACATCCATGCCCGCGACCACCACACCGAACACCGTGTAGTCCTGCGTCAGGCGCGCATTGTCGCGGAGGTTGATGAACCACTGCGCGTCGCCGGTGTCATGGCCGCGAGTACTCATTCCCACGCTGCCGCGCGGATGTGGAATCGTCCCGAGCTCATCCACCAAGAAGAACTTTGATCCCGCGTATTCGTTGTCCGCGCGACTGCCGCCTTGAATCACAAATCCCGGCTCCACGCGGTGCCAGCGTTGGCCGTTGTAGCCAGAGGCGCGGACGCGAGCGAGGACGCGCGCTGCCATAATCGGTGCGACGTCGCCGCGCAGTTCTACGGTAAAGCTGGCACCGCCGTGCAGCCGCGAGCTGATGACCTCGATAAAGCGCGATTCGCCGAGCGCGAGCGCCACGACTTCGCGGGGCAGGGAATCCGGCTGTCGCAGCAACCAAGCTTCTGGCGTGCTATCGCCAAGGATGCGCCGTAAGGCGCTGCGCACATCGCGTTCCGAGGCGATGTTGCGCGCGGTCACGCTGCTCAACGCGCGCTGCGTCGTCGGCTGGGCGGACGGCGACATGCTTCCTTTGAGTGCCTCGGCGGCGGCCAGTGCCACTTGTGGCACGGTAGACGCGAGATGTGAGAGGTACAGAGCGTCGTAGGCGTGCCCAGCGACGCGAGAGAGGCCTTGGATCGCCGCCTCAGCCACGTTGCCGTCGGCGTCCCTCGCGAGGCGTCGCAATAGCACGGTGTCGCGCGTGATGAGGGCCGCGCGAGCTGCCGCGCGTCGCACCTGTGGCATCGAGTGCCGTGCGTAGCGGTAGCTCAACGTAAAGACGGAGTCTGGCGCCAGCGACGCATAGCTTACCAGCGCCGCTGCACCCTCGTGCCACGAACCCCGCGAGCGCTGGCGGGAGCTGGCGTTGGCCGGCAGATCGCGAATGAACCGGCGGAGCGCCGCGAGCATCTCGGGATGCGAGTTGCAGGCCGCTTGGTTTCCTGCAAGGACAATCGCCCGAAGGCGTACCTGAATGGCAGAGTCACCGACGGCGCGGTAGAGGGTATCGCAGCCGACAGTGCGCGGCGAAAGCGTCCGGAAGCGCTCCGCCCACTCCGGCACTGCCCACACTGGTAGCGGCCGAGTATCAGGTCGCCCCAGCGAATCGCGAGCGGCAAAGCTCGAATCGGAGATACGCGCCGCGGCTCGACGGCTGATGCCGCGCACGCGGGGATCGGCGTGGGCGGCCCCCACTCGTAGCGCCTCGGCGCCGGCATCGCGCTGTTCCTCCGCCGTAAGGACGGCGTAAATGAGGGCCGAGTCCGCGGGCGTGAGTTCGCGCGTCGCAGGTTGCTGGGCGCCGGCGGAAGGGGCGTGGAGGGCTACGGCGCTGGCTGCCAGAAGGCAAGCGCGACCGAGGATATTCGAGGTCCTGGAGATCTTACACATAGCCAGATGCTACTTTAGCCGCGTAGACCCGGAAAGTCCCCGCGGCTAGAATTCCTGTACCTATGATGCTTGTCCTCAAGTTCCTCCAGACGCTTCTTAAGGCGCTCAACTCGGATGGCACGCCGGGACAAGTGGGTATGGGCATGGCGGTGGGGCTCTGCTTTGGTCTCACGCCATTGGTCTCGCTGCACAACCTGCTCGTACTGGCCGTGGCGATGCTCACCACGCTGTCGTTCCCCGGTGTGTTCCTCGGCTGGGCCATTGCCACGCCGCTGGGCTTTATGCTCGACCCGCTGTTCGATCGCATCGGGATGGCGCTACTGACTAACGACGCCCTCGCGCCGATGTTCGTGTGGATTGTCAACACACCCGTCATCGCGCTTTCGCGCCTGAACAATTCTGTGGTGCTCGGGAGCCTCGTCGCGTGGCTGGTGCTGCTCGTGCCGAGCTACTTCCTGTTCACGGTGCTCGTGCGTCGCTATCGCGCGGATGTGTACGCGCACGTGCAGAAGTGGAAGGTGGTGCAAGTCGTGAAGGGCTCAAAGGCATTTGAGCTCTACCAGTCATGGTGGCCGTCCACGTGAGATACATACGCTGGAAGGCTCTGCTGCCCTTGAGCGTGGTGCTCGGGCTGATTGCGCTGTGGGCCCTTCTGTTTGCCGACCGCACGCTCAAGTGGGCGGTGGAAGCGGGTGGGACCGCGGCCGTGGGTGCGCGCGTGGATGTGGCGCGTGCACAGTTGGGGATTCTCGATGGCCGCGTGGCACTCGAGGGTCTGGCGGTGACGGACCCGAATGCGCCGATGACGAACATGTTCGAGGTGGAGGCGCTGGTATTCACTGTCGGTCTTCGGCCGGCCTTGGAGAAAAAGGTTGTCATTGATACCGCATCGGCACTTGGCATCCGCTTCGGGACGCCTCGGCGGGTCTCTGGCGCGATACCGCAGAAGCGAAAAGACGCGGAAGAGACGTCTGCCGTGATGGAGGCCTTCAGGCGGCAAGTGAAAGTGCCGCCGCTTGAGCTCTCCACGCTCACGAAGTCCGTAGACGTTGGCGCAATTTCCGCGGACTCTCTCGCAACGCTGCGCGAAGCGCGGCACGCGCTGGCATTTGCCGATACGGCCAAGGCCAAGTTGCTAGCCGACATCGCAGCCGCTGATCCTCGGCCCACGCTGGACTCCGCCCAAGCCCTCGCCACGCGCTTGCAGAGCGCCAACCTCCGCACCCTTGGCATTGGCGGAGCGCGGCAAGCCGTGACTGATGTGCGGCGGACCCTGCGCGATTTGGGACAGCTCGACGACAAGCTCAAGGCGCTCGACACGGAGACGCGGGGCAATGCCGCGGGCATGCAGGCACGCCTGGCGGCCATTCCGGCTGCACGCACCGAGGACTACGCCTACGCGCGTTCGCTGCTAAAACTACCGAGCTTCGAAGTCCCAAGCATCGGCCCGCAACTCTTCAGTGATCTTGTGGCCGAGAAGATGGCTGGCGTGATGTACTGGCTCGAACGAGCCCAGAAGTACGTGCCGCCCGGATTACAGCGGCAGATGCAACCGGGCCGCGATCGCGTGAGAGCGGCGGGCACCGACGTGCTGTTTCCGAAGGAGCGAGTGTATCCCGACTTTTTGATGCGGCTGGCCGAACTGTCGCTCACGCTCGGCGGTGAGGGTGCAAACGCGGGCAATTACTCCGCCAAGATTGTGGGACTGACCTCGCAACCTGCGGTGTATGGGGCGCCAACCACGTTCGCCTTGTCACGATTGGGCGGGCAGGCTGGGCCGCGCGATATTCGCGTGCAGGGATTCTTCGATCATCGTTCGGCGCCCGTGCGTGATACCATCGCGGCGAGCTTCGTGGGGATCACGCTTCCCACCTTCCCGCTCGGAGGACTCGGGGGGGCCGTGGTACTTGGCAGCGGGTTCTCGCAGCTTACAGTCGAACGGCGCGGCGAGGCCATGACTGGGCGTTGGCTGTGGCGCGCGCCGAGTGTGACCTGGCAGCGCGACAGCACGCGGCCACGCCCAGCCAACGCGCGCACGGCGTTCGTTGAGGACGCGCTGTGGCGAGCCCTTGCTCGCGTGGACTCGGTGGAGATTGATGCGCGCTTTGGCGGCACGCTGCGCAACCCGACGCTGGCAATTCGTACCAACATCGCCGACGCGATGGCCAATGCGCTCAAGGAGCAGCTCGGCGAGGAAGTACGTCGTGCCGAGCAACAGGTGCGCGCGCGTGTGAATGCGTTGGTGGATGAGGAGGTTGCGAAGGCGCGGGCCGCAGCCGAAGCGGCAAAGGTTCAGGTGACGGAGCGCATTGCCGCGGAGCGTGCGCGGCTTGAGGTGCAGAAGACGGCTCTGGAAGCGCGCCTGCGCGAGCTCACACGCATCCCAGGCATTAGCTGATCCGCAGGACTCGCCTTTGGCTAAGGCTCTCGGTTGGCGCTATGATTGATGGTCCTTTACAGGGGCTGCAGATGGTGACGCTGGGTCGCGTGTTTGCGTTAGTGCTCGTATTGCTGGCTGGAGCCGGGCAAGCAGAGGCTCAGGGCTTCGTAGGGAGCTGGGAGTACACGGCGCCAAACGGGACCAAGATTTCCTTGGTGCTCCGCCAAGATGGGCGCCGAGTCTTAGGGAGCCTGAGCGGTAACGGGTCTCGCTTCGAGGTCGAAGCAGAAATCGCGGCCGACGGACTTTTCTATGGGACCGCCAAAGCCCAAGCAGGGTCGCTGTTCATTGGTGGCGAGCTGAACGGCGAACAACTCGGTGTCGCGTTGGCGGAAATGGCGGCCGCTGGCGTGCCCGACATGCGCAATGCGCAGGAGATGCGTATGCAGCGCGTCTCGGCAGGCGCGGTGACACCAGGTGCTCCGACGGGTCCATCGCCGAGTAATCCCGGGGGAAGCAACCCAAGTGCGAGCAGTCCCGCTGACCAGCAACTCTCGCAACTGCTGACGTCTAGCCCGTGGTGCTACATGCGTTATTCGCAGGCCATGGGCGCCACGAGCACGGAGCGCGTGGTATTCTCGCGTGACGGTCGCGTGGTGAGCCGTATGCAGCGTGAAAGTTCCGTGAATAATCGCGAAGGCAGCTACTACGGCAATAGCACGGACGGAGAGCAGGGTTTCTGGCGCGTGCAGAATGGCAACCTGATGCTTTCCGCAGACGGACAGAATTTTCAGCCGGCACCGATCTCGGTGGCGCCGAACAGCAATGGCGCGCCCATCATTACGACGGGTGGCAAGGAATACAACCGCTGCAATTGAAGGAGATGCTGTAAATGGCCATCGGACGTTCGCTGCTGCTTGCAGCGGCAAAGAGTGACACGCTGAATCGCATTGCCACCAAGAGCTCGGTGGTAAAGCGTGCGACGCGCGCCTTCATGCCGGGCGAGACGATGGACGACGGCCTCGCGGCTGGCGCGGGGATAGCGGCCTCGGGCCGGCAGATTCTCTACACGCGCTTGGGCGAGGCCCTGACGGACATTCGCGAGGCCGATGGCGTACGCGACCACTACCTTCGCTTGTTCGACGCCATCAAGCAGCGCGGGTTGCCCGCCCAGGTGAGCGTGAAGCCCACGCAGTTGGGCTTTGATCAATCGCTGGATACGTGCGCCGAGCATTGCGCGGCGCTGGCTGATAGGGCAGAGCAGACGGGCTCGGCGCTGTGGCTCGACATGGAAGATTCCACCACGGTTGATCGCACCCTAGAACTGTACCGAGTCATTCGCCAGCGACATGCGCGCGCGGGTCTCGCGCTCCAGGCCTATCTCTACCGCACGCCAAAGGATGTGGACGCGCTGCTACCGTTGGGCCCAACCATTCGATTGGTGAAGGGCGCCTACGCCGAGCCGACGAACGTCGCGTTCCCGGTGAAGGCGGACACCGATCATGCCTACGAGGAGATTGCGGTGCAGATGCTGGAGGCCGCCAAGCGCGGGAACTGCACGCCCATTCTCGGGACGCACGATGTGCCCTTGCTTCGCCGCATCATCACGAGAGCACGCGCGCTCGGCGTGAAGCCGGGTCAGTATGAAGTCCATATGCTCTTCGGCATTCGCGATCGCGAGCAACTGATGCTCAAGGCCGAAGGCGAACGGGTGGCCACGCTCATTTCGTACGGCGAGGCGTGGTATCGCTGGTACATGCGCCGTTTAGCGGAGCGTCCGGCGAATGTGGGGTTTGTGGTGCGGTCGTTTTTTGGGTAAGACGGACGACGGATGCTGTTCGCGTCCGTCATTCGTCATCCGTCCTCTACGGAAACACAAACGTCCGATAGCTGAGTTGCCGGTCCGCCACGGCCTTCACGAGGTCGGTCGTGGTGATGATGCCAATCAGCTTGTCGCCTTCCACCACGGGCAGGCGGTGGACCTGCTCCTTCTGCATCATCTCGGCGGCGCGACTTGCTGGGGCGTCCGGGGCGATCGTTGCGAGTGGGCCCGGCGTCATCGCCTCATCCACTGTGTGATCGTCGAGAATGCCGTGCTCCATTCCGCCGCTCACGGCTTCCGGATCTGCCGGCAACGCAGAGATGAAGTCGAGCAGATCACGCGCCGAGATCATCCCGATCACTTTGCCGAGCCGAACTACCGGTGCTCCGCTGACGTGCTCGGTGGCGAGCAGTTCCGCGGTCTCGCGGATGGTGGTGTTTGGGGCAACGTGAAACACATCGCGGGTCATGAGGTCGCGGACTTTCAGCATTTCTCCCCCTGCGCACAGTGAGCCAACGCTTGAAAGTTCGGCCGGGGGGGAGGTGCTTGGTATCGGGGGGTACCCGCGGCGGATGTGAGGGAACACCTCTCAGGGTGCTTGCGGAAAGAATCCCTAGTATATTACCGTATCGGAGTACGCTCAAGCAGAATGTCCCCCTGGTGAGGTGCTTTGAATGCAGCGGTCTCTTCCCGCCTTGCGCGCTGTCCTGTTTGCTCTGACGGCTTTCACCGTTGGCGCGTGTGCGGAACGCGCGCCCGCACCAGCCGACCAGAACCAGCCGGCCATGCAGTTCACCGAGGCAAACTGGAAGCCTCAGCGCGAAGCCGACATTCCGAACGACTCGATGGGCGCGTCCGTGCGCCGCGGTCTTTACTTGCTGCGCTTCACGCCGGAATCTCTCCCGCAGTTCGCAACATCGGGACTCCGCTGCACCTCCTGCCACCAAGACGACGGGCTCAAGCCCACAGCGGCTCCGCTCACGGGTTCGCACGCCCGATTCCCGAAGTACATGGGGCGTACAGGCGCCGTCATCACGCTCGCCGACCGCGTGAATTACTGCTTCACTCGCTCCCTCGCGGGCAACGTGCTGCCCGTGGATAGTCGCGAGATGACGGACCTGCTCGCTTACATGGCATTTGTTTCGCAGGATGTGCCGACGAACTACAAGCTCGCTGGTCACGACGGCCTTATCTCCATGCCCGATACGCTCGACGGAGACGTGGCTCGCGGTGAGGCGCTGTACGTCTCCAAGACCTGTAGCAGCTGCCATGGTGCGGATGGCAACGGAATCGGCGTGCTGCCACCGCTGTGGGGACCGCGCTCGTATTCGATCGGTGCGAGCATGTCGCGCATCGAGCGTGCGGCGAGCTTCATCTACCACAACATGCCACAGTCCGCCCCTGGCACCTTGACGCATCAGGAAGCCTTCGATCTGTCCGCGTACATCAACAGCAAGCCGCGCCCGGATTCGCCCGCCAAGGAGCTGGACTTCCCGGTGGGCGGGAATGCGCCCGACGTGCCCTACGACTTGAACTCTGGCCACAAGGCCTTCCGTCCGCCGCCACTGTTGCCGCGCGCCACGCCCATGAAGGCGGTTGTGCCGGTGCCACAGCGCGCGGCCGCTCGCGGAGCACGCTGACGTGACGTGGCAACGCCTCCTCAGAACTGCGACAGATGCCTCGTAAACTTTCCCGCCGCGAGATGATTGCGGGCACGGCGACGGCCCTTGGTGCCGCTGCCGTGGGTGGCCCCATCGCATCGGCGACTCCGGCGATTGAACCGCCGCGGCCGCAAGACGCGATCGTTCCAATTGATGCGACCAAGCTGCAGGGCTTACCCACGAGCCCGCTCGGTGCGCGTTCGCCTTTCGTCAAGCCCGTGCGCGGACCGCAGACGGGCATGACGGTGGGTTCTTCGCTGACTCCGCTCCAGGATCTCACGGGGCCCATCACGCCGAGTGACTTACACTTCGAGCGGCATCACGCGGGCATTCCGGTGATTGATCCGGCTCGGCATCGCTTGATGATTCACGGCTTGGTGGGGCGTGAGGTGACGCTCACGCTCGATGACATCAAGCGATTCCCGCAGGTCACGCGCACCTACTTCATTGAATGCTCAGGTAACGGACGGAGCGCGTTTCGCGATCCCAAGCCGGACATGACGGCACAAAAGATTGCGGGTATGGTCTCCACGTCCGAGTGGACCGGTGTGCCACTCGCCACCTTGTTCCGCGAGTTCGGTGCGAAGCCGGAAGCCAGCTGGTTTCTCGCCGAAGGCGGTGATGCGTGTTTGATGGCGCGCTCGGTACCGATGACGAAGGCTTGGGATGATGCGCTCATCGTTTGGGCGCAAAACGGCGAGCCGTTGCGTCCTGCGCAGGGCTATCCGCTGCGCCTCGTGCTACCCGGTTGGGAAGGCAACATCAACGTGAAGTGGCTGCGTCGCCTTGAGCTCGGCACCCGTCCTTGGCGTACGCGTTGGGAGACGGCCAAGTACACGGACCCCGTACCAGGCAACAAAGCGCGCGAGTTCACCTTCGAGAACGACGTGAAGTCCATCATCACCGGTCCGTCACATCCGGCCAAGCTCGACGCGCGCGGTTGGCACCCGGTGCACGGTCTCGCGTGGAGTGGGCGTGGGAGTGTCACGCGCGTCGAAGTGAGCAGCGATAACGGACGCTCGTGGCACGACGCGGAGTTGATGGGACCGGCCTTGCCGAAGGCGGCCGTACGCTTCCAGCACATGCTTGAATGGAAGGGTGATGAGCATGTGCTCCTGTCGCGCGCCACTGATGAGGCGGGATTCGTGCAGCCAACACGCGCGGCGCTCCTCAGCGCCCGCGGATCGGGCACCGATTACCACTTCAATCAGATTGTCGGCTGGAAGCTCGCGCGCGATGGCAGTGTCACCTTCCACGGAGAGACCTGATGCGCAGACTCTTTGTGATTGGGGTGGTACTCGCTGGCGGCGCGTGTGGGGTGAAGGACGCACCGCCGTCGGCTGCTGCCGAGCCCTCGGCGTACGCCAAGCCCGCGGAGTTCAAGAGCGGGCACTTTGCGATTGGCAGCGCCGCGACTCCGGTGCAGGTCGCGGCTTGGAACACGGACATTGGACCTGAGGGTGCGGAACTCCCAACGGGACGCGGCTCCGTACGCGATGGCGAAGTACTCTACCGCGCCCAGTGCGCGGCTTGTCACGGTGCCGATGGACAGGGACTCGACCCGCTGTACCCGGCGCTCATTGGGCGACCGAGTGCGGGCGAGTCGTTTGACTTCGCCGCCGATCCCAAAGTGCCTCGCACGATTGGCAATTACTGGGCTCACGCTACGACGCTGTACGACTACATCCGCCGCGCGATGCCGTTCTACACGCCAGGTACGCTCAGCGCCGACGAGACGTACGCCGTCACCGCCTATCTCTTGGCGGCCAACAAGATCATTCCTGACACTGCCTCACTTGACGCCGCAGCACTACGCGCCGTGGTCATGCCTGCGCGCGAGCGCTTCGTGGCAGACGACCGTTCACCCTCACGCCCCTAACATATGAGCACCGCAACGCTTCCCAAGACGGGAATGCCCAACTGGGCATCACTCGGCATTATCTTCGGCCTCGTCGGCACGGCGAGCATCGTACTCTTTGGCCCCATCGGTGTTTCGGGTACATATCCGCGTCTCATCGGGGAGGCGGCACGAGTGCTCGATCCGGCGTACGCGGCATCGAATCCCTACCTCGTGCGCATGGGTGGCCTGCTGCGCCCGGAAACCTTCCTTGTCATTGGCCTAGTGATCGGCGGATTCCTCGGGGCGACTCGCGATACCGTGCGCGCGGCCAAGATTGAACTGCCGCACGTCGGTGCGAGCTCCAATGCACGCCGCTACACCGAAGCCTTCCTCGCGGGATTCCTCATCCTGTTTGGCGCGCGCCTCGCGGGTGGTTGCACCAGCGGTCTCATTATCTCTGGGATGCAGCAGTTGAGCATTGCCGGCTTCGTCTTCGCCGGCGGCGTGTTCGCCACCGGCATTGGCACCGCCAAGTTCATGCAGGCCATTCGCGTGGGAGGGAAGTAATCATGGCCAATTTCTATGGACTACTCGTCGGCATCGCGATGGGCTTCTTAATTCAGCGCGTGCGTGCGTCGAGCCCGGTGGTCATCCTGCAGAATCTTCGCCTCGAGAACCTCGGCATCATCAAGTTCATGGCGACCACGATCGCGGTAGGCATGATCGCGGTGTACACCTTGAACGTGTTCGTGCCGCAGGCCCTGCATTTCGACATCAAGCCAACGTATCTCGTGGGCGTTCTACTCGGTGGCTTGATTTTCGGTGTCGGCTTTGGATTGGGTGGCTATTGCCCCGGTACCTGCATGGTTGGCATTGGTGAGGGCCGCAAGGACGCCTGGTTCGCGATGGGCGGCGGCGTGGTGGGCGCGTTGGTCTTCACGCTCGTCTACACCGCGGCCATCAAGCCGATTGTCGAACTGATGGATTACGGCAAGATCACTGTGCAGGATCTCGTACATCTTCCAGCCATCGTGCCTGCGCTGGTGATTGGCACGATGTTCCTCGTGGTGGTGAAGGTGCTGCCCACACAGGTGAAGCGCGCGTGAGCGCCCGTCGTGCGATTGCCGTCCGTCGCGCCACGCCGGCGCTCCTTGAGCGTGTGGCGGCGCGGTTTCGCGCCCTCGCTGAACCGGCGCGCCTTGCCATCCTCCACGCGCTGGAGGATGGCGAGCGCACGGTGACGGAGCTGGTCGAGGCGACGGGGCTGGCGCAAGGCAACTTGAGCAAGCATCTCCAGCAACTCTACGCCGCGGGCTTCGTGACGCGCCGGCGCGAGGGTCTGTTCGTGCTGTATGCGCTGGCCGATGAAGGCGTGCTCAAACTCTGTGTGTTGATGTGCGACCGACTCGACGAGAACGTGGAGACGGAGCGCGGCGTGCTGGCGTCGGCACGTAGACGATAGAACCCTGCGGCGCCGTGCAGCTGCGGGGAGTGCGTCAGTCGCCCCGTTAGCGGGGGGGAATCTGCCCCTGAATGCTTCCTGCTGGCACCGGGGTAGTGATACCGCGTTCGCAACGAAACGCGAGTTCGCGAGCGAGTGCGTACAGCTTCGGGCCGTCGAGAGAGTCGAGCGGACTCGTCGCGGGAGCTGACGCGCCAATCAGCGCGGCGGGAGCACTCACGGCCCGTTGGCCGTCCTGCGTGGCGCCCCCGTTCAGAAAGCGCACCCGCACATTCTCCTGCCAACGGCCTTCTTCCTTCGGGCGAGCGCCGAGTATGGTGACTTCCCGCGGGTGGTAGCCGGACTCGATCTCCATGACGAGTGAGCGCCCTGAGTTCACAAGCGTCACGGCCCAAATCACCGGATTGAAATCGCCCGTGCGTGTGGCGAAACGCCCTTGGGGCTGGTTCTGAATCTGGAGCGACTCCTGCGCACGGCGGCGGGTGCAGGCGATGGGTTCGTCCTCGGCGGGCTCGAGCAAGGCCGGCGAAATGTCTACCATACGCCGTGCGCCGCTCTGTGCCCCGACGGACGCGGGGAGCGCCATCGAGAGCACAATTGCGAGCATCATTCGAGTGTAACGAAGACTCAGATTGCCGCCGCGCGAAGGTCTACGTGAGCATACCCCGTTGTGGTGCCGATTGCCATGCGGCCCGCGCGTTGTGATTTTCCTCTATGGATCCAATTACACACACCATGACCGGCGCGGTGCTGTCCCGCGTGGGTGGCGATCGTAAGACGCCACTGGCGACGGCCACCCTGATTTTCGCGGCCAATGCGCCAGACATCGACATCTATACTGTTTGGACCGAGACGAGTTTCGGCAGCATCGCGTTCCGACGTGGCTGGACGCACGGACCGTACTTCCTGGCCGCGTTGCCGCTGCTCATCACGCTGCTGGTGTTGGCTTGGGACCGCTTCGTGCGACGCCGGAGACATCCGAGTCTGCCTCCCGTGCACGCTGGATGGACTTTTGCACTCGCGCTCATCGGCACGCTGAGTCATCCTGCACTCGACTGGCTGAATACCTACGGCGTGCGCTTCTTGATGCCGTTCTCTGAGCGGTGGTTCGCGGGCGATTCGGTGTTCATCATTGATCCAATCTGGTGGCTGCTGTTGGCCACGACGCTGGTGCTGGCCAAGAAGGGCCGCTCGCTCGGTACGGTACGTGGGGCGGCGGCCGTTGCCGCCGCGTATCCGCTCTTGCTCATCGCTTTGTCACGCGCCGGCGATGCGATGGCAGTCGCGGAAGCGGAACGCGTCGGACTTAGCGGTGTTCGCGAGGTGATGTACCAACCCCGACCAGCCAATCCGTTTGCGGCAGAGCTGATTGCGGTGACGGGTGAGGCGTATCACATGGGCTCGCTCGCGTGGTTGCGCAGCGAGCGGGTGCGCTTTGGCGACACAAGCATTGCCCGCGGCGATTGGTCGGACGCGCGAGTCCGCCGCGCCATGCAGGACCCCGACGCGCGCGACTTCCTCGTGTGGGCGCGCTACGCCTGGGTCAGAATAGACACGACCGCCACGGGCGCACCCGTGGCGGTCGTGTTTGGCGATGCGCGTTTCCCGGAGGGAGGGCTCGCCGGGGGACTTGGGGGTCTCCGAGTCCCGATTACTCCATGACGATGTTGCCGTCGGCCTGACGCATCAGGGTCTTGCTGACGGTGCGGCCGTCCTTGAAGCGGGTTTCGATGGTGACGGCATCTTCACCGATGCGATTCGTGATGGTCGTCGTGGAGAGGGTTACGCCCTCCTTCACTTCGTCAATCACCAGCGTCTTGCGCTCGGTCGTGGTCGTGCCGGTCTGGACCAGCGCGGTGCCGTCGGGGCGCAGGGTGCGGGCCGACGCTACGGGGTTCGTGCCAGTCCAGAACTCAACCGAATTCGCGAAGATCGCATCCGCAGCGCCGGCAAACCAATACACCGGAACGATGTTCAAGCCGAGGAAGACGAGTTCCTGGACGAACTTGTCCGGGGACACGGCCTTGTTCCACGCGTACACCTTGCGCGTCAGTTGGAACGACCCGAAGCATGCGGAGGAGCTGAGGAGCCCGAAGGTGGCAACCGACAGAATAGCGGCACGACGGAGAGACATACGCATGCGAGCGAACTCCATTATGAATGGTCTGTGGAAGGGGGTAATGTGAACCCGGCATAACCTAACCTCTGCCAGTCGACTCGCCAGCGGCCCGGGCCGCTACCTCCCCACTGGTGCGGGCGCCGCTCAATCCGTAACGTCCAACCACAGCGTGAGCACGCCTCGTCCTGGAATCCCCGCTGCGCTCTCCGAGCGCTACGAGCCGCGCCGAGAAATTGGTGCAGGCGGCATGGCCGTCGTCTACGACGCCTGGGACGTACGACAGAAGCGCAGTGTCGCCGTCAAACTCATTCGCCCCGAACTCGTCAGTCAGGCCCTCTCGGAGCGCTTTGAGCGCGAAGTCGCCATCGCCGCCCAGTTGGTGCACCCGCACATCGTGCCAGTCTTCGACGCTGGCAAAGAGGGCGACACCCTCTACTTCGTGATGCCCCTGCTGACCGGTGGCACGCTGCGTGACCGTCTGGTGAAGTACGGCCCACTGCCCGCGTCTGAGGTGCGGCGACTCGCAGAACAGCTGGCCTCGGCGCTTCACTTTGCGCACCAGCGCGACTGCATCCATCGCGATGTGAAGCCGGAGAACATCCTGATGTCCGAGGGTGCTGCGATGTTGGCCGACTTCGGTATCGCGCGCAGCGACGATATCGCAGCTGGGCTGTCCACCACCGGTGGATTCCTCGGATCGCCCACGTACGCGAGTCCGGAGCAACTGCTTGCCACGGGGCCTGTGGGGACGTCCAGCGACCAGTACTCCTTGGCTTGTGTGCTGTTCGAGGCGCTGGCGGGACGCGCACCGTTTATTGGGCGGAGCGTCGGGGACGTAGTGGTGGCGCACACCACGGAGGCCGCGCCGCTCCTGAGTACAATCCGTCAGGACGTCCCACCCGCGATGGTTTCTGCCATTGCGCGCGCGCTCTCCAAGCGACCTGAAGATCGTTTTGCCACCATGGCGGAGTTCGGCGAGGCCTTTTCGGCGAGTTCGGCGGATACCTTCGTCGCGCGTGGATCGGGATGGACTGGCCGTCGCGTTGCGGGGGTTGCCCTTGGTCTCGCTGCTGCAGCGGGGATCTATTTCAGTGGCCTCCTTACTCCGGGCAAGAGAGAAAGCGGACCGCGGAGTATCGCTGTGCTCCCATGCAAGAACGCCAGTGGCGATTCGCAGCAGGAGTTTTTCAGCGATGGCGTGACCGAGCACCTGATTGGGCAGCTCGCTACGCTGCCAGAGGTGCGGGTGATCAATATGATTACCGCGCTACAGTACAAGGGCACCACCAAGTCGGTGGAAGTGATTGGCCGTGAGCTCGAGGCGGACCTCTTAGTGTATTGCTCGGCCAATCGGCAGCCGGACGGCGTACTCATTGCGGCGCAGTTAGTGGACGTGAAGACAGGTGACGTGTTGTGGACGCGCGAGCACCTGGATGAATCGCAAGTGAGTCTCAAGTCCTACATGAACGCGTCGCTGAGCATGGTTGAGGCCCTGCGTGTAACGCTGAGCGCAGAGGGGCGTCGTCGCATCATGACCCCGGCCACGGAGAACGACAGTGCTCATTCACTCTGGATGCGCGGAAAGCGGGAGTGGAACCGCGGTACCTACGAGGGGCTCGTTCAGTCGCGTCGGTACTTTACGCTCGCCCTCGAGCTGGATTCCGCGTACGCGCCGGCCTGGGTGGGTCTCGCGGATGCGCATCTGTCGTTCGTCGGCCGCTGGATGCAACCAGGACCGCCCAACTACGCTGCCGCAGAGATGGCGGCCAGCAGAGCAATCACGAAAGACCCAGAGCTGGGTGAGGCATTGGCGGCCCGTGGTCGGGTGCGTCACCGAGCCCAGTGGGACTTCAAGTCGGCACGCGAGGACTACAACGCCGCCCGCCTGGTGAGCGAGAGCTCGTGGCAGCCATGGCTCGATCATGCCAAGCTGTTGTCCGTGCAAGGGCGCCATGAAGAGGCCATTAAGTTCGCGCGCCGCGCGCAGCAACTCGATCCGATGAACGCGATTAACGTGCTCGGACTTGCGGAGATTCTCTACTTCGCGCGGCGCTACGACGATGCGCTGAAGGAAACCGACCGAGCCATCGAACTCGAGCGCACGTTTGCGTTCAATCATCTCTGGCGTGCGATGATTCTCATCGGCATGGCGAGGCCTGAAGACGCCGTGATATCCGCGCGTGAGGTGGTTCGCCTGACAGGGGGCCACCCGGGCGCGCTTGCCATTCTGGCGCGCGCCGAGGCGGAGTCGGGGCGGCCTGAGGTCGCACGCACCATCCTTGGCCAGATGGAGCAGGCTCCCGCTGACCTTTACGTGCCCGCTACGCTCGTGGCTGTCGTGTACATGGGCCTGAACGACACCGATCGCGCGGTGGCCGCCCTCACGCGCGCCGTCGAGACCCGCGATTGGTTCATTACCGAGCTGGCCGTGCACCCACTCGCCGACAAGGTGCGCGATGATCCCCGCGTCCAAGCCCTCCTCGTGCGGATGGGCCTCGACGACGTGCCTCGACCCGCACGGACGCCCCGCGTGGCCACGCCGATAGAGAACTAGGCGCTAGTTTCGCGGCGCGCGGCGCTCCAAGAGCGCGACGCTGCCCAACATGACTGCAGTGCACCATCCGCCAACATGTAGCGCCAACCGCGCCGCCACCGTCCACGCGCGCGCATCAACGGCATCGCGCAGTTCGGCCACCACGAAGAGTGGTGGCAGACCAAAGCGGAGAAGTGACTGGAGCAGTGCCGGTACGCTCCCGGACAGCACCGGTGCAAACAGCGTCAGAACAACAACGAGCATCGCGAGCTCAGGCGCGTTCGGCGAGCCGCTGGCGCCAAGCCCGAACATCAGCACGCTCAAGACCACCATACTGGCGCCGAGCATCGCGATGAGCATAACCGAACTGCCGAGCGAGGGCTCGAGTCCGTAGAGGGGTGCGGCGGCAAGGAGCAGGGCAGTGAAGATCGTGATCGTGGCGACCAGTGGGAGCAGGTTGGCCCGCCATTTGGCAAACGCCCAGTCTGCCGGCGAGAGGCCTTTGTGCTGCAGCCAGAACTCGAGCTCGTCAGATACGGCAGCATCGCGTGCAATCAGGAACGCCGCGACGAGGGTGCCGAACATGAGAATCGTTCGATGCGCGTCGCTCCAGGAGTCTCCGAGCCCGAGGCGATGGGTCGGCAGCACGAGCGCCAAGCCAAGCGCGGCCAGGATGGTGATTCCGCGTGTGCCGGGGGCGCCGTATCGCCAGCGCGCGAGGTGCCAAGCGAAGGGGATGCGTGCGCTTGGCTCAGGCATGGATCACGCGCTCCGTGGAGAGAAAGCGCGCCTCGAGCGACTGTCCGTCAGACGAGAGTTCAGCGGCCGAGTGGTCGCCCACAAGCCACCCCTCCTTCAGGAAGAGCACGCGTGAGGCGAGTCGCTGCAGCTCGTCGAGATGATGAGACGACACGACGATGCAGCGGCCAGGGCGCTGTGCCGCGATGATGCCGTGACGGAGCTGTGTCATCGCGATGGGGTCGAGTCCGTTCGTCGGTTCATCGAAGAGAATGAGATCGGGATCCCCGATCAGGGCGGCGACGACTTCCACACGCCGCGATTGCCCCAATGACAGAGTGTTGAGGCGTCGGTCCGCTAGTCGCTCGAGGTCGAATGCCGAGGCGAGATCGCGCTCGCACTCTGTCATAGCCGGATTCCCGCAGACCTGACGCAGGCCATCCAAGAACTGCGCCACGCTGAGGTAGGCCGGGAATCGTGGTTGCGCCGGAATGAACCCAAGCGGCACCGACTGGCGATAGCGCCGCGCCTCAACACCCCCGATGCTCACCGAGCCGGATGTGGGCACCTGCGCTCCGGCAACACATCGCAGGAGCGTGGTCTTTCCAGCCCCGTTCGCACCGACTAAGCCGACGATGCCGCCGCGGAGCGTGACACTGATGCCGTCGAGCGCGACGAGCTTGCCTCCACCGAAGGCGACGCGAAGATCCTGCAGGACAACAATGGATGATTCACTCATGGGATCGCAAGTTGAGACGTTCGATGATGGTCACGGCGTCCAGCTCGCGCACGCGAAGCAAGCTCCCTCGGACGGCGAAGAAGCCGCTCGAGTCCGGCGCGGACCACAGCGCGGCAATCGGGCGGCCGTCGCGCCCGATGAGCTCGGCGACTGCGGCCTCCTCATTGCGTACCGTGACCACGAGGATCTCGCCGCTCTCCGCGATGGTTGCCCCGCGGAGTGAGGGCAGCGACTCGCCGAGCAAATAGTCACGGCGCTGCGCCTCGGGGAGCATTGCGATGTGCCCGCGCATGCGCTGCGCAAACGCTGAGGAGACTTGAAAGTGCGGTGCGTCCGCTCGCCGCGCGGAGTCGAGCAACATGAGCGAGGGCGAGTAGCCACGGATACGCCAAGTCTCGGCGTCCACCACAGTCAGGCTCGCGTCATCTTCGGCCATGAGATGTGGGATGTTGAGCGTCTCCCCAGTGCGCTGGCCGGGTAGCACGGGAAGCGAGTCCACGTGGGAGCCACGGAATCGTTGCACCAGCCAATGGCCACTGCTGTCTGTGCTAATCCAACTGGTGAGCATCATGCTCGCTGAGCCCGGCGTGAGCGATTGGTGCAGCGCAACCTGTCCGTTGGCTTGCCCAAGGACGCGATCCGCGAGACGCTCGCCCGTCGTGGTCCACATCGTGATGCGATGCCGCGGCGCATCCAGCACCGCTACACCCTCGGGCGTACGCACGATGCCCTCGGCGCGGGCGAGGTACTCCGGTGCGCCCGTGAGGGCTGTGCCGTAGCTGCCCTGAAGCTGCCCATCAACGACCAAACTCCAGACGTGCACCTGCAATACGAACAGCGAGTCGCCCACGAGGTCCAGTGCGCGAACTCGACCGTCTTCAAGCTCGTCTGGTGAGAGGCGAGCGAGTTCCGTCCAACCCAACACCAGACTGGTGTCGAGTGGAGCGAGCTGTCCACTGCGGGGGCGATCCGATCCAGCGGCGGAATCGGACAAGGCAAGTCCGATTCCGCCGAGGATCACGACCGCGCCGACGAGGCTAAGTGTTCGAGCGGCGCGGGTCACGAGTTAGAACGGGTTGATGACGACATTGATCGTGCTGCATCCGACGAGACGTCCGGTGCAGACGACTCCGATCGCGACCCGCTCGACCCAGTTTGAGTCTTCCATCGCCGATGCGCACTCGGAGATGACTCGGCCCTGACACTGCGAGACCGTTTCCTCCGCGAGCAACGGAGCGGAGAGCGATGCCGTGAGGGCCAGCGCTGCGAGCGGTACACGAATCAAGTGCTTCATACCTGCCTCCCTAGTTGGGGTTGGGCCGCGAAGCTACCAGGGTACGCGGAATCCTTGTCATCGAATTCCCGCCGACAGCGTCACTGCAACGTCATCGCAACGTCATCGCAACATCAGCGCAACGTCATCGGGAAGATCTCCGCAGGGAGGATTTGGTATGCGTGGCCCGCGAACGCCTAGAAGGCCTCGGAGGAGCAACCCAACAGCAGGACGGTGCAGGCCGCGTCCACAGCTGTTTCCTCGAACTCGTTGGCGCCTTCACGCGCGAGTTTGCACCAACGCAAGGTGAAGGAGAGGCAGTCCCTGTACTCTTTCCAGCCTTCGGCTCGCGCGGGAGCGGCGTAGACGGAAAGGAGCAGGCTGGCGGTCAGGCTGGGGATGAGCAAACGACGCATATGAAGCTCCGGTCTGAGGTGAGCGCAGAGTCTGCGCTCACACGGCGGAGCAAGCCCCATCAAAGCCTTGCGCGTTGCGTCTTTTGTGTGCGATCGCGATGGCGACTAGAAGCTGCGCTCAAGTCCCAGCAGTACGACGCGTCCCATCCCCGGAAGCAGGCCGCGCGTGCGATCCACAATCACAAGCGCGTCGGCCGCGTTCTTGACGGATGCAAACACGGTGACGCCGAGCGAGGCGGGGCTCCAGTTCAGCGAGGCATTCCAGATAGTGCTCGCGGGCAGGACGCCCTGCTGACCATCCGCCACGGTAATGCGCGTGTTCGCGGGATCTCCGAACTGGGAGCCAAGGTGCACGGCTTCGAGCGAGACATCGAAGCCCGCGAGATGCCGCAGGCCAAGTGTTGCGGTGAGCGTAAACTCTGGCGCGTAGGGCAGACGATTGCCGGTCACTGAAACGGCCGCGCGCGTCGCGGCTACGTTTTGTTCGGAGTACACCTTGCCCACGACGTCGCTGCCGCCGGTGCCGATGAACGCAAGGCGAGTGCCTTGGAATTGCGCGATGGGCAGCCAAGTGGCGGCCAGAGCTGCGAAGGGTACGAGCCGCCCGCGCGAGGGCAGATCGCCGCGAAGATCGAGTTCCACGCCTTGGTGCAGGGTACGACCGGCGCTGGTGAGTGCGGCACCGATGCCGCCAGCCACCGACGCGGGCACGACTTGGTTTTCGAAATCCATCCGGAACGCCGTGGCGTCAAGGCTCCAGCCGCTGGCCGGCGTCCAGCGCGCACCGATCTCGTAGTTCCAGCTACGTTCGGGCGCGAGTTCTACCACACCGCCCGTGCTGTTGCTGATGATATCTTCGTTGCGCGGGGGAGAGAAGCCGCGGTGTACTCCGGCGAACAGTCCGAGGCCATCGGTCACGGTGAGTGTGGTTCCGAGACCCGGAATCACTTCAGTCAGTGTGGTGCTGCCGCTCACCCCTGAGGGATTTGCAGCAGTCGCCAGACGATTCGTGCGTGCGATGCGGATATGCTCGACGCGCAGGCCCGGCGTAACGCTCCAGCGGTCGTTGCCGATGCGGCTTTGCGCGAAAGCGGAGAGGGCGTCCGTATCGCGACGGTTGTCCTCCGAGGTTGCGCCGGAGCGTGAATCGTGGGCTACGCCATTGAGCTGACGGCGCAGTTGGACCTCGCGATGCATGCGCGCGCCAAGGTCTAAGGTCCCCGCAAGGGCACCGAGCAGCAGGGGCTGCGAGTAGCGCGGTTCGATGCCCATCACCTGATAGCGGCGCAGGCGCCCTTCGTTGCCGCAGCCAGATTCGAGATTGGCGATGCTGCCGCAGTTTGGGTCCGCGGCATCGTTGGGCCGCTGGCTGGAATTGCTGGACTGCCGCCACCAATCACGCGAGACATCGTGTGCGTACGCAGTGGTGAGGAGCCGGCGTGGGCCGACACGCCACTCGTGCGCTACGCTGCCGCCTACCCGGGCGATATCAAAGTGGTCGTTGCGAAACGGATTCTGCCGCGGATCATTGGCCCATTCGCTTTCAGTGAGCCCGGAGTAGGTGACTTGAGACTCTTCGCGAAACACGTTGGTCTTGGCAATCAGCCGCTGATGGTTCGCTAAGGGGACGAAGAGCTTGAGCGAGGCATCGCTGACCTCAGAGTTTGTGTTTTGGCGTGCGCCGATGCCGCGCCAACGCCCGAGGTCGAGCGTGGCCCCGCCCTTGCCATTCACGCTCGAGGCCCGGGCGTAACCGCTGGCGAAGTCGTTGCTACCACCGGACAGACGGAGTTGCCCACTGGAGCGCGAGGGTAGTCCCGGCGTGATGTAGTTGATGACTCCGCCAACCGTTTGCGGCCCGTGGAGAATCTGGCCTGCTCCCTTGAGCACCTCGATGCTCTCCATGCGTCCAACTGGCGGGTGGTAGTAGGCCGCGTTGTCGCCGTAGGGGGCGAGTGTGAGGGGAACGCCATCCTCGAGGAGGAGCACTTTATTTGAGCGCGTGGGGTTGAGACCACGAATGCCAATGTTGGGGCGGAGGCCCAAGCCCTCTTCGTCGCGCACCACGATGCCTGAGATCTTTCGGAGCGCTTCGTTTGCCGTGAGGACGCGCGCGCGTGTGAGCAGAGTGGCGTCGAGCCGTTGCGCGGAGCCCGGAATTCGGGCGCGTTCATCCACACTACCAACAATCGAAAGGCCAGGCAGCAGCGCCGCTGAATCGCCGGGGGAAGGCACCTGGGCGTGGACTGCCGAGAGCCCGCAGGTGGCGAGTGCGAGAAGGCTACGGAGGATCGAGGCGAGAGCTCGGGACATATCTGGCAGAGAGAAAGCTAGATGAGAATGGTTCTCATAAGGTTCCTCTTAGCCTAATCTGAAATCCCGAGCGATGCAATAGGAATTGCTCAACTGCGTAGGCTGCTCTCCACTCGGGTTCGCAACGTCGCGAACTCGGCGTCCACCGCCGGCGCTGCGGCACGGACAGCGTCAAGGAACGCTTGGGCAAAGTCGTAGTGCGAGGTGCAGCCCGTACAGCCTACGAGATGGGCGAGGACGCGCGTGCGCTCACCCTCGGGCAAGGCGCCGTCCAAGTACGGCCACAGGCGCTGGACCACCTCTTCGCAGTCCATGAGCGTGGGGAGTTCAGTCGTCATTTTGATTCCACCGCAGGCGTGTTTCCGTACCCGCTGTCAATGGCGTGAGCGATGAGTGCCTCTTGGAGCAAGCGTCGTGCGCGGTAGAGGCGCGAGCGCACCGTTCCCACCGGGATGGTGAGCAGTTCTGCGATCTCCTCGTACGAGAATCCTTCGATGTCGTACAGGGTGACCACGTCCCGAAATGCGGGCACAAGGTTTTCGATTTCTCTCCGTATTGCGGGGCCGAGGTCGAATCGGTCAAACAGATCATTCAGACCAGCGGCGCGTGCACTGCGGTGGGGATTGGCGGCGCCGAGTGCCTCCAAGGTCTCGTCTTCAACCGCGGTCACAACGTCCTCGCGTCGCCGTTGAGCGAAATGCGCATTGCGGCAAATCGTGGCCAGCCATCGCTTGCAGTCTGAGCCTTGGGCGAAGGTGTTCCAGTGTCTGAGCGCCCGAAGGAAGGTCTCTTGCACCAGATCCTCGGCGTCGCTCACATCGCGGGTGAGGGCGCGCGCCACACGCGCTACCGCCGGAAGGTGCGGGAGCGCCACAGACTCAAACGACTCGGGGTCCGCGAGCGTCATCCCTGGCTCAGGTCCCGCCAAACCATTCGTAGCCGGCATCAGACCAATAGCCACCGTTCGGCTTCGGCAGGAACATGATACTGGTGAGGTACTTGGTGTTCTTGTAGCCGAGCTTGACGGGCGAATGCACTCGCGCCGGTGCACCATAGGCCGGCGCAAGATCCCTGCCGTCTTTTCCATACACAATCATCGTTTGTGGATGCATCGCGCTCTCAAGATCCCAGCTCTCGTGGTAGCCATCATCGAAGCTCTGAAAGTCCACAAAATTCGCGGCGGGGTCAGGGCGAACGAGCGCGGCGACGTCCCGCAGGCTTACCCCGCTGAATTCTGCCACGGCCGTCCAGCCCTCCACACAGAAATGATCGACGCGCTGCGTGCGCCGTGGGAGTCCTTGAAGATCCGCGAGCGAGAGTGAAACCGGACGAGCCACCATCCCGCCGACCTCTAGCCTCCAAGCGCCGCGCATGGCCTCGTCCCACACGGGGACCCGAGTAGAGATGAAGTAACTCGGGAATCCATCCCCCGCGATGGCCGCGCCAGGCGAGCCAGCGTTCATGGCGGTGTGGCGTACCAAGCGCTGTTCAATGAGCGCATTTTTGCGCGTCGCATAGCTCAACAGCTTTTCGGCCTCCGCCGGACCGCGACTGTTGCAGGCCGCGAGCGCCAAGGCTGCGGTGCTCAGCCCTGCGGCGCGGAGAAACTCACGACGATCCCAGTGCGCGCTCATAGTTCTGCCGTGTCGGAGGACGGAGTGAGGTCCGCGCTCGGCGCGGTCGGTGACGAGCGGCGGAGCAGGTTGATAAACGGTCGGGCGTTGCGCGCTTCCGGAGAGTGGGACTCATCGTAGCCGCCGGTCAGCATCGCGCGCAGCGAATACGGATCAACCGTGAAGACCATGAACACGTGACCAATGGCTGTCACCAGGAGCGCCATCATCGCAGCGAAGTGGATGAAACGCGCCCACACATAGCCTCCAAGAAGCGCGGTGAGCCAGCCCAGGCTCACGGGTTTCCAGATGGCAATGCCGCTGATGACGATGACCGCCGCGATCCACGGCATACTGAAGTACGCCATACGCTGCATCGCATTGTGCTTGCCTTGGCGCGGATGTTCACGCTCAAGCCACAGGTAAAACCGCAGCATGGCCCACACGTCGCGCGCCGTACCGCGCCGTGGCACGAGGTCTCGCCACTCGCCGTGCAGGTAAATGAAGCCCAGGTAAATGAGCCCATTCACGACCAGCACCCACATCATTGCAAAGTGCCAGTGCCGCGCGCCGCCGAGCCATTCGCCAAACGTGAGCCACGAAGGGACCGGCGTGCCTTCAAACGGATTGAGTGGAAACGTTTCGCCTTTGCGGGCAAAGGCCGGGTACGCGTTGAAGATGCGTAGGCCACTGCCCACCATCACCACGAGGGCGATCGCGTTCACCCAGTGCGTCAAGCGCACAACCCAATGATGTCGATGCGTAAGAGAGCTCATCCCCGCCAGTAGCGACGAAGAAGCCGGGAAGTTCCCGTTACAGAGACGCGGGAACTCGCGGCCATGTCCGACGCTACGGGGCGGTGGGTCGGAGCCTCCGATTACACACACAACTCGAGGAGTTTCAGATGTCCGTGGTTCGAATGACCGTCGCAGGTCTTATCCTGATGCTGGTGGCCTCGCCGCTCGCAGCCCAGGGCACTCGGGCGCAACGTCCGATGATGCGCGATTCTTTGATGCCCTGTCCGTCCACACCCGCTTCCGGCGGCGCAATGGCTGGTGGGCAGATGGCCGGTGGCAACATGAGCCGTGACACCGCGATGGCGCGCGGGGGCATGATGCGGCCAGCCGCCGACTCGATGCGGCCGCCCTGCAGACCGAACACGGCGCGGCCCAACTAGTCGCGCTGCGTCACTCTGGGAGCGTCGCGCGGGGGCAGGAAGAACTCGCGCGGCGACTTTCGGAGGCGACGTAACACGCGAGCCGTGAGGCCGGTCGTGTCGCCGGGCGTGATGCCACGGGACCGCAGTGCAACCTTGAGCGCGAGGTAGAAACTCACCACGAGGTTCACGAGGCCAATCAACACGACGCCCGCCGCCGACACGACGATCACACGCCAGCCCGTCGCGAAGTCCAAGGCCTGCAGCGCGTATGCGAGGTTGGCTGAGGCAAAGGCGACATGTCGGATATCCACTGGCAAGCCAAAGAACGCCCCGACCGTCCCGGTAGCGCCCAGCATGCAGCCAAAGATGAAGTTGCCGGCCAAGGCGCCAATGTTGTTTTCCACGTAGACACTCACCCGGTCAAGCCGCGGCTGACCCAGCGTGCGCCGCAACCACTTCACGCGGCGCAGGCGCTGGGGAATGCGATGAAACAGTGACTGATTGTCGTAGTAGCCGGAAATCAGTCCGCTCAAGAACAAGTACACGCCCGCGATGGCTGCGTGGAACAGTGCGAGGCTTTGCCAGGGATTAAGATCGTGCAGCAGATGCTCGGCCTTTTCGAGGTTGACAGGCTCCCAACCAAGGAAGGTCTTGCCCACGAGCCCAATCGCGAGGGCCGTCAAGAAGCCGATGACCACGTTCCCCGCGATGGACACCCATTGGGTCCGACTCACTTGAGCGGCGAGCGCAGAGATCTGGGTGAGGCGCGTGTCACGATCCGTCGAGGCATCGAGTGCGCCCGCTAGGGTTGCGGCCGTCATCGCCGGTTGCTTGGTGGCAATCGTGAGATGCAGGATGTGGACGAGCACGAAGCCCAGTCCGTAGATGAGACTGAACGCCACGGCTTGCCAGAATCCAGGAAGCCCAAGACTCCCTGCAAGAATTTTCAACATCGCCATCACCGCGACAATCAATCCCGCACCGCAGGCCGCGCGCCACATCTCGCGGTACTCCGAGCGCGTGCTCGTCACATAGTGCTCACCAGACTTGCTCGCGTGCTCGGTGACGCGTCGCGCGAGGAGCTGCGTGGTGCCTTCAAAGATTGCGCCCATGCGGTTCCGGCGACTCTCCGCACGCACGAGCAGGAGCATGAAGCGAATTGTGCGCGCGCGGCGTGCGCCTTCGGTGTCGGTTGGGTTTGCGAGCACGAGGAGTCGCAGCAGTTGCAGGCGCGCCACCAACTGCTCGATGCGCGCAAGGACGAAGACGAGATTCACGTCCACGCCGCTGTCGTGTGACGTATTACGAATCTGCGTCACGAACTCGGTGCACTGGCCGAGGAGCAACTCGAGATACCCGTCGTGCGTGCTCGGCGCATCGGCCGCTGTCCGTGCCGTGATGAAGTGCCGCACCTCATCGCTCTGTGAGAGGAATGGCGACTCGTGACGGGCCAAGGCCGGTGAATAGCGGAGCAGGGAGGACTCCATGCCGAGCGCCGCCAAACGATGCGAGGTCATACGCATCGCTTCGAGCAGCTCGTGGTACATGTGCGCGCGCACTGGCGCGAATGCCTCGGTGTACACGCCCAGCCGATCGAACAGCGCGAGCCAGAGTTCCATGGGGATGGCGCCCACCCATTCGCCATCGTGCGCCTCGTCAAAGACCTCCGCGACGAGATCGCGAAGGAAGTAGGGGTCTACCGCGGGCGGAAGGAGGCTTCCAAGAAGGCGACTCCAGATGCCGGCCAAGAAGCCGGCACTCGCCAAGACTCCGGACTCCGCGTAGAGCGTACGGTGCATGCGTGACTTGAGCACCTGACGCAGGTGCTCCGCCAGCGCCTCAGCCAGTGCGGGCCGCTCGTCGAGGGTGGCCAAGAATCCCTCAAAACGGACACCGGCGGACGCGGAATCGCGGGCCCGCGCGGGCCGAATCAGCTGGACGAGCCGACCGAGGAACTCCGCCGAAGTCTCACCCGGCTGGCGGGCGATCTCGCGGAGGAGTTCCTCGGCGCCTTCGAGCGGGGGCGTGGCGGCGGTGGTCACTGCGGGAATTTGGCCACGGGACCCGCGGGGCGGCACCCTCTAACGCAGCGGGGGCGAGCGAAATGTCGCTCGCCCCTGCTGTGTAGCGCCTACGGACTCGCTAGCGAGTAGGCCAAGGTGGGCCCTGATCGCGACGGCTGACTGTGCGCATCCCGCGATACACGAATCGTTGCACGCGTTTGCCCTCGTACGTCTCGGTTGTGAAGATGTTGCCTCGCGAGTCCGTGGCAATTGAATGCACCGCGAAGAACTGGCCAGGCTGACGTCCGCCACCACCGAAACTGGTGAGCACCGAGAGCGTACGCCGATCCAAAACGTAGACCTTTTCGTTCTTGCCATCCGCGAGGTAAAGAAAGCGCTGGGCGCTGTCTTTGGAGAACGCGATGTCCCATACGGCACCGTCGCCGAGTGTGCGCGGCGCGATCTGCACCTCGTTCACAAACTGGCCGTTGCGCCGAAACACCTGAATGCGATTGTTCGGGCGGTCGCAGACGTATACGAGGCCGTCGCTCGCCGGCTCGGCGCAGTGTACGGGATTGCGGAACTGCTGGGCGAGCGGTGCGTCCGGATTGTAGGGGCCCAAGTTAGAGTCCGAAGGCACGTTGCCATAGGCGCCCCAGAATCGCTTGACCGCGCCGCTGGTCATGTCGAGTACCGCGACGCGCTTGTGTCCATATCCATCGGCTACAAAGGCCTCGTTGGCTGCGGGGTCGAACGAGATTTTCGCGACGCGACCAAAGTGTTCGGTGCTGCGACTATCCGCCGCGCGTCCCGGTACCCCGAGCGTGCGCACAAAGCGGCCGTCGCGCGTGAATTGCAGGATGTGCGAATCGCCCTGACCGTTGCCGCCAATCCACACATTGTCGCGGTGGTCAATGGCAATCCCGTGATTGGACATCGGCCAGGTGTAGCCCTCACCCGGCCCGCCCCATGAGCGTACGAGATTGCCTTCGGGGTCGAACTCGAGCACCGGCGGAGCGGGGCGGCAGCACTCGCCGGTCGGCGGGTTCTGCGCGGCGCCCACCTCGGTGCGCGCATTCAACGATTGCTCGCGATGGACGATGTACACGTGATCGCGGGAGTCCACGCCCACGCCGATCACCGACCCAATCACCCAGCCGTTGGGCAGCGGCTTGGGCCAAAACGGATCAACCTCAAAGTGTGGCGCCTGCACCGACTGCTGCGCCAACGACGCGCTGAGTCGGTCCTGACCGACCGCGAGACTGAGGATGGCCGCACCCAACACTGCGCCCACGAGAATCGTTCTCTTCGCTGACATCCTCACTCCAGACTTGAAGTCGCTGCTATTGAAGGACTTGCTCCGCCCCCCTGTGGGACCCAGCGCATATGCTATATCTCTCAGCGGTGAAGCACCAGACGCGACTTTCTGTTCTCTGCGCATGCGCGCTCCTGCTGGCCACGCCGGCACGTCTCGTCTCGCACGAGATTCCAGCGCGCGTTGCCGTGCGTGCGTGGGTGGCGGCCCGTGATACCGTGCTTACGCTGCTCGTGCGCGTGCCGTTGGAGGCAATGCGCGATCTCGACTTCCCGGAACGGGCCAACGGGACTCTCGACATGACGGCCGTGCGCGGGCTGCTGCCGGACGCCGCGCGACTGTGGGTGGCGGAGGCAATCGTCGTCTACGCCGACGGCGCAGACGTGGGCCAAGGCAGGGTTCGCGCCGTGCGGGTGGCGCTGCCTGACGATCGAAGCTTTGCCACATGGCCGTCGGCGTACGCCATCTTCGAGCGGCCGCTGCTCGGCGACTCCGTGAGCTTGCCGTGGCGTCAGGCCTCACTGGATGTGGCGCTTGAGTACCCGATTCCGAGCGCCTCGGCGAGACTCGAGATTGCGCCGCGCCTCGCGCGGCTTGGTGTGCGCACGCTGAGTGTGTTCAACATCGTGGCCGTTGATGGCAGCGTTCGAAGCCTCAGCTACGAGGGCGACCCAGGGCTGGTGAGCCTAGACCCGCGTTGGTGGCAGAGCGCCGCGCAGTTTCTACAAGTGGGCTTTGCGCACATCCTCGGTGGGGTCGATCACCTGCTCTTCGTGTTCTGCCTTGTGCTCCCGGTGCGACGCTGGCGTCCCTTGGTTGCGGTGGTGACTGCGTTCACGGTTGCTCACTCCATCACCTTGGCTGCCGCTGCGAGTGGTGCGCTTCCAACGGCGCTGTGGTTCCCACCGCTCGTTGAAGTCGCGATTGCCGTTTCCATCCTCTGGCTGGCGGTGGAGAATGTGTTGCTCCCCACCGAACGACTGGAGGGCCGCTGGAAGGTAGCGTTCGGATTCGGGCTCATTCACGGGTTTGGCTTCTCATTCGCGTTGCAAGACCAGTTACAGTTTGCGGGGAGCAACCTGCTGAGCGCCCTCGCGGCGTTCAATGTGGGTGTCGAGGCTGGGCAGCTGCTCGTGCTTGCCGTGTCGCTTGCAGTGCTTCAACTTCTGCGTCGGGGATTGCCCGCCGAGCGCGTTCATCTGCTGACCTGGGTTGGCTCGGCGTTGGTGGCTCACTCCGCGTGGCATTGGATGACGACGCGTTGGGCGACACTCGCTTCCTATGAAATGCGCGTGGCGATGCCAACGTTCGATGGCGCATTCGCGTTGCTGAGCATGCGCCTTGGCCTGATTGCGCTGATTGCCTGTGCAGCGGCGCTGGGCCTCCGGCAGTTTGTTTCACGATTCCTCCGTACCTGACCGAGTGCCCACGCTTCTCATTCTACTCTCCGCCGTAGTGCTCGCATTCGGTGCAGCCGCGACTGACCGACGCGCTGGTGACGAGCGCAGCACCGCCGATGGCGTGTACACCCGTCGGCAAGCTGACGCTGGCCGCGACGTGTGGGCACTGGCCTGCCAATCGTGTCACGCGCCCACGCAGCACTCCGGTGCCACGTTTAAGGCCAACTGGTATGGTCGTTCACTGGGCGAGCTGCTGGTGTACCTGCGCCGCGAGATGCCCAAGAACGAGCCGGGGACGCTCAGCGATGAGGAGTACATCACGCTCATCGCCTACCTGATGCGTGTGAACCGGATGCCGCCTGGCCAAGCCCCCCTCGCGGCAGACTCGGTTTCGCTACATCGTATCCGCATTGACTCGCTGCCGTCCGCATCGCGAGACAGGAGCGAGCATTGATTCCTGCAGGCCTCGTCACGTTCTGGAGCTACAAATGATTCGTCTCTCCCACCGCGCTCTCGAACTGCGCACCCTCGCGCTGAGCACCCTCACCCTCGGCGTCCTCACGCTGTCTGCCGGAGCACTGGGCGCGCAATACGTTCGCCCGTCTACCGCGCCGGGTGGCGTGGGCCCGGTGGCGCGCCCTGATGCGCGCGGGAACGTGGCAGGCGAGTGGCGCGTCTGGGGTGGCGACGCTTGGAGCTCACGCTACTCGCCGCTCGATCAGATCAACGCGCAGAACTTCAATTCGCTTGAGATGGCCTGGCAGTGGAACGCCGGTGCCTTTGGCGCGGACGAGTACTACCGAGCCACGCCGCTCTACGCCAACGGTCGCATATTCACGGTGGCCACCACGCGGCGCGTTGCTGTGGCGCTCGATCCCGAGACGGGTGAGACGCTGTGGTCGTATCGCCTCGATGAAGGCATCCGTTGGCAGAAGGCGCCGCGGCAGTTCGCGGGCCGTGGCCTCACGTACTGGACCGACGGCACGATTGAGCGCATCATCCTCGTGACGCCAGGTTATCACATGGTCTCGCTGGACGCGCGTACTGGCATTCCGGATCCGCGCTTCGGTCGCAATGGCATCGTGGACCTGCAGGACGGCCTTGGCTTCCCGCTGGTGCCGCTCGCGGTTGACGACACTGGGTCGCTCGTCATCTCCGACGCCGCACCGTTGCGCCGCGCGCGTCCCGGCGAGGGCTGGAATGCACAGACGCGCACCGGTGCAGATGGCAGCGTGGGCATTGATCCCGTGCACGGGCAAATTGCCAACAGCTCGCCGGCCATCATGGTGAACGATGTTGTGGTCGTCGGTAACTCGAGCATTCACGGATACTATCCGATTCGCGTGCGCAATCTGCCCGGCTTCATTCGCGGCTACGATGTACGCACGGGTCGCCAGATGTGGAAGTTCAATCTCGTGCCGCAGCCGGGTGAGTTCGGTGCGGAGACTTGGGAGCGCGGCTCGCGCATCGGCGACGAGGGCGTGGGCAAGAACGACGCTTGGGCCACCTACTCAGCGGACCCCGCGCTCAACATGGTGTACATCCCCGTTGGCATGCCGCTGATGGACGAGTACGGCGGTCATCGTCCCGGCAACAATCTCTACGGCAATTCGCTCGTTGCCATTGATGCGCGCACGGGCCAGCGGAAGTGGCACTTCCAGATGGTGCATCACGACATCTGGGACTACGACAATCCCATGGCACCCAATCTCTTTGACGTCACGGTGAACGGCCGTCGTCGCCAAGTGATTTCGCAGGGTACCAAGCAGGGCTGGCTTTACACGTTTGATCGCGCCACGGGTGAGCCCATCTGGCCAATCGAAGAGCGCCCTGTGTTGCAGAGCGACGTACCGGGTGAGCGTACGGCGCCCACGCAGCCCATTCCCACGCGTCCCGAACCGTACTCGCAGCAGGGACTCGAGGCGGAGGATCTGATTGACTACACGCCCGCGATTCGCGACTCGGCGTTGGCCATGGCGCAGAAGTGTCGGATGGGTCCGTACTACATCCCAGCCGTGCTCGCGGACGGTAGTGGCTCTACGGGACTGCGTTGCTCCTGGTATGCCCCGGGTGCGTCGGGTGGCGTGAACATTGATGGCGGCGCAGCCGTGGACCTCGAGACGGGGATGATGTACGTGGCCGCGCTCAGCGGCTTGTCTACGATTTCGCTGCAGAAGGACCCCTGCTCGGAATTCGACTTTAGCTCACCTCGTGATAACTGCGGCCTGATTGGTGCGCTGCCGCCGCCAGCGGGCTACACGCCGCCTGCCAACCGCGGAGGCGGATTTGCCGGGCGCGGCGCAGGCTCGGTGCTGCATGGTGTGTCAATCTTGAAGCCGCGTGAGTTGGGCGGCATCACGGCGTACGACATGAACAGTGGCGACAAGCGCTTCTGGTTGCCGAACGGTGGTATGGTACCGCAGACGAGCACCGATCCGCTCTTCGCGGGTGTGCAGATCGCGCCGCGGCCCGCGAGCGGGCAAGCGCAAATCATTGTCACCAAGTCGCTCCTCATCTACGGAACGGGCCGCTCGGGTGGCGTGCCCAACGCTACGCCGCGACTGTACGCGGTGGACAAGGCAACGGGGCGCGAAGTTGGCTCCGTTGAGATTCCCTCACGCACGACCGCCATGCCGATGACCTTCATGCATCGCGGGAAGCAGTACATCGTGTTCGCCACGGGCGCGGGTGCGAACACCTCGCTCGTCTCGCTACGTCTGCCGTAGAGGCTAGGGCCGCCGCACGTAGCGCTTGAGGGCGCGCGGCCCAACCTCGGCACCATAGATGACGCCGTTGCGATCCACCGCCACGCCTTCCGCGGCGCTGGTGTTGCGCGTCGTCTCCACGGGGTCAGGAACAAACCCGGTGACCTCGCCAGTGAGCGCATTCCCGATGCGGATGCCACGCGTCCACTCGGGACGCGTGGGGGCAATGGAGCCAGACTCCGAGTCTGCCACGTAGAGCACATCGTTGCGGTCAATGAAGAGTCCGCTGGCGCGCGAGAACTGGTACCAAGTGTCGAGGAGTACGCCCTGCTGGCTGTAAATTAGGATGCGATTGTTGCTGCGGTCGGCCACAAAGAGGCGACCGCGCGAATCCATCGCCAACGCGTGCGGTTGATCGAACTCTCCCGTGCCAGTGCCGACGACGCTGCCGAGCGTGAGGAGCAAAGTGCCGCGCGCATCGAACTTCAGCAGTCGGGCATTCGCGCCGGGCTGCGAAGAGTGGCCCTCTACGACCCAGATGTCACCGTTGGGCGCGATGAGCACGGCGTTGGGCTGGTAGAAGTAGCCTGGTGCGCGCCCACCGCCGCGCGAGCCGAGCGTCATCAGCAGCTCGCCCTCGGGCGAGAACTTGAAGATCTGATGCCCGTAGAGCTTGGTGGAATCAATCACGCCCGCTTCTCCGGCCGCGGCCCTGAGCGCGGCGAGATTGTCGCGGGCGTCCGTGACCCAAATATTGCCCTCGCGATCCACAGACATGCCGTGTGGCCAAGCAATGAGCCCGCGGCCAAACGACTTCACAAGATTCCCGTTGGCGTCAAACTTGAGAATCGGGTCGAGGTCCGAGCCCACGCAGTTGTTGGCGGCGCAGCGCTCGCCCACCCATACACTCACGCCATCGCGGTCAATAGCCACCGCGCTAGTGGCGCCCCAAATGCGACCGGCCGGCAGCTTCGCCCAACCCTCCACTGTCACGTAGGCGTTGGGGCGATCGTTTACGGGAGCCTGTGCACCTTGGGCATCGAGCGCGGTGGCGAGCAACACCAGCAATGCGAGCGGTCTCATTCGTCGTCGTCTCCGGGGCGCGCGGGTTCGTAGCTGGTGGTGGGGAACACAAATGCCGCGTCGAGTGCCGGTTCGGTTGCCTCGCCGAGTACGCGCTTGGCGCCGTATTCACCGAGGAGCGGCGCAAACTTGAAGCCTTCGGCCTGGCCAGCGCCCATCACCCACGCGTTGCTCGCGCCAGGCAACCTGTCCACGATAAAGTTGCGATTGGTGCTGCTCTCATAGTGACAGCTGCGCGTCTCCAGGAGGGGCGCCTCAGCCATCGCCGGAAACACGCGCTCCAGCACACGACGCGAGCCAGCGATGCGCTCTTCGTTTGACCACCGTGTGCTCACGTCTGGATCCTGTGCGCGCAGATCTGGTGCCGGCCGAGGCGGCGGGGGTGCGTCGGGTTCGTCGGGGCGCTGAGGCGGTGCCGGTGGGGCAAACGCTCCGCGCACGCGGAATCCGCGCGAGTCCACGGGAAGCGCGCCCCAGCCGGTGACGCCGGGGACATTCCAACTCGGTATGTTCGGTGCGGTGAATCGTGTGTCGCCTTCGGGCGGCCCGAAGTAGCAGACGTGGCCCAGCGGCGTGCGCATGCGCTCGGCGAGCTGCTGCGGAAACACTTTGCGCAGCCAGGGACCGCAGGCAAACACGAAGGCATCGGCGCCAATGCTCGTGCCGTCGTCGAGCTTCACATCCTGCATGGCGCCGCTGCGCAGTTCACCCGGCGTGACGCGTCCAATGCGCATTGTCACGCCTGCATCGCGGGCCAGCGCGACCAGTGCGTGCACGGATGCGCGCGCGCGAGCCACGCCAGCGTCCGGCTCGTGGTAGATCAGCGGGTATGCATCACTGTTGATCATCGGCCAGCGCCGCTTGGCTTCGTCCTGCGTGACGCGCTCGTAACGCACACCGAGTTTGTCCCACACTTCGGTAGTGCGGGTGGTGAAGGGCTCGGCGCGTTCCCGCAGGATGACGTCGCCCGTCTGGACGAAGAAGCGCGTCCCGAAGCGCGGACCGTGTTCCGCGTCGAAGGCGCGCCAGCGCGAGATGGCCTCGCGGGCCCAAGCGGTCCACTGTTCGCTCGACGAGGCGCGGTCGCCGTAGGACGAGCGGATGCCGCGCGTTTCGTCGCCGCTGGTCGCCCGTGAGTTGGCGGGTCCGTATTGATCGAGCAAGGTGACCTGCGCGCCGCGGCGGGCGAGCTCGAGCGCGGTGGACGTGCCCCACACGCCAGCGCCCACCACCACCACTCGCGAGCTGGCCATGGAGCGGGGCAGAGCACGCGGCGATTCCTCACCCGACTCGGCCGCAGCGGCAATGCTGGGTACCGCGCCCGTCGCAACGAAGGCGCTGGCACCCAGTCCGGCCAACCTGATGAATTCGCGGCGCTTGAGCTCCGCAGCGTTACTGCCTGATCCGTCGGTCATTGAGTAGGAGTTTAGACACGGCGAAGATGCGGCTTCTACCGTGGCTACGCAATCGCGCCGTAAAGGGTTGTCTGGGCGGCATGCAACAGGCTTGCCCGGATGCGGCCAGCGCGCCAGCTTCATTCCGTCATGCCCTTCATGCGAACTCCGCTCATCGCCGCTCTGCTCCTCGGCGCGTCTTTCGCTCGCCCTGCGAGCGCGCAAGACGCGCTTCCGCCGACGTACTCCGATTCCCAGGCCGTGCGCGGTCGGCAATGGTTTGAGTCGGCGTGCCAGTCTTGCCACGAGGTAAAGGATATGACCTCGCCCGACTTCAAGGTGAAGTGGAGTGGGCGGACGGCCTTTGATCTCTTTGAGATTATTTCTTCCACGATGCCCGAGGCAGAGCCCGGCACGCTGGCGCAGCGAACCTATGTGGACATCGTCGCGTACCTGATGCAGCTCAATGGAATTCCTGCCGGGACCACGGCGCTCTCCGCCGAACCAGCGGCACTCTCGTCCGCGCGGCTGAGCTTCACGCCGCACTCTACGTTTCACGCCACGCCCCACTTCACTCACCGGAGATGAATATGCGCCGTCTACAGGCCGCATTCGTTGCACTTGCGATTGGTGCAACACCGCTGCTCGCGCAGAACGCGGAGCGCGTCCCAAGCGGAACTCCGTCGGCGACGCTTACCCCGGCGATTCGTGTGGGCAACATGGTGTACACGTCTGGTCAGCTTGGTATGCGTCGCGATGCCACGGATCAGAGCATCGGCGCGCAGACGCGCGCTACGCTTGAGAACATCAAACGCGTGCTCGAGCAGGCCGGCACGACGATGGAGAATACGGTGCGCTGCACCGTGTTTCTCACCGAGGTCGCGGACTTTCAGGGCATGAACGCCGTGTACCGCGAGTTCTGGCCGAACTCACCGCCGGCGCGCAGCACCGTGGTCGTGAAGGCGCTGGTGGTTGCTGGCGCCAACGTAGAGATCGAGTGTATGGCGGTGATGCCGTCGGCTACTCCCTAGGCCCGGCGGTACGAGCGGCCACTCGCGAAGCAACAGACCTCACGGCTCTGCACTGCAGGTAATCGTCGGTCCCCGTGGTACCGCGACGCGTGCGCTGTCGCCGGGGATCGCCTGCGTCGGTGGGGCGAGTTGCAGCAGACAGCGCACGACGTCGCGCGAAAGTGTGAGGAGTCCCAAGTCAAGCCGCGAGACGAGGCCGCGGTAATCGTCAACCGCCCAGTCTCCTGCGCGGTAGGTGGTGACACCGCGGGCGATAATCGCACCGTCGTCGGGAACAATAATCTCCCAGTTTGCCAAGAGATGGACCTCGCCGGACGCTCCGCGCTCGGGCTCAACGCCTTCAAACCGCGTCACGTGCAGCTGCACGAGGTAGTCGTGCTCGGCGCGCACTGGCCATGGTGCCACGTCAACCGAGCGGATGCCCGGTGCGTTCGCGATGTATCCCGATACCGCGCGGTTTAGTCCCGTGCTGGGCGCCTCGGCCCAGCGATGAAAGCCAGTGGTCACAATCTGATTGTCAGCCCGCCGCACGACGATGGCCAAGGTTGCCAAGTATGGGGCGAGATCAAGTCGGCGCAGGCCGATTGCGAGTTCAGGCGTTGTGCTTGGGGTGGCGTCTGCCTGCGTCAGCATGGCTCCACCGACGACGTAGCGTTCCACCGGCGGCGACGTACGCGCGAGGCGGAAGCATCCCGAGGACGCCAGCGCGCAGGCAACGAGCGTTACTAGGCTTCGTACACTGTGTTGATTCACGGCCGCCGCTCCGGCGGCTTCTTGCCGCGTAACAGGATGTCTGGACTCTGCTCCAGCGTTGTGGTAAGCAGCTGCAGCGCATCGGCTGCCTCCTTGAGACTCGCCAGCGCGCCTTGCAGTTCATAGCCAATGCCAGAGTCCACTGAGAGCAGGCCTTCGGTCTGCTCCAAAGTTCGACGCAAGACCTGCAAGGCTGTCGCCAACTCGGTGGTCGCGCGCTCGGCGTGGACGCCGATTGGCCCGATGGCGCTGTCGGCCGTGGTTGCGAGCCGTTCGACTGCCACCATTGTGCGCGTGACTTGTGCCGTTGCGACAGGCATTTCTCGAAGTGCTTGCCGAATCTCTGGCGCGTCCACGAGGCGCCGCACCGACTGCGCCGTGGACACCACCGCCGCATTAATCTCTGGCATGTCAATCTCGTCGAGCAGCGCGTTTACCTGAAACAAGACGCGCACAACCTCCTGGACCACGCTGCCGGCACCCGTGCCAAGCGCGGACATCAGGGACGGCGTGGTCGGGAGCTCGGCGTATTTGGTCACGCGCTGCTCAAGCACCGGCGGAGCGGCTTTCGGGTTGTAGCTCAGCTCGAGATACAATTGCCCGGTGACCATGCTCTCCATCTGCAGCTGGACACGCAGGCCGTCTGCAATCTGCTCCTTGAGCACCGCGGGGTTCTCGAGGTCCACGAAGGAGCCGCGCAGGGTCTGCAGCTTCCGTAAGTCAATCTCGAATTCAACGGGAACTTGGAAGGTCTTGCCCACCCGATCGATCTGAATCCCAAGCGACGTCACGTTGCCCACGGGCACACCTTGAAACTTCACCGGCGAGTCCAATTCCAATCCGTTGATAGACTCCCCGAAGAAGCTGACGAAGGTGGACTCCTTGTGGAACCAGGTGGCCGATGCGAGCACGGCAAGGCCCCCAATGGCGATGACCACCGCGCCGATGAGGAAAGCACCGATGGCGGTAGGGTTGGCGCGCGCACTCATGAGTTGCTCCCGCTGTCGCGCGTGAGGAAGCGACGGACTTCGTCGTTGGGCGGATTATCGCGTAGGTCCGCAGGCTTGCCCAGAGCGGTCATTGTGCGCTGAGAAATGTCGAGGAACAGCGCGCGGTCGGCGATCCGGAAAATGCTGGCGAGATCATGCGTGACGACGACAATCGTCGTGCCCAAGCTTCGTGCAAGCGCGATGATGAGGTCATCGAGGCGACTGGCCGAGATGGGATCTAAGCCTGACGAGGGTTCGTCAAAGAACAGCACCTGCGGATCCAACGCGATGGCCCGTGCCAGTGCCGCACGCTTGCGCATTCCACCGGAAATCGCCGACGGATAGAACTCTCCGTAGCCGTGTAGGCCCACCAGCGAGAGCTTGAGCGCCACGACCTCGGCAATCACCGCTGGCTCAAGGTCCGAGAGTTCCTCCAGCGGCAAGGCCACGTTCTCAGCGAGCGTGAGGCCACTCCAGAGAGCTCCGTTTTGGTACAGCACGCCCATCTGTCGCAGTACGCGCTTGCGCGCCGTACCGTCCGCTTGTGAGAGATCCGTGCCATTGATGTGGACGACGCCTGCCGGTGAGTCCTTGAGCCCAATCAGATGCTTGAGCAGGGTGCTCTTTCCGCTGCCGCTGCCACCCATGATGACGAACACCTCGCCGCGAGCTACCGCGAATGTGAGATCCTTCATCACGACGAGCGTTCCATATTGCATCGTCAGGTTCGTGACTTGCACGGGCGCTACTAGATGCTCCATAGCGCCGCCATCCAGTCGACAACTGCATTCGCCACGATGATCATCGTGATGCCTAACACCACCGCGGATGTCGCGGCTTTGCCCACGGCACTCGCATCGCTGCCAGTACGCAGGCCGTGGAAGCAGCCGGCAAAGCCGATGATCAATCCGTACACCGTCCCCTTGAGGATGCCGAGCAAAGCATCCGAAAGTGCTACCGCACCCAGCATCCCCGTGAGAAACTGTGTGGCCGTGAGGTCAAGTAGCGTGACCGACACTAGGAGGCCACCGAGGATGCCCACCGCATCGGCGTAGAGCACGAGCAGTGGCATCATCACAATCAGGCCGAGCATGCGCGGCAGTACGAGGTGGTCCACTGCCGACACACCCAGCGTCGCGTAGGCGTCGAGTTCTTCGGTGAACTTCATGCTACCCAGTTCGGCAGCGAAGCCTGCTCCTGTGCGTCCGGCAATGATGATGCCCGTCATCAGCGCACCCATCTCGCGAAGCATGCCGTAGCCCACCAGATACGAGACGTAGTAGCCGGCGCCAAAGCGCTCAAGGACGACGACGCCCAGGAACGCGATGATCACACCGACGAGCACGGCAATAAGTGTGACGATGGGGAGCGCGCCCGAACTATTGGATTGCACCACCACCCAGAACGAGCGCCACTGCATTCGCGCGCGGCCGGTGAGCAGGCGCAGCAGGGACTCGGCGAGTTCTCCGAGGAACGTCACGCCAGAAACAGTGGAATCCCAAGCGGCGAGACCTAGCAATCCAACCTTTGCGACGCCTGATGGTGGAGCGGCTGCGGGCTCAAGCTTGCGCTCTGGAACGGCCGCGGCGAGCGCAAGCATCTGCGTGACGTGTTCGGGAAGACCTGCAGTATCCACGGCGACATCGCGTGCGTGTGCATATGCCTGCGCTTCCTGCACAAAGATCAGGAGGCTGCTGTCCCACTTGCCAAGTGCTGCCGAGTCAAAGGCGAGAGTACGCGTGGCAACCGGCGCGGCGTCTAAAGCGAGAGCCGCAGCAACTAGCGGCTCGAACTTGGGAATGCCGAGTTCAAGCCGCCAATCGCCTACGAGGTCCGTGATGAGCTGTGCGTCCTCGATCCGGACGGTCGCGCTCGAGCTACCAATAGGCATCGCAATCTCTCGGAAGGTGCCTACACCTGCACAGCGACTATTGCACGATGACAGTCGCGCTGTTCAGCGTGACTGCCGTTTGCGCGAGGAGGCGTCCGGTGGCGCGTGCGCCCGTGGCAAGAGAGATGCCAGTTTGCGAAAGGACCTGACCTTCCATACGCGCTGTCGTTCCAATCGTCACCGCACCAGCCACCTGCCAGTACACATTCGATGCCAACGCGCCGCCGCTGAGCGACACGCGCGTGCCGGATGCTTGCGTGACGCCGCCGGCAATCTGGAAGATCCACACGTCGGTTGAAGAGCCCGAGAGTGTGACATTGGACGGAATGGTCACCGCAGACGACCACTTATACAGTCCGGCCGGCAGCGTCAGCCCGCCGATGTTACCGCTGGCGAGTTCAATGTGATCGGGCAACGTGCGGCCTGCAGCGTTGGTGTACGCGGTCTCCATTGCGCTGATTGCCGCGGTGAGATTTGCTGGCGTGGGAGCAGCGTAATCCGGCGCGAAGATACTGCCTGTGACTTGTGCAGACGTCGCGAAGGCAGCACCAGCACCGAGCGTGAGGGAGAACCCTGTAATGGCCGAGGCGGCCGCCGGGCTAATGCCCAAATTGCCGGTGATTGCGGAAGTGGGGACGCTGGAGATGCCAGTTTTGGCGAGAATCACGTAGCCACTGGCAGCGCCGAGCGGCACAGGTGCGGGTCCGCGACCGCCGGGACCGCTGCCTGGGCCCGCGCCTGGCGTTGTGGGCGACACATTCTCTGGGCCAGAGTCATTGCAGGCCATCACGACCGTGCCGAACAGCAGGGCAGAGCTGAGCAGTGTAGCGGCAGAACGGAACATCGGGGCGGAGCGCATACAATCCTTGGATGATGAGACGTCGTGGGCCATCCAGATGCAGATGGCGAACCATGCATGGAGAATGGGTGATGGGCCGTCCTGCGGGTATCGCACGATGGAGGGATAGCCTCACCCGCTCGCCACCATGCGTTGTGGCACCCCTCGCCGATTCGTCAACGACACCAGTTCATGAGCCGGCAACGGCGGTGAGAAGTAGAAGCCTTGAATCTCATCGCAGGCGTGTGTGCGTAGGAAGTCGAGTTGCGGCTGCGTCTCGACCCCTTCAGCGATGACCGTCATCTTCAGAACGCGCGCCATGTTGATGATGGTTACCGCAATGGCAGCGCCGTCTTCATCGGTGGTGAGATCACGGATGAAGCTGATGTCAATTTTGAGCGTGTCGATGGGGTAGCGCTTGAGGTACGACAGGCTCGAATAGCCCGTGCCGAAGTCGTCTATGGCGATGAGAACGCCCAACTGCTTGAGCTGCCGCAGCACGGTGTCGGTATCATCGGTGCGCGACATCAGCGAGCTCTCGGTGATTTCAATGTCGAGCGTGGCGGGCGGGATGCCGTTGGAGGAAATCGCGTACTCCACCTCGGCCACGAATCCGGGCTGCGCGAACTGCTTGCCGGAGACGTTCACCGCAACGCGAATATCCCCCAGGCCCGCGCGTGCCCACTCGGCGATCTGGCGACACACGGTCGCGATTACCCAACTGCCAACTGGCACAATCAGGCCGGTCTCTTCCAAGATGGGGATGAACTCCGATGGCGGCGTAATCCTGCCGTCGGCGGGGAGCCAACGGAGGAGCGCCTCCGCGCTCGACCAGTTGCCAGAGTCCACGTGCATCTTGGGCTGGTAGTGCAGGACAAACTCGTTCCGCTCGAGTGCCCCGCGCAGCGCGGTTTCCAGATTGAGTGCCTGTTGGGCGCGGGCGTTGGTCTCCGCCGAGTAGAAGCGACAGGTATCCCCCCCCACCAAGCGCGCTTCATCGAGGGCGCGCGCCGCATACACGAGAAGGTGGTCCGCGACAGCCGAGTCGGTGGTTGAGACCGCCATTCCAACGCTCGCAGTGACGGCGAGGTCGTGTCCGTCCACGCTCAGCGGCTGGCGCAGCGAGTCGCGCATCAGTTGGGCAATGGGCTGCGCGGCGCGCGGATTGCCGTCATCGGTAATCAGGAGCACCCCGAAGTCTGCCGCTTCGAAGCGCGCAATGGTCGTCATGGGGCCGAGGCAGGTGACGAGGCGCTCAGCGACGGCGGAGATGAGCACCCCACCATTGGCTCGCCCGAGCACATTGCTCACGACATTGAATCGGTCCAGCGAAACAAGCAGCACCGAGACCTGTTCGGTGGGTGAGGCCGGACGCGCGAGACGCTTGACGAGCAATTCGCAGAAGTGCCGGCGGCTCGGCAAACCGGTGAGAAGGTCGAACTGCTCCAGCAGCTTGTTGTACCCACGCGCCTCGCGGAGGAGAAGTCGGACCTCTAGGAGGTTCTGGATGCGCGTCACCACTTCGTGGTGGTCAAACGGCTTGCTGATGAAATCGCGCGCCCCGGCCGCGAGGGCACGCAACTTGTGGGTTGGCTGGGCCGTCAGCACGACCACCGGAACGTACCCCTCTGTCTCAATCGCCTTGAGTTCCTCGAGAACCTCGAAGCCGTCCATTCCCGGCATCAGTAAGTCGAGGAGGATTAGGTCATACTGATGCTCCTTGTAGAGCGCGACGACGTCGCGCGGATGCGTCGTCGAGCTGACCGCCGTGAATCCGGCGCCGGAGAGGATCTTCTCTAAGAGCAGGACGTTCACCGCGGAGTCGTCCACGATGAGGATACGTGCATTCCTGATCTCGGCCGGGCCAATCACGGGTGTGCTCCATGTGCGCCGCTGCGGCGCTGGCGCGCGGTCGCGGCGGTCAGCGCATCGGTGAGCGCCTCAAAAAAGTCCGGGACGCGTACTGGCTTGGTCAGGTAGCGGAAGAAGCCCGCCTGGATGCCGCGCGTGATGTCTCGCTGCATCGCGTTGGCACTCAGCGCGATGACAGGAATCTTCGCTGTGGTCTCGCCATCGAGGAGAATGCGCAGCGCGTCAAATCCGCTCAGCCCCGGCAGGTTGATGTCCATCAGAATCACATCGGGAAGCTTCGCCCGAGCAATGGCGATGCCTAGCGTGGCGTTGTTCGCGCTCAACAGCAGCAGGTCAGGGCGTCGCGCCACCAACTGTTCAATCAAGAGCAGGTTGGCGGGATTGTCCTCCACGTACAGCAGAGTTCGTACGGCCTTGGGGATGTTAGCTGAGGGGAGCGGTGCTGACGACGGCTCTACGTCATCTGCTGCCTCCGGCGCTGCTGCAGACATGGTGTTGATGTCAATCCAAAAAGCGCTGCCGACGCCAACCGTACTTTCGACGCCAATGCGCCCATGCATCAACTCGGTGAGCCGCTTGCTCACGACCAGCCCGATGCCGGTGCCTTCTTCACCGCCTAGCTCCTGGCCCAGCCGATTGAACGTCTGAAAGAGCTGCGCCACTTGTGAGGGGTCGAGTCCGGCGCCCGTGTCGCGCACCGTGATGCGAACCTGGTCGCCATCAATCGGCCTTGCCTCCACGCTCACGGTACCATCCGCGCGATTGTACTTGATGGCATTCGAGAGGAGGTTGATGAGCACCTGTTTGAGCCGCGTACGGTCGGCGTGTACCGTGAGCGGCTCGGCGAACGTCGGGAAGTGCGTAGTCACGCCGTGTTTGGTGGCTTGCGAGGCAATCATGTCGCGACACTCTGCGAGCACGTCCGCCAACGCTACGGGTTCCATCGAGACCGTAATGCGTCCGGACTCAATCACCGCGAGGTCGAGGATTTCATTGATGAGGTCGAGCAGGTACCATCCGGCCTGAAGCACTTGGTCAATGTTGGCCTTCTGCGCCGGGCTCGGTGCCGGTGTGTCCGATTCCATCAGCTGGGCAAAGCCGATGATAGCATTGAGCGGCGAGCGGAGCTCGTGGCTCATGCTGGAGAGGAACTCTGACTTGGCCAGATTCGCCTTCTCGGCCACTGACTTGGAGCTTTGGAGTTCCACATTCTTTTCGAGCAACGCTTGATCGAGGCGCTTGCGCTCAGTGACATCACGGGCCGCTGCGAAGACGCCTTGGAGCGCACGGTTACGATCGTAGAAGGTCGTAGCGTTGTAGGAGACGGTTGTCTCCTTGCCATCGCGGGCCCGCGCCGTCAGCTCGAAGTCGGTGACTTTCTTCTCGCGAAGCGCGAGCGCGATGCCTGCTTGAGCCTTTTCCGGGTCGGTGAAGTAATCTTTGAATGGCGCGCCAATGAGTTCGTCCCGCGTGCAGCCCGTGAGCACTTCCATCTGCGAGTTCACGTCGCTGATGATGCCGGAGGGGTCGGTGGTCATCAAGGCGTCAATGTTTGACTCAATCAGCGAGCGGGTGTAGAACTGCTGGTCGCGGAGCCGTTGGTCGAGCTTCTTGCGCTCCTCCTCTACTTGATTGCGCGCGGTGTTGTCTGTGCCAATCAGCAGGTATCCGATGATGGTCTCCTGCTCATCACGCAGCGCAGTGACGGAGACGACCGCTGGAAAGCGGCTGCCGTCTTTGCGGACGTACGTCAGCTCGTAGATGTCCTCAATTCCGCGTGAGGCCTTAAACACGAGTGCCTCGAATCCAGGGGCGATGGCCTCGCCAAGTTCGGCGCTGAGCGCTTTCGCGCGGGCAATCACTCCTTGAGGATCAGAAATGTCGGCTGGGGTGATGGTGTTCACCACTTCCGCAGCGGTGTAGCCGAGCATGCGCTCCGCACCGACGTTGAAGATTTGAATCACCCCCTTGGCGTCCGTCGCGATACTCGAAAAGATGGCGCTGTTGAAGATGGCGCGCTGCAGCGCTTCGGCCGTGAGTAGTGCTTCACTGTGCCGTGTCGCTGCTTCGTCGGGTGGCCGGTCGGTTGGCGCACTTGGAAGAGTCGGCATCGAGTCGTCAGGGGCGGGGCGTGCCTGTGGCATAGGTGAATAGTCATCGCGCGTATCGACCCAGAGTATCGCTACAAAGGAGTACTGCGGTCATCCCTATAGAAGGCGATACCCACTGCTGATGCGCTCGGGTACTGTCCGTGCATCCCCTCGAATCGCACGATCATGTGCTAGGTGACCAGTCTCAATGCGTCGCGTCGTGCTCGTTGCGCTCCTCTTTGCAGTCGCCGCGTGCGCGGACCGCTCGCCACTCGCGCCCGACGCGTTTGGCCGCGCGCCCTGCCGCCCGCCGAGTGAGCTGGTGGCGATGGTCATCACGCCGCCGTTTGCACCGCTCGCCATGCGAAGTGCTTTGATTCACTCCGCGGACGCGCTAACGCTCCTCATCGTTGGTACGCCACAACGCGATCTCCAAGTGGCATTCCGTTCGGCCGCGACGAAGATCGAGATTGGCGATTACGACAGCGCGTGTCGGTTTGTTGCGCTTGCCTACGGCGTCTTGCGGACACTCCCGCCCACGCCGGCGACGCTGCCGGAGCGTGATGCCATGCGCTTGATTCTCGCGCTCACGGCGCAGTCGCTTTCCGGGTTCGGCCGCGAATGATTGCGCGCGGCGTTCTTCTCTTGTTGCTAGTGGCGGCACCTGTGGCAGCGCAAGTCTGTCTCGGTGGCACTGAAGAGTCGGCGGGACGCGTGGCCGTCGCCGTGGGCCGCGCCGCCGAGGGGGCATCGCTCGTTGGCGGGGACTTCGCGTGGCAACTCGCTCCGAGCGTCGCGTTGTTTGGGGATGGCGATGTCACGGTGTACCCGAATCCGTTCCCGCACCGTGATCGCTTGGCGATTGGGGTGGCGTTTCTGATTGCGGGCGCGCCGCGGGTGAGCGTGTGCTTCACACCGGCCATCGAGACTGAGCGCATTGATGAGTTTCATGTGCGTCGCATCCCTCTGGGACTGGCCGTCGGCTGGTGGATGCCGCTCAGCGGGGATCAGCGGCGACTGGAAATGACCGTGGAGCCGTTCTTCGTCCACAGCCACGAATGGATTGGAGCGTTTACACGCCAGTCGAATTTTGTGTCGGGGCGCGCAGGGATGGTGCGGGTGGTACGACGCGTGCTCCTTGGCGTGGAGTACGAGCATGCCTTTGACGACGACGCGCGCTGGCATCTCCGCGCTCGGCTCGGCGTCACGTTTTAATGAGGGCGCGTCGCGTCCTCTTCTCGCAGCAGAGGTTTCATATGAGACAGCATCGGATGATTGGGTGGGCGCTGGCGGTCCTTGCGGGTGTGTGTATTCCCTCGATGATTGAGGCGCAGGTACCGGTGAACGTGGTGTATAGCGCGTGCTATGTACCGGCGAGTGGCACCGTGTACCGAGTGGGTGAGGTTGGGATTGCGGCGACGTGCTTGGCCGCGGACCACGTGCGTTTTAGTTGGAACTCGAGCGGGGCGGGGGCGGCGGGACCTGCGGGACCAGTGGGACCAGTGGGACCTGTGGGACCAGTGGGACCGGCTGGAGCGGTTGGCGCCGATGGTGTAGCAGGCGCGACAGGCGCGACTGGCGCCACGGGCACAGCTGGCGCTGCTGGTACACCCGGTGTCACCGGTGCTCCGGGTGCGGTTGGCGCGATTGGTGCGACGGGCGCGATTGGTGCGACGGGCGCGATTGGTGCGACGGGCGCGGCGGGAACTCCTGGCGCCGCGGGCGCCGCGGGTGCCACGGGTGCCGCTGGCCCGGCTGGTGCAAATGGAGTTGACGGTGCCGTCGGCGCCTCCGGCATCCTCGTGGTTCGCTCGGGCACCGTCACTGTCGCGGGCGCGCCGCTCACGTTCCCTGTCACGTTCACGACGCCGATGGCGAACGCCGACTACAGCGTCTCGCTCATCACGAACGGCATCAGCGGTACCGCCGTCGTCACGTTCGGATGTATGTGGCACATCGACTCACAGACGGCCGCCGGATTTATCTTCAGTTGCCGCGATGCGACCGCTGGCGGAACCGCCTACGCGCTCGTGAACGCCTCAGTTATTGCTTACGTCGCTGTGCCACACCAGTGATGCGATGGTGCAAGCAACACCGCGCGACGATTACACCCCGAGTCGCCGCAGCTCCGGTGCTCGGGCGCGGCTGACCGCCAAGGACACGCCACCGCGAAGCTCGGCGACCATCCCTCCTCTCCCGTGACGCCGAAACGCGACCACGTGATCGAGATTCACAATGTGCGTCCGATGAATCCGCGCGAAGCGCTTGGCATCGAGCCGCGCTTCGAGCCGTGAAAGCGAGAGGGAGAGCACGTGCCGGCCTCGCTCAGTGTGCGCCACCACATAATCGCCGTCGGACTCGAACCAGAGCACATTGGCAACCGGGAGCGGCGTCATCGCGCTCCCCGTCCGGATGAAGAGGCGCTGTAACGGCCCCTTCCCGAGCAACTCGCCGAGTCGGTCTACGGGGGCGTCCGGCGCGGGCTCGCCAATCGCGGTGCGCACGCGCTCCATCGTCGCGGCGAGCCGCGCGGCCCCAAAGGGCTTCAATAAATAGTCCACGGCGCCCAGCTCAAACGCGGTCACGGCGTGCTCCGCGTACGCGGTGGTAAACACCACGAACGGCGTCGCTGTCAGGCGGCCAAGCACTGAAGTGCCGAGCAAGCCTGGCATCTGAATATCGAGAAACACCAACTCGGGGCGAAGCCGCTCAATCTCTTCGACCGCCGCGAGGCCGTGCGCGGCCTCGCCGACGACCTCAATCCAGTCGAAGGCCGCGAGCATGCGACGCAATCCTGCGCGAGCGATTGCTTCGTCGTCGGCGATTACGACAGGAACGCGGCGGTCGTGACTCATTCCGCGCTCTCCCCAAGATCGAGAGGAAGGGTCATGCGCGCGGAGAATCCCGCGTCGAGACGGCTGACGCAGACCAGCGAAGCGCGCGCACCATACAAGGCATCGAGTCGCTCGCGCAGCCGCCGCAGTCCCGTGCTCGCGCTGCTCGTTGCGAGGGTGAGATCTGCGCCCGCGCCGTTGTCCGCGACCACGAGCGTGAGCGTGGGGCCGTCTACAGACGCAGAAATTGTAATTAGCGTCGGCTCTACGCGTGGCGACGCGCCGTGGCGCACAGCGTTCTCCACCAAGGTCTGCAATGCGAATGCGGGCACCAGCGCGCGGCTGAGCGCATCCGGCACTTCCGACTGCACCACGAGCCGCTCGCCGAAGCGCACCTGCTCAAGCTCCACATAGCGCCCGACGAAGGCGCGCTCCTCGCGCAGCGTGATACGATCCCGATCCTCCTCGAGTACCGACCGCAAGAGTCCCGCGAGCAACTCAGCGCTCGCCGCCGCCCGCTCCGGCGCGACCGGAATCAAGTGCACCACACTATGGAGCGCATTGAACAGGAAATGCGGATTGAGTTGGCCTCGCAAGGCCGCGAGTTGCGCACGGACCGCCGCCGCCTCGGCGCGCGCTGCGCGTGCCGTCGCTTGCACGGCGTACGACACACCAGCCACCGCGATGTACAGCCAGAGTCCGAGTAGCACGAAGGCGGCTAGCAGCTCCGGCGCCAAGATGGCGAAGGAGCCGCGCGCAATACTCTCCACGATGTTGGAAAGCACGACCCAAGACAGCGCGTAGGCAATCGCGGCTCCAATCTGCAGGAGCACGAATCCCATCCGCACAGGCCGCGGCCAAGGATTGCGTTCAACGAATCGCAGCACCACAACGCCCAAGAGCGCGGCACCAAGGATGGCGCGCGCCGAGATGACCAGCGCGGTTTCGAGTGGTACGCCGTGCACGATGTACATCGTCGTAGCGTAAAGCGCGAGCACCGGAAGCCAGCCAATTGCGAGCTGGAGCAGGAACCAGCCGCGGGCACGACTGGTCTCTCCACCGTCGGGCGTGCTCCGGCTCATCGCGGAGCGGCCGCCGCCACGCGGCGGGCGTCCATCCGCACGACCGCCGTCACCCAGGTGCGCTCCCCATCAGTGGAGCGGTCCGCTTGGTACTTGAAGCTGGTCGGGGTGATGTCGAAGAATCGCACCCGTTGAACATACGCGGCGCCCTCGGCATCGCGACCCATGCTGCGAATCCGCATCTCGCCATTCACCCACTCGGACGTCGCAGGAGTGAACTGCGCCCGATACACGTCGAGCGACATCTGGGTCCATTTTCGCTGCGTGCCGTCGTAGAGGCGGGTGGTGCGGAGGAAGGCGTTGGGATTCCCCGAGCCATCTACAATGCGCAACTCGTCCTCGATTCCGAAGCCATCCATGGCCCGCCAGGCCTTCCAGATTCCCGTGAGTCTGGGCACGCCATGGATGCGCGTGGCGAGGGTGGTGGCCTTGGGTGTCACGGTCACTTCCCACTGTCCAACAAGGAAGTCGAACTGCGTCGCCGCTCTAGGCACGACTGATGCAACGCCGGGCGCGGCTCCTCCCCCGTGCTGCGCAAGGGCGGGAGAGGCGAATAACAAGAGCGCAACGACAAGCGCGGTTATCGGCGCGGTTATCGGCGCGGTGAGCGGCGCGGTGAGCGGCGCGGTGAGCGGGCGTGGCATTGAGTGCTCCTGACAAGAGTGTGCTGTGTGCTTCACGACAGGAGCGTATCGCGGTGTTCACCACCTCGGAGTCGAGCCATCGCTGAATGGTCGAACGAGGCCGTCGAACGGCACCACGCGGTCGCAGGGGGCGCGCATTGTTCGCTCATGCAATCCGACTCGAGCACACCCAGCACCGCCACACCTCTCATCCAATTGCAAGGCGTGAGCAAGCAGTATCCCACCGCCGCCGGTACGTTCACGGCGCTCGCCGACGTTGATCTCACCATCGCCCGCGGTGAATTCGTCGCCGTGGTCGGCGATTCGGGAAGTGGGAAGTCCACGCTCCTCTCCCTCGTGGCCGGAATTGATCGCCCGAGTACGGGTGCGGTGATTGTGGGTGGCACCGCGGTGCATGCGCTTAGTGAGGCGGCGATGTCCGCGTGGCGCGGAGCGGCGGTGGGAATCGTCTTTCAGTTCTTTCAGCTCCTCCCGAGCCTCTCGGTAGCCGAGAACGTGATGCTGCCGATGGACTTCTGCGATCGCTGGCCGGTTCGAGAACGGCGCGAGCGCGCACTTACCCTGCTCGACTCCGTTGGCGTCGCAGACCAAGCCGACAAGCTGCCGTCGCGGCTCTCTGGTGGTCAGCAGCAGCGCGTGGCCATCGCCCGTGCGCTCGCGAATGATCCTCCGCTACTCTTGGCTGACGAGCCAACCGGGAATCTGGACTCGCGCACGTCCGCCGCGGTGCTCGCGCTGTTCGCGCGTATCGTCGAGCAGGGGCGGACCCTCGTGCTCGTCACCCACGCACAGAACGCCATCGCGCACGCGCATCGCGCCATCACCATCGCCGACGGTCGTGTCGTGCGCGACGCCGAGGCTGCGCTTCGTGCTTAGCCCTCGTTGGCGGAAGGCCGTGGGTGATCTCCGCCAACATGGCGGACGCACGGCGCTGGTCATAGTCGCCATCGCGATTGGCTTGGCGGCCGCGGCCACAATCCTCAATGCCTGGGCACTCGTGCAAGTCGCGACCACCAAGGGATACCTCGCGAGTGATCCGGCCGCGGCGACAATTCGCGTAGACTCCGTTGATGCGGCACTGCTGAAACTCGCGCGGACCTTTCCCGGTGTGCGCGACGTACAGGCACGACGCACGACGATGGCGCGCGCTCAGGTTGCGGGAGCCACAGTCACGGCGATGCTGTTCACCGTAGATCCCACGGAGCCGGTGCGAATCGGGGCAATTCAGTGGGAGGGCGGGGGAGCCCCGACCGCGGGCACGCTGACGGTCGAACGCTCCTCACTCGACTTCTCCGGTGCGGCGGTCGGCGAGGACGTCGTGCTCAGCATCGGTGAGGCAGCGCCGGTGGCAATCCCGGTGCGTGGCGTGGCGCGTGACGTTGGACTCGCCCCCGGGTGGATGGAGCATCTTCTCTACGGATTTGTCTCGCAGACCACGCTCGAGCAACTCGGAGCGCCACGCGCACTGAACGAGTTGCGCGTGGTACTGGAAAATGGCGCGCTCACGCAGTCGGAGGTGCGCGCCATCGCGTTTCAGTTACGGAAGGCGATCGAGGCCAGCGGGCACCAAGTGCGCGACGTCGAGGTGCCTGTGCCGGGTGAGCATATGCACGCGGCCCAGATGGACTCGTTGCTCTATACGCAGTTCGCGTTTGCCATCTTAGCTCTCGCCCTGAGTGCGTTCTTGGTCGTGAACCTGATCACGGCGATGCTCGTCGGACAGACGCGCGAGATTGGAGTGATGAAAGCCATCGGCGCGCGCCCCACTCAGCTCGCGACGATGTACCTCGCGGTTGCCGGCGCACTCGGTGTTGCCGCGGCCGCCTTGGCGGTGCCCTCCGCGCTCGTCGTGGGGCGACGCTACGCAGCGCTAAAGGCGGAGCTGCTCAACTTTGACCTCAGCGGCTTCAGCGTGCCGTGGTGGGTGATTGCCCTAGAGATTGGCGTCGCGGTGCTTCTCCCGGTCGCGGCGGCGGCATTCCCGGTGTGGCGTGGCTGTCGCGTGCCGGTCAACGATGCCTTGCGCGATGTTGGCATCTCTGGCGCTGGGCTCGGCGCGCGCGCGCTACAGTTGCGCGGTCTCCCGCGGCCCTTGTTACTCGCGCTACGCAATACGTTCCGGCGCCGGCAGCGCACCCTGCTCACCCTCGGCACGCTCTCACTCGGGGGCGCGGTCTTTCTCGGCGCAAACAATCTTCGCGCGGCGGTGCTTGGTGTCACGGAGGCAATCTTCGCCGCGAATCGCTACGACTTCTCGCTGCGCATGACGGCACCCACTGATGCAGCGACGCTGGAGCAGTTCGTACGCAGCGCAGAGGGAGTGGAGGGCGTGGAGGCGTGGACGGGCGTGCGCGCCGCGATTGATCACGGAGATGGAACCCTCGGCAATTCGTTCATGATCACCGCACCCCCTGCGGAGACGCGACTGCTCCAGCCCGAGATCGAAGAAGGGCGCTGGCTGCGCCCCGATGACACCCGAGCGTTGGTCATCGGACGAGGCATGCAGCGGGCCGAGCGCCAACTGCGCGCGGGGTCGAAGGTCCGCTTACTCGTCGCTGGGACGACGGAGGAGTGGGAAGTGGTCGGCGTCATTGGTGGCGGCCCCGGAATTGTCACCTACGCGGCGCGCGAAGCGGTTGCGACGCTTTACCCTGGCGGCGGCACGACGCTGGTGGTGAAGAGTTCGTACGAGGGCCAGGCGTCGCAACTCGATCTCATTCTCCGGCTGCGGAGTGCGCTCGCCGAACGCGGCGAGTTCGTGAGTGCGAGTGCGATGCTCGCAGAGGCTAAACGCGGTGTGGACGACCACCTGTTGATGGTCGTCTCATTCCTCGGCGTGATGGGCTGGGTGATGATCCTCGTGGGAGGACTCGCGCTCGCATCCACGATGGGGCTCGCCGTGCTGGAGCGGACGCGCGAGATTGGCGTGTTGCGCGCGATTGGCGCCCGGCACGGCGCCATCCTCGCCCTCGTGCAAGTCGAGGGCCTGACTATCGCGTTCATGAGTTGGGTGTTGGCCATCCCGCTGTCCGTGCCGATGAGCTTGGCGCTCGGAGAGGCCTTCAGTCGCATCATGTTGCCCGTGCCACCGCGCTTCGCGCCCGAAGTGGGCGGGGTGTTCATCTGGTTCGCGCTGGTCGTGGTGGTGTCGGTGGTCGCCTGCGCCTGGCCCGCGCTCCGCGCGATGCGCGTACCGACCGCGGCGGGGGGGCGCCGAGACGGGGGGGGGGGCCGCCCGGGCGGCGTGGGCGGGTGGCTGAAAGGGGACGGGCCCGGGGGGGGGGCCCGCCCCCCCCGGCAAAACGAACGGGGCGGGGGGGGGGGGCGGG
>JANNVQ010000003.1:0-9694 GCA_031414535.1 Gemmatimonas sp.
CCGACGCTGGCGGCCGACCGCCGCGGCGATGGAGGCTGTTGTGGGGCGGCCGCGTTAACTTACATGGGACAGCCTGGGGCCGCCCCACAACTGCTTTTTATGGAAGCGGCTGCAGCAGAAGCAAACGTTATGGCGACTCGGGCCGGCATTGCGGCATTCGGACAGTTTCACCATCCTTCTTCTATGGTCGACAAGTCCCAGACCCTTGAATCTCTGACGGCCCAGGAGCGCATCGCGCTCATCGGTCGCCTGTGGGACAGCCTGGACCCCGCTGCCGCCGCGCCGCTCTCCCCCGCCCTCGCCGCCGAGCTAGATCGCCGCGAAGCGGAGGCCGATGCGGATCCGGATGCCGGCATCCCGTGGACCGCGCTCCGCGACGAGCTCCGCGCCCGGCTGCGCTAAGTGCCCACGCTCATCATTCGGGTCCGTGCGCGGGCCGAGATTGATGAGGCGTTCGAGTGGTATCGCACACGCTCGCCGGACGCCGCCCGTGATTTCCTCGACGCGGTGGAAGTCGCACTCGCACGCATCGAGGAGGCGCCAGAACGCTTCGCCGTCGTACGAGGACGCTTGCGTCGGCTGTTGCTGCAGGGATTTCCGTACGCGGTCTACTACAAGGTCTATCCGCGCACCATCAGTGTCGTTGGTGTCATTGACGGACATCGGCATCCCGACACGTGGCTCTCGCGCGCCGCGCCATAACGACGCTTGCTGACTGACAGCCGCGAGTAAGGATGCAGTTGTGGGGCGTCCGCGCTATTGTAATGGGACGTCCTGCGGCCGCCCCACAACTGCTTTTTATGGAAGCGGCTGCAGCAGAAGCACACGTTATGCGGAAGCTCTGTGCGAACGAAGCATCCACCGCTCGCGCGCGCGACTCACGATGAAACTTGAGGGTCCCCAACGGCAGGGTTTTTAGGGGGCGTGCGCCGAGAGTGCCGTCCGGTGCCCGCTGCGAATGGCCCGGGCCAATTCGGACAGGCACGAATCGCTACGCGATCCGATGCTCCGCATAACGACGCTTGCTGCCGTCAGCCGCGCTAAGGATGCAGTTGTGGGGCGCAAGCACTATCCTATGGGACAGCCTGCGGCTGCCCCACAACTGCTTTTTATGGAAGCGGCTGCAGCAGAAGCTCACGTTATGCGGATGACCGGACGTCGATCCCTCGGAGAGTGTCGTGAACGCCCAATCCAAGCTCTCCGAAAAGGTCCGGTCTGCGTTTGGCCTCCTGCTCGTGCTTGCGCCCTTTGCCGTGGGTCTCGGCTCCCTTGGACGTCAGATCTTCCTGTGGCTACGCGACGGGCGGTGGACGTCAGTCTCCGTACTCGACCTTCTCTCGTGGTCGGGCGTTGGATCTCAGGACTGGATAGCGCGTCCGAACGAATGGATTGGAGTCTGGAAGCTGCTCAACTGGCTGCCTCTCTCTGCCGCGTCGCTCGTAGTCGGAATCGTCTTGGTTCTTGCAGCGTTGAGCGATAGTCAGTGACCACCCGGGATCCGCATCGGCCGTACACGCTGGCTGCATCCACCGCATAACTACAACTACAATGCCGGCTAAGGCGTCAGTGCTGGACTGGCTCACGGCGATAGGCACGCTCGGAGCCGTTTGGGCGGCGATCTGGGGCGACCGCTTCCGCGACTTTCTATTCGCGCCCTCGCTCGATGTGACGCTGTTCTCAGCTGACGGCGAGTCGACGGTCGTCGGCAACGGCGCACCTGTTCTACTGTTTCATCTTCGCGTCCGGAACCTGACTCCCGAGCACCCTGCAGAAGAAACGACCGCGAGCCTCGTCGACGTGCGAAGGCTCGTCAGTGGCACATTTCGATCTGTCGGAGCGACCGCACCGCGTCCGATGCGATGGGCTCCTGCGGAACACAATCCGCTTGCAATCACCATTCACGACGAAGCGCTTCTGGATTTCGGAGCGCTGTATCAGTCGATGCGGCCTATTGACCAGCAGGCAGGCTTCGCTCCGTGGTTACCGTCATACCCGAACAACTTTGACGGCTACGTGAGCGCAGGAGAAACGGTGAGGTACGTCGTGCAGGTCAGAGCGCGGCGGCAGCGCGAACTGCTTCGAGTGACCGTGGAGGTGCACTGGGATGGCGTCTGGAGCGCAGACGTCAATGCTATGCGGTCCCATCACCGTGTTCGGGTCATCGCAACTTCGCTTGGAACCGCATAACGACGCTTGCTGACTGATGGCCGCAGGTAAGGAGAGCAGTTGTGGGGCGGCCGCCATTTCGCACAACGCACGGCCTAGCGGCCGCCCCACAACTGCTTCTTATTGAAGCGTCCACAGCAGAAGCACACGTTATCCTGACCAAGTGAGTTCGCACTGATGAAGACCGCACTTCGCTTAGCGTTTGCGCTGAGTGCTCTCGGCTGTGGCGCTCCCGAGACACAAGTGGCGCAAGATTCTTCAACGCCTCCGCCGGCTTCTGCGGTTTCGCTTGCGCCCGAAGTGTCAGTGACACGTGCCGCAGGCGGTAGCATCGTATCCGCCATCGCCGTTCGCTACTCGATGCGTGTCGACGAGACGCGCACAATGAAACGAGACTGGATCACCATCCATGACGCGCGCTTGCCAGTCGACCTGCGCGGTACGGTTGGTGTTCAGCCGGCATACGACGGAAGCTTGATACTTAAGAGTGATGTCAAGCTTGCAGCGAAGGAGCCGCTCGCCATTGTCGAGGTGCGCTTCGTGCTTTTCGACGTTTATGGCGAGTACATGAAGACGCTTTCCGCCTCCGAGCTCGTGGATTGGGCGCGTGTATCGGAGTACAGCTTCCAACCAGAGTGGAGCATCACCAGCGAGTCTGACGTCTCGACACTCGGTACGTCGATAGCATATGTGTCCCGGGTGCGCACCCGCGCAGGCCGAGTGTACATGGCAGACCTGTCGGCAGTCGTCGCGGAAGCCCGGAAGATCTCAGATCGCTTTTCCGCTGAGCAACTGGATTCAAAGGACTAGTCTCACTGTGCCGGCGCGCCAGCAGGATAACGACGCTTGCTGACTGACAGCCGCGGGTAAGGATGCAGTTGTGGGGCGGCCGCGCTATTGTAATGGGACGCCCTGCGGTCGCCCCACAACTGCTTTTTATGGAAGCGGCTGCAGCAGAAGCACACGTTATGCGGACTCGCCCGAGTTCACGATTGCACAGTTTCGGCGCGCGACACTGTTCCAGGCCGCGCCGACCAATAGCGCGAGACCTCCGCCGTAAATCATCTGCATCGCCGGGAATCCGTGCACGACGATAACGCCAGTGGCGAGTGACACGGCGCCAAGCCCTCCGATGACGAGCGGACCCCAGCGTCCGTGCATTCGGGCGCCTTGCCAGAATCCCGTGACCGCGACGGCGAGCGATACCAGCATCACCGGCCACAGAATCCCGTCGCGCCGTAGGAAGCCCAGCCCAAGCGCGGTCAGTCCGCCGATGATGATCGGCGTGCCGGCGCAGCAAAGCGCCGCGAGCATCGCACCGACCACGGCAGCCGCGTCACGCGTCCCGGCCCTCACTGGTGCACCGCCGCGAGCGCCGCGCGCAGCACTTCACGGCTCGGCCCGCCGCCGACGGCGCAGCCCGCGCCGCTCGTCGGGGCCTTCCGCTCGACGTCGACGCCGTTGATCAGAATCGTCGGCGACGCGTAACCCCGCAATGACTCGGGCGTGGAGGCACTTCCCGTGTCCCACTCGCTCCACTGCGCCGGAGCGCCCATGGCGGACAGGGCGTCTCGGAGCCGTTCACGCGCAGGCGCAGCGTGCGGACATCCTTCGAAGAACAGGAAATCAATCTGCATCCTTACGTCCTCCCGTCAGGTTCGAGCGCCTCTAGTATGGGGCACTCCTCGGTGACTTGCCGCGCATCACAGGCATCGATCAATCGTTCGAGAATCGTGTCCATTCGGCGCAGCGCTGCCAGTCTTTCACGCACCCGCTCCCGCGCGGCGGAGGCGGATCGCTTGACCGGTTCGCATCGACGTGACGATTGGACGCGCAACGCGAGCAGGTGCTGAATCTCATCCAGCGTGAAGCCCATCGCCTGCGCGCGGCGAATGAACACCACCCGGCGCACCGCGTCGGCGGCGTACTGCCGGTAACCGGCAGCGGTCCGTCCTTTGGCCCGTAGCAGTCCCCGGCGCTCGTAGTACCGCAGCGTCTGTACGCCGACGCCGGCCGCGGTCGCGAGCGCCCCGATGCGCAGTGGAGATTCCATGCATCATGATAAACCCTATACCTTGGTATAGAGTCAAGCGTGCATCGGCTAGGCGCGCGCCGAAGGGGCCGCATAACGACGCTTGCTGCTGTCAGCCACGCTATTGAGGCGCCCGCTGCGCGGGCGCATTTTATGGAGTGTCTGCAGCAGAAGCAAACGTTATCCGGACCCAGACAGATGCCCTCTTCTATCTCCGCCCTGGCACACCGCTTCGTATTGGCTCTGGCTGTACTGCTCGGACTTGCGGCATGTCGCTCCGACTCTGACCGCTCAGGTCAGCCAGACGTATATGACGTAGCGGCCACCGACGCAGATATGCTGACCGCGATTGCCTCGGCAAGACGGACCGTCGAGGGCTTCGCTGCGCGCGTCAGAGCACCGACGCCAACCCAGGCCGTTGCGACTATCAAGGTCCGCCTTCAAGAAGGCGATGCCGTAGAGCACATCTGGCTCACCAACCTTTCCTTCGACGGCCAGCTGTTCACGGGACAACTCGACAACGTGCCCGTTGCGCTCCGAGGCTGGTCACTCGGTGACACGGTACGCGTGCCGCGCGATAGCATATCGGATTGGATGCTGGTTGACGCGGATACCGTCTTCGGCGCGTACTCGATTCATCTCCTGCGATCACAGATGGGAGCTGCCGAGCGCGCGGCCTTTGACCGTGAGCAGGGCCTCGTGTATCCGCCGGAGGCCCGGCCGGTGCGCTAGCCGACATGCCTGTGCCGCCGAGATGATCGCTGAATGGCCAAGTCACGTCAGTGCGGCGGCCGTGACTTTGGCGCACAGCCGGATAACGACGCTTGCTGCCGATGAACGCGGGTGCGGATGCAGTGGTGGGGCGCCAGCCTTGTGAGGTATGTGACGGCCTAGCGGCCGCCCCACCACTGCTTTCTATTGAAGCGTTCACAGCAGAAGCACACGTTATGCGGACTGTGCGTAGACGAAGGCAACTAAGGTGTGAGAGGTTTCGCAATCGCAATGCTGAAACGTGCCGGTGTAGCCCTATTGCTGGTCATCGTATGGGCCGCAGTGCTCATCGGCGGCGCCCTTTATGGCGTCTGGCGGCGACCGCTTGCACCGTCGAATGACCCGGGCGCCTTCATGCGAGCCGCTCTCCCGATCATCAACGTGGGTAATCGCGGCAATACCGCCCTCATCCTCATCGAGGGAGGCGCCATCAGCGCTGAGCACTACTCTACGAGCGCCGATTCCATCGACCGGAACACCGTCTTTGCGACCGCATCCTTGAGCAAGTGGATCACCGCGCACGCGGTCATGAAGCTCGTGGAGCAAGGCAAGTTGGACCTCGACCGTCCAGTTGAGAGCTATCTCACCAGATGGCGCTTCCCCGCTGGCGCGTTCAACTCAAGCGATGTGACCGCACGGCGATTGTTGAGCCACACGGCAGGTCTGACCGACGGGCTGGGCTTCGGCGACTATGGGACTGATGAGTACTTGCCCTCATTGGAGCAGGCGTTGGCGGCGCCTCGAGCTTCGAACGGTCGTCCGGCGACGCCCATCGCCGTGGGAATAGAGCCGGGCACCGATTTTCGATACTCGGGTGGTGGGTACCTCGTGCTCGAGCTTCTGGTGGAAGAGCGCTCAGGCAATCCGTTCGAAGTCTATGTCACACGAGAGATTCTCCAGCCGCTTGGCATGGAGCACTCTGGCTACGCAGACCTCTCGGTGACGACCAACTCGGCGAAATCATACGACGCCGAGGGTGAACCAGCTCCGGTCTTTAGATACGCCTCACGAGCTGCAACGGGCTTTACCACTTCCGCCGGTGATTTGGCCCGGTTGGTTCTCGCGCACATTCGACCCGCGGAGGACAGCCCTCTTGCGTCGAAGACGTTCGAGTCGATGCGAGAAGCTGAGGCACAGACGATGGGCGTCGATCTGTGGGGCTTGGGCACAGTTCTGTACGCGCCAATAGGGGCCGGCAGTGTGGTCTTTGGCCACGATGGTGTGAATGAGCCGGCAATCAGTGCGACGGTGCGAATCAATCCGGAGACCAAGGACGCCATCATTGTGCTGGCGACCGGCAGCAGAGCACTCGCGTCACGGCTCGGATCCGAGTGGGTGTTCTGGCAGACGGGCCTCCCCGACGTACTGACCCTTCCTGCGGAGGTTCGTCGAGTGATGCCTGCGCTCGGTGTCGGTGCAATTAGCATCGTCCTGATTACGTTCGTCCCCGCGTGGCGCAACCGTCGTCGGCGTGAGCAGGGTGCCGCATAACGACGCTTGCTGCCGACGAGCGCGGTTACGGTAGCGGTTGTGGGGCCGGTGCTCCACTTTATGGAAGGTCTGCAGCGGCCCCACAACCGCATTTTAAGAAAGCGCTCGCAGCAGAAGCAAACGTTATGCCGACGTCACCCCCTTTTGCTTAATCCGAGTGAAGATACTCACTGGTTCCTCGCTCTCATCTTCGGTGCTGGAGAACTACCGGCACTGCCTTAGCGCAGCGGATGCGGAACTGGTCATTGGTGGCTATTGGAGCCAATCACCACACCACTCGGGCCACCTGTCGTACTACCTCATTCGCGACCGGGCGGGCGTATGGGTAATGACCTCGCGATCAAGCGCCGGCAGAAGAATCGTTGCAGTATGCGCCGATGCGAGGGCTACGGACACACCGTCCGCAATCGCACGAGCGATGTACGACGCGGTTATTGCAGATGGGGGAGCAGAAATTGAGGACGAGATCGAAGAAGGATTAATCGCGGATGAATAGGCACTCTCGCTATGATTCAAGGAACCCGAAGATGCCGGCGCTGTGAGCTCGACTGCGAAGATCCATTGCTTCGGCCATTGAATCGTGAGTTGCGTGACCAAAGGAGATCAGGGTCTTCGCGCTTGCAGGACGGGAGCTCGCTACAGCGGGTAGTCACCATCTCTACGTTTGCCGCCACGGCGCCTGGCATAACGAAGCTTGCTGCCGACGGCCGGGGCTAGGGATGGGTAGGGCGGGACCGATTCCGTGCACTCTTTGACTGGGAGATTCGCGTGAGCTCGATCCAAGGTCCGCAGGGCCTCAAGGACGGCGAGCGATGCACCGTCATTGGCGGCACCCACAAGGGAAAGTCCGGGGTCGTACGCGATCTCAATACCAGCAATTCAGGCCAGCTCACGCTCACCGTCGTCCAGGCTAACGGCGAGCGCTTCAAAACCCTCGCGCGGAACGTGGCACGCGCCACATAGCTTCGTGCCGGTGCCGCGGCATCCGCCGCGTGCGGCCTAACGACGCTTGCTGCGGATGGCCACGGTACGGATGGCGCGGGCTGCGCCCGCGCGTTCTATTGGAGTGTCCACAGCAGAAGCACACGTTATGCCGACGTGCGTGACCCGATAAGGGAGAGACGAGCTATGAGCCGCGCCGAACATTGGGAGCAGGTCTACCAAACGAAGGGGCCCGATCAGGTCAGCTGGTTCCAGGCGGAGGCGCGGCTCTCGCGTCAGCTCATCGAGACGCTGGCCTCAGATCGCGCGAACGCCATCATCGACATCGGTGCCGGTGCGTCAACGCTGGTCGACGGACTCCTCGACGCGAACTACCACGCCTTGACCGTGTTGGATCTGTCACCCGCTGCGCTCCAAGTCGCGCGGGCCCGCCTCGGCGCTCGCGCGTCTGGCGTTGAATGGCGGGCGGCCGACGTGCTCGAGGCCGCGCTGCCGACGCATGCGTTTGATGTCTGGCACGACCGCGCCGTCTTTCATTTTCTCACGGCCGACACCGATCGCCGCCGCTACGTCGAGCAGGTGCAGCGCGCGGTGCGTCCCGGCGGGCTCGTCATCGTCGCCACCTTCGCCGAGGACGGTCCGCTACGGTGTAGCGGGCTCGAGGTCGCGCGCTACTCGCCCACGCAATTGCATGCGGAGTTCGGGGCGCCGTTCGCGTTGCTCGAAAGCCACCGGGAGTTGCACACCACGCCGAGCGGCGCCACGCAAGCATTTACCTATTGCGTCTGTCGCGTGGGAACGACCGCGCGCACCGACGTCGCGGCATAACGACGCTTGCTGCCGTCAGCCACGCTATTGAAGCGCCCGCTTCGCGGTCGCATTTTATGGAGTGTCTGCAGCAGAAGCACACGTTATGCTGACACGCCTGTTCGGACAGAGCATCCGAGGCATCAGCGTCGATCGAAGTCCCGCGCGATCCGCAATTCCGGCGCTGGCTTCTGGGTGGTCCGCACCGACAGTTGAGCGTGTGCCAAGCAACGCTCACTGCAGCCTTCAGGTCCCGAGCGGCGCCGGACAGAAATCTCCAAGCCCTCGCGCGCAGACGAGCACCGAGCGACAGCTACGGGCGCTCAGCGAAGATCCCTTACGCGGCCCGGGCCGTCGAGCGCTCCGCTGTGCGTCGTGCCAAGGTGCAGCATAACGACGCTTGCTGCCGACAGCCGCGGGTAAGGATGCAGTTGTGGGGCGCCCGCGCTATTGTAATGGGACGTCCTGCGGCCGCCCCACAACTGCTTTTTATGGAAGCGGCTGCAGCAGAAGCAAACGTTATGGAGACATAGACTAATTGCGGCTTGTCGCATGGAATGCCAACTGTGGGATTCGAAAGAATCGCACGTCCGAGGAGGTGCTCGATCTCCTCGAGCCGCTGCAGGCGGACATCATGGTCGTGTCGGAAGGCCCTGCGAATCCGAAAGGCGCCGCTTGGTCGTGGGGTGAAGACGCCGCCGCGAAGCTCTCGGTCTGGGCCCGGAGCGGATACTCCGCCTCGCTGATCCAGTCTGACATCGCGATCCCGCAGTCCGCGCTGCTGCAGGTGCGTGGCCCGGTTGAGTTCGCGCTGGCGGCCGTGTGGCCCGTCGAGCAGGGGCGGCTCACCTACGGAGGCATCCTTCGCCGCGTCGTCGACACTTATCTGCCGGACGACCAGGCCACGGGGACGATTCTAGCGGGCGACCTGAACTCGAACACGCGAGTCGTTGCGCAGCGCAGCTCGCATCCGAAGTTGGTCTCGTCGCTTTCCGTCCGCGGCCTCACCAGTGTGTATCACCACCAAGAGAGCCTCGCGCACGGTGACGAGCGCACCGGCACGTATCGCACAGGCAAGCGCGAGTTCTTCTTGGACTACGCGTTCGTTCCGCTCGGCTGGCTCGAGTCCGCTACGCTGGCCGTGCTGCGCGGTCGGCAGTGGTCGCTGGTGAGCGATCACTATCCGATCGTCCTCGACATTCCCGATGCGGCGTTTCGGCGCGCTGCTCCATAACGACGCTTGCTGCCGACAGCCGCGGGTGAGGATGCAGTTGTGGGGCGCCCGCGCTATTCTATAGAAAGGTTCTGCGGTCGCCCCACAACTGCTTTTTATGGAAGCGGCTGCAGCAGAAGCAAACGTTATGCCGATGCACGAATCCTCATGAAAGACCTCCTCGCCCTCGCTGTCAGTCTCCTCATCGTCGGAGGCTTCGCCTTTGTCGCGTGGGAACGCTATGACTTTGCCCGCGCGCTCGTGCGCGGCGA
>JANNVQ010000004.1:0-1794 GCA_031414535.1 Gemmatimonas sp.
CACGACCGAGTGGCTCATCGATCTGCCGAGCGGCCATCTGACCTCGCAGCGCGCCAAGCTCGGGTCGTCCGTGTTCGCAGAGCAGCGCTATCCGCTCGCAGATTACGACCCGAACGGCAACATCACGCGCGAGCAGCGCTACCACCTGGGTGAGCTCGCCAGCGAGAAGAACCATACCTACGACGCCCTCGACAAGCTCGCGACGAGCCGAGTCCGCATGGACGGCGTCGAGCGCAAGGACGAACGATTTACGGTCATCCAGGGCAACGTGACCTCGGTCGTCGGCGCGGGTGGCGGCTTCAGCTACGGCTACACGGACCCAAAGAACACTCCGGCCGTGACCGAAATCGTCGGCCCCGCAGGCACGCGCTTCATCGCGTACGACGACGACGGCTGGGTCCAGCACGACGTGGAGATAAGGGCGGCAGTGCACGAACGCTCCCTGTCGTTCGATGCGAGCGGCTGCATGCGCGAGTCACGCGTGAAGTCGTCGATAAACGGCGCGCCAGACGAGACCACCGTGACGCGCAATCTTTGCGGGTCGGGCGGCACGCGGACCTATCGCGAGACCACCAGGCCCGACGCCAGCATCGAGCGCGTCTACTACTTGCCTGATGGCAGTGAGCTGCGGCCAGACGACGACCTGTTCGTCATGCAGCTGCCGGTCGCGACGGCCACGATGGCCACGCTGGCGTGGTCGCTCACGGACGGCGGCATCGTGCACGAGGAGAGCGGCTACATCCACAGCGATCTGCGTGGGAGCGTGGTCGCGCGAACGGCGCTCGACGCGGCGGACGTGCGCGTGCCTGACCGGGAGGCGGAGTACGAAGCCTGGGGGCAGACGCTCGCGTATGAGGGCGTCGAGCTGCCGCGATACCAGTTCACGAACGTGGAGCCAAACCCGGGTAGCGGCTACTACTACTTCGGCGCGCGGCCGTACGACCCGACGCTCAGAAGGTGGCTGGCGCCGGATCCGCTCGTGTTGGCTGAACCCATGCGCGGCGGCGAGGGCGACGCGAACCTCTACGCCTACGCACACAACCATCCAGTGGGGGTCATCGATCCGACGGGGCTACTCGGCGACACGCCAGCAGGCTGGGAGAGGTCCACGGAAGCCGGAATGGTCTCGGCCGCAACGGAGCACCCGCGTGAGTATGCACTGATCGGTGCAGTTGCCACCCTCGCCGCCGGTGTCGCTGCCCTTCTCCCAGAGGCTATCGCGGTAAATATCGCCGGCGCAGCAGCCGCTATCGAGACGGTCTTGGACCTCGGAAACGTGTACGCCGCCGGCCTCGACATGGCGACCCATCCGAGCGTTACGGCCGGGGCCGGACTTGCAATCGCTGTTGCGGATCTTGCCACAGGACCTGGTGTTGCTGGAGAGGCGAATACCGGACGAATCCAGATCAACAGGTCTGTGGGAGGCGGGCAGGAGGCCGGAGCACCGAAGGCGGAAACGCACCCGACCTTCGCACCGGGACCTCATGCCGATAAGTCCGTTCCTGCGCCCTCGACATCGCAAAGATTTGGTGCTGAGGTGAGGACACCGATCAACCAAATCCGACAGCAAACCGGGTGTCACACCTGCGGAGCTTCGAGTCCCGGAACCAAGAGCGGGAATTGGGTTCCCGATCATCAGCCACCAACAGCCTTGGTAAGCGTTCACGCCGCTATGGGTAGGTCGCGTGCGACGCGGGCGCGCTCAGGGAGTAGCGATGGGGCTGCGGTTCCATTGATGCGCGCTACGCAAGCCTCCTTGAGATACGAGTAGAGGTCGCGCTTCTGTGCGCGGAG
>JANNVQ010000005.1:0-179330 GCA_031414535.1 Gemmatimonas sp.
GGCGCAACTCGCACCCGCTCTGGGGACTCGACCGCGTGTTGCTCGAGCGCGGGTACGTCATTATCGCGGTGGCCGGCGCGCCAGCGATGCCCGCCGCGTACACACCGGGCTTAGTGAAGAGCGACATTGACGTGAGCAGGCCGCCGTAGCTGCTGCCCCAGATTCCCACGCGAGCAGAATCTGCGATGCCCTGCGCCACCAGCCACTCTACGCCGGAATGGAGATCCTCAACGTCAATGCCGCCGTAGTCGAGTCGAATGCGGCGGCGGAAGTTGGTGCCGTGACCCGAACTTCCCGCGACGTCCACCGCGATAATGACGTACCCGCGCTCGAGCAACACGCGGTCGAGTCCCCAGAGCGGGTGCGAGTTGCGCCCGCCCCACTGATTCCGCACGGTGTTGCTATACACCGATCCCATAATCACCGGATATCGCCGGCCAGGCTCGTAGCCAGGTGGCAGCATGAGCCGCGCGTGCAGCGTGGCCCCGTCCGCGCGACTCGGAAACGTCACATAGCGCGGCGTGGCCCAGGTGTACCGCGCAAACTCGGCGCGCGGCGATGTGGTCACGCGGCGCTCGCTCGCGAGAGCGGGGCTGCTAACAGCGAGATCCGTGAGGTACAGATCCGGCGGGATGGTGTCGCTAGAGAAGAGCACCGCAGCCCAGCGACCATCGGGCGAGACGGTGGGCGTGTGCGTTCCTGCCCGCAGCGACACACGCGTGGCCGCGCCACCGTTGAGCGGCACGCGAAACAACTGACGCTCCTCTGGTCGTCCGGCGTTCGCCACGAGTACATGGCCACCTCGCGTGAGCGTGGAGCTGAACACAGCCCATTCTCCGCTCGTGATGGCGCGCGGTGCGTTCCCATTGATTGGCGCATACCACACGTGGTAATCAACAGCGCGGTCCGACGTGAAGTAGATACCCTGCCCGTCCGCGCTCCATACGCTACGCCACTCGGCGCTCACGTTCAGCGAGTCGCGCTCTCGTACCAAGAGCCGAGCGGCGGCGCTCGTAGCATCAACGAGCAAGATTCGGCGGTCCTTGACGAAGAGATCGCTCTTGTCCACCACGAGCTGGCCGCCGCGGGGCGACCACGAGTACGAGAAGATGAGGTCCATCGGCTCGGGGCCGAGATTAACCCAGCGCGGCTCGCCTCCGGTGGCGGCAACAATACCCAAACGGCGCGACTCCGAGGGCTCTCCTGGATAGTTGCGCTGGACCTGACGCAGAACAGTCTCTTCGCCGAGGTAATCAGGAATGCCACGCGTTGGAATGGCGGAGCGATCGGTCTCGATGAAAGCGAAGGCAGATCTATCCGGCGCCCAAGCGAAACTCTCCACGCTCTTGCCAGCTGCAGCGAGCGTGGTCACGCGCTGCGCAGCGCCAAGTGAATCGCCGGCAAGCGGAGCCCACCACAGGTCGCCGCGCGAAAGCCATGCGAGGGCGCGTCCGTCCGCTGAGAAGCTGGCACGCTGCTTGGGCCCGAGGATGTTGGTGAACCGTACAGGCTCGCTCCCCGGTCGGACGCTCCACAGGTCGCCGCGGTAGGTGTAGAGCACGCGCTGGCCGTCAGGATGCCAGAAGAGTCCGCTGACGCCCGTGTTCAGTTCGTTGGAGATGGCAACGCGCTGCGCGAGCGTGTCAGTGCCGAGGTCATTCGAGACATCCGGGCGTGGTAAGCGCGTCAGCCGCACAGGCCGCGCGGTCTCAATGTCCGTCATCCAAACGTCGAGGAAGTTCAGTCCCGCATCGTTCCAGAGAAACGCCACGCGTCGGCTGTCCGGACTCCACGCGGCGCCGCGTGGCTCGGTACCGATGAGCGAGGGTCCGCTGTAAAACGCGTTGATCGAAATGTCAGGCCGCGTTTGCGACGCAAGCGGCGAAGCAACCGTTAGGGTGAGCCCGAGAAGGACCGACGCCGCACGGGGATTCGCAATTGTCATCATGGTGTGAGCACCGTGCGCTCCGCGGCCACCGACTCCACGCGCGGCCGCGAATAGTAGAGAGGGAAGAACCTGTCCTGCGACCAATCTCGGAACAGGTCGCGATACCAGCGACTGTCAGGATCTCCCGACTGCCCCGGTGTGTTGGTGACAATCGCTGTGTCCCAGTTTCCCACGTCAACGACCATGCGGAAGCTCGCACCGGAGGTCTGATTGTTGCTGCCGCCTCCAGCATTCAAGGTCAGTCCGTAGCCACCGCGAGGGAGCGGACCCACCTCGAACTTTGCCCGCAGGCTGTCGTGCAGCGCCTCGCTCAATGGATGCTGCAACAAGGCGTGGCGATACCCAGGTCGGCCGTAGGTCCACGTTGCGACGTCGCGCCCGAATCGCCGCGTTAAATCTCGTTCGGCGTCATTGAGCGCCTGCACCAGCAGCGAATCCCGCGTCTCCATAGGTGCGGCGCCCCATTCTCCTGGCGGGACCTGCAACCATCCGATGATCGAACGCACGGAGACTGAGCGCAGGCGCGTGCGCTCATTCGGCGCCAGCATCTTCTCATACACGAGCCGGCGCAATGCCGCTTCCCAAGCCACGTACACGCCCGCCTCCACGCTGCTGCGTGAAAGCACGTAATCCCAAGCGAGCAGACGTTGCCTTAGCGAATCGAGTCGCGCGCTGGCAATCGGGACATCACGCAGGAGCGGAACCAACTGACGCGCGGGGATGGCGAGTTCGTCAGTCTGGAGTCGCGCCATATCCGACAGCGAATGCTTGCGCCCACTGCCCAGCACCTCCGACGCGCGCGCAAAGCGGTATGGATCGGCCCACGAGAATCCGATCGCATCCATATACGGGTAGTCGCGCGGAGTCAGGTCATTGTTGGCCGTTGCGAGGAATCCCTGCGCTGGGTCCACGGCATTCGGTTTGAGCAGGATATCGAGATACCCATCCCATTCGAAGCGCCCATCACCCGGCACGGGCACCATGCCGCTGAAGTTCGGCCGCCGCGGCGCGATGCCCACCGCCTGCCAGCCAATGTGCCCCGTGCGATCAGCCCAAATCATATTCTCACCCGGAATGTGCGAGTACCGATTGGCCTCGCGGAATTCCTCCCAGGTGCGCGACTGATCCATCCGAAGACTCGCGAGGTATGGTGCGCCTCCTATCTCCATCCACGCCGCGCGCACGGCGAACGCCTTGCGACGCGCGGCATCGCGATGCACCACTGGTCCGTGCCGCGTATACCGATGCTCAACGATCTCCGGTGAGCGCCCCTTCACGGCGATCGTGTCGCGAATGATGCGCATGCGTTCCCACTCGCCCTTGTAGCGATAGCGATCGGGATCTGAAGGGTCGGTGTCGTACACCAAGAGGTCTTCGCCGTCAGTGGCGAAAATCGTCAGGCCCCACGCACCGTACTCGTTGTGCCCAATCGAAATACCCGGCAGCACCGGTTCTCCACCGCCAATCACATTCCAACCTGGCCCCACCAAGTGCGTGATGTAGCGCAGGGACGGCGCCGAGAGCGCGCGGTGCGGATCGTTGGCCATAATGGGATAGCCACTCTCCGTGAGCGCGCCGCTCACGACCCAATTGTTGCTGCCGATGTCGCGCGCTTCGTGCGTCCACGCGAATGGATCAACACCACTCTCCTCAATGGTGGCCGCATCCGTCATTTCGCCGCGTTGAGCTGCAGGCCGTGCGCGCGCTGACGCGACGACATCTTCGGGAAGGAAGCGCAGGCTCGCACGATACGCGTTGTAGAGCCGCAGGATGTCGCTTGCGAGCAAGGCCGAATCAATGCCCGGCGCGAGTGTGAGATCGGGCACGCCGGGACCAAAGTCCGACAGGCGATGTACACGCTCAGCCCCCAGTGAGGCCACCGCACGACCGATGGTGAGTTCCTCCGTGAGGTTGCCGAGCAAACCCTGATGCCGCGAGATCACCACCTCGGGTGTCCAGAAACCGGGAAGCGTGTTCAGCAGGCGAAACTCGAGTGGCAACGACGCCGGATTGCCGCGTGCTTCTCGCACGTACGCATTCACGCCGTCCACGAAGGCGGTAATGATGGCCGCCCCGCGTGGGTGATAGTGATTCATCTCCGCCGTGAGATCACCGCGGAACTTGAAGAGTCGTGTCCCGATGTCCCGCTCCAGCTCACGGGCCCCAAGCCACTCGGCGACCGTCCCGGTGGCCTGCCGACGCCAAAGTTCAAACTGAAACAGTCGGTCCTTGGCCGCGCTGTACCCCTGCGCGAAGAAGAGATCGTGCTCCGTCTGGGCATAGATGTGGTTTACTCCCCATCGGTCGCGGATGACCTCGACTGACTGCTCGAGCCCCGCGACGCGCAGCGGCACGGCGGATTGCGAGGCAAGCGTGCGAGAGAGCAGTACGAAAGCACAGCCGAGTAGCAGGGCGCGAGGAACAGTTAGCATCCGAATCGTGGTGAGAGAAGGTCCTCCAATACTTCGCGACCCCGCATGAGTCGAAGTCATTACTAGTGCTGCGGATTTTCTCGGCAGACGACTGCTGCACTATCCGGCAGCGCGCTCACTGGGTTCGGCAGATTCACCGCGACGCCGCAGATGAGCCCGGGGGTCCGCCCATGCGTCAGCGTGGCGCTCCAACCCGAAGCGTCCGCTATGATGACGGGCTCCTCGACGCCGTCTGCGGTTTGAAATACGGGCAGTTCGGCGAGGGACCGCGCGTAGCGGGAACTGTCCGCGAAGAAGCTCTCCTGCGCGCTGACGAGATTGCGCAAATCCGACTCGAGCACGCTCCGGTATGCCGAAGACTTCGAACCCCCGCTGAACTTGGGCAGCAGCATTGTCGCCATGAGCGCGAGCAGCACGCCAGTTCCCGTGGCACCCTGATGGCGCAGGGCATAGTGCTCAGGTTGCTCCTCTGCGACACGGCTGGTCCACGCACGAATCAACACCGAGACGCCCAAAGCAATGAAGCCATAACCGATATATCGAAACGGGCGGAGCCCTACTGGCATCATTAGATCGCGCGTGGACAGTTCCAGCAGGATCGCAAAGAATCCCAGCCCGATGACGCTGATGCCGCTGCCGGTAGCTGAACGCCGGAGCGACCGACCCAGACCCGCGTCGCGGTGTGCAAACGAATGTCTGAGAAAGGCGACGGACGGTCCCGCCGCAATCAGCCAGCCGGTAGCGGCGAGCAGGAGTGTTAGCAGCGGCGGCAACTCCCCACTGAGAAACACCAAGCTCACCGAAAGGACCCATAGCCCCAGCAGCGCGAGGTACCATCTGCCCAGGTCGCGACCCGCGACAACCAAGGGACCGCTGGTTGAGGACTTCATAACCATAGCATATGAGGCCCAATGTGTAGCCGCTAGGTGGATTCTCATTGAGACAATGATCGCTACGGGTCGCAAAGCCCAGCGCCCTGTCCTAAGAACCGGGACCGCGTCTCAGGACCGCCCTCGACGCCGCGATCGTGGGAAGAGCCGCGGATTCCGGTGCATGAACCTTCGCACCGCGTCCACGGCAAACGAAAAGCGGCCGCGGCGCGTGTAGGCATAGCCAATCACGCCTACAACCACGGCGCCGATCAGGTCGAGGATGAGGTCGTACATCGTGTCGCGGACGCCGGTCTCGTGGCTCATCATGTTGATGTGCGGCCATCGGAGGTCAACCGCGAACTCGAAGATCTCCCAGACCACGCCGAGCGTGACGGCGAAACAGACGCCGAAGACGGACAACAGCGCGGGTCCCGTCGTGCGCGGCAAGTGGTCGGACTGCAACAGCAGGAACATCACGATCCAGCCGACGATACCGAAAAGGAAGCCCGAGCTGGTGTGCAGGACGATGTCCCACCACCAGTACGTGTAGTAGAAATCGCCCGCCGAACCGAGGAACAGCGAGAGGAAGACGAACAGGGCGGCGATGAGCTGGAACTCGGGCGGTACGTGAATGCGCGAGCGCCGGAGCACGTAGGTCGGCACGACGGTCAGTGCAATCACGGCAAGGGTGAGGAAGACGTTCTCCCAATCGCGCCGTAGCAGGAACAGCACCAGACCCACCGCGAGCCAAATTTGGATAAACAGCGTAGCGCCGTTGGTGAGTCGGCGCGCGCCGGCGGAGAGCGGGGCTGCGCCCGGCGGTGGCGCGGATCGTGCGGGCTGCGTCACTGCCCTGTCGCCGGCGTCATTGCAGGAACTCGAGCATCAGCGCGTTGAGTTGCTCCGCATGGGTCGCGGCGAAGCCGTGCGGCGCACCCTTCAGCACTTCCAACCTGCTGTTCGCGATCATCTTGTGCGAGCGCCTCGCCGAGATATCAATCGGCACGATGCGGTCGGCGTCCCCGTGCACAATGAGTGTCGGCACGGTGACGGCCTTCAGGTCCTCGCGGAAGTCGGTGGTGCCGAACGCGACGATGCACTGCTGGGTACCAAGTGGTGAGGCGCCCCACGCCATCCACTTGCTGAACGGGATCAGATCGGCACTGACGCCCTTCGAGCCCGCATCGGAGTTGAAGAAATTTGGAAAGAACTCCGCGAGGAAGCCGATACGATCCTTTCGTACGCCGTCGAGCATTCCGTCGAAGACACTCTGGTCAACACCCTCGGGGTTATCGGGCGTCTTGAGCAGAAACGGCGGAACAGCGCCAAGCAGCATGGCCTTCGACACCCGCTCGGACCCGTACCGGCCGAGGTAGCGCGCGACTTCACCACCGCCCATGGAGAACCCCACCAACACCGCATCACGCAGGTCGAGATGCGTCATCAGGTCGTTGAGGTCGGCGGCGAAAGTATCGTAGTCATACCCAAGCGTCGGCCGTCCCGAGTCCCCGAAGCCTCGTCGGTCATACGCGACGCAACGATAGCCGGCTTCGGTCAGGGCGTTGATCTGAGCTTCCCACATGCGATGGCTGAGCGGCCAGCCGTGAATCAGCACAATGGGCTGCCCTTTGCCGAGGTCCTGGTAGTAGATGTCGGTCGCGTATGCGCCGGTGGTCTTCACGTATGGCACGGTGTGTCCTGGCTAGACGAACGGACTGGCATCATTACCCCGACTCACTTCGCTTATGGGCGAAGCACGAGGTTATTCACGATGCTGTAGCCCGTCGCTTTCGTCGCGGCGATCTCACCGGCCACGCGCTTCTGCTCGGCGGTCTTCACGAAACCGTTGAGCGTCACCCTCTTGAGCGCTTCATCAGTATCCACGTTGATGTCGCCGGCGCCAACGCGCGGGTCCGCAATAATCGCGGCTTTAATCGAAGCAGTCTCGAGCGCTCCACCCATGGCGTCCGTGGTCTTCTCTGCGGCCTTCGCCGTGCTTTCTAGCGCCTCAGCCGCGTCTTCCTTCGCTCCATCTGCCGTATTGCCGCAGCCGACCGCAAATGCGAGCAGCAGTGCGCTCGCGCCGATCCGTATGGTTCTCATTGCCAGCTCCCGAATGTGAGTGTGCCCGTCGGCCCCGCCCGGTGGCGGATCCGTCCGTTCCGAAAGCTCGACACCCACGCTTGTTGGAACCATCACACAAAGGGTGTAGACGGTGGCTCGCTCGTTCGGGGGAGTCCGTGATGCGACTGCTCGAGCGGCTCAGCCCTTAGGCACAATCAGAATCTTGCCGTCCCGCTCTCCCGCCGCCGCCGCAGCAACGGCTTCCTTGATCTGACTCACGTCGTACGTCGCCTGCACGCGAGTCTTCAGTTGTCCCGTCGCAATTAGCTTGGCCACTTCACCGAAGACGGCCATCTGCTGGGGCGGCGTGGCCTTGCGGAACCACTGCGCCAGCCAAAACCCGCGCAGGGTCACGTCGCGGAACACGAACGACGCGGGTGACACCACGCACGGTTCGCCGCTCATCATGCCGTAGTTCACCAGCACAGCGCTCTGCGCGAGACAACTGGCGATGTTGTCGGTGGCCTTTCCGCCAACCGCGTCGATGCCGAGTCGGATCTTGGCGCGACCGGTCGCCGCCGCGACGCGTTCAGCGAGGCCCGGACCATCAACAAGAACCACATCGCCGCCCAAAGCCGTCAACGCGGCCACGGCTGAATCTCGCCTGACGATGTTGACGGTCTTGAGGCCGCGCATCTTGGCGAGCTGAACGAGGTTCTCACCGACGCCGGAGTTCGCCGCGTTCTGAATCACCCACTCGCCCGGCTGCAGGTCAACGAACTCCTTCAGCATGAGCAATGCGGTCGGCGGGTTGACGGTCATCATCGCCAGTTGTAGCGGATCCACGCCGTTCGGCAGCGGCATCAGCGTGGCTGCGTCTGCGACGATGTGAGTGGACCAGGTGCCGCTGCCGACCGGCAAGAGCACCGTCTGGCCCACGGCGGGAGCAGTTACGCCGGGTCCGAGTTGGGCGACCACGCCAACTCCTTCGTTGCCACCGACGGCCGGCAGCGGCGGCAAGATGCCATAGCCGCCCGTCAGCGTGAGAATGTCGGAGGGATTGATTGGCGCGGCGAGCACCTTGATCAGCGCCTGCCCGGCGGTCAGCGGTGCCGCCGTGAAGTCAACCGCGGCGATGGAGGCTTCTGGGACGGGGCCGCGTGCGGTGTATTGGGCGCGTTGCATGTGAGTTCCCTGGATTGATTGAGTGACGAAGGCGTGTCGGAGACCCACTCAGGGTACCTTCGCACCATGCGCCGAGAACCACGCGACGACCGGCGTCATCGTGGGTTGCTCGGGCCGTTCGGGGTCGGTCATGGCGGGGAGCTGGAAAGGCGGATGACGGCCGCAAGCGGGCCGCCGGAAACGTCACGCCGAGGATGCTTGGAAGCAAGGCATTTCTATGGCTCTTAGGTGGCCCTCACAACGATCACGACCTGCGCCGAAATCGCACGAGAGCTGCAACGCGCGCCCAGCACGATCAGCCGCGAGGTGCGCCGCAACGCGCAGTTTTTCCACGCGGAGTGAGCCTTAGTGTAGGACCTCATCCGTGATGACTGGAGTCCCGAACTGATCGCAGGGTGGTGTGCGCGCTTGGGGATGCTCGTGATAAGCCACAAGACGATTAACCAGCATGTCGGGGCAGGCACGGAGCACGGTGGCACGCTCTACACGCATCTGCCTGTCATCACGAAGAGCCTGCGCGAACGCTCCCGCACCTATGACAGTCGCGGACCCCTCGCGGGGAAGCGGCAGATCCTAAACTGCTTCGCCCCCCCTCTGTCCTCGAGGAAGACGATGCCCTGGTTACACGCGAACCCTATGGACAAAACAAAAGCGCTACCCATGTACCCGGGCTGTACCGGGGACGGCACGAACTAGTCCGTTTGTGCCACCCTGACCCGTGCTATTTGGCGATGGTGGCCCTCGAAGGGAAGTTGAGTATTTACGATGCCCTCACCGGAGAGACCTGATGTCCTATTCGAAGAAAGGCATGCTCGCGTTGCTGCGCGACCTGATGGAGCGTGACCGGGGCCGCCACGCGCGACTGACGGAAGTTGGGCGTGCCGTAAAGACCGCCCCAGCGACCCCTCCCAGGGCCTTGAGGGACGCTGGCTGGTCGACGACGAGTTCCTTCGATCTCGCGACGGCCTCAAGCGACGCGATGGTGCGGCGTCGCAGTACTTCCTGATGAGCGGAATCCGCAGCCTCTTCCCGCCCCACTCCGGCATCGGCGTGTAGGCGAACAATTCAATCGATGGACGCGTCGCATTGGCTCGCAGATGTCAGACCTCGCACGTATCGTAGTCCGCATGCATCGCGCACTCCCGCTGTTTCTTCTCGCACTCGCCTGCTCCGCGCCCGCACCGGAGCCAATGCCGAGCCCCATCGCGCTTACGCCGGACACGCGCGAATTGATGATTGGCCGCGAACCGATGTTGCGCATCGATGACTGGATGGACTCGACTACCCACGTCGCCAGTGTCTTCTACATCGGTAAACGCTTGCCGGGCGAACCCGATGGTCCCGATCTCTACCTGAGCTTCTACTTCGCTGGCATCTGGCGTGACGAGCAGGTCACGGTGCGCGACCTCGAACACACGCTGCTGGCGAACTACGACGACTCGGTGCTCGTCTCCATCGACCCGCCGCCGAATGATCCTGGCGGTCACTACTACGTGATCTTGCGGCCATCCACCGGGCCACGAACGCACCATCGCACGCTGATGCGCGTCGGGCCGGATGGGCCAGACCTGTTCAACCTTGTGCTCAACGTGACGTATTGGGGGGAGACGAAGGACCGGAACCAACTGCATGAGCGGTGGCTGCGGGATAGCTCGAGGTACTGGGCGGGGGAATTGGGGCGCTTGAAGCTCGATCGGCGATGGCGGGGGCGCCTTCTGATCGCGTCAGCGCGACCCGCCAAATAGCACCGGAACCCAGAAACTCACCTTGAGCGAAAGGAAGTTGTCTCCCGCCGCACGCGTCGTGCGCAGCAGCTCGTCAAACCGCACCGGGTCGCCAAAGGTCTCGCTCGTCCGACGGTTCTGCTGCCAAACCAAGAACAGCGTGCTCCCGGGCTGCCACTCCCAACGCATCACCAAGTTGGAACGAAACGAAAGCACGTGAAAGTCGCGGGGGGCGAGTGTGAAGCTGTCGGCGCCGTCCACAATCGTCATCGTCCCGGTGGAGTCCACTGTGAGCGTCGTTCCATCCGTCCCATACTCACGCAGCTGTGCGCTTCGCGGCGCGACGAGTTCACCAATACCGGAGTAGCGACCGCTCGCCACGAACGGCTCGGCGTAACCCTCAAGCGTCAGGTTTGGCGTGAAGGTGAGATTCGCGCGGAGCTTTAGGGAGATCGTGGTGCGGTCAATCTTGCCAAAGATGTAGCGCTGGCCAAATGTGCGCGTGCCGCCGCTGCGGCTCGTGATGTACTGGCGGGGTTCGAGCCCTTCCTGCCAACTCGGCTCAATAGACGTCGAGATGCGGTCCGTGGTCCGCAGTGTGAGCTGGGCACCGATGTTGCGCTGGTTGCCTCCGAGCTCGTCGGTCCCGGCGCCGAGGTTGATACGCCACGGGGTCCGTGCGCCAAACGGATTGTTCAGCCGCAACTCTTGCCGCGCGCTCGCCACCTTGCCCATCAGTGGTCCGCCGCGCGTGAGCGCGTCGTCCGTCGTGGGCAGATCCCAGCTGACGCGCAGATTCACGTTCCAGAAATTCTTAAACGTGAGCGACGTATTCTGAGTCCAAGTGTTCTGCTGGTGCACGCCGCCGTAGTTGCGCGCGCCACGCGTCTCGAATCCTAGGCGCCAGCTCTGCAGATACCTTCCCGGCTCCGTCTCGCGCACCTGCAGGTCGGCGTTGTACTCAATGTCGTCCGTGGACTGCATGCGGCCCAAGTCATTCATCTCGAAGCCCGGCGACTCGGCCTTCACTTCGGCGCCCCAGAGAAAGGTCTCGCCCGCGTCTTTGTCGGCGCGAAGCTGAGCCGAGTAGCCCGACAGCGAGGTGCGCGTGGGATCGAAGCGCACGTGCTTCAAGTCGGGACGTTGGAAGAAGCGCACGCTCGATGTCTGCAGCCGACGGATAGCGGCGCTGTCACCGGCCACGTGCGATCCCGCGACAAATCCGCTGATTGCGTACTTGCCCTGCTGGAAACGCAGCCGCCAGTCGGCGCCCGCGAAGTACGCCTCGCGGGCCAATCGCGCCGCGAGGACTGGTTCACGCGTGACGTCACGATTCACGGCCGACATCGAGAGTCCGAGTGTTGACGCTTGCGTCCCGACTTCCTGTTGCAGGCGAAGCACGCCGTACGCCGTCCGCGGCTCCACGGCGAAGGAGCTGGTGGTTCCCGAGTCGATGTCATACACGCGAGACCGCTCGGACGCGGTGATGGCCGTCAGCGCGCCGATGCTGAGGCGGCTCGGCAGGCGGCCGGTGAGCTTGGCTGCGCCGAGAATGGTGCTCGAGCTCGGTGCGTCAACGAAATCGCCCGACACCGAGACGCGCGGGGGCGCGCCGATGCGACGCGCGTAGAAGTACTGCGCGCCGTTGCCGCGCAGCATTTCGCCTCCCTCCGTAAAGAAGGGCCGTCGTTCGTCGAAGAAGGTTTCGAATGCGCTGAGATTCACCTCTGCGGGATCCGCCTCCACCTGTCCGAAGTCCGGATTGATCGAGACGTCGAGCGTGAGCCCGCTGCCGACCGCCGCCTTGGCGTCGAGGCCGGCGCGCGAGGTGCGGGGCCGTTCAAGCGGATTCTCCACTCCCGTGCTGGCGCGGCGCGTGGCATCGCCAGCCGCGTAGGGGAGGAGCTCTACGGGCCGCGTGGCCCGCACGCCCTCGATGCCCTCGAGTGTGCCGAAGCGTGAGATGTAGCCCGTCTCGCTCGGCGGGACCAACACCCAGAAGTCATCCTCGTTGCGATCGGGGATCCAGCGATTGACCTGCAGTCCCCAACGCTGCACGTCGCGCGTGGGGAAGCGCAGCTGAGAGAACGGAATCCGCATCTCCGCCGTCCAACCGGCGGAGTCCAGCTGGGCGGCCGCCGCCCACACGGGATCGAACTGGCTCTCGCGGCCGCGAAAGTCCTCGTCCTGCGTATGCCGGAAATCCGAACGCACGCCGGCCGCCGAAACGCCGAAGCCAACTCCCGTGCGGCGGTCGAGCTGCGGGTCGAAGGTGACGGTGATTCTCTCCGCGTTGGCCTGGCCGTCGCGGCGACTCATCATGCGCGGGACGCTCTTAGGGTCAACGCGGAGCATCCGCGCGCCGATATAAATCGCCTCGTCGTCGTACATGATGTAGACGCGAGTCCGCTCGCTCGCCGCGGCGCCCGGCGTGGGGCGTAGCTGCGTGAAGTCTTCAATGGCAATCGCCTGCGCCCAGAGCGGCTCATCCATACGGCCATCGATCGTCGGCATCGTACGCGTGCGCGTGGCGGTGGCCTTCTTGTCAGAAGGCTGGGCCAAGACGGTGGACGCGCTGAATACGACAGCGAGCGAGACGGCCGCGGCGAGGGCACGCAAGCCGGGATGAGTCAGGAGTAACAGCGGGACCTCGGACGGGAAGGCAGCTTCAGAGCTTACACAGGATTACGCAGTCCGTTCTCGATTCGTTGCCGCGCCGCCACACCGCCAGTCCTCGCGTCAAGCGCGAGCACCCCGTATACTCGACAATCTGGATTGAACGTCGAACACCGAAACACCACCCACCGCAATACCCACCATGCCCTCCATCAACACCAGCAAGACCGACGTCAGCTTCTTCCGCTGGTCTGACATGCCCAAGGAAGAGGTCACGCCCCAAATCTCCCGCCGCCTCGTCACCGGCCAGGGCATGATGCTCGCCCACGTCTATCTCGCCAAAGGCGCCATCGTCCCCAAGCACCAGCACCACAACGAGCAAATCACGTACATCCTCGAAGGCGCGCTCCGCTTCTGGATCGGCGAGAACGGCGAGCAGACCATCGACGTCCATGCTGGCGATGTGCTGCACATCCCATCCAACGTCTGGCACAAGGCCGAAGCGCTCGAAGACACACTCGACGTAGATGTGTTCGATCCGCCGCGTCAGGATTGGCTCGACGGCACCGACTCCTACTTCCACAAGAAGTAGCAGTGGATCTCGGACTCAAAGGCAAAGTCGCCTTCGTCGCGGCATCAAGCCGCGGACTCGGCGCGGCAATCGCTGAGGGGCTCGCAGCCGAGGGCGCGCACATCGTCTGCTGCGCGCGCACAGCCGAAATTCACGAGAAGGCGGCCGCGCTGGCGTCGCGCTACAAAGTTGATGCACTCGGCATCGAGGCCGACGTCTCGCTGCCGGCCGATGTCACACGCGCCGTTGACGCGACCATCAAGAGATTTGGCCAAATAGATATTCTCGTCACTAACGCCGGCGGCCCGCCTCCTGGACCCTTCGAGAGTCACACGCCAGAAGCCTGGGACACAGCCATCGCGCTCAACCTGAGCAGCGTCGTCAATCTCGTCCGCGCCACACTCCCCGGAATGAAGACGCGCCGCTGGGGCCGCATCTTGAACGTGACGTCAATCGCAGTGAAGCAGCCCGTGGACAATCTCATTCTCTCCAACAGCGTCCGCGCTGCCGTCACGGGCTTCGCCCGCACGCTCGCCAACGAAGTCGCACCGTTCAACATCACGGTGAACAATCTGCTGCCCGGATACACACGCACCGAGCGGCTCGATCAACTCGCCGCCGCAAACGCCGTGGCTAAAAACGTCTCCAAAGAGGCGGCCTTCGCCGCGTGGGAGCAGCAAATCCCGATGGGCCGTGTCGGCGAACCACATGAGTTCGCCGCACTCGCCACATTTCTCGCCAGTGAGCGCGCTAGTTATATCACAGCACAGAGCATTGCAGTGGACGGCGGCTGGATCCGCTCCCTGCTCTAGTCCTTCCCCCCAACACAACGACCGTGGCCAAGATCGGCGAGACCCAATACATCTGGAAGGACGGCGCCTTCATTAACTGGAAGGACGCCAACATTCACGTGCTCGCGCACTCCGTCCAGTTCGGCTCGGCGGTCTTCGAGGGCATTCGCTGCTACGCCACGCCCAAGGGACCCGCGATCTTCCGCCTCCGCGAGCATCTGCGTCGGATGCTCAACTCGTGCAAGATCTATCGGATGCCGGTGCCGTATAGCATTGACCAACTCGTCGAGGCCAACCGCGAACTCGTCCGTAAAAACGCGATTGACGCCTGCTACCTCCGCCCGATGGTGATTCGCGGTTACGGCGCGGCAGGCATGGTCCCCTTCGAAAGCCCCATCGAGGTGTATCTCCCTTGCTGGCCTTGGGGTGCCTACCTCGGCGCCGACGCGCTCGAGAAGGGCGTGGATGCCTGCGTGTCTACTTGGAATCGCGTCGCACCAAATACGATTCCCGCCATCGCGAAGATTGCGGGCAACTACTTGAGCGGCCAGTTGATCAAGATGGAAGCGCTGCAGAACGGCTACGACGAGGCCATCGCCCTCGGGCCGGACGGGATGGTAAGCGAGGGCTCAGGGCAGAATGTGTTCGTGGTGGATGGTGGCGTGCTCTACACGCCGCCGATTGACGGCACGCTGTTGCCAGGCATCACGCGGAGCGCCGTGCTCGCGCTCGCCGAGGAGCTAGGCCTCAAGCACGTGGTCCAGCCAATCGCGCGCGAAGTGCTCTACACCTGCGACGAGATGTTTGTGTGCGGGACGGCCAGCGAGATCACGCCGGTGAAGAGCGTTGATCGGCTCCCAGTCGGGGACGGCAAGGTCGGCCCGGTCACGAAGGCCCTACAGACGCGATTCCTCGACGTCGTGAATGGCCGCGTGGAGGATACGCGAGGGTGGCTGACGTACGTGAGGTGAGCGCGCGGCATCACGCAGCAGTCCCGTAGGCGCGCTCAGCTACTGCACCAATCCGTTAGGCGAGGCCGTCGCTGCCCAGCGCTAATCCACGTCCGCCACCGTCATCGCCTCCGCTTCAAACACCGCCGTGTCAAGCAAGTCATTCCCGCTTCTCCTGAGATACGCTTCGACACCGTGCTTGGATGTGGTAAAAAGGGTTGGCTGCCCGACAATTGGCGCGGCGAAGCAGAAAGCCATGGGCCCGACTCCGGCCGGCCGCGCCGTGCGCGCTCAGAATGAGCACCCGAACGCCTTCGCGCTCGGCCGGCATCCACTCCGATGATCTGAGATTTCCAAGGACTGGGCTGACGCCGAGCCCGCGAGGCGCCTCGAACATTGCGCCCTCGTGCCAACAGACGGCGCGCGACGCCCGCTTCAACGACCGTCGGCCAAGCGACCAATCCGATTCGCTATCACCCGACGTACCTCTCCTGATGTCTCGTCAGGCATCTGCCCTGCGTATTCGCGGGGTCCAACCGAAACTCACGGAGAGAGATCATGAAGAGAAGCATGTTGGCCGCCTTCGCACTACTGACGACCGCAGGCTTGATCGGTTGCGCCGATGAAAGCCCGATGGAGGCACAGCACTCCGCAAACTCGATGGCCGAGGTGCACAACGCGCAGAATGGCGCGGCGATTGGTACGACGGCCGGTTGGCTGGACGGCAAGTCGGTGACGTTCTTCTACAATAAGAACTTCTTCTGCAGAAGCGCCCCGGCAAGCGAGGCTGAGTCCGGCTGCGTACTCGGTGCAGAGCCGGAAGTGGCGCCGCGCTCCGGAAACGTGCCGGTGGTGTACGTGATGACGCCCTTGGGTTTCACGCCGGAGAACCTCCACTGCCCAGTGGTCGGAGACTGCATCAATCACCCGTCCACGATTGACGCGTCCCGTGTCTTCGGCGATGGCGCAAAGAATCTGCCCCTGCCCGCTCACAGCCACATCGTCGATCAGCGCGCCGGCGGTTGGTGGGAGATTGAGGTGGTTGGCGTGACGGATCCGGCCGTGTGGGCGCAGGTGGCGGCGGCGAAGGATCTAGAAACAGTACGGACATTGCAGGCCGCGGGTACCGGTATCACCGGTGACATCCCCACGAACCTGTTCCTGTTCTTCAGCGTACGCCCATAATCACAGTCGTGCCGGCGGAAATCCCTCCGCCGGCACACCACCAACGGGAATTGTCATGCACAGTGCTCAAGACCTACAGTTCTCAAAATCTGAAGCCCGCAGCCTGCGACCGATTGCCGCAGGTTTAGCAGGGGCGATCGGTGGGACTTTAATCATCGTGGGCACCGTACTTCCCTGGTTCTCGCTTTACGCGGGGCTGCATCCGCTGCGTGGCATCATGGGATTGAACGGACGACTTCTCCTTGCCGGTGGTGCCGTGGCGGCAATCATTGGCACCGTCCTCCTCTTCCGTGACCTACGACCCCTACGCCTCCTGCTCGGCGGACTCGGAATCGGGCTCGCACTCTTCGCTGGATGGATCCTGCTCGGCGTTCCCGCGACGTATCGGACCTTGCAGGAGAATCCCATGCTGGTTGCGCAGATTGGGCCAGGCCTATTTGTCGCCTTATTGGGGACTCTGGTGGTGGGAGGCGCGCTGTTGCCTCAGCGGTTCACGCGGCGCGCGCCCAGATAGTCTCGGCCGCGAACCATCAAGGATTCAAATGCGCTGGCATCACCAGCGCGGATTGTGCGCTGAAGCTCGTGCACCGCGCGAACGAGTGCCTCCAAGGACTCGTCCCCATAGTCATTGAGGCGCTGAATCTCGAAGTAGAGCTCAGGACTTTCCTTCGCAACCCGGCTCGCCACCTCTAGCTGCTCGCGAAGCGCCGCGAGCGACTTATCAGGTTGGGGCACGCGTCACGACCGCCGGTCAAAGATGATGCGAATCAATCTCCGCGCAGTCTGGCCGATCGGCTGCGCGAGAGCAACAGCGACAAAGGGCGCCCCGATCGGGGCGCCCTTTGTCATCAATCGAAAATCACATTCGCTGTAGTTGCCCCTCTAGGTTTCGAACCTAGAACCTTCTGATCCAGAATCAGACGCTCTGCCAGTTGAGCTAAGGGGCAATAACTCCGCAGTCGCCCACGAAGAATCGAAAAATAAACGCGCGGTCCCGCCGGAGCAAGTCCTTCGAAAACGTCGCAAGTCGCTGCCAGACAGTGACTTGCATACCGCCGCCCACAGGCGCATCCTCTCACGCCATCAGGAATCGAGCACTTCACGTCGCATCGAGACGCTGTCCCACCACCCTACCCCCCGACCCGCATGACGCTCCGAATCGGCCTCAGCATAATCATCATACTCTGCGCCATTCCCATCATCGCGACGGCACTGCGTCAGAAGCCAGCATCCAAGCCGCTCCTCCTGCTCGGCCTCGGATTCGTGCTCATGGGAGGTTCGGACTTTTTGGAACCGGTGTCCGAACCGGCAGCCACGGCGGTCAACATCGCCGGCCTCCTGATCATTTTCGGCGTGGGAATTCGCACAGGATTCTCAAGCAAGCCCGCGGAGCCCAAGGGCTAGCCGTCAGCCCTTCTTCACTTCCTTCGCCCACGAATCCCGCAGGTTCACAATCCGGTTGAACACCAGCTTCCCCGGCTTGCTGTCCTCGGGCTCCGAGTAGAAATACCCCACTCGCTCAAACTGATACCGACTGCCAATCGGATCATTCGCGACCGTCGGCTCCACCTTGGCGTCAGGAATGACAAGCAACGAATCAGGATTGAGCGCGCTCAAGAAGTCCTGACCCTCCGGCACCGCATCCGGGTCCGGTAGAGTGAACAGGCGGTCATACAGGCGCACCTCACAACTGAGCGCATGCGCGGCTGACACCCACTGGATGGTGCCCTTCACCTTCTTGTCGCTCGTGCCACCGCTCTTGGTGTCCACGTCATAGGTGCAGCGCAACTCCACAATCTTGCCCGCCGCATCCTTCACGACTTCTTCGCACTTGATGATGTAGCCAAAGCGCAGACGCACCTCGTTCCCCGGCGAGAGCCGGAAGAATTTCTTTGGCGGCTCTTCCATGAAGTCGTCGGCATCAATGAACAGCTCGCGCGAGAACGGAATCTCCCTCGTGCCCGTCTTGGGCACGTCGTAGGGATAGTTCTGCGCCTCGAGCATCTCCACCTGGCCCTCGGGGTAGTTCGTGAGAACCACCTTCAACGGCTTGAGCACCGCAAGCACGCGAGGGACTTCCATGTTGAGATCATTGCGCACGGCATGCTCAAAGGCGCCAATCTCCACCCGCGCGTCCTTCCTCGCCACGCCAATCGTCTCGGCGAAGTCGCGAATGGCTTCCGCGCGCACACCACGACGACGCATGCCAGCAATCGTCGGCATCCGCGGATCGTCCCAACCCTTCACATGCCCGCCCTCCACGAGGCGCAGCAGCTTCCGCTTGCTGAGCACCGTGTAATCCAATTCAAGCCTCGCGAACTCGATTTGCGTCGGCGGATTCGTGAAGCCCGCTTCGGCCACCAGCCAATCGTAGATGTCGCGATTGTCCTTGAACTCCAACGTGCACAGCGAGCGCGTGATGCCCTCGATGGCGTCGCTCAACCCGTGCGCGAAGTCGTAGAAGGGGAAAATCTTCCAGTCCGTCCCGCGGCGATAATGATGCGCCTCACGACGAATGCGCAGCAGCAGCGGATCGCGCATGATCATGTTGTGGTGCCCCATGTCAATCTTGGCGCGCAGCACCTTCGTGCCGTCGGCGAATTCACCGGCCTTCATGCGGCGCAGCAGATCGAGATTCACCTCGGCGCTGCGATTGCGCCAAGGCGAAGCCGTGCCCGCCGACGTCACCGTGCCGCGATTGGTGCGAATCTGCTCTTCGGTCTGGTCGTCCACATAGGCCTTGCCCTTGTTCACCAAGAGCTCAGCAATCTCATACAGCTTCTCGAAGTAATCCGAGGCGTAGAGCTCTTTGGTCCACTGAAAACCCAACCACTGCACGTCGCGCTTGATGGACTCCACATAGCGCACGTCTTCCGTGAGCGGATTGGTGTCGTCGAAGCGCAGATTGCAGCTGCCGCCGTATTCCTTGGCGATGCCAAAGTTCAGGCAGATGGACTTGGCGTGCCCCATGTGCAAGAAGCCATTCGGTTCCGGTGGGAAGCGAGTGGCAGGGGCGCGGCCGAAGCGGCCAGTTTCAACATCGGCGGCGACGAGCTCGCGGATGAAATCTTTGGAGCGTTCTGTGGGTTCGGTCACTGGACGGATGACGGATGACGGATGCTAAAAGCTAACCACCAGTCGCCGCTGCCGTTCGCAGTTAGCTTCCGTCATCCGTCTTCCGTCCAGTCATCGAGCGCCCCGTGACCCCAGACCTCCGCTACCCCATCGGTAAATGGGCGCAGCCAACCACGCCCCTGAGCGCTAGCACACGCGGCGCCCTCATCGCCGACATCGCCAAGCTGCCCTCACAGCTCCGCGCGGCCGTCACCGGCCTCGCTGAGGTCCAACTCGACACGCCCTATCGGCCCGGCGGCTGGTCCGTCCGCCAAGTGGTGCACCATCTGGCCGACTCGCACGCCAACGGCTTCATCCGCAACAAGCTCGCGCTCACGGAGCAGAATCCGACCATCAAGCCATACGACGAGGAGCGCTGGGCCGAATTACCAGATTCCACGCTGCCCGTGGAGGTCTCGCTGCGGATGCTCGAGTCCATTCACGAGCGCTGGGCCACGCTACTGAGCGCGCTAAGCGCCGAGCGGTTCGGCGCGCCTTACCAACATCCGCAGACGGGGCCGCAAACGCTGGACTCCTCGTTGAGCACCTACAGTTGGCACGGACGCCATCACGTGGCGCACCTTACGGAACTGCGCAAGCGCGAAGGCTTCTAAACACTCACCGACCTATGCTCTCATTCGTGAAGTCCGCCCATCGCGCCGCCCTCGCCGCGGCAGTCCTCCTCGCGCATCCGCTCGCGGCGCAGGCCTACGACCCAACGCTCTACACCTCGCCAAGCGCCACCGACCGCGCCTTCAAGGCGCTGCGCTGGCGCGCCGCCGGACCATTCCGCGGCGGACGCGTTGACGCAGTGGTTGGCCACCCCACATCACCCTTCTTGTTCTACATGGGATCCGTGAACGGCGGCGTCTGGCGCACCAACAATGGCGGCCAGACTTGGGCCAACATCACTGATGGGAAGACGGACATCTCCTCGGTAGGCGCAATCACTCTCGCGCCGAGCGATCCGAACGTCATCTACGTGGGCACGGGCGAATCGCAGCTGCGCGAAGATCTCACCTTCGGCACCGGCATGTACCGCTCCACCGACGCGGGGCAAACGTGGCAATCGCTCGGACTCGCTGACGCGCAGCAGATCACCGACATCGTCGTGGACCCTCGCGACGCAGACCGCGCCTACGTCAGCGCCATCGGCCACGCCTTCGGACCCAACGCCGAACGCGGCGTCTTCCGCACCACCGACGGCGGAAAGTCATGGACGAAGGTGCTGTTCGTGGACGACTCCACGGGCGCACAGGACCTCGCGATGGATCCGTCAAATCCGCGCGTGCTCTACGCCACGATGTACAAGTTCCAGCGCACGCCCTGGAGCATGATTGCCGGCGGTGGACGCTCTGGCCTTTGGAAAACTACCGACGGCGGCGACACCTGGACCGAAATCAGCCGGAATCCCGGCCTCCCGCGCAGCCCGCTCGGCAAGATCGGCATTGATGTCTCGCGCTCCAATCCGCAGCGCGTCTACGCGAGCGTTGAAGCGCCAGACTCGAGCGGCGGCCTGTTCCGCTCCGACGACGCCGGTGCGACTTGGGACCGAGTCGGCACCGATCCGCGACTCTGGGTGCGCAATTGGTACTACTCAGCGGTCACGGCTGACCCGACCGACGAGAACACGGTCTATGTGATGAACCTGACCGTGCTCAAGTCCATTGATGGCGGCAAGACCTTCAACGAGCTCGACGTGCCACACGGGGACACTCACATCCTGTGGATTGATCCAACCAACGCGCAGCGCATGATCCTCGGCGATGACGGCGGCGCAGCCGTCACGTTTGACGGCACGGCCACGTGGAGCTCGCAGCACAATCAGCCCACGGCGCAGTTCTATCACGTCAACACCGACAACCAGTTTCCCTACCGCATCTACGGCGCTCAGCAGGACAACTCGGCCATCTCCATGGCCTCGCGCGGCGAAGAAGGTGGGATCGGCATCCGCGACTACTTCTCCGTGGCCGGCTGCGAGAACGCGACCATTGCCGTGGACCCGCGCGACCCCAACATCACTTACGGCGGTTGCTACCTCGGCATGCTCTCGCGCTACGATCGGCGCACGCGGCAAGAGCGCGACATCTCCGTCACCGACATCAATTGGGATGGATACGCCGCGAAGGACGCACCGGAGCGTTTTCAGTGGACGTTTCCTGTGCTCGTCTCGAGCCACGACCCGCGCACGCTCTATGTGACATCGCAGCACGTGTGGCGCTCGCGGACCGAGGGTGCGAGTTGGGAGCGCATCAGCCCAGACCTCACCAAGGGCGATCCCGCCACGCTCGAGCGCACGGGTGGCCCGATTCACGGTGAGATGACCGGCGCCGAGTGGTACGCTACCATTTACGCATTCGCGGAATCACCCAAGCAGCAGGGCGTGCTTTGGGCCGGTTCGGACGATGGGCTCATTCACGTGTCGCGTGATGCTGGTGCGACCTGGCAGAACGTCACACCGCCAGGCTACGGCCGCTTCACGCGCACCGCGCACATTGACGCCTCGCCGCACGATGCGGGCACGGTGTACATCGCGGCCAACCGCTACCAGCAGGATGACTTCGCGCCGTACCTCTGGAAGAGCAGCGATTACGGCCGCACGTGGACGCGCATCGTGAATGGCATTCCGCGCACGGCGTACACGCGCGTCGTCCGCGAGGACCCGATGCGCCGCGGTCTGCTCTACGCTGGCACCGAATACGGCGTGTGGGTCTCGATGGACGATGGTGCGCGCTGGCAGCCGCTACAGCTCAACCTGCCGCGTGTGAGCGTGCGCGACCTGCGCGTGCAGGGCAACGATCTCATCGCCGCCACGCACGGCCGTTCGTTCTGGGTAATTGACGATCTCTCACCGCTACGACAACTCGCGGACAGCGTTCGCGCCAAGCCGGTGCATCTCTTTCAGCCGGCCGCGGCCGTGCTCTGGGCAGGGAGTAGGGGCGGAAACGGGACCGGCGAAAATCCGCGCTCCGGTGTGTCCGTGGACTGGTGGCTGCGCGATGTGCCGCAGGGGAAGGCGCGCTTGGAGTTCACGACTGTGCAGGGCACGGTGATTCGCCGCTTCGCCAGCGCCGACTCCGCCGTGGTCGCCGACAGCATCAGCTACCAGCCCTCCGACTCACTCGTGCCGCTGCGCCGCGGCAGCAATCGCTTTGTGTGGAATCTTCGCAGCACTGCCGCACCGAAGCTTCCCAACACCGTGATTGACTTCGGCACCTTGCAGGGACCTTGGGTGCCGCCAGGCGAGTACGGCGTACGGCTCATCGTCGGCAACGACACCTTGTCCCGCCGGTTCACCGTGACGGCCGACCCTCGTGTCACGAGCACGCAAGCGGAGCTACTTGCCCAATACACGACGACGCGCCGCGTGATTGACCGCCTCGCCGAACTCGTGGACAACGTGAAGCGCGCCGAGGATTTACAAGCGCAGCTGAGCGACCGCGCCGGGCGCTTGAACGATGCTGGAGACTCGAGCGCCGCCAGGGCGCTCAGTGACTCCGCGAAGGCTGTACGCAACAAGGTCGAAGCTGTGCGGGCCGAGCTGTATGAAGTCGGCTGCCATGTGGATCAGTGCACGCTCGACATGCCGGTCAAGCTGTACAACAAGTTCATCACGCTCAACATGCAGATTCAGACCGGAGCCTACGCCCCGACGCAACAAAACACCGAAGTCTTTGACTCGCTCAGCGCGCGCCTTGATGCGCAACTCAGGGAACTGCGGCGGATTGAGGCCGAAGACCTCGTGCGATTCAATGCACAGCTACAACAGCTCGGCCTGCCACCCGTGTATGTGCCCGCGAGGAAGCCCATCGCCTGAGTCCGCGCACGCGGGAACGACGGATGACGGAACGCAGTTCGCTTCCGTCATCCGTCTTCCGTCCCCTTTCCCCCACACAAAAACCCGGCACCGGGAGAATGCAAAAACGGCGCGAACCGAAGTTCGCGCCGTCATCAGTCTTGCTGGACCCCACAGGTTGCCACGCGCGCCGTCATTGGAACTATACGTCCTACCGAACAGCGGCGGGCTTCTTTCCTGCTTGGGGGATCCAGCGTTACTTCAGTGGAGCTGAGGGGGATCGAACCCCTGACCTCTGCAGTGCGATTGCAGCGCTCTCCCAGCTGAGCTACAGCCCCAAATCGCGTGCGGGTCAGGTCCCTGCGTCCTTACATACTCCAGACGAGCGAACAAGGTTCCCGGTCACGCATACGGCCTCGCCCTTACGTTCTGGGGCGAGGCCGCCGAGAGCAGAAACTTAGTGGCGCCGGGAACCCCGCGCCACCCCCTGTAGCTTCCACTGAGGGACCCCCGCCGTACCCTCAAAAACAGCATGCACCGCCTCGAATCCGAATACGTCCGCGGCCAGCTCTCGCTGCGCCGCCGCGATGCCAACCAAAACGACACGCGCGCCACCGGTGACTACGTCCTTTACTGGATGCAGTCCTCGCATCGCTTTGAGGACAATTGGGCGCTCCGCTACGCCGTGCTCCAGGCCGACGCGCTGGGCAAACCCTTGCTCATCCACCAGGGCCTCGATCCCACCTACGAGCACGCCAACGACCGCATCCACACGGTCATCCTTGAGAACGCCAAAGCCCTCCACCGCCGCGCCGCGAAGCTCGGCTTGCGCTACCAGTTTGTGCTCCGCCGCCGCCGCGATGACGACCGCCGCGTGGTAGACCATTTGGCCGCCCGTGCCGCGATCGTGATCACGGATCTCTTCCCCACGGCCGGTATCGCCGAGCGCACGGCACGGTTCGCCGAACGCTGCCCCGTGCGTGTGGTGGAAGTGGAATCGCACTGCATCGTGCCCTACGGCAACTTCGTGAAGGAGGAATACGCGGCCCGCACCATTCGCCCGAAGATTGCGAAGGTGCTCGACCACGCACTCGAGCCCGTGGAAGACCGCGGCCCGCGCGCGAAGTTTACGGAGTCAATGTGGGAGTCAATCGATGTGCCACGCGTGGACTTCAGCGACTTCGACGTCGCCGCGGCCGTCGCGAGTTGCGAGATTGATCACAGCGTGGCCCCGGTGCCCTTCACCAGCGGCCTTGATGGTGCTCGCAAGCGCCTCGCGGCCTTCTGTAAGGATGGCATCGCGGACTACGCCGAGCGTCGAAATGAACCTAAGGATACGAATGGTTCCTCGCGGCTCTCACCCTACCTGCACTTCGGCCAGATATCCGCGGCCGAAGTCGCCCGCACGGTGCGCGAGACGGGGCACAAGGAGTCAGTGCAGAAGTTCGAAGACGAACTCGTCACCTGGCGTGAACTCGCCTACAACTTCTGCGTGCGCAACCCGAACTTCGGCAAGCTGAAGGGTCTGCCTGACTGGGCGCACCGCTCCATGGAGAAGCACAAGGACGACCCGCGCGAGCACATCTACTCACTGGAGCAACTTGAGCGCGCCGAGACCTACGACGAACTCTGGAACGCCGCCCAGCGCGAGATGGTCCGCACGGGACACATGCACAACGTCACGCGCATGCTCTGGGGCAAGTCGGTGCTGCTCTGGACGGCGCGCTACAAGCACGCGCTCGAGCATCTCATCCTGCTCAACAACAAGTACGCACTCGACGGGCGCGATCCCTCGAGCTACGGCGGCATCCAGTGGTGCTTCGGTAAGTTCGATCGGCCGTGGTTCGACAAGCCTGTCTTCGGTGTGATCCGGCCGATGTCGCTCGCCCGTGCGCGCCAGAAGTTCGATGCCGAGGCGTATATCCGGATGTTTCCGGCGTCCTGAACTGCCACTGCTATCACCACGGAGGCACGGAGGCTCGGAGACTACACGAGCGGGAATGAAGGGAACTGCTGAGATCACTTGGCGAAGACCCCCAAGAGCTTCTCAAGAAGTCTCCGTGCCTCCGTGATGAAGCCTTTGCAGTAGCTTGTAAGCCAATGCCAACCAGCATTCTTCCAGACGCGGACGAGATCAGAGTCGCGTACGCACGCATCAAGCCCTACGTGCTGCGCACACCGCTCATCAAGTCAGACGCGCTCTCCGAACAACTCGGCGGCGACGTGTGGCTCAAGATGGAGTGCGACCAACACGGCGGCTCGTTCAAACTGCGCGGCGCCTTGAATGCGATGCTTGCGCTCTCGCCTCTGGAGCGTGCCGCTGGTGTGGTGGCTTCGTCAGCCGGGAATCACGGGATTGGCATCGCCATAGCCGCCGAGCAACTCGGCGTGAAGGCGACCATCTTCGTGCCGGCTAGCGCGCCCGAGGTGAAGCGCGTCAAGATTGCCAAGTTTGGCGCGACCATCGTCGCCTCCGAGCCCAGTTACGATGCCGCCGAGGACGCCGCAAAACTCTTTGCGCAACGCCATCAAGCGACCTTCGTCAGTCCCTGCACCGGGCGCAATCTTCTGGCCGGTGCTGGCACGGTTGCGCTCGAGATCTTTGAGCAACACCCCGACATCGCCACCCTGCTAGTCTGCGTGGGCGGTGGCGGACTCGCAGGCGGCGTGGGCGGCTTTGTGCGCTCCGCACACCCCAACACGCGAATCCATGGCGCGCAGAGCGTGCTCACCAATGCGATGACCTTGGCACTCGCCCAAGGCAGAGCTGTGGACGTGCCCGATCTTCCCACGCTCGCGGATGGACTCGCGGGACGCGTGGACGAGGAGATGTATCTGCAGGGCAAGGCCGCGCTCGATGCAATCACGACGGTGACGGAAGCGGACATAGCCGATGCCATTCGCTTCATGTACCGCGAGCATGGCGCGGTGGTAGAAGGCTCGGGCGCAGTGGGCGTCGCGGCGTTGCGCAGTGCGGCACTCGCCCCCAGCGCGTTTCCCGTGGCCGTGACCGTCAGTGGCGGGAACATCGAACAGGCGCGCTGGCAGTCGCTCACCGCCCAGAGCTAACGCGGCCGAGCGCGATCCGTCCCCTGCCACACCCAGCCGCTCCATCAATCAAGGTGCCTGCCTTCTCGGAGCCTCGCCGAACTGCTGGAGCAGGACCAACGCGGCGTTCCGGCGATCGTCACTCGTGTGCATGCGCCCGGCCCCGATTTCGTCAATGACGAGTCTCAGGCGGTCAAGATCGCTGCGACCGGGACTCCCGCCTCGGCGCGCCTCCTGGTCCTCGAGGGCCAATTCGACCAGCAGCAGATTGTCTGACGGGACGTCGCTCCCGCCTGTGTATCCAACGGAGGAGCAGGACATGCCATTACAGAGGAGCGCGAGTGTAAGTAGATCGCGGAACATGACAGGGAGATGGTGAGGGGTTTGGGCCAGGCATCGGCCGTGGGACTTCCTCCGCCTTAGTCTCTACGGCGTGGAGCCGCGGGTTCCCCACGCAAGCGCGGTGCTGAACCCGATGCGAATGGCGAAGAGGTCTGCCGCGGAGCGCTTGACGTCAAAGTTCAACGAGCCGTCGGGATTGTCGGTGATGCCACCCTCGGTGAGGTATTCGCGACGACCGTGTCCTTGGTACGCGACTCCGAAATCCAGCGCGGAGTGCTTGCTAAGAGGCATGCGGACTCCGCCGCCGCCGCTCCAGAAGAATCCGGCGTCGCCGAAGTTCTCGTCGGCGGCCACGAAATCGGGCAGGATGCCGCCGTCAAGCGCACTCAGGGTCGCGAACCGGCTCACGCCAACGAGTCCATGGCCGTAGAGGCGGAACGCTCCCAGCGGGATTGACCACTCGGGACCGACGCCGAGGGAGAGGATGTTGTTGCTGGTGATGACCCGCGCTTCGATACGGCAGCCAGGCGTGGCGCCGAGGCACACCTGCTCACTCTCGGATCCATAGTTGAGCCATCCAGCTTGGAGCCGTAGCGCGGCGTTTCCGCGGCGGTCGAGTTGGAGCAGGAGATGCGCCTGCAGTCCGACAGCATTGTTGACCTGCTGCGTGAAATCACCGACCGGCTGACCGATGTCGAGTGCACCGCCGACCTGCCAGCGCCGAAGGGTCGTTGAGGAGTCGAGGGCGCTGGGGGGAGACTGCTGACCAGTCAGGGCGGAGGAGAGTGTGAGGAGCCCAGCGAGGGCGGATGCGAGGTGGCGCATGGGTTGGGAAGGGGAGAGAGTAGTGAAGCTTACAGCGTAAGTTAAAACATACACCGTAAGTATGTCGCGGTCAAGGTGGCCGATGGTTGCCTTACAGTGTCAGTCGGGGTCATCTTTTGCGTATGACCACGTCACGACGCACCCCACTGACCCGCGATCGCATCCTGCGCGCCGGCATGCGGTTGGCAGACCGGCAGGGGATCGATGCCTTGTCCATGCGCCGGCTCGCGACGGCGCTACGCGTCGAGGCGATGTCGCTCTACAACCACGTCGCCAACAAGGATGACTTGCTCGACGGGATGGTGGATCTCGTCATTGCTGAGATCACCTTGCCCACGCCCGGTGGCGACTGGAAGGCGACCATGCGTGCGCGTGCCCATTCCACGCTCGCGGCGATGACGGCGCACCCGTGGGCGCCGATGCTCATCGTCTCGCGGATCACCGTCGGCCCCAATCGGCTGGGCTACATCGACGCAACGCTTGGCGTGCTTCGTGAAGCCGGATTCTCTTGGGCCGAAACGGATCACGGGTGGAATACGATGGACAACTACATCCTCGGGTACACGCTCCAGCAACAGAACTTCCCGGTGAGTCCTGACGAGTATGCCTCAGCGGCGGCAAGCTACCTACCGATGATCCCGGCGGATACGCTTCCCTACATGCACGAGATGAGTGCGCTCGTGGCCGCGCGCAAGCACGACGGGCTGCCGGACTTCGCGTTCGGTCTCGAACTGATTCTTGACGGGCTCGAACGTTTGCGAGGGCGGCGTTAGCGGAGCCAGTTGCGGACGCTAGTCCGCAAACTGCGCCCGTATCACCGGGCTTTTCAGCATTCCCCAGAGGAGCTGGAGATTTGCGCGAACGCTCCGGGCCTGCTGCTCGGCAAACGCCAGCAGTTCATCTAACGCGGCACGATCAAGATATTGCCCGTTGAAGAACAGACCCGAGATCCTCCCGGTGTTGCGGATATCGGTGAGTGGATTGGCGTCGAGCAAAATGAGGTCGGCAACCTTCCCCGCCTCGATGCTGCCGTAGTCCCCGGCCTTGCCGCTGAATAGCGCCGCATCGATAGTCGCACTGCGCAGGGCGTCTGCCGGCGCCAGGCCTCCGCGCACGAGTTCGGCCAGTTCGTCGTGGATGGCGAACCCGGGGAACACGTAGGTGTCGCCGGCATCGGTTCCAGCCACGATGCGGACGCCAGCCGCGTGGGCCTGGCGCACGTTATCCAGCGCAAGTTGATACAACTCCGCGCTCACGTCGCGACCGGATGCAAGCCGAGCATGCTCCGCCTCGCCATCGGCATCCGGTCCCCAGATGCCGGCCCTGATGATGAACGGGATAAAGCGCCGGCGCGAGTCTTCGCGGAACTCTCGGTTACCGGCGAGCGCACTCATGCGAAGCACCTGCAGGGTCGGTGTCCACCAGGTATCAGAGGCCGCCATCGCCGCCATGGCATCGGCGCAGCGCTTGGAATCATGCTCGTCAATGAACCGGGCCCGCATCTCCACGGTGTAAGCAGCGGCGGGATTCGCCAGTGCCCGGAACTCGGCGGCACCCCGGTAGCATTCGAACAAGAACAGGCGCGGATGCTCGATGCTCCTCTGGCCGGCGGCGAGTGCCTGCTCAAGCGACACGCGCACGGGGAGATGGCCCGCGAACAAGAGTCCGTGTTTGGACGCTTCCGCTGCGATTGCCTCGTAGGCCGCCACGGACACATTGGTGTAAACCTTTAAGAGATCAACACCAGTGGAGGCATGATACGTTACCAACGCGCTGACTTCTTTTGCATTTCGCGCCTTGAAGAATGCAGGTGCGGCAGCAGGCACCCCTCCCTCGCCGTTGATGGCATAGCTGGCGCGCTGGATGTATCGGGGCGCAAGCTGGCTGCGATCACCGAGCCCGCTGCGCCAGCGTTCAATGTCTTCGGGGCAGGCAACGAAACTGTCCGGCAGGGATGTGCATCCCCACATCTCACGCACGCCCGTCACGCCATTCGCAATGAACAGGGGATGGATGTACTGTGGCGAGATCTTGAGTGAATGCACATGCATGTCCCATAGCCCGGGGACGAGGAACTTGCCGCTGCCGTCCACAACGACGAGGCCGCGTTGCCCACGTTCGGCAGCGCTCGCGCCGATGGATTCAATGCGCCCGCCGCGGATGACCACATCACGACCGGGGAGAATCTCGCCGTTCACGACATCAACTAAGGCGACATTCCTGACAAGGAAATCACCAGCTAAGCCTGGACGCGGCATCGTCGGCAACGGCCAGTTCAGCAATGCCAGCAGTGCGACAGCAAGCGCGACGACCAGCCCTGTGAGGACCGCCAGCAGCTTCTTGAGTTTGCCGGGCCGCGCGCGAAGCAAAGGCTGTGTATGATTGTTTTCCACCGTCATCCTCGTTGGTCCAATAATCGCCTGTACGAATGCTTACGCTGTAATTTTCAACGTGAGTCTGTCCTTCGACTCCTTCCGGAGGCGCATATCGGAAGACGACGCCTTGGTTCTCCCTAACGATCTGCTTCCCTGCCCGTCTAACCGACATGCGTTTTCGTAGACTCCTTCCCGCTGCGTTATGCGCCGCCGCACTAGGCTGCGGTACAGATAACGGTCCCACTGGGCCGATCGCCACGGCCTGGTACTTCCCAGGTGCCGATGCCACATGGGAATCCGCGCGTCCCGTCGAGGCAGGATTCGATTCGGCACAGTTGTCAGCCGCGCTCGACTGGGCGGGTACCCAAGCCAGCGACGCGGTGGTTGTCGTGTGGCGCGGCCGCATTGTGATGGAGCGCTACTGGCAGGGGTGGACCAACCAGACGCGCGGCCCTTACTTCTCGGCGGGCAAGACTATCACCGCAGCGCTCACACTGGACCTGGTGCACGACGGGATGGTCGCGCTCGATGCGCCAGCGTCCACGTATCTGGGTGCAGGCTGGTCCAGAAACACCGTGGACGAAAACGCCATCACCGTGCGTCGCTTGCTCTCCATGAGCTCGGGCAGCAACGACTCCCTGCAGCGCGTCTTTGCACCAACAGCGGGGCGCTTCTACTACAACAATCCCGGCTACTACCAGCTCTTCGGCGTGATTGAAGCGGCCACGCGCCAATCCACGCTGGCCGTTGCCACGGCGCGATTGTTCACGCCCATTGGCATGTCGCGCACGGTTGTCTTCGCCAACGAAGACACGGGTGAGCCCGGCTACATCTTCCTCGGATCTGCCCGCGACTTTGCGCGCTTTGGCATTCTCACGCTCAACCACGGGCGCTGGAACGGCAACCAGATTTTGGCCGACAGTGCGCTCCTGCATCAGGCACGCCAGCCAAGCGGCACCGACAACCTCTCCTACGGCTGGCTCTGGTGGTTGAACGGCGGCGCGTCCAATCGCGTGCCCGGGCCCTACCTTTTGCCTACCAACCCTGGGCCACTCTTCAGCGCCGCTCCGGTTGACCTCGCAGCGGCGCTCGGCAAGGACGACAAAAAGCTCTACGTCGTGCCCTCGTTGGACTTGGTAATCGTACGGCTTGGCGAGAAGGCGCCCGTGTCAGGGGCCGACAGTCCGGCCGCCATCTCGTCATTCGACAACGCGTTCTGGACGCGATTGATGGCGGCGCGCTCGCCCTGAGGGTTCAGCGCTTCCCAAACAGCCACGCAAACGAAACGCCGATGGCGCTTGCATCAATCGAGCTACCATTCGCGGTGTAGTTCATGCTCGTGTACGTCAGGGCGGCCCAGCGCCAGCCAAGCTCGAGCGTGGCGCCAGCCGCAGGATCAAAGCTGATGTCCGGCACGAAGCCATCGCCGTTGAAGTTGATGGCCGTGTGATACGCCAACCCGGCGCCAACTCGCCAGTCGTTCGGCAGGTAGTAGCTGCCGATGACTTCCACGGGAATACGCGTAAACGAGATGTTCGCGTCCTCCGCGGCAGTCGTCGTGAACTTGATGCCCGCGAGGGCGCGGATGCCGAGATTCGGCATAGCCTGGGGCCGAATGTCCACGCCAAAGGAGGCGGTGCCGCCCTGGCCCGTGTAGATCTTCTGCTTGCTGCCGTCGGTGAACGTGAGTTCGAGCAGCATATCGCCGCCCATTTCGAGGGAACCGTCCAGCACCCAAGCAAAGGTGTGCGGCGCCGCCTTCGGAGCGGCCTTCGCTACGGGTTCTTGTTGTGCAACGAGCGGCGAAGCGAACAGAACGAGGGCAAGAAGCGAGAAGCGCACAGGAAACCTTGAGAGTAAGGGGTTGAAGGGCGGGAATTTATTGCGTTGCACCACCGCTGCATAGCAGGCGCCCTTAGATTTGGGTCTTACTCCTCGCGCCCCGTGTCCTTGCACCTCACCTTCCTCGGCACCTCCGCCTCGCGCCCCACCGTGGAACGCGGGGTCTCCTCGTTGGCGCTGGTGCGCGAGGGTGAGACGCTGATGTTTGACTGCGGAGAAGGCACGCAGCGGCAGATGATGCGCTACGGCGTGGGCTTCACGCTCGAGGACATCTTCTTCACGCACTTTCATACCGATCACTATCTCGGTGTGCTTGGCCTGTTGAGGACGTTCTCCTTGCAGGTCCGCGAGCAGCCGCTGCGCATCTGGGGGCCCAAAGGCGCGCAGGCGCTCTTCAAGCGCGCCGAAGGACTCGGCAATGACAAGCTGACCTTCCCGCTCACCGTAACGGACTTGGAGTCCGGGGCCGTCGTGCGGCGCAAGGACTATGAGATTCGCGCCTTTGAGGTGGAGCATCGCAAGGGCGCGGCGCTCGGATTCACCTTGGCCGAGGACATCCGCCGCGGACGCTTTGACCCCGATCACGCGCGCGCACTCGGCATCCCAGAGGGACCGCAGTGGGGCCGCATCCACAAGGGCGAAGCCATCACGCTCGACGATGGTCGCGTGGTGCAGCCATCAGAGTTGGTGGGCCCTGAGCGCAGCGGACGCAAAGTCGTCATCACCGGCGACACGCGGCCCTGCGCCGCGACCATCGAGCAGAGCATCGGCGCCGACTTGTTGGTACATGAGGCCACCTTCGGCGATGAAGAACAGGCCCGCGCCGCTGAGACGATGCATTCGACGGCGCGCGAAGCCGCCACCGTTGCGAAGATGGCGGGCGTCAGGCGATTGGCGCTCACACACTTCTCGGCGCGCTACTCGCGCGATCCCAGCGACCTCGGCCGCGAGGCCCGCGAGGTATTCACGGGTGATGTGGTGCTGGCCCGAGATGGGATGGAGATCGAGGTCCCCTACGCGGACTAGTTGCCGCTATGACCGCGTTCTGTTGGCTCGACTAGATCGGCTGTCGGCCCGCAAAGCCTGAATTCCGTGTGTGCCAGTGCGTCACCGCAGACTCACCGCGCCTCCAGCACCAGTACACCGGCACGCCATCGCGCTCGCCGGGGAAGTCCACCAGACCCTGCTCCATTCCCTTGCACTCGATGCCGAGCTCATTCAGTTCGCCGAGGAACTCTTGCACCTCACGCGCCGATTGCTGCACCTCGCGCGCCAGTACCTCGGCTTCGGGATCTACCTGCGTGCCTGAACTGCGCAATGAGGCGAGTTCGTAGCGCTCCACGAGTTCCTGCCAGCGACGATAGCTCATCACTAAGTCTTCAGTGATGCGCTGGACCAATGGCAACGCTTTGTTGGCGCGTTCGGGAGTCCAGAGCGCCTGATCGGTAGCAGTCATAGCGATTGAATGCAGTTAGATGCGCGGACGGATGAGCTTGTGACGACGAGTATTGACGAAGGTTCGCGGCGCGTGGGTCACGGGCACAAGCCTCGCGCCGCTTTGCGCGCTGCGTGGCCGACGCGCCACACGGGTCTCTTCACCGTAGAGTGCCGCTTCGTCAAAGGCACGCAGGAGTGCGTCGCGCGTCCCCGGGGCCATCACCGAATCATCGAGCCACATCACCCGATGCACCGGTGCAGGCACAAAGCCGAGCGACCACTCCTGACCACCCGCATCGCGTAGCGCAAAGGCCACGCGCGGCGCGGGGCCCTCGGCGGGCCTTGCAATGATGGCGTAGTTCTCACGCGGCCAACTGCGCTCGCCGTTATCTCCCACCGCCGGATAGTCGCCGATGACGCTCGGCCACCACGCCGGCTCTTGCATGGCGACCGGGCCGAGCTGCAGCGCAGGCAAAGGGTTCAGCGCGGCACTCTGGGCCAGCGAGAATCGCACGAATGGCCGGCGCGATTCTACTTCAATCCCAAAGCTACGCACATCGAAGCTGAGTGCCTCGTACTCACTCAGCAAATCCTTCTCGTCCTTTGAGCCCGCTGCGGCAGCGAGAGTGGAATCCCGAAGCTCTCGCCACTGCCGTTGGCCTTCGGCGATTGCCGCGCGTGTGGCGGCGCGCCCCACGAGCGCGTCGAGCGTGGTCGGTACACCGGTGCGCAGGTCCAGCACCCCACGCCGCAAACCATGAGCAGACGGACGTCCGACGATGTCTACATCGGTGCGATACTCATACGAGGCCCAGGGTCCCAACACATCAAGCACGAGAATCTCGGCGCTGCCCACGATGCGCGGATCTTCGGAGCCCACTTCTTCCTCGGCCAAGGGCTGCTCGTCGGGGTTGGCGGCCGCGTAGTTGCGCGCGAGGACGCGCATCAGCGTGTCGGCAAAGAGCTGGACCGAATCGCCGTTGATGAGATCGCGCTTGAAGAGACGCTGACCCACGTACACGGCATCGTAGAACGAATGGTCTTCGTCCGTCACGTAGAGTTCGGCGAGTCGCCCGCCGACGAGCGCCACCACCATCGGTGCGCCACGTACGCGAATGCCATCGGCCTCACTCCGAATCCAGAACACCGAATCGCCAGCGGCCACCAAGAACTCGGCTGGCGGCGCGGGGGCAGGCGGCTCAACGCGTTCGCAGGCCGTGGCCCCCATTAGGGCAATCGCAAGAAGGAGGGCGCGGCGGGGCATCCTCCAAATATATCGCTAGCGCTTGGCGACCTCGGCCACGGCTGCCAGGAGGCGCTCAATCTCATCCATCGTGGTGTAGCAGGCAGCGCCGATCCGCACGAGGCCGTCATCGCCGTGGCCGAGCAGGCGCACCACCGTGCTGGCGTAAAAGTCGCCATTGCTCACGAATAGCGCCTTCTCCGCGAGCGCGCGCGCCACGTCGTCACTCTTCACGCCATCCACCGTGAAGCTCACCGTAGGCGTGCGCGGGCGGTCTGGCCCCGGGCCGTAGCGGGTGACGCTCGGAATGGCACCGAGGCCGTCCCAGAGACGGCGGAACAAGTGCATCTCGTCTTTATGAAGCGCCTGAAACGCCGAGACCAATTTGTCGCGGCGCGTGCTCCCGGTACCGAGAGAGGCGAGGAAATCAATCGCCGCCGCTGCACCGATGATGCCCTCGTGATTCTGTGTGCCTGGCTCCATACGCTCGGGGGCCGTTTCCGGCGCCGGCTCAAGCTTAGGGACATCGAGGCGTCCGAGCAGCGCTTCCCTGCCGAAGATGATACCCACGTGCGGGCCGTAAAACTTGTAGGCCGAGCAGCCGAGGAAGTCGCAGCGCATCGCCTTCACATCCACCAGCATGTGCGGCGCGTAGTGCACGGCATCCACGAACACGAGCGCGCCGTAGCGGTGCGCCATCTCTGCCGCCTTGGCCACGTCGCTGATGGTGCCGAGCGCATTGGAGGCCGCGCCGATGGCCAGAAGCTTGGTGTGGGAGGAGAGTGCTGCCTCGAGCGAGTCGAAGTCTAGTTCGCCGCGGCTGGCATCTACGCGCACGCGCTTAAGCACGATGCCACGTTCACGCTCCAAGGTGCGCCAAGGCGCGACGTTGGCGTGATGGTCGAGCTCGGTGATGATGACTTCGTCTCCCGGTCCCCACTCGCGCCCCAGTGCGCGCGCGAGGTGGAAGGTGCCGCTGGTCATGTTGTTGTGAAACGAAATCTCACGCGGCGAGGCATTGAGGAAATCGGCCACGGTCTGCCGTGCGTTGAGCAACATCGCATCCGTCTCGACGCTCGACGGATACACCCAATGCGTGTTGGCATTGTGGTGCAGGAGATAGTCAGACATGGCGTCCACGACCATCTGCGGCACCTGAGTGCCGCCCGGCCCGTCGAAGTAGGCGACGGTCTGGCGGTTATGGCTGCGCTGGAGCGCCGGGAAGTGATGGCGGACGGAGTGCATTCAGGACGGATGACGGATGACGGAAGCGAACTGCGCAAAATACGCGGGGGTGCGGTGGAACCGTTAGCCCCCGCTCATCCACCGAACGATCTCGACATGGTCCGCTTCTTCGCCCAAGGCGGCGTGCGCTTCCTTGTAAAGGCGGCTCGCCAACTCGAGCATCGGCGCGTCCACACCCATGTCGCGCGCAATGTCGGCGGCGATCCCCACGTCCTTGTCGAGCAGGGCAAGGCGGAAGGTGCGTGGGTAGGCTTTGGTGAGCACGCGATCGGGGAAGAGATTCATGCTCGCGTTGGAGCGGCCGCTGGAGTTGTTGATTACGTCGAGCGCGACTGCCGGTGAGACACCAGCCTTCTCCAGCGCGAACAAGCCTTCGGCGGTGCCAATAATATGCTGAGCGAGAAATGCATTGTTCACAGCTTTCACCGCGTCGCCTGCACCGACGGGGCCGCAGTGCACGATGCGCTTGCCGAAAGCTTCGAGCGCGGGGCGCACCTTCTCAAGCGTGTCAGCATCTCCACCAATCATCACCGTGAGCGTGCCGGCCTCCGCGCCCACCACGCCACCTGAGACCGGTGCGTCGAGGAATCCAATCCCCCGCTCCGAGAGCCGCGCGGCCATGCGCTTGGACGTCGCAGGATCGCCCGAAGTACAGTCCACGAGCGAGCTGCCTTTGCGCATCGTGGCGAGCAACCCATCGGGGCCATCGAGCAGCGACTCCACATCAGGGGAGATGGGGAAGCAGGTGATGACAACATCGGCTTCGCGCGCCGCTTCGGCGGGCGTGGCCGCGTGAATAACCCCATGCTGTGCCGCAAAGGCCGCCGCCTTCGACGCCGTGCGATTCCACACGCGAAGCGAGAACTGCCCAGCCGCAAGGTGCCGGGCCATCGGAGTGCCAATCGCACCCAGCCCCAGGAATGCAACGATCATTGAGAGAACTCGGGATGAAAGACGGAAGACGGAAGGTATAATACCAAGTACCTTCCGTCTTCCGTCATCCGTCATCCGTCATCCGTCAAGAAAGTGCGCCTCGAACTCTTCATCAACGGCATGCTCTCCGTGCACTCCAAGCACGCCGTCTTCTCGGCGCTAGCGGGAGTGCTGGGGCTGTCGGCTGTTGAGATCGAGCTCGGGCGCGTGGAGTTGGAGAGCGAGCGGCCCGAAGCGGAACTCACCGCGCTCGAAGCCGAACTGCGCGATGCCATCGCCGCAGCGGGACTTTCCGTGAGTGCCATCAAGCGCCTCCCGCGCCGCCTGCCGACGGTCTAGCCTCAGCGCTGCCGCACTGACCAGCATCCGTCATCCGTCATCCGTCCCACTTACGCCCACGGGGCGCCCAACGACGCCCTTCACAGCATCGATGCGCGCCCCGTGAGTTGTCGCTAGCGTAGTGAAACCCCTCTCGTTGAGCGGGCAGGGGTCGGCCGGCCCCCCACCAGCACCGGCCCGCACCCGCTGCCGCTCTACGATCAGGTCGTACCCCCTTATGACACGACGTACGGAGAAAGGGTTTACTGGGTTTCACGGCCCAGCGAAACTGGACGGATGACGGATGACGGACGCCGCACAGCTCCGTGAAGCATCCGTCATCCGTCTTCCGTCCTTTACAGGCTCAGCCAGTAGCTGGCCTTGATCAAGAACGTGTTATCCGACCGCGTCCTAAACAGGTTCCCATAATCGCGGCCAAAATCGAAGCTGCCGGCGTTTCTGAAGTCCTGCCGGCCCTGCTGCCACACAAAAAACAGCACCGAGCCCGGCCGGTACTCCCAGCGCAGCACCGTGTTGGAGCGGAATTGCTTGAAGTTGAAGTCCTCCGGCTCCACGGCGGTATAGGGCTGAAAGCGGTCCTCGTAACGATCGGCACCGGCGTCCACCACCTGCTTGAGCTCGGCGTAGTCACCGGCCGTCACGAATGGCTGGGCGTAGAGCTGCAGTGAGAGCGTGGGCGTCATGGTGTAGTCCAAGCGCGTGGTGACGCCCATCGTCGTCTGGTCGAGCCGCGCGAAGGTGTAGGCGGTGCCACTTGGAGCACTGAAGTTGTTGTACCACTGCTGGTCGTTGACGCTCTCGGAGTAATTGAGCGAGACGCTGCCCTGCACATTGCCGCCGGCACGGAACCGCATCTCTGGATCAACGCCCCAATCGCTCGAACCCGCAACATCGCGGAATGCCACGAAGCCCTGCATCACGTACTGCAGCGCCTTGCGCTCATCCGTCTCGAATCCCAAGAAAGCGCTACTACGGAACGTGCGACGGAGCGCCGGACCACCGCGCGTCACGCGGTCATCATACACCGCGCCCAGGCCATTCACGTTGTAGCCGGCCCAGAACCACCACTGGTTGGGCAGCTCGCCGTTCAAGTTGATGTTCGCGCCGGAGTTCAAGCGCAGCCCATCGGTATTCCATTCGTTCCACTGATTGAAATTCACGTTCAAGCGACGATAAAACGTGGTGGGCTCATTGTAGTTGAGGCCAAACCAGTTGCCGTTCTGCGTGATGTCGGCGCGGGGGAGAAAACCAGCGTCGTTCACTTCGTAGCCCGCGCTGGTGCGCGTGATGCCCGTGTTAAAGCGCGTCACGCCACCGCCGGTCTTGCCGATGTTGGCGCCGAGGCGCGTCCCGTTCATGGCCGTGAGGCTGGAGTCCACGCTGAGCGGCGAATCCTCGCGCTGGAACTGGTGCACCGCGCTGCGCTGCGTGCGCCAGATGGCTTCCTGTGTGCCCGTTACCCGTGAGGCCACCGCCGAGCCGCTAAGCTGATAGTTGTTGTTTAAAAAGCGGTGACGGGCATCAAGGCCCACCGCGAACGCGCCGTCGCGCAGGTAGCGCCGCGAGTCGGCATCGAGGTTGCGATTGGTGGCCGTGAACATCAGCCCCACACCAGAGTTGCCATTGCGCAGGTCCTGCGAGAGCCGTGTGACGAGGTAGTTCGTCATCGGCTCGATGGTGGCGCCACCTGCGCCCTGCTCGCGATCAGTGACGGCGTTCAGGAAACCCACATTCAACCCGCTGGCGGTGCGACCGGTGATCTTGGCGGCGCCGAGGATGGTGCTGTTGAGCGGGTTATCCTGGTCGGCGTATACGCCACCGAGCTGCGGCGAGCGACCAATGCGGCGCGAGTAGAAGAGGTTGTTGGCAAAGGAGAAGATGCCGGCGCCTTCGAGGAAGAAGGGGCGACGCTCCTCAAAGAACTGCTCGAAGGCACCGAGGTTGAGGACGGCCGGGTCCGCTTCGACTTGTCCGAAGTCCGGATTCACCGTGCCGTCGAGCGTGAGATTAGACGTGATCCCGTACTTCACATCCGCGCCGAAGGTGATGTTCTGCTGGCGCTCGAATCCGCTCGCCGTGGGCCGCGGCGCATTGCTGCTCACGGAGTACGGCAAGACCTCAAGACGTCGTGGCGAGGTGATGCCGGCAAAGCCATCCACCTCGCCCCACTGCGACACGAAGCCCGTGCGCGTGCGGCGGTACAGCGGCCATGAGACACGCTCGCTGTAGCGCGCGATGTCGCGCCAGATGGCGAAGCCAAAGGTATGCGTGTCGGAGGCGGGAAAGCGTAGCTGGCTGAATGGAATGCGATACTCCGCCACCCAGCCCTCGGCGTCCACCTTGGTGGAGACGTCCCACACGCCATCCCATGACGGATCTTCCTGACCGTCGTTGGAGATATAGAAGTCACGCTTCACACCTAAGGGATTCACCGTGAAGCGAAAGCCTGTGCGCTTATCGTGGTACGAGTCCACCATCAAATGGATGACATCCGAGCGCGTCTGTTGGTCGCGACGCGAGAGGAAGGCCATGATGGAATCCGGCGCGGGATCGTAGGCACGCACCAGCACATAGAGGTAGCGCTCGTCATAGGCCACCTTGGCCTCGGTGCGATAGCGAGGCTCGCCGTCCTCCACCGGATCGTGCTGGCGAAACTGCGTGATGGCTGGCGCGAGACGCCAGACTTCGTCGTTCGCTGTGCCGTCGAGCACGGGGGCCACCGTGGCCCGAGCCGCTGTGGCGCCGCGGGCCGTGGGTGCTGGGACCGCCGCTGGAGGATCAGGAGGCATCACGACCCCCGTACGCGGAGGCATAGCCGGGCCAGCGGCCACGACCGTCTGAAAAGCGAGCGCGAGATGAGCGAGCATACCGATTCCGGGTGTGAGAGGTACCCGGTGGGGGTCGGGCCCTGCGTGGGCCGTCGTAGGAGGACCTACGCCGGTGGTGATTCAGCTGTTTCGACAGCCGCACGAGTCAAAGGGTTGCGTCGGCATTTCGGTCTGACCATTCCCTGACATTTGTGCGTCAACTAGCTTCGGGAATCCCCTCTCGCCCATGATGCAGCCCGCGCCCATAGATCCTGAGCGGTCCATCGCCGCCTTGGTGGCGCCAGACATCCTCGACTTGCTCGAGACGGATCCGCGCTCAATCGCTGCGGAGACGGAGGAATTGCATCCGGCGGACTTGGCAGACGTCGCCGAGTTGATTGACCGCAGCCTTGTGCTGCAACTGCTCTCCGCGCTGCCGGTGGCCCGTGCTTCGCAGGTCCTCGAGTACCTCAGCGAGGAACTGCGCAGCGAGATGCTCGAGACGATGGAACCCGAGCAGGCGGCCTCGCTGATTGCTGCGATGACGCCCGACGAGCGCGTGAGCGCGCTTGAGGGGATGGACGAAGAAACCGCCGACGAGATTCTCGAAGCGTTCCCGGAACGGGAACGAGCCGAGACAGAACGCCTGCTCCAGTACGAGCAGGATACGGCCGGCGGCCTGATGACCACGGAGTTTGTGTCCGTGCCGGAGTCCGACACGGTTGAAGTCGCGCTGGCGGCCATTCGCACAATTGCGCGGGCAGGGCGCCGCGAGGCGATGCAAACGATTTATGTAGTCGACGCCAGAGGCGTCTTGACTGGCGTGATGTCCCTGCGCGAACTCTTGGCGGCACCCGAGGGCGCCATCCTCCACGAACTCGCTTGGAGCGAGGTCGTCACGGTGCCCGCCGACGCGCACCGCGAGACCGTGGCGCAGCTCACGTCCAACTACGACCTCGTGGCCGTGCCCGTCGTAGATGCCGACCGCCGTCTGCTCGGCGTCATCACCGTGGACGACGTCATTGACGTTATTCAGGAAGAGCAGACGGAAGACGCGCAGAAGTTCGGCGGCTTGGAAGCGCTCGAGGACCCGTACCTCGAGGTGAGCTTCGGCGAGCTACTCAAGAAACGCACGCCATGGCTGCTCGTGCTCTTCGTCGGGCAGATGTTCACCGCGGCTGCGATGGGATTCTTTCAAGACTCCATAGCTGCGGCCACCGTGCTCGCGCTGTTTGTACCGCTGATTATCTCGTCGGGTGGTAACTCCGGTTCGCAGGCTACCTCGCTGATTATCCGTGCGATGGCGCTGCAAGAACTCGGGCCACGCGACTGGAGTCGCGTGCTCGCGCGCGAAGCCGGCATGGGACTCGTGCTCGGCTTTCTCCTTGGCATCGTTGGCGTGCTGCGCATTCTCATCTGGCAGTGGATGGGCTTCTATCCGTTTGGCGATCACTACGTGCTCTTGGCCACGACCATCGGCACCACGGTGGTGGGCGTCGTGCTCTTCGGTACGCTCACCGGCGCGATGCTGCCCTTCTTGTTGCGTCGCGTGGGCTTTGACCCCGCGTCGGCATCTGCACCGCTGGTGGCCACGCTCGTAGACGTAACCGGCGTGGTGCTCTACTTCTCGTTGGCGCTACTGCTGCTACGCGGGACATTGCTCTGATCACGCAACGCAAGGCGGCGCTCTACATCGTCATTGCGGCGAGCGCCTACGGATCTTTGAGCATCGTGACGACGCTGGGCGGACGCATCGGCGTCAGCCTCCTCACGATGATGGCTTGGCGCTACGCACTGGCCACGCCGATCCTCGCCATCATCGCCGGCCCGCGCCGCTTGGCGGCCGTACCTTGGCGTCGCGGGCTCGCCTTGTTTGTGGTGGGCGGCAGCGGACAGGCTTTGGTTACCTACTTCTCGCTCTCGGCGCTCGCCTGGCTGCCCGCGGCCTCGCTGGGATTCCTCTTCTATACCTATCCCGCCTGGGTGGCGATTTTCGCGGCCATGAGCGGACTCGAGAAGCTCACCCCTGTGCGCATCGTCGCGCTCGCGGTGGCGCTCTTTGGCATCACGCTCATGGTGGGCGCACCCTGGAACCTCGCCCTGCCCTGGCCTGGCGTGTGGCGCGCGCTGCTCAGCGCTGTGATCTATGCCCTGTACATCCCACTGTTACAGAGACTGCGCGGTCCCTTGGACCCTGCGACGGCCTCGGCGTATTTGATAGCGGGTGCGGCGACCATATTCTTGATCGCTGCTGTACGTAAAGGTGGCGTGCTGCTCGAGATGCACAGCGCGTCCGCGTGGGGGCTCGCCGCAACCCTTGCGCTGTATTCCACGGTAATCTCGTTCCTCACTTTCTTGCGTGGATTAGAAGTGTTGGGCCCCGTGCGCTCGGCAATTCTGTCCACGACTGAACCGCTCTTCACCGCTGTACTGGCCTTGCTCATCCTCAATCAAGCACTCGGCGTGCCGACGCTGATTGGCGGGGCTTGCATCGTCGCGGCAATTCTCATCCTCGAACGGGCCACTCCACCGACCGATGAACTCCCCCACGCGGCCTGAGCAGCCGGATGCTGGCGCCCTCAGCGCTGGCACGCTCTACACACTGCTCGCCGCGGCGGGATTCGCCGCCGTGAGCATCTTCACCTCGCTCGCCATTGCCGCGGGCCTCTCGCTGGCGACCGTGCTCGCGTGGCGTTACACCATCTCGGCCGTCGCCCTCACTGGATTCGTGGGCGCGCGTAACTACAAGCGCATTCGCCCCAATGAGATGATGCGCCTCATCGCGCTTGGTGGAGGCGGTCAAGCGCTGCTCGTGTACGTCGCGCTCAGCGCGCTCAAGTACATCCCGGCTGCAACGCTGGCGTTCTTGTTTTATACGTATCCGGCCTGGGTAGCATTGGTGCAGAGCGTGCGTGGCGCCGAGAAGCTCGATGCACGGCGCGGACTCGCGCTCGCGTTGAGCTTCGCGGGCATCGGTGTGATGGTGGGCATGCCGGGCGCCGAGCAGTTGGATTGGCGTGGCATCGCACTCGCGCTCGGTGCGGCGGCGATCTACGGCGCCTACATCCCGATGATGCGTTGGCTCGCGAAGGATCATCCGGTGGCACCGGTGTCGGCGTACGGAAAGATTGGTTCGGCGCTGGCGTTTCTTGTGCTCGCCGTGGCCGACCAATCGTTCACGTGGCAGATGGAGCCGCGCACTTGGCTCGTGATTGGCGCGCTCTCGCTGTTTAGCACGGTGCTGCCGGGTGTGTTCTTCCTGATGGGACTCGTGCGTCTCGGCCCCGTGCGCACCGCGATTGTGTCGACTGTTGAGCCCTTCCTGACCGCATTGCTCGGCGTGCTCGTGCTCTCGCAGTCGCTGACCTTGCCCACCGTGCTCGGTGGCGTGCTGATTATCTGTGCGGTGGTGTTGCTCCAGTTCCGGCGTGATCGAGTGGCCTGAACTGCGTTCACCACGGAGGCGCGGAGGCGCGGAGACTGCTAGAGATTTTTTGGGGGTCCGCACCGAGACATTGGTGCACCCCCTCGCTTTTCCTTGCTTCTGCAGTTCTCCGAGACTCTGTGCCTCCGTGGTGAAGCAGTTTCAACCGGTTCGGCGGAACAAAATCACGCCACCCACGAGGGAGATGATGGCAAAGGCGAACCACTGCGCCGCGTAGGAGCGGTGCGGCCCAGCGTCGAGGACTGGCGGTGGCAGGCGACGCGGCACAGAGTCTGCGCGCGCGGCGGAGTCGGAGGTCATCACAAGTTGCACGGGTGCCACCGGGCGACCAAAGCGCGCTTCCGCGGCCTTCACGTTGAGCGAGCGAATGAGAGTGGGCCGGTCGGCTGGCGGCGCGGGGCCGTCGGGAATGAGCGGCACGAGGTAGCCGCTCAAAGTCACGAACTCCCCTTCGCGCCAGCGCGGCAGATCTGCCGTGGCTGCGTCCGCCGCATACACCCAGCCGCGCGTGACGAGCAGCAGGGTGTCGTAGCCCGGGCGCTCGAGTGGGGTGAGGAGATGCACGCCGGGCGAGCCGTTGGATGGCCGCGAGGCGTGAATCTGCTCCACGTCGTAGCGGAAGAATCCGCTCACGGTGACGCGGGTCCAGCGTGAACCGGCGGTGTCGCTGGCGAGATTGCCGAGCGGCACGGGCGCGGCGGCGAGGCGCTCCACGAGGCCCTGATTGAGGGCGGCGCGTTCGCCGTGGCGGACGAGTTGCCAGACGCCGAGGCGAGCGAAGAGCGCGGCGAAGGCCAGCGGAATCAGCAAGGACAGGATGGACTTAACGCGCATGGAGGTAAGGATAATCCAGAGCCGGCCCCATCCAGTCCGCCCACCGGAGGAGGCACAAAATGTGCTTTAGTTTTGGACGAGGGCAAGAGTGCCCCGTCCTGTGACATAAGTCACACGGGCTGCTGGATTTGCGTCCTGTCGGCCCGGGCTGTGGACAGGTAATTTTGTGTCGCGTCCCCACATATAATAAGGAAGTATCTACGTGCCACGACCGGCCCAGCGCCGCCTCGTCTATCTGACGACGGCCTTCGCCCTCTCCCTCCTTTCATGCGGCCGTGAAGTCACCGGCCCTGAAAATGGGATCACGATTGGCCGGCGCATCGGGAACATTGCGATAGCACCGCAGATGCCAACGCTGATGCAGGTGGTGCAGGGCGCCGGAGACGCGGTGCCATTCACTCGGGTGCGCGTGGTGCTGCGCAACGTGGACGGATCCATCGCGAAGGACACGATGGTGGACTTCCCGTCGAATGCCGATTCCGTGGCACTCGCGCTGCAATTGCCGATACCCCTCACGTCGCCCGACAGCGGACTCGCACTCTCGCTGACTATGGCCTACGTGAATGCCAGCGGCGACACGGTGTTCCGCGGTGGACCAAACTCGATTGTGGCGCGCCCGTTGGGGACGAGCGGCGCCAACGTTCCGGTGGTCATCCCGGTGACCTACGACGGCGCTGGTAAGGATGCGGCTCGCGTAGCCATCACGCCCAAGACTGGCACGGGCGTCGCGGGGACGACGCGGGCTTTCAGTGGCACGGCCTTCGATGCACAGAACGCGCCGATTGCCAATACGCCATTTGTCTTCTTTTCCACCGACACCTTGCGCGCCAAGGTGAACGCCTCGACGGGCGTCGCCAGCTGGCAGGCCGTGCGCGGACTCGCCCGCATTGTGGCAGCACTACCGAACGGCAATCGCGCGGACACCGCCACCTTCCTCATCTCGCTACCGGCGTCCAAGCTCGTGCTCGGAGCCGGCGCTGCGCAGACGGGCGCCGTGAATGCGCCATTGGCTGATTCCATCGTACTGCGCACGCTGGCCAGCGACGATGTGCCCGTGGGGGGCGTCATCGTCAACTTCGTCGTGGCTACCGGTGGCGGCAGTCTGCTCGCGTTGACGGACACCTCCGACATCAACGGCAACGTGTCCACCAAGTGGACGCTCGGCGCCGCGCTTGGCGCGCAGACCATCACGGCCACGGCCACCGGTCTCACCGGCTCGCCGTTGACGGGCTCGCCATTCACCATCAGCGCCACTGGCGTCGCTGGCACGGCGTCGCGGCTTGATATCACGGCGCAGCCGAGCTCAGCCACGGCAGGTGTACCGTTCGCCCCGGCCATCGTGGTGCAGGCGCGTGATGCGTTCGGCAATCTCGCCACGAATTTCACTGGCAACGTCAGCATCGCAATGACCGGAGCTCAGGCTCCGCCGCTCGGCGGCACCGCCATTCGCGCGGCCGTCGGCGGCATCGCCACGTTCAGCGATCTCAGCATCAACGTGGTCGGCAGCTACACGCTCGCCGTCACGAGTGGCGCGCTCACGCCCGATACGACGACGAGCATCGGCATCAGGCCCGCCGCAGCGGCCGTGCTTGAGTTCGTGTCGGAGCCCGCGGGCGCCGTGGCCGGCGCAGCCTTCGTACCGCCGGTGACGGTGCGTGCACGCGATGCATTCGGTAATGTGGACACCGCGTTCACGGGGACCGTCGCACTCAGCCTCTTGAACGGCGGTAGCGCCGTGCTGAGCGGTAGCACCTCGCAGGCGGCCGTGAGCGGTCTCGCCACGTTCAGTTCGCTCTCAGTGAACCTCGTCGGCGCTACGTACAGCCTACGGGCCAACTCCGGCGCGCTCACGCCCGATACCAGCAGCGTGTTCGGCATCACGCCCTCGGCACCGACGCAGATCTCACTCATCGGCGGCGGCGCGCAGACGGGTGCGGTGAGCGCAGCACTGGCGCAGCCGATCGTCGTGGAAGTGCGCGACGCTCAGGGCAACCTGGTGCCAGGCGCGACCGTGAACTTCAGCATCGTCACGGGCGGCGGCACGGCACTCCCGCCAAACGCCGCTACGAATGCCTCAGGCCAGGCCTCCACCGTGTGGACCATGGGCAGCGCGCTTGGTGCTCAGGAAGCGAGAGCCTCGCTCGCGGTAGCGCCCACGGTGTTCGTGGCCGTGCCGGCCACTGCTACACCGGGCGTGCCAGCGCAGGTGGTGATCACGCAGGCACCGAGCGCCGCGGTTGCGGGCACGGCCTTCGCGCCCGTGGTGACGGCGGAAGTGCGCGACGCCAGCGGGAATGTGGTGACGAGCTTCGCTGGTAACGTCTCGCTCACCTTCGGTTCAGCGCCGCCAACAGCGGCCTTGTTTGGCACGACAACGGTCGCGGCCGTGAATGGCGTCGCGACGTTTAACGGACTGAGTGCTCAGAGGGCCGGAGCGGGCTACACGCTCGTCGCATCTGCGGCGGGCTTCAACTCCCTGCCCTCGGCGGTGTTTGCCGTGGCACCGAGTACGCCGGCGCAGTTCGGCATTCTGGACGGCAACAATCAGACTGGCGTGGCGGGCGGAGTATTCCCAAGCCCGCTGCGCGTGTACGTACGCGACCAGTTCGGCAATCCGATTGCTGGAGCCGTGACGAGTTGGAACGCACAGGGCGTGGTCACCTTGGCACAGACCTCCGTGCTCAGCGACGTGAACGGCGTTGCGGCGAACACCGCGACTATGGGGTCAATCCCAGGCGCGCAGGCCCGCGGACCGACAGTCACCACGGCTGGCGTTGATACCACGGTCATCTTTGCGCACACGGTCACCGCTGGCGCAGCCGCGCAGGTGGTGGTCACGCAGGCGCCGAGCGCTGGTGTGGCGGGCGTGGCCCTACCGGTGCTTGTCGCAGAAGTGCGCGACGCACTGGGTAACGTCGTTCCCACGTACACGGGACTCGTCGAGGCCGCGCTGAGCACCAACCCCAGCAGCACGACGCTGGCCGGTACGCTCTCCGTGAACGCGGTGGCCGGTGTTGCCACCTTCAACAACCTCATTATCAATGGCGCTGCGGTTGGCTACAGGCTCCGAGCACGATTGAGTGTTGAGGGCTACGAGTCTGCGGAATCAGCAGCTTTCAACGTGGCCGCGGCAGCCCCCGCTTCGATTGCCTTTGTGAGCGGACAGACCCAGAGCGGTGCGGCCGGCGCGTTGATGCCGGATAGCATCATCGTCGTGGTGCGTGACGCATTCAATAATCCTGTTGCTGGCCAGTCGGTGACGTTTGCCGCGCTTGCCGGCGCGTCGAGCGTGTCGCAGACCTCCGTCCTCACTAACGCTGCGGGACGTGCGGCCGTCCGCGCCAACTTCGGCAACACGGTGGGCGGTCCGCTGCCAGGCGTGCGCGCCACAACGCCTGGCGTTGGGACGGTGCTTGAGACAACGGTGAGCATCGCAGCCGGCGCAGCCTCACAGTTGGCGGTGACCACGACGCCGTTCGCGAGCGTGATTGCGGGCACACCGTTCAGCATCAGCGCTCTGGTGCGCGATGCACTCGGCAACACTGCCGTGGCGTTCACGGATTCCATTAGCATTGCGATTCTCAGTGGTCCTGGCGGTGCAACGTTGAGCGGAATCACCAGACTTCCCGCTGTGACGGGAGCTCGTGAGTTCGCAGCGCTCAGCCTCGACCGCGCGGGCACATACCAGCTCGTGGTCTCCGCCACGGGCTTGGCGAGCGCGAACACGTTCAGCTTCAACGTCACGCCTGCCGCCGCCGCAACGCTCACGCTCGCGGGTGGCAACGCCCAGACCGGCGCGGTCAACACCACGTTGGCGAATTCGCTGGATGTGCAGGCCCGCGATGCATTCAATAACGCCATCGTTGGCGCGTTGGTCACGTGGACGGTGTCCTCAGGCGCCGCGAACATGACGGTCACCACTTCGCTCACTGACGCCAACGGTGTCGCGAGCAGCGGGGTGGTGCTCGGGACTACGACAGGGGCCGTGACGGTGGCGGCCACGCTGGCACCCTTGCCCGCCGTGAACTTCACCGCAACGGCCACGGCTGGCGCGCCGGTTTCACTGGCTGAAGTCGTAGCGCCCACGAGTGGTATCGTCGGCACGGCGCTGCCCAGCTTCAGCTACGTCGTGCGGGATCAGTTCGGCAATACGGCCACGAGCCACAACAACGTGACGGCCTTTGCCACGCTGCAGAACGCCGCTGCTGGCCAGGGAACACCGGAAGTCATCAGTGGCGCGAGCGTCCTGGTCGCAAACGGCGTCGCGACGTGGAACGGGTACATCGCGAGGACGGCGGGCCAGTATCGCATCGTCGCAGACTTCGGTGGCACGCTGGGTACGATCACCAGCGGGATCATCACCATCGCGCCGGGCGCGGCCGCCGTGCTCGAGAGCGTGAGTGGTGATGCGCAGAGTGGCGTGGTGGTAACCAACCTCGCCAACCCACTGCGCGTGCGCGTCACCGACACGTACGGCAACGGTGTCAGCGGCGTGACGGTGAACTTCAGCAGCCTCGGGGGATTTGCGAGCTTCTCTAATCCGGTGCCCGTCACGGACGGCGCAGGCGTCGCCGAGGGTGTCGTGACCTTAGGCGATTCGGCGACGGTGGTAACTCTGGTCGCAACTGTGGCTGGCCTCACGCCGGACTCGTTGCTCTTCACGGCGACTGCGCTTCCTGGCGCCGCCAACGGATTCTTCCTCGTGAGCGGCGACGCGCAGACGGCGCAGGCGGGCGTCGCGGCACCAGACTCGGTGATCGTGCGCGTGCACGATGCATACGGCAACAACGCGCCGGGCGTGACCGTGACCTTCTCCACGGCCGATGACCTCACGTTCAGCAACGCGGTGGTCGTATCGGACGCCGCGGGCCTCGCTGCTACGCGGGTCATCGCGGGCGCGTCGCTCAGCTTGCGGAACTTCACCGCCGGCGCCGCGGGCGCGAGCCCCATCGCGCTTACGGTGACGGTCGTACCTGGCGATGCCACAACGATTGACATCGTCTCGGCGGCGGTCGCGTCCACAATAGCAGGGCTGACGCTTGATCCCGTGACGGTCAACCTGCGCGATGCGCTGGGCAATGTCGCCACGGCGTACACGGATTCCGTGGTGGTGAGCATCCAGACGGGCCCGGTTGGCGCGACGCTGGGCGGTACGCTGCGTCGAGCCGCGCCTGGCGGCGTGGCAAGCTTCACCAATCTCTCGCTCGACTTGGCTGGTGCGTACAGCCTGCGCGTGGAGCGCGCCGGACTCACGTCCGACACGACGCCCACGTTCAACATCAGCGCCGCGGCTCCGGCCTCGGTGACGCTCATCTCCGGTAACACGCAGTCTGGCGCGGTGAGCAGCACGCTGCCGCTGCCGCTGGTGGTGGAAGTACGCGATGTATTCAACAACGTGGTGCCAGGCGCTGGTGTGCTGTGGAGCGTCACGACGAGTGCCGCGACCCCCGGCAGCAGCGCAGTGATCACAGACGCCAATGGCCGTGCGAGCACGACGCTGCAACTCAGCACCGTGCCGGGCCCGGCGGTGGTGAATGCCACGGTGCTCGCGCTGACGCCGGTGGTGTTCAATGCGACCGCGGTGGCTGGCACGGCGGTGACGCCCGTGGAGACTGTGGCGCCAGCTGGTGCTACGGCAGGCGCAGCGCTCGGCTCCTTCAGCTACTCCGTGGAAGACCAGTTCGGTAATCTCGCAACGAGCTACAGCGGCACCGCGACGGTCTCGCTGCAGCAGGCCGACGCCGGCCAGCCAGTCCCGGTCATTGTCAGCGGTGATACCGCCGCTGTCGTCAACGGCGTTGCGACTTGGAACGCACTTCTCGTCACGTCGGCGGGCCAGTACCGGATTGTCGCGGACTTCGGTGGCACGCTGGGCACGGTCACGAGCGGCATCATCACGATTGCACCAGCAGCGGCATCCGTTCTCACGGCGGAATCGGGCGGTGGACAGTCCGGCGTCGTCCTGACGGACCTCCCCCAGCCCTTCGTGGCGCGCGTCACCGACGTCTACGGCAACGGCGTGCCCGACGTCTTGGTGAACTGGAGCGCCCCGGCCGGCTTCTTCACCTATCCCGCCGTGGTGACGGGATCCGACGGCCGGTCCGTCAACGGGGGCAGGCTGACTGACTCCGCGACCACCGTGACCATTGGCGCCTTTGTTCCCGGCCTCACGCCGGCCACCGTGCAGTTCACGGCCACGGGCTTGCCCGCGGCAGCGGCCAGCTTTGTCGTCGTCTCGGGTGATGCACAGACAGCGCCTGCGGGCGGCGTGGCTGTACTGCCAGTGGTCGTCCGCGTGATTGACGCCTACGGCAACAATAGGCCGGGTGTCGCGGTGACGTTCAGCAGCTCGGGCGATCTCAGCTTCAGTACGCCGAATGTCGTCAGCGATACGAACGGCCTCGCATCAACCAACGTGATTGCGGGCGGTACGCTCGGGCTGCAGACCTTCTATGCGCAGACCGCGGGTGTGACAGACCGCGCCTTGACCGTGACGATCGTGCCCGGCGCCCCGGCGGCGATCGTGATTGTCGCTGCGCCGTCCAACACGGTGGCCGGCGTCGCACTCGGCACGTTGAACGCCGAAGTGCGCGACGCCCTCGGCAATCTCGTGACGGCGTTCACGGATTCGCTTGATGTGGTGATTGAGTCTGGACCGGGTGGGGCCACACTGAGCGGCGACCTCCGCGTCGCAGCTGTCGGCGGCGTGGCGACGTTTACGACGCTCTCGCTGGAGAGCATCGGCGACTACAGCCTGCGCGTCGAACGGGCCGGCTTGAGTTCCGATACCACCGCGACTCTTACCGTGACGGCTGCTGCGGCTGACTCCATGAGCTATGTCTCAGGAACGGCGCAGTCCATGCTGCCCGAAGCCGAGGCGGCGGACAGTCTCGTGGTGCGAGTGCTCGACGCGTTCGGTAATCCGGTGGCCGGCGAGTCCGTGACGTGGGCCGTGAGCCTCGGTACCGCATCCTTGTCGGGAGTCGTCGTCCCAACTGATGTGGACGGCTACTCGCGCGTATCGCTCACGGCAACGCAGACAGCGGGCGCCGGCGAAGTCACCGCTGCAGTTGCGGGCCTGACTGGCTCACCTGTGAGCTTCTCGTTCACCACGACGGCCGCGAGCGCCGCGCGCCTCGCCTTCACGGTGAATCCGTCCACCGATAGCGCCGGTGGCTCGCAGGCTTTCCAGCTGCGCGCCCTCGATACCTTCGGCAACCTGGCCACGTCGTTCGTCGGCACGGTCACCGTGAGCGTAGACTCTGGTCCGGCGAGCCCCGCGCTCACGGGCACCTTGGTTGATGGTGCGGTGGGTGGCGTGGCGGACTTCACCGACTTCGGCAGCCTCACGGCCGGTGTGTATCGCCTGCGGGCGAGCGCGGCCGGTGTCGCTGACACGGTGAGCGCCAACTTCAGCATCTTGCCCGCGTCGCCGTCGGCAATCGCAGTTGATGCAGGTGATGCACAGTCGGCAGCAGTGGGTTCTGCGCTCGCGACCCCGTTGCGCGTGCGGCTCGCGGATATGTACGACAACCCTATCGCCGCTGCGACGATTGATTGGTCAGTCCTCTCCGGTGATGTGACGCTCGGCGGCCTCACGTCGGTGACCGACGCCGCGGGCCTCGCGACCAACACAGTGCTCTTGGGCGGCACGCCTGGCAGCTTCAGCATCCGCGCAGTGAGCGCGGCCGCCAATGACACGGCTGTATTCATGGGTACGAGCACGGCCGGTGCAGCCAGCACGCTCGTACTGACTGCGGAGCCGGTCCTTATGACGGCGGGCGATGCTTCTGCCACGTTCACGATCGAAGCCCAGGACGCGCTCGGCAATCTGGCGACGAGCTTCGTTGGCCCGGTGACGGTGGATATCCTGAGTGGCCCGACCGGCAGCTTCGCGGCTGGCACGCTCAATCCGTCGGCGACGCTGGGGGCCGTGAGCTTCACTGATTTGGTCCTCAACACGAGTGGCAATTACGTACTGCGCTTCTCTACGGCATTCGATACCGTGACCACCGACCCTCTCACGGTGGTGGGGGCGGCAGCAGAAGCGCTCAGCGTCAGCATCGAGCCGAGCGGCGCCGTTGCCGGGGTCACACTTGCAGCGGTGCAGGTCGTCGCGCGTGACGCGTTCGGGAACGACGCGACATCTGCGGGCAATGAGGTCACGGTATCCGTGCTGACCGGCCCGGCGGGCAATCCGCTGACAGGCACGCTGCAGCGCTCGCTCAGCACCGGTGTGGTTGAGTTCACCGACCTCGGCCTCACCACCGCGGGCGAGTATACGCTGCTGTTCTCCTCGGCGGGCCTCGCGAGCGATACCAGCGCAGCGTTCACGATCACGGCCGCGGCGGCCAGCGAACTGGCGGAAGTCTCCGGCAGCAATCAGACGGTTGCAGTGAACGCGACGACCCCAGATTCACTCGTGGTCCGCGTGCAGGACGAGTACGGCAATGGTGTTGCCGGGCAGACGGTCAACTGGGGGGTGACCGGCGAGGCGTCCCTGTCCGCTGCGACCTCTGTGACTGATGCCAACGGCGAGGCGTTCGTGTTCGCGTCGATGGGCAACAGCACTGGGGCCGACATCATCGAGGCGAGCGTGTTCGGTCTCACCAACTCGCCAGTGTCGTTCTCGGTGACGGTTGTGGCGGGTGCGCCGGTGCGACTGATCATTCAGGGCACGCTGTCCAGCGCGACCGCGGGAGTTATTGGCCCAGTCACTGTCAACGCTGTTGATTCGGAGGGCAACATTGCCCTGCCGTTCACGGGCGAAGTGCGGGCGCGCATCGTCACTGGCCCCGTCGGCGCTCCCATCTTCGGCGATAGCGTGCTCAACGCCACGGCTGGGACGGTGACCTTCTCGGCGCTGCAGGCCTTGATTGCCGGCCCGTACACCTTGGAGTTTGTGTCGGCTGGCCTCTTCCCCGACACCAGCAACGCGTTCAACATCACGCCGGATATCGCGACCAACCTGAATCTCATCTCGGGTAACACGCAGACGGATACGGTATACAGCACGTCGGACACGCTAATCGTGCGCGTGACCGACCAGTACGGCAACGGGATTGATGGTGCAGCTGTAAGCTGGAACCTCGCCATCGGTGGCGGAGTGCTCACGCTCCAGCAGACCGAAGCGGACGTGGACGGCTACGCGCGTGCGCTTGTCACCCACGGCGGTACGCCCGACGTCATAACTGTCGAAGCCAGTTCCGGAACGCTGATTGGCTCGCCGGTGAGCTTCACGCTCACCGCTACACCAGCTCCTGCGACATCACTCCGGGTTGTCAGCTCGCCGGCGACTGTCGTTTCTGGTGCGACCGGCGAGGTCATCGCGGTCGAGGCCGTTGACGCGTACCTCAATCGGGATACGACGTTTGTGGGTCTCGTGACTTTGAGCGCGTCGGATACACCGCCTGGCTCCACCCTTGGTGGGACCCTGACGGCGACCGCGGTGAACGGACTCGCGACATTCAACGCGTTCTCGTTGGACTTGATTGGCGACTACACGCTCGATGTGCAGAGCGCGACGGTGACTGCGACGTTCGTCAACATCACGGTCTTGGCTGGTGCGCCAGCGAATCTGAGCGTCATCTCCGGTGACACCCAGACTGGGTTCACCACCTTGGCGCTGGTTGATCCGCTGTTGGTGTCCGTCACCGATGCTGCAGGCAATGCAGTCGCAGGCGACACCGTGGTGTTCACCGTGCTCACGGGCGGTGGCAGCGTTTCGACGGACTCGGCAATCACCAATGGGGATGGACAAGCCAGCACGAACTGGACGCTCGGAAGTCTCGTGGGTGTGCAGTCGGTACAGGCATCAGCGGTTGGGACTACGCCAGTAACCTTTGCAGCGACGGCGGGGCTGCCGTCCTTCGAATGGACGGGCAACGCTACGGACGGCGTTTGGTCCAATCCCGGCAACTGGATTGATGGTGTGGTGCCCGGTGCGACCAGCGTCGTGCTCATCCCCGAGACTATTGATCATCCCACCAGCATTGCAGCAGGTCAGTATGCTGAGCTGACGGTCATTGAGACGTCGGCAATCTCCTTGGATGGCGTTGTCACCGTCACGGGTTCCGTGACCGCACCGCTGGGCCTTGAGCAAGGACTGACCTGTGGCACCGGTGACTCCCTCATCGTGTCGCCGGCAGGGGCGGCGAACCTCGGTGGCGGCCTTGCCTGCCCAATCGTGATCACGAGCGGTACGGTCACGCTATCCGAATTGAGCGAGTTCAACTCCCTCACGATCTCGGGTGGCGACTTCAGTGTGGGAGAGAACGAGGTGACGATTGGCGGAAGCCTCGTCACGTCAGGAACTGGCACGGTGCACATGACCGACGCGCTGGGCCTCCTGCGCGTGGACGGCTCGGCGACTTGGGGCGGCGGCAATCTGACGGGCATGCTCACGGCCGGTCGGTTCGAGGCGCGCAGCGGCTTCAGTGTGACTGCCGACAACGGATTTGCGGCCAGCGGCAGCCACCGCACCGTGCTCGGCGGCAACTTCCTTCTCGACTTCTATACCTTCGCGCTACCGGCCTCGCTGGGCCACAGGTTCGGCATCCTTGAGTTGGCCCCGCAGAGCCTGCAGCATGCAGTTGGCACGGCCAACCGCATTGATGCGGATTCGCTCCTCATGCCGAGCGGCGGCACCTTGGTGATGACGACCGCTAGCGACACGGTGCGCGTCAGCGGCTCTGTGCGCACGTCGAACAGCGCCAGCATCGACGCCTCGTTGCTCGAGGTGGGCGGCAGTTACAGCTATCCGGGTATCGCGGTGATTGATACCGTGGTGTTCACGGGCATTGGCCAGCGTCTCCCGTTCTCGTCTGAAACGGGCGTCGTGCACAGCTTCCAGGACGTGTTCATTGAAGGAACGGTGCAGACGCTTGCCACTGCAGGCGATTCGCTGGTGGTCCCCAACGTCCTCAACGTCCGCGGCACGGGTAGCTTGCGCTTCGGGCAGGACGGCGGCGTGCAGACCAGAGCGCGTATCGGCGTCCTGCGGACGGTCCAAGATGGCGTGGTTGGCATGCAGAACGCTGGCGACTCCGTGTACGTCTCGATGGAGGCCAACTTTGCCGGCGGCAGCACCGCGGGCCTGCTGACCAACGGCACGCTGATCGTCGGCGGCACCCTCTCGCAGCTCGCCATCGCCTCCACGGAATCCTTCTCGGCCAGCGCGGATCACCTGACCATCGTCCGGCCTGCGTCATTCGCTGAACTGTACTTCATGAACCCGGGCACAGGCGCCGGCACCTCTGGTATCGCGTCCTTGCGGATCGAAGAGGACAACCTGGCGATTGACACCGTGTTCTTCAGATCTGATGTGCACGTGCGCGGCATGCTCTTGGATGCGCCGACCGACACCATGGTCCTCGCATCCAACAACGCGACCCAGCGCACGCTCGAGAGCTGGGGCGCCGACGTTGGCGGCCTGCGCTTCTCACGTGTGAACTGGCGCATCACAGGTCAGGCCGCATTCACCGGCGCGGACGACCTGCTCTTCACGGATCAGGATTCCACCGTCACGCAGTTCGAACTGCGCGGGGCCGACGCCACAGTCAGCATGAGCAACGTCACCTTCTTCGTGCCGCCTTCAACGGGCAGGTATCTGAGGCTTGAGGACACGAACGGTGGCGCTCCGTTCACGCTGAACACCAGCAACTGGTCGCCAGGCTTCCACAACAGCGCGATCAGCTTGGTTGGCGGCGCGCTGCTCACTGGCTGGGCCGAGTTCCCGGCGTTCACGTGGGTGGGTGGCACGAGCACGGACTTCGGCACGGCTAGCAATTGGCTGGCCAACCGCATTCCAGGCGCCGGCGACTCCATTGTCGTCACGCCGGGTGCCAGCAACACGCTCACCATCACCGGGGAGCGCTCGCTTGGCTCACTGTACTTGGCCAGCGGCGCGGCGCTCATCGTGCAGGACACGCTGATCGTGGCCGGTAGCTTCAACACCGAAGCGGGATCGCTGAGCTGCGTGTTTGGCGGCAATGCCATCCGCATCCAGAACGCCTCGGGTACGCCGCGCGACCTCTCCTTGGCCGGCACGGACTGTAACGTCTTCATCGAAGAGGGCACGTACGACCTACAGGGTGCAAGTGCCAGCGCGCGCAACCTCACCGTGAACGGCACTGGTTACCTGAACCTGAACAACCGGCGCCTCGAGACTGCGGACAACTTCGGAACCCTGAACACGGGCCGCATCGAGATGAACGAGGCGGGTGACTCGCTGATCGTCGGCGGTCAGGCGTTCTTCCAAGGCGGTAGCACGACCGGGCTCATCACGGATGGCTTCATCTACGTGAGGAACACGTTCGCGCAAGGCGGTCTGACGGCCTCTGCATTCCGCGCGTCGGGCACCAATAGAGCGGTCATCGGCGACACGCTGACGGCCTTCGCGGATAGCGTTGACTTCAGCTTCAGCAGACCCGACAGCTCGTGGTTCAACAACGTACGCGTGTTCAATGGTCCCTGGACCATTGATAACGCCGTGCGTGCGCGCGTCCTCACGACCGTCGGCGGCGCCACGCTGACCGGCGGCGGCATCCAGACGGACTCGATTCTCACCTTCTCATCTGGCTCAACGGTCGCACTCCGGCGCATCACCACGCTCGGCAGCTTCTTCCCGAGCAACAGCTTTGCGGTTGATACCATGAACTTCATGGGATCATTGATTGGCCCTGAGCAGGTGATTCCAGCGCTGGCAAGCGGGAGCACCTATAGGACCGTCAACGTCTACAATAACGCACGCATTCAAAGCGCCGCGCCTCAAGTCTTCAGAGTCGCGCAGCGCCTTGAAGTGTTCAACGGCCAGTTGAACGTGCAGCCGCAAACTGAAGGTGGCGGCCCCGTTTCGATCGCGGCGGACACGGCGGATCTCATCATCGGTGGCAGTGGCCGCCTCGCGATGAGGACCACTGGTACCGTCTCAGTGGATAGCGCGCACTTTGGCGGATTGTCCACGAGCGGCTACATGACGGACGGTCGCTTGCAGATTCGCGGCGCCCTCGTGCAGCGCAGTGACGTAAGCGGTGAATCCTTCCGCCCTGACAGCGCCCACATCACGGTGTTCCGCGACAGCGTGTTGGTGGACATTCAGGACACGGTCAACAGCAAGCCCGCGTATGTGGAATTCGGCGATAGCCTCGTGATGACGCTCAAGTCCAACCTTGAGATCTACGGCACCCTGACGCGCCAAGCGGGCATCAGCGACAGCGTGGTCATCAAGTCTGACGTTCTGACGGGCGCCCCACGCCGCCTCTTGGTCACCGGCGCCACTATGCTCGACCAGAGCGGCACCGAGCGCACCGTGTTCCGTAACGTGGCCTTGGCAATAATCCAAAACTCTGCGGTGACTCCGACGTCCGCGGAACTGAACAACGTCACGTTCACGAATATGGATCCGGAGGCGACGCAGCTGGATCTCACGCAGTATCTCGGCTACACCTCGAGCTTCAGCCGGATTGATTTCGCTACGCCGGTGACAACGGGCAAGTACTTCGATCTTGCAGGCACGAGTACGGTGAGCTTCTCCACTACGACTCCGTCGGTGGGTTGCATCAACGCGCCTGAGGGCTGTTTTGGTCCGCGGTCGGAGCCGAGTGCGGGGGTCGAGAACGTGTTCATCGGCGACAACGGTGACGACTGGGGGAATTTCGCCTTCTGGTCCTTGGGTCGCGTCCCCACGTCCTATGACAACGTGACCCTCGTTGGCGGTTCCATCCCGTTCCTCCCCAATAGCGGAATTACCAGGTACGTGAACAACCTCACGATCGATCCGAGCGTGAGTTTCTTCATGGACGCTGCGGAGCTGGTGCTGCGCGGCAATCTCTCGGTGGGAGCGGGTGCTGGCATCTTCGGAGTGTCGGGCAGCATAGTCCGCATGCAGCCCAATCCGGGGAGACCCGTCACACTCGGCGGCGGCGGAAACATTGACGATGTGGCGCTGTTTATCTCGGCTCCCGAGAGCGGGACTGACAGTACGGTCACTCTCGTTGGCGGTGGCCTTGATGTGAGTGGTACCGTGACCGTCGAAGGCGGCCGCTTCGACATCGGCGGCCAGACGCTTCAGGTGGGCAGCCTCGCCACCACGGGCACCGGCCGCTTCTCGATGCTCACGGCCACCGACTCGGTGTACGTGATCGGCAATGCCAGCTTTGCTGGCGCCTCAACCGACGGCCTGCTCACCAACGGCAAACTGGTGGTCGGTGGCGATATCAGCCAGACCACTTCGGCCACGGCGTTCGCAGCATCGAGTAGCCACCAGACCTACCTGTTGAGCGGCGGCACCGCGCTGAACTTTGCTAACCCCGGCACGAGCGCCTCGCATTTCGGAAACCTGATAATGCTGTCGGCAGATTCGCTCGGGCTGCTCTCCGACGTCTTTGTGAATGGAGTTGTTGATGCAACCACGGGCAACCTCCCCGTAGCCGCCGGAGCAACGAATCGCTTGCTGCAAGCCAGCGGCATCTCGACCTCCGGAGCCTTCCTCTTTAGCAACGTTCGTTTGCGTCTTGTGGACGGTGCGGCGTTCAGCTTCTTGAACGCCATGTACTTCTATACGATGGATCCCACGGTTGACTACCTGACAATTGATCGCAGCGGAGGCGCCGTCTCGCTGCCCCAGATGTCGTTTAGCACCATACCGACCACAGGCAAGTACGTGGTCGTTATTGACACGGTGAGCAATGCGGATGACCTCGTCGTGACGATAAACGACGTGCTCTCCGGGGGTCACGGCGGGTACATCGACTCCGTTGGCGTGGCGCGCATCGTCGGCTGGGACCAGCTGGCATCGTACACATTCACTGGCTCAGCGAGCAACGACCTCGGCGACCCCGCCAACTGGGACGCCGGCATCCTGCCCAGCGCGACGTCCAACGTGACGATTGCAAACGTGTTTCCGGCGGATCCCGTCACCCTTGGCGGCCTTTCTTACCGCTCACTGACGATTGCGAGTGGGGCACAGGTTACCATCAATGCGCCGATCACTGCAACCAGGAGCGTCGCTCTCACTGCAGTACCGGCCTGCACGTCCAACGGCCGCCTAAACCTCCAAGGTGATGGAGGTACTCGGACCCTCGCCGGCTCGGCACCGACTTGCGCAGTGCAGATGACGAACGGCGCATTCGTTCTTGCCGATTCTGCGGAATTCCGCTCGCTCACCATCGGCAACGACGCACAGCTACTGCTCTTTAACGACACACTCGTGGTCACCGACAGCCTCGCGATTGTCGGCAGCGGCCGCATGCAAATGGACGACTCTCCGACCGAAGTAACCGTGCAGGGCATCGCGCGCTTCACGGGCACGGGATTCAGCAACTTGAACGGCGGCACACTGAATGTGTGGAGCGCGTTGGAAGTCGGTGCACAGTTGGCTGCGCCGACCACGAGGCTGGTGCTTGGCAATCCAAACGTGGCCACGACTGTCACTGCGCGGACCTCAGTGACTCTGGACCAAGGTTTCGACAGCGTGTTCGTGCTCAACGGGACGCTCAACATCCTCGATTCGCTCTTGGCGCGCCGCTACCTCGGCACCCTCGGCAGCAACATTACCGTTACTGGCGGCACACTGCGGGTCGGCAGCTATGACGATTTCATTGATGGCACACTTGACCTTGGCGCAACCGGTGACCTCACGGTCAATCACCTGGCGCTCTTCGGTACGATTGGCTCGGTGGACGGCTTCAGCGTTGACACGACGAGCTTCCTCGGCCAGCAATCCGGACCGCAGGAGATCCCCGCAGCGAACGCTGCGAGTACCGCGCTCAACTATGGTCGGGTGCGTGTGTATGCGGACGCAATCATGAACCAGGTCCCGACTGGCATTCCGTTCGCCTATACCATCTCCGACGCGCTTGAGGTGCTCGTCGGGCAACTGACGATTGGCGACTCTGTGACGCTCGATACCGTGTACGTGAACATGCCGAGCGCGGACCTCGTGGTGTATGGTGCCGGCGCGCGGGTATTGATGACCCATCCGTCCCGTGTGGTCGCGGACAGCGTGCACATCCAAGGCAGCGGGGAGTCGCAGTTCCTGGATGGACGGGTTGTCACGCGATCGTTTGCGCAGCTTACGTATGACAATCCGCTTGCACTGATGTTGACGTCCTCGGGACCTCACACGGTGGACTTCCTGCCGAATGGAACCGTCTACTTCCAACAGACGGACCAGGCAAAGCTGGCCAACGTGCGCTTCACTGGAGGAGGGGTCACGACGTTCCCGACTTCGATGTACGCCACTTCGATCGGTCGCGTCAACCAGACCGACGGCATCGTCACGCTCAGCGGGGGTCGAATCTTCGCAAACGGCACGAACTTCGACATAACCAACAGCGGCCTTGTGATGGACAACACGGGACTGTCGTTGCAGTCGGGGCCGTCCGGACCCGTCGGCGGGAGCTTTACGCTGAACAACGTAACGTTCCGGAACTGGAATCCCAGTAGAGTGGATGACGCGCTCTGGGTCTACTTCGAGGCCCCATACGCTGCCACCTTCACCAACATCACATTCGACTATCCACAGCCTGCTTCCGGTTACTACTTCCGGAACTTCGTGACGAGCCAGGGAACGGTCACCTTTGTGAACGCCTCGCCGAGCTTGGATTGCTTGGCGGGCACTTGCAACCCTAGCGACATCGCACCCTCTGGTGCGCCGGCTGGTCTTACCACGTGGGATGGGTCGGAGAGCAATATCTGGACCGACGCTGGTAACTGGAGCAATGGGGTACCGAACGCCGGCACCAATGCCGTGATCCCGACTGGCGTGTCGCCGGTTCCAACTCTCTTCAGCAGCGCGCAGGTTAGGAGCCTTTCAGTCGAGACCGGGGCGACTCTGCAGGTTGACGCAGGCGATACGCTGCACGTGTTCGGCGACCTCGACGTGGATGGCACGGTCTCTGGTGCGGCCTACTCGTCGGTGCTTCGGATGCGGACGGGCAGCGCCGGCGCCACGCTCGCGGCGACGGGATCAATTCGCCTCCCGCTCTTCATTTCCGCGGCCACTGGCTCGGACACGGGAACGGTCTCCTTGCTTGACGTCGTGAATGTTGACACGTTGCCGACATTTGGCGCCTTCAACGGCGGCGTCCGCGTCCTCGGCGGTACGCTCCATATGAACGGGCAGGACCTAGTGACGAATGGATCGTTCCGTACGCTCGGAACGGGCCGCCTGCGCATGGATATGGCTACGGATAGTCTACACGTCGGATCCTGGGTGATTTTTGACGGTGCGTCTACCGACGGTATGATCACAGATGGCGTAATCGTGGCACTCGATGACTTCCTCCAGGACGCGACAAACAGCCCGTACTCGTTTGTCGCTACTGGTAACAACCGCGTTGTGCTGTACGGCAGCAAGGACGGCGACGTGGAGTTCCAGAGCGGCGGACCGAGCGGCTCACGTTTCGCGCACTTGGTCTTTGACAAGCTGTCTGGCCCGGGCCTTTTCTTCTTCAACAATTCTGGAAACGCGACGCCTACCTACGCGAGCACGTTCCACTACGAGTCGGGTGACGTCTGGCTGGATCAAGGCTCGTTGATTGTGAGCAGTACCGTCACATCGGCAAACCCGTCCAATACTTGGACGCTCGCAGATGAGACCAGTTTGGTGGACTTGCAGGGCGTGAATCAGACCACCTGCGATGGCCTCTCATTCACCGTCGAGAACCTCCCACAGTTGTTCCAGCCGAATAGCTGCTATTCGTTGCCGGCGAGCAGTACTTGGAACGGGTTGTCGAGCACCAATTGGGATGACGCGGGCAATTGGTCAGACGGAGTACCGAGCGCCGTGACCGGCGCAGTGATTCCTGCTGCGCCCGCCAATCAACCGACCGTCAGGTTCAGCACGCTGGTGGGGCCGTTGACGGTTGAGGCTGGTGCGACCTTGACCCTTAACTCCTTCCGTACACTGGACATCTTCGGCTCGCTGGATGTGGCTGGAACGGTCAACGCAGGCAACACCGACTCGAAGTTGAGAATCCGTTCCTCATCAGCAGAAACAAGAACGCTCGCGGCACCAGGCTCCATCGCCACGCGCTTGGAAATCGACGTCGGTCTGAGCGGGGACGAAGGCACGGTGCAGTTGGCCGGTCCCGTGAACTTGACGGCAACGAACTTCCAGTCAGGGCTCTACTTGAACGCGGGCATCCTCGACGTGAATGGGCAGACGCTGAGTTCCCAGGGCGGCCTCCGCGTCACCGGATCTGGTATCCTCGAGATGAACCAGGCGACGGACTCCGTGTTCGTCAGCTGGAACGTGCTCTTCGACGGTGCGGACTCCGAGGGATACCTCACCAACGGCACGCTCGTCTCGGCGCAGTGCTGCTTCACCCAGTCCAACACCACCAGCGACAAGTCGTTCGTCGCGACCGACAACCACCGCGTCGTCTTTTCAGGCGGTGACAACGGTAGCCAAGTGGACTTGCAGACGTCGAGCCCGACCACTTCACGCTTCAATCACCTGCGCTTCGAGAAGACCGGCGGCCAGTGGGTGTACTTCTACGACGATACCGTCTACACGCGCACGCTGGACGCCGATCGCGGCAACATGACGATCGATATTGGCTCGTTGATCGTGCTCGAGACGGCCACGTTCTCCGACAGCATCTACGTTTACATGGCGACCGACGGCATCCTCGACATCCAAGGAGCCGCACTCGGCGCCTGCGCGACAGGGTCAGTCTTTGTAGAGGGCTACACCGGAAACTTCCGCCCTACGTCCTGCCACACCGCTCCGCTGGTCTGGTCGTCCTACAACACGAACGCAACCACGTACCAGTGGAACGACATCGCTGCGAGCTCTGCGACCCAATTGGCCGCCGTCGGACAGGGGGGAGCCTTTGCCTTCGCATCCTTTGGCGGGGGCGATACTTGGGACTTCGCTATCCCTTCCGGGACCACCGAGAACCTCAACGCCGTCTCTGGCGTCGCGGGAAGTTTCTGGGCCGTCGGCGACAGCGGGACGATCGTGAGCAAGCTATCTGGCCAAGGCTTCACCACCGTGACCACGGTGGGCACGGCGCATCTTCGCGGCGTACTCGCCTTCAGTTCCGACAGCATTTATGCGGTGGGAGACGGTGGAACGATTCTCTTCTTCAACGGCAGCTCGTGGACAAGCCAATCGTCCCCCACGGGCGCGAATCTCTACGACATCGCTCTCACGCAGCGGGATGGCCTTGTGGCGGTGGGCAGCGGGGGCGACTGGGTCACGTCGACGGGGGATGGCACCTGGAACAGCGTCTTTAACTCCAATACGACGACGCTGCGGACCATCGTCGACGTGGACATCGATGGGTACTTCGCCGGCGGAGATGGCGGTGTGATGCGCGAGAAGTGGCGTTCAACGGTCTATAACTTCCCGTCTCAGCCGAACAACATGTTGGCGGGCGCCGCATTTAACGGCCTGCAGTTCATGGTTGGCGCGAACGGACAGGTGTCGCAGAAGATGGGTTACACCTGGGTCACCATCACAGGCCCGTCCGGCGAAACGCTTCGAGGCGCGACGGTCCTGAACAACACGCCGTTCAACGCCCATCTCTTCGTGGTCGGATACAACGGCACAATCTACCGAGCGCAGCTGAACCCCTAGTTGGCTAGAACAACCCCAACTGCACCCCCAACTGGGCCGCGTCCTTTCGGACGCGGCCCAGTTGTCTTTCTAGGCAACTAATACCCGCCAATCCAAAATGACCTAGGTCATTTCCCCAACCCACTACCTGTCGGCCCCACGTCCCGACTCGTATTTTCTCCGGGCACACCTCTATATAGATAGGACTGGCCCACGTGCTCCGACCGGCCCAGCGCCGCCTGGTCTTCTTGACCGCGGCCTTCGCGCTTTCCCTCCTCTCCTGCGGCCGCGAAGTCACCGGCCCGGATAACGGAATCCTCACCGGCCGACGCATCGCGGGCATCGCGATCGCGCCCGTCATGCCAGCCCTCATGCAACTCGTGGATGGCGCCGGTGAGGCCGTGCCCTTCACGAAAGTGCGCGTCGTGCTCCGCAACGAGGATGGCAGCGTCGCCAAGGACACGCTCGTAGACTTCCCGTCTACTGCCGACTCCGTCGCTCTTTCGCTACAACTGCCCATCCCCAACTCAGCGCCGGTTGATGGACTGCCGCTCTCGCTTACTCTTGCCTACGTGAATGCGGCGGGCGACACAGTCTTCCGCGGCGGACCAACGGCCATTGTCGCACGGCCCCTTGGCTCCAGCGGAGCAAACGATCCCATTGTCATCCCCGTCACCTATGACGGCGTAGGCAAAGATGCTGCTCGCGTCGCCATCGCACCAAAGACATCCACAGGAGTAGCAGGCAATACGAGGGCGTTCACCGCCGCGGCCTTCAACGCGCAGAACCAAGCCATTGCGAACACACCCTTTGTGTTCTTCTCGCTTGATACCGCTCGCGCACAGATTAATCCCGTATCCGGTGTGGCCTCGCTACGCGCCGTACGCGGTAACGCACGCATCGTGGCGTCCCTGCCTAATGGCCTGCGCGCCGACACCGCCACCATCGCTGTATCGCTACCCGCTTCACTGCTCCTGCTCACTTCAGGGAATGCACAAACCGGATCGGTCAACGCGCTACTGGCCGACTCTATTGTCCTGCGCACGCTAGCCATCGACAGCATTCCCGTCGCAGGCGTGATTGTCAGCTTCGCTGTAGCTACCGGCAACGGTAGCCTCGCAACACTCTCTGACACCTCCGATGCCAACGGCGCCGTCTCAACACGCTGGACTCTAGGCGGGGCACTCGGCGCGCAGACCATCACCGCCACCGCAACGGGACTCACGGGCTCACCGCTCACCATCACCGCAACAGGCATCGCCGGTACGCCAACTCGTCTGGATATCGTCACCCAGCCGAGCACGGTGACGGCGGGCACAGCGATGGCTCCGGCCGTCGTGGTGCAGGCCCGCGATGCCTTCGGTAATGCTGCACCCGCATTCACTGGTGCCGTCACTATCGCCGTCGCTGGTGCACTGGCCCCAGCGCTCGGCGGCACCGCCACGCGCACGGCGGTGAATGGAGTCGCGACCTTCAACGATCTCTCCATCACTGCTGCAGGGAGCTACACGCTTGTGGTCAGCAGCGGCACACTCATCTCCGATACCACAACAAGCATCAGGATCACGCCAGCGGCGGCGGCGGTACTCGACTTCGTGTCGCAGCCATCAGACGCAGTGGCAGGCGAAGCCTTGGTGCCGCCGGTGACGGTGCGCGCGCGTGATGCCTTTGGCAATGTGGATACCGCGTTCACAGGCACCGTAGCACTCAGCCTCTTGAACGGCGGCAGCGCAGTGCTCAGCGGCAGCACTTCGCAAGCGGCCGTGAATGGGCTCGCCACGTTCAGCTCGCTCTCGGTGAACCTCGTGGGTGCGACGTACAGCCTGCGGGCTAGCTCCGGCGCGCTCACACCTGACACGAGCAGTGTGTTCGGCATCACGCCGTCGGCGCCGACGCAGATCGCGCTCATCTCTGGTGGCGCGCAGGCTGGTGTGGTGGGCGCGGCACTCGCGCAGCCCATCGTCGTGGACGTGCGCGATGCGCAGGGCAACGTCGTGCCGGGTGTGACCGTGAACTTCAGCATCGTCACGGGCGGGGGCACGACGCTCCCGACAAATGCCGCAACGAATGCCAGCGGCCAGGCTTCCACGGCGTGGACACTCGGTAGCGCAGTCGGTGCCCAAGAACTGCGGGCTTCGCTCGCCGTAGCGCCTACGGTGTTTGTCGCCGTGCCAGCCACGGCCACACCGGGCGCACCCGCGCAGGTAGTGGTCACGCAGGCACCGACCGCGGCGATCGCCGGCACGGCGTTCTCTCCGGCGGTGATTGCTCAACTACGCGATGCCAACGGGAACGTGGTAACCAGCTTTAACGGTGATGCCACACTCTCGCTGGGCACTGGGCCAGTTGGCGCCGCTCTGTTCGGCACCACGACGGTAACGGCGGTGAATGGCGTTGCCACCTTCAGCACAGTCAACGCGCAGACCGCAGGTGCGGGCTACACGCTGGTGGCATCAGCAAGCGGATTTAGTTCAGCAGCGTCCGCGGCGTTCTCGGTAGCGCCGAATGTGCCCGCGCAGTTCGGCATTCTCGATGGCAACAATCAGACCAGCGTCGCAGGCTCGGCGTTCCCGAGCGCACTGCGCGTCTATGTGCGCGACCAATACGGCAATCCAATTGCTGGCGCGGTGACCACCTGGAGCGCTGAGGCTGTCGTCACCTTGGCGCAAACCTCCGTGCTCACTGACGCCAATGGCATTGCGACCAACACCGCGACCATGGGACTCACGCTCGGCGCGCAGTCCACTGGGCCACGGGTCACCACAGCCGGGCTCGGCACCGAGCTCATCTTCGTGCATACCGTCACCGCTGGCGCCGCATCGTCACTCGTGATTGCCAGCGGGCCGATTGGACCGCTGATGGCAGGCAGCACCTCCGCCCCCGTGAGAGTTGAAGCGCGTGACGCCCTCGGTAACCTCGCGACAACTTTCGCCGACTCCGTCTCGGTCAGCGTGCAATCGGGCCCGCACGGCGCGCCCACTGACTCACTCCACGCCGTCGCTGTCGCTGGTGTCGCGACGTTTAGCACAATCGACCTCCCGGTTGCCGGCACTTACGTTCTGCGCTTCGCCGCAACTGGGCTCGGTAACGTGCTCTCCAACAGCTTCGCCGTGAGCGCCGCCGCGGCCGCGTTTGTCTTCCCGGACTCCGCGGCATCGGGCAATGGTCAGACGGGCACGGTCGCACAACCGCTCTCACAACCGCTGCGCGCCGCGGTGAGAGATGCCTTCGGCAACGGCGTCGCCGGCGTGACCGTGGTCTTCACCGCAACGCGAGGCACCGACACGCTCGGCGTCACTCCCGTGCTCACCGATGCAACGGGCATCGCGAGCTTCACGCCGACGCTCCCGAACACAGCCGGACTCGTCAATTACTTCGCGACGTCGGTCGGGCTCTCAGGCTCCGGTTTCCAGTACTCCGCGACCGCTCTGGCCGCGGCCGCAGCCCAACTCGTGTCTACGAATCGGCCCGCCCCCTATGTCTCCCAGCTCGCGGGGGCGCCAATTCTCGTGGAGGCACGCGACGCATTGGGCAACGTCGCTTCCGGATACACCGGCGATGTGTCGCTCTTGGTGGAGACTGGCCCCGCAGGTGCGGTGCTCGGACTCGCGCGCACGCGGGCGGCAACGGCCGGCGTGGTGAGCTTTGACGACCTCACGCTCAACCTCGTGGGGACCTACTCGCTGCGGTTCACCGCCGCGGGACTCGGCGACGGTTTGTTGGATACGCTTGTAGTGATTGCAGGGGCGCCAGCGAACCTCGTGATTCTATCTGGCAACAGCCAGATCTTGAGCGCGTCCTCGCCGCTCCCGGATTCGCTTGCCGTTCGCGTCACGGATGCGATCGGTAATCCCGTGCAGGGAGTGAACGTGACGTGGGCGGCACTGCTCGGTGGCGGCAGCGTGTCGCCAGCGACGAGCGTCACCAACGCGAGCGGTGTCGCGAGGGCCGCGTGGTTGCTCGGCAGCGAGTTTGGGACGCAGACCGTGACCGCGAACGTGGTTGGCCTCACGCAAGTCACATTCTCTGCGAGCGCCATCTCGACCAACGCAAGTTTCGTATGGCTCGGGAATGTCAGTTCGAGCCTCGCAGACTCGGCGAACTGGGCCCCCTACGGGCGTCCCGTACCGACTGACTCGATCCTCGTGCCCGCTGGGCGTCCGAACTATCCGGTGCTGCAGACCAACATCATCTCTTCGCGCGTGACGATTGATTCTGGTGCGACGGTGACGGTCGGCAACTTCTACGTTTCCCTTACCAACGGCTTCGATTATCCGCTGGTGCCATCCGTCATCGCGGACACCGGCGGCATCGTGCTTAACGGGACGACGGGAACTATCCGCGGACGTCTGCCCAAGCTGTACGTGCTTAGCGGCGCCTACGTGGTGAACGGCCCGCTCGTGGTCGACAGCTCGACAATTGTTGCGGGCGGCGCGGATCTGGCGTTTGGTAGCTCCCCCGCCAGCATCGGTCTCGACCTTATCACGACTACGGGCGGCACGATCAGCATGGGGCCCGGCTCGCTGGTGACCGTCGGGCGCAGCGCGGGCTTCGACGGAGGCAGCACCGCAGGGCGGCTCACGGGTGGGACCCTGCGCGTAGCGGGCAACATCCAGTCTACGGTCACAGGTAGCCCGCAGGCATTCTCCGCAAGCGCCAACCACGTCGTCGAACTCATCGGCACGAGCGCTCAAGGAATTCAGCTCGCGTTCCCTGACGCCGATTTCACGTCAACCTGTAGCGCGTCCTGCTTCGGTACCTTGCGCTCTGTGCGCACGCCGAGCGCGGGAATCGTTGGCTTCCTCTCCAACGCGAAGGCACTCAACCGCTTCGAACTGCCCGGTGACAGCATCAACGCGACGGGACGCACGCTTGTGAGCGCCGGAACGCCAAACTTCGGCACCTCGCTCGTGGTCGCGGCGAAGGTGGGATGGCAGACCGGCCTGCAGCGCAGCGGCCTCTTCGTCGTGGACACGCTTGTCGCGTGGGGCGCCGACACCACACTGATTGCTGTGCAGTCGGTCCCGACGCTCGTGCTGGGACAGTACCGTCTCTCCGGCGCACACCTCGGTCGCATCGTCGTAGGCGGCACCGCCGGTTCGCTCGACGTGGCGGGCACGGCGACTGTGGGCGGAGGCACTGGCATCGCCCTGCGCACGACGGCCAACGGTCGTGTGATTATGCAGGACCCGACCGACACACTCCGCCTCGCCGGTAGCGCGGAGTTTGGCGGTGTCACAGTGCCGGGCAACATGACCGCCGGCGTGCTCGAACTCAGCGGCAGCCTCGTGCAGTCCGGCACCGGCACGCGCCTGCTGGCGGAGGGAGGACATCTCACCCGCTTCACCGGCGCGTCGCCGTCAATCACGTTTGCCGATACCGCGGCTAATCAACTGAATGCGGTGGAGTTCGCAGGTTCCGGCGTCGTCAACTTCGCGTCTGCAGCTCGGGTGGCGGGGAACGTCACCGTGGGAGGCACGGTCTCTTCGATTGGCAACGCCTCTGCCACGCGCGTCCGATTGGGCGGTGACCTCGTGGACACGCTGGGTGGACGCTGGGCCATCGACACGACGCAGTTTGACGGAGTCGACCCCCAGCTTCCCGACTCAATTACGGGATCAGTCATTCTCACGCAAGGCGCAGCGCTCGACAGCCCGCTCTGGGTGACCGGGAACCTCACGGTCTCGGGTGGCACGCTTGATGTGGCATTCCGCCGGCTCGTGGTAGGCGGGACGTTCCGCACGCAAGCGACCGGCGTGTTGCGCATGGTGAATGCGGTCGACAGCGTCGTAGTCTTTGGCCCCGCCATCTTTGGCGGCGGCGCCTCTACCGAGCTCAGCGCGGGACACCTCGCGCTGCACGGCGACTTCGCGCAGGCACTCGGCGATGCCGAGGCGTTTTCGGCCAGCGGCACGCACCAGACCTGGTTTGTTGGATCAGCGGCGCAGACAATCGGATTCTCAAACCCGGGTGCGGGCGCTGGCACATCGCACTTTGCCAACCTTGGCATCGCACAGCAGAGCGCCGCGCTCTCGGTGCAGCTCAATGCCGACTCTTGGGCGACGGGGCAGCTGCTCACCAGTACTGCGGTTGGCCGGCGCTTCACCTCTGGATTCAACGGCGCGGTCCTCACCACGGGCGGCGCGAACGTCACTGGTGTGGTGTTCGACAATGCGCGATGGGCAGTCAACGAGGGAGCGGCGATCGCCACGCTCGATTCCGTGCAGTTCGTGAATCAGGATCCGGTGCTCACGGAGCTCGCAGTTGAGCGTGGGAGCGGAACCATCGCGCTCTCCAACGCGGAGTTCGCGACAACGCCGACGACTGGTCGGTACCTCAGGGTGAACGACATCAACGGCGCGACAGGCGGCGTGCTGACCGTCAACGTCTCGAATCCGACGCCTGCCGTACACGGTGGCTCCATCGACGTGCTCGGTGGCGCGGTGGTGAACGGCTGGGATGCCGCGCTGTTGGTACTGGCGACGGCGCCCTCGAGCGGCGCGGAAGCAGGTGGGTTGCTTTCGCCGGTGACGGTGGAGTTCCGCAACAGCGGCGGTCAGGTGTTGACCTCGTACAACGGGCCGGTCACGCTGGAGTTGGTGACGAATCCGACCAGCACGATTCTGATCGGGACCACGACCGTCAATGCGGTGAATGGTGTGGCGACGTTTGATGAGGTGGCGGTGGGATTGCCGGGAACGGGTTATCAACTCCGAGGGACGCAGGGCTCGTTCTCGTCTGATCTGTCGGCGGCGTTCTCCGTGGTGGATCCCGTAGTGCCGGTGGACTCGACGAGTTTGGCGGCGGGCGGACAGACTGGCCAGAACTCTTACTGCGGCTTGAGCACGGCCGGCACGGCGTACTGTTGGGGAAGTAACATTTTCGGCCAACTCGGCAATGGCGATCTCGTACAGCGCTTGAGCCCTACCGCCGTCGCTGGTGGGCTTGCGTTCAATTCCATCCAATTAGGAAACGGATTTGGCTGCGGCGTTGTGACCATCGGTGATATTTATTGTTGGGGGCGCGGTGGCTCCGGCCAGCTTGGTGACGGCGTCGGCGCCAACAGTTCTTCGCCGGTTCTGGTAAGTGGCGGCCTTTCGTGGCGCGCGGTCGATGTCGGAACGCTCACCACGTGCGGCCTCACCGATGTGGGCCAGGTCTATTGCTGGGGCAACAACTCCCAAGGCCGAGTTGGCGATGGCACGACGGTGCAACGTAATATTCCCACCGCAGTAAGCATCCCGGTGCGCTTTACCAAGGTGAACGTGGGGGGATTTAGCGCCTGTGGACTGACCGCCGCAGGATTTGCGTATTGCTGGGGCGCCGGGAGCTACATCGGCAACGGCTCGACCGATAATGCGCTCTCACCAGTTGTCGGCGGCGGCGGGCTTCGCTACGCCGAGCTCGAGCTTGGCGACCTTGGTTCCGGCCAGTTCGCGCTCACTTGCGGCGTGACGATTAGCGCGCAGAATTTGTGTTGGGGCCTTAACGACGTGGGTGGCTTTGGAAACGGCGGCATTTCCGGCACCTCCCCTTTCCCCAGCCCAGTGCCTGGCATTTCAGGACTGGTCGTGAATCGCTTGTCGATTATCAATCGGCGGGGATGCGCAACCGACGCAAGCAACAGCGCATACTGTTGGGGCCAGAACCGCGGAACGCTGGGCAACGGGACCTTCGCTCCCATTGCAACACTGCCCACGCCTGTATCCGGCGGCATCGCCTTTAATAGTGTTGTTGCCGGCCCGGAGTCTACCTGCGGCATCAGCACGACCGGCGCGGCCTACTGCTGGGGTGCCCTCTATCCCGAAGCCCTCGGCAACGGCACAACAACCTTCACCAGCACGCCGACGGCACTCCCCTTCATCGCCAACGGCAATACGCTCGAGCTCAGCAATACCGCTACTGCTTGCACACGTGCAAGCAGTGGAGAGGCGTCCTGCTGGGGCCTAAGCGTTGAAGGAAGTTTGGGTACGGGCAGCAGCGACGACTTCGTCGCGTTCCCGCAGGCCATAAGCGGCGGAAACCAGTTTCTTGATCTAGCCTTGGGGTCCAGCTCCTGTGGCGTTGATGCAGAGGCAGGCGCCCTGTTCTGCTGGGGAACTGGAATCAACAATGGATTGGGTACCGGCACCCTGTCCTCCGCCGTTCCAATTGCGGTTCCCTCCGGGGATCAGTTCACCTCCGTCAGCCGCGGGGGAGCCTTCACTTGTGCTCTCAGCACGATTGGTACCGCGAGCTGTTGGGGCCTCAACCTGGCGGGCCAGTTGGGACGCGGCGTCACTTCCACCTCAGAACCTATCGGCTTGGTATCTACCGGCCTAACCTTCGCCGAGCTGGCAACTGGTGCCAGACATGCCTGCGGCCGCAGCGGAGCTCAGGTGTACTGCTGGGGAACCAATGACGGCCTTCAAATTGGCGACGGAAACACGTCGAACACGCCCCGGCTCACGCCGGTGGCGGTTGCAGGCGGGCATTCTGCTCAAGCCGTTTTCGCAGGCAGCAACCACAGCTGCTTGCTCACCTCACTCGGTGCGACTTGGTGCTGGGGAGCAGGCGGCGGCGGATTGTTGGGTAACGGCCTGGCTTCGAGTTCGGCTATTCCTGTCACTCCGACCGGTGCACCTAGCTTCACTGAGCTCGCACTCGGCAATCAGCATTCCTGTGGCCTCACTGCAGGTGGCGCCACCTACTGCTGGGGCGTGAACACAGCTGGCCAGCTCGGCGACGGCACCTTCACGCAACGCAACGTGCCAGTGCAGGTTGTTGGCGGGCCAAGTTTCACCTCAATCCGCGCCGGCAACAACACAACCTGCGGCATAACGTCAGGCGAGGCCGTCTACTGCTGGGGCGAAGGATTCGCCCGCTTCGGCGTCGCTCCACAACTCACACCGGCACCTGTGGTCGGCGGCATCACCTTCCGCACGCCGTAATCATCGCCCATCAAAACAACCCCAACTGCACCCCCAACTGGGCCGGGTCCTTCGGGACCTGGCCCAGTTGGCTTTGCAGCCATCTCACATTCGCCGGGCTATGCCCCGTGAAATGGTTGTTCACATACCCATACACCGGCACACGCACGCTCAACGCCGGCAGAACCGCAGCCCACGACTCTAACTCAGAAGTCCGATCCACCTGCACATGCGAATAGTCCGTAATCGCCCGATCCGGCCCCATCCAGCGCACATACGCGTGCGTTGTACACGTCGGCCGCGCCGCCAGCTTGAGCATCCAAGCCCGAGGCACCCACCGCGCATCCACCAGCGCGAGTCCAATATTCCGCGCCGTCAGCAACTCGTGCGTGCGCTCATTGATCCACGCCTTCTGACGAAACTCTATCGAGAACTTCAGATCAGCGGGCAGCGAGACCAGAAAGTCCTCCACCGCATCGAACTCATTCACCGACAGATCCGGCCCGCACTGAATGAGAATCGGCCCGAGCTTCGCCCCCAGCTCCCGCGCCACATCAAAGAAGCGCGCGGCCGTCTCCCCTGCCCCCACGAAGCGCCGCTCGTGCGTGATCTCCTGTGGCAGCTTGAGCGCGAACGTGAAATGCTCCGGCGTACGCTCGGCCCAGCCGCGCACGGTCTTTACGGCTGGCACGGCGTAAAAGGTGGAATCCACCTCTACCGTATCAAAGGCGCGCGCGTAGGTCGAGAGGAAATCCGCCGCGCGCGTGCGGGTGGGATAGAAAGGGCCCACCCACGCGGGGTAGTTCCAGCCTTGGCAGCCAAGTCGGATGGGCATGGGAGAAAAGCTATAACGCACGACGGGCCGGAGCGAATGCTCCGGCCCGTCGTGTCTGCATGCACAAGCTACTGATTCTTACCTGAAGCCGCGAATGAAGATGTTGTGGCGCGTGAAATTCGTGGTTAGGTCAGCTGCGGGCCAGACCGCTGGGAATCCGCTGCCGTAGTTAAACCCTGAGGTAGCCGCGAAGAATCTGTACACTCCCATCTGACCTGAATTCCCGTAGGTAGCAGATTGGTTAGCTACGGAGGCGAGCCAATACTTGCCCGGTTGGAGGACAATCTCGCTGACCGCCAACTCATTGACTCCCACCACAGCACCTGTGATGTCAATCTGAGTCAGGAGCTGATCTGGCTGATCGGGTTCACCAGGAACTGCAACACCTGGAGCGATGGGAGCCCGACTTGAATACAGGCCCACGCGCACATTCGTCCCAAGAGGGAAAGCCGCGAGTCGCAAACCCAAGTGCGTAAGCGCGGTTGGCTCAGTGATCGTAAATGAGTGCGATACAAGAAGCGTTGTGAAGGCAGTGACATCGTTAGCCACATTTATCGGCCAACCGAACCGCTCCGCCAAGGACGCCTTCAGCGTCGCGCCGCCGTACGTCGAGAACGCCTGCAGCATCGCGTACCAATCGCCCGCAGCCGGAGCAGTAAAGGTACAAATCTCCGGCGTCGCGCCCGTATACGGCACGCAGTTGGTCGCGTCGTTCAACGTCACGTTGGTCGTCGGCGTCTCCCCAAACTTCACATACAGATCCGCATCACCCGACGGCGAGTCCATCCTCACCCGCAAGGCCAATGCATCCGCCGGCACATTGAACACATAGTGCCGCTCACCAAGCGTCAAGTCGCTGACTCCTGTGACCGCAACCGCGCTGGCGAGATTGATCGGCGTGCGCGCCGACGGGCCAGACGGTGCATTCGAGGTCCCACCCAACGTCACGGCCCGAACTGCGTACGTCACATCCTGACCCTGCGCTACGGACTCGGCGTATTCGAGCGTCGCCGAGCTCACCGTTGTCCGCACCGTGCCCGTGGCCGGGTCACAACCCGCCCCAACGCAGCGCAGCACCTGGAACGAATACTGCTGCATGTTCGGCGCGTAGGCCCACTGCGTCAGCACCTGGGTACGGTTCAGCACGCGGGACCGCACCGACTCCGGCGCATTGAGTGCGTGCTCAACCACCACCGGCGACGACGATACACCCAATCCCGCCACGTTCCTACCGGTTACTCGATACGTGTACGCCGCATTCAATACGACGCCGGTGTTATTCACGTAGCTCGTCGTGTTCGCCGGCAGCGTGGCAATCTCAGTGAAGCTCGTGCACGAAAGCCCATCGCAGCGCTCCACCACATACCCCTGCTCCAGGGCCCCGTCCGTCCAAGACAGATCAATCCGCTGACCGTTCACCTGCGTGGTCGCCAGATTCTCGACCACCGTCGGCACGATAGTGTTAGCCTGGTCCACGTTGGAGTAGTCCGACGGTCCAACATTGTTGATCGTGCGCACCTGATAGCGCCACACAACATTCGTCGGCAGGCCAGTGTCTTGATAGGCATCTGTGCCTGCACCCAGCAACTGAATCTGACTGAAGTTGATACAAGCCGCGCCAGCGCAACGCTCCACCGCGACGGAGATCTCGTTCGTCACCGGCAGAGTCCATGTAAGGTCAACCGTGCCCGGCGCCGTCGTCGTCGCCACGAGGTTAGACGGAGCATCCGGCGCGGTGGTCTGCATCTGAATCGTCGGCGGCGCCTCACTGCCCACATTGTTATACGCCACCAACTGGTACACGTAGCGCTCGTTGAACGCCACCGTCGCGTCCACGTACGAAGTGTCATTCGCCGCGATGCTATCCACGAGAACGAAGTCCGAGCAGCCTCCGCCCGAGCAACGGCTGAGCACAAAGCCCAGTTCATTGCTGGAGTTGTCCGCCCAGTTCAACAGCACCTGCGTCCCAGACAGTGCCACGGCTGCAAGCGAGGACACTGACGATGGCGTGAGCATCGCCACCTCCACGCTAGCCCCCCCAGCCGAAGCCCCCGCAGCGTTCAAGCCGCGGACTCGGTAGCCGTAGGTCTCACCCGTGACCACGGAGTTGTCGGTGAACGCGTTGGTCGGATGCGCCACGCTGTCGAGCGCCGTATAGCTGACGCAACCCGGCGTATCGCAGCGCTCAATGCGGTACTGCGCCGTATTCGCCTGTGCAATCCACTGCACACGCGCGCTCGACGGTGAAAGCGGCAATCCTTCCAAGGAAGCCGGGTCCACCGGCACCAGCGTGTTGGCTTCCGAGACGCTCGTCGCCGGCGAGGCACCCGCGCCATTGACGGCGCGCACGTGATACCGGTAAACGTTCCCGATGACTACGCTCAGGTCCGCGAAGGACTGAACGCCCGCACCAGCTGTGATCAACAGACTGTTCGGCGTGCAACCCGCGCCGAGGCAGCGGTAGATCTCGAATCCGGTTTCGTTGGTGGAGGCATCACTCCACTGCAGTTCGATCCGCGACGCCGAGACGGTGCTCACCACAAGGCTCGCGGGCACGGCCGGGAAGTCCGTCGTGGCCGTTACCTCACCTGCCCGCGGACCATTACCGAAGATGTTGTACGCCAGTAGATCGTAGGTGAATACCGAGGCCGTGGCCAAGGACTCATCAAGGTGAGCCGTCGCGGTCGAATCAAACGTGCGAACTTCGGCCACTATGCAGCTCGGCCCCACGCAGCGGAACAGACGGAAGCCCCCTGAGTTCGCCGAGCCCGATGTCCACTGCAAGTTGATCGAGGTCGCGGTGGAGGTTGCCGCTGTGAAACTGGCCGGCGCCAAGGGACGGTAGGTGCTCTGTGTGACGACGTTCCCGTACGCGGAGGGACCGGCCGCATTCACAGCGCGCACCCGGTAGCGGTACACCGTGTCCACCAACCAGGCCTCGCTAAACGAAACTGCGTTGGCAGCGAGCGAGGACACGCTCACGAAATTGGTGCAGCCGGTTCCAAGGCAGCGCTCCACTTCGTAGGACGTCTCATCCGTCGCCGCGTCGGTCCATCCGAGCACGAGATTGGTAGCGCCCGGCGTTACCAGCACCGAGGCCGGACCAGTCGGCGGCGCTGTGGAGGCCGCCACCGGCGCGGTATAACCCGAGAAGGCGGTCCCAGTCGTCGCACGGATGCGATAACGGAACAGCGTGGAGTCCGCGAGCCCAGTGTCGTTGTACGACACACTGTTCGCGCCCGCCGTGAAGATGTTCACAAAGTTGGTGCACGCGATGCCTTCGCAACGCTCAATCTCGAAGCCAGTCTCAGTGGAGGCGTTGTCCGTCCAGGTGAGCTGGACCTCGCTGCCCGAGATGATGACGGCCGCGAGCGCAGTGGGCAGGCCAGGCACAAAGGTTCCCGTCTCGGCCACATTCGTCACGCCAGACTCACCCGCACCGTTGGTGGCGCTCACGGAATAGCGGTAGAGCGTGTTGGCCGAGACCGTAGAATCCACATAGGTGACCACGTTACCGCCGCCTGCCACACCGATCTGAGCAGCAGGTACGCAGGCCGCTACCGAGCAACGGAACACACGGAAATCATCCGCATTGTTGGCGTTGTTCGTCCACGCGATGTTCACACGGTTGTCCGATACCGCGTCGGCCGTCAATGCGCTTGGATTCGCCGGGATGATCGTCGATGCCAACGCCTCGTTTGAGTACGCCGACGCGCCGAAGCTGCTCGTTCCATTTCCGATGGCGCGAACCCGATACCTATAGAAGTTGCCGCCCGTGACGGTGACATCCGTAATGCTCGCCGGCGGGGCCGTGGTCGTATCAATCGCTGCAAAGTTGGTGCAGCTCTGGCCTAGGCAGCGCTCCACGATGTAGCCGCCTTCATTGCTCGCGTTGTCGGACCACTGCACGAACATCTGCGTCTGGCCCTGCGGGAAGGCCGCCGCCGCCGAGGGCACCGCCGGCACTTCCGTGCTGGCCGTCGCTACGTTGGTGGTGCTCGACGAGGTGCCCACGTTATTGAACGAGCGCACCCGGTAGCGCGCCAACTGTCCGGCACTCAGGGTGTTGTCCACGTAGGTCTGCACACCGCCCGCACCTGCGGGCAAGGTCGTGAGATCTGTGAAGTTCACGCAGTCCGCCGTCAGGCAGCGCTGAACAGTGAAGCCCGTCTCGTTGGTCGAGGCGTCAGTGAAGGTGAGCTGTACTTCGCTTACCGTGAGCACCGTGGCCGCGAGCGTGGACGGCGTAGCCGGTGCGGATGTGAGCACCTGAAGCACCGTCGTGTACGCCGAGGTACCGGCCGCGTTAAAGGCGCGCAGACGGAAGCGGTAGATCGTATTGAGTACGAGCCCGGTATTGACGAAGCTGGTTTGATTCGCGCCGACGGTGCCGACTTCAACGAAGCTGCTGCACCCGCCACCAGCGCATCGTTCAACGCGGTACCCAAGCTCGTTGCTGGCTGCGTCCGTCCACGAGAGATTGATCTGCGTGGCCGACTGAGCGATCCCCGCAAAAGCGGTCGGGAGCGCCGGAACAATCGTCGTCGCGGAAAGCGGACCGACCGTGCCGCGATTACCCGCCACGTTGAAGGCGCTGATGCGATAACTGTACGACTCTTGCGCGCTCAGACCTTGGTCTTGGTGTGAAGACTTGTCGGCACTGAGTACGATCAGCGTATCGAAGGTGCTGCAGCTGACACCGGCGCAACGCTCCACGAGGTAACCCGACTCGTTGGTCGCCACATCCGTCCACGTGAGGTCCACCTGCGTGGCCGAGAAGGTCGTGACCACAAAGTCTGTCGGGAGGTCCGGGCGGATGGTGTTCACCTCGGCCGAGGCCACATACGCCGAGGCCCCGACGTTGTTCAATGCCCTGATCTGATACGAATACGTGGAGTCCACGCCCACGGTGTCTACATAGGTCACGGCATTGGCAGCCCGCGTGCTGCGGAGCGCAAAGCTGCTGCAGCCGGCGCCGGCGCAACGCTCAATCTGATAACTCAGCTCGTTGGTGGCGGCGTCCGTCCACGCGAGGTTCACGCGCGTGCCGCTCGTGACCGTTGCGCTGAACCCAGTGGGGAGAGCTGGGACGACCAAGGCGGCCTCCGCAACGGGCGCGAAAGGACTGACGCCTGCGCCGTTGGACGCCTGCACCCGATAGCGGTAGATACTGCCTGTGGTCAGTCCCGGATCGTTGTAGCTCGTGACGCCAGCCCCGACGTTGCTGAGGAAGGCGAAGTTGGTGCAGTTGCTGCCTTCGCAACGCTCGATGAAGAACTCGTCTTCGTTGCTCGCGTTGTCAGTCCAGTTGAGCGAGACGTCGGTTGGGTTATCAATCAACGCGGTCACATTGCTCGGCGCCGCCGGCAAGTTCGTCGCGGCCGTGACCACGCTCGTGAAGGCCGACTGACCAACCCCGTTGATGGCACGGACGCGGTACGAGAACGACAGGCCCGATGTCAGGCCGATGTCCGAGTAGGACACCGCGTTTGCGGCGGCCGTATCCACCGCTGCGAAGCTCGAGCAGCCCGGGCCAGCACAACGTTGGATCTCAACACCCGTCTCGTTCGGCCCGTTGTCTGTCCACGCGAGGTCCACCTGCGTGGAGGAGAAGGTCGAGGCCGACAGCCCAGTAGGCGCATCGGGCAGGAAGGTGTTGGCTGATAATGTCGCTGTAGGCGCCGAGGGTCCCGCACCGTTAGACGCCGTTATTCTATAGAAGTACTCATTCCCCACTGTGACCGTGGCGTCGGTGTACACGCTCACATTGCGCGCGACATTCGCCGAGGCCACAATGACGGCGCAGCTCACCGTGCTGCAACGCTCTACGAGGAAGCCGTCTTCGTTATCCGAGGCGTCGGTCCACGTCACACGGATGGCGGTCGCGGACGATGCCAAGGCGGACGCTGCGAGCGGCGTCAGCGGCTCACCGGCCGTGATGATGACGGCTGCGGCGTAGTCCGAGTTACCGGCGGCGCCATAGGCACGCACGCGGTACTGATAGGTGGTGCCGTCGTTCACGCCGGTATCCGTGAACTCCGTTTCATCGGCCGTGACGCCAAGATAGATCTCGGCGAACACGCAGGCCGCGCTCTCACAGCGTTCTACCTTATACCCGTCCTCGTTGGTGGCGATGTCCGTCCACGAGATGCGGACGGAGTTTGGCGCCGTCACGTTGCCCGCCACCGCGCCAGGAATCGCCGGCACGTTGGTCGTAGCCGTTGCGACGTTGGTCACAGCCGAATTGCCCACGGTGTTCAGCGCAAACACGTGGTAGCTGAAGGTCTGGTTGGAGGCGAGACCGGTGTCGGTGTACTCGGTGGTTCCGGCTGCCACGGTTGCGAAGCTGCCAGCGGGTACGGTGCAGGCCGCGCCCGCACACTTCTGCACGGCGAAGCCTGTCTCGTTATTCGAGTTGTCCGTCCAGTTGAGCCGGATGCTGGTATTGGACAACGTCTGCGCGGTGAGCACGGTCGGTGCAGCCGGCACGAGGGTCGTGACCGTCACCGCGGAGCTCGCAGTGGAGGTACCAAAGGCCGCGTAGGCCGCTACCGCATAAGTGTAGGACTGTCCCGCCGTGACGCTCGCGTCGCTGAACGCGGTGATGTTTGCATCCACCGAGTCAATCGCCACAAACGTGCTGCACGAGACGCCGCTACAGCGGCGAATCTCAGTTCCGTTCTCATTGAGCGAGTTGTCGGTCCAGGTGAGATTGATCTGAGTGCCGCTCACGGTGCTCGCCGCCAGCGTGCTCGGCGCGCCTGGCAGGAAGGGCGTCACGGACACGGCCGCACTGGCCGGAGTGGACCCCAGCAGGTTGGATGCAATCACCCGGTAGCTGTACGTGACACCAGCCACCGCGGTCGCGTCATCAAAGCTCGTGACGTTGGCCGCCACCGGCGCGCCGACCGCCGTGAACACGAGGCAGCCGCTGCCCTCACAGCGCTCAACAACACTCTGGTTCTCGTTGTTGGAGTTATCCGTCCAGGTGATGCGCACCGCACCCGGGCGCAGCGTAGCCGCGACACCAGTGGGCGTGGTGGGCTGCAGGGTGTTGATGTACACCGTGTCGGAGAAGGGGCCCGCACCAACGAGGTTCAGCGCGTGAACGATGTAGCGGTATTCCGTGTTGAGCGAGACGGACTCAGCAAAGTTGGTCTGTCCCGCGCCAACTTGGCCGCGTGACGTGAAGTTCGTGCAGTCCGCACCGATGCAGCGGAAGATCTGGTACCCGGTAAGACCGGGACCCGTGGAAGCCGTCCAACCCATGGTGATTTGCGGCGTCGGCGCCGTGATCACTGCATTGGCTCCCGCCGGCTTCGACATAAAGCCCGCGTTCACATCCACGATGGCCGTGTACGCCGACACATCAGCCGCGTTCTGCGCACGCAGGCGATAACGGTAGAAGTTGCCCGCCGTGACGGTAAGATCGCTGTGCGTGTTTCCTGACCCCGCGACAAACGTAATCTCCGCGAAGTCAGCGCAGGCAGCACCGGTGCAGCGCTCCACACGAGTCCCAATCGTCGAGGCATCACCAATCAACCAATTCAAGTCCACGCGGGTGGCGCTCACCAGCACTGCAGCGAAACCCGTTGGTGCGCTGGGCGGCAGGGTGCTCGCCACCGCGCTATTGGACACCGCAGAGGCACCCGCAACATTGCTCGCGTTGATGCGATACGTGTACTGCTGGCCAGCCACCGCAGTGGAATCGTCCGTGGTGGATGAACCGGCGGGCAAGGCCTTCACCGTAGTGAAGTTCGTGCACGCCGCACCAGCGCAGCGACCCAGCGTGTAGCCCGTTTCGTTGGTGGCGTTGTCGGCCCACGCCAGGCGAATCACGTTAGCCGTGATGACCGTGGCCACGAGTCCACTCGGGGCAGCAGGCAACAGCGTATTGGCGACGGCGATATTGCTCGGCGCCGAGTTGCCGGCAATGCCGATGGACGTGACGCGGTAGCGATACGAAGTGTTCAGTACCGCCGTGTTGTCGGAATAGGTGACGGCACCAGCCGCCGTCGTGGCGATCGTGGCGAAGTCCGTGCATTCAGCACCCGAAGCGCAACGCTCGACGCGGAAGCCCGTCTCCGTCGCGACGTTGTCCGTCCACGTCAACTGAATGGCCGTGGCACCCAAAGTCGTCGCAACGAGAGCCGAGGGCGCATCTGGCGGGAAGGTATTGGCAGCCGCCGTATCGGAATACGTCAACGAGATGACGGCATTGCGTGCACGGATGCGGAAGCGATACGCCGCGTTGTTGGCGACGGTGCTCGCGTACGCAGTGATGCCCGCGGACACGCTGTCCACCTGCGTGAAGTCGCCGCACGCTGGCCCAAGGCAACGCTCGATCAAGAAGTGCGTTTCGTTGGCCGAGGCGTCGGTCCACGAGAGATTGATGGTGGTGGGGCCAGTCACCTGGGCCAGCAGGCCCGTCGGGCGAGCCGGCGGAACGGTGTTGGCCGAGACAGGCGCCGTGAATGCCGAGGGTACCACTGAGTTCGTGGCTCGCACCTGATACTGATACGAGGTGTTGTACACCGCGGTCGCGTCAACATACTCGGCGATATTCGCGCCCACTGAAGCCAGCGCGGCAAAGCTGCAGCTTCCGCCAGCAACGCAGCGCTGGATCTCGTAGCCGGTTTCGTTGGTGGCCACATCCGTCCACGTCAGACGAACGGACGTATTCGACAAAGTGGTCGCCGCCAGAGTTGTCGGCGCCGCGGGGCCCACTAGGGCCGTGCTCGCGGAGTTGGAATAGTTCGAGTTGCCTACGTTGTTGCGGGCCCGCACGCGCCAGAGATACGTGGTACCCTGCGTGAGACCGGTCTGCGAGCTCGAGGAAACATTCGTTGCGGTGGTGCCGACTTCAGCGAAGTCGGTGCAGCCCACACCAGCGCAGCGCTCAATGCGGTAGGACGTTTCATTGTTGGCGTTGTCGCCCCACACAAGCGAGACGGCAGTGCCCGACACGACCGTCGCCACCAGCGCGCTCGGCGCCAGCGGCAAGCGCCGAATTTCCGAGCGCAGCTCGTAATGGCCGTTGGTATTGCTCGAGGCACCGACGCGCAGCTTGAACGTCTCAGAGCTGGCCGCCACATGCACGAGGCGTGAGTCCGTGGTGGCGGTAGCGTCGAGGTTCTGCGCGACTTCCGTGGTGCCATCGTTGCGGAACAGCGCGAGCGTAGTGTTGAGGCCGGACGGCAGCAGTAGTCGCGCCGCAAACGTCTCGGCGATCAGTGAGTCGCCCTGCTGCAAGGCGATGTCGTACCAATCCTCTCGCTTGTTGGCGGTGAGGTTTCGGTCAACAATCGTCTGCGGCGTCTCAGGCACAAGCGGCACGGACTGCCCGTCATTGGACGCGTTACCACCAGTCGCCTGGCGCACCACCCACGAACGCACGTCCGACCACGGAATGCTGCTCGCCGGTACCTGCGGAAGCACAGCGCGTGAACGAATGAACCAGGTCCCCGGCTGCGTGACGTTCACGAGTGGATTGGTATCCGGCGCCGCGAACTCCGTCACGCCATTCACGAAGTTATTGTCCTGCGACACCTGCACCACATAGCCGGTAGCCGACGGGATGGCGGCAAACGGAACGCGCTGCGAGAAGTTGGTCGTGTTCTGAAGCGGCGGATTGGTCACCACCGGCACGGCGGCGGCAAACTGCACCGTGGGCTGCGCGCGCTGACCGCGTGCCACCGTGATGTTCGGCAAACGCCCGTAATACTGCACCTGATTGTTGGCGAGACCTTCAATCACGAGCTCGTAGTCACCAGCCTCAAGACCGGTGATGGTGCCTCTCCACACACCACCCACAAGCGTGAGCGGCACCACACGACCCGTCGGGCCAAAGGTGCGCACGCGCACTTCCGTCAACGGCAACACCAGCGAGGCGCGTGTGGCCGAGTCCGCTTGAATCAGTTGGATGCGCGGCTCGATGGACGCTTCCACCGTCGGACGCGTGGGATCGTCGCAGGAGGCGACGACGCCCGTAAACACGGCAGCGGCGAGGAGCTTGGAGATCCGGGAAGTGCGCATCGGCATCATGGGTTGGGTACCTCAATCACGATCGAACCACCGGAGCTACCACCACCGCCGCCTAGTGCGAGCGCGGCACCGCCAACCGCCCCGCCGATGGCGACTGCCCACACCCACTTGGGCACACCGCCACGCTTGGCCGCTGGCGGCGGACCACCAGGTGCCTGCGCAACGGTGCGCAGCGAGATCGCCGCACGCACGGTCTCACCCGCACGGATGGTGACGTCCTGCGTCTGCTCCGCGACGTTGGGCGCGCTCACCGCCACGCGATACCGACCCGCGGCACCGCGGAAGGTCAATGGCGCCGCACCCTCAGCGCGTAACTCTGCCCATTGCCACGCTTCAAGCGGCGTCACGCGCACTGTGGCATTCGGAACATCCACGGCAATGAGCGCCGTACCAAAGCGATGGTTCTCCGCCACGGCCACCTGCTGCGGCGTCTGCGTGCGATTGCCCGCCACGTTTTCCTTGGCGCGCGCAATCAACGGAGCCACCACCGACATCGGCGCGGCACGGCCTCCCGTGCTCCACACACCGGCGATGTTGCCCTGATAGTCCACGAGCGGAGAACCAACCGTTGCACCCGCTGGCGTGCCACTGAGCGCGAGATTCCCCATTGGACGGCCTTCCCAAGTGTTGAGCGTCACGCGCGGCGTTTCTGTGAAGCGGCATTCCGTGAGCGTCACACCCCAGAGTGACTGACCATCAATAGGCGCCGTCGTCGAGCCCAGCGTGTCGGCGGCATTCGCAGGCAACACGAGCACGGCAAGATTGGACGTCACGTCCCATGCCGCGACCTTCACTTCGCCATTGGCGGCGATGGCATCGGCGCCACGGATGGCGTGATACGACGTGAGCACGAGGCGCGCACCACCAGTCGCAACACCCGCCGCGCAGGCCTGCGAGCCGCCGAAGCGTGTGATCTGCAGCGGCACCGTGGCGCGAGAGAGCCGCGTGCGCACATCGGCCGCGAGCGTGGTGCTGGCCACCGCAGCCGATGTCAGCGTGAACGCAAATTCAGAGGTGACACCCGGCAAAGCTTCGCGCGTGACACGCAACGGCAGGAAGCCAGTGGACGAGACTTCAAGTTCATAGGTGCCCGGCGGGACAACCAAGCCTTGGGCACCGACGAGACCGATGCCGCGCACAAGCACGGTCACGGGAGCGGCACCCGCTGCGACGCGGAAGCGCGCTTCACTGGCGTCCGACGTTGCCACCGGCCACGCATACGTGGTGCGCGTCGCTGCATCGGCCGAGGTTTGCGCGGCAGCAGTGCGGGCCTCACGCAGCGTCGTCGCGACGCTCGCGAGGAAGTTCACCGAATCAATCGCGAGCACCGGTTGCATGCGGGTCGCCCAGCGCGCCCACACTTGGGCCAATGGCTGCTGTTGTTCTTCGATCAACACTTGGGTGAGCACGTGCACGCCACGCACCCATGTGGTATCGAGCGGCCCGAGCGCGGGGTTCAGCGCGGCGCGCGCGAGACGAATGGCTCGCGCCGGCTCAAAGTCGTCGAGTGCGGTGCTGGCCTGGCGGAGCAGGTCAGCACGCGACTGCGCCTGAGCGATAGTCGGCAAGACGAAGAAGGCGCCGACGAGCGGCGCCAAGAGTCGAAGAATTCGCATTACGGATTCGGCGTAAGCGTGATGGTGATGCGCAACGGTTGCCCCGACACGATGGTGACCATCTGTTCCTTGGTCACGAAGCCGGCCTTCTCAACCTTGACGATATGATCGCCGGGGATGAGTTGTTCCGAGTATCTGGTGCGCTCGCCCTTCGAGACACCGTCAATGGTGAGCGTCCCCGGCGGGTTGAGTACGACCTGTAGTGTTCCCGGTCCGCCGACGGCAGCGGGGGCCGGAGTTGGTGTAGCCGGTGTTGGCAAAGGCGTCGTGCTTGGGGTGCTAGGCGCGCTCTGCTGCGGCACTGTCTGTTGTTGTGTGCGCGGCGGTGTCTGCTGTTGTGTGCGCGGCGGCGTGGCACTCTTCGTGGGCGCGGGCTGCGGCTGCACAGTCGCTTGCTGCGCGTTGGGCGCAGGCGGTGGTGTGACTTGAGCGGTCTGCGTGCTCGGGGCCAGCTCGCTTGGGGCCGGGGTGCTTGGGGCCGGGGTGCTTGGGGCCGGGACCGTCTGCGTGGGCGTCGTTTCGTTGCCGCCCCCCATCTTCGTCGCAACGAATCCACCGCCACCAAGCAGCACAATCGCCGCCACCGCAATCAAGGCGACGTTGCTCTTCTTCTCTGCCGGCGCAGGCGATGCCTTCACGGCCGCGCCCGCCACGATGGTCTTATCCGCAGAGCCGGGACGCGGCTTCACCTTCGGCAATGGACCCGAGTTCTTCTTCTCGAGTGCGTTGGTATCAATCACCTCGGTGCGCGCACTCGGACGCGGGTACTTCATCGAGGGATCCTTCATCGCCTTCACGAAGGTACGGATGTTCGGGAAGCGATCGGCGGCCTTCTTGGACAGCGCCTTATCAATCGCGTCGCACACGTGCTTGGGAATATGCGGCGCCGAATCCTCGAGGCGCGGCGCTTCCATCATGCAATGCTTGTGCAGGATGTCAATCGCCGAGTCGCCGTCAAAGGGGATGTGACCAGCGAGCATGCGGAAGGCCATCACGGCCACCGAGTACTGGTCCGCGGGGCCCGCCACCGGCTTCCCCATGCCCTGCTCGGGGCTCATGAAGTAGGGCGTGCCAATCACCGAACCCGAAGCGGTGAGTGCGCCTTCGCTCAGTGCCTTGGCGATGCCAAAGTCCGTGATGATCACGCGATTGCGCGAGTCGAGCATCACGTTGGCCGGCTTGATGTCGCGATGGATGACTTGGTGCTCGTGCGCGTAATCGAGCGCGTCGGCCACTTGATCGAGGAGTTCCAACGTCTCCTCGAGCGAGTAGGCGCCACGCTCGCGGAGCACGTCCTCGAGCGACTTACCCTCGAGGTACTTCATCGCGTACCAAAAGAGCTTCCCGCCGTTGGCGATGCGGTAGATCGGGATGATGCCGGGGTGGTCCAGCGTGGCGGCCGTCTTGGCCTCGCGCAGAAAGCGATCCACACCGTGGCCGAAGGTCAGCTCGGGCGGCAACACCTTGAGCGCCACCTTACGCCCAAGTCGTGTTTCCTCCGCGAGATACACGACGGCCATGCCGCCGCGGCCGAGCATCTTGCCGACGATGTATTCACCCTTGGTGTCGTCGCGCAACATTTTCTCCATGTGCGCAAACGCCGACTGGTCCATGCTCGCGGTCGCCGCCGCCTGGCCACCGGCGTCGGACACGAGTGAGCCACAGGAATGACAAAATTTTGCCCCGTCGCCGACGGGGGTGCTGCAGTGCACGCAAATCATTAATAGAGCTCGTCACCCGGGACGTATGAGTCTGGTCTAATATCCGGGTCCTTTAGGCGACACGCAACGCACGGGGGCACCCCTTTTATGCGACCCAGGTCGCATACTTGCGCCCATGATACCGAAGTGATATCATACTGACATCACCCTTATGGAGATTGCTTTGGCGTACGTCGAAAAGAAGTTCGCGGCCAGCAATGGCCTGGTCATGCTGATGGTCTGGATTGTCGCGGTGCTCGTGTTCGGCGCCTTCGCGGCGCAGAGCTTCCAGGCAGACCGTCCTTTGCTCGGCCTGCTTCACGCCGCGGGCATGATGGTGGCCTTCACGATGATGGGCGGTCTGTTCATCGTGCACCCCAACGAGGCCAAGGCACTGGTGCTCTTCGGTACCTACAAGGGCACGGTGCGCGCCGACGGCTTTTGGTGGGCCAATCCCTTCTTCACCAAGCAGCCCATCTCGCTGCGCGTGCGCAACTTCGAGACGGCCAAGCTCAAGGTGAACGACAACCACTCCAACCCCATCGAGATCGCGGCGATTGTGGTGTGGAAGGTGGTGGACTCGGCGGAAGCGCTCTTCGAAGTGGACAGCTACGAGCGCTACGTGGAGGTGCAGAGTGAATCCGCGCTGCGCGGCGTGGCGGTGCAATACGCCTACGACTCGCACACGGCCGGCGAGATGTCGCTCTCCCAGAACACCGATGAAGTCTCGCAGACGCTGGAAGCCGCTCTGGTGGACCGGTTGAAGAAAGCGGGCGTGCAGGTCGTAGAAGCACGCATCTCCCACTTGGCGTACTCGCCAGAAATTGCCTCGGCGATGTTGCAGCGTCAGCAGGCCTCGGCCATCATCTCGGCGCGCCAGAAGATTGTTGAGGGCGCCGTTGGCATGGTGGAGATGGCGCTCGCGATGTTGAACGAAAAGCAGATTGTGGTACTCGACAACGAGCGCAAGGCGGCAATGGTGAGCAACCTGCTCGTGGTGCTCTGCTCGGATCAAGCGACGCAGCCGGTGGTGAACACCGGTTCTCTCTACACCTGATTAGGCCGACATCGTGGCTGAGAAGAAGCCCTTCCTGCTGCGCGTTGATCGCTCAGTGCTGGAGCAACTCCAGCGCTGGGCGAACGACGAGTTGCGGTCGGTGAATGGGCAGATTGAGTTTGTGTTGCGCGACGCTTTGCGTCGCGCTGGACGGATGACGGATGACGGAAGCGAACAGCTACGGACTCACGGGGATGATGATGCTTTATAAGATCGGGCGACGGGGACGGGCGGCAGTTGTGCGCGCAGTGCTGGTGGCGGTGGCGCTCATCGCCCTCGGCATCGTAATGCTTGCGCGCAAAGCCTCGGCACAGAGTGTGGAGTCCGACGCTTGGAAACTGCGCCTCGACTCGGCGATCCTCGCGCAGATGGCTGCTGGCAACACGCCCGGCGCTCAGGTAGCAGTGGTGTATCGCGGAGAGGTTGTGTATGCGAAGGCCTATGGCGTTGCTGATATCGAGACGGGGCGCGCGGTCTCTAACGCGACGCTGTTTCGCATTGGCAGCGTGACCAAGATGATGACGGGTGCGTTGGCGGCGGAGCTGGCGGAGCAGGGGAAGTTGGATTTGAGCGCGCCCATCTCGCGCTATGTGCCTTCGCTCGAGGGCAAGCGCGTGGGAACGGTCACGATGCATCAACTACTGACGCATACCGCTGGCTGGCGAGACAACGTCGTTCCATATGGCAGAATGGGCGAAGGCGCACTCGGTGAAGTCATGACCGAAGTGACGGATACTCTTTTTTTCACTGAGCCAGGACGCCTGCTTTCGTATTCCAACCCCGGCTACTCGATGGCGGGGTATGTCATTGAGCGCGCCGGTGGCGAGCGCTACGCGGCCTTGATGGCCCGTATGATTTTGCGTCCTAGCGGGATGCCCTACGCCACGTTCCGCCCGCTCGAGGTGATGACGCGGGACTATTCGCAGGGCCACGTGGGGATGCCCAACGGTCCGGGCCAGATTGTGCGGCCTTTCACTGAGAACACGGCGCAGTGGGCGGCTGGATTCCTCATGGCAAGTGCCACCGATGTGGCGCGTTTTGCCTCGCTGCTGATGGATGGTGGCATGATCGATGGTAAGCGCGTCATCTCCGAGAACGCCGCTCGGCGCGTAGTCACCGGTGAAGCACAGATTCCCGGCGACAGCACGGCGCGTTACGCGTACGGCGTCATGACGGCGCGTCAGAACGGTCGCGGGGTCTGGCAGCACGGCGGTAGCATCAACGGTTTCGACGCTATGGTGACGATGCTACCCGAGGAGCGCTTCGCGATGGTCCTCGTGGACAATCGCACCGGCGCACCTTTGAGCGGCATCTCGCGCATCGCGATGGAAGCGCTCACCGGCATTCAGGTCCCTGCACCGCCGGCGCCACCTGAAGAGCGGATGCCAACGGCCGCGGAGCGGAGTCAGCTCGTGGGGCGCTACGCGCTCGGACCCGCGGTAAGCGTTGAGATTGCTCTTTCCGGCGACACCTTGTCGTTCCGCCAGGGCGGTGCCTCACTCGGCCTGCGTATGCTCGGGCCTGATCGGCTTCGCGTGAAGACACCCGGCACGATGCCGCCAGTCGTACTTGAGTTGGTCCGCGATGCAAACGGCCGCGTGACATACCTGCATCAGGGTCTGCGTGCGATTCCCCGCGTAGAAACGCCGCGCTGATGCTATTGCGCATTCTGCCTTGGGCAATCGTGTCTGGCTTGACGCTCTTCAGCGTGGCGACCTATGCCGGCTTGCCCGCGGAGATTCCGCGGCATCTGAATTCTGCGGGCGAAGCCACACGCAGCGTAGAACTCACGTGGATGTCGTGGATGCTCTTGCCGTTCATTGCCGCGGCGACACAGGCATTCATGACTTGGCTCACGCTGCTGCTGCCCAGCAAGCCAGATCTGTTCAGCTTTGCCGAGAAGGAACGCTTCCTAAAGTTACCGCGCGAGTATCAGGGCGATACAATCGTGCGGATGCAGGCAACGATGGACATCATCGCGGGCTTCACGATGCTGGTGCTGTTCGCCGTGCAGGTAGTCTTGTGGCGCACAGCAATGGGGCATCCTTCTAAGAACACGCTTCCCTTCTTGATGGTGGGCACCATCGTGTTCCTTCCGCTCGCACTCGTGTTAACCTCGCGTGTGAGCGCGGCGGCCAACGCGGCCGAGAAGAAGTGGCGCGCCGCTACGGGCGAAACGGATTCGAGAACTTCGGGTCCGCGCTCAGCGACTGATCGTTGAGCGTGCGGAGGAAGGCTGCAAGTGCCGCCTTATCCGCGTCCGAGAGGTTGAGCCGCTGCGGCGTTCCACCCGGCCCACGCAGACGAGGGTCCAGGCTCGGACCGTTCTGCACGCCGCTGTTGTAAAACTCGACGACCTGCTCGAGCGTGCTAAAGCGGCCATCATGCATCAAGCGTGCGCTCCGACCTACGTCCTTCAGCGATGGTGACCGAAAGACGGTCGTCTGACCGGCATCCAAGCCGTTGGAGAGCGAGTTGGCCGTAATCGAGAAGCTCGGCGCCGCGTGACAGCCTTGGCAGCCCGCGCCTCCCGCGTTCGGCGGCTGAAAGAAAATCACCTGCCCCCTGCTCTCCTGCGCCGTGAAGCCCGGAAGCGGTGCAAGAAAGTTTGGTCCGCCTGGCCCCTGCGGCACGCTCGCGAAAGCCACATCCCAGCGGCTATTGATGGCGAGAATGCTGCGTACATACTGCGAGAGCGCACGCTGCACGCGGACCTCGTCAATGGTCTCAGTACCGAAGGCGAGCTTGAAGAGCGGCGCGTAGTAGGGCAGCGAGTCGAGGCGTGCGATGACCGCAGCGAATCCGCCGTGCGTGGCATCGAAGCCCATTTCTACGATGTCCTGAATGGGCTGCGTGGTCTGCGCCTCCAGCGAGGCCGCCCGACGATCCCAGAAATACCGCGCGCTTTCGTTGAAACGCGCGTTGCCCAAGCGCATCGAGTGCATGCTGGTGCGGCTCACGCCATCAATGCCAAGCGAAAAACGTGCCGTATCGCCAAAGGCGAGGCTCTGCGCGTGGCAGCTCGCGCAGGACACGTTCCTCGTGCGGCTCAAGTTCCGGTCGTAGAACAAAACGCGCCCCAGCAAGGCCCCTTGGTTCGTCGTGGGGTTGTTGACTGGTGTGCGATCCTCGCGCGTGAGCACGGGAGGCGCGTAGGACGCGGGTAAGGCTTGCGCGGCGTAGTTAGGCGGCGCGGTGGGATCGATCGTCAGCGCCTCGCGCACGGCGGCGAACTCGTCGGCGGTGTTTCCGGTGCTGGCGTCGGCACAGGCCAAGCTGACCAGGGCGAGAACAACTGTGGGGATGGCGCGCATGGCGGTGGTGTAAGGTTACGAGGTCAGACGCCGCCAGCGCCCGAGCGTTAGCGCCAGCTCTCAAAGAAGCCTGTTCCGGCGCCGCCGAGCGGCCGCCCCGCGAGCCGACCGCTCAAGACCGCCCGCCCCTTCATCTGGATAAACACGCGGCTGCCCGCGCTCGAGGTACTGGGGCGGCGTCCCCGCATCGGCGTCGCAACCGCGTCTTCAATGTCCAGTTCAATACGCAAAGTATCGGCCCCACGCGCATCAAAGAGCAAGGCGCGGCGCGGCGTCCGAATCGTCCGGCCCGCCACCCGCATCTCACGCCCATCCTCGTAGCTGATGCGCTGCGGTCGGAAAATACCTGCGAACCCCAGCGAATCCACGAGATACACGAAGAGTGGCTCATCCACCGTGGCCGTGCCCTCGCGCATCACGCGTCCATAGAGCAAGGAGTACTGCCCAGCTCGCGCTGACCCCCACTCCCAAGTCACATCCTGCCACACGCCCCAGTTGTGATCGTGATACGACTGCGCGGCATCATAGCGCTCGCAGCGGCCGCTGACGCAAAGCGTGCCATTGGCTTGGGCTCGTAGAGCGGGCACTGCGTACCCACTCACGATGGCCTCGCCACCGATGTTCGCGCCTGGGAAATACCCAGCGGGTTCGGGCGTGACGATGATATCTACCACCGCCTCGGCGCTGCCGCCCTGCTCTCTCGCCGTCGCTCGCACGCGGTAAGTCCCATCACCGAGCAGAGTCACCGCGCTGGTGCCCAGCTGCAAATCAGCCGCTGCAGTATCGAGTGCGATGCTGGTGCTCGGCACCACGGTCTCAAAGCGACGCTCGGGCTTTCCCTCCTCGTGGACCGTGATGAGCACCTGCCCAGCCCATTGGCCATTGGGCACATCGCCGCCCACCGCGAGTGTGATGAACGCCCATTGCTTGCCATCCGCGCGCAGCACGTTGAAGTAGTGCCACTCGCCCCAAGTCTCACGCTCATCTGCGCTCAAGCGTGCCGGCGTGTGATGAAAGCGGTCAATCTCTTCGCGCAGCTCGCGCGGCGTCGGCGCAAGAAAGCGCCGATCAAACTCGTCGTCGTCCCAGCTGCCCGCGAGCATCGTGGGGCCCGCACCCACCGCCTGAGTGGCGGAGGGAATCTCACCCATGGCGCGCACGGGGTACTCGTTGCCCTCGCGTGTCTTCACGTAAAGCAGCTGCCCGTCTGTTTGCGGCGCCACGGCGGTCACCACGTGAGACAACCGTGGCGAGGCCAACACTTGGCGATACACGAAGCGCGCATTGGGGATATTCACGAACATCCCACCCACACCGCCGGTCTTCATCACTTCAAGCGAGAGGCCCTCGGGCAGCACAGAGATGGTGCCGCCACCGACGAGCTTCTCGTCCTTGCTCTGCAACACCATCGCCTCGCCAATGGCGAGCAGCGTGATCATCACGCCCACGCCAAGCCCAAAGCCCACGAGCAGGAAGAGCGTACGCCATGGGCGATCGCGCAGGCCACCGAAGGCGAGGCGAAGAATCACGAGGCGCGCTCCACGGGCGTGCGCATCAGGCGCGACGCCCCGTGTCGTCCACAATCTGGCCGTCGCGCAGATGCACCACGCGCTTGGCGGCCTTGGCGAGATCTTCGTCGTGCGTCACCACCACCAGCGTGGTGCCATCGGCGTTCAAACGCGCGAACATCTCAATCATCTCGGCGCCCGTCTTGGCATCGAGCTCGCCCGTGGGTTCGTCCGCCAGCAACAGCGCCGGCCCATTGGCCAACGCACGCGCGATGGCCACGCGCTGCTGCTCACCACCGCTCAGTTGGAAGGGACGATGATTCGCGCGACCCTCGAGCCCCACGTAGCTCAGCAACTCCCGCGCCCGCGCCTCACGCTCCACACGCGGCCGCTTGGCTTCGGCCATCGGCAGCTCCACGTTCTCTGCCGCCGTGAGCGTAGGCATCAGGTAAAAGCGCTGAAACACAAAGCCAATCTGCGTGAGCCGAAAGCGAGTAGCCTCGGCATCACTCAGCGTTGACACATCGCGCCCCGCAATCGTGATGCTCCCCGCACTCGGCCTGTCAATCACGCCGAGCAGATTCAGCAGCGTAGACTTGCCACAGCCCGAAGGCCCGACAATCGCGACGTACTCGCCCTCGGCAATGTCTAGCGAAATCCCACGTAGCGCATGCACCGCCTCCCGCGCCACGGGATAATCCCGTCGCACATCGCGCGCACTCAGGACGGAAGCTTTCGGCATTTGCTGTTGCAGTTGCCCTTGCCCCTCGCGTCCGTCATCCGTCATCCGTCCAGTACTCACGACACCGCCTCCTCACGTAACGTCTTCGCAATCGGCAACGAACTCGCCCGCCACGCCGGCCACACGCCAGCCAGAATCCCACAGAGCACGAGTAAACCCAGCGCCTTGTACGCCGCGCTCGGCTCAAACAAGAAAAAGTCAAACGCCGCCGGCAGTCCTGGAAACGACGCCAAGATGCCATTCAGCCACTTGGCCGTGATGAGCCCGAGCCCAAGCCCAAACACCGCACCGACGAATGAGAGCGCTACACCTTCGACCATCACTTGGGCCACGATGCGCCAGCGGGCCACGCCAATGGCGCGCAACACCGCAATCTCCCCGATGCGCTCGTTCACACTCACCGTCACGAGCGTGGTGACGAGCAAGAATCCCACAGCGAGTGATACGGAGGCGAGGATGATGGCAAGTTGGCGAAAGTAGCCGAGTCGCTCATCTACAAAGCGCAGGGCCGCTTCGGTGGAGATAGCAGACATCCGCGGTTCGTTGCGCTCTAAGCGCGCGGCGACTGAGTCCACGTTGGCGCCATCGCGCAGGCGCACGAGCGCGACGGAGATGCGGTCTTCGCGCTCAGGGCCGCCCATAGCCTGCAGCGTGGCGATTGGCACCGCACCCGCGAGCTCACCACCGGAGAGCATTACGAAGCGTCCGCGCCCCACAATCACGAGATCCCGCGTGCCGGTGAAGCGACGCAGCTGTGGATCGTAACCGGCGCTCACGCGCACGGTGTCGCCAAGATTCTTGCCCGTGGCATCGAGCAGGGCGCCGTTCCACACGGTCTCGCTTGGGCCCTCAATCTCGCGGCCCTCGGCAATTACGTAATCCGCCTGAATGCGCGGCGCGATGCCCACCGCGAAGCCCGCGACGATGCTGTCGCCACCCGTGGCGACAAAGAACTTGCCGCCGAGCACCGGTGCGACGCCTGCAACATCTTCGTCGGCGCTCACACGTGCGAGAAGTTCGTTGGCACCGCTGATGGTGGCCTCCGAATCGAAAGGCATGGTGCCGCGCGGCGTCATGCGCAGCTGATAGTCCTGCTGCTCTAGGAAGCCGCGGAATGATTCGCGCATACCGGAACCCAGCATGACCATGTCGAGCAGCATGGCGGCTGCGACGGCGACGCCGGCCGTGGTGAGCGCGGTGCGCGCACGGCGGCGCCACAAGTTGGCGAGTGCGAGTCTCAGCAGCATGGCACTGCCGGGTTCATGATGCCGCGCATGAGCATCAGCGCCCCACCAGATCGAGCGGCGCTTGCCGCACCAAGCGCTGGGCAGCGAGCAGCCCGGCCACTACTCCGAGCCCCAACGAGAGCGCCGTCGCGAAGAGCACGATGCTCGGCGTGACGATGGCGAACTTAAGCGGCGTACTGTACACGCCTTGGTAATGCCAGTTCACGATCCAACCAGCGACGTATCCGAGCGCGGCGCCCATCGCCGAGCCGATGAGCGAGATGAGCGAGGCCTCGAGGACGACGGCACGCACGATGGTTTGGCGCGAGACGCCGATGAGCCGCAGCGCGCCCACATCGCGGCGACGTTCATCCACTTTGAGCAGCGTGATGCAAAGCAGGAAGATGGCGCTGGCGACGATGGTGATGACGCCGATGGCGCGATGAAAGCGATTCACCACGCGGAAGGTGGCGCTGGTCTCCACTGCCACGTCGGCGGCGCGATACGCGCGGAATCCGAAAGCCAAGCTGTTGATGCCTGCGGCGGCGCTGTCTATGGCCGCGGGTTCATCGCGCGTGGCCACGGCGAAGCGGCCCACGCGATCCGTGGCACCGGTGAGCTTCTGGAGATGATCTAAGTGCAGGCGCACGCGGAACTCGCTGCGCGCAATTTCGCTGGGGTCGGCACCGCGCTTGGTGATGCCGCTGATGACCACCGTGTCGCCAGCGGAACCCGCCGAGGCTGCGATGAAGACCGTGTCGCCGATCGTGAGATTCGCGCGGGCGGCGAGGCGCTCGTCTATGGTGATGCTACGGCGTTCGACGCTCTCGACACGCCGTGGCGCTTGCGCTTGAGCCCCCCCGGACCCAAACGCAAGCGCCGTCAGCAGCGCCAGCAAAAGCTTCAGCTGGCGCCGCGTCATGTAGCGATTAGGACCGCGGCTTGTTGAAGGCCACGTCGAACTGGACCTTCACTTCGTTCTCGATCGGATTGACCGTCGAGTTGTACGACACGCCGTACTCCGAACGATCAATCACGAACTCGCCGGTCACGCGACCCATGTTGTTCTGCGGGTCAAAGAAGTTCAGGCGGGCCGGGATGGTGATGCGCTTGGTCTTGCCGCGGATGGTAAGGTCACCAAGGATGCGGAGACGGCCGTTCTCGCCGGAGTTGTTCACGTTCACGGACTTGAACGTGATCTGCGGGAAGGAATCAGCGGCGAAGAAATCATTGCTCTTCAGGTGGCCATCACGACGCTCGATGCGCGTGTCAATGGATGTCGCATCAATGGTGATGTTCAGCGCCGTCGCTTCGACGTTTGCGGCGTCGAACATGATCTCAGCGTCCCAGCGCTGGAAGGTGCCGTGCGCCGACAGTAGGCGGGACTCGGCGACGAAATTGATCTGCGAATGCGCGACGTCGCGCACGAAGCGCTCCGGAGCGGAGGCGGGCGTGGCGGCGACGAGGGCCGGGGCGAGCAAGAGTGCGAACGCGATGCGCTTCATTACAAACTTCTCCAACTAAGGGTCTGTGGGTAAACGCCATCGACGGAGTGAAGGGTCCCGAGTGGCGTGCTAACCCCTAGTTAACCAGTGAAGCTTAAATTAGTTCCGTACTGAGATACTTTGGTCACCCAACGCTTTGGACATCCCGGTTCGGCGCCAAGGACCTAGCGTTGCGGGCCGGGAATCGGCGTCCCGTGCGGGTCTTGGGTGGGATTCCCAATCGCCGCCGCCATCCGCTCAATGAGCAGATCGCTCGCTGCATGCTCTAGGCGTTCGGCCTCGTCGTGCACGTCGTCGGGTGCGTAGCCGAGTCTGGTCACGAGGTAGCTCTCGATGATGCGGTGCCGACGGATGAGTTGGAGCGCGGCCGATTGTCCAGTCTCGGTGAGGCGAGAGCCCTTGTAGCGCTCAGTGCTGACGAGTCCCAGCCGCGCGAGGCGCTGGACCATACCCGTCACCGAGGCCGGGGCAATCTGCAGGCGCGCCGCAATGTCATTGGTGCCGGCGGCAGAACCGTCGCGCTCCAATTCATAGATGGCTTTGAGGTAGTCCTCAGCCTGGCCGGTGAGCGAAGGCCGCTCGAGTTCTGGATTTGGCATTGACAGAAAGTTAGCGAACCCTAACTTATGGTCAATAAGTTAGGAGATACTAAAATGAGATTTCTACTCAAAGCGCTCCGCGCCACCGTCTTCATCAAGCTGATTACACTGGTCCTGCCCTTGCCGCTGTCGGCACAGTCCAGGCCACCGACTGCACCACCACCCCAGCCAACAAGCTCGCCGGTGCAACGCCCCGACACCAGCCGCAAGGATTCGGCGCGGGTGGTGCAGGCGGTCCAGGTTACGGCCACGTTCGCGCCGACGCGTGTGCTCGACGCCCCGCAGCCGGTGGCGGTGATTGGCGGCGCCGAGCTGCGACGCGCTCAAGGGGCCGCGGTGGGCGATGCCCTCGAGCAGCTCCCCGGCATTCGCTCGCTCTCCATGACCACGGGCATCGGCAAGCCGGTGATCCGCGGCCTCACGCATAACCGCATCGTCACGCTCGACAACGGCCAGCGCTCGGAGACCCAAGCGTGGGGCCACGATCATTCGCCGAATGTGGAGACGGCCAACGCCGAGCAAATCGAGGTCATCAAGGGTCCGGCCAGCGTCCTCTATGGAAGCGATGCGCTGGGCGGCGTGGTGAACGTCATCGCGCCAGCTCTTGGCCAGGCGCGGGGTGAATCACCCTTCATGCGCGGCCGCGCGACGCTCGCGTACAACACCAATGTGATGGGCCCCGACGGTACGCTGCGGATGGACGCGGCGCGCGGCGGGTTTGGCGCGCGTCTCGCGGCCACGGGTCGCATGACGGGCGACATGCGTGTCCCGCGTGGCGTGCTGCGCAACACGGAGAACGAGACGGGGCACCTCGATGGCGCCGTAGGCTTCACTGGTGAGCGCGGAAAGATTGCGCTGCGATACTCGGAGCGCGCCGAGCGTATTGAGATCTTCGATAATCCGGTGACGTTTCCCGGCTACACTGGCTACCAACGCCTGACGACGCGTCGGGGCACGCTGGATGCTGATCGCGCTTTCAGCGCGTCAACTCGTCTGCAAGTGCAACTCGGGGCGGAGCAGAACTTTCGTCGCGAGTTTGGCGCGGAAGACGCAGCGGACATCGCGCTGGGCTTGCTGATCAACACGGCGAGCGGCTTCGTGCATCTGCATCACGGGGCGGTGGGCCCATTCAGCGGTGGCACGATCGGCGTATTCGCGATGGATAGTCGCTTTGAGAAGCGTGGCACGGCGACGCTGATTCCCAACTCGCAGTCTCGCAACGCCGCGGTGTATGCGTTGGAGCACCTGGAGCGTGGGCGCTGGCGCGGCACGGTGGGTGCGCGCTTCGACCTGCGAGACTTAGCCGTTGAAGACGACGCCGTGCTGGGTTTGAGCGCGCAGTCGCAGACGCACTCGGCCGTCACGGGATCGGCGGGCATGTCGTACCGCTTGAGCGAGTGGGCATCAGTGTTCGCGTCGGTGGGACGCGGCTTCCGTGCGCCGGCCGCGCCGGACCTCTACGCCAACGGTTTTCACGAGGGCACGCGGGCGTACGAGCGCGGAAATTCCAACCTGAACGTGGAGACCTCGCTCAACACGGATTTGGGCCTACGTGTGGAGCACGCCGAGCTCACGGGCGAGTTCTCCGTCTTCAACAATGCGATTCGCGACTACATCTATCTGCGACCCTTCGGCAGCGGTGGTGCGAGTTTCGACTCGCTCGAAGTCGTGCAAGGCGATGCCGTGTTGCGCGGCGTCGAGGGCCGTCTCGCGTGGAGGGCGCAGCGCTGGCTCACGCTACAAGCAGCGGGCGACATCGTGCACGGGCGCAACACCAGCGTGGATGTTCCGCTGACCTTCGTGCCCCCGCCGCGTGTGTTGCTCGGCGCACGCGTGGAGCGGCCGATGCTTGGGGCGCTGCTGGCGCGGCCGTGGTTTAGTGTGGGTGCTGAGCGGAACTGGCAGCAGACGCGCCTTGATCCGCGCGATGTATCGCCGGCGGGGTACACGCTGTATTCGCTAGGCGCCGGTGGCACCTTGCTCGCTGGTTCGCGCGTTCTGGTGCTTGACCTTGGGGTGCGGAACCTGCTGGATGCCCGCTATCGGTCGTTCATGAGCCGGTACAAGGAATTCGCGGATGGTCCGGGGCGGGCGGTGGTATTGCGGGTGACGACGGAGTTTTGATGGCGTCGGCGGTATTGCGGTTGTGCATCAAACATGCATATTGATACATATGCGGACCACTATGATACTCAACGACGAATTGCTCGCCCGCGCCATCTCGCTCACGGGAGTCAGCGAGAAGACCGCCTTGGTCCACCTGGGCCTCGAGGCCCTGATTGCCCGCGAGAGCGCGCGGCGTCTCGCGGCGCTGGGCGGAAGCGATCCCCAGGCAAGCGCGGGGCCCCGTCGGCGTCCGACCGCGGCGTCTGCCAGACGCCGCGGCTGACGTGCTGCTGGTTGATACCTCGGTCTGGATTGACCACTTCCGGCAGCACGATGCGCGGCTCGGCGCCGCACTCGAGGTCGGAGAAGTTTTGACGCACCCGTTCGTGATCGGTGAGCTGGCGTGTGGGGGCCTCAAGCATCGTGTGCAGGTCTTGAACCATCTGCGTCGGCTTCCCACCGCGATGACCGCCGAACACGATGAGGTGCTGCATCTTCTCGACGTGCACAAGCTGGCGGGTACGGGGCTGGGCTGGATGGATGCGCACATTCTGGCATCGGCCCGGATCAGCGGCGCCATCCTTTGGTCGCACGACGTCGCGCTCCAACGCGCGTGGCAACGGATTCAACGGCACTAGTGCGCTGGCGCGAACCTGCGAGGCTGCGTCCGGATAGATTCCTCAAGTCCCCGTGCCCGCCGCCATGACCGTCACCAACGACCTGATCCATCTCCTCGAGCTCGAGCCGCTCGAACACAACATTTATCGCGGCTTGAACCGCGATATCGGCACCGGCCGCGTGTTCGGAGGCCAGGTGTTCGCGCAGGCCTTGGCCGCGGCCCGCAAGACGGTGCCCGAGGGCCGTGAGGCGCACTCGGTGCACGGGTACTTCCTACGAGAGGGAGATACCAAGGCTCCTATCGTCTACTTCGTGGACCGCCCGCGCGACGGCCGGAGCTTCACGTCACGCCGCGTCACGGCCATCCAACACGGCGAGGCCATCTTCCATCTCTCGGCTTCCTTCCATGTGATGGAACCGGGATTGGACCATCAGGTGACGATGCCCGAGGTACCAGCGCCGGAGGAGCTCGAGGACGAACTCGATGTGATTCGCGCCAACGTGGATCGCTATCCGGAGGCTCTGCGCGCCATCGTGACCCAAGACCGGCCACTGGAGTTTCGACGCGTGCATCCGCAGAAGTTATTTGAGCCGGCGCCCACCGATGCGGCAAATGCCAAGCGCTTGGTCTGGTTCAAGCTGCGCGAGCGGATTCCTGACGCCTTGATTCTCCATCAGGCCACGCTGGCGTATGCGTCCGACTACGGATTCCTGCCCACCTCGCTGCAGCCGCACGGCGTGTCCTGGCGCGACCCGCGCCTCATCATCGCGTCCTTGGACCACACCCTGTGGTTGCATCGTCCCTTCCGCGCCGATGAGTGGTTGCTCTACGTGAACGACACACCCTCGGCGTTCGGCGCGCGCGGGTTCGTACGCGGGCAGGTCTTTACGCGCGATGGTATGCTCGTAGCCTCGGCGGCACAGGAAGGGCTCATCCGTATTCGCGAGCCGAAGCCGCAGTGACACCGGAAATCGCGACTGGCATTGCCTTCTTTGTCGTCTTCTTGTTCTCGACGACGCTGCACGAGGCTGCCCATGCGTGGGCGGCGTTCCGCGGTGGCGACCCCACGGCGTATCACGGTGGGCAGGTGTCGCTGGATCCCATTCCGCACATCAAGCGTGAACCCTTCGGCATGTTGATACTGCCATTGCTCACATCGGTGTCACTAGGTTGGCCGATGGGTTATGCGAGTGCGCCGTACGATCCGCGTTGGGCGCTCAAGTATCCGCGACGTGCGGCATTTATGGCGCTGGCGGGGCCGGCCGCCAATATGATTCTGGTGCTGCTCTGCTTTGTAGGACTCCGCCTTGGCGCTGCGTCCGGCGTCTTCACGCCTCCTGAGTCCATGAACTTTGGCCTGCTCACGGCCACCGAGGCTGGGCCGATATGGGCAACGCTGGGACAGTTCCTGAGCATTGGCTTCTCGCTCAACCTCCTGCTCTGCGTGTTCAACCTGCTGCCCTTCCCTCCCCTCGATGGCAGCGCGGCCATCACGCTGTTCATGAGCAAAAAGCTGACGACGCGCTACCAGCTCTTCATCTGGGGATCGCCGTTTTTGGGATTCATCGGTATCTTCGCGGCGTGGCGTTTGTTTCCGCCGGTGTTCGGGCCCGTGTTTCGGGTGGCGATCAATATGATTTACCCGGGCATTACCTACGGGTGAGTTGTGCCCCGTGACGCGCAACGGTACTCCGAGGTACTTTTTGGCATGACGCGCCGAATCAGGATACTGCTGCTCGGGCTGTTGCTCTCACCGCTGGCGTGCATGGAGCCGTACTCGGCTCGCGAAGAGATCGAGATGGTCGTGCTCGAATCGCTCACCGGGTGCAGACAATGGTTCGGGCGCGATGTCACTCCCTGCCTCGAGGTCATCGAGCTCCCTGGGAACGCGCGCAGGCCGCTCTCTGAGAACATCGAGGGATTCCGGTACGAGGAAGGCGTGCGGCAGCGCATCGTCGTGGCGCGCTACACCATCAGCAACCCGCCGGCGGATGCCAGCTCATACGAGTACCGCCTGCTTCAAGTGATTTCGCGGGAGCGCATCTACACGCCGGTGTTTCGCCCCTTTGGTGTGCTCAGCGAGAAAACCGCCGATTGAACATCCACACCGCTCGTGAGAGCGTGTTGTCGGCCTTGAGCTGGAAGTACACCGCGCCAGCGCCCTGCACGGCACCGAGGAGAAACACGGCATTCGCCGACGAACCATCCGCGCCGGCATCGATGGCCATGAAAGACGCGGCCACCATGGTCAGGACCGATGTCGCAGAGAGCACCGCGCCGACAATCCGCTGGCTCCGCGCGTCGCGGCCGAGCCGAATGGCGGTGGTATCGCCAGCAAAGACGTTGTCGAGCGTCTTGCCGGGCAAGAAGAATCCCAGCTTGGCACGAGGCGCGGCGTCGGTACCTTGGAACACGGTCATGCCCGTGACACTGGCAGTCAGTCCCAGTGCACAGCGTTCGTACTCAATGCAGGGCATGTTGGCGGGGCTGGTCTGCTGCTGCGCCTGAGCGGATTGTGGCATCGAGATCATGGCCAGCAGCGCGAGCGCTGCCGTGCGCGGCGCCCACTTCCGCCAGAGCGCCCAACTCACGAGCCAGCCCAATCCAGCGGCGAACACCACGTCACTCACAAAGTGCGCGCGGGCGAGAATGCGCGTGATGCCACAGCCCGCTGCGAGCACATAGCCAACCCATCGCGCGCGCGGAAACAGTCGTGCCAGCATAAACGCCCCACCAAATGCGACCGCGGTATGCGAACTCGGAAACGCGAGCCCGGCGCTGCTCAAGGTGCGCTCGCCCCACTCGCGGAATCCATAGGCTCCGTCATTCAGGGCTGGGCGCTCGCGTCGCACAACAATCTTGAGCAGTTCTGCGAGCCCACCAGCGAGTATCGGACTCCAGAACAGCAACCAGCCGCGACGTCTTGCCGTCGCGCGCGACGGCTGTGGCGCAATCATCTGGCCCCTGTAGAACGTCGGATCATCACCTTGGTGCTGGAGACCCACCGCCACCGCCATCGCCAGCCATGTGCCCGCGAATCCCATCACGCGCAGGAGCCGCCCGAGATCCTTGTCGTACACGTTGGGCGCGTTGAAGAGCTCATACGTAGAGCGATCAATCATCATCGCGACTGCGGTCGCGGCGACCGTGATAGCCAGCGCACGCCACGCTTGCCGCGCCGGAAGCGGACCGACCTCGTACACCGGCGATGATTCCGTCATCTCCAAATCTCCGCGAAGGTCGCGAGAATGCGTTCGGTCATGCCCCACACAGTGAAGTCGTCCAGCTGATAGGCGTCCACATTCAACTGCATATCGCGGACGTGCACGCTGGTGCGCACGCGCGCATCGGCGTGAAACAGCTCGCCCACGCGCACCCATCGCATCTGTGCTACTTCATCGCTCAGTACGAACTCGGGCTCGGAGTGCAGAGCCACCACAAACGGCCGCACGATGATCGGCGGCAACACTGGCGTGCGCGGGCGCAACTCATCGAGCTGACCGAGCACCGTTCCGTGCGCCCTGACATCGAGGCCCACTTCCTCGTGCGTCTCGCGCAGCGCCGTGCGCTCGAGGCTGCCGTCGGCGGCGGACCAGCGGCCGCCGGGCAAGCCAATCTGTCCGCTCCAGGGATCGCCCTCGCGCATGGCGCGGCGAATGAGCAGAATCTCCACATCATCCGGCACGGCGCTCTCACGCAGCACGAGCGCGACGGCCGCTTCCTTATACGGCTCATCGCGCTCGGCGAGTGTGGCGGGGCGTGCCTCAAGGGCACGCTTCACGCGTGCGAAGTGTGGCGCGAGTTCCCTCGCGCCCGGCACCTCAGCCCTCGACTGGACCGTCGGCGCTTACCCACGCGCCCCAGCCACCTGCCATCGAGGCCACGTTGCTGTAGCCCATCTGCTGGAGGGTGTCGGCGGCGAACGCCGAGCGATTGCCACTGGCGCAGTAAATGACGACGTTGGCCTCGCGCGGAATGATCGCCTCGATTTTGGTCTCCATCGTGCCGCGCGGAATCACGATTGCACCGGGAATGCGGCCGAGGTTGGTCTCGTTGGGCTCGCGGCAATCGAGGAGCACGGGAGCGCCGGGCTGGCCGAACGTCTTCTTGACGTCGGCGGCGGTGACTTCGCGGATGCGGCTCTTGGCGTCCGCAATGAGATCAGCTGCTGTCTTGTAGGCCATGACGGAAATCTACGCGCCGAGGCATCTTTCGGGGATGCCACTCACGCTTCAGGTGTTACTCGCCCTCGTGGCCGGATTGGGCCTTGGGCTTGGACTCGCCGGCTCCGACTCGCGAGCGGCGGATATTGTGCTGGCCGTGCTGGGGCCGGTGGGGACGCTGTTCATCAATGCCATTCGGATGACGGTCATTCCTTTGGTGACGGCGACGCTGATTGTTGGTGTGGGTTCGGCGCCAGACCCGCGCGCTGTGGGGCGGATTGGCGCCCGCTCCCTATTGATCTTTGTCATCGTTTTGGCCGCGGCGTCGGGTGTGGGTGTGGCCTTGGGCGCGCCGCTGCTCGCCGCCTTCCCTTTGGATCCCGCTGCGATTGAGGCGCTACGAGCCAGCGCATCGAGTGCGACTGAGGCGGCGGGTGCCAATGCCGCGAAGGTGCCGACGCTTGGGGCTTGGCTCGTGGATCTTGTGCCGGTGAATCCCATCAAGGCCGCAGCCGATGGGGCCATGCTGCCACTGATTCTGTTCAGTGTTTTCTTCGCGGCTGCGCTGACTCGCGTGAAGCCCGAGCCCCGCACGGCGGTGCTGCGTGTGTTTGAAGGCATCCAGGACGCCTCGTTGATTTTGGTGCGCGCCATTCTCTCCTTCGCGCCTATCGGCGTGTTTGCGCTGGCGGTGCCGCTCGCCGAGCGCATGGGATTAGCGGCGGCAGGTGCTTTGCTCGGCTACATCGGCATCGTGAGTGCCATCTGTGTTGGATTCATGGCTCTGGTGTTGTATCCGGCGGCCGTGTTCATCGGCAAGGTGCCGCTGCGGAAGTTTGCGGCGGCGTGTTTGCCGGCGCAGGGCATCGCGTTCAGCTCGCGTTCTTCGTTGGCCGCATTGCCAGCTATGCTCGAGAGCGTGCGCGATACTCTGAAGCTGCCGCCAACCATTGCGAGCTTCTTCATTCCGCTGGCGGCGTCAATGTTCCGCGCCGGTGCCGGCATTGGGCAGACGGTGGGCGTGTTGTTCATTGCCAAGCTCTATGGCGTGGACCTCGGCACCGCACAGCTACTAACGATTGCCGTGACGAGCGTGATTACATCGTTCTCGGTGCCGGGTGTGCCGGGTGGATCAATCCTTGTGATGATTCCCGTGCTGATGTCGGCGGGCATTCCTATTGAGGGCATCGGTATTCTGTTGGGCGTGGATACCATCCCTGACATGTTCCGCACCACCACAAACGTGACGGGACACATGACGGCGGCGGTGATCGTGGCGCGTGGGGAGCAGCAGCCCGCGTGACACCGGACTTGTGGGTGGCCACGTTCGCTACGGCGCTGTGGTGTGGTGGCATCGTGCTGGTGGTGGTTCGCTTTGCGGATTCTCGGCGACTAGATACGTATCCGCCTTTGCCGCGAGAGCAAACGCCTCTCATTTCGGTGATCATTCCGGCGCGCGATGAGGCGCGGAATATCGAGGCCTGCCTGCGCTCAGTGCTGGCCAGTGACTACGGAAATCTCGAGGCCATCGTGGTGGACGATCATTCTTCGGATGGCACGGGGGCCATTGCCCAGCGCGTAGCGGATGAGGATGCCACGAAGCAAGGCCGCGTGCGCGTGCGCGTGATTCAGGCGGCTCCGCTACCGGAAGGATGGTTTGGCAAGCAGTGGGCCTGCCAGAACGGAGCAGATGCCGCGCGTGGTGAGATTTTCTGCTTTACCGATGCAGACACGCGTCACGGCCAGCAGTTGCTCGGCCGGAGTGCGGGCGCCATGCGCTCGCGCGGCGCCGATCTCTTCACCGTGGCGGGTGCGCAGGACGCGGTGACGTTTTGGGAGAAAGTGCTACAGCCTTTTGTGTTCTCGATTCTGCTGTCGCGCTATGGTGGGATGGAGCAGATGAGTCGGTCTACGAGGCCGTTGGACAAGATTGCCAACGGGCAGTTCCTGATGATGACGCGGAACACCTATGCCAAGATTGGCGGGCACGCGGCGGTGCGTGATCACGTGGCGGAGGATTTGCGCTTTGCGCAGCTAGTGACGGAGCGCGGGATGCAGGTGCATATGGTGCTGGCACGCGACCATATGCGGACGCGCATGTATGCGTCGCTGGCGGAGATTCGCCAAGGCTGGGGGAAGAACGTGTTCGCCGGCGGGCGCGACACGTTTCCGCTTGGTCCCATCGGGCTTTGGGTGTTTCGTGCAGTGTTCCCGCTTCCCGCCTTGATGCCAATTCTTCCACTCGTGATGTTGGGACTGGCCCTACTGGGGACACTCGGCGACGGCGCTCTTTTGTTTGGCGCGGTGGCTGGTGGATTTAGCCTGCTGTTCTATCTTGCCGTCTATGCGTTTGCGGGTGTGAATCCGTTGTGGAGCCTGCTGTATCCCGTGGCGGCGGTGATGTTCAGTTGGATTTGCGCGGAAGCGGCTTGGCGCGGGAGCAATGTGGAGTGGAAGGGGCGCGGGTATGTGTCGCGGAAGGCTTCGTGAGCGCTGCGACTGTCAGCAAGCGTCCAATTGCCGTGCTGTTTGATTTGGATGGCACGCTGGTGGACTCCATCGCTCTCTTGGTGGCGAGCATGGAGTATTCGTTTGAGGGTCGCGCGCTGCGTCCGCCGCTCGCCGAGTGGATTGCGCTCATTGGCACGCCGTTGGACAAGATGCTGGCGCGTTGGGCCGTGGATGACGACGATGTGTTGCTGCTACGTGCCCGCTACCGCGAGCATCAGCTTGCCAATCACGACGAGATGATCAAGCTCTATCCCGGCATGGTGGAGACGGTGCGAGCCTTGCACGCGGCGGGGCATCCGCTGGCGGTGGTGACGAGCAAGCTGGAGGTCGGTGCGCGGCGGGCGCTCAAGTTCGCGCAGATCGAGGACTGCTTTGATGTGGTCGTGGGGATTGACCACACGGTGAAGCACAAACCGAATCCGGAGCCGGTGTGGCATGCGTTGGAGCGGCTTGGTGTGGCGCGCGAGGATGCGGTTTTTGTGGGGGACAGCACGCACGATATGGAAGCGGGGCGAGCGGCGGGGGTGAGGACGGTGGCCGTGCTTTGGGGGCCATACACCAGGGCGCAACTGGAGCCCACTCACCCGGACTATTACGTGTCGGATTTTTCTGAGCTATCGGACGTGCTGGCTCGAATCGCTCGAGGCTGACGCGGGAGCTTCGCACCCTTCCGCAATGAATTGATGTCTTTCGCTGGGTTGCACGGAGCAACCCTTTGCGCGTGTTCACTTCACGCGACGCCGCCACGCTGCTCTCGGGACTCGCCCACGGAGCGCCCCTCTCCACACTGAGCGCCGCGCTGGGCTTCGGCGCGCCGCTCCCGCTCCACAAAGCCGCGCGACGACAACTTGGGCTCGATTCCACGCTGCGCCAAGTGCAGATCGTCGCGGGGCCGGGGACGCTTCGCGCCTTGCTCGTGAGCACAGAGCGCGCACTCGCCGCGGACGCCCACACTGGAATCGCGCGCGCACTCGTGCGCGGCGCACCCGAGCGCGCCTGGCTACTAATTACGCGAGATGCCGCGCACTCGCAGGTGAGCATCACCGCGCCAGCGACTGACCTTCGCGCGAGTCTCCCCAGCTACACGATTGCGCTCGGGCAGATTCGCGAGAGTGACGCCGAGACGCTTGCCGCGCTGGTGGGTTGCCGCGAAGGCCCTGACCTCATGGTCCACCTGCGCTGGCGCGAGACGCTCGGCCGCACGGCACTCACGCGACGCTTCTATCAAGAGCTCGAACGTGGCGTCACACAGCTGGCGACAAGCGCCGAGGGACGCGCGCCGCTCGAGGCACGACGCAGCATCGCCTTGCTGCACACGTCACGACTGCTATTCGTGTCCTTCCTCGAAGCACGGGGCTGGCTCGACGGCAATCGGGAGTTCCTACGCACGCATTTTGTGGCGCGGGCGCGCGGCGGGTACTCTGCACATCGTCGCTTCCTCGATCCTCTGTGGTTCGGCACACTCAACACTCCCTTCGCGCAGCGCGCCGCGTCAGCGCGTGAGTTCGGGCGCGTGCCATTCTTGAACGGCGGCCTGTTCACTCGGAGCGCAATCGAACGCGAGCATCGCGACCTGCGCTTGAGTGACGCGGCGCTGGAAGAGATTATCGGCGGACTGCTCTCGCGCTACCGACTCACGCCTCGCGAGTCTCGCGAGGACTGGACGGACGCGGCGGTTGATCCGGAGATGCTTGGCCGCGCATTTGAATCGCTGATGCACGAGGGCGTACGTCGCAGTCGCGGCGCGTTCTACACGCCACCAGCCCTCATCGCCCAACTCACACGAGACGGACTGAGCGCTGCACTGGCACCCCAGGGCGTACAGGAGGAACATCTCCAGCGACTCTGGGACGGCGAGCGCATCACGCGGCGAGCGAGGCAAACGCTCGGCCGCGCACTGGAGGACATCCGCGTGCTCGACCCCGCCTGTGGCTCTGGTGCCTTTCTCGTGTACGTGCTTGAGGAGTTGGCCAACCTCCGCAAGCACGCAGGCGATGATCGGCCCTCGGGCCTCAGACGCCGCGATGTGCTCACCCGCTGCATCTACGGCGTGGATGTGGATCCCACGGCCGTATGGCTCTGCCAACTCCGTCTCTGGCTCTCGGTGGTGGTCGAAGAGGACGAGCAAGACCCGATGAGTCTTCCGGCCTTGCCCAACTTGGACCGCAACATCCGCGAGGGCGATGCCTTGGCGGGCCGTGGCTTTGAGGACGGATGGCTGCCAAGTGAGTCCTCACTGGAGGCGCGACGACTGCGCTACGCCAGAGCCAGCGGCAAGCGAAAGCGTACGCTCGCGCGGGCGCTGGAACGTGAGGAGCGCGAGCGGGCCCTTCATATAGGAGAAGCGCGGCTCGCTTCGCTCATGGCGGAGCGGCGCGAACTGCTTGTGGCGGCTCGCGCGCCTGATCTATTTCGAACCCGACGCGGCGTTGACCGAGCAATGCGCGAGCGCTTGGATGACATCAAAGCCGCGATGCGACGAGCTCGTGCACAGATCGCGGAGCTCAAGCGTGGGTCGGCACTGCCCTTCTCTTGGCTCACGCACTTTCCGGAGCCCGCACAGCGCGGCGGCTTCACGATGCTGATTGGGAACCCGCCATGGGTGCGCACACACGCCATCCCTGCGGAACAGCGGGCCGCGCTACGGGAGCGCTTTGCCGTGTTTCGGCTCGCGGCATGGGAAGCCGGTGCGGCGGAAGCGGGCGCAGGGCGCGGATTTGCCTCTCAGGTGGACTTGGCCGCGCTGTTCACTGAACGTGCGGTACGGCTCACACAGCGCGACGGGGCCATCGCCTTGCTCTTGCCGGCAAAACTTTGGGGCTCTCTTGCTGGAGGCGGACTCCGCCAGTTTCTCGCGGCTCAGGCACCACCGCTCTTGCTCGAGGAGTGGCAGGACAGTGCCGCGGGCTTCGACGCCGTGGTGTATCCCTCGGCGCTTGTCGCGCGCAGACGCGGCGCGCTCGCAAGCCCTGATGCCATTCGGGTAGTGGCGCACCGCCATGAGATTCCTTTGCCGTGGAGTTTACCGCGTGGGCGTTTGGCACTCGACGACACGCCGGGTGCACCATGGATGTTGCTCCCACCCGAAGTGCGCGACGCCTTTGACGCTCTTAGTGCAGCTGGCCTGCCACTCTCGCGCTCAGCACTTGCGCGTCCGCAGCTGGGCGTCAAGTGCGGATGCAACGAGGCATTCGTGCTCACGAGGCTGGAAGCCGAACGTGAGGACATCGAAGAGCACTGCGTTCGCCCCTTACTGCGCGGCGAGCATCTCGCAGCGTGGCGGCCGCTGCGTGAATCGGAGCGCGCGGCAATTTTGTGGACACACGATGCCAAAGGCGCGCCGATGCGCGTGCTGCCCGAGCGCGCGCATCGGCGGCTTTCCAAGTGGCGGCGGCAACTGGAGCAACGCAGTGACGGACGTGGTGGTCCCTGGTGGGCGCTCTTCCGGACGGAAGCGGCTCGTAACGACCGGGCGCGTGTGGTCTGGGGCGACATCGGACGTACGCCACGCGCGCTGGTGCTTCCGACGGGTGATCCCACGGTGCCACTCAACACTTGCTACGTGGTGCGCACCCCGAGTGACGACGATGCACACGCGCTCGCCGCCTTGCTCAACTCTACCCTGGGCGCGGCCTGGCTCTCGGCGCTCGCGGAGCCAGCGCGGGGCGGGTATCGACGCTTCCTCGGTTGGACCTGCGCGAGATTTCCTGTGCCGCGGGACTGGGAGCGCGCGCGCGGACTTTTAGCGTCGATTGGACGCTCAGCGGTGGATGGTGTGGAGCCGAATCCTTGGGAGCTCACGGACGCCGTGCTCGATGCCTATCAGCTACCACACAGCGCCGTCGCCGCCCTGCTGTCTTGGCATATGCTGTGAGCGGGCTCGCATTGCGTGTTCCAGTCTCGCCCACTCTGGTGTCGGCCGCTCAGCATGTGCTCGCTCGCATGGCGCGCGCCGTGCTTGGTGCGGACGCTGCACGCAGCGTGGGAGCGTTTGCGTTGAGGCCGGCACAGCGCGAGGCGGTGCGGGCGGCGGAGCGCGCATTGGCCGAGTACGGAGGCGCGCTCATTGCCGACGCGCCCGGCACGGGAAAGACGGTCCTCGCATTGGCCATCGCAGCGAGCTATGACGACGTGCTCATCATCGTTCCCTCAGCCGTGCGAGAGCAATGGCAGCGCGCCGCCGAGCGTGCGGGAGTGAGCGCGCGGTTTGAGACGATCGAAGGCTTAAGTCATGGCAGGAGTCCAAAGGCCGCTTCGCTCATCATCGTGGATGAAGCGCACCATTTGCGGACGCCAACGACGGCCCGATACCGCGCACTTTCGGCAATCATCATGGGACGTCGTCTCCTGCTGCTTACGGCCACACCGGTGGTGAACAGCCTACGCGATCGAGATGCGCTTCTGGCATTGTTCATCGGCGAGCGTGCGGCCCAGCTGACCGAGTCGGCTCGTGCGGCAGTGATCCTTCGACTTGCTTCACCGGCGTCGGTCGCTGGCGTCACGAAGCGAATACCTGAGCTTGCATCCGCTTCGGATGTGCCGGGCTTGGCACAGGCGCTGAAGCGTTTGCCAGCTCCCCTTCCGCTCACAGATGGCGGGCAGGCAACGGCCATCGTGCAACTCACGCTGGCATTCGCTTGGGCCTCGAGCCTGGCGGCGCTGGACCTTGCCCTCAGGAGGCGGCTCGAACGAGGGCGAACGCTCGACGACGAGCTTGCACAGGGTAGATGGCCTTCGCGCGAGCGTCTGCGCGCGTGGATACTAGGCGATGACGCAACTCAGCTCGCGTTTGGCTTTTCGACTCCGGATACGAAGGAAATTCCTAGTGACGCGCGTAGCCTTCTCTCCACGCACTTGGATGCCGTCGTTGGCCTGCGTGCACTCATTCGCCCCCACATTGACCGCGATACGGCGCAGAGGGTTCAGTCACTACTTACGCTCCTAGCCGAGCAGACTCCGCGTCGCGTCGTGGCTCTGGCTCACAGCGCGGTGACCGTGCGCGCTCTGTACGCGGCGATGCGCAGTGAAGCCGGTGTGGTCGCCATCACTGGCAATCGCGTGCAAACCGCAGCCGGCCGATGGACGCGTGACGAAGTGCTCAGGGCGCTGGGTCCCGGCTTGCCGCCTTACAACGCTCGCGACCCGCTGGGGATTCGCTTGCTGCTCGCGACGGACATTCTCGCGGAGGGCGTGGAGCTGCAGGCTGCCAGTGTGTTGGTGCATGCAGATCCGGCGTGGACACCGGCTCGGCTTGAGCAACGGGTTGGTCGCATGGCGCGCGAGGGGCAACGGGAACAAGTCTTGGTGACGCGATTTGCGGTGCCCAAAGCAGCGAACGCCATGCTGCAGATTCGGGAGCGTCTTCAGCGCAAATCCGCTGCGCGTGCAACGGCGCTCAAGCCGGCTGATGCGGAGGCCGAGGTTCGAGGCAGGCTCTCCGCTTGGACTGTGGCGGTGGAGGGAACATCGCTGGACCTAGCGAGTGGAGGGCAGACCCGAGTGGCTGCTGTGCGCGGACAGCGCTGTGGTTTTCTGGCACTGCTGCGCGAAGAGGGCGAGCCGCGACTCGTGGCTGGCGTATATGAGGCATCGCGATGGCGAGTTCGAGAGTCGGCGAGCGCGGTGCTTCGTGTGATTCCGATCGCGGCTCGCCGTGGTGACCTCCGCCCCGCCAAGCTCACGCGGGCGCACATCAACTGCGCACGAAAGGTGCTGCAGCGCTGGCATCGCCAAGGCCGTGGAGCGCGCATGGCGTCGGACGATGCCGCGCTACCGGAGCCAATCCTACGCGCGCTGCGCAAAGCCATCGATGTAGCCATTGCACAAGCGCCACTGAGCGAGCGAACGCGTGCGGCCAGCGAGATGAGCGCATTGCTCGCGCGAGTGTCTCTCTTGCAGGGGCGCGGCGCCGAGCAGATGCTGAGGCGCCTGATTCGAGATGCCCCACAGGGGGATGCACTGATTGCTGAGCTAAGAGCGATGTGCCGCGGGGAAGTGGCGCAAACGCAGAAGCGCCCGGCCCCTCATTCGGGTGCCGGGCGCCTCAGCATCGAAGCCCTGCTCATCCTAGTGCCGGAACAGAATTCCGGTTGCGACTCAGGCCCCGCCCTTCCCTGACGGTAGCGAGACCTTATCCCGCTCCGCCATCAGCTTGGACGTAAACCGCTGCGACTCGCTGATACGCTCCACTTCAATGGCCAGTGCGTCCACGCTCTGCTGCAGTTGCATCAGCTGGTTCGCCACCGACGGCCCGTGCACCATCTGCCGGTCCTGGCGGCGGTCGATGTACTTCATGATGCCGCGCACGATTGGCGTGACAATGACCATGAGCACAACGCTGCCAAACACGATCCCAATGATCGGAATGATCTCTGGCGGTATATCCGGATCTCGGCGATAGACCGGAGGCGGCGGTGCCGTGGTACCCGCCTGGCCCACCTGCGCGTTGGCGGCGTTCTCCGCGGCCTGAATCGCGTTCTGAATCGCCTGCTGCTGGGCGTCAGCGGCCGCGGCGGCATTGGATGCCGCGGCCTGTCCCCCAGTAGACGCCCCGGGATTGGCAGGCACGGGCGGGATGGGCGGCGGCGGGGCGCTCTGAGCGGTCTGATTATCGAGCATGGGCACTCTGGACTCCTTTAGGGACTACGCTCCGTACGGCTGGCGGGGGCTCCCGGTGTCGTCCAATATGGCATTCAAACCTTTCGCCCCCTATAGCCATCTTATTCGGCGTAGAGCTCACGCCACCAAATGACCTTGCCGCTCAGCCTCTCTCCCACCCCCCAACCGTCCGGCGCCGCCGATGACGTTGCGCTCGCCGTCCAAGGCGACCGCCGCGCCTTTGAGCGGATCTACCGGACCCACGTGGACCGCGTGTTCTCGGTCTGTGTGCGCATGGTGGGCGACCGAGGCAAGGCCGAGGAGCTGACGCAGGATGTGTTCGTACGCTGCTGGGAGAAGCTGGGGACATTCCGCGGTGATTCCGCGTTCTCGACCTGGCTGCACCGCCTCGCAGTGAACGTGGTGTTGAACGAGCAGGAGTCGGAAAAGCGCCGGCGCAACCGGCACGACGATGGGATTGAGGATATGGACGCCATCGCCACCGGTGATGTACGCGCGCTACCGGTTCCGGGACTCTCGCTGGATCTCGAAGCGGCCATCGCGGCGCTTCCAAACGGTGCGCGCAAAGTCTTTGTCTTGCACGATGTGGAAGGCTACACCCACGAAGAGATTGGCACGATGCTCGGCGTCACTGCCGGCGGTTGCAAGGCCCAACTGCACCGTGCCCGAATGTTGCTCCGGAGAACGCTGACCCGATGAATACCACCGATCGTACTTCCCACGACCTCGAGAACGAACTGCACCGCGGCAACTGCGATGAGTGCGGTAAGCTCTGGGACGAACTCGAAAACATCAGCGCCGAAGCCGCGCGCCTGCCTCTGCTCGCGCCGTCGCGCGATCTCTGGGATGGCATCGAGGCGCGCATCACCACGGTGCCGCGCTCGCTCCCCTTCTATAGAACGCAGACCTTCCGCCTTGCAATCGCGGCCTCCCTGTTGATTGCCGTCACGAGCGGAGTGACTTGGCAGCTCGCCACGTCCAACACCCGGCAATCCGTTGTTGCTCAGTCTTCATCAATGACGGTCTCGGACGAACAGACGGACTCCGACGATGCGGCACAGATGCACCAGGCCTCCTTCTCGGCCAGCGTCTCGCAGATGGAGCGCGAGATTGCCACGCTCCAGAACATCATGACCGAACGGCGCGGCGAACTCGATTTGCGCACAATCGCGGTGCTCGAAGCCAACCTCAAGCTCATTGATACCGCCATTGAGGAAAGCCGCGCGGCTTTGGCATCCGACCCAGCCTCGCAGTTCCTGAGCTCGCAGTTCACGCGGGCCTACACCAGCAAACTCACCCTCCTGCGGGACGCCGCAACACTCCCGACCGGAATCTGACCATGACCAAGCACACCTCCATTCCCCGCGCGCTGCTGCTCTGCGCTGCACTCCCGCTCACGCTGGCCGCACAGGGCTCCCGTGGCGATCGCATTGACACGACGCTCACCATTGACCGCGGCGGCCTCGTGCAACTGGGGACCGTGTCGGGCGAGATTCGCGTGACGGGTAGCAATCGCCGCGACGTGAAGCTCGTAGCCACCATAGACGTGGGCCGCTTTGAGTTGACCACCGGCGCCGGGCGTATCGCACTCCAGACGCGCTCAGTGGGCAGCCGCCAGAGCTCAGCCTACGTGGAAGTACAGGTACCAGTGGGCACTCGCATCAGCGCCAGCACCGTGAGTGGATTGGTGGAGGTGCGCGCCACCGAAGGCGAGATTGTCGCTCGCTCAGTCAGCGGGCGCGTGGATGTCCGCAACGGGCGGGAGCGTGTGGATGTCGAAACAGTCTCCGGCACGCTCGACCTGCGCGACATCCAAGGCCGCATGAGCATTGAGGGCGTGAGCGCAAACATTGATGTGGAAGGCGCCAGTGGCGACCTCACCGCCGAGACCGTGAGCGGCGACATTCGCGTACGCCGCAGCAATCTCACAGGAATGCGCGCCGAGGCAGTCAGCGGCACCATTAGCTACGATGGCTCGCTTTCGGCAAACGGTTCGTATCGCCTCAACACGCACTCCGGCAGCATCACGATGATGCTCCCAGCCAGCGTGGGCGCGGCACTGGAACTCGAGACCTTCAGCGGCCGTATCGTGAGTGACTTTCCGCTCACGCTGCAGCCGGGCCAGGCCACGGGTCGCGGCAAGCGCATGGAGTTCACGCTGGGCAACGGCGGAGCACGCGTCACGGCTGGTGCATTCAGTGGCAACATCAACATTCGTCGCGCAGGTGCGATGACCGACCGGGAGCAATAAGCAATGCAGACGATTCGGCAGTATGCCCTCGCGGCGCTCGTTCCACTGGCTTTCGTGTCGGCCAACGCGCAAGCGCAGGATATGACCAGCTGGAATTGGGACGGCACATTGGCCGAGGGCCGAAAGGTCTTCCTGCACAACGTGAACGGCGAAGTGCGCTTTGAAGTGGGCAGCGGCAACGCTGTGCAGGTGCGTGCCGAGAAGCGCTGGCGCCGCGGTGATGCGGATGCCGTTCGTATCGAGGCGCGGCAGACTGCGGGCGGGAACATCGTGATCTGTGCCATGTGGCGGGAGCGCGACCGCTGCGACGAGTCCGGCATTGATGGCCGTGGGCGCCAGAACTCCTGGAATGAGCGCAACGATGTGTCGGTGTACTTCACCGTGACTGTGCCCGCCTACGCCCACGTGGACGTCAACACCGTGAACGGCGACGTGACCATCGCCGAGTTGCGTGGCGAGGTGGAGGCTACCACGGTGAACGGAGACGTGAGCGCCGCATCAAACGGAGGCTCCGTACGCGCCAATACGGTAAACGGCAGCATCCGTGCTCGCGGGCAAGTGAGCAGCAATGGGCTCGAGTACTCAACGGTGAACGGATCCATTGAGATTGAGCTGCCTACCAACGCCAACGCCGATGTGGACTTGAGCACCGTGAACGGCCGCGTGACCAGCGACTTCCCCATCACCTTCACTGGTGAGATTAACCCACGCCATATCCGCGCCGAGTTGGGCAGCGGTGGACCACGACTGCGGGCACGCACGGTGAACGGCGGCATCAGGTTGCTCAAGCAGTAGCAAATCTCCAGAAACCGATGCATCGGCGGCGCCGTAGATTGGGATAGCACCCCTCTCTGATCGGAGCCGCCGATGTCGTTTCGCCCCTTGATGGTTCTCGCCGTCGCATCTCTTGCCGCCTGCCACGACGAAGTGAGTGCCGGGCCGGAGCGGGAGCGGGCCGAGGTCTTTAGCTACGCCGCGGTGGTTCCGGCGGGGCAGACGCTGTATCTGCGCGACATGGTGGGCTCCATCACCATCGAGCCCGCCACTGACGATACGCTCCGAGTGGTGGCCGACATGAAGTGGCGCGGCGATTCTACGCCTCCCAGCGAGGTCAGCTTCAGCGGCAGCACCGTGGCCGATGGCGCGCTCGTGTGCGCGATCTTTGGTGGCGCCGTATGCTCGGTGGACAACTATGACGGCAAGAGCAACGGCAGCGGCATCAGAATCGGCGAGGGCGGTCTCAAACTGGGATTCGGCGGTGACCGCAATGCCGAGGTGCACTTCCGGGTGCGTGTGCCCGCCGGTGTGAAGTTAGATCTCGTGATGGTGGAGGGCGACTTGGTGTCGGCATCAAGCGCGCCGGTGAGGGCTCGCGGCATTAACGGCAGCATCACCATCGTGACCAGCGTGGGCCCGGTCACCGCCAAGACGATCAACGGCGACGTGGACGCGCGGATGTCGTCTCTGTCTGGCGCCGACTCGGTGGTCGTGGAAACCGTGAACGGTTCGGCCTACCTCTTCCTGCCCGAGACCGCGTCTGCGAACGTGGACCTCGGCAGCACCAATGGAACGCTGACCACCGACTTCCCTGGCTTCGCCGAGCGCGAAAACTTTACTAAGCAGATCCGCGCCACGCTGGGTGCCGGCCTCACTCCGGTGCGCGTGCGCACCCTGAATGGCGATGCGCAGCTGCGACGCCTCGACGCGCAGGGCCGCGCCTACGACATTGCCGCGCCCTAGGACTTGGACGCGACCGCGCCATCCACGAGCGCAGCGAGTCGGAAATCGAGGTCGGTCAGTCCATCTTGGTCGTGCGTGGAGAGCGTCACGGTGACCTTGTTGTAGCGCAGGTCCACATCAGGATGGTGCTCCAGCTCCTCGGCCGGCTCCACCAACCGCGAGATGAAGCTGACCGCGCCGGGGAATCCCGAAAACGCGAAGGTGCGCGTGATGCTGTCACCGCTCCGTGACCAACCGGGCAGCGTTCGCAACTTGTTGCCGATGGAGATGTCGTCGAGCCTAACTGGACGAACCATAAAGGACTCCGCGTAGAGTAAGCCGTGAAAGTGAGGCCGGATGGGTTTACGTTCAATGGTACACGAACGTCGAACGAGAACCTGCCCGCCCCCGGAGTTTCGATGACCACCACAGACGCACTACCCCTCATACGACGCGGCATGCTCGCCGTGCTCGTCTTTGGCTGCGTGGGCCTGATTGGGGAGCTGGTTCTCCTTGAACACTACACCGAAGTCATCCAGTTGCCCCCGCTGGTGCTCTGCGCATTGACGCTGGTGGCCATTCTTTGGCATTGGCAGAGCGGCAACAAGCCGAGCCTGCGCTTCCTGCAGGTAATTTCGCTGCTGCTCGTGGTGGCGGGTGCCGTGGGGGTATTTTTGCATATGGATAGCAACATCGAGTTCGAGCGTGAGCTCGAGCCCGATCTCGTGGGGATGCCGTTCTGGCTGAACGTGATTCGCGGCGCGACGCCAATGCTCGCACCAGGCACGCTCATTCAGTTTGGGATGTTAGGACTTCTTTATGCTTACCGTCATCCGGCGCTGAAGGCGCCAGGAGCAAGTGATGTTTCGTAAGTCGTTCGCCGTGGCCGTCGTGGCCGCGTTGGTAGCCCTGCCGCTCAGCGCGCAGGTTGGAAAGTCCGTCACCGTGATGGAAGCCAATTCCGCGCCCGAGGCGCAGATCGCCGCACTGCCGGGCATGAGCGCGGCAATCGCGAGAGAACTGGTGGCAGCCCGCCCGTTCAACTCGCCGCTGGCCCTCGATGCTTTCCTGAGCACGCGCTTGAGCGCTGAGCAGAAGACGGCGCTCTACCCGCGCTTGTGGATCCACATCAATCTGAACACGGCCACGCGTGAGGAGATCATGCTGATTCCCGGCATGGGCCCGCGCATGCTGCGCGAGTTCAACGAGTACCGTCCGTACCGCGGCATCGCGCAGTTCCGCCGCGAGATGGCCAAGTACGTGAATGCCGAGGAAGTGGCGCGGCTCGAGCAGTATGTGTTTGTGCCGATGGACCTGAACACGGCGAGCGACGAAGACCTGAACACGATTCCTGGCTTAGGCCCGCGGATGCTGCGCGAGTTCAAGGAGTACCGGCCGTACCGCGGCGTTGAGCAGTTCCGTCGCGAGATGGGCAAGTACGTGAACGCGGCCGAAGTCGCGCGCTTGGAGCGCTACGTGGAGATTCGCCAGCCCTAGTTCTTAACGGCGTTCACCACGGAGACACGGAGGCGCGGAGACTACTTGAGCAGTCTCCGCGCCTCCGTGTCTCTGTGGTGATGATTTTTCTTTTTTAGGGTCGCGCGGCGCAGAGATGCTGCATGGCCACGTGCGCGAAGGTGCTGGTCATCGCGGGGCCAAAACCTGGGATGCGCGGGGCGCTGCGGCGATACACGCGGTTGGCGCGTTCGTCGTGGTAAATGACGCTTTCGAGGACGGCCACCTTCTGCTCGGCGCAATCGAACATTGCACGGGCGCGCGAGCCGGTGATGGGGCCTTCGGGCGTGCTTACCGGTTCGGCGTACACCGTGCGAACCTCGGCCACCTTCATGCCAGCGGAGTCCTTGACGCTGCGCGCGTCAATGAAGACGGGATTGCCCGTGGAGGTCTTCCCGATCTCGGTCCAGCGGACGTTGCCCTGAGCAGCGAGGGCAGACGAGCAAAACAGTAGAGTGACGAGCAGTCGCATTTGAGTTAGTTGAGTTGCACGAGCCGCACGACGCGGCCCCCGCATGTTCCACACTTGCCGATCAGCGCAAGTTCCTTGTCGCGCAGTTCGGCTTCCGTCAGATCGAAGTGGCGTGTGGCGAGGCAGCGGGCACAGAAGCCACTGTCGAGCAGCTTGGCACGGGTCTCCTCAGGAACGCGGTCCCAAATGGCCTGCGCCTGCGGGGTGAACGCCATGCCAGCTCCGGCTATGGGGGAAGGCTACTTGTCTACCCTCAGATTGTACGGTCACGGCGCCGGGCGCTAGGGTACTAGGGCGATTGCACGTGTCCGGTTGACAATCGGCGTGTGGCGTGGCGTCTTCAAGCATGCGAAGTGCCGCCCTTGCCCTCATCCTGCCGCTCGCGGTTCTCGGGGCCTGCCAACCGCGCGCAGACCAGACCAGCGGCCCCCGTTGCGAGGGAAGCGCGGCTCTGGCCGTGTCGCAGACGGGAACCCTAAACGTGGTATGGGGCGCCGGCACGCGCTTCTACGTTCGGGTGGGTGAGCGCACGCTGGAACTGCTCATTGACCGCCCTGACCTTGTGAGTTCAGACATCCTCCAGGGGCTCGCCACGCGCAGGGTGCGCGTGGACGGCCGCGAGTCCACCAGCGCCGCCAAGGTTTGCGCCGACGCGGTCACCGCACTTGAGGGTTCGTCGCGATGATGGGTCGGGTTCTAATCTGCCTGCTCTTGCTAGCCCCAGCGCTCGCGGGCGCGCAGGCTGCGTCCGTCTCCGGCCGCGTGCACATCATTTGGGACACCGACAAGCTTGGGCAGGGGGCGCAGTACTTCGTGGTGCCGACGGACGGCGGCGCGGCACTGCGCATCACCCCGAGCAGCCGCGCGCAGGCTGAGCAGCTAGTAGACTTGGATCGGCAGCTCGTTCAGGCATCCGTGCAGACGCGGTCCAGCGCGCTGGCCGGTGAGCAGCGCGCGCATTTGCTCTCCGTTTCGCGTGCGGAGTCGAGTGGACGCGGCAACCTGCAGGCGGACGCCTTTCAAGACCGCACGTACAATTTTGCGACCATCATGTGTCGCTTTGCGGATGATGCGCGCGAGCCTTTTTCGGCAGCGCAGCTCGCGGTGCCGCACGGATCCACTTTTCCGGGCCTGCGGTATCACTACCTCGAGATGTCCGAGCACGCGAGCATCATGACCGGCAGCCAGATCTACGGCTGGTACACACTGCCGCGTCCTCGCTCTGGTTACATCACTGGTACGAGCACCAGCTTTGGACTGGTGGCGCAGGAGTGCGCGGCGGCGGCGGAGGCGGACGTCAACTTCGCCAATTTCTACGGCATCAACATGCAGCTCAATGGGGCCTTCAGTACGCGGCCCACCGCGCCATTTGACACGCTCTCGTTTGGTGGAAGCTGGACGATGACGCTCGATGGGCAGACGAGGAGTTGGGGCGTGACGTGGATGAGCGGCATCCACGCATCCAACTATGTGGTGCTGCACCACGAGGTGGGCCACGCCATCGGGTGGCCGCACTCGTCGGGTGATTACGGCCTAGAGTATGACTCGCGCTGGGACTTGATGAGCGTTGGCTACATCACCTTCCAGAACCCGTGGGGTTGGCGCGGACCGCACACGATCATGTCGCATCGGCAAGCGGCCGGCTGGGTGGCGCCGGAACGCGCCTTCGCGCCTGCCATGGGTTCGAGCAGCTCTGTCAGACTGGCCCGATCAGCGCTGTCCCCGGCCACTGGCTACCAGTTGATTGAAGTGCCCATTGATGGCACGCGGCGCTACGTCGTGGAGGCGCGCATCGCGGCCGGACTGGACGTCGGCACGCCGGGCCCTGCCGTCATCATTCACGAAGTGCGTGGCGCACTGCGTTCCTACGTCGTAGACCCGGACCGCAATGCGAATCCCAACGATGAAGGCGCCAAGTGGAATGTCGGCGAGACCTTTGATGACCCCACCGCGGGCTTTGCGCTGAGGGTTGATTCGATGGACTCAACCGGATTCAACGTCACCGTCACCCGCGGCTGGACCTTGAACGTGAATGTCATTGGCACGGGCACGGTGACCGTGACTCCAGCGGGGCAAAGTGCCACGGTATGCTCGGGCCCCTGCACAAGATTAGTGGGAACGCTTGGCTCAGCGGTTCAGCTGACAGCGGCTGCGAGTTCGGGGTTGCAGTTTGTCGGCTGGCAGGGCGACTGCACTGGCACGGGCGCCTGCAACGTGGTGATGAATGGCACGCGCGCCGTCAATGCCGTCTTTAGCGCCGTACCGGTGTTCGTGACGACCTCGCTCAGTGCCGGCGTGATGGGTGCGAACTACTCGCAGTCCCTGCAAGCGACTGCTGCGGGCGGTGTGAACAGCTGGGCCATTCGCGGGGGAGCGTTACCGACTGGGTTGCAGTTCAATACCACCTCAGGCTTGATCTTCGGAGTGCCAGAGGCATCGGGAACCTTCAATGTCACCGTTGCCGCAATCTCCTATGGACTGGAGAGCACGCAAGCGCTCACGCTCAACATCACGCGGCCAGTTCTCGCCGTTGATGCCGTGATTGATCAAGTCGTAGGACTCGGGAGCATGTTGGAAGACCAACGCCGCTTTCTCGACCTCGCAGGCAATCGCAATGGTCGTGTAGACATCGGCGACGTGCGGGCCTGGCTCATTTCGGCGGGTCACTTGAGTGCTGCCGAACGCGAGGCTGCACTGCGCGCGCTTCCCTCTGCCCCGAGGACTCCGTGATGATTCGGCCTCTGCGCTTTTCTCTGGCCTTGCTCGCGAGCTTCGCCCTGTTCGGCGCCTGCGACTCTGGGCCAACCGGTGGCGGCGGTCCGGGCACGCTGAAGGTTGTGCTCAGCTCGCCCAACGCTACGGATGACGCCATCCTCATTCGTTTGGACGGCCCGGATATGAGCGATGTCGTGGTGAGCGGAACAGGACGGACGTCTTACGTGCGTACGGTGTCCGCCACGCGCATCGTCGTGGCGATTGTTGGCCCCGTGAGTTCGGGTGAGCAACTGCGCTTTGACGTGCCCGACACCAAGCGCAGCGCGGATTATCTGGCCACGGTGCTCGAGGTATCGGACGCGACCAACGCCCTGCGTGCCACGCCAGCCAGCTACACGCTACGCGTGCAGCGCTAGTCGCAGGTCAGTCCTGACCGGCCACGGTGTTGCGCATGGCGAGAATGCCCGCCGATGCAAACAGCAGCGCGGCAATCAGGAAGGGCAGTCCGGGCATGTGAATGGCCGACGTGGGCCTGATGGCCCACGCAAAGCTCAGCGTGAATAGTCCAGGGCCAAGCATGCCGGCGATGCCCATCAGTGAACTCGTCGCGCCCTGCAGGCGGCCCTGTTCACTCGGACCCACGCGCTTGGACATCACGCCCATCAGCGAGGGATTGAACACGCCCGCCGGCGAGTACACGAAGATGGCCACCCAAAACAGCGGTACAGCCGCTGCGAGGCCGTACAAGGTGAATCCCACCGTGCCCGCCGTGGCCCCGATGGCCATTGCACGTCGCGCACCGAGTCGCTTCACCATCGGCCGTACCAAGCCGCCTTGCACGACGATGTTGGCGATGCCCACCACCGCCAGCGCAATGCCGACATCCTTAGAATCCCAGCCGTACTGATAGCTGGCCCAGAGCACGAACACGCTCGGGAAAACCGTGTGACCCAAGTTGTAAAGGAAGGACACGCCGGCGAGTCCGAAGAGTTCTTGATGTGCTCTCAGGAAGCGCAGCGATCCCATCGGATTGGCGCGCGCCCAACTGAAGGCGGCGCGCTTTTCCGCGGGTAGCGACTCCGGCAGCACAAAGAATCCATACGCCGCGTTCACGAGTGCGAGGATGCCCGCCACCCAGAACGGGAGGCGCGGATCGCTGGCCCCGAGAATACCGCCGAGCGCGGGGCCCACCACAAAGCCGAATCCCCACGCCGCACCTACGATGCCAAATGCGGCGGCGCGATTCTCCGGCTCCGTGACATCGGCGATATACGCCGAAGCCGTCGCAAAGCCGGACGCCGTCATGCCGGAGAGAATACGCCCAACCATCAGCCAGCCTAAACTCGGCGCCAGCGCCATGAAGACGTAGTCGAGGCCGAGCCCGAAGATGGAGAGCAGAAGCACGGGCCGGCGCCCGAAGCGGTCCGAGAGCGCGCCGAGCACGGGCGCGCAGAAGAACTGCATCAGTGCCCAGACTGTGCCGAAGAGACCGACCCATTCAGCGGCTCGTGCCGCGTCGTTGTCTACGAACGACTCGATGAGCTTGGGCAGGACGGGAATAATGATCCCGAACGCCACGATGTCGAGAACGATCGAGACGAAGATGAAGGCGAGGGCGGCGCGGCCGGCGGGCTTAATCACGGGCGAAGTGTAACGATTCCCGCCCCCGCCGTCAGGTCGTTCAGGCGCGCGAGACTCTCACGGTGCCCGCGACTTCGTCCAAGGTCACGGGATATCGCGTCAAGGGAGTAGGCGCGGGACCCGCGACGTTGGTACCCTCATCATTGAACTCCGACCCGTGGCACTGGCAGAGCAAGCGATTGGTCAGCACGGTGAAGATGCCGCAGCCCGAATGCGTGCAAATGTTGTTGAAGGCACGGTAGTCGTTGGCTGCGCGCTTCCACACGATCAGCTGCTGCGCGCCAATCACCAGGCTTCCCGTCGTCGCGGCGAATGACGGCACGCGAGCGAGGGTGATGATGACATCCCGACCCTCGAGCCGAAATGCGTCAGGCTCGGGCTCGGTAATCATAAAGCCCCGTTCCTCGGAGCAGGCGGAGAGTGCGGCGGCGCCGAGTGCACAGACGACACAGGAAATCGCCTCGCGACGCGACACCAGCGGCGAGGTTGGCCCGCTCAGGGCTTGGCTGCCTAGGATCTTCATACGGGTGAATCTGCGGCCAAGTCTGGGGTATGTCTACTTGGCTTTGCTACATGCGCTAGGATAATGAGGTAAGCACGCGCTGAGTTTGAGCCCTGAATTTCTCGGGAGGCCGCTATGACTTTGACGTCTGGACCAAATACAGAAGATGGCGAGTTGCCCTGTGAGGGGCGTCGGGACTTCATCCGTGCCGGCCTAATGGCGGTGGGTGCGCTCGCCACCTTGGGCGTAACTCCTGATGACCTAGCCGCGCTCGAAGCACGCTTCTCTACGGGCATTCGCGACGGGGCCGAGCTGCGCTTACCGCTCCCCACCGCAGATGGCGCCACCATCGACGTGTCCAATGATTTGATTATCGCGCGAGTGGGCGGCGTGGCCATGGCCTTCGTGCTGGAATGCCCACACCGCGGCACCAACGTGCAGTGGCAGGGCAATCGGAGTCGCTTCTTCTGCCCCAAGCACCGCAGCACCTTCCAGCCCAACGGCGCTCGCATCGCCGGGCGCGCCGAGCGTGGGCTGGACCGCTACGCAATTCGTCGCGAGGGCAACGAGCTGGTGGTGAACACCTCCACCAAGCTGCGCAGCACCAATACGGCCGCTTGGACGGCCGCGCAGGTCACGCTTTGACTAACCGGTAACTTCGCGCTCCACCGCCGCGCGCAGGATGCTCATGAAATCCTGCGCGTTGGTCACCACGCCTACCGCCTGGTGCGTGCCGCGGTCCTTGAGCTTGCTCACCAAAAACTCGCTGGCGTCCACGCAGATGGTGGGTAACTCCTGCATGCCGCGCTTGTGGTCATGGTAGTACGCGGGTAGCATGTTGCCCACGGCAATGGAATGCAGCGCCGTCGCAATCATCACGGCCATCGTCGCGCGAATAGTGTGTGCGCGCGTGGCGTCCTGGGCCTTCACGGCATCGGTGAACACGTCCGGCAAGGGGCCGTCATCACGGATGCTGCCGCCGAGCACGAAGGGCACGCCCTCAACCACGCAGGCGTGCATGATGCCTTCCTTGATCACGCCCTGATCCACGGCGGCCTTGATGCTCCCCGCCTTTCGCACGGCATTGATGGCGCGCATATGCGCCGCGTGGCCTCCGGCCGTCGGCGCGCCCTCCTTGGTCATGCCGAGTGTGGTGCCGACGGTGGCCGCTTCGATGTCGTGTACCGCCACCGCGTTGCCAGCGAGCAGGGCCTGCACATATCCGTTGCGAATGAACCAGACCAGGTTGTCGCGGGCGCGTGAGTGCACCAGCGCCGGGCCGGTCACCCAGAGCACATAACCGCCGCGCCGCTTCTCCTCCACCAGCATGCGCGCAATCTGGGCGTAATCAATCGGCTTCTCGCGGCTGACGGTGCTACTCATGAAATGGAAATCACCGCTCGGGCCGGCTGCTTGCGTAAATCCGTCCGCGTGCACGAACACTCCGTGCGTGCCATCCTCGGCGCTGCCCACGATTACCTCGTCGCCGGCCTTCACGCGGCGGCCCTCGCGCACCCACCAAGTCTTGTCTTCACCACGGACGAGCACGCCGTCCATTCGCGGCTCGTGTGGGAGCGACCACACGCCCTCGTCGTCGCGGATGTACGTGGGAAGGTTCGTGGTGGCAAAAAATCCGTCGGGCAGCACGCCGTCGCGTTCCACACGCACTGTGCGCGCCGCAGGCGCGTTGGCGAGCAACGGCTTCGTGAAGTCAGGCAGGCGATATTGTACAGTCATTGGAATCTCAGAGAATGCGTTTGCCAAGCGCGGAGCAGATGAGTTCGCAGGCAATCTCAGCCGTGCGATTGCGCTCGTCGAGCACGGGGTTCACTTCCACCATATCGAGTCCAATGAGCTTGCCCGTGTCGGCCAGCATCTCCATCGCAAGATGCGCCTCGCGGTAGGTCATGCCTCCGGGCACGGCCGTGCCCACGCCCGGCGCTTCCTCGGGATCAATGACGTCCATGTCGAAGGAGACCCAGATGCCCGCGGTATCACGCGTGGCGACGGTGATGGCCTCTTCAAGCACGGCGCGTACGCCGCGCTCGTCCAGCGCGCGCATCGTAAAGGCCGAGATCTTCCACTTCTTGATGTGAGAGCGTTCGGCGGCATCCAAGTCGCGCAGTCCCACCATCGAGAGGTCAGAAGTACGTAAGGCCGGCTCCGCGCCGGCAATCTCCACCATGGCCTTGTCGCCGTAGCCGAGCAGTGCGGCAAGCGGCATGCCGTGCACATTGCCGCTCTTGGAGGTGCCCGGCGTGTTCAAGTCACCGTGCGCGTCAATCCAGAGTGCGCCGAGGCGCTTCTTCTGATCGCGCAGAAAGCTCGCAGCACCGGCGATGCTTCCGGCGGCTAAGGCGTGGTCGCCCCCGAGCACTATGGGTGTGCGCCCAGCTTGTAGGGCGGCTTTAGTACGAGCGGCGACGTCCGCGCACACGTCGGTGATGGAGCCCAGGTAGCGGGCGCCACGCTGCGCGCCGCGCGCGGCGTCCTCTCGCAGCGGCACAGCCACGTTGCCGGCATCATCCACGTCGTGGCCTAACTTCTCGAGTCGGTCACGCAGATCCGTGTAGCGCACAGCTGATGGGCCCATATCCACGCCGCGGCGCGACGCGCCGAGGTCCATGGGGACGCCGATGATTCGAACTTGTGTCATAGTCACGGATGCTACACTCGGGGTGATGCCCGAATGCTAAAACGCATAGGGATGCAGCGCATTCGCAGAGTATGCGAGCGGCGCTGCATGAGCTTTCACCCGGCCGTGATGGCCTTGGGCTGTTCAAACATGGATACCGCGAGTCCAACCACGACCACGACCACCACGCCAATCACGTTGTGCCAGAGGAAGCTGACGCTAGGCACTCCAAAGGCCACGGCTCCCACGGCGCCCATCCCTGCGATGAGTCCAACGAAGGCCCCGGCACCGCGGGCACGAGGAATCATCGCGAGCACAAAGACGCCCAAGATGCTGCCGTAGAAGAAGGAACCGAAGCGGTTCACGACTTCAATGAGCGAACCTAGCGTCGCGGCGTACCCTGCAACGACGCAGGCAAACACGCCCCAGAGCATCGTGGACAGCTTGCCCACCTTGAGCGATTGTGCATCGCCAGCATTGGGATTCACCCACCGCTGGTAGAAGTCCACGGTTGTAGCAGTCGCCAAGGAATTGAGCTCGGCGGCGATGCTCGACATCGCCGCAGCCAAGACGGCCGCGAGAAAGAGCCCGGCCAAACCAATCGGCAAGTAATCGAGCACGAAGCGCGGAATGATGTAGTTCACATCTTTCGTGGGCTCACCAAGCGTCTCCTGAGCTGTTGCCAGCGCCTCCGTGCGCACCGCCGTCACCTCGCGATCCGCTGCGGCAAAGGCGGCGGGATCTCTCGACTCGGCGGCAATCTGACGCTGCGAGGTGGCCACCGCGTACTTGGCATCCAACTGCTCGAAGGCGGCTGGCGCTGACGCTCGTGCCGCACGGTCTTGCGTCGGATTGAACAGCAATGGCGCGGGCTCAAACACATAGAAGAGGAACACGCCGACGCCCACGAGGAGCACCAACGCTTGGAGTGGAATCTTCCAGTAGGCGCTCATCAGCAACGAACTCCGCGCTTCGTCCACCGACTTTGCCGCCAGATAGCGCTGCACCTGGCTTTGGTCGGTGCCGAAGTACGAGAGCATCAAGAAGGTGCCGCCAATCAGGCCGGACCAGAACGTATAGGTATCGGTAAAGTTGAACGAGAAGTCGAAGGTCTTGAGCTTGCCGGTGGCACCTGCGAGCATCAGCGCATCGTCCAAGGGCACAGGCAGGCGGGTGATGAGCACGAAGACGATGGCCAAGAGTGCCGCGACAATCACGAACATCTGTTTGACGTCGGCCCAGGTGACGGCGCCCACGCCACCGATCACCGTGTAGGCTATGGTTGGGACACCCATCAGGAGGACGGAGACCCAGAGGTCCACGCCAAGGATGGCCGAGAAGACCACGGCGGGCGCGGCAATGATGGTGCCGCAGGACATACCACGACTGAGCAGGAACAGAAAGCTCGTCAACGAGCGCGTGGCCGGATTAAAGCGTCGCTCGAGGAACTCGTATGCTGTGTAGACCTTGGCGCCGTGCAGGAAGGGCACGATGGTCACGCCGAGGATCACCATTGCAATGGGTAATCCAAAGTAGAACTGCACGAAGCGCAGACCGTCGGTGGCGCCCTGCCCCGTGGTGCCAATCAGGGTGACGGCGGAAAGTTGCGTGGCCATCACCGAGAGCCCGACGGCCCACCACGGTAGCGAGCGACCGGCGAGGAAGTAGCCCTCGAGGTTGGTGGCCCCGCGCGAGCGGCGAAGACCATCGCCCACCACCCAGGCGAGGTACACGACGACGACCAGCCAATTGATCCAATGCATGATCAGCTCCCGTAGCGCTGCTGCAGCAGCCAAAGGAGTGCCAACGCAATCACTTGGATAGTGAGCACCCGCAGGAGGGTGTCACGGACGCGCGGAGCCTTGTTGCTCATCGGTCAGAGATAGGGGGAGAACAGTCGTGCCAACCCGTGGCCAATCTTCTTCCAGCTGGGGCGCGCATCCACGTCGGCGAGCGTGAGTTCCGTGGCCGCCGCAATCCGCATACGCACTTCCTCGTCTAAGCGTTCCGCGAGGCGTTTGTCGTAGCACTCCACATCCAACTCAAAGTTGAGTCGTAGCGACCGTGGGTCCCAGTTGGATGATCCAAACAGCACCCAGGTGCGATCGACCACCAGCAGCTTGGTATGGTCAAACGGCTGCGGCGTCAGATGCACGCGACACCCCGGACGTAGCATTTGCCAGAGTTGCGCCGTGGCCGCCCACTGCACCAGCGGGATGTTGACCTTGGCAGGGAGTACGATGTCCACACGCACGCCGCGCATCGCGGCAATCGAAAGCGCGGTGATCAGTCCTTGGTCAGGCAAAAAGTACGGCGTAACGATGCGCACCGACTCCCGCGCGCCGGAAACGGCGCCGAGGAGAATGGTGCGGAGGATCTCGAGGTCGCCGTCGGGGCCGTCGGTGAAGACTCGCGCCGCGGTTTCGCCGCTCGGGAGCAGGGTCGGATACCACGCGGGCCCGTCAATGATTTCCCCCGTGGTGAAGGCCCAATCCTCGGCGAAGACTTCCTGCAATTGGCCGACGATGGGGCCTTCCACACGGAAGTGAAGGTCACGCACCATCCGCGGGGGATTGTCGCGGTGGATGTTGCGGGCCTGGATATTGATGCCACCGGTGAAGGCGAGGCGCCCATCTACCGTGAGCACTTTGCGATGCGTGCGGAGATTGAAGAACGCGAGCCCAGCATCGCGCACGCGCGGAAGGAAGAGCTCAGTCTTCACTCCGGCTGCGCGCAGCGCGAGGTAAACCGGCGGCCAAGTATAGCGCGCACCGACGCCGTCAATGAGCACGCGCACTTCGACGCCGCGCTTCGCGGCGCGGCTGAGGGTTTCTACAAACGCTCGCCCGGCCGCATCATCGCCAAAGATGTAGGTGCACAGCGCAACGCTGTGGCGCGCGTCATCAATGGCGGCGAGCATCGCGGGATACGCTTCGTCACCGTTGTGCAGAATGTGCACGGCGTTGCCGATGAGCAGGGGCCGGCCGCTCATGGCCTCACCGAGCCTCGCGAGCGGTTTGTAGGCCTCGGCCACGATGGATTCGCCGTTGACACGGGCAATGGCGGTGTCGCGAGGCGTGGCACTGGGCAGGCGCCGACGCGCGCGCTGCAACTCCGTGGCGCGACGGCGAATACGGTTCAGTCCTAACATCGCGTACAGCACAGATCCTACCACCGGGACCAGCCAGATCACGCCCACCCACGCGATGGCCGCCCGCACGTCACGCTTCTGCACCAGCACGTGACCAGTGGCCGCGAGATTGAAGGCCAGCCAGATGGCGCCCGTGGCTAGGGTCCACCACTGCGGCAGATCGCGGAAAAAGTCCAAATTCATCGTGGCGGGCGCGGTACGGGCATGGTCTCAGTAATCGGTCAGGTCGCACGCCTAAAAACAACCCTAAAAACAACCCTAGCAACAAGCTTAGGAACAACCTTCTCAGCCCTACAAACGTACACTTAGGGAGTGCGGGTGTGCCTGCGTTGCGGCAGCCCCTCCCGCGAGCCAATTTGCACCCTTCCCTCTCTGGAGCACCGATGCCGGTCACCCTCACCGTCAATGGGACGCGCCGCACGCTCGACGTCCCGGACGATATGCCCCTCCTCTGGGCTCTCCGCGAGACCCTCGACCTCAAGGGCCCGAAGTTTGGCTGCGGCATTGGGCAGTGCGGTGCTTGCACCGTGCATGTGAACGGCACCGCGACGCGGTCCTGCATGCTTCCGGTGTCGGCGGTTGAGAGCGCCGAGATTGTCACTATTGAGGGCCTCTCGGCGGACGGGACGCACCCGCTGCAGCTCGCGTGGCAAGAGATTGACGTTCCCCAGTGCGGCTATTGCCAAGCCGGGCAGATCATGACCGCCGCCGCGCTGCTGAAGCGCAACCCGCGGCCTAACGAGGCTGAGATTGACCGCGCGATGACCGGGAATCTCTGCCGCTGCGCCACGTACCATCGCATTCGCGAGGGCGTACAGCGCGCCGTGACCACCGCCGCGTCGGAGGCCAAGTGACGCAGGCTATTGATCGTCGCGGATTCCTCCGTGTCAGCGGCATCGCCGGTGGCGGACTCGTGCTTGGCACCATGCTCGAGTACCGGGTCCATGAGCTTCAGGCTGCAGAGCTCGCCGCGGACGCGGACTTCACGCCAAACGCATTCATCCGCATCACACGCGATGGCAAGATCACCATCATCGCCAAGAATCCCGAAGTCGGCCAAGGCGTGAAGACGTCCATGCCACAGCTCATCGCCGAGGAGCTCGATGTGCCTTGGGCCGCCATCACGATTGAGCAGGCAGACAGCGACCCGGCCAAGTACGGTCCGCAGGTAGCAGGCGGGAGCACCGCCACGCCCACCAACTGGGAGCCGCTGCGCCGCGCCGGCGCCGCCGGCCGTGCGCTGATGATTACCGCTGCCGCACAGACCTGGGGCGTGCCAGAGGCCGAGTGCGGAACGCAGGGTGACGCGCGCGTGCATCACCACGCTACGCATCGCCATCTCACGTATGCCGAACTCGCGGAGCGCGCCGCAGCGCTTCCGGCGCCGGATGCTGCCACCGTGCGCATGAAGGATCCAAAGGACTATAAGATCATCGGCCAGGCAATTGCCGGCGTGGATAATCACAAGATTGTGCGTGGTCAGCCGCTGTTCGGCATTGATGTCACCGTGCCCGGCATGTTGCACGCGCAGTACGTGAAGGCGCCGGTATTTGGCGCTGCCGTAGCCTCTGCCAACGTGGAAGAGATCAAGCGGATGCGCGGTGTGCGCGACGCCTTTGTCATTGAAGGCGGCACGCAGTTGGCTGGTCTGCTTCCGGGCGTGGCCATCGTGGCGGATAGCTACTGGAATTCGCGTGTGGCGCGAAATGCGCTCAAGGTGACGTGGGCGGCGCATCCGACCTCGCAGCAGTCCTCGGCCTCGTTCCGCGCTCGCGCGACGGAACTCTTGGCCGCTGAGCCGCAGCGCAACCTGCGCAACGACGGTGACGTGGGTGCAGCACTTGGCGCCGGCACCAGAGTGGAAGCGGAATATGAGTATCCCTTCCTCGCGCACGCCGCACTCGAGCCGATGAACTGCACGGCGCACTTTGCCAACGGCAAGCTTGAAGTGTGGGCCCCGACGCAGAATCCGCAGTCGGGCCGCACGCTCTGCGCCAACACGCTCGGCATCGCGCCGGCGGACATCACTATCCATATTGTGCGCTCGGGTGGCGGCTTTGGCCGTCGCTTGAACAACGACTATATGGTTGAGGCCGCGGCCATTTCTCAGAAGCTTGGCGCGCCCGTGAAACTCACCTGGACTCGCGAAGACGATATCACGCACGACTTTTATCGTCCGGCCGGCTACCACAAGCTGCGCGGCACCGTGGACGCGAGTGGAAAGCTCACCGCTTGGGACAATCACTTTGTCTCATTTGGCGAGGGGAATGGCTTTGCACCCGCCGCCGCCACGAGCCCGGGTGAATTTCCCGCGGCCTTTATCCCCAACTTCCGACTGGGCGTCTCCACCATGCCGCTTGGCGTGCCGACGGGATTCCTCCGCGCGCCAACAAGCAACGCGCTGGCCTTCGTGTATCAGAGCTTTATTGACGAATTGGCGCACGCGGGCAAGCAGGATCCGGTGGAGTTCCGTCGTGCCCTGCTCGCGCAGTTCGTCGCGCCAGCTTCGGTCACCGGCGGCGGACAGCAGCCGCAGTTCATGAACGCCGCGCGCATGCGCGGTGTGTTGGATCTCGTGGTACAGATGTCTGGCTGGGGCACCCGTACGCTTCCACGTGGCAAGGGCATGGGCGTGGCCTTCCACTTCTCGCACCGCGGTTACTTCGCCGAGGTGGTCGAGGCGACGGTGGCGCGCGACGGCACACTCACCGTTGACAAGGTGTGGGTGGCCGGCGATGTGGGCAGCGTGATCATCAATCCCAGCGGTGCACTCAACCAAGTGCGGGGTTCGGTACTCGACGGAATCAGCGAGGCCTTGGCCCAGCAGATTACGATTGAGGGAGGCGCAACGCGGGAGACGAACTTCGACAAGTTCCCGCTCCTGCGCCTGCGCAACGTGCCGCCGGTGGACGTGCAGTTCCGCATCACAGAGTTTCCGCCCACTGGCATGGGAGAGCCAGCGCTACCGCCGGTGATTCCAGCACTGACCAATGCAATCTTCGCGGCCACGGGCAAGCGCATTCGCTCGCTGCCGCTTTCGTTGCATGACTTGAAGTGGAGTTAATGGCGTGAAGGCTTGGCTGGAAACGCGACAGGTGCTCACGCAGCTCGCCGAGTGGCAGGCTGCGGGGGTGCCCTGTGCCTTGGCCACAGTGGTGCGGGTGCGTGGCTCGGCGTACCGGCACGAGGGCGCGAAGCTCGTGGTGGCGGCGGATGGCCGTCACGTGGGCAACGTGAGCGGAGGCTGCCTCGAGGAAGACGTGCGCGAAGTAGCGCTCCGCGTCATTCGCACTGGTGAAAGCGAGTTGCGTGAGTACTGCGGCTCTGTAGATGAGATTCAGGCCTGGGATTTGGGTGTTGGCTGCGAGGGTGTCGTTGAGCTTCTCGTGGAACCTGTGCGCGATGCGCGCGACGGCGAGCGCGCCATGATTGCCGCCGAGCACACGCATGTGGTGGTCACGGATCTCACCACTCGCGCACGCGAGTGTTTGGATGTGGGCGTAGCACGTGCACGTGGGCTTCTGGGAGGCGACTCACTCGAGTCGTCGATTGTGGGCGGACATTTTGTAGACGTGATGACACCGCCGCCCCGCCTGCTCGTGGTGAGCGCCGGCGATGATGCACGGCACTTGGCGAGTCTGGCCGCATCCGTGGGATTCCGCGTCGTCGTTGCGGACCGTCGTCCGGGCTTGTTGAGCGTGGAGCGCTTCCCTGCTCCAATCCGTCTGGTGGAGACGGATGCCGCGCGACTCACTGAGCGCGTGGTGCTCGACGAGGATTCGTTTGCAGTGGTGATGACGCACAACTTCGTAGACGATACGGACTACCTGCGCGGACTCCTGCACACACCAGCCAAGTACCTCGGCGTGCTCGGCCCTCGCCAGCGCACCGGGCGAATCCTCAGCTTGCTTCGTACGGAAGGCGCCGTGGACGAGTCGCGGATCTTTGGACCCGTTGGGCTCGACATCGGTACGGATGGCGCGGAGCAAGTGGCGCTGAGCGTGGTGGCCGAGATGCTGGCCGTGCGCAGTGGTCGGCGGCCGCGTTCGCTGCGCGAGCGTCGCGCGCCAATTCATGTGGACGTGCAGGACTCCAGCGCGTCGGCAATCGCACCGGAGCGCGCAGAGTGAGCAGCACTGCACCCGCGCGCATCGCTGCCGTAGTCTTGGCGGCCGGTGCGTCCACGCGTATGGGGAGCAATAAGCTGCTGCTACCCGTTGAGGGTGAAGCCATGGTGCACCGCACGGTGCGCCGCGTACGCGATGCCGGCTGCGATCCAGTCATCGTCGTAACGGGCCACGACGCAGAGAGCGTGCAGCTCGCGTTGGCGCCACTGGAGGTGAGCTTCGCGCAGTCACCAGATCCCACAGGGCCGACGAGTGCGTCACTACACGCGGGGCTGCGTGCCCTGCCAGCGGATGTCACGGCAACGCTGGTGATGCTCGCCGATATGGTGCAGGTCACCACGCCAATGCTTCGCGCGCTGGTTGAAGGCGTCGCGTTGGGCACTGAGCCGCTGGGTGTCTCGCGCTACGCGGACGTGCTCGCGCCGCCCTTGGTGTTTAAGCGAGAACTGTGGCCCGAGCTACTGGCCTGGCACGGCGAGGGCTGCGGAAAGGCCGTGGTGCGGGCACACGAAGCTGAGGCACGCATGCACGACTGGCCCGTTGAGGCGCTGCAGGATGTAGATACGCCCGCCGACTACGACGCGGTGCGCTGAGCCCTGTGGTTTAAGGCAGCATCCTTAGGGCAGCATCCGCGCGAGTTCACTCGGCGCCGGCAGATGGCAGGACGGCGCGCCTCGCATGATCTGCTTCCGAATGCGCGCCACAAACTTGTACACGGGGTCCCGCAGGAATCGCGGGACAATGCGCCCGAGGCCGCCGAGCACGGCGTAAGCTCCCCCGAGATACGTGGCCGTCGCCAGCACGGCATCTGAGTAGATGCTCACGACTTCGCGCCCGTCAACGGTCTCCACCCAGAGCAGGGATTCTACAGTCTCTAAATACGGATGGCGCTGGCGCACGGCCTTCCCGGCCTCGCCATCGCGCGCGGCAAAGCGCACCGTGCCTCGGCTGGTGTCGTGCGTGAGGACGAACTGCACGGAGCGCGTGCAGAACCCACAGTCACCGTCGTAGACGAGGATTGGCGCGTTGCTCATCGAAGCGCCGCGGGCTCGGAAAATCGCCCAGTGCGCAGGAACTCTACGGTGAGCTGCTGCACTTCGCGTTCGCGCATGATGAAGGTGTGGTTCGCCTTCACCACCACATGCGCCGTTTCACCAGCGAGGTGCGTTTCCTCGAGGCGCACCGTGCTGTCGTCGCGGCCAGCGATCACACCAATCTCTAGTCCGCTCAGCGGCGCGAGGAGCCGCACCGTCGCCACGCTGTCCGTGCGTAGTTCATCAATGGGCTCGAGCAGCCAGCCCACCAGCGGCGCAAAGCGATCAGCCATGCGAGACCCCTGATTGGGTGGCGCCAGCATCACGAGACGAGTCACACCGCTAGGCGGTTCGGGCTGCGAGACAATCCAACGCACAATAATGTTGCCCAAGCTGTGTCCCACAAAGTGCACGCGCAGGTGCTCGGGCTTCCGCTTGGCATCGAGCTCGCGGCGCACGGCCTCGCCCAACTCCGGGATGGTGCAGCAGTACGAGGAGTAGCCGATGTTGAGCACGTCAAAGCCCGCCGCCACCAGTGCCTCTTCCATTGGGCGCATGGAGCGCGCCGTGCGTCCCATCCCGTGCAGGACTACCACCAGCTCACGCGCTGGTGCCGGAGCGAGACTCGCGGGCGCGTCCGTGTTCTCCTGCGCCCGCGCCATCGGAGCGAGCAGGAGCAGGGCAAGGCTAATCGCGGTCAGGCGGCGTAGCATTCTCGCAAAGTGTCCGAGTTGGGTCTATTGTTCCAGTGCCTTCTATATACACATGAGCCTAAGCCCAGATTCCCTCCTCGCCGCTGACGGCACGCGGCTGCAGCTCTACACCTGGCCCGGTGAGGCGCGGCGCGGCACGGTGCTCATCGTCCACGGGCTGGGTGAGCACGCGGGACGATACGCCCACGTGGCCGCTTGGCTCGCTGAGCGGGGCTTTGCCACGCTGGCCTACGATCATCGCGGGCATGGGCGTTCTGGTGGGCCCAAAGGAGTGATTTCTGCGCCCACCGCTCTCGCCGATGACCTCACGACTGTGGTCAATACGCTGCGTCCCAAGGAGGGCCGCTTCATACTGCTCGGGCACTCCATGGGCGGCGCCATCACGGCCGAGTTCGTGGCGAGGCGTATTCACTCGGCTGACGCGGTGATTCTCTCGAGCCCGGCGCTTAAGGCTCGACTCAGCTTTTTTCAGCGCGTGCAGTTGGCCATCGGTCTCGCGATGACACCGGGACTGGCGCTCAGCAACGGACTCGATGCCACAGGCATCGCGCACGACCCGGCAACGGTGAAGGCCTACTTGGATGATCCGCTGGTGCACGACCGCGTCTCGGCGCGTCTCGCGAAGGCGATTCTGGATGCTGGAGACGTGGCGCTCGCCGCTGCGCCAAAATGGAGCACGCCGACGCTGCTTGTGTACGGTGGGAGCGATCGTCTTGTGGACCCTGCGGGGTCAGATGCCTTTGCGGCCAGCGCCCCTCGCGAGATTGTGGAGTCCAAGCGCTTTGCGGCGCTGTATCACGAGATTCTCAACGAAGGCGAGCTGGCCGCCCCTGTGTTTGCGCGCATCGAGCAGTTCCTCGATGCGCGCTGCCCTGCTTAGCGCCTCGCCGTCGCGTTAGGGCGCGCCTTAAGGCGCGATGCTGACCGCGCGATCGGCGATGCCGCCGCGCGTGCTCGTCACGCGCGCGTTGGCATTCACCGCCTGACCCTGCGGCGCACGCACGCGTACGGTGATCACCTTGGTCTCGTAGCCGCCGAGCCAGAACTCCTGCACGCGCGGTCCAACGGTCCGAAGCCCGCCGCCTTCGATGCTGAGCGCATCAGCACGTACGATGTGCACGCGCTTGGCCTGCTCAAGGGCCGTGGGAATGCGGCCCGTGTTGCGCACGGTCACGCGGACTTCGTGCGTTGCGGAGTCGGACGGCGTGCCGCGTACGCGAGAGGTCTGCACGTTGGTGATCTCGACCTTCGGGAGGTCCATCGCCATCGCGAGGTTGAAGCGGCCCTGATTGCTGGCCCACTTCAGGACGGTCTCGGGCGGACCGTTCTGCGACCAGAACTTTGGGTTGGCACCGCCAACTTCGACTTCGCCGAGTTCAGGGTGCATCACCTTCGTCCACATCTGGTAGCCGCGGCCACCGAAGGTCTCGTCGTTGTAGCGCAGCACTTCATACTGATCGATACGGCCATCGCTGTTGTAGTCGCGCTCGCGGCCGCCATTCCAGATCTCGTCGCCGTACCAGACCTGGCCCATCTGGAAGTAGCCGAAGTCGGGGCCGTGTCCGAAGAGCGGCTCCGGACGCTCCTGCCCCTTCGGCTGGCCGCGCGTGCCGTAGGTCCAATACACATCGCCAGCGAGTCCGTAGCCGGTGAGTGAGTTGCCCACCGAATCGTAGTGCTGCAGCAGCTTCAAGTCGCTGGGGAATACGCACTCGCGCTCGAGGCAAGTGCTGGGCCCGCGCAGGTGCATCGGCACCGACGTATCCATCGAATTGGTAACGCTGATGTTGGGGTGCGTCACCTGCCAAAGGAACACCGCGCGCGTCTCAGGCTCCGAGAGCGGATACTCGCCCGCTCCGAACTGCGTCTGGCCGCGGCCCGTGGACTCGGCCATCGGTCGCCAGTTGTACGGGTAGTTACGATGCAGATCGAGTCCGCCCACGCCGTCTTCGTTGTAGCGGCCGTCCTTGTCGGAATCAATGCCCTCCGGGAACATGAGGTAGGTGCCGTTGCCAGCGCCCACCGCGCGCATCAAGCGGCCCTTCGAATCCAGCGTGTCCACGACGTGTGTGCCTTTGCCCGCGCCGACGAACTGCCGCATTTGGCGCACGTAGCCGTCGCCGTCGAGATCCTCGCCGGAGTCCTCGTCAAACAGCCCATCGCCGTCGTTGTCCACTGGACGTACCGATGAGCGATTCGCCTGCGCCGTGAGCTTGTACAGGTCGGCGCCGTCGGGATTGTTGTTCAGGCGCAGGTACAGAACCTTTTCATCCAGCAGGCGCGTGATGTTCGCATCCTTGCCGTAGTTCTCAAGCACGTGCCAAGCGAGCCAGAGCACGCTCTCGCTCGCACTAATCTCGCCGGAGTGACGTCCGCCTTCAAAGAACGCCGCCGGCTTGTCGGTGTGCTTTCCCGTGGACTTGTTGGTGACAATCATCTGCCAGATGGGCTGGCCACCGAAGGACGTGCCTACCTGCACCAAGTCCACGAGCTCCGGACGCTCCGCCGCCCAGCGCTGCATCCAGTAATTGAGCTCGGCCGTGGTGTGGTAGTGCTCAAAGTCCATCACGCCCCACTGCTTGGGCTGCATCTCGGGATAGTTCACGAGGCGGAACGTGGACTGGCCGTCACGTTGCCCCGGAATGGTGAGCACGCGGCGCACGGTGTCGCGCGGGGCTTGCTGGCCGCCTCCGCCCGCTCCGCCGCCCATTTGGGCTGCGAGCGGCGCGGCAGTGAGCATCAGGGCGAGAAGTGAAGCACGCATCGGGGGGACCCGGGGAGAGGGAATGAGGAGTGTTGAGCTACGCGCGAAGAATGTGATTCGTTTGCCTCCCGCACGCCAACAGGACATCTTCTTGCTCGTCCCGCATCTCTCACGTTTCTGCTGGAGTTCGCCGTGGCCGACGGTCGCAGGTCCTCAAAAAAGAAGTCGCTCACCTCAGAGCAGCTCACGCGCTCCATCGGCAATCTCGGACCGGCCGAGGCGGCCGACGCGCTCGAGGAGCTGGATCCGAAACTCGCGGCCGAGGTGTTGCAGAACATCAATCCCTCGTTGGTCGGCGACATCCTGCCCGAGATGGAGGATGACAAGCGCGACTCTATGTTGGCGGCTGCGCCGGAAGGCGTCACGAAGCAGTGGTCGCTCAACCTCTCGTTTCCGGATCACAGCGTGGGCCGCTTGATGGAAGTGCCGCCGCTCGTGTTCCGCCCCGAGGAAACCGTCGGCGCGGCTTCCGACCGGGTGCGAAGCGTTCCACGCTCGACCTTTTTCACCTACGCATTCGTACTCGACGCGGAGCGCCGCCTTGTTGGCGTTTGCACCATGCGCGACCTGCTTGCCGCCGACGACACCTCCTCACTCGGCGAGATCATGCTGCGCAATGTGTACGCGCTGCAGCCTGCGATGCCGTTGGACGAAGCGATGAATGCGGTTGTACACAAACACTATCCCGTGTACCCGGTCTGCGATGACGTGGGACGTTTCTTGGGACAGGTGCGCGGCGCCGCGATGTTTCAGGAACAGGCGGTGGAGATTTCGGCGCAGCCCGGACAGATGGTGGGCGTCAATGAAGAGGAGCGCCTGCTCACGCCTTGGCCGCGCTCACTGAAGTTTCGGCATCCGTGGTTGCAGTTGAATCTGCTTACCGCTTTCCTTGCGGCCGGTGTTGTGGGCTTCTTCCAGCAGACGCTGGACCAGATGGTGATTCTCGCGCTGTTCTTGCCGGTGCTCGCGGGGCAGAGCGGCAACACTGGGTGCCAAGCGCTGGCCGTCACGCTGCGTGGCATGACGCTGGGCGAACTCGACGAGGGCGCGGGCAAGACGTTGGTGGCCAAGGAAGCCCTGCTCGGCATTCTCAACGGCTTCCTCGTTGGCCTCGTGGCCGGCGCGGGCATGTACTTCGTCGCGAGGGCGCAGGGAAATCCCGACGCGCTGCCGCTCGCTGGCATTGTTGTCGTTGCGATGATGGGTTCCTGCGTGATCAGCGGCATCAGCGGCGCGCTCATTCCACTCACGCTGCAGAAGGTGGGCGCAGATCCGGCCACCGCGTCGAGCATCTTCCTCACCACGGCGACTGACGTGGCGAGCATGGGCATGTTGCTCGGATTGGCGACGTTGTTGTTGATGTAACGCGACTGAGCCGCGGCGCTTATGGCGTCGCGGGCAGCACTCGCAGAACCTGGCCCGAGGGTGAATCGACCAGCACATACACGTAGCCGTCCGGCCCCTGCACCACGTCGCGGAAGCGTGCACCGAGTTCCCCGAGATAGCGCTCCTCACTCACCACGCGCCCCTCGCGCATCGTGAGCCGTACCAGTCCGCCAGGATTCAGTGAACCGATGAGCAGGTCGCCGCGCCATCCCGCGTAGCGGTCACCAGTGTAGAAGGTCATCCCGCTCGGCGCGATGACCGGATCCCAGAAGTACACCGGCTGCTCCATCCCCGCGCGCGCCGTGCCTTCGCCAATGGGAAGCCCCGTGTAATCGCGCCCGTAGGTGATTACCGGCCAACCGTAGTTCTTGCCCGGCTCAGGATGGTTGAGTTCGTCGCCACCACGCGCGCCGTGCTCGATGGTCCAGAGTTGTCCAGTCTCTGGATGCAGCGTAGCGCCCTGTACGTTGCGATGGCCATAGCTCCAGATCTCCGGCTGAGCCGACGCGTTGCCGACGAAGGGATTACTGCCGGGAACAGTCCCGTCGGGTTGAATGCGAATGAGCTTCCCCATCCCCAACGAGAGATCCTGCGCCCGCTCGCGATTGCTGAAACGATCACCCTGCGTGATGAACAAGGCGCCATCCCGTGCGAACACCAAGCGCGATCCAAAGTGATTGTCGCCAGTCACCTTTGGGCGTTGGCGGTAAATCACCTGGACATTCTCGAGCCCATTGCCATTCAACTTTGCTCTCGCGGCCGAAGTGCCGGCTCCCCCTTCACCTCGCTCGGCGTAGCTGAGATAAATCAGCTGGTTGCCCGCAAAGTCGGGATCCAGTGCCACATCGAGCAACCCGCCTTGTCCGTCGGCAAAGACTGCCGGAACGCCGGTGACCGGTGCTGAGAGAGTGCCATCACCCTCGACGATGCGCAGGCGGCCCGGCCGCTCCGTGACGAGCATGCGACCATCAGGCATGAAGGCCAGACCCCAAGGATGCTCAAGGCCGACGGCCACGGTGTCCACACGCAAGACATTCGGCGTGGACTGCGGTGTGGGCGATTTGATGGCCAAGGCGTCCGAATCGAGATTTCGGCTGCAGGCTGCTACGAAGACGGTCAGCGTGAGCAGCGCCACACGCTTCAGGATAATGGATTGCTCTGGCATGCCTTTACCCTACTTTGCGGGACGCTTACGCGCCACCAATGAATTTTGCAGATTCGCGGACGCCACTTTCTCTCTGAGTTCTGAATGCTTCTTGCCTTGACGCTCTCGCTGGCCCTCGCCGCCGACACCATTATCTACCCCGTGCTCAACCACGGGCGTCCGGCTGGCGAGATGCGGGTGCTGCGAGACGCGGATTCGGTGCTCGTGACTTACGCGCACGTGGATCGCCAACGCGGGCGGTGGTTGCAGACGCGCTACACCACGAACGCGGCGGGGGCTGTGATTGGCGCCGAGTCGCGCCCGATGACGCGGGAATACGTGGTGAGCGCGGCCACGGACCGTTACCGCGTGGACGGGGACAGCATCGTGTTCACGCGAGCATTTGGGCCCGAAGGCCGCGCTGCGCGTGGTACTGGATTTTTCGCGTTAGCGAACGGGACGCCCTACGACATCGCGCTTCAGGCCAAGCACTTGCTGGCGCAGCCCAATATGCGAGCCGCTGCGCTGCCACTCTCGGCGCTCGCGCGCTTGGAGATTGCCGCTGACACGGTCCTACCGACTACTCGAGGTGGTGTCCGACTCCGTCTGGCGGTCGTCCATGGTGTGGGGTACACGCCGCGCGCCGTGTGGATAGATGCCAACGGCGACTTTGCGGCGAGCGCGGTGGAGTGGTTCATCGCGGTGCGTCCAGATCTCATTCCCGCCATGCCGGCGATGCGGGCCATCGAGATTGCCTACCGCGATCGCGCGGCGGCAGTGCTTGCCAGGCGGGTGAAGCCAGCCCACGAAGGTCTCGTCGTAATTCGCAATGCCGACGTCTTCGACAGCGAACGCGGCGTGGTGCTGCCCCAGCACAGCATCGTGATGGAAAACGGACGCATCACCGCACTGGTGCCGACGCGCGGATTCCGCGAACCGCGTGGCGCGTCCGTGATTGATGCTACAGGCAAGACCGTCATCCCCGGTATGTGGGATATGCACTCGCATGTGTTTCTGACGACGCAGACGGATGCCGCCTACAGGAATTTGTCTTTAGGCGTCACGGGCATCCGCGACATGGCCGCCGATACAGACATTGCGACCTCGCTCATGCGGCGCGCCAACGCAGGTGCAATCCTCGCGCCCCACACAGTGCTCGCCGGGTTCATTGAAGGCCCACAACTCTGGGCTGGCCCATCCGATGTACTGGTTAGCACCGAAAATGAAGCGCGGAGCTGGGTGGCCCGCTACGACTCACTGGGCTACAAGCAGGTGAAGCTCTACAACCTCGTGCACCCAGATCTCGTACCCACGATTGTGGCCGAGGCGCGTCGTCGCGGCATGCGGGTGAGCGGTCACATCCCGCGCGGATTGTCGGTGGGCGCGGCCATTCGCCTTGGCTTCGATGAGATCAACCACGGCGCCTTTCTCTTCTCCACGCACTTCCAGGACTCGCTCTACGTCCCGACCATGCGCGCCTACTCCAGCGTAGCTGCCATCGTCGCACCGAACTTTGACGTGGACGGCGCCGCGATGACGGCGCTGATCGCCGACCTTAAGGCGCACAACACCGTGGTGGACGGGACCTTCAACCTATGGTTGCGCGATTCCACCGGCGCCGACTCGCTTGAGGCAAAGCGTGCGAACCGCGCCTACCTGCGCTTGATCAAGCGACTCTACGATGCCGGCATCACGCTCGTGGCGGGCACCGACGGCTCAAGCTTCAATCGCGAACTCGAGCACTACCAGATGGCCGGCATCCCCGCGCCGCAGGTGCTGCAGATTGCGACGCATACCTCCGCTCGCGTGATGGGCTTGCAGGCCACACACGGAAAGATTGCGCCAGGTTACGCGGCCGAGCTCGTCATCATCAATGGAAAGCCGTACGAGAACATCGCTGATTTGCGTCGCGTAGAGTTCGTCGTGCGCGGCGGCAAAGCCTTCACACCGGCCGTCCTGCTGCAGGCAGTGAACAGCTCCGCCTTCCCCTGAGGCTTAGGCCTTCACGGCCGCGATGACGTCAATCTCAATCAGGAACCCGTGATTGAGTGAGGTCACGGGTACGACGGCGCGAGCCGGCATCTCGTTGCCCACCACGCGGGCATACACGGCATTCACGGCCGGCCACAGCGCGATGTCCGTGACGTAGACGTTAGCCTTGAGCATATGCGCAAAGTCGCTGCCCGCGGCGTGCAGAATGGCCTCGACGTTTCGCAGCGTACGCTCGGTCTGCTCCTCGATGCTGCCAAGGAGCTTCTCGCCACTCACCGGATCAATCGCGAGCTGGCCCGCCACATAGACGGTACCGTTGTGCACGGTGGCCTGCGCGTAGTGCCCCGCCGGTGTCGGCGCGTTCTTCGTGGAGATGCGGGTGATGGACATCGTTTGTATGTGTTAGTCCAGGTAGGGATCGGCATCGTCACGGTCGTGCGGATGCAGTTCCTTCCACATCCGACGACGGCCCTTGGGCTTGGACGGCTTCGCCGTCACGGGGCCGCGCGGCAGCGCCGGACGGTCGCTCTCGGGTAAAAGATCCTTCACCATCTCTACCAACTGATGGCTCAGGTGCTGCCCGTACTTGTAGAGCGCAACCACGCGGGCGCGATTGCCCAGCAGGAACACGAGAATCGGCTTGTCTGCCTTGGCCGTGTTACAGGTCTTGCAGCAGAGCACGAGGTTATCGCGGCGGTCGTACGCGGTCTGACCGCGGCGCGGCGTAACGTGATCGAGCGTGATGGTGCGCTCGGGCACGATGCGCTCGCAGTAGGCGCAGATGGGCCCGAACTGCCCGAGCAACCAGTGACGCGTGTCTGTATATGCGGCGCGCCCCGTGGCCATGGACGTCAGCACCGGCTGCCGGCTCGCGGCACCTGCACTACCTCCGCCACCCCGACGTCGCCGCCGCTTGGGTGCCGCACTCTTCTTTGCCCGCCCGGTCATCGAGCGTACCCCCCGTTCTCGGTCACTAGCATCGAAGGAACATAACGGCATAGCCCCCCGGACGCCCCGATTGCTTGACATTTAAAGCAATCCTCCGCACACTCCCCCAGCCTTCCCTTCTGGAGTCCCAGCCCTGCGCGTCGTGGTGATCGGTGGCGGTCCCGGTGGTCTGTACGCGGCTCTCCTATTGAAGAGGCGCCATCCCGACGCTGTTATCTCCGTCCACGAGCGCAATCGCGCCAACGATACCTTCGGCTGGGGCGTGGTCCTGTCGGACCAAACGGTGGACAACCTCCGCGCCGCTGACCCCGAAAGCGGACGTCGCATCGCCGACGCCCTGCACCGCTGGGACGACATCGCCATTCACTTCGAGGGCGAGACCATCCGCTCCGGCGGACACGGCTTCTCCGGTATCGGGCGCCAGCGGATGCTCAGCATCCTGCAGGAGCGTTGCGCTGAGCTCGGCGTCGCGCTGCAGTTCCAAAACGAACTGCCGGATGATCTTGATGCGCTCGTTTCCGCCGAGCATCCCGATCTCATCATCGCGGCCGACGGACTGAACAGCCGCATTCGCGATCGCTACGCCAGCACCTTCAAGCCGGACCTAGACACGCGCCGCTGCCGCTATGTGTGGCTCGGTACGCCGCGCACCTTCGACGCCTTCACCTTCGCCTTCAAAGAAACCCCGCAGGGCTGGTTCCAAGCCCACGCGTATCAGTTCGATGGCGAGATGAGCACCTTCATCGTGGAGACGCCGCAGGAGAACTGGGAGCGCGCAGGACTCGGCGAAATGTCCGCCCAAGACTCCATCGCCTTCTGCGAGCGGCTCTTCGCTGATCAGCTCCAAGGCGCGCCGCTCATCAGCAACGCCAAACACCTGCGCGGGTCGGCGCAGTGGATCCGCTTCCCGCGAGTAACCTGCGAGTCATGGATTCACTGGCTGGCAGATGGCTCTCGGCCCGTTCCCGTCGTCCTGCTTGGCGACGCGGCACACACAGCGCACTTCTCGATTGGTTCGGGCTCCAAGCTTGCCCTCGAAGACGCCATCGCACTCGATGCCATCCTCGCCGCGGAGCCGAATCGCGAGAAGGCGTTCGCTCGCTACCAGGCTGAACGCTCCGTAGAGGTACTGAAGCTCCAGAACGCCGCTCGCAACTCCACGGAATGGTTCGAGTCGGTGTCGCGCTACGCCACGCTGGAGCCGGAGCAGTTTGCGTACTCCTTGCTCACCCGCTCGCAGCGCATCTCGCACGAGAACCTCCGCGTGCGCGACGCCGCATACGTGTCCGCGTTTGAACGCTGGTTCGCCGAGCGCAGTGGCATGCCACTGGAGAGCAAGAAGCCCGCCCCACCACCACTGCTCACGCCCTTCACTTTGCGTGGACTCACGCTCAGGAACCGTGTGGTGGTCTCGCCGATGGCGCAGTACTCGGCCAACACCGATGGCTCCGTTGGCGATTGGCATCTCGTGCACTTGGGTGCACGCGCCACGGGTGGTGCGGCATTGGTGATGGCGGAGATGACCTGCGTCGCAGCGGACGCGCGCATCACGCCGTGGTGCCCAGGTCTCTGGAACACGGAACAGCGTGACGCGTGGGCACGTATCGTGCGATTCGTGCACGAGCACAGCGGCGCGAAGATTGGCATGCAGCTTGGCCACGCTGGCGCCAAAGGCTCGACCAAGAAGATGTGGGAAGGCATTGATCAACCCCTGCCAGATGGTAACTGGCCGCTGATTGCGCCGAGCGAGGCGCAGTACTTGAAGGGCGTGTCACAGCGTGCTCGCGAGATGACCCGCGCCGACATGGACCGTGTGCGCGAAGAGTTCGTGCAGGCCGCGCGCTTGAGCGCCGACGCCGGGTTTGACTGGTTAGAGTTGCACTGCGCGCACGGCTACTTACTCTCCGCCTTCCTCTCGCCGCTGACTAACCATCGCCGTGACGAGAACGGCGGCTCGCTCGAAAACAGGGCGCGCTACCCGCTCGAGGTATTCAAGGCGGTGCGACATGTGTGGCCCGCCCAAAAGCCAATGTCCGTGCGCATCTCCGCGCACGATTGGGTGCCAGGCGGCAACACCGGCGACGAAGCCGTGGCTATCGCCGTGCTGTTTAAGCAGGCCGGTGCAGATGTGATTGACGTGAGCGCCGGCCAAGTGGTGAAGGAAGAGCGCCCAGTGTTCGGCCGTATGTGGCAGACGCCACTCGCCGACCGTGTGCGCCAAGAGGCGGAGATTGCGACCATCGCCGTCGGTGCCATCACAGATGCAGATCAAGCCAATGGCATCATCGCCAGCGGACGCGCGGATCTCGTAGCCATTGGCCGTCCGCACTTGGTCAATCCTGGGTGGACGCTCACGGAGAGCTCCAAGTTTGGCTTTGCGGGCACTGACGCCCTCTGGCCGCCGCAGTACAAAGCCGCCAAGCTCCAGTTGGACCGATTGATGGAACGCGAGCGCGCCACGCTGGCCGCCGCGTCGGCTGCACCACCTACAGGAGAACTGACGTGAGCGCACTCGCTGGCCAGCACGCACTTGTCACTGGAGCCAACCGCGGCATTGGCGCCGCCATCGTGCGCGCGCTTGCCGCCGAGGGCGCCAACATCACGTTGATGGTGCGCGACCGTGCGGCCGCCGAGAAGGTGGCGGCGACCGTCAAGGTAAAGACGCACATCGTCACGGCCGATGTCAGCGACCGCGCGGCTGTGCAGGCGGGTTGTGCATCTGCGGTGGCGGCGCTCGGCGCGGTAGACATCCTCGTCAACAATGCGGGCACCGTCGAGACGATTCCCTTCCTGAAGGTCGCACCCGAGGTGTTCACCGAGATGTACGCGGTGCACGTGATGGGTGCGGTGTACACCGCGCAGGCTTTGTTGCCCGCGATGGTGCAACGCGGCCACGGACGCGTAATCAACGTGGCGAGCGTTGCGGGGCTCCACGGCGCTCCGTACGTGGCGCACTATGTGGCCGCGAAGCACGCACTCGTCGGACTCACGCGTGCACTGGCGACCGAGTTTGTATCCAAGGGCATCACTGTCAACGCCGTGTGTCCGGGTTACGTGGATACGGATCTCGTCAGCGGCTCGCTCGTGCGCATCGCCGCCAAGACCGGACTCAGCGAAGCCGACGCCATGCAAGCGATTTTGAAGGACGCCGGCCAGCCCCGCATCGTACGGCCAGAAGAGGTGGCCAACGCGGTGCTGCACTTCTGCAGCGGCTCCGGAGCCAAGGCCAACGGCGAGACGTTCGTCTTGATGGGCCAAGACTGATGGGCATTGCCTCCGTGCGACTCCCCGACACTGAGGCGAATCTCGCGCAGGATGAGCACGAGGGCCTGCGTCTCTGGCTGCGTCTCTTCACCACCACCTCGATGGTCGAGCGCATGGTGGATTCGGCGCTCAAGCGAGACTTCGGGTCTTCGCTCCCGCGCTTTGACTTGCTCGCGCAACTGCATCGCGCGAGTGACGGACTGCGTATGGGAGAACTTTCCGAGCGGATTCTCGTCACGAATGGCAGCGTGACCTGGCTGGTGACCGCCCTTGAGCGCGAGGGCTATGTCAAACGCAAGGCGGCAGCTGATGATCGTCGCGCGACCGTGGTGCGCCTCACGGCCGCCGGTCGCCGCCACTTCGAGACGATGGCCCGCGCACACGAAGCGCTCATCGTCTCGCTGTTCCAAGACCTCAGCGCCGAGGAACGCCGCGAACTCCACAGCGCACTCGGCGTCGTTAAAGACCGCTTTCGCCCCATCAAGGACGAGCAATGATTGCCCCCAAGCATTTCCTCTGGTCCGCGAGCGCCGACGGCCGGGTAGGCACCATCACACTCAACAGGCCTGAGCGCAAAAACCCGCTCACCTTCGAGTCGTACGCTGAGTTGCGGGATCTCTTCTTGAGCTTTCAGCACAACAAGGACCTGCGCGCAGTCGTACTCATCGGCAGCGGTGGCAACTTCTGTTCCGGCGGTGATGTGTTCGAGATTATCGAGCCGCTGACGAAACTGAGTGAGTCGGAACGGCTCGACTTCACGCGCATGACTGGCAGCCTCGTGCTCGCGATGCTTCGGGCACCACAGCCGATTGTCGCGGCGGTAGATGGTGTTGCCGCAGGTGCGGGCGCCATCCTCGCAATGGCCAGCGATATCCGTATCAGTACACCGCGCAGCAAGACCGCCTTTCTGTTCACGCGAGTCGGGCTCGCAGGCTGCGACATGGGAGCCTGCGCCATCCTGCCGCGCATCATCGGCCAAGGACGTGCGGCCGAATTGTTGTACTCGGGTCGCTCGATGAGTGCGGACGAGGCGGAGCGCTGGGGCTTCTATACCTCGCTCGTCGAGCCCGATGCCCTGCTCGCTGAGGCACAGAAGCGGGCTGCGATGCTCGCCAACGGTCCGACCTTTGCGCACGCGATGACCAAGCGCATGCTGCTGGAGGAGTGGAGCGTTCCCCTCGATCACGCCTTGGAGATGGAAGCGCAGGCGCAAGCTGTCTGCATGGGTACGAGAGACTTCCGGCGCGCCTTCGATGCATTCGCGGCGAAGCAGACGCCGGTCTTCGAGGGGAACTGACGTGAGCTCACATCTGAGTTGGCCCTTTTTCACCGAGCAGCACCGCGGCCTTGCGGGTGAAGTCTCGCGCTGGGCAGCAAGCCAGCACGTAGATCACGCCGACGCCGATGCGGCCTGCCGTAGCTGGGTGAAGCTGCTCGGCGGCGCGGGATTCCTGCGCTACTGCGTTCCGGCGGCGCATGGCGGCGCGCTGACGACACTCGATTCGCGCGCGCTGTGCATCTTGCGGGAGAACCTCGCGGAACACGATGCGCTCGCAGATTTTGCATTCGCCATGCAGGGCTTGGGCTCCGGCGCCATCACGCTTGCTGGCTCCGAGGCGATGAAGGCCACCTGGCTACCAAGAGTCGCACGTGGCCAAGCGATTGCGGCCTTCGCGCTGACTGAGCCAAATGCGGGGTCCGACGTCGCCGCGATGGCGACCACCGCGACGCCGACCAAGAAAGGCTGGCGGCTCGACGGCAGCAAGACGTGGATCTCCAACGGCGGAATCGCCGACTTCTACTGCGTGTTTGCCCGTAGCAAGGCTGAGAGCACCGGCGCCAAGGGCATCACCGCCTTTCTCGTCCCGGCCGACACCAGGGGGCTGAAAATCGCCGAGCGGATTGAGACAATCTCGCCGCATCCACTCGCGACACTTGTGTTTGACGACTGCGAGATTTCTGATGCGAATCGCATCGGCGCCGAAGGTGATGGCTTCAAGATCGCGATGCGCACGTTGGACATTTTCCGCGTATCCGTAGCCGCGGCGGCTGTGGGGTTTGCGCGGCGGGCGCTGCGCGAGACCATCGCCCGTGCCAATGAGCGCGCGATGTTTGGCAGCACGCTGGCCGCGCAGCCGCTCGCGCAGGCTATCATCGGTGACATGGCCACGGACCTTGATGCAGCCGCTTTATTGACGTATCGCGCCGCTTGGCAACGCGACACCAGCGAGGCGCGCACAACGGCTGTAGCTGCGATGGCAAAGCTTGCGGCCACGGAGCACGCCCAGACAATCATCGATCGCGCCGTGCAGTTGCACGGTGGTCTAGGTGTGCGGACTGGGCACATTGTCGAACGTCTGTATCGCGACATCCGCTCTCTGCGCATCTATGAAGGAGCCACTGAAGTGCAGCGACTGATCATCGGACGCGAGACGCTGCAGTCATCCCCTTCCGCCAAGTAAGGACTCTCGCGATGCCCACGGCTGCGCCGAAAGACCTCGCACCGAGCGCACATCTCGACCACTGGCCGCGGCAACAGCTTCCCCCAGTGGATGAGTGGCCGGTGCTGCGACTGGAGGGCGTGTACCAGTACTCGCCGCAGCTGAATGCTGCAGTGGAGTTGCTCGATAAGGCGCTCAGCGAAGGGCACGCGAACCACACGGCGCTCATCACCCCAGATGGGAACGGGGGATGGGCGCACACGAGCTACGCGGAGTTGGCGGTAGCGGTGGACGCACTGGCCCACGTGCTGGTCAGCGACATGGGCCTCGAACCCGGCAATCGCTTGCTGCTGCGCGGCTACAATGGTCGCTGGATGGCGATTGCGTGGCTCGCTGCTGTGAAAGCCGGACTCGTGGTCGTGACGACGATGCCGCTCCTGCGCACCAAGGAGTTGCGCGTCATCCTCGAGCGCGCCAATTGCCAAGCGGCACTCTGCGACATTCGCTTGGCCGACGAATTGCGCGCGGCGTCTGAAGCACCGACCAGCCTACAGGCGATGCGGCTCTGGGGCGGCGATGATGCCGATGGCCTCGAGGCGCTGATGGCGAAGCCGCGCGGCCCATTCCGCGCGATTGAGACGAGCCGAGACGACGTCTGCCTGATTGCCTTCACCTCCGGCACCACGGGCGTACCCAAAGGGTGCATGCACTTCCATCGCGACGTGATGGCGATGTGCGATGGCTTCGCCAAGCAGGTTCTGAACGTGACGCCGACTGATCGCTGCATTGGTACGCCACCCTTGGCGTTCACGTTTGGACTCGGCGGCCTCCTCTGCTTCCCGCTGGCCGCTCGCGCCACCGCAGTGCTCGTGGAAAAGGCGACGCCCGAGTCGCTACTCGATTCTTTAGAGCAAACACAGGCGACGGTGAGCTTCACTGCACCTACGTTTTACCGCGCGATGTCTTTGGCCATCCAGAAGGAGCCGCAGCGATGGCGTACGAGTTCGCTTCGCGCGTCCGTGTCTGCCGGAGAGGCCTTGCCCGATGCCACACGCACGCTCTGGCGCGAAGCCACTGGCGTGGAGATGCTCGATGGCATCGGCGCTACCGAGATGATTCACATCTTCATCGCGGCGGCGGGCAAAGACGTGAGGCATGGCGCGATTGGAAGAGCGGTGCCTGGCTATGAGATTGCCATTCTCGATGACGCACTCGAGCCCCTGCCGACCGGAAGCGTTGGCCGCTTAGCAGTCCGCGGTCCCACTGGCTGCCGTTATTTGAACGACCCGCGCCAGCGCGACTATGTGCGCGGTGGCTGGAACCTTACCGGCGATGCGGCGATGATGGATACCGACGGCTACGTGTTCTTCAAGGCCCGCACGGATGATCTCATTATTTCGTCCGGCCACAACATCGGTGCGCCGGAAGTCGAGGCCGCCGTGCTCCAACACGAGAGCGTCGCGGAATGTGCCGTGGTGGGCGTGCCGGATGAAGAGCGTGGCCACGCCGTGAAGGCCTTCGTGGTGCTCAAAGCTGAATACACCGCGAGCACCGAGCTCGTGAAGACGCTGCAGGACTTCGTAAAGGCTACCATTGCGCCGTACAAGTACCCGCGCCACGTCGAGTTTGTGGCCGCACTTCCTAAAACAGACACGGGCAAGCTTCAGCGCTTTCGTCTCAAGGAGATCCAGTGAGTCAGCACACCCTGCAGCCTGATGGTTGGGCGCGCCCTAGAGGCTACGCCAACGGCGTCTCGGCGCGCGGCCGCACCATCTTCGTCGCTGGACAGATTGGCTGGGACGCACAGCAACAACTCGTGTCCGGCGATTTGGTCGCGCAGGCGCGGCAGGCACTCGCCAACATTGTGGCGGTGCTGGCCGTTGATGGTGCAAAGCCCGAGCACATCGTGCGCCTGACGTGGTATGTCACCAGTCGTACCGACTACCTTGCGGTAGCGGAGCCACTGGGTGCCGCATATCGGGAGATGATTGGACGACACTTTCCCGCGATGACGGCTGTTGAAGTGTCGGCGTTGATGGAGCCTGGCGCCGTCGTTGAGATTGAAGCCACTGCCGTTATCCCTGACTAACACACGATGACTCACGCAGAAATCACCGGCTGGGGCAAGTGCATGCCCCCCGCAACGCTGAAGAATGACGACCTCGCGACCTTCCTCGACACCAACGATGAGTGGATCATCTCGCGTACGGGAATGAAGGAGCGTCGCATCTCGCATGTGTCGGCGGTGGAGCTGAGCACGATCGCCGCATCGCGCGCGCTGGCCTGCGCCGGGCTCGAGGCCAAGGACGTGGACCTCATCATCTACGGCGGCGTCAGCAACGAGGAGCTGTGTCCTAACTCGGCGTCTGGCGTGCAACTCGCGCTTGGCGCCACCAAAGCGGCGAGCATTGACATCAACACCGCCTGCACGAGCTTCTGCTACGGCTTGGCCACTGCGACCGCGATGATTCGTACCGGCATCGTGAAAAACGCCGTGGTGATTGGCGTGGAGCTCATCTCGCGCTACATGGATTGGAGCAATCGTAATGTGGCCGTGCTTTTCGGGGATGGCGCCGCCGCCGTGGTGCTGCAAGCGAGCGAGAACGAAGTGGGCATGGTGGAAGCCGTGCTCGGCTGCGACGCCGAGGCGCGCGATTCGTTGCGCGTGCGCGGCTTCGGCTGCGGATACTCGGGCCTCGGCATCACCTTCGGCGACACGCTGTGGGATTTTGATGGTCAGGTCATCTTCAAGCGCGCCGTTCACGGCATGGCCGACGCGTCCAAGCGGGTCATGGAATCGCGGCAGCTCAGTGCGGACGACATCTCGCTGGTGGTGCCGCACCAAGCCAATCTCCGCATCATCGAGTCGGTGGCCAAGTATGCCGGCATCCCGATGGAGAAGGTGATGCTGACCGTGCAGAAGTACGGCAACATGAGCGCGGCCACTGTGCCGGTGGCGTTGGTAGAGGCATTAGAGGAAGGGCGGGTCAAGCCGCACAGTTGGTTGCTGATGCCTGCCTTCGGTGGCGGACTTACCTACTGCGCCCTGCTGGTGAGGTGGGGCGCCCGTGTTACACCCCTAGGCCAGAGCGCGATGGAGCTGCCGCCGTTGACGGAGACGGCTCTGGAACTCGTGAACCGAGTGCGTTCTGGACAGGATCCGCACGGTCGTTCGAAGGCGGGATTAATGGCCCCGGCCTTTGCGAAACCCGCTCAGGTACCAGCAGGGGTTTAGCGTCTATCGGGGATGGTCGCGCGGCGGTACATTCGCGCCGTGCGGCCATCCTACTCGAGAGGCACGTGGCGACCAAGAAGCGCGGTACCAAACGCAGTACCAAACGTAGTACGAAGCCGGCAGTGAATACCGCGAAGAGACGCGTAAAGAAACCCGTTGCGAAGAAGGTCGCGAAAAAGATTGCGAAGAAGGTCGCGAAAAAGGTCGCGAAAAAACTCGCAAAGAAAGCCACGAAGAAGGCGACCAAGCGCGTTGCGAAGACGCCGATTTCCAAGGCCGCCAAGCCACGCCTCAGAATTGACGACGCCACGGCCCGACGCCAGTCCGCGCTCCTGCGCCTGAGTTCCGCTATCGCCGCCGCGACTTCCGAACAAGAAATCTGCCAGAACGTCGTCAACGGCCTGCGCGACGAGGCCCTGGGCTACAACTTCCTCGGCGTCTTCCTCATTGAGCCCGTCACCGGCGATCGCGTGCTCGTCGCTTCGGTTGGCTGGACTACCGCGCCCAAGGGCTTCCGGCTCGAAAAGGGGCACGGCATCACCGAGCGTGCCGTCCTCGAGAAGCGCCTGCACTACACCGCCGAAGTCCGCGGCGAGTCTGCCTACGAGCCCACGCTGAATAGCGGCAGCGAAGTAGATGTACCGCTCGTGATTGACCACGAAGTCATCGGTGTGTTGGCCGTAGAGAGCACGGAGCCCAACGCCTTTGACGCCAGCGACTTTGAAATTCTCACGGCAGCCGCCAATCAGGCCAGCATCGCCATTGCCCGCGCCCGCTTGCTCGTGGCCCAGCAGCAACGCGCCGACGAACACGAGGCCGTCTTGGCCTCAATGGCGGATTTGCTCACGCAGCGCGAGTTGCCGCAGACCTTGAAGGCCACGTTGCAGCGCGCCGTCTCACTGCTCGGTGTGACCGGTGGAGAGCTCGCCATCTACGACTCCAAGACGCAGGAGTTGGTGGTGGCCGCGAGCCACCACGTTGGCATGGAAACCACGGGCATTCGCCTCAAGCTTGGCGAAGGTGCCATGGGCCTCTCCGCGCAGTCACGCGAACCGCTCATCATCCCGGACTATCACGCGTGGATTGGGAAGTCCGGCAAATACTCTGACGTCCCTGTGCGCTCGGTGGTCGCCGCTCCGCTCTTGATTGACAATCGCTTGGTGGGCGCGATTGCCATCGTGGATGCCAACGAGAACCGTAACTTCGGCGCCGACGACCTTCGCCTGCTCAATCTCTTCACGCCACAGGCGGCTATCGCCATCGAAGGCGCACGCCTCTACGAGGAAGCCGCCCGCCAACGCGAGTTCTTTCGCTCGTTGCTCAACAACTCTCCCGTCGCCATCGTTCAGCTGGATCCCGACTACAACGTGGCGTCCTGCAATCCCGCATTTGAACTGCTCTTCGGCTATTCCGAAGCTGAGGCGCGCGGGCGCAATCTCGACGAACTGATCACGGATAACTCCACGCTCGGCGAAGCCGCGCAGTACAGCCGCGACGCCGTGGACCGCGCCGTCAAAGGCATCGGACGGCGACGCCGCAAAGACGGCAGCACGGTGGAGGTCGAGATCCTCGGCGTCCCCGTCATCGCCGACGAATCCCGCGTCGCGCTGATGGGCATGTACCACGACATCAGCGAACTCTCCGAGGCCCGCCGCGACGCCGAGGGCGCCAACCGCGCCAAGAGCCAGTTCCTCGCGAACATGAGCCATGAGCTCCGCACGCCGCTCAATGCCATCATCGGGTACAGCGAGATGTTGCAGGAGGAGGCGCAGGATGCCGGACTCGATTCCTTCGTCTCCGACCTCGCCAAGATTCACACCGCTGGCAAACACCTGCTCGCGCTCATCAATGACGTGCTAGATCTCTCTAAGATCGAAGCCGGCAAGATGGACCTCGTGCTTGAGACCTTCGACGTCGCCTCGATGCTCAGCGAGGTCACGACAACCATCAGCCCGATGGTGGCCAAGAACCACAACATGTTGAACGTGATGCGCGACGCCGACCTCGGCATCATGCACGCGGACCTCGTGAAGGTGCGGCAGATGCTGCTCAACCTGCTCTCCAACGCTTGTAAGTTCACCGAGAACGGCAAGATCACGGTGGAAGTGCATCGGAGCGCTGAGCAAATCACCTTTGCCGTGCGCGATTCCGGCATCGGCATGACGCCGGAGCAGATGGGGCGTTTGTTTGAGTCGTTCAGCCAAGCCGAGTCGTCTACCTCGCGTCGGTACGGCGGCACTGGCCTTGGCCTCGCGCTCACACGACGCTTCGGCGAGATGATGGGCGGCACGGTGACCGTGGAGAGCCAGCCGGGCGCGGGCTCCACTTTCACGATGCGCCTGCCCACCCGCATCGAACCCGCGCGCCGCGTCACCACGACGCTGCGCGCCGCGGACATTCCCGAGCTGCAAGGTGATGGCAGTGCGGGCACCGTCCTCATCATTGATGATGACGAGGACGCGCGCCGGCTCCTGCGCACCGTGCTCGTGGCCGACGGCTTCCACATCCTCGAGGCCACCGATGGTCCCAGCGGGCTCGCCGCGGCAATGGAGCACAGTCCCGACGCCATCACGCTCGACATCCTCATGCCTGGCATGGACGGCTGGGAAGTGCTGCAGCGCATCCGCGCCAACGACACGCTCGCCGACATACCGGTCATCATGCTCTCGGTGCTACACGAACAGCAGATGGCCTTCGCACTCGGCGCCACAGAGTACGTCACCAAGCCGATTGACCGCAGCCAACTCAAGCGCATCCTCCGCCGGCATCGCGACGACGGCAGCGGCGCCACCGTGCTCGTGGTGGAAGACGACCCCAGCGTGCGCGAGACCTTCCGCCGCGGATTGGAGCGTGAAGGCTGGGTGGTGGTGGAAGCGGAGAACGGGCACGTGGCGCTCGAGAAAATGGCCACCGTGACACCGGCCCTCATTTTGTTGGATCTCATCATGCCGGTGATGGACGGCGCCGCTTTCGTCTCAGCCCTTCGGCAAGTGGAGGCCTGGCGCCAAATTCCCGTAGTCGTCGTGACGGCCAAGGATCTCACGCGCGAGGAGCGCGAGCGACTCAACGGCCACGTGAGCGAAGTGCTCACCAAGGGTGAGTACTCACAGCTTGACCTCGTGCGCGATATTCGTCTACTGATGCGCCGTCGTGGCGCTGCGTCAACCTGAGCCTAACAATGCCCCGCATCCTGCTCGTTGAAGACAATGAAATGAACCGCGACATGCTCTCGCGCCGACTCGTGCGCCGCGGGCATGTCGTGGAGATCGCAGTGGACGGCCTCGAGGGCGTGAGTCGCGCCAACGAAGGCGGATGGGATCTCATCCTCATGGACATGAGTCTCCCCGAGATTGACGGCTGGGAGGCCACACGCCGCATTCGCGCGGCCGAAACGAATCAGAAGGTGCCGATCATCGCGCTCACCGCACACGCCATGTCCGGCGATCGCGATAAAGCTCTCGAAGCTGGCTGCGACGACTACGATACCAAGCCCGTAGACCTCGAGCGTCTGCTCGCCAAGATGGCCGCCCTGCTCGGCCCCAGCGCGTGAGCACTCCGCTCGACTCCGCAACGACCGCTGAACTGCGTCACGAGCTCCGCACGCCAGTCAATCACATCCTCGGCTATGCAGAACTGCTCGCCGAGGATGTCGAGCACGACACACCAGCGGCCGCTGAGCTCAGCGCAATCCGAGACGCCGCGCGCGAAGTGCTTGCCGCAATCAATGCAGCGCTTCCGCCGTCTGGCGCCTCTGATGATGAAGCATTGCTCGGCCTTCTCGCCACACTGCGCAGGCCGCAGAGCCGGATTCTCGCGCATACGGATTCGCTGGGCGCCAAGAGCAGCGATGCGCAGTTCATCTCGGATGTTGCGAAGATTGCCCAGGCGGCTCGCCACCTCTGCGATCCGCCTACAGCCGCCGGTCACAAGAATAGAGTCACCGCGGAGATGCCGAGCGTCACTACAGAGCAGCCCTCCGTTCGCAGCCCAACACCGCTTGCCGGCGTTGCGGAGGTGCCAGGAACGCTCGGCCGCATTCTTGTGGTGGATGACGTAGAGGAAAACCGGAACGTGCTCTCTCGCCGCCTTGCTCGCGAAGGCTATGCCGTGGCGCAAGCTGGGGGTGGTCACGAGGCGCTGGCGCGAGTCGCCGAAGGTGCATTCGATCTCGTGCTGCTCGACGTGCGGATGCCCGATCTCGATGGCTTCACGGTGCTCCAACGTCTCAAAAGTGATCCCGCGACGCGTAATCTTCCGGTGATCATGATCTCCGCGCTCGACGATTTAGCATCCGTGGTGCGGTGCATCGAGTACGGCGCCGAGGACTACCTCGCAAAGCCGTTTGACCAAGTGCTACTGCGGGCACGCATCAGCGCCTCGCTGGAGAAGAAGCGCTCCCACGATCGGGCGGCTGATTACCTGCGCCAAGTCACCCGCGTGATTGACGCGGCGGCGGCTGTGGAAAGTGGCAGCTACACTCCTGGTGAACTTGGGCCCATCAGCGCGCGCGACGATGAGCTCGGCCGATTGGCTCGTGTCTTTGACTCGATGGCAGCCGGTGTGAAGGCGCGCGAGGCCAAGCTGCAAGACCAGCTCGTCCAGCTCCGCGCCGATGTGAGCATCGCCACCAGCGAGCACAAGACGATGCTGGCCGCTTCGGACGCGGACACCGACTCGCTCAAGCCCGGCAGCCTGCTGGCCGCCCGCTACGAGATTCGGAGCGTCATCGGCCGCGGCGGCATGGGCGTGGTGTACCGCGCGCACGACCTCGAGCTCAGCGAAGACGTGGCCATCAAGACCATTCGCCGCGACCTGCTCTCGTCAGATCCCGTCCTCGCCGAGCAGCTCAAGACGGAGATCCGGCTCGCACGGCGCATTTCGCATCGCCACGTGGTGCGCACGCACGACATCGGCGAGTCGGATGGCATCTCCTTCGTCACCATGGAGTGCGTCACCGGCATCACCCTGCGCGAACTACTCGAGACGCGCGGCACGCTCGGCAGTTCCAGCACGCTGGCCATCGCGCGGCAGTTCGCCGATGCCCTGAGCGTAGCGCATCAGGCCGGCGTGATTCACCGTGACGTGAAGCCGGAGAACGCCCTACTCGACAGCGAGGGCGTGCTCAAGGTGATGGACTTCGGCATTGCGCGCATCGCCGCAGCGTCCACGCGTACCCAGAGCGGAATGATTGTCGGTACGCCGACGTACATGGCACCGGAGCAGCTCATTGACGAAGCCGTGGACGCACGGGCGGATTTGTATTCGCTCGGCGTGGTGCTCTACGAATGCCTCACCGGTGCACCGCCCTTTGAGAGCAACAACATGGTGGCCCTCATCGCGAAGGTGCTCTCGACGGCGCCGGTGCCCATCGCCACGCGCGCTCCTGAGGTGGCGCCCGCACTCGGCGCGCTCGTGATGCGCCTCCTGGCCAAAGCACCCGATCAGCGTCCGACGAGCGCCGGCGAACTCGTGGAGCTGCTCGCCGAGTTGGGGTGATGGCGATTCAACTCGCCCCCGTTACGCTCGAGCGTGGCCGCGTGCGCCTAGAGCCGCTGCTCACATCACACGCCGACGCGCTCCGCGAGGCCGTGCGCGACGGCGAGCTATGGAAGCTCTGGTTCACTACCGTGCCAGAGCCATCGGAAGTGGATGCCTACATTGCCAAGGCCCACAGAGGCGAAGCCGATGGCACGATGCTTTGCTGGGCCGTGCGCGACTTGGACAGCGATACGGTCATGGGCTGCACGCGCTACCACGACGTGGTCGCGACGATTGGTCGCGTGGAGATTGGCTACACCTGGTACGCGGCACGCTTCCAACGCACGCACGTCAACAGCACGTGCAAGTTGCTCCTGATGCAGCACGCGTTTGAAACACTCGGCTGCGGCGTCGTCGGATGGCGTACCGATATGTTCAACACGCGCTCACAGGCCGCCATCGAACGCCTCGGCGCCAAGCGCGACGGCGTGCTCCGCCATCATCAGGCGCGCCGGGATGGATCAGCGCGCGACAGCGTGTTTTATAGCCTGCTCGCGGCGGAGTGGCCGGTCGCTAAAGCGCACCTCGAGCGGCGACTGGACGGATGACGGAAGACGGATGACAGAAGCGCAGTTCGCATCCGTCATCCGTCTTCCGTCCTATTTGCGCCCCACCGCGCCTCGAGTATCATCTCCCCAGCAATACAGCCGCTGCGTCGGCGTGATCGCGCAGGCGTGCCCGCCGCCCACGGAGATTGTCGTGAACGGTCCGCCATCCACGAGTTGCGGCGTTCCCTCGCCAAAATCGCTGCGGCTGCCGATGCCAAGTCCGCCGTACCAGTTGCCGCCCCAGCAGTAGGCGCTGCCGTTGGCAATCAAGGCACACACCGCGACTTCACCGGCCGAGATCTGCGTTGCCACGAGGCCCCCCGCGACCGCAGATAGGGTGCCGCGATGCGACATCGTCGAGCCATCGCCGAGTTGGCCAGCGGAGTTGGAGCCCGCGCAGTGTACTTGCCCGTCTGTACGCAGCGCGCAGGTGAAGCTGCCGCCGACAACGATGTCGCTGTACGGCCCTGCTCCGATCGCCGCCGTCGGCGTCGTAACCGTCACGCCAAAGTTGTTGAACGGCACGTCACCGCTCGCGAGCTGGCCCCAACGATTGTCGCCCCAACAGTAGAGTGCGCCGGTGGTGGCAATGCCGCAGCGATGCGACCAGTGATAGTCGAGATGCGAAAACCGCAGTGTGCCACCAATCGCCACGGGCGCGGGACGGTTGGTGTTACTGCCGTCTCCGAGATACCCCGAGAGATTCTCGCCCCAGCACCACGCCTGACCACTCGCCGTGAGCGCACAACCACCACCAAATACGGAACTGATGGATGTGAACACGGAATCCGCTGTGACGCGCACCGGCGCGGCGCTGCGAGCGAGCGTCCCGTTGCCGAGGTAGGTCGTACCGTCCGTTCCGTATCCACCACCCCAGCACCACACGGCACCCGCCGCCGTGAGTCCGCAACTCATGTTGCCGCCTGCCGCGATCTGCACAAACTGATGCCCGCCCGACACCGCCGTCGGGGTGCGCACACAGCGGTCACCACCCGCACAGGCCGCATCCACGGTGCTGCCCGTCTGCAGGTACTGGTTGCCGCCCCAGCAGTACGCGGCTCCAGCCGTAGTCAGCGCACAGGTGTGGCTGAACCCCGCCTCGACATCGCTCCAGGTGCGGTTCCCCACCACCTCCACCGGCGAGAGCGCCGAGTTCTTGAGGATGAGGGAGTCGGGGTCCTCAAAGAGGCTTGAGCAGCCCATCAGGAGCAGGGGCAGCAGGAGAAGGCAGCGGCGGTAGCTCATACCATAAGAAGGTGAGTGGGTAGGTCAGGGACAATCGCCCTCTGGACGGAGGCCTAGGGCGCGCGCCTCTCCCGTCTTCCGTCATCCGTCCCCCTTGCAGAATTCGGTGTTTATTCGGTAATTATATCTCCCTGTACTTCGGCTTTTGTTCGGTATCTAAATATGCCCGCCGCTCTCCAAGTCCTGCGCGAACAGCTCGCCGCCGTTGTGGCGGGGACACCTAGTGCTAACCCAGGGCTCCCGACCGGAATGCGGGGGCTGGATTCCGCCCTCCCGGGAGGCGGGCTCCCCCGCGGACGCATCACCGAACTGCTCGCCCCGGCTGGGCTTGGGAAAACCACCCTCGCCCGCGCCATCGCCAGTACCACCCTCCAGGCCGGCCACGCCGTGGCTTGGGTAGATGCCACCCGCACGCTCGACCCGCGCGATTGGGTGCAGGTGGACGCTACTGGCCGCGATTCACTCTGGGTGGTCCGGCCGGCGGATCCCGCCAAGGCCGCCTGGTGCGCCGATCTCATCCTGCGCACGGGAGCCTTTGCCCTCGTGGTGCTCGATGGCGCGCCGGTGCTACCGCGCAATATCGCCGTGCGCCTCTCGCAACTCGCCCGCGATGCCGACGCCGCGCTCCTTCTACTCGGCGATGGCAACAAAGCCTCGGAAATTGGCGGCGCGCTCAGACTCGTGCTCAAACGACGACCTGGGCGCGATACCCGAGGTGGACCGCAGATCGCTGCACTGATCGAGAAGGGCGGGCCCCATCAACACATTCCCCTGCATCTAGAGGTGGGCCATGCCCCCAACACCCACGCCACCACCAACACAGGTAACACAGGCAACACAGGCAACGTCGCGAGTCGCCTGTGTGCGCATCCCGAGGTTCCCGATCGGCGCGGCGTGGCTCGGGCACGATCGGGGGCCACGCGCATCGGCAGCGTCCGCGGGAAGCGCGCCGCACAACCTCAGTATCCCAAGCAGTCTCCCAAACAGTCCCCCAAACGCTGAGCAGCACTGGGACACGTTTCCCATCGCACTCACAGAAGGCGCACGCATCCGCGCGGTGAGCGCCGCGGCGGCCAGCAGCGGCGTCCGTACAGGAATGACCGTGGCACAGGGCAAGTCCAAGTGTGCCCTGCTCGAATTGCTCGCGTGGGATCACGCGGCTATCACGCGCGAAGTCGCACGCGCCAGCGCAGGGTTTCTCGCGGCGTCACCTCAGGTGAGTCCGCTTCGCGAGCATCCCGGCACTTGGTGGATTGGCGCCGATGGCTTCGATGCCATTGGTGGTGAGCGTGCCCTCGCAGCATCACTGCACGCATTGGCGCGCGTCTGGCATCCACGCGCCCGCGTGGCGATTGCCGATAGTTGCGTGACAGCGTTCGCCGCGACGTGGAGCACGCGTGCCGCGAGTGAGCCCCTGCACATCGCCGCACACGGAGACCGCGAATACCTCGCGCGCGTGCCCATTGCACTCATCCCCATGGAAGACGAACTGCGCGAGGCGCTCACGGCGCTTGGGCTACGCACAGCCGGCTCATTCTCGACACTTGACCCATTAGAAGTGGAGCGACGTTGGGGAAGCGATGGGCTCACCGCGTGGCGACTCGCGCGCGGTGACGATCCACGCCGCGCCGCACTCGCCCACAGCGATGATCCGCGCTCGGTGGTGCACGAGCTCGCGAGCGCCTCACCAACGATGGAGCCAGTGCTGTTTCTCGTGCGCGCTTCGCTGGACCGTCTCGTACGGACGCTCAGTGCCGATGGCTTGGCCGCTGCGGCGCTCACCATCACGCTCACGCTCGACGATGGCCGTCGCGTCACGCGCGAGTTGCGGCCCGCGCGGCCAATCGCGCGCGTGGTGCCGCTCTTTGAACGCTGCCGCGCGGCGCTCGACACCTGGACGCTCGAGGCTCCTGTGGTGGCGCTCGAGATGCGTATCTCGGAAGCCGTACCCTCAGCCGCTGAGCAAGGCGATCTACTCGCACCCGCTTGGCGTGATCCATCAGCCGCGGAGGCGGCGCTTGCGCGATTGCGCGCAACACTCGGCGCAGGTGCCGTGGTGCGCCCCATCGCGCGCGACTCGCACGCACCGGAGCGGGCCGGTGGTTGGGCAGATGTCGAGCAAGCAGCGCGCGCCGTACCGCTCGATGCGTTGCAAGCGGCGAATGCTGCTGGCGAATCCTCCAACGGCATGCGTGGTGCCCACGGTGGCGCGGCGGTGAATCGTCCATTGCCGGCGGCACGTTTGCTCGAAGCTCCAGAGAACGTCGCCGTCATCACGGACCGCAGTGGCGTCCCGATGCAACTCTTTTGGCGTGGCCGCCGACTCACGCTGGGCAATGCCGATGGCCCCGAACGACTCTCCGGCGAGTGGTGGCAGGCCAGCCCCTTCGCCCGCGACTACTGGCGTTGCGAGTGCGATGAGCTCGGGCAGAGTCTCGTGCTCTACCGCGAGGCAGGCGGGTGGCGCCTGCAGGGATGGTACGACTGAGCGCCTTCGCTGAGTTGCATTGTCACTCCACGTTCTCGCTACTCGATGGCGCGTCTGATCCAGAGCGTCTCGTGGAGCGGGCGCTGGCGCTTGGCCTGCATTCGCTCGCGCTCACCGATCACGACGATGTGGGCGGAGCCGTGCGATTCGCCACCGCCGCACGTGAAGCGGGATTGCCCGGACTGCACGGCGCCGAACTCACGGTGGATGTGCCGTTGCCTAACGCGCTGGAACGCGGCGGACGTGCTGTGCCGGGCCGCGTCGTCGGTGAAGACGGCATCCCGCGCCTGCGCACACATCTCCTGTTGCTTTGCGAGACGCGTGAAGGCTGGGGCAATCTCTGCACGCTCATCACGCGCGCACGTTTGGATCACCCGCGTGGCGAACCACGTGTGACGCTCGACCAACTCGCCGCGCACACGGCCGGTCTCTTTGCGCTCACGGGCTGCCCGCGCGGATGGATTCCCCAGCTCCTCACGCTCGGCGCTGATGACCTCGCGCACCAAGCAGCCGGCCAACTCTACGATCTGTTTCCGCAGCGCTTGGCCGTGGAGTGCTGGAATCACGCGCTCCCCGAGGAGCGCGCACTGGTGGAGCAACTCATTCCTGTTGCAATGCGGCTCCGTGTCCCTTGGGTGGTCACCAACAACGTGCACTACGCACTCCCCCAGGGCCGGCTTGGTCACGACGTGCTCACCGCCCTGCGCCACGGCGCCACGCTCGACGAAATGGGCACGCGCCTGCGCCCGAACGGCGAGTGGCATCTCAAAGGCTACGCGCAACTCGCCAAGCGTTGGAGTGGCCGCGAGGAAGGTCTGCACAACAGCGTGATGATCGCCGAGCGCTGTGCGTTTCGGTTAGATCAACTGAAGCCAAAGCTGCCGCACTTTCCCTTGCCCGAAGGCGTAAGCGAGGACGAGTACCTCGCGCGCTTAGTGGAAGACGGCGCACAGGAACGCTGGGGTTGGCGGCGTACCGCGCGGCACGACAAGCAACTTGAGCATGAACTCAAACTCATCAGCAAACTCGGCCTTTCCGGCTACTTCCTGATTGTGTGGGACATCGTGCGCTTCGCGCGTCGCGAGGGCATCCTCTGCCAAGGCCGCGGCTCGGCGGCCAACAGCGCCGTGTGCTACTGCCTCGGCATTACGGCGGTTGATCCCGTGAAGCTCGAGTTGTTGTTTGAGCGTTTCTTGAGCGAAGAGCGCGCCGAAGCGCCGGACATTGACATTGATTTTGCGCACCGTGAGCGCGAGCGCGTGTTGCAGTACGTGTATCGGCAGTACGGGCGTGAACACGCAGCGATGGTCTGCGAGCATATCACTTGGCGTGGACGCAGCGCCGTACGCGATGCGGCGCGCGTGCTCGGCTTCTCACCCGAGCAGGCCGGATTGCTCGCCAGTTTCAGCGATCGCTTCAGTGCCAAGAGCACGGCGGCGGCGCTACGGACGAAGAGCGAGGAGCGAGGAGCGAAAGAGAAAAGCGAAGAGCGAGGAGGGAGGGAGGAAGGTCTGAAGGGAGGAGGGGGAAGAGAGGCAAGAGTGGATCCCTTCGCGCCCGAGCGGGCGGATGCGATGGGGCCGGCCAACTACAGCAAGCGGGCGCTCGCCGAGCGGCCTGCGACGCTGCTCGATGCGGTCTCCAGCGATCTCGTGGTGGGCACGCACGCGAGCACGCTCATCAAGCGCGCGCGCGAGGACCATCGCAAGCTCCGCACCGAAAGCTCAGAGGGAGGAGAGGCCACGAGGGCTCTCGAGGCGAAGCGGCCGCAGGACCGCGCAGCGGTCCGAGAGCTTCGCAGAGGGAGTCCTCGTGGCCGACCCGACCACGAGCGAGAGCAAGAGCCAAGCCTGCTCGAACGCGCTGGACTCGATCCCACAGATCCAAGAGTGCAGAAGCTGGCAGACATCGTCGAGCAGCTCGATGCAGCGCCGCGTCACAGAGGCATTCACGTCGGCGGCTTCGTGCTCACAGACGAGCCGCTGTGCACTGTGGTGCCAATCGAGCCCGCGAGCATGGAAGAGCGCACCGTCATTCAGTGGGAGAAGGACGACCTCGACCCCGTCGGTCTCGTGAAGATTGATCTTTTGGGACTCGGCATGCTGACCGTGGTACAAGACTGCCTCGCCTACGTGCGCCGCACCCGCGGCGTGAGCATTGACTTGGGCCAACTCGATTGCGCCGACCAAGCCGTGTACGACGACCTCTGCCGCGCCGATACCGTGGGCGTGTTTCAAGTGGAAAGCCGCGCGCAGATGAACACCCTGCCGCGTCTCAAGCCCCGCTGCTTCTACGATCTCGTTGTGGAGGTCGCACTCATCAGGCCTGGTCCCATCCAAGGCGCGATGGTGCATCCGTATTTACGCCGCAAAGCGGGTCTCGAGGAAGTCACCTATCCGCATCCCTCACTCGAGCCCATCCTCAAGCGTACACTCGGCGTGCCGCTCTTTCAGGAGCAAGGCATGCAGGTGGCCATTGCCGCTGCCGGCTTCACACCTGGCGAAGCCGATCTCTTGCGCAAGGCGATGGGCCACAAGCGCAGTCGCGAGCGCATGGCCGATATTTGCCAGAAGATGATTGACGGCATGCGCGCCAATGGCATCCCAGAAGAAACCGCGCAGCGGATCTACAATCAGATCAACGCCTTCGCCGACTACGGTTTCCCCGAAAGCCACGCCGCGAGCTTCGCGCTCATTGTGTACGCGAGTGCATATCTGCGGCATTACTACGCGCCCGAGTTCCTCTGCGCCATGCTCAACGCCCAACCGATGGGCTTCTATGCGCCCGGCACCTTGATTGAAGACGCCAAACGCCACGGCGTGAAGGTGCGCTCCGTAGACATCACGCGCTCACAGTGGAACCACACGTTGGAGCCAGGTGATGGGCGCAACGCAGCGCCGGTGGTGAGGCTCGGGATTCGCTCGGTGCTGGGCCTAGGCTCCGTTGCGCAGCAGAAGATTGAGCGAGCACTTAGGACGGAAGCATCCGTCATCCGTCTTCCGTCCGGCTTCATCTCTATCACCGACTTCGTAAACCGAACAAAGCTCGATAAGCGCTCCCTCCGCGCCCTCGCCGAGTCGGGGGCGTTTGACGCCTTCGTGCAAGACGAACCCGCCTCGCGGCGGCGGCGAGTGGCGCTCTGGCGCGTGCTCGAAGCCCAGCGCGAAGGCCCCGGCCCGCTCGCGCTATTCCCAGAATCACAGGTCCCCGCCGGCCTGCCTGGCTTCTCCGCACCTGAACTCACCGAAGCGGATTATCGCCTCACCGGCCTCTCGCTCAATGGTCACCCCATGCGGCACGTGCGCGCGCTCGTCACGCCAAACGGCGTGAAGACCGCGCGTGAGATTCATACCATGAACGATGGCGAACCGGTCGCGCACGCCGGCCTCGTTATCTGCCGCCAGCGGCCCGGTACGGCCAAGGGCTTCGTCTTCCTCACGCTCGAAGACGAGACAGGCACCATCAATGTGGTCATTACGCCACAGCGCTTCGAAGAGCAGGCCCTACTCATCTCCCGCACGCCTCTGCTGCTCGTGCGCGGTACGCTGCAGGTCGAGAGCGGCGTGTACAACATCCGGGCCAAGGAGTTCATCGCGCTCAACGCCAATGTGGGGGAGAAGGCGGTGAAGGGGCACAACTATAGGTGAGTTGCGGGACGGAAGACGGAAGGGGTGTGGGTAGACGCTTTCTTGAGCACCCGCCATCTTGAAGTAGTGCAGTTCCCATCCGCCTTCCGTCTTCCGTCCCCATGCGTTTAGCCATCTTCGGCGCCACTGGCAGAGTAGGCTCCACCGTACTTACCTACGCCCTGAGTGAAGGCCACACCGTTCGCGCCCTCGCCCGTGACGCTTCTCGCATCGCGCCGCGCCCCGGCCTCACCGTCATCCAAGGCGACATCCACGACCTCGCCAAAGTCCGCGAGGTCATCGCGGGATGCGACGCCGTCATCTCCGGACTCGGCGGCGCCGGCGTCGAAGATCCCGGCACCGCGCAGTCACAGGGCATGCGCAACATCGTCCAAGCCATGACCGAAGTCGATGTGAAGCGTGTGCTCGGCGTGGCCGGCGGCGGCATTCTCGATTCGGCCAACGGCGGTCTTCGCCACGACCAGCCGAGCTTCCCTGCGGTGTTCAAGCAAGTCAGCGCGCGCCACAAAGAAGCGTGGCACGCCATGCGCGACTCCTCCCTCGACTGGACGATGATCGCCACCGGAGACATCGTGCCCGGCGAACGCACCGGTGTTTACCGCACACTCGAGGATCAGTTGCCCGAGGGTGGGCGTAAAATCAGCGTCGAAGACGTCGCGGACTTCCTACTCAAGTCGCTGCGCGACGGAATGCATCTCAAGAAGCGTGTCGGCGCAGGCTACTAGCCCACGCCGAAACCTGTGCTGCCATAGTGCTGCGGCCGGCTACTTGGCGACGTAGCCGCCATCCACCAAGTAACTCGCGCCGGTCACGAACGACGCGTCGTCCGAGGCGAGGAAGCAAATCATCGCCGCGACCTCCTCGGGAGTGCCCAGCCTTGCCATCGGATGCAAGGGCAGCACCGCATCTTCCATTCCCGCAATCATCGGCGTTTGGATAAACGCGGGATTCACCGCGTTCACGCGGATTCCAATCGCGGCGAGCTCCAGCGCGGCAGCCTTGGTCAGGCCCATCACGCCGTGCTTGGCCGCCGTGTAAGCGGCGGCGTTGGCTAAGCCCACGAGCCCAAGGATGGACGACACGTTGATGATTGAACCCTTGACCCGCTTCGCCTTCATCGCGCGCACCGCGTGCTTCACGCCGTAAAACACACCATTCAGGTTCACGTTGATGGTGCGCTGCCAGGCACTGGCATCAAGCGTGTCGATGTCTCCGGCCGTCTCGCCGATGCCGGCGTTGTTTACCATCACGTCGAGTGAGGCGTACTCAGACAGCGCCCGATCCACGAGATCCGAGACGTCCTGCTCCACGCTCACATCGGCACGCACGGCCATCGCGCGGCCACTGGCACGCACAATCGCTGCCACCACACGGTCAGCGTTGCCCCCGTTGATATCAGACACGACGACGGAAGCACCTTCTGCGGCGAAGCGGAGTGCCGTTGCCGCTCCAATCCCGCTGCCGGCGCCGGTCAGCACCACAACCCTGCCCTGAAAACGGAGCATCTGCACCTCCCCGTAAGTGATACGGAAAGGTCGAGTCGGGACCAGCCTACGTCAGTCGGGCAACTGCATCACGGCGCGCAAGGGTAACCCCCTCGGGAATTCCCTTCAGGGGGCAAGTTTGAGCGCTGCGCGAATCGCCAAGCCAGCGGCACGCAGTTGCGCCAAGTCCACGCCGGTCGCGTAGCCCGCCCTCGCCAACAACTCGAGCACGTCCTCCGTAGCCACGTTGCCCGTCGCACCAGGCGCGTACGGACATCCGCCAAGGCCGGCTGCGCTCGCATCAATGCTGCGTACACCGAGTGCGAGGCAGGCTTCAAGGTTCACGAGCGCCCGCTGGTATGTGTCGTGGAAGTGCGCGTTCACGCGAAACGCATCGGTGAGCATGAGCACCTCGCCGAACACCCGAGAGGTCAGCTCCGGCGTGCCGACGCCGATGGTGTCCGCAATCGAGAGTTCGTCCACACCGATGTCGAGCAACCGCTGCGCCACATCGCGCACCGCGCTCGCAGCGATGTCACCCTCGTACGGGCATCCCAAGGCACAGGACACCGTCCCTCGCACGGCAATCCCGTCTTGTTTGGCCCGCGCCACCACGGGACCGAAGCGCTCAATAGACTCGGCAATCGTGCAGTTGATATTCCGCTGCGAGAAGGTCTCACTCGCCGCACCGAACACCACGATGCCATCAGGCTTGGTGGGCAAGGCGCGGTCATAGCCACGCTCGTTGGGCACCAACACGGTGTAGCGCGTGCCGGGGCGACGCGTGATTCCCGCCATCACCGCCTCAGCGTCCGCTAACTGAGGAATCGCCTTCGGCGACACGAAGCTCGTCACCTCAATCACCGGCACGCCCGCGGCGCTCAGCGCATCCACCAACGCGATCTTGGACGCTACGCTGACCACGGCCTTCTCATTTTGAAGGCCATCGCGGGGCGAAACGTCAACAACAGTGACATAGCGAGCCATAGTGAAGCATAATGAGGGTACCTCATGACGGAGTTTCCGAATGCGCCTCGCCAAGATCGCCTTGCTCCTACTGCTCAGTGCAGCGGCGAGCGCCTGCTCCCGGGAGCGCTCGCCGGCGGTCGCCGCCCTCGCACCAGTAGTGGACTCGGCCACGGTTGCCCGAGCGCAGGCAGCGGCCAGCACGCTCGGCCCCGACCTCGCGGCCATGCTGCAGCATGCCATCCGTGACGGTGGGCCCGCGTCCGCCGTTGCCGTGTGCGCCGATTCCGCTCAGACTGTCACCGCGCGCCATGCCAGGGATGGTGTCGGTATCAGGCGCGTCGGCACGCGACTCCGCAATCCCGCGAACGCGCCTGACACGCTTGAGGCGCGCGTGCTCGCCTACTTCGCGGAGCGCATGGCGGCGGGCACCGTGCCTGATGAAATGATTGGCGTCGCGCAGACGGGAGAGAACGGCGGCTGGGAACTTCGGTATCTGCGGCCGATTGTCTTGCAAGAGTTTTGCACCACCTGCCATGGCGCGCGTGATTCCTTCGCCCCAGACCTGCGAGCCATAATTGCCGAGCGCTATCCAACGGACTCGGCGGTGGACTACTTGGCTGGAAGCCTGCGTGGTGCCATCAGCGTGCGCGTGCCCCTATCCACCACCCGCTGACCCGCATCCCGATGACTGCTTCGTACACCGCTCCACCGCGCACCACCATCGGCCACGTCCACCTCAAGGTCTCGGAGCTGGAGCGCTCGGTGGCCTTCTACCGTGACGTGCTCGGCTTCCAAGTGCAGATGATGTACGGCACCCAAGCGGCCTTCCTTTCCGCTGGCGGCTACCACCATCACTTGGGGCTGAACACGTGGGAGAGTGCGGGCACGGGCCCAGCACCGCGCCGCGCGCCGGGGCTGTACCACGTGGCGATCCTCTTCCCCGAGGAGCGCGATCTCGCCATCGCCGTCAAGCACGTTCTGCAAGCCGGTGTGGCGCTTTCCGGCGCGTCGGACCACGGCGTGAGCAAGGCCATTTATCTTGATGACCCGGATGGGAACGGCATTGAGCTGTATTGGGATCGCCGCAAGGAGCTCTGGCCAAAGAATCCTGATGGTTCACTCACGATGTTCACTCGAGGTCTGGACCTCGACGCACTCCTCGCACTCGCCCCGTGATTCTTAGCGAGATCCCTCGCGGCTTCAGCACTCGATTCGCGCCAGCTCCCACGGGCCACCTCCATTTAGGCCACATCGTCAACGCGGTGTGGGTCTGGGGACTTGCGGACGCCTATGACGGCCGAGTGCTGCTGCGGATCGAGGATCACGACCGGGGCCGGAGCAAATGGGAGTACGAGCAGAGTATTCTCGAGGACCTCGACTGGCTCGGTCTCGCGCCCGATGGCGCGAACACGGATACGTTCCGCCGCGGCAAGACAGCCCAGCGCCAGAGCGATAACCTCGCGCGTTATGCCGAGCGCCTACTCGAACTCGAACTTCGGGGGATCGCCTACACCTGCATCTGCTCACGCGGTGAAATCGAACGCGCCTGGGCGATGACGTGGGCCCGCGAGCAGAACGGCATTCCGCTCCTCGATGGCGTGGAAGCGCGCTACGCCGGGAGCTGTCGCGCGGCCCATCATGACCCTCGCAGCACGGCAGCTCGGCGCATCATGATGGACGACCAAGAGCCAGAACAGTTTGACGACCTGCGTCGCGGCCCCCAAGTGCAGGAGCCAAGCGAGCAGTGCGGCGACCTTCTCGCTCGTGACCGCAACGGCAACTTCACATACCACTTCGCCGTCACCGTGGACGACATTGACCAAGGCGTCAATGTCATCATCCGAGGCGCAGACTTGCTCGAGAGCACCGGGCGCCAAATTCGTCTGGCCCGCATCCTCGGACGCGAGATGGCGCCGCGTTTCCTGCATCATCCGTTGGTCACGCACAACGACGGCCGCAAGCTCAGCAAATCGGCTGGCGATACTGGCATCCGCGAACTCCGCGCTTTCGGTGCTACGCCTGAGGCCGTGCTCGGACGCGCCGCCCAACTCGGAGGCCTGCCGCACGACGGCTCTCCCATCGCCGCCACCGACCTCAAGCAGCTCTTTCGATGATGACAGCACCAATCATTGCGCTGGCGGCCTTCCTCGTCCTGCAATTGGGGATTGGCGTATGGGTCTCTAAGCGCATCGCGACGGAGAGCGACTATCTCATCGGTGGTCGCAAGCTTGGCTACACGCTCGCAACATTTTCGATCTTCGCCACGTGGTTTGGCGCCGAGACGGTGATTGGGTCGTCGGGCCAGGCTTTTGCCGATGGCGTCTCGCTCGCATCCCCGGAGCCGTTTGGGTACGGATTGTGCTTGGTGCTGATGGGACTGCTGCTCGCCAAGCCGCTTTGGAATCGTGGGCTGACAACCTTGGCGGATCTTTATCGCCAACGCTTTGGTGTCGGCGTCGAGCGCCTCGCGGCCGTGCTACTCATTCCTTCGTCAGTCCTCTGGGCTGCCGCGCAGATTCGCGCCTTCGGCTCGGTAGTCTCCCTCGTTGGCGATGTGCCGATCACCACTGCGGTGACCGTGGCGGCGCTGTTTGTGGTGGCCTACACAGCCTTCGGTGGCTTGCTCGCCGATGCGGTGACGGACGTGCTCCAAGGCTTCGTCTTGAGCATTGCCCTCATCGCCATGCTCGTGCTCGTCATCGGACACGTGGGCGGCACTGCGGACGCCGTACGCATTTTGGGTGACAGCGGTAAGGTGAGTTTCACCGCGCACACCGTACAGCCCTGGTATAGCACACTCGAAGCTTGGGCGATTCCCGTAATCGGCTCACTCACAGCCACTGAAGTGGTGGGTCGCGTGATTGCGGCCCGCTCTGGAACCGTGGCCCAGCGGGCGTCGCTCTTGGCCGGCACGATGTACATCGCCATCGGACTCATTCCTATTGTAATTGCGCTACTGGCCACCAGTTTTATGGGTCCCTTGGCCGATAGCGAGACGATTCTCCCAGCCGTAGCCCGAGACGTGCTGCCCCCGATGGTCTTCGCCCTTTTTGCCGGTGGCTTGGTCTCAGCAATCCTCTCCACCGTGGACTCCACGCTACTCGTGTCCTCCGGTTTGCTCGCGCACAACTTGATTGTGCCGCTCGCTAAGGTTACCGACGAGCGCCGAAAGGTCATGATTGCCCGTGCTGGCGTGTTGAGCTTCGGCCTCATCGCGTACGCGCTGGCACTCACCACCAGCGGCGTGCTCGCCCTCGTAGAGCAAGCCTCCGCACTCGGCAGCACGGGGATCGTGATTACCGTGCTCTTCGGCCTATTCACCACGCTCGGCTCTCCTCGCACGGCTGGCGCTACCCTCGTGGTGGGTCTGCTGAGCTATGTTGGAGGTGTCGTCGCTGGGCTCGACGCACCGTTCCTCGTCTCACTGGCTTGCTCGCTTCTCACGTGGGGAATCGGATGCGCGACCGACGCCAAGGCGTCCTCGTAGGGGCTGCCTTCCTGATGGCCACCTCGGCCATCGGGCCGGGGTTCCTCACACAGACGGCTGTCTTCACGGAGCGGCTCGGACCGAGCTTCGCATTTGCCATCTTGATTTCGGTGCTCGTGGACATCGCCGCGCAGGTGAGCATCTGGCGAGTCCTCACCGTGTCGGGTAATCGGGCGACAGTCGTCGGCAATCAGGTGGCGCCGGGTGTGGGCACGGCACTCGCCATACTCGTGAGCCTCGGTGGACTCGCCTTCAACGTGGGCAACGTTGCCGGCACCGGTGTCGGACTCGAAGCGGCCATCGGCATGCCGGTGATTCCCGCGGCACTGCTCTCCGCTACCGTGGCGATTGTCCTCTTCATGATGAAGGAAGCTGGTAAGGCGATGGATCGCTTCTCCATTGCGCTGGGTTTCGTGCTCATCGCGCTCACGGCTTTCATCGCCATCACGGGTGCCCCGCCCGTCGCTGAAGCGGCCTATCGCGCGTTCGTGCCGTCGAAGATTGACGCGCTTTCCATTGTCACAATCGTCGGCGGCACGGTTGGCGGTTACATCACGTTCGCAGGGGCGCATCGGTTGGTTGATGCTGGCGTTCACGGACTCGAGAACGTCGGCCAGGTGACGCGCTCGGCGGTCACCGCTATCACCACGGCAACGGTGATGCGCATCGTCCTGTTCCTGGCCGCGCTCAGCGTGGTGCACAAGGGCCTCGCACTAGATGCCAACAATCCCGCCGGCTCGGTGTTTCAACTGGCGCTGGGCGACGTCGGTTTCCGCATCTTCGGCGTCGTGATGTGGTCCGCTGCGGTGACCTCGCTGATCGGCGCCGCGTACACCAGTGTCTCGTTTCTGCGAGATTTACATCCCGCAATTGACCGACACTGGCAGCGGGCAATCATCGTAATGATTGCCATGTCCACTCTGATTTTCGTCCTCACGGGACGTCCCGCGCGCACGATGTTGGTGGTCGGCACGCTCAACGGCCTGATCCTTCCGCTCGCGCTCGGCACCATGCTCGTGGCCGCGTATCAACGCCGCATCATCGGCGAATACAAGCAGCCTCTGCTGCTCACCATCGCTGGCGTGATTGCCGCCGGGTCAATGGCAGTCGCTGGTGCCTACGTGGCGTGGCGAGACCTTCCCGGAATGTTTCGATGAGCGACACGCCTGAGGAGGCGCAGCGACAGGAGCAGCAACAGCAGCACGCCCCGCCGCGCGAGGAGTCCGCACTGCCCGTGGCCGCCCCAATCAGTGCGGCGCCAATCAGCGACTTCAAGCTCAAGCAGCGCACCACGCTTCGCATCGTTGGCACGACAATCGTGCTCTCCATCGTCATGAGCGCCGTCCTTGAGTACGGCGGATGGCAGAGAGCTTTCATGGACATGCCAGCCCCACACGCACCGATCCCGCCGCTCTCGTTTCTGCGCGGGGTCTGGGACACTACGCTCGGCGCCATCGGCGTCGGCGTCGCTGGAGCGCTGGGCGCATTGCTTCTCCCCTCCACATGGCGAAAGTCCTGGCGCCGAGTGCCAGCGGCCTTTGTGATGGGCGCAGTCGCGTTTCTAGGCTTCCTCTCCTTTGTCACTTTCGACTTCATGCGGTAGCTTTTCCTCGTCCCCTACCGGAGTCCCCAGATGGCGTTCTCTCGTCGTTCCTTCGTTCGTGCACTTGGCCTGAGCAGCGCCACCGCCCTTTCAGCTCCGGCTTGGGTGAACGCGCGTGGACTTGAGTCGCTCTCCGGCGAGATGGATGCTGCCGCGCTCGACAAGCTCAGCCAAAGCGGCGCAATCCGGCTGATGAGCAACGAGAACCCCAACGGACCGATTCCCGCCGCCATCCGCGCGATGCAGGCCTCCTTCCACGAGGCCGCGTGGTATCCCGCGAGCACGGAACTGCGCGTGCGCGAAGCCTTAGCCCGCGTCCACAAGATGCCTCTCGATCAGATCCTGCTTGGCTCGGGCTCTGGCGAAATCTTGAAAATTGCCGTGCAAGCCTTCTGCTCCCCCACCAAGCATCTCGTCACGGCCATCCCAACCTTCGAGACACCCACCGGCGTTGCGCAGCTCTTGGGATATCCGGTGAAGGAAGTACCGCTTGACGCCCAACTGCGTCTCGATCTCGATGCGATGGTCCGCGAAGTGCGCGGCGCCGGACTCGTCTTCCTCTGCAATCCCAACAACCCCACCGGCCACGTGTACGGCAAGGTGGAGATTGAACGCTTCATCAACGCCTGCCTCGCGGCAGATCCGGAAGTTGTGATTCTCGTGGATGAGGCCTATCACGAGTTCGTGGACGATCCTGCCTACACGACGATGCTTCCGATGATCGCGTCGCAGCCGCGCGTCTTCGTGTCTCGCACCTTCTCCAAGATTTACGGCATGGCCGGCTTACGCATCGGCTACGCCTTTGGTCAGCCCGCCACCTTGCAGCGCATGGGCCGTCATCGCCTCGGCAACGGCATCGGGGCACTCGCGCAGGTCGCCGCCGTCGCCGCCCTAGATAATCCAGCCGCGATGGCGCGCGAGCAGCAGCTCAATCGCGAGACCCGCGCCTTCACCACGAAGTTCTTCACGGACCTCGGCTATCAGGTGGTCCCGTCGCAGGCCAACTTCATTTTGGTGAACGTGCGCCGCGACACGCGCGCCTTCCAAGAGGCCTGCCTCGCGCAGGGCCTGCTCGTGGGTCGCGCCTTCCCGCCGCTGATGCAGTGGTCGCGCATCTCGTTCGGGACCATGCAGGAGATGCAGCGGGCCACACGTCTCATTCAGCAGGTGCTGGCATAAAGCCCTGCCGCTCGGGGGGACGCTGGTGCATTCTTAGGGTCCCCTTATGCAAATGAGTCACGTAGCCAACCGTCCCCGCTGGGATGACCACGACTGGTCCCCGCTTCCGCCTCTACCCGAGGACGCCGAGGCCGAACTCGTCGTCGTAGGACTCGGCGGCACTGGCCTCTCCGCCATCTCCGAGGCACTGGACCTCGGCGTAAAGTCTGTGATCGGCGTGGATGCTGTGGATGCTGCGGCGGGCGCTGCTGGACGTAACGGTGGTCTCCTCCTCGCCGGCCCGGCCGACTTCCATCACGACGCCGTCGAGAAGCACGGCGTCGAGCGCACGCTCGCCATCACCGCGCTCACGGAGCGCGAGATGGCACGCATCCAGAAAGAGACGCCGGGCGTCGTTCGCGTCACCGGCTCACTGCGCATCGCCGAGGATGCCAAGGAGTTCGAAGACTGCCGCAAGCAATTCGAGTCTATGCGTGCCGACGGCCTTCTGGTGGAGATGTACGCAGGTCCCGAAGGTCGGGGCCTGCTCTTCCCGGGTGACGGTGTGATGCAGCCCATGCGCCGTGCGCGCATGCTGGCCACCTCGTTGCGCGAACGCGGTGCCCTGCTTTACGGCGGCACCGTCGCGCGTTCCATCGAGCCCGGTCGCGTGCGCACCGAGTACGGCAACATTATCTGCAAGCACGTCATCGTGTGCGTAGACGGCAAGCTCGAGTGGCTCTTCCCTGAGTTGCTCTCCGAGGTGCGTACGGCGCGCTTGCAGATGATTGCCACAGACCCACAGACTCCGGTGAAGTACACGCGGCCGGTGTCCACGCGCTATGGCTTCGACTACTGGCAGCAATTGCCGGACGGCACCGTCTTGCTCGGCGGTGGCCGCGACAAGTTCGAGGACCTTGAGTGGACCACCGACGACGCGCCCGATGAGCGCGTGCAGGATTATCTCACCAACACGCTGCGCAACACGCTCGGCATCAGCGCGCCCATCACGCATCGCTGGGCGGCGTCGGTGTCATTCACCGATTCGGGATTGCCCGTCGCTCGGCAGCTTGGCGGCAGCGTGATTGTCTGCGGTGCGTACTCGGGGACGGGCAATCTCGTGGGAGCCGTGTGCGGCCGCGGGGCTGCGCAACTCGCGATTAAGGGTGACAGCAGCACGCTCGATCACTTCCAGGACTAGACCATGCGCTGGGACAAGCCGCCGATGCTAGAGGCCACCGTCTCGCTCCCGGCTTGGGTGCGCGAATCGGTGAGCTTCGACGAGCCGTACACGTCCGACGAGCAGAAGATGCGCCTCGCCATCCGACTCGCGGACGAGAACGTCGAGCACGGCACCGGTGGACCGTTCGGCGCCGCGGTGTTTGAGAAGGGTAGCGGTCAGCTCATCGCCGTGGGCGTGAATTCCGTGGTGCGCCTCAACAACTGCACGTTGCACGCGGAAATGGTCGCCTACCAGCTCGCGCAAAAGCGGATCGCGTCGTACACGCTGAGCGCGGAGGGGCATCCCGAGCACGAACTGTTCACCAGCTGCGAGCCCTGCGCGATGTGCCTCGGTGCCACGCTGTGGAGCGGTGTACAGCGCGTGGTGATTGCGGCCTCGCGCGATGATGCCATCGCGATTGGCTTTGACGAGGGGCCGGTGTTCTCCGAGTCGTACGCCTACTTAAAAGCACGCGGCGTAGACGTAGTGCACGGCGTGCTGCGCGCCGAGGGGCGCGCAGTGCTGGAGCGCTACAAGGCGATGGGCGGGCCGGTTTACAACGGCTGAGTTGGGCCCGGCCGCTCGAGTGAGCCCTGAACGTGAAGCGTTTGCGTCGGGAACGCGAACGACGTGCCATTGCGCTCCACAGCTTCCATCATCTGAAGAAACAAATCCTCACGGACGGCGCGGAATTCGTCAATCACCGTCGTCTGCACCCAGCACAGCACCTCTATGTTCAGGGAGAACGAGCCAAACTCCCGAAATCGGACGACCACCCGGTCTTGCCACATCAGTGGATGGGCGCGCAACAACTTCTCAATCTCATCGCGTACTGTACGCATCGTGGCCGCACTGGTCCCGTACTCCAACCCGAGCGTCGCGCGTAGGTGTACGCGATCGCGCGGTGCGAAGTTCTCCGTCTTCGTCTCGGCGAGCTGGCCGTTCGGAATCGAAAGGATGGTTCGCTCCATCGTACGAATCTGCGTCGACCGAAGACCGATTGCTTCAACCTCTCCTTCCGTGCCTCCAACACTAATCCAATCGCCCACACGGAACGGCTGATCCACGCCAATGCTCACGGAGCCGAAGAAATGCTCCAGCGACTTCTGCGCCCCAAGCGCGACGGCGATACCACCTATGCCAAGACCGGCGAGAATCGTCGCCACAGGGTAGCCGAACTGCGACACCACCGTCAGGACGGCAAGCAGAAAAATGAACAAGCGCGCGATGCGCCCGCCCAGCGGAATCAGGGACCGTAGTGCGGGATGCCTCGTGCCCCAATCGGAGAGCGGAACGGTCTCCTGCATCACGCCAATGGAACGCAGCACCACCCAGAACACGGCCACAGTGGCCAGCGCCCCCTGCAAATCCACGATGAACGCCTGCACCGGCGTGGCGAGCGCAATCCAGCGCAACAGCACACGACTCGCCGTCACGGCCCACAGGAGCACGATCGGGCCTCGGGCCGCTGCAATCAGCTTGTCGTCAAACTCCGTCTCCGTCTTGGCCGACAGTCGCGCAAACAATACGCGGCTGGGAACTTCGAGCAACCAGCCAATGACCGCCGCAAGCGGAATGAGGACCAACAGCGCCAACCACTGCCAGTAGAGGATCTCGAAGGGACCAGGATTGAGCAGCGGCACAGGGATGTGCTCGCGAATCCAGTTGTCCGGCAGGTCGCCGTAGAGCTCGTCAATCTGACTGACCGTGACCTCGGAAAACTTCCACTCGCGGGCATCCCCGCGCCCGACGCGCGCCAGCCGGATGGCGAGTTCTCGCTTGTCAGAGGTCGTGATGGTACCGAGAAGATCGCGGTCGCTGGGCAAGCTGTCGTCTCGCAAACCCCGCGCGCTCGGCGACACCTTCTCAAGGTCAATCCAAAGTCGCGAGTCTAGAACCGCGGAAAGCCGCCGCGTCAGTTCATCAAACCGCGACGTGTCCGTGCCCGCTGGGAAGGCCAGATAGGCCGACGCGGCGGCGAAGTCGCCACGCCGTGACAATTCGAAGAACCGCGCCAAGGTGGCCCGGGGCGACGCCGAGTCCACGACGACCGCCTCCGCCACCTGCTCCGTATCGGCCGCCGGAGCCGAAGGCCGACCAAACAGCTGGGCCCCAAGCGCCATCGGAAGCAGGAATCCGCCCCAAACCAGTCGAGAAAGTCGCATCCTCCAAAGTTGGCCTTTCCTACCAGCGAGGCAACCCTCACCCTGAGTAGATTTCGGTTCTCCCTAGCCCTGCGAAGGAACCCTGAATGGCCGCTACAAACGCACCCCATCTCGCCGACCCCGACAAGAACCCCTCGTTCACGCGTGGCGTGTTCCAAGGCGAGATCCTCGAAGACCTCGTGTTCCCGTTCCCCGAGCCTAGTGCTGAGGAAAAGGAAACGCTCAGGCAAATCCTCGATTCGTTCCGCAGTTGGGCCGCGGACAATGTGGACTCCCATAAGATGGACAAGGAAGGCCGCTTCCCCGATGAAGTCCGTAAGGGAATGGCCGAACTCGGATTGATGAGCCTCAACATCCCCGAGGAGTACGGCGGATTCGGCGCCAGCACGATGGTCTTCACCCGCGTCTTCGGTGAAGTCGGTGCCGTAGATGCCGCCCTCGCCGTGTACTTCGGCGCGCACCAGAGCATCGGCATCAAGGGCATCATCCTTTTCGGCACGGACGATCAAAAGCAGCGCTGGCTCACCCGCTGCGCCAACGACGGACTCATCGGCGCCTTCTGTCTCACCGAACCCGGATCCGGCTCCGACGCGCAGGCCATGCTTGCCACCGCCGTACCGAGCGCGGACGGCAAGTCCTATACGCTCAACGGCACCAAGATGTGGATCTCCAACGCCGGCTATGCTGGCCTGTTCACCGTCTTCGCCAAGGTCCCGGTGATGGTGGATGGCAAGCAGAAGCAGCGCGTCACCGCATTCATCGTGGACGCCCATGCACCTGGCATCTCGCTCGGCAAGATCGAAGAGAAGATGGGCATCAAGGCCAGCGACACACGCACCGTCACCTTCGAGAACGTGAGCGTGCCGGCCGAAGACCTTTTGGGTGAAGTGGGCGGCGGCTTCAAGATTGCACTCGAAATCCTCAACTCCGGCCGACTCGGTCTCGCCGCTGGCTCCTCACGTGGCACGCGCGAGATGATGAAGCTGTCGATTGCCTACATCAAGCAGCGCGAACAGTTCGGTCGCCCTATCGGCAGCTTCGAGATGATGCAGAAGAAGGTCGCGACGGCAGCCGCCGAGTGCTATGCCTCTGACGCAGGTTGGATGCTCTGCGCCGGCATGGTGGACCGCGGCGGCGTGGACTTCTCAATGGTCGTCAATTTTACTCAGACAATGGGGCATTATCTGCTATAAATGAACGACTTACACATATAATGTACAACGCGGCTCCCGGCGTGTATTTTATCAAGTTACAAAGCCCACAAGTGTTGCAAACCATCCGTTGGGTTAAGCTTTAGTCGAAAGGACAGTAAATTATTTTGGGCGTGCCCGCTGCCGCTTTTGTGTATTTTCTAAACGGATATACACGCAAAAGCGACAGCGGTCGGTGTCTTGCGTAGCTCCCTTACGGTCGGCCCTTTGGGCAGCCACACAACCTGCGGCAGTTTTTCCTTAAGTTATACATCTTTTGGCCCTTACGGGCTGCCGCCGCTTGCGTGGCTCTACTCCAGCCACCTCACGCGGGC
>JANNVQ010000006.1:0-4035 GCA_031414535.1 Gemmatimonas sp.
GGGGCGTGCGAACCCCAATATCGTGTGCTTTTGTTGTTAACGCTAAAATAACAAGCTGTTGGGGGGCGGCCGCTCGGCCGCCCCACTTCCAACAACCGGCCGCCCCACAACTGCATCCGCACCCGCGTTCATCAGCAGCAAGCGTCGTTATGCCGCGCCCGTCGGGGTGCGCCCAGGCGGGACCTCCTTGGTCAGCTCCGCCAGTCGATCCAGCGCTGCAAGCATCCAGCCCGACTCGATCAGATCACCGACCTGCCCGTCAACAAACTGGCTTTTGCGAACAATTGCGCTTAGGAGACGGGAGATTGTCTCGAAGTCCGCTGAGGCCAGCGCTGCCTGAGCGGCATACCGGTCGCCGTGTTGACGCATCCACTCGGGCCAGTCAAAGTCGCGGTAAAGGCCTGACGAATAGATCAGCGCGCCGAACGCGCGAACCTCTGCCGACTCTTCATTGGGACTGTTGGCAGAGACCCAAGGGCTGAAGCCCGCCTCCCGGAAGCGCGCGCGGTACGCAAGCAAAGGCGCGAGGCGTTCCGGATCCGCGTGACGCATGCTCGTTTGCATCGCGTCCCGTGACGTCCCGCGCTTTCTCCGTGACCGCAGGAAGAGCAGGGTCGCTGCGAAAGGAACCAGCACGAGCAGTTCGATGGCCATGTCACCCCCGCGTCGGCATAACGTGTACTCCTGCTTTGAACGCTTAAACTAAGAAGCCGTTGTGGGGCGGCCGTTAGGTCGGCCCATGCCCCCACTGGGCGGCCGCCCCGCAACCGCACTCCGAAGCTGCGTTCATCGGCAGCAAGCGAGCGTTATGTTGCGCCGTCGAGTGCGGCACAGTCCCGGTCGCTCGTTAGAGTCAGCGCTCCCAGAAGCGCCACCAAACGCGTGGTACGGGATCGTCCGGTATGTCGAGGGATTTCATGCCGACGGCCCACGCCTCACCCTTGGCCGTCAAGAACGGCGCCAGACAGACCCGAATATCTTCGCAGGCGGGACCGCCGAAGAACATTCTGCCCCTGGGCCTTTCGCGAAAGAAGGTGAGGACCGATTCGATCTCGGCGCGCATCTCCGCGTCAGCGGCGGATGGCTCGACCAGTTGGCGGGCTCTGAGTGAAGCAATAATGCGTTCAGGCGACGCACCGGCGTCCCTGATAACCCGACCTAGCTTGGACGGAGCGATGGCCACTGTCCCCTCCACGTCCTAAGGCACGCGTCGACATAACGTGGGCTTGTGCTGCGGACGCTGAAATAAAATGCAGGTGAGCGGCCCTGCGGTACCGCAAGGTACGATAGAGCAGGGCCGCTCACCTGCTTCACTATCGCGGCCGTCAGACACCAAGCGTCGTTATGGCGCGACCTTGAGAGCGACCGCGGGTTGAATGACCCGAATGCTGTCGCCACCCCACGGCTGCACAAACACCACCGTGTACGGCAAGCTTCGCTGCGTGGGCGGGATCAGCACGGTGCGTTCGGCATAGAACATCCAGGCGGGACATACGATCTCCCGGGACGGGAGGATTCCGAAGGCGCGCACCTCAAGGCGATCGGGGCTGAATGCCAGCACCACCTCGCGCTCGCCGCAGCTGGCCTCGTAGGTAAAGCGGATTGGAATTGTATCGGTCGCCGCCGCCGCCGCGGGCACGACGATGTCCGCGATGTGGACGGCGAAGCGGGTTGCGGGCCCTGTGGCGTCGTCGCAGGCGCTCACGAGGAGCGGCGCGAATGCGGCGAAGATTAGAGAGCGCATCATCTGTCTCATAAACACAGATACCTCACGAGTGCGAGCCTCGTCACGCGCCACGTCGGCATAACGTATGCTTCTGCTGCAGCCGCTTCCATAAAAAGCAGTTGTGGGGCGGCCGCAGGACGTCCCATTACGATAACGCGGGCGCCCCACAACTGCATCCCTAGCCGCGGCTGTCGGCAGCAAGCGTCGTTACACGGCCGCCGCGGACGCGACTAGAACGCGCGCGGTGTTTGCTGTCGGCCATGCACGATGGCGAGGAGCTCGATGGCGTCCACGTGCACTGTGTAGAACACGCGATGATTCTCGATGACCAACTCGCGCACGTCCAGATTCACGGCTTCCGGGGCGTGCTTGCCCATGAGCGGATGCGCACGGAGCAACTGCAGGCGATAGTCGATGTGGGCGACCACGCCTTCGGCGTAGATGTCAGAGGTACGGCTGATGAACTCGGCAATGCCCGCGAGGTCCGTGACCGCGCGCTCCGTCCAGCGGAGCGGGAGCACTAGGCGGGACGACGAATGCGCGCGCGGACGCGAGCGAGCGCGGTGTCGTGGTCGACGGTGCGCCCGGCCGCCGCATCCGCGAGGCCCTGTTCGATGGCCTGGCGCACATAGACCTCATACGCGAGATCATCCCAGCCCGCGCCTTTGGGGAGCTGGTCGATGAGTCGCTTCGCGTCGTCGCGGATGTCGGGGGCGTCGGCCATGCTTGGAACCTGTCTCAGAAGGCTGCGGGGCGCAACTGCGGCCACCGCGGAGCCAGTGGCGAGTCCGTGTAACGTCAGCTTCTACTGTGGACGCTTCAATAGAAAGCAGTTGTGGGGCGGCCGCTAGGCCGTCCTATGCACCACAGGGCGGCCGCCCCACAACTGCATCCTTCGCCGCGGCCAGCAGTAGCAAGCGTCGTTAGCCTGCGCCCTGCGGGAACGCGCCAGTGGGACTCGACAGTCAGTCGGGAATAGAAAGTAAATTCTCTTTGTAGAACTCCTCGTAAGCAGCGCGAAGCTTGTCCTTCGCCGAGGAGGAGGCGGTGCCTCGCTGATTCACGAGCGCGCCGCCAAACTTCTCCAGGACAGAGCGCTCACGAGAACGCAACTCTCTTTTCAGCCGAGGACTGTCCCGCCGGACGCCCTTGAGCGGCGAGAAGTAGAGGTCGAATGATGCTGCTGGATTCTCGCGTACTATCAAGTCGCTGCAGATGCGCAGCTTGAAGTCATTCGTCGCGTTTGGCTGGAACGGGCTCAGATAATTGGAAAGCCGATACGACAGATCAGTCGTCTGGCCTACGTAGAGCCGATACTGCTTGCCCCAAGAGCGAGCGATCCAGAAGTAGACGCCCGGAGCCTTATGCCCGACTTGCAGGCGTGCCTTGGCTCGCGGGGCGTCAGCGAAGTCGCAACCTTCGAGCGCAAGCTGGAACTCCGCCAGAAGATCACGGCGAAGTGAGGGGGTAAGCCCGAATCTTTCGAGTTTTGCTCGAAGGGTTGCCTGAGACACAGATGATTGGGTGTGAGTTCAGAGACTACGGCGCGTCAGGCTAACGTTTGCTTCTGCTGCAGCCGCTTCCATAAAAAGCAGTTGTGGGGCGGCCGCAGGACGTCCCATAGAATAGTGCGGGCGCCCCACAACTGCATCCTTACCCGCGGCTGTCGGCAGCAAGCATCGTTATCTGGCGGCGGGCGGATGCGTTGGCGGTCGCGTCGCGACGGCAATCGCGTCGATGGAGAAGAGTAGCCCGCGGGGTAAGCTGACCACCGGCGTGGAACGCACGGGCGGGGCGTGCGGAAAGAACTCTTCGAAGAGCGCATTCAACGCGCCGAACGCGGATGGGTCGGCGACAAAACACGTGACTTTGACGACGCGGTCGATGCTCGATCCCGCATCCTCGAGGACAGCGGCGAGATTGGCGAAGGCCTGTCGCGCTTGGAGCTCGAAGGTCTCCCCGGCGACGGCGCCGGTGGCCGGGTCGATACCCGGTTGTCCGGCCGTGAAGACGAGATCTCCGACACGCGTGGCCTGCGAGTACGGTCCGATGCGCGGTACGCGCCGACTGTCTATGACTTCACTAGGCAGTGCCATAGATCTCCGAGAATACTGGAACGCAGGCTCGTCCAGATAACGTGTTCTTCTGCTGCAGTTGCTTCAATAAGAAGCAGTTGTGGGGGGGCCGCTAGGCCGTCCCAAGGTTGAACAGGCGGCCGCCCCACAACAGCAATACGCAACCGCGGTCATAGGCAGCAAGCATAGCTATAATGCGGCGCTACTTACGGCGGGTGGCCGGACGGCTGTGGG
>JANNVQ010000007.1:0-87316 GCA_031414535.1 Gemmatimonas sp.
TGTGGGAGGTCATGCTGGTGCCGATGTACTTGATCATCGGTGTGTGGGGCGGCCAGCGCCGCCTCTACGCGAGCCTCAAGTTCTTCCTGTATACGATGGTTGGTTCGCTGTTGATGCTCGTGGCCGTGGTGTGGCTGGGTATGGCGGCTGCCGAGAATGGCGTGCCGAACTTCAGCTACGACGCCATTCTTTCACTCTCGCGCGGCAGCGAGTGGAGTGGCTCGCTCTGGTTGTTCGGTGCCTTCGCCATCGCATTCGCGGTGAAGGTGCCGATGTTCCCCTTCCACACCTGGCTGCCCGACGCACACGTCGAAGCGCCCACGGCCGGCTCGGTGATTCTGGCCGCCATCATGCTCAAGATGGGTACCTTCGGCTTCGTGCGCTTCGCGCTACCGCTGTTCCCTGAAGCCGCCATGCATCCCGGCGTCCGCGCACTGATGCTGGCTCTCGCCGTCATCGGCATCGTCTATGGTGCGCTCGTCGCGCTTGTCCAGCCGGACTTCAAAAAGCTCGTGGCGTACTCCTCCGTGTCCCACCTTGGCTTTGTGATGCTGGGCATCTTTGCCGGCACCGTGGAGTCCATGCAGGGTGCGCTGGTGGTCACCATCAGCCACGGCATCTCGACGGGCGCTTTGTTCTTGCTTATCGGCATGATCTACGAGCGTCGCCACACGCGCTTGGTAGATGACTTCGGTGGCATCGCTAAGGTGATGCCGGTCTTTGCCGTGTTCCTCACCATCGTCGCGCTCTCGAGCATCGGTGTCCCGGGGACCAACGGCTTCATCGGTGAGTTTCTCGTCCTCATCGGTTCGTTCAAGACAATGCCCTTCCACGCGGTGATTGCGGCGACGAGTGTCATCTTCGCGGCCGCCTATCTACTCTGGGCCGTGCAGCGCATCATCTACAACCCGCTCGTGAAGCCTGAGAACCAGGCCCTGAAGGGAATGGATCTCAACTGGCGCGAGATCGGTCTGCTCACGCCGCTCATTCTTGGCATCCTCTGGATTGGCGTGTATCCCAAGCCCGTTCTGCAGAAGACGGAAGCGGCCGCCACGAGCCTCGTGCGCCTCCTCGAAACCGCGCAAATACCCGCTACGGTATCGGAGGCCGGCCAATGACCTTCGACCTCCTGCAGCCTGCGCAGTTGTTTGCCGCGCTCCTGCCCGACGTGTTGCTCATCGCGGGCTCCATCATCTTGATGCTGTACAGCGCGTGGATTCCCGAATCTCAGACGCACCAGCGCTCGGTGGGTATTGCGGCCATCGGCCTCATCGTCGCCACGCTCGCGGCCACGCTGTACATGGGCTTCCGCGCCGACTTTGCCACCACCGGCGTTATTGCCGTAGATTCGCTGCGCTGGACGATTGATGCCGTCGTGCTGCTGGCCGCCTTGGGCACAGTGGCGCTATCCATTGAGTACAACGACCGGCATGGCATCCCGCACGGCGAGATGCACGTGCTCGTGTGCTTCGCCACCGCGGGAATGATGATTCTCGCCGCCGGCCGCGACCTGATGGTAATCTTCCTCGGCATCGAGATTCTCTCGGTGGCGGTGTATGTGCTCACGGGCATGAACCGCCGCAGCGGAAAGGCGGCCGAGGCCTCGCTCAAGTACTTCTTACTCGGCGCGTTTGCCACGGGATTCCTGCTGTATGGCATGGCGCTCATCTATGGCGCTACTGGCGCGACCCAGCTCGCGGCAATCGCTCAGCGTGCGGTGATCAGCAATCCAATGCTGCTCATCGGCGTGGGCCTGCTCACCATCGGCTTTGCGTTTAAGGTGGCCGCAGCGCCGTTCCATATGTGGGCGCCCGATGTCTATGACGGGGCTCCGACGCCAATCACGGCCTACATGGCGGCAGCGGTGAAGGCTGCCGCCTTCGCCGCCATCGCGCGCATCTGGTACGAGTGTTTCCCGATGCTCATCGTTGGTTGGGCTCCAGTGTTCTGGGGGCTCGCCGTCGCGTCCATGATCATTGGGAACGTGGTTGCGCTGCGTCAGCAGAACATCAAGCGCATGCTCGCGTACTCGAGCATCGTGCACTCCGGATACCTGCTCGTGAGCGTGCTCGCCAACACGCCACTCGGGACCGTAGCGATGGTGTTCTATGTGTTGGCCTACACACTCGCCACCTTCGGCGCCTTCGCCGTGGTGACCGTGATGCAAGATGGCTCAGACCGTAGTTCCGACATCTCCGACTACGCCGGCCTCTGGCAGGTGCGGCCGATGCTCGCCGTGGGCATGTCGGTGTTCCTGCTCGCGCTGCTGGGCTTTCCGGTGTTCGGCGGAATCGGCTTCTTCGCCAAGTGGTACCTCGTGAGCGCGGCGCTTTCATCTCCGCTCAACCTGAACCTGCTGACCGTCATTCTCGTCGTCACCTCCGTAATCTCCGCGGGTTACTACCTGCAGGTGGTGCGTGTGATGTTCATGCAGCCGCGCGCCGCTGACGCGCCGCCGGTCAACGGTACGGGTCCGTTCACTAGGGCGGTGCTCGTGGGAACGGCCGCCGCAATCCTCGGCTTTGGCATCATGCCGGGTCCAGTGGTGAAGTGGGCGAGCAGCGGAAGTCAGCCGCTGGTGCAGCCGGAGAATATGTCTACCACGGTTATTTCCGCCGAGGACTAAATGATTTCTGCAGGCATCTTTCGCCAGTATGACATTCGAGGCATCGTTGGCAACGACCTCACGGTCGAGGCCGCGGAGGCCATCGGGCGCGCTTATGCAGTGCTCCTGCACGAGCGCGGCATCTCCGGCGCCGTCGCAGTAGGCCGCGACAATCGCCCGAGCGGTGAGGCCTTGCGTGATGCGTTGGTGCGCGGCCTCAATACCAGCGGACTCGACGTCATTGACGTGGGCGTGGTCCCGACGCCGCTGCTGTATTGGTCGCTCCATCACCTCCCGGTCGTTGCGGGCATTCAGATTACCGGCTCGCACAATCCGCCTGAGTACAACGGCTTCAAGTGCTGCGTCGGTACGGGTTCGCTGCATGGCGATGGCATCCAGCGCCTGCGCGTTATCATCGAAGCCGGACAGTTCCGCCAAGGCACTGGTAGCGTGCGCAGCGAAGCGATCATTGACCGCTACGTCACCGACATCGCCAAGCGCATTGGACCGCTGCCTGCCGACCTGAAGGTTGTGGTGGACTGCGGAAACGGCGTCGGAGCCGTCGTCGCGCCCCAACTCTTTTCCGCCCTCGGCGTGAAGCCCACGTGGCTATTCGCTGAGAGCGACGGAAGCTTCCCAAACCATCATCCCGACCCGACGGTCGTAGAGAACCTGCAAGACCTCATTCGTGCCGTGCGCGAGACGGGGTCGGAAGTCGGCATCGGCTTTGATGGCGACGCGGACCGCATCGGAATTGTCGATGGCGATGGCACCATCATCTGGGGCGACTACCTGCTGCTGCTGTACTCGCGCGACGTGCTCGCACGCACCGGCAAGGGGCAGAGCATCATCTTTGATGTGAAGTGCTCGCAGGCGCTTCCCGATGGCATCGCCGCAGCCGGCGGAAAGCCCGTGATGTGGAAGACGGGGCATTCGCTCATCAAAGACAAGATGAAGGAACTGAAGGCGCCGATTGCCGGTGAGATGAGTGGACACATGTTCTTCACCGAAAGCTTCTATGGCCACGACGACGCGCTCTATGCGGCGGCGCGTCTGCTGCGCATCGTCGCCGACGCCAAGAAGACGGTCAAGGAACTCCTCAGCGATGTGCCACGCTTCGTGTCCACGCCGGAAATTCGCGTGGACTGCCCGGATGATCGCAAGGAAGCAATCGTCGCTGAGGCACTCGCACACTTCCGCGCGAAGTATGCGGTGAGTGATGTGGACGGCGTGCGCATCCTCTTTGATGGTGGCTGGGGTCTCATTCGCAGCTCCAACACGCAGCCCATCTTGGTGTTGCGCTTCGAAGCTTCGACCGAGACTCGCCTCGCTGAGATCCGTCACGAGGTCGAGTCGTGGCTCGCGGCGCACGGCGTAACGCTCGGACCATCAGCCGGCCACTAAGCTGACGATGCAGGGGCGGCGCGGAATCCTCGGACTCCTCGCCGGTGGCGCACTCGCGCTACTCGCGGGCCGCTGGATTGCAGGCGTATACGCCGACTGGGCCTTGCACGCCTCGCTGGGTTTCGGCGAACTCTGGCAGGTGAAGGCGGGCACGGAGCTCATGCTCCGCGGCGGCGCTTTCGTCATCGCGACGATCTTCGCCTTCGCGCATCTGCTCGCCGTTCGGCATTCCATCGTCTCGCTGGTGCTACCGTCGCAGCTCGGCGGCCTCGAGATTGCCGAGGAAATTCCCACCGAGCGGCTCACGATCATCGCCGCGGCCTTAGCCCTCCTCGTTGGCCTGCTCTTCACGCTCTTGCCCCATGATTGGAGCTCGGCGCGACTGGCCATGGACGGCGTGGCGTTTGGAGAGTTCGACCCCTATCTCGAGCGCGACCTCGGCCACTACGTCGCCTGGTTGCCGTGGGAACGCGCGCTGCAAGCACGCTCTATGACGCTCGCCCTCGTGGTCGGCGCCTTGGTGTCCTTGCTCTATGTCGCAACGCCAAGCGTGCGCTTGACGTCCGATGGCGTGTATATCTCCACATGGGTGCGCCGGCATCTCTCGGTGCTCTGTGGAGTCATCGTCGTGCTCATCGGTTGGGGCTGGCACATTGATCGCTACGAGAGGCTGAGCCCTGGCAGCGGGGTGTGGTTGGATTACACCACGGAGGCCGTTTTCTCGGCATTCGACCACCGCATTGCGCTGCCGTTCCGCGCCATAGCCGCCTTCGCCACCCTGCCTATCGCTGCGGTCCTCGTGTACTCCGGCTGGCGTGGGCACCTGCGTTCGGCCGCGTCCATGCTGGGTGCGCTCATCCTCTTGGGGCCGGTTGCCTCGGCGGTTCTGCCGGCCGTCGCCAAGCGGCCACTCTCCACCGCTGAGGCTCGGCAGCGACACAGACCGTACCGCAACACCGCCGCGCTTTACACGAGGCGCGCCTTCGGCGTGGAGCGCATTCGTCGGGACAGTGTGGGGCAGAGCGCGATACCCACGCGGGAACTCAGTCGCGCGGTGAGCGCATGGGACCCCGCTGCGCTTCAGGCGATTGCGCAAGACGGAGCGCGACGAGATTCCACCGTCGCCTTGGCGTGGCGCGGTTCCGGCGATGGTCTTGAGGCGCTCCTCGTGCAGCAGCCGAGGTCTGATCGCGCGTCGGCGTGGCATAGCGTGCGCTACGCCGCACCGTCTGCCGACGATGCAGGGCGGCCCTTTCACGCACCCGTGCTCGGCGATGGGCGTTTGGAGGCGGTGCTCGTGTATCCGGGCGCAATGCGGTCGGTGCTTGCGGCGGACACGCGCGGCGATCTCGCAGGAGCGCCGTTTGAGAGCACCGCGCAGCGCATTGCCCTCGCGTGGTCAGAGCAGGATCCGCGCTTGCTCGTTCGAGACTTGCCGCTGCCGCGTCCCCGCCTGATGACCACACGTGACGTGGGCGCGCGCCTCGCGGCGACCGTGCCCTTCCTTGAGGCGGGGCCGACAATCACGCCGCACATCCGCGCCGATTCTTTGTATTGGTTCGTTGAGCTGTTCGTGACGGCGGCGCGATATCCGCTGAGCGAGGGCGTCAATTTCAACGGCCGCGAGGTTCGATATGCGGCGCATGCGGCCACGGCCGTGGTGCAGGCCCAAACGGGCCGGATCCTGCTTATTCCCGTGGACGAGCCAGATCCCGTCATGCGCTCGTGGATGGCGAGAGCGGGGACCGTATTCACGCCCCTCGCGGCTGCGCCTGAGTGGATCCAACATGAGCGTCCTCCCGCCGTGGACGCGATGCTCTTGCAGGGCGGGGCCTTGGCCCATGTGGGGTTTCCAGGCGACTCCTCTGGTCCGTCCCAACTCACGCGTCCCGATGATGCCGACGCAGACCTCGCGACGGGCGCCGCTACCTTCTTCCGCCTTGATACGCTCGGCACCCTTGGTTGGGCGGTGCCGGTGGATATCCCGCGGGCAGGCCGTACGCTGGGCATTCTGGTCGCGCGCGGAGGCGACGAGCGCCGCACGGAGTTCATCTCCAATGACGGGCCGCGGTGGGCGGCGGTGCTCCAGACGCTGCAAGGCGCGGCGGACCGAGCGGGCTTCGGCCGTTCGCTCCCCAACGCCCGTCGCGGTCGTGTACAGGCGATTCCCACGGCCGACGGAGCCGCGTGGATTCAGAGCTACTACGACTGGCCTCGAGATGGCAGCCCGCGCTTGGCCGGCGTGGTGGTGAGTCGCGGCCGCGAAACCGTTGCGGCCCGAACGCTCGCCGAGGCATTGGGTGAGCCAAGCCCGACGAGCCGCGCGCTCACCGGGGATGCCTTTCGCGAGCGCGTGGCCCGCCTCTACGACGCGATGCAGGCTGCACTACGCGCGGGCGACTGGCGCGCCTATGGCGAGGCCTGGGCGGCGCTGGGCCGGCTGCTGCAGCGCCCGTGATTTCTGCACCTCGATGGTGCCGTTTAGAGCGAGAGCGAAGTATTTTTCGGGGCTATCCCAAACTCGAAACCAAGACGGAGACCGTGTGAATATTCACGAATACCAAGCGAAGGAAATCCTTCGTGGCTACGGTGTGCCGATTCCCCCCGGCGAAGTCGCGACGACGCCCGCACAGGCTGAAGCAATTGCCACCAAGTACGGCGCTGCCGTCATGGTGAAAGCGCAGGTGCACGCTGGCGGCCGCGGAAAGGCCGGCGGCGTGAAGTTCTGCAAGACGCCCGCCGATGCCAAAGAGAAGGCCACCGCCATCCTCGGCATGAAGATCAAGGATCTCACCGTGGAGAAGGTGCTCGTCACCGTCGCCGCCGACATCGGCAGCGAGGCGTACGTCGGCATCATCGTGGATCGCGCGACCAAGAAGCCCGTCTTCATGGTCTCCGCCGCTGGTGGCATTGATATCGAAGACGTCGCGGCCACCACGCCGGAGAAGATTCTCTACGTGCCCGTGGACGTGCGCTACGGCCTCCCGACGTACGACGCCATGCGCATGGGCTTCTTCCTCTACGAGGACGTGAAGCTCGCTCGCGCTGCCGCCAAGATCATGCAGCAACTCTACGCCGCGTTCATCGCCGCGGGTTGCTCACTCGCCGAAATCAATCCGCTGGTCGTCACGCCCACGGGCGAGGTGATTGCAGTGGACGGCAAGATGGTCATTGATGACAACGAACTCGATCGCAAGCCGGAGATCGCCGCGCTTCGCGACGAAAGCAGCGAAGAACCATCAGAAGTAGACGCGCGGAATTCGAACCTCACTTTCATCAAGCTCGACGGCAACGTCGGCTGCGTGGTGAATGGCGCCGGTCTCGCCATGGCGACGATGGACTTGGTGAAGTACTACGGCGGTGAGCCGGCCAACTTCCTCGACATTGGTGGTTCGTCGAATCCCGAGAAGGTCGTGAACGCGCTCCGCATCATCACGGCCGACAAAAATGTGAAGGCCATCCTGTTCAACATCTTCAGGGGCATCACGCGCACCGACGACGTGGCCAACGGCATCGTGACGGCTACCAAAGCGAATCCGCTGAAGGTACCGATTGTCATCCGCCTCACGGGCACCAACGAAGAACTCGCCATGAAGATTCTCACGGAGAACGGATTCACCGCCTCCAGCGATATGGACACCGCCGTGCAGCGCGCGGTTGAGCTCGCCAAGGGAGGGAAGTGAGATGAGCGTTTTCATTGACAAGAACACCAAGCTCATCATCCAAGGCATCACGGGCCGCGATGGCTCGTTCCATGCCAAGCAGATGATGGAGTACGGCACGCAGGTGGTCGCTGGCGTCACGCCGGGCAAGGGCGGCCAGAAGTTCGAGGGCACAGTGCCGATCTTCAACACCGTCGCCGACGCCGTGAAGGCCACGGGAGCCAACACCTCCGTGATCTACGTGCCGCCGCCATTTGCGGCTGACGCCATCATGGAAGCGGCCGCCTCCGGCGTCGCGCTCGTGGTCTGCATCACCGAAGGCGTGCCGGTGCTCGACATGACGAAGGTCTATCCCTTCGTGAAGGAGCGCGGTGTGCGCCTCCTCGGCCCCAACTGCCCGGGCTTGATCACGCCGGGCGAGTCGAAGGTCGGCATTATCCCAGGTCGTATCTGTCTACCTGGCCCTGTCGGAGTGGTCTCGCGCTCCGGCACGCTGACGTATGAAGTCGTGTACCAGCTCACGCGTGCCGGCATCGGCCAGACCACCTGCGTCGGCATCGGTGGCGACCCCATCAACGGCACCAACTTCATTGATTGCCTTGAGGCCTTCGAGAAGGATCCGCACACCAAGGCCATCGCGATGATGGGTGAAATTGGCGGCACGGATGAGCAGGAAGCCGCGGAGTTCGTGAAGAAGCACATGAAGAAGCCGGTCGTGGGCTTCATCGCTGGCCAGACGGCCCCGCCAGGCCGTCGTATGGGTCACGCCGGCGCCATCATCTCGGGCTCAGCTGGTACGGCCGCCGAGAAGATTGACGCCTTCAAGGCCGCCGGAATGGGCGTCGCGGCCCGCCCGATGGATTTCGTCGAGCTGATCAAGGCGCGACTGAAGTAAACCGCTAACTGCTTCACCACGGAGGCAAAGAGACACGGAGACTGCCTAAGGCGCTCTTGTCGTCTCCGAGCCTCCGAGTCTCCGTGGTGAATTGTTCCTTTTGTAAACAACTCTGAACTAGCAATCGACCAATGGCTCTCAACTACACGTTCTCCATCATCAAGCCCGACGCCTTCAACAGCGGCAAGTCTGGCAAGATTATCGCGCACCTCGAAGCCCAGGGCTTCGCGCTCAAGAACGCGCGCGTAATCCATATGTCCAAGAAGCAGGCCGAGGAGTTCTACGGCGTGCACCGCGGCCGCCCGTTTTTTGGCGAGCTCGTGGAATTCATGAGTTCGGCGCCCTGCATGCCCTTCGTGCTTCAGAAGGACAACGCGGTCCACGCCCTGCGCGACGCCATCGGTGCCACGGACCCGGCCGAGGCTGCCGCCGGTACGGTGCGGAAGCTGTATGCCGAGTCCAAGGGCAAGAACGCGATTCACGCATCGGACTCGGACGAGAACGCGATGCGCGAGAGCCGGTTCTTCTTCGCGGAAGTCGACGGGCTGTAAGAACTTGGACGGAAGACGGATGACGGAAGCCAACAGCATCCGTCATCCGTCCTGTGCCTAAACTCTTGCACCGCCCAAGCTTACCGCTTGACCCGAGCCCTTGAGCGGAGTACTTTCCTAGGCTATGCTTTCGTTCCCGATTCGCACCCTTTCGCAGGGGGCGGTGCAGGTTGAAGCTGACCTCGCTCCCGATGATGCGGTGTGGTTGGAGGACGACGTTCGTCCTGTTGGGGTGCTGCGGGTCACCGGGCGCCTGAGCGGGGCGGGGGCGGGGCGTTATTACTTCTCTGGCGGGTTCCACGGATCCGCGCCGGGCGAGTGTCGCCGTTGCCTGGTACCGGTGGAGTATGTGGTCCAGAACGAGGCCCACCTGCTCTTCGCCGATGCGAACGACGAGAACGCGGACGAGCCCGATGTGTTTGCCCTTGCTGACGGGGGCCAAAGCGTCGATCTTCGCCCTGCGATTCGAGAGCAGTGGTTGTTGGAAGCTTCTGGCCTGCCATTGTGCCGTCCCGACTGTAAGGGACTCTGTGCGACGTGCGGTGCCGAGCTCAATGCTGGACCCTGCGCCTGCCAAACGGCAGCCACGCCGGGCTGATACCCGACTGTTCGTTTCATTCACTCCGCAGAACCGAGACTCCGATGGCCGTCCCGAAGCGCCGTACATCCAAGCGAAAGAAGCGCGCGCGCAACACCCACAAGGTGGCGCCGAAGATCAATATCCAGGCCTGCACGAAGTGCGGCGCGATGAAGCGTCCGCATCACGTGTGCGAAGAGTGCGGATTCTACGCAGGTGAGCAGCGGGTCGCGGCGCGCGAAGCCTAGCCATGGCTCGCATCGCGCTGGACGCGATGGGGGGCGATCATGCGCCCCAAGCCCCTATCGCCGCCGCCATCCTGGCGGCCGTCGAACTGGGGTCAGACCATAGCCTGCAGCTCGTTGGGCAGGAACAGGTCATCCGCGATGAACTCGCCAAGCAGCTAGCCGTCGCCTCTCCCGAGGCGCAGGCGGCTGCGGCGCGTTTTGAGGTCATTGACGCGCCCGACGTTATCCTGATGTCCGACAAGCCTTCCGTGGCCATCCGCGGGAAGCCGAACTCTTCAATGGGCGTGGGGCTGAAGCTCCAGGCCGAAGGGAAGTCCGACGCCTTCGTCTCCGCCGGCAACACCGGCGCGCAGATGGCGGCCTCGGTGTTTGTTCTGCGCCTGCACGAGGGCCTCCAGCGGCCTGCCATCGGTACGGTCTTCCCGACGGCGGCCCAGCCCGTCGTCGTGCTCGATTCCGGCGCCAACGTTGACTGCTCCGCCCAGGAACTCCTCAATTTTGCGCAACTTGGCCACGTATACGCCAAGGACATCCTCGGCCGCGCCAATCCGGTGATTGGTCTGCTGTCCGTTGGCGAAGAGCCCGAGAAGGGCAACGCCGCCGTAAAGGAAGCGCACCAGCTGCTGCTCAAGAGCGGCCTCAACTTCATCGGCAACATCGAAGGTCGCGACATCGCCATGGGCGTTTGCGATCGCGGGCCGTTTGACGTGGTCGTTTGCGATGGATTCACCGGCAACGTGCTACTCAAGTTCTACGAAGCCGCGCCTAAGCTCTTCGGCGGACTTATGCTCAAGGCCGGCGTCTCCAAGGAGACGCTTGGTGCCGCGCTCGTCCATCTTGACTACGCCAAGTACGGCGGCGCTCCGCTCCTCGGTGTGAAGGGCGTGAGCATCATCTGCCACGGTAAGTCCTCCCCCGAGGCGCTCAAGAACGGCATCAAGGCCGGCCTGCGCGCCGTCGAGTCCGGGATGAGCAGCCACATCGCACAGCGAGTGCACGCGTGAAGCGCCCCTTTGCCATGCTTGGCCCCACGGCCCACGCCGTACCCAAGCGCATCATGACCAACCACGAGTTCGCCGCGATCGGCATTGATACGAATGACGAGTGGATTCGCGAGCGCACAGGGATCGTGCAGCGTCACATTGCTGGCGAAGGCGAGACGCTGACGTTGCTCGCCGCGCAGGCCGCTCGCGAGGCCATGGCGATGGCCGGCGTCACGGCGGCTGAGCTCGATGCGATTGTGATGGGCACCGCATCGCCTGATCGTTTGCTACCGTCTGCGGCCGTGGAAGTGCAGGCCGCGCTCGGTGCCACCCGCGCCGTCGCGTTCGACGTGGGTGCCGCATGCTCAGGCTGGCTGTACTCCGCACAGGTGGCCGAGGGCCTCATTGCCACGGGCAGCTATGAGACCATTCTCGTGATTGGCGGCGAGCAACTCAGCCGCATCATTAACTGGAAGGATCGTAACACCTGTGTGCTCTTCGGAGACGGTGCGGGCGCAACGATCGTGAAGAAGGCCAGCAAGGGGCGTGGCATCCTCTCCGCCTACATGCGTTCGGACGGCACACTGGCCGACTTGCTGCAGCGCGAGAAGGGTGCCGGAAACGCGCCCATTACGCAGGCGATTATTGATGAAGGCTCGCACTACATCACGATGGCCGGCCGCGAGGTCTTCAAGAACGCTGTGCGCTCCATGGCCGATGCCTCGGACCGTGCGCTCGACGGGGCAAAGCTCTCCGCCGCCGATATTGATGTGATGATTCCGCACCAGGCCAACATTCGGATCATTGAAGCCACCGCCAAACACGCCAACATCCCGATGGAGAAGGTGTTCGTGAATGTGGACCGCTTCGGGAACACCTCGGCGGCGTCCATTCCGATTGCGCTCAGCGAGGCGATGAAGCAGGGCGTGGTTAAAGAAGGCAAGACCGTGATGTTCGTGGCCTTCGGTGCGGGCTTCACTTGGGGCTCGATGGTGGTGCGCTTCTGATGATCCTGCTCTTCCCGGGCCAGGGCTCACAGAAGCCGGGAATGGCTAAAGATCTCGCAGCGGCCTTCCCGGCGGCAGCGGATGTGTTCGCGCGGGTTGATGCCACCCTCGGCGCCCCGTTGAGCGAACTCTGCTTCGAAGGCCCGGCCGATGCGCTCACGCTGACGCACAACGCGCAGCCCGCCTTGTTGGCGCACGGAGCCGCCGTCTGGGCCGTGGTCGGCAACACGATCGCCGCCAAGGTGCAGGGAGCCGCGGGCCATTCGCTCGGTGAGTTTTCCGCGTACCACGCAGCCGGAGCGATTGGCCTTGAGGACGCGATCAACCTCGTTCGTCGTCGCGGCACGCTGATGTACGAAAGCGGCGTGCAGACGCCCGGCGCGATGGCCGCAATTCTCGGTGAGATGTCTCGCACGATTGAAGAGGTTTGCAACGAAGCCTCGGTCGTGGGCGTCGTGGTACCGGCCAACTACAACTCCACTGAGCAGATTGTCATCTCGGGTGAAGTGGCGGCCGTGGAGAAGGCGATGGAACTCGCCAAGGCCGCCGGGGCCAAGCGCGCCCTGCGACTGCCGGTGAGCGGGGCCTTCCATTCGCCGCTCATGGCACCCGCCGCGGCCGGTCTCAAGACGGCCCTCGATGCGGCCCGCTGGCGCAATCCGAGCGTGCCCGTGTGGAGCAACGTCACCGCCGAAGCTGTGGGTGATGCCGGGTTGGCCAAGGACCTGCTTCTCCAGCAACTCACCAGCGCCGTGCGCTGGGTGGAAGTCGTCCGCAACCTGGCGGCCCGGTTTCCGGGCACAACCTTCGTGGAAATGGGCCCCGGCGGCGTCCTCAGTGGCCTCGTGAGGCGATTGGCGCCCGGCTGCACGACCATGACCTGTGGCACCGTCGCAGAAGTCGAAGCCCTGCTCGCTCTCTAGCAGTTCGCCTCCGTCATCCGTCATCCGTCCCTATGCGCATCGCTCTGAGCGGTAAGGTCGCACTCGTCACCGGCTCCACCCGCGGCATCGGTCGTGCGATCGCTGCGACACTCGCCAGCTGCGGGGCCACCGTCGCCATCGTCGGCCGCGATCAAGCCAAGGCCGACGCCGTGGCCGCCGAGATTGGGGGCGGTGCGAAGGGCTTCGCCTGCGACATCTCGGACACCGCACAGATCACGGCGCTGGTGGAGAGCGTCGAAAAGTCGTTGGGTAGCTGCGACATTCTGGTGAACAACGCCGGCATCACGAAGGACAACTTGATGCTGCGCATGAAGGACGAGGACTGGAACGCGGTGCTGGAGACGAACCTGCGCTCGGCATTCGTGGCCATCCGTGCCGCCCAGCGCGGCATGATGAAGAAGCGCTGGGGTCGCATCATCAACATTGCCAGCGTGGTGGGATTAATCGGCAACGCGGGGCAGGCCAATTACGCCGCCTCAAAGGCGGGCCTCATCGGTTTGAGCAAGTCGGTGGCGAAGGAATTGGCCAGCCGGAACGTGCTCTGCAACGTGGTCGCGCCGGGCTTCATCAAGACCGACATGACGGATGCCATGACCCCCGAGGCGGTATCCAAGCTCTCGGCCCAGATTCCACTGGACCGCTTTGGCTCGCCGGACGACATCGCCAGCGCCGTCGCCTTCCTTGCCTCTGACCACGCCGCCTACATCACGGGTCAAGTTCTGACCGTTGATGGTGGCATGGTAATGTGATTCCCGGGGAACCTCGGGTTATATTTTCTGCTTGTTCTAGTAGTTCCACCCCTACGGAGTTTTGCCCCCATGGCCGACCATACCGCGAAGGTCAAGGACATCATCGAGAAGGAGCTCGGAGTCGAGCGCGAGAAGCTTACGGATGGCGCGAGCTTCATCGAAGACCTCGGCGCTGACTCGCTCGATATCGTCGAGTTGGTGATGGAGTTCGAGAAGGAGTTCAACATCGACATCCCCGACGAGGAAGCCGAAAAGCTTCGCACGGTGGGCGACGCCGTCACGTACCTGAACGGGAAGCTCGGGTAAGCGATGGCCTCGTTGAAGCGCCGGGTCGTCATCACGGGGGCCGGAGTCGTGACCTCCGTGGGCAACGACCTCAAGACCACGTGGGAGTCGTTGCTGGCCGGCAAGTCCGGTGGCGCGAACATCACGCGGTTCGACACCACGAACTTCAAAGTGAAGTTCGCGTGTGAGACGAAGGGGTTTGACCCGGCGCAGTATATGGACCGCAAGGAAGTGAAGCGGTCCGACCTCTACACGCAGTTCGCAATGGCCGCTTCGGTGCAGGCGATGGCCGACGCGGGCCTCGCCGAGGGCGGCTTCGATCCGCTGCGCATGGGCGTGGTGATTGGTTCAGGCATTGGCGGCATTGCCACCTTCGAGGACCAGTTGGATGTGTACCGCACGCACGGTCCGGGCCGCATCTCGCCGTTCTTCATCCCGATGTTCATCGGCGATATCGCGGCCGGTGTGGTGTCCATGCGCTTCGGCGCGAAGGGCCCGAACTACGCCGTGCAGTCGGCCTGCGCCACGAGCGCACACGCCATCGGCGATGCCTTCCGCATGATTGCCTATGGCGACGCCGACGCCATGATTGCCGGTGGCTCCGAGGCGGCCGTGACGCCGATGTCTATTGGCGGCTTCGGCAACATGCAGGCACACTCTACCCGCAACGACTCGCCGGAGACGGCCTCGCGGCCGTTTGACGCCACGCGCGATGGCTTCGTGCTCGGTGAAGGCGCTGGCATCGTGATTCTTGAGGAGCTGGAGCACGCACGCAAGCGTGGCGCTCGCATCCTCGCCGAGATTGTCGGTTATGGCGCCACGGGTGACGCGTATCACCTCACAGGCCAGCCGGAAGACCACGAGGGCCTGCAGCGCGCCATGCGCCGGGCGCTGGAGGACGGCGGATTGCATCCCGAGGAAGTGCAGTACGTGAACGCGCACGGCACTTCGACGCCGCTCAACGATCCTAACGAGATTCGCGCCATCAAAAAGGTCTTTGGTGCGCATGCCACGGCGCTCAACGTCTCGTCCACCAAGTCCTCCACTGGGCACATGCTCGGCGCGGCGGGCTCGGTCGAGGCGGTCTTCACGGCGCTGACGATTGTCAACGGCATTATCCCGCCGACCATCAACTTCCAGACGCCTGATCCTGAGTGCGACCTAGACATCACGCCCAATGTGCCGGTGAAGCGCGAGGTGTTCGCCGCGCTCTCCAACAGTTCCGGCTTCGGTGGGCATAACGTCAGTATCGCGCTCAAGCGATACACGGACTGAGCCACTTATGCCCGGTGCGCTAGCGATTCCATTCGAGCGCATCACCGATCCGGTGGTGCGCCGGATTGCGGAGAAGGTCGAGCAGGGCGAGCGCCTCACGCGGGCGGATGGCGTGGCCATGTTCGAGTCACGCGATTTGACGGGCATCGGCGCACTCGCTGACGTGGTGAACCGCCGCAAGCATGGCGACCGCGTCACCTTTGCGTCCAACCAGCACATCAATCCGACCAACATCTGCACGCTGCGCACCACCTGCGTGTTCTGCGGCTACGCGCGCCTGCCTAAGGAAGAAGGCGCGTATCGCTACACGCTCGCGCAAGTGATGGACGAGGCGCGTCAGGCTAAGGATTCGATGACCCGCGAGTTTCACATCGTCGGCGGTCTCGACATGCAAGCGGGGCTGGCGTACTACACAGAGATGTTCCGCGCCATCAAGGCCGAGCTGCCGCATGTACACATCAAGGCGCTCACGGCCGTGGAGATCGCGCATATCGCGCGGATTGAGAAGAAGACGTGGACCGAAGTGCTCACGGCGCTTCGCGAAGCCGGCCTCGACACCATGCCTGGCGGCGGTGCGGAGACGTTCTCTGCCGCCGTGCGTGAAGAGATCGCGAGCAAGAAGCTCGGTGCTGGCGATTATGTCGGCGTGCACCGCGCCGCGCACGCCCTCGGCATCCGCACCAACTGCACCATGCTCTACGGGCACGTGGAGACCTACGCGGACCGCATGGAGCATCTCCAGATGCTGCGCGATCTGCAGGATGAGACCGGCGGCTTCCTTGCCTACATCCCGCTCGCGTATCACCCCGACGACAACGAACTCGGCAAGAAGCTGAATCGCACCGGGATTGCCACCAGCGGCACGGACGACCTCAAGAACCTCGCAATCGGGCGGCTCTTCCTCGACAACTTCGAGCACATTAAGAGCCATTGGATTATGGTGTCGCCGTTCCTCAGTCAGATCGCCTTGCACTACGGCGTGAATGACCTTGAGGGTACGGTGGTGCGCGAGAAGATCTACCATGCGGTGGGCGCGAGCACGCCGCAGGGCATGACATTGGAGGCGTTGTTGAAGCTGATTCGCGGAGCGGGGAAGGTGCCTGTTGAGAGAGATTCGTTCTACCGCGAGGTCCGATCGTTTGAGGACGGACGGATGACGGATGACGGAAGCGCAACTGCCGACAACACCCGGCATGGGGCATCCGTCCACTCTGAGAGCGCGGCGTAAGTATGAGAGTGGGCCGGATTCCGTATATCAATTGCTATCCGGTGTACGGTGGCGTCGACCGCGGTCTCGTGCCGCTAGACGCCACGCTTGTTGATGGGGTGCCCACCGCACTCAACAAGATGATGTCCGAGGGCACGCTCGATGTGAGCGTGGTATCAGCGGTGGAGTACGCGCGTGATTGGGAGCGCTACCTACTACTGCCCGAACTCGCCATCTCCTGCGATGGCCCGGTGCGCAGCGTGATGCTGTTTTCCACCAAGCCCGCCTCAGAGCTCACAGGCGAGCGCGTGCTGGTGAGCCGCTCGTCCATGACGTCCGTGCACCTGCTTGAACTCTTGTTTGAGCACGTGTGGAAGGCGAGTCCAGAGTTTGTGCCTGGCAATGCCGAGGCCGATGCCATTGCCACTCGTGCCGGCAACGAGGTCGCCGCGCGCCTCGTCATCGGCGATGCCGCGCTGATGTTGCAGAGCGCCGATCATCCAGTGGCGCAGGGACACGGGCAGGCCTACCCTTTCGTCTACGACCTCGGCGCCGAGTGGAAGCGCTGGACGGGTTTGCCCTTTGTGTTTGCCGTCTGGGTCGCCCAGCGCAGCACGCCGGTGCAGGCATCGCTCAAGGTGCACGCCGCGCTCATCCAGTCCCGCGATTGGGGCTTGAAGCACCTCGACGAGCTCTCAGCGCAGGCGAGCCGCTGCACCGGCGTGAGCCTCAGCGAGTGCCGCGAGTACTTCAACGGCCTCGACTGGCGCCTCACGATGCCGGACCTGGCCGGGCTCACCGAATTCCTCCGCCGCCTCGAGCTGGCTGGACGGGTTCCGAAGGGAAAGTTGGCGTTTTTGCCGGCTGCGAACTCAGGGCGTTAGTCGGGGATTGGTGTAGATTGCGACGGAAGACGGATGACGGATGCCGTCCTTCGTGCGCGATATGTTCCAGCATCCGTCTTCCGTCATCCGTCCTATGTCTGAACTGACTGATCTCCTCGCTTACTACGAAAACACGCCGCTCCTCGAGCTAGGCGCCGCTGCTAACGCGATGCGCATGAAGCTCCACCCGGAGCCCATCGTGACATACATCGTGGACCGCAACATCAACTACACGAATGTCTGTGTAGCCGACTGCGGCTTCTGCGCGTTCTATCGCCGGCCCAAGGACAAAGAGGGCTGGACGCTCAGCTATGAGCAGATTGGCGCCAAGATTGACGAAGTGAAGGCGCTTGGCGGCGTGCAGATCCTCATCCAGGGCGGGCACAACCCGTACATCCCGTTTGAGTGGTATCTCGAACTGCTCAAGTACATCAAGCGCAACCATCCCATCCACGTGCACGGCTTCTCGCCATCTGAAGTGGATTTCTGGGCGACGCTGTACCGCATGGATGCGCGCACGGTAATTCAGGAGTTGGTGAAGGCCGGGCTCGATTCCATCCCCGGTGGTGGCGGTGAGATCCTCGTGCAGCGCGTGCGCGACCAGGTGGCCAAGAAGAAGGCCGGCGCAGACCGCTGGCTCGAAGTGATGGAGATTGCGCACAACGAGGGCCTGAAGACCTCCTGCACGATGATGTACGGTATCGGCGAGACGAAGGCCGAGCGTGTGGAGCATCTGCTGCGGCTGAAGGAAGTGCAGAAGCGCACCAACGGCTTCACTGCCTTCATCTGCTGGCCGCTGCAGCCCGAGAACACTCCGGAAATGAGCCATATGCCGAAGACCGATGCGGTGGAGTATCTCCGCACCACGGCCTTCGCGCGCACCGTGCTCGACAACATCCCCAACATCCAGGCCAGCTGGGTGACAATGGGGATGAAGGTCGGTCAGACGGCGCTACATTACGGCTGCAACGACTTCGGCTCGCTGATGCTGGAGGAAAACGTGGTTTCGGCGGCCAACACCACGCATCGCACCAGCATTGACGAAATGGAACTGCTGATTCGCGAGGCGGGCTTCACGCCCCGTAAGCGCAAGCAAGACTACACGCTGCTGGACGCACCGCAGGAGCTGGTGAGCGCGTGAGTGCCAACCTCTCGCCCGTTCGCGTCGGGATTGGCTACGACTCGCATCGCTTCGTGGAGGGTCACGGGGTGATCCTCGGGGGCGTATTGATTCCGGCCACGGTGCGTTGTACCGGCCACTCCGATGCGGACGCCGTTTGCCACGCTCTTACCGATGCCATTCTCGGCGGTGCCGGACTTGGCGACATCGGCGAGATGTTTCCCGACACGCAGGCCGTGAACGCCGGACGTGATTCCATCGAGATGCTGAAGCTGGCCGTGGCGCGCGTCGCGGCTGCGGGTTGGCGCTGCGCGCAGGCTGACATCACGGTGATTGCTGAATTCCCAAAGATTGGACCGCATCGCACTGCGATTCGTCAGAAGCTTTCCGCTGCCGTCGGCCTCCCCCCCGAGGACGTGATGGTGAAGGGCAAGACCAACGAGAGCATGGGCTGGATTGGCCGGGGGGAGGGGATCGCTACGATTGCGGTCGCCACGTTGGTGCGTGCTGGTTAACTACGCCGCTCTCCAATCCGTCCTCGACAGGCTAGAAGGACTCAGCGCGGGTTCCATGTACGTGCTGATGGGCGTCTTGGCTTTCGTCGAGGGCGCGCTACCCCCGATTCCTGGTGACGTTGCCGCCGCCTTTCTGGCTTTCATCTCCGCCCGTACGGGCGGCCTCTGGCTACCCACGACGCTGATCATTACCACCGGGAGCGTGGGTGGTTCGTCCCTCATCTGGTGGGTGGGACGACGCTTTGGCGCTGAGTGGATTACCCATCGACTCGGCCGCATTGGCCTCGCCAAGAGCGAGTTGAAGGCTGAGCGCGCTGAGCATCGCATCGAGAACGCGTACCGGGAATACGGGTGGGTGGCGCTGTTCTTGAGCCGCTTCATTCCTGGATTGCGCGCGATGGTGCCACTGGCCGCCGGCGCGATGCGCATCCCGCTGTGGGAGACGCTCGGGATCATGTGGATCTCGTCGTTTATGTGGTACAGCGTGCTGGTCTGGATCGCGATGAAGGTCGGCACGGACTGGGACAGCGTGAAGTCCACCATGACGAAGTTTGCTCAGGGTGCGGGCCTCGGCGCCTTGGGCCTCTCCATTGTGCTCGGCGGCATCGGCTGGTTCTTGTGGCGCCGCCGCCGGATGCGCGCAAGCAAGTAGATTTTTGCAGGTGAGCCGCGCCAGTACCGTACCCGTTTCCGACGACATCGCCCGCCGCTTTCTCCTCGAGCGCTTCAGTGAGTATCTGGAGCTTGAGCTCGGGTCGAGTGCGCGGACGCGAGAGGCGTACCTGCGCGACCTCGCGCTGCTGGCCACTTGGGCGGTGGAGCGCCACAGGGTGGCGGATGCCGCCGGGCTAGACGCCGCGCACCTGCGCGAGTGGGTGTACGCGCAAAAGGATCAGGGTCGAGCGGCGACGACCATCAAGCGGCGGATTTCGGCGGTGCGGACCTGGTATCGGTTCTTGCTGGCGGAGGGCATGGTCAAGGCAGATCCGAGTGAGAAGCTGGAGAGTCCACGCGGGTGGCGGCGCTTGCCGGATGTTTTGAGTGTTGCGGAAGTGGAGCGGATCATTGATTCGATTCCGCTTGAGGATGAGATGGCGTTTCGGGATCGGGCCCTGCTTGAGCTCGCGTACGGTGCCGGGCTGCGCGTGAGCGAGTGGTGCTCGCTTGATGTGAAGGACGTGATGCTGGATGAGTTGGTGGTGCGCGTGTTCGGCAAGGGCGGGAAGGAGCGACTTGTGCCCGTCGGGCGAAAGGCCTCCGGTGCCGTGGCGATGTATCTGCGCGAACTCAGGCCCAAGTTGGAGAAAGGGAAGGGCGAGGGGCGGTTGTTCTTGAATTCGCGCGGCACGCCGCTGCAGCGGATGACGGCATGGACGGCTCTCAAGAAGATTGTTGATCGCAGTGGGGTGACAAAGCCGGTGACGCCACACACGTTGCGGCATAGTTTTGCCACGCATTTACTCGAAGGTGGCGCCGATCTCCGCGCGGTCCAAGAGATGCTGGGGCACGCAGATATTTCGACGACTCAACTGTACACGCACGTTGATCGTGAGCACCTACGTCAGGTGCATAAGCAGTTTCACCCGAGAGGCTGATGCTCCTCGTCATCGACAACTACGACTCCTTCACGTACAACCTCGTCCAGTACTTCGGCGAGCTTGGCGCTGAGATGAACGTCGTGCGCAACGACCACATCACGCTCGACGAAATCGCCGCGCGAAAGCCGCAGGCCATCGTGCTCGGCCCAGGACCCGGTACGCCGGCCGATGCGGGCATCACGATTCCCGTCATCAAGCGCTTCGGCGCAGAGATTCCGATGCTCGGCGTGTGCCTCGGGCATCAGGCGATCGGTGAGGCCTATGGCGGGGAGGTGATTCGTGCGCCTCGCGGAGTGATGCACGGCAAGACATCGCTGATCGTACACGACGGCACTGGGCTGTTTGCGGGAATTGGCTCCCCGGTTGAGGTGATGCGTTACCACTCGCTGGTCATTCGCCATGACTCCGTTCCTGCGGAGCTTCGGGTCACGGCGACCGCCGCGGACAACCCTTTGGAGATTCACGCTGTCACACACCGGAGCCACCCGGTGATGGGCGTGCAGTTTCACCCAGAATCCATCGGCACCGCTGCCGGTATGCAGATGCTGCGCAACTTCCTCGCCATCGTTGGAGTGTCCGCGTGACGCGCTTGACGACTCTCGTACTCGTGCTGGTTGCAACGTTTGGGACCGCCTGCTCCGGCGACGCCAAGCCGATGAGAGGTGGACGTCCCTGGATCACGTCCACCGACTCCACCGGCGACACGATTCGCGTGGTCACGCTGGGCGAGGTCCCTGATTCGCTGGCGCACAGCTTGGTTCCGGAACTCGAAGTCGGCGCCCTCGACGGTGCCGAAGCAGTGACCTTTGGATTTCTCGGTGACGTGCTTGGCCTCGCAGATGGCGGCCTGCTCGTGCACGATGCAGAGGCCGACATCATCCGGATATTCGACGCCTCGGGCGCATTCGTGCGCAACCTCGGCGGCAAGGGCGGGGGACCGGGTGAGTACGGACAGATCAATGGGATTGCCCGCCATCCATGGGGTGATCTTTACGTGTGGGACGCCACTGGCGGGCGCGTGAACCGCTACCGTGCGGATGGCAGCTACGTCGGAACCTGGCGCAGCCCGTTCACGGGGTGGTTCACGCAGAACCAGCTCTACACGGACCGCAGTGGCCGTCTGCTGATGTGGCTGCCCATCATCGGTGACCCGAGCAATCCGCTCCAGCGCCGCGACAGCTACGTGCGCCTGGATACGGCAGGCGTCACGCTCGATACGCTACTCGTGCCGCTGTGGCCGGATGACGCCGAACCGCTGCAAGCCTCGTCACCCGATGGTCGCTCGCGCACGATGACGACTCGCCCTTGGGCGCCGAACTCGACGGCGGCGGTGCATCCCGACGGCGGGCTGGTGGCAGGGCTCGGCCAAGATTACGTGCTGTACCGATTGATGACCGGTGGGAAGCCGCTTCGCATCGAGCGCGAATACACGCCGGTGCCGGTGTCGGACACGGAGCGGCGGGAGCGTCAAGCACAAATCGAGCAGAACATGCGACGCCTTGATCCGGCGTGGAATTGGACGGGCGCTCCCATACCCGGGAGCAAGCCCGCCTACGAGCGCTTCCTGATTGCCGACGATGGAAGAATTTGGGTGCGGGTTTTTACGGCCGCAGAGGAGATCCCAGCGGCCGAAATCCCCACGCCCGCACCGAATCCCAACGGTCCTCCCCGGGTCGTCCTGAGCACCAGAGAACCTGTCGTCTTCGACGTGTTCAGCGCCGAGGGCGAGTTCTTGGGACGCGTGAAGTTGCCACCGAGAACGAGCGTGTTGCGCGCGAGCGGGAATCAGGCGTGGGGCACGCGCAAGGACGCTGACGAAGTGGATTTTGCCGTGCGTTTTCGGATTACGCCTGGATTCGACGCGCCAAGGTAGTTTTCGCGGAACTGCCGCCCGCAGGGCTGGGACAAGTCGAGAGATTGCAGATTTGTGATGCCCTCTTGTCCCCTCAAACCCCGCCCCTAGATTTCTCTGGCGTGGAATTTGCATCGGCATCCCTCTGCTGGGCCGTGCTAAAGTGAGCACCCTGGCCGTCATACCCGCTCGACTCGGGGCCACTCGGCTCCCCCGCAAGCCACTGCGCCATTTGGGCGGCGCCCCCCTCGTGGTCCGCGTCCTAGAACGCGTCCAATCTTTGAGATTGGCTGACCGGGTGGTCGTGGCCACCGAGACAGAAGAAGTCGCCGAGGTTGTGCGCAGGGCAGGTGGTGAGGCACTCATCACGTCGGCGGAACATCCCTCGGGCACAGATCGGGTTGCGGAAGTGGCGCGGCATCCGGATTTCCTCAAGCACGACATCATCGTGAACGTGCAGGGCGACGAGCCCTTCATGCGTGGGGATGCGATGGCGGGCGCAATTGCGATGGTGCGCGATCACGGCTTTGCGCTGGGTACGGCCGCCGGCAAGCGCAGCGCCGCAATCATGGACGATCCGAACTGCGTGAAGGTTGTGCGCGAAGAGTCTGGGCGTGCGATGTACTTCTCGCGGGCGCCGATTCCGTTTTTGCGTGATGCGGCAGACGCCGACGTTCGCGATGCCCTCGTGTTCCAACACATGGGGATCTACGCCGCGCGCCGCGAAGCCTTGATGCAGTGGGTGTCGCTACCACCGCATCCGCTGGAACTTGTGGAGAAGCTCGAACAACTCCGCGCGCTCGCCGCAGGAATTCCCATGGGAGTCGCAATCGTAGATGCGCCGTCCTGGGGCGAAGTGAACACTGAAGACGATCTTGTGCGCGCCAATGCGCACTGGGACGCACTGCATACTCCATCCAAGAGCTGAGCCGCCTATGACTCCGACCTCTGCCCATTCCTCTCCGAAGTACATCTTCGTCACCGGCGGCGTTGTTTCGTCGCTCGGCAAGGGCATCGCGGCAGCCTCACTGGGGCGCCTGCTCGTGGAACGCGGACTGCGCGTCACGATGATGAAGCTCGACCCGTATCTCAATGTTGATCCGGGCACGATGTCGCCGTTTCAGCACGGCGAAGTGTTCGTCACGGATGACGGCGCCGAAACAGACCTCGACCTTGGCCACTACGAGCGCTTTCTCGATCGCTCGCTGACGCAGGCCAACAACATCACCACGGGTCGCATCTACTCCAACGTGATTACCAAGGAACGCCGCGGTGAATACTTGGGCTCCACGGTGCAGGTGATCCCGCACATCACGGACGAGATTAAGAGCGCCGTGCGTCGTGTGGCGCCGGAGAACGACGTGGTGCTCGTGGAAGTCGGCGGCACGGTGGGCGACATCGAGTCGCTTCCGTTCTTGGAAGCCATTCGTCAATTCCGCCACGATGTGGGCCGCGAGAACACGCTCTTCGTGCATCTCACGCTGGTGCCGTACATCGCGGCGGCAGGCGAAGTGAAGACCAAGCCGACGCAGCATTCGGTGCGCGACCTGATGGAGATTGGTATCCAGCCCGACGTGCTCATCTGCCGCACGGAGCGCCCGCTCGCCGAAGATGTGAAGCGCAAGATTGCGCTCTTTTGCAACGTGGAGTTTGGTGCCGTGGTCGAAAGCCGCGACGTGGCGACCATCTACCAGATTCCGTTGTCGTTCCGCGAGCAGGGCCTCGACGATCTCATTTGCCGCAAGCTCGGCATTGATGCACCTACGCCGGACATCAGCAAGTGGACGGCGATGGTGCAGCGCGTGATTGCGCCGTCGCGCCGCGTGCGCATTGGCGTGGTGGGCAAGTACACGGACTATGTGGACTCGTATAAGTCGGTGGCCGAGGCGCTGATTCACGGTGGCATCGCGAACGACGTGGGCGTGGAGATTGCGTGGACCTCGAGCGATCTATTCACGGACGCAGCACGCGCCAAAGAACTGATGGCAGGCTTTGACGGCCTGCTCGTGCCGGGCGGCTTCGGCGTGCGTGGCGTGGAAGGCATGGTGGAAGCCATCAAGGCTGCGCGCGAAACCAAGACGCCGTTCTTCGGCATCTGCTTGGGCATGCAGATCGCCATCATCGAGTTTGCGCGCAACGTCTGTGGGCTCGATGACTCCAACTCCAGCGAGTTCGCGCCGGAGTGCAGCAATCCGGTGATCTCGCTGCTAGAAAGCCAGCAGGGCGTGAAGGACATGGGCGGCACGATGCGTTTGGGTTCCTACGCTTGCCGCCTGAAGCCCGGTTCACGCGCGGCGGAGATTTATGGCCAGCCCGAGATCTCGGAACGGCATCGCCATCGCTACGAAGTCAGCAATCAGTATCGCGACCAGTTCACGGCCGCGGGCATGCGGCTCTCGGGACTTTCGCCGGACGGTTCGCTCGTAGAGATGATTGAGCTCGCCGAGCACCCGCACTTTGTGGCCTGCCAGTTCCATCCGGAACTCCGGTCGCGTCCGACGCGTCCACATCCGCTCTTCTCGGCGTTTGTGGCCGCAGCCGCCAAGCACGCGACGGTGTCTCCAGCGCGACAGGCCGCGTACGGCGAACTCGCCGAAGCCAACTGAGTACTACACAGATGCCACATCGCGCTTCCTTTCCGAAGGACCGTCTTTTTCTGATCGCCGGTCCCTGCGTCATCGAGAATGACGAGCTGTTGTTTCGCATTGCGGACCATCTCGCCAAGCTTGCTCCCAAGGTGCCGGGCGGCATCATCTTCAAGGCGAGCTTCGACAAGGCTAACCGTTCCAATGCCGGCGCATTCCGCGGCCCCGGCATCGAGGAAGGCCTGCGCACGCTCGAGCGTGTGCGGGAGCGCTCGGGACTTCCGGTGCTCACCGACGTGCATCTCCCCGAGCATTGTGCGATGGCTGCGGGATCCGTTGATGTGTTGCAGATCCCGGCTTTCCTCTGCCGTCAAACCGACTTGCTCGAAGCCGCGGGCGCCACTGGGCTGGCCGTGAACGTAAAGAAGGGTCAGTGGATGCATCCAGAGGGCATGGCGGGCGCAGTGAAGAAGGTTCACGGCGCGGAGAATCGTGCCCGCGCAGACCGCGAGCGCAACTGCGACGTGGCGGTCACAGAGCGCGGCAGCTTCTTTGGCTATGGCGACCTCGTCGTGGATATGCGCGGCTTCTCACGGATGCGTGAGGCCTGCGGCGTCCCGGTGATTTTTGACGGCACGCATTCGGTGCAGCAGCCAGGCAAGGGACAGGGCGGTGCGAGCGGTGGACTGCGCGAACACATCCCCGCGCTTACCTACGCGGCCTGTGCCGCGGGCGCCGACGGTCTCTTCCTAGAGACGCATCCGGACCCCGACAACGCGCCAAGCGACGGACCGAACATGCTACCCCTCCACCAACTCGACCCCGTGGTGATGAAGGCCGTTGCGATGTGGGAACTGGCCCGAGGATGATTCTCAACCTCGTGAGTCCGCAGGGGCCCTCGGGCCCCCAACTGGACGCCGCAACGGCGGCCCGCATTCGGCTCGTCTGTTTTGACGTGGACGGGGTACTCACCGACGGCGGCCTCTACCTCGGCGACGCGGCGGGCGCGCGTGTGGAACTCAAGCGGTACAACATCCAGGACGGACTGGGCATCAAGATGCTCCAGCAGGCTGGCCTCACCACTGCCATCATCACGGGGCGCGAATCGGAGAGCGTGGCCTTACGGGCCAAGGAACTGGAGATCGACGAACTCGTACAGGACAACCAAGCGCGAAAAGTGCCCGCGCTGCGAAAGATGCTCGAACGCTTGGGGCTCGATTGGTCGGAGGTGGCCTTCGTCGGAGACGACGTGCCCGACCTCGGCTGCATGCGTCTCGTTGGCCTGCCCGTGGCCGTAGGCAATGCCAGCGACGAGGCCAAGCACGCGGCCCGCATCGTGATGGACGCCGATGGCGGCCACGGAGCCGTCCGCGAGTTTTGCGAGTTGTTGCTTCGGGCCCGCGGCGACTGGGACGCCCAAGTCGAGAAGTTCGTGCTCAGCCGCGCGGAAGAGCGATGAGCGAGACCGATCGCATTATCGCGCGGGGCAGGCGCGTGCTCGAACTTGAGCGCGATGTCGTGAGCGAAGCAGCCGTGCGCCTCGACGCGTCCTTCGCCGACGCCGTGCAACTCATCAAGCAGGCCAAAGGCCGCGTGATCGTCGCGGGCATCGGGAAGAGCGGACTGATTGCGCGAAAAATTGCCGCGACGATGACCTCCACCGGGACCCCAGCGTACTTCCTGCACCCCACCGAGAGCGTGCACGGTGACCTCGGCATCGTCACGCACGATGATGTGGGCCTCTTGCTCTCCAAGAGCGGCGAAACGACGGAGCTCTTGCCGCTGCTCGAGCAATTGACCCGACTCGGGGTGCCCTGTATCGCCATCACCGGCAACAAGGACTCGGCTCTCGCCCGCAATAGCCGCGTCTCGCTCGACGGCTACGTGCGCGAGGAGGCCTGCCCACACGATTTGGCGCCCACCACCAGCACCACCCTCGCCCTCGCGTTGGGCGATGCCTTGGCAGTGGCCTTGCTCGAAGAGAAGGGATTCAAGCGCGAGGATTTCGCGAAGTTCCATCCCGGCGGCTCGCTCGGCAAAAAGCTGTTGCTACGCGTGCGTGATGTGATGATTGCCGAGCCGCTCCCCGTGTTGAGGCCCGACGCGCACCTGCGCGAGGCCATTGTCGTATTGGCCAAGCAGCGCGGCCTAGGCCTCTTGCTCGATGGCGCTGGCCGTATGGCCGGTGTGTTCACCACGGGGGATCTCACGCGCGCCATGCAACGCGAGGGTGACGTGATGAGCATCCGCGTTGCTGATGTCATGACGCGTGCACCGAAGACGGTCGGTGCTGACGAACTGGGTTCGGCTGCCGTGCACATCATGGAGCAGTGCGGCATCATTGCCTTGCCGGCCTTGGAGAAGGACGGTCGAGTGGCCGGCGTCGTTCACCTGCATGACTTGATGCGTGCCGGAGCTGCCTGATGAGACATCTCGTATTGTTGCTTGCCGCTGGAGTCATTGGGGCGGCCTGCTCCGATGTCACGAAGGAGCTGAATACGGTGGCCGATGGCTCGATGCTGGATTCCGCCGACCAGGTGGCCTTCAACTCCCGCACGGTGTTGACCGACGCGGGACTCCTGCGCGCCGAGATCTTTGCGGACACGACGCTCTTCCTGAATCAGAACACGCGCATCTCCATGCGGGTCGTGCAGGGCGTGTTCTTCTCCGCTACCGGCTCACGCGATGCGACCGTCACGGCAAATCGCGCGCAATACGATACCCGGGCTTCCGTGCTCGAGGCCTATGGCAATGTGATCGTCACTTCGGTGGATGGTCGCGTGCTCAAGTCGCCCATGCTGAGGTTTGAGTCAAGCCAGAACCAGATCATGTCGGATTCCGCCTTCGTGATGACCGAACCCGACGGCAAGGAATTGCGTGGCGTGGGCTTCCGTGCCGATCCCAACCTCGATGTCGTCACCGTGCTCCGCTTGGACCGCGGCCGTGGTGGCGCGGTGCGTCTAAACCAGTGATGCGCATCGGGCGCACCCTCGTGCTCGCCCTCACCGTCGCCGCAGCGGCGGCGGAGGCGGAGGCTCAGGATTCGCGCCCGTGCCTGATTGTCATCAGCGGCCTCGAAAGCGGTCCTCGCATAACACGCATGACCTCGGTGGTGACGGGGACGGGCGCGCGCAACACATTCATCGGCGGGGCCGTGGACGCCACCTGCGAAGGGCAGGGCAATCGTCTGCTGGCAGACAGCGCCGAGCATTTTACCGACCAGGGTCTGATGATCCTGTACCACAACGTGCGATACTCTGAGCCGCGGGTGAACATCACCTCCGACCGGATGACCTACTATACCAACGAAGAGCGCCTAGTCGCCGAGGGCAACGTGCGCGGGCGCACTTCCTCAGGCACGCGTTTCTCGGGCCCGCGCATGGAGTACTTTCGCGCCAAGCCCGGACTTCGTGCCGAAAACAGTTGGATTGCCACGGGACGTCCCACCGTGCGCCTGAGCCCCACTGAGGGCAATGCGAACGCCACGGCCACGGCCGATTCAACGGACCTCACCGCGAACGTGGTGCGCTCCCAGAACGACTCGTTGCTGTGGGCCAGCGGCGGAGTGATACTGGACCGGTTAGACATGCGCGCCACATCCGACTCGGCGACGGTTGATAACGGACGAGAGTATGTGCGACTACTGCGCGACCCGCGCATAGTGGGAAAGGGAGAGCGTCCGTTCACGCTGGAAGGTGTCATCATTGACGCTTGGTCTAGCGACCGTGAACTACAACGCGTGCTGGCCCTCGGTGAAGCCGAGGCCCTGAGCGACTCGATGACGCTCACCAGCGACACTATTGACCTGCGCTTCAGTGAACAGAAGATCAGCCGCATTTTCTCTTGGGGCACCCGCGCGAAGGCCGTATCGCCGCAGCAAACCATGGAAGCCGATTCGATGGACGTGCGGATGCCGGGGCAAAAGCTGGAGCGCGTGCACGCCATTGGACGAGCCGTGGCGCTCTCGCAGCCAGACACGAGCAAGTTCGCATCCACCGAGCGCGACTGGATCACCGGTGACACTCTGCGCGCGGCGTTCGAGACGCTGCCCGCGAGCCCAAGCGACTCATCCGAGCGATCAGTGATGAAAGAAGTGCTGTCCATTGGAAACTCCCGCGCGTTCTATCAAGGAGCCTCTCCGGGCGGCGTCCGAGGCGCACCGACCTTGAGCTACAACCGAGGACATCAGATTACCGTGCTGTTTTCCGAAGGATCGATGAGTTCCGTGAAAATTCTCGACCAAGCCTCGGGGCTTTATCTCGAGCCCATGACCCAAGACAGCGTTCGCACCCCCGCGCAGCAACCGAATCGCGGGAGGCGTCCGTGAGTTTTACGGAGTTGGTTCGCCAGCTCACGGCCGGCGACCGTTCAGATGCCCTGTGTCTCTTGGCCTTGGCTCAGGCGGCGGACGACCAAGGCTCGGCCGCGTTCCATGACGTCATGGTTGCTTACCGCAACGACTACCTGCACACCCTCGAGATGGAGGGGCGCGACCTAGCCGCCGAGTCGGGCAGGTTGAGCTTGGACGAGGTGCGCCGCCATTTGGCGGCCGTGGTGCTTCCGCGCTTGGTGGCCACAGGGGCGATTGAGGCGCCTGGCGGAACCGAAGGGCGCATCACGCTCGCGGGAGATGCCTCGATTGCCTTTCGCAGCGACCGCGCGGCGTTTCAGGCATCGCTCCAGGAAACCGGCGAGCACGCCAGCGCCCACGTCCGAAAGGCGCCACCCGTCGTTGGCGGTTCGGTGCTCTCGTCGGCTGGCCTCGTGAAGACCTACAAGAAGCGCAACGTGGTCAGCAATGTTTCGCTCGAGCTTCATCAGGGCGAAATTGTCGGCCTGCTTGGCCCCAATGGCGCGGGCAAAACCACAACGTTTTATATGATGGCGGGTCTCATTCCGCCGGACCAAGGACAGATCCTCCTCGACGGCGTCGACATCACGCGCATGCCGATGTTCCAGCGGGCGCGTCGTGGCATTGGCTACCTCTCGCAGGAGCCCTCCATTTTTCGCAAGCTCTCGGTAGAGGAGAACATCCTCGCCATTTTGGAGACCTTGCCCATTCCGAGGCAGGAGCGCGAACAGCGCCTCGAGAACTTGTTGGACGAACTCAAGATTAAGCATTTGCGCCTGAGCAAGGCCTTTGCGCTCTCCGGCGGCGAGCGTCGGCGCCTCGAGATCACGCGCGCGCTGGTGACTCAGCCGAAGTTCATCATGCTCGACGAACCCTTCGCCGGCGTTGACCCCATTGCCGTCAACGACATTCAGGGCATCGTCGCCTCGCTGCGTGAGCGCGGGATTGGCGTGCTCATCTCTGACCATAATGTCGAGCAGACCCTCGACATCGTGGACCGTGCATACATTATGTTCGAGGGGCAGGTGAAGGTCGCGGGTCCGGTGCGCGAACTCATCTTTGACGACACGGTGTCTACCGTGTACTTCGGCCCGACGCTCACGGCGCGTCTGCGCGCCCGCTTCACGGATGGCGTGTGAAAGGGAGCATGCAGCAGTCCGCTCGGCTCGGTCAGGAGATGCGGGCAAACCCGCGCCTGTATCAGGCGATGGACATGCTGTACATGCCCCTCCTCGATCTGCAGCAGCACCTCAAACAGGAACTACTGCAGAATCCCTTTCTCGAGATGATGGAAGAGGAAGACGATGAGATTGCCGAGAGCGCCAGCGTCGAACTCGAGCAGGAGAAGAGCGTAGATCACGAGGCGCCCGAGGAAGGCCTCCCGAAGGAAGAGCGCGAGGACGACTCGCGCTGGGAGGAGATTCTCCTCGATGGCATGGAGTCCGGCGGCATGCCGGAGCCTGCCGACGATCGAGAGCCCTACGAGCGGGTCACCGTCGAGTCGCGAGGCCTCGACGACCATCTGCGCGACCAGATTGCGCTGCTCGACCTCTCCCAGCGTGACCGCCTCCTGGCCGAAGAGTTTATCGGCAACATCAACGAGGAGGGGTACCTCGCCGCTTCGCTCGAGGAGATCCTGCGTGGCATCAATGAGGTCATCGTGCGGGCGGCCGAGACCGAGGAAGACGAGCGCGAGATTCCGCTCTTCGACCACGGTGATGCGCTGCGGATGTTGGCCGTGATGCAGGCGCTTGACCCCGCGGGCATCGCGGCGCGGGATTTAAAGGAATGTCTGATCCTTCAGTTGCCAGCGGCGGACCTCACCGGCTCGCTCGCCGAGCGGATTGTCCATGAGGCGTTCCCAGAGCTCATCGGCCACAAGTGGGTGGACATCTCGCGCAAGCTGAGTTGCACACCCGGAGAAGCGCAGACGGCGGCGGACGCGTTGGCGCGACTGAATCCCAAGCCGGGGAGGGCCTTCAGCGACAGCGGCGGCAACTATATCGTGCCAGATCTCATCGTGGACAACATTGACGGTGAATACCTGGTCTTCACCAACGATCACAATCTCCCGCGCCTCCGCCTCTCCAAGTCGTATCAGGACATCGCCCGCGACAAAAAGCGCTTCGACGCGGAGCACAAGGAGTTCATCACCAGCCGCCTGAGTGCTGCGCAGTGGCTCATTCAGGCCATCGAGCAGCGTCGTCAGACCATGCTCAAGGTCATGCACTTCATCGTGGACCGGCAGCGCGACTTTTTTGAGAAGGGCGTTCAGGGTTTGAAGCCGCTGACCCTGCGTGAAGTCGCCGACGGCATCGGGATGCACGAGTCCACCATCTCGCGCGTGACCAACGAGAAGTTCGCGCAGACACCGCGTGGGGTGCTGCCGCTCAAGTTCTTTTTCTCATCCGGCCTCAAGAGCACGGATGGCGAAGACGTCTCGGCGCGCGGCATCAAGGCGACGCTGCAGAAACTCGTCAGCGGCGAGGATCCACGGAATCCGCTCACCGACGACGCCATCGTGAAGTTGCTGGGCAAAGATGGACTCAAGATTGCGCGCCGAACCGTTGCGAAGTATCGCGACGAACTCGGCATTCTCAAGGCCCAGATGCGCAAGCGCCTCTGATCTCCCACATGAACGCACTTACCGCTCTCCCGCAGGTCTCCGTGCTCGTGCCCGCCAAGGACGAGGCCGAGAATCTGCCGACCTTCCTTGAACTCTGCGACGCGATGATCAAGACGGCCACCGTGCCGTACGAGGTCATCATCGTGGACGACGGCTCTACCGACGCGACGCCCCGACTGTTGGAGTCACTCAAGGCCAAGTATCCGTGGCTGCACACGGAACGGCATCGCGCGCAGCGGGGCATCGCAGACGCGCTGCGCACGGGATACCTCGCGGCCCGCAGCGACATTCTCGTGTTCTATCCTGCCGACCTCCAGTTCAAGCCCGAGGACATCCCGCGGCTCGTGCAGCCCATTCTCGATGGGCAGTCGGATATGGTCACAGGCTTCAAGCAGGGTCATTACGAGAAAGCTTTTGTGTCGCGCATCTACAACGGACTCTCGCGCTCGCTCTTTGACGTACCCGTGCGCGACCTCAACAATGTGAAGGCGTATCGTCGCGAGATTATGGCCGACCAGCCAGTGCGCCCAGACTGGCATCGCTACATGATTGTGCTCGCCCACGCACAGGGCTACGCCGTGACCGAGACGCCCATTCCGTTGTATCCGCGCACGGCGGGCAAGTCGAAGTTCGGCCTGAGTCGCATCCCCATCGGTGTGCTCGACATGCTCGCCGTGTGGTTCGAACTACGATTCGGCCAGAAGCCGCTGCTCGCCTTCGGCATGCTTGGTGCGGCGCTCTTTGCTATTGGGGTGATCTCGGGCCTCGTGGCCTTGGGCATGCTCGTGTTTCAAGGCATCGGACTTCGTTGGATCTGGACGCTCATCCAGACCTGTCTCTTGCTGGGCTCCATCTTCTTCTCCACCGGTTTGCTCGGGGAGCAGGTGGCTGTCACGCGCGCGGAGCAACGAGAGATTCGACGCCGTCTCGACGCCCTCCGCCCCGACGCGGAGCGATGACAGCACGTCGCGTCCTCTTCGTCACGCACGCCTACCCGCGATACGCGACGGACGGCGCAGGATCGTTTCTGCATCGCCTGGCTCTCGGGCTGACGGCCGCGGGCTGCGAAGTCCGCGTGCTCGCTCCGAGCGGGCCGAAGCTTCCACCCGCTGAGAATCTCGAGGGCATTGAAATCCGGAGGTTTCGGTACGCGCCCTCGGGAATGGAATCGCTAGCCTATACGGGCACGATGGCCGAGCAGGTGCTGGGCTCCCTGAGTGGGAAGGGCGCACTCTTGGGCATGCTCACGGCGGGCACGATGGCCGTACGTCGTGCAATCAACGACTTCGAGCCGGACGTTCTCCACGCGCACTGGTGGTTCCCAGCTGGGCTCCTCGCGCTTGGCGCGGATAGTAGCGTCCCGCTTGTCACCACCCTGCACGGCTCTGACGTCCGGCTGGCGCGCAGGGTCAAGCTCGTGCATCCCTTGTTTCGAAAGGTGATGTCAAGGTCGCAACTGGTGACCGCCGTCTCGGGATGGTTGGCGGGCGAAGCGCGCGCCATGGCTCCCGAGTCCTCCATTCGCGTTGCGCCGATGCCGGTGGACACGACATCGTTTGTCGCGTTGCCGACCGAGCGCATTCCCGGCCGCTTTCTCTTTGTGGGTCGGCTGAACGAGCAGAAGGGTTTGCGTGGCCTGCTCGACGCGCTGGCTTGGTGCCCTCCCGACCTCACGCTGGACGTTGTGGGTGAGGGCGAGGACCGCGCGGCGCTGCGTGCGCATGCGCAATCGCTCGGGCTCACGACCCGCGTCAACTGGATGGGACAGCTGGAACGTGCTCCGCTCGCGGGGCTGTATCGGCGTTCGCAGGCCGTGGTGATGCCTTCCGTACACGAAGGACTTGGGCTCGTCGCCGTCGAGGCCCAACTCTCGCGCACGCCCGTGATTGCGTATCGCTCGGGCGGATTGCCTGACGTGGTGGATCCGAAGTGGGGCGGTATGCTCGTGCCGGCCCTCGATACGCGCGCGCTGGCCGATGCGATGACGCGTGTACATACATACGCAGCGGGTGTCGAGTCTTGGGGGGCTGCCGCGCGGGCCGTAATGTTGGATCGGTTTGCGCCCACGATTGTGGCAGCGGGCTACCAGGCGCTCTACCGCGAAGCCTTGGCGCAGCGTGACTGACACGGACGCCGCAGCACTCGACTCGCGAAGCGCTACGGCCCGCCTCATGGGCTCGACGGCGCTTGGCCAATTGCTCGCGCTCGCCATCGCGCCTCTGCTCGGCCGTATCCTCGGGCCGGCGGCATTCGGGGCCTTTGCCGTGTATCTCGCCGTGCTTGGTTCGCTCGGCAATGCGGCCTCCTGGCGCCTCGGCCTCGCCGTGCCCGTACCATTGCGAGATGAGGACGGCACGGCGGTGGTGGCTGCGGGCATCCTGGCGACGCTGCTGTCAACCGTGCTCGTGACGCTCGCGGTCTGGTTACTTGGAGATCGCGCAGCAAACGAGTGGCTGGGAAACGCCGATGCGGCGCCGCTGCTCTGGCTCATTCCAGCATCGGTACTCGGCGTCGGCCTGACCGATGTGCTCTCGGGCTGGTGCCTGCGCTATCGTCGGTTTCCCGCGCTGGTCCAACAGCGCGTCGTGCGCGCGGTGGGCACGAGTGGGTGGCAATTAATTCATGCCTTGGTCGTGCGGGCGGGCGCGCTCCCACTTGTGTGGGGCGAGGTGATTGGACGCCTCGCGAGCGTCGCGGCGATGGGGGGAGCGATTTGGCGCGCCGAGCGAGGGAGAGTCGCGGGACTCGGCTGGCCACAGGTAAGACAGGCATTCCGAAATCAGCGGCAGTTCATCACAGTCGCAACGCCCGCCAACCTGATCAATCAACTCGGCCAGTGGGTTCCGGTGTTTCTCCTCACCGCGTGGTGGGGCGTCGCGGCCGCCGGCCTGTACGTGGTGGGACAGCGCGTGATTGGGGTACCCATCGGACTCATCGGTGACTCGGCTGGGCAGGTGTACATCGCCGACCTCGCCGCTGCCTCGCGCAGTGAACCGGCGCGCATGAGAGTGTTGTTTCGCGACACTGCGCTCAAGCTCGGTAAACTCGCGGCTCTGGCAGCAACGGTCCTCATTCTGCTGGGGCCCCTCGCATTCTCGCTGGGATTCGGCAGCGAATGGCGTGACGCCGGGACCATGGTGCGTTGGCAGGGGATTGCCCTCGCCGCTCAGTTGGTGGCCATCCCGATGGCCCATACGCTGGTGGTGTTGAAGTTCCAGCAGCGCCAGCTCGTCTGGGATGTGCTCCGCCTGTTGGCCACGGTGGCGGGGTTTGGCATCGCCCGGAGTTGGGAAGCGGATGCCGTGACCGCGGTGGCCCTCCACGGCCTGATTACCGCCCTACTCTACGGTGGCCTCACTTGGGCCAGTTGGCGCGCTGTGCGCGAGCGCGCCAATGCCGCAAAATCCAATGCCGCAAGCTAGAGCCTGACTTACTTTTCTTATCTATGACCGACACCACACGTCGCTCCAACATTTTGCCCGGCGTACTCTTTGCCCTCGCGTGGGCGGTACTGCTCGGCATTCTCTTCGCGCCGCTGTTCTCCGGCGGCGTGATCGTCAATCCAATGAGCGACGGCAAGGACGGCTACGTCACCCGTCACTTCGCGGCCAAGATCATCGCGCAGTGGGGGGAAGTCCCTCGCTGGAACCCCTACATCTTTGGCGGCATGCCATTCCTTGGCGCCATGCACGGCGACCAAGTGTATCCCATTTCTGTGGCCTTGCGTGCAATGTTTGCACCGGCGCTGGGCATCGGGTTGGGCATGGTCTTTCACGCGTGGCTCGGCGCGGTTGGCTTGCTGGCCTTCCTGCGCAAGCAGCAGCTCAATTGGAGCTCGGCGATTGTGGGCGCGACGGCGTACGGCATTTCGGGGCCGCTGCTCTCGCTCTTCTTTCCGGGTCACGACGGCAAGATTTACGTACTTGGCCTCACGCCTTGGGCCTTGCTCTCTATTTATGAAGCGTGCCGTACGCGACGCCCCCTCTGGTTTGCGCTCTGGGGACTCATCGTTGGATTGATGCTGCTCTCGCCGCACTTTCAGATGACGTACTACTCGTCACTGCTGATGGGCGCGTTCCTCTTCTTCACGCTCTTCACCGAAACCGACAAGGCCGCGCGCATCCACGTGCTCGCGGCATTTGGCCTCGCCAGCGTGCTAGCCCTCGCGACAGCTGCGGCGCAGTTGATGCCCTTTGCGGAGTATCTGCCATTTAGCCCACGCTCCGCCGCGGGTTCGTCGTCCAGCGGTTGGGAGTACGGCACGAGTTGGGCCATGCCGGCCATTGAGTTGATTGGTACCATGTGGGGCGGATTCAACGGATGGCTGCTCGAGACCTATTGGGGCACCAACTCCTTCAAGCTCCACTCCGACTACATCGGACTGCTCGTTGGCGTGCTCGCGCTCACGGCCTTGCTGCGTACGCCCGCAGGGCTAGAACGCAAGCGAGTGTGGTTCTGGATCGGTTGCGTAATCTTTGGCACGCTCTGGGTGCTCGGGGGGCAGACTCCGTTCTATCGCATCCCGTTCCACTTTTTCCCGATGATTAGCAAGACGCGGGCGCCCTCCATGATGTGGGGGCACGTGGCGCTGTGCTTCGGCGTACTCGCGGCACTTGGCTTCCATCAAGTGCAGGCGATGGCGCAGATGGAACGGGAACGCTGGGCCAAGCGCGTTGCGCTTGTGGTCGCCATCGGTGCCGTCGTGTTTCTCGCCTCGGCGGAAGGCATGATTACATCGCTCGCGCCGGCACAGCGGATTGAGGCGGCGTACGCTGCCGTGGATGGCGCACGCATGGGCTTGATGCTCGGCGCGGCGGCCGTGGTGGGGTTCGCACTCGTCGCTTGGATGGCTCCACAATTCCTTGCCGTTGCGGCGGTTGTGCTACTGCTTGGCGACCTTGGAAGCCAGGTGCGTCGCTTCATCGTGATTGATGAGCGCGGGGCAGGGGTCTTCGCCGCTGACGAGGTGGTGCAGGCAATTGAGAAGGATGCTGCCGGCACCACGCAGCCGTGGCGCATCGTGCCGTTGGGGCGCGTCTATATGGATGACTATCTGATGGAGCACCGCGTGCGCTCCGCACTCGGCTACCACGGCAACGAACCGCACACCTACGACGAGACACTGGGCGGCAAGAACCAGTGGGGCAACCTCGCTGATCCGCAGGCTTGGCGTTTGCTTGGCGTTCGCTATCTCGTGCTCGATCAAGCCCCAACGCAGTTACCGCCAGGATTCGAAGTCGTCGGGCGCGATCTGACGACTTGGCTCGGCGAACGCGCGACAGTACTGCGCATTCCAAGCCCTGCGCCTTGGGCCGTCATCGCGCCGCTCGCCTTCAAGCTCGACGACGAAGTGCAGACCATTACGACGGCCATGAATCCGCAATTCGATCCGACGCGCATCGTGCTGCTCGCTGGCGACGCGAGCTTTGGCTCGACCACTCCGCCGGAAGCCCTGCCTGCGCCCATTACGCCCGCGCCCACCATTGCCGTAGAGGAACGCCAGCCCGGCGTGTACGCATTGACCATCAGCGGTCTCGAGCAAGATGGGTTCCTCGTCGTCAGCGAGAACCATCTGCCCACCTGGACCGCGACGGTGGATGGGCAGCCCGCGCCAATTGCTCGAGCCAACGGCAGCTTCATCGCCGTGCCCGTGAAGGCCGGCGCGAAGGACGTCGTGCTCTCCGTTGAATCGCGAGGAGACAAGCGAGGCCTTCAGGTTTCGTTCGCTGGCCTCGGGGGACTCGTGCTCTTGGCACTCTCCGGCCTCTTCATGAAGTCGAGAAAGGAAGAGGCGTCCGCCTGATGGCTGACGTACGCGTGGTGCCCTACGAGCCACATCATCTGGAGCCCGTGCTCGAACTGATGCGGAAGTGGAGTCCAGATCATCCCGAGCTCGCCGAACGCTCGCTCGTGCAGTGGCAGCGCTGCGCGCGCTATGTGGCATTGGATGGTGATCAGGTGGTGGGACAAATTTGCCAAGTGGCGCACGAGTTCCGATACCGCGATTCGCGCGCAAGCGTCCCGCTGGGATGGGGCATCACGCTCGTGCTGGACATGTCGGACGATGCCACGCGCAAGGCGGCGGGTCGTCTCCTGCTCGCCACCTGCGAGAATGCACCCGGCCTCAAGTACGCAGCGGTGGGCGTGGTCCCCGCAATCGAGCCCGCCTACCTCCGGCGTGGGCATCGCCTCACGCGAGAGTCATCCGCCTACTTCGCGCGATTCTTCAGGCCGGAGAAGGCACTCGCCTACTGGAACAAGCCCACGTGGCTGGCGCCAGCCGTGCAGGCAGGCAACCTGATTAACTGGCCCAAGAATGCCGGCGCACCAGGCAAGCTTGAGCGCATCACGCGCTTTGATGCCGCTTGGGACGCCACGTGGGATGCGTTGCTCAAGGCGCGTTATGAACTCGCCGGTACGCGCACCGCCGACTATCTCAACTACAAGCTTGCCCAGCCGCGCCGCGACTATCACGCCTACGTGCATCGCAGCGCCGAGGGAGCCGTCAATGGGTATGTAGTATTTCGCCGAGCGAAGCATCTGACGCGCGACTTGGACGTGGTGAAAATCTGTGATTTCGTCGGCGAGGGCGCCGTGCTCGACGCGCTCCTCAGCCAGGCCACAGAGTTCGCGCGCGAGGAGGAGGGTCGCGGCACGTATGGCATCGTCGGCCTGAGCTCACTGGTGGATACGCCGGCCTTGAAGCGCGCCGGCCTTTGGGTACAGCGGCCGTACCCGGTGGTTCTCGCGGGCGGCGTGGAAGGCGCTATCCGAGTCTCATTTTTTGACTCGGACCTCGACGACCTGTGGTGATGGAAGTCCCGATTGTCATCGGCTGCGACACCGACCCTGATCGCGAAGGGTTCGTGGGGCCGCTGCCCACCGACCGCTTGGTATGGAATGGCATGCTCGAGGGCATTCCAGCCCTCAAACGCGAAGTCGCGTATATAACTGACCATCACGGCCGCGCTCCTCGCTTCACGTGGCTCGTGCGCGCCGACGAGCAGGTGCAGCAGTTGCACGGCGGCTACGCCTGGTGCCTCGAGCAGCATGCCGACTTCTTCGCTGGCCTCGTCCGCAGCGGCGACGCCCTCGGCTGGCATCCGCACTTTTGGCGCCGAGATCCGAACACGCAGCGTTGGTACCAGGAAGTGGAAGACCGGGCATGGCAGGTACGGATGCTGCACGAGGCCCACCTCGCCTTGATGAAGGCCGGACTCACACCAGCCAGCGTGCGCATGGGCTGGACCTACCACAACTCGGAAACTTTCAACGCCCTCGACGCGCTCGGTGTGAAGTTGGAGTTCTCGCCCTTTCCTGGACTGCGTAGCTACCGCCACGCGCCCAAGACACGAGACGAGAATCAGTTTGATTGGTTCGACACGCCCACGCAGTCGTTCTTCGCGAGTCGTCGCGATCCACGGGTTCCCGCAAGGGTGGGGGAGCAGGCCTGCCGAATGCTGAGCTTGCCGTGCTGGGTCTCACAACATCCGTTTTGGGGATTCGCGGCCGGAGTGCAGATGGTACGGAAGTCCGGACTGAGCGGCCTCATCCTCGACGCGATGCGGCGGCCAAGTTACGTGATCAATCTCACAGCCCGTCCGAACCTCTTCGCGCCGCTTGTGAGCCAGCTGAGAAAGTCGTTGAAGTCGCGAGACCGGGACCACAATCCACCCACGTTTGCGACATATTTCCATCCGGACGAACTGATTCCAAACCGCAGTTCGATGTATGCCCGGGCGCACGTCGGGGAGAATCTGCGGGCCCTGCTGGATTGTATCCGGGAGGCCGGCGCGAAGCCCATCTTTGCGACCGCCAATGAGTATGTAGACCAGTGGGGCGGCAGCACGCGCTCCACCTCTTAACAGACGATGAGCACTGCGAACCAACGGGGACTCGTGATTGTCCCGACCTATAATGAAAGCGAGAACATCCGGACGCTGCTGCGTGCGGTAGTCGATGCGGACGCCCGCCTCGATGTCCTCGTCGTGGACGACAACTCGCCCGACAAAACCGGCGACATCGTGGAGAACATCCGCGAGACCGAGCCCCGCGTGCACATCCTTCGTCGTCCCGGCAAGATGGGACTCGGTACCGCCTACCGGGACGGATTCCGTTGGGCGCTGGCACGCGACTACGAGCTGATCTTTGAAATGGATGCGGACTTTAGCCACAGTCCCTCGCACCTTTCGGAGTTCCTCGCCGCGGCGGAGAAGGCCGACTTCGTACTCGGCTCTCGCTACCTAGACGGGAAAGTCACCGTGGTGAACTGGCCCATCAGCCGCCTGTTGCTGAGCTACGGAGCCAACATCTACGCGCGCTTGGTGACGGGCCTCCAGCTTTGGGACGCCACTGGTGGATTCAAGTGTTTTCACCGACGCGTGCTGGAAGCGATTGATTTGAATGATGTTCGCTCCAATGGATACGCCTTCCAGATCGAGATGTCATTCCGCGCTGTGCGAAAGGGCTTTAAGCCCATCGAGATCCCCATCGTGTTCACGGATCGCACGGAAGGCGAGAGCAAGATGTCGGGCCACATTGTGCGCGAAGCCATTTTCATGGTGTGGCGCTTGCGCTGGTGGGCGCTCACGGGACGCGTATGAAGTTTTGGAAGATGTCTGGATCGGGCAACGACTTCGTCTTTGTGGATGGCATCGGCCACCCGAAATCCGCATCCCTCGCTTCTGACCCCGACTTCGTGCGTTCTGTCTGCGCCCCCCACACGGGAGTCGGAGCCGATGGGCTCGCGGTGTTCAGGCTCTCCGCGGAGTACGATTTCGAGCTCAGCTACTTTAACCGAGATGGCAGCGTCGGCGAGCTCTGTGGGAACGCCTCGCTTTGCGCCGTCCGCCTTGCCACGGATTTGGGAATCGCACGGCAGTCCGGCCTCAAGTTCCAGACCCCCGCGGGTGTAATTGCCGGGCGAATACGCGACGGACGGCCCGAGGTTGATCTACAACCGGTGCAGGGGCTTGTAACCGATTCAGGCATCCCGCAGCTGGCCAAAGAGTTCAAGCTGGGCTTTGCCAACACGGGAGTCCCGCACCTCGTTATCCGAACTGAGGACCTCGACGCCATCTCGTTGGCGACCCGGGGCCCCGAGCTTCGCTACCACCCCAGCCTCGAGGCTGGAGCCAATGTGAACTGGGTTGGCCGAAACCAAGTCGGGGCGTGGAGGATGCGGACCTACGAGCGCGGCGTGGAGGCCGAGACCTTGGCCTGCGGAACCGGAGCGGTGGCCTGCGCGGCAATGCTCCGGGCCTGGGGTGAGGCGGGAGACTCGACGGATTTGATCACAAGGTCCGGCCAGATTCTGACCGTAAGCCTGAAGTCAGATGGGGCCGTGTTGCGACCGACCTTGGCGGGCGAGGGCCGCATCGTATTTGAGGGCGAGCTGCGGGACATCTAGTCCTGCGTGGGAAACTCAGCGTTATCCCCATTAGAACTATACATAATACATATTATAAGTAATTATTGGTGGCAGGATATCTGTGAGCTTACGGTTCAACTTGCAAGCCAGCAAGGCGCCACCAGCTTCCCTCCATCGGCATACAAGCGGCGTACAAAAATGCGGGCCTGGCATCAGCCAGACCCGCATTCTCTTAACAATATACCTGAGCTAACTAGGCCTTAGCCTTTATTTCACCGAGTCTTAGTCGCGCCTCAGCAGCGAAGTCGGAATCCTCGCGAATGGAAATCTCTGTGTAGATCCGCTCAGCCGCCGCGGCCTCGCCGGCCGTCATGTACGAACGGGCTGCGTCCATGCGGTACGCATCCCGATCGGACGGCAACTGGCTCGCCGCAGCCGCCGCCTCGAAGTCCTTCGCCGCGCCGCTGTGGTCGCCCTTGAGACCCTTGCCTGTGGCCTGCAGTCCAAGCATGCCAGCACGCATCGCCGCCGGCGCCTTCGCCACGGCAGCAGAAACCACGGCCAGCCCGGAGTCAGCCTGACCGGCCTCGTAATACCACTGGGTGGAAAGAAGCGCCGCCTGGCTGCCAGCCGAAGTACCCGCGTAGCGCGTCAGGAGCTTCTGGAGTTCGGCCTGAGCCGCCGGAATGCCGCCCGTTGAGTAGGCCGCCTCGGCAAGGGCAAAGGCCTCTTGGGCACGCTGCTCCTTAATCTCGCCGGAGCGCTTTGCCATCCAAAGGCCGCCGCCGGCAGCGGCCAACACTACTGCCCCAATCACGATGGGGCGCTGATACCGCTGAAGGGTCTCGGCCACGGAGGGCGAGTCAGAAAAGTCGTTCGTCATTGCCTGAGAGATAAAGGTAAAGCCCGAGGAGGCAGTGGCCCCTCGACATCTAGTGAAAACTAATCGGCCGACTGCCAGAGTGCCCCCGGGCAGATTCGAACTGCCGACCTGCGGTTTAGGAAACCGTCGCTCTATCCACCTGAGCTACGGGGGCAAGCCACAACAAGATAACGCGGCAAAGCGCGAACGCTTAGCCATTCCGTTGTGGTGCGGTCGTGCCCTGCTCCGCTGCACCCCGTCAAGACGACGCGCGAACCGTGCTCGGCCCGCTTTGCGAGCCAATCGAGCGTGGTTGCTGAGCGGGGAGACTTAGGGATTCCGTGGTTGAGCGGTTCGGCCTGTACCGCTCGACCCCGCCGAGCGAGTGCCGCCGGACGAGGATTCACCGCTCGAGGATGACTGCGAGGAACCACTGCTCGCCCTCACGGTGCTCGGGCCGCTGCTATTGCGAGGCTGCCCCGAACCACCCGTTGATGAGGAGTTCGTTCCGCTGGTGTATCCCTGACCCTTGGTCACGGTACCAGGCTCACGCCGAGGCTGTGTTGTCACCACTACGGAGCCCGGTACGCCGGTGAACTGCCCATTGCCGTACCAGTTCCCGCCCCCGTACGGCCCGAAGGCCCAACGCGAATAGAATCCTCCGCCCACGCAATCGGGGAACCACCCGTAATACGATAATCCCAGCCCTGGATACATCGACCACAGCGGGAAGCTCCCACGCCAATTCAGCGCGCCGAACTGAAACTGGTCGCAGAAGGCGTCCATCCTGAGATCACTACCCAACCACGCCTGCTGCCGCGGGGTATTCCATGTGTTTGCCCCACCCCCACCCGCCCGCTCAACGCGCGGCGCAAACTGCGCGGGATTTGCTAGTGCCACGCTCAAATCAATGATGCGAGTGGGGGCGTTCGCCGCGACCAGGCGACTGAGCTCACGACGTGTTACACGGAAGTTCGAGTTGCCAGTACCCGTTTCGGCCATCCACGCCTCTACTACCAGCGGGTCGGCAAATTGTAGCGCGTCCTCGATCGCAACTAAGTCCACTGCACGCGCAGCGCCCACACGCGCGCCGGCGGCAAGCACCGCGAGGCTCTTCAACCGCTCCTGCATCGCAGGCGGAAGGTCCATCCACGGCAGCAGCTCAAAGCGATGCGTGGTCACGTTGTGTTGCTCACCCACTCGCACAGCCATCACCTGCAAGAACTGTCGCTCCGGTGTGATGGAGAGTACGCCCGACGTGACCTGCTCCTGCCGCGCCGCGCAGTTGGCGATTCCGCGCATGTACACGCGCGCGCCATCCAGCGAGAATGCCGAAGACTCCCAACCCTGACAGCCCTCGGCTTCAATGTCGCGGCGCTCGCCATCCGCACGCAGCGTGACCGTCTGCACGACATTCCCAGCAACCAGACTCAACTGCTCAATCTCAAGCGACGACCCTGCAACGGGCAGCACGCAGGTCATGGCGAGGCTGCGGGCGCCCTCCGCTGGGGCCCAGCATCCAAAGAATGCGGCCCATGGATGTGCGGAACTCGCCGTCTGCTGGGCTTGGGCAGGCGAAACCGCCAGAAGCGTGAGCCCAGCAGCCGTTCCGATGAACGCTCGAAGGATTCGCATGACGTCCTCTCTAAAGCCGTAAAGTGAATCCGACGGAGGTCGATACGCCCGATAGATCGAGCTTCTCGAATCCCTGGAACGACGGGCGGCCGTCAGCCGATGCGTGGATGTACTTCAACTCTGTCGTGATGGCGATGCTCGGTATCAAGGTCCACACCACGCCCGTACTGCCAAGCACGAAGCCGGCCTTACCCGAAGCCTCGTAGTTATCTCGAAAAATTTCGAGCGTCTGGGAATCCACAAACTCGCCGTTTTGCGTGAAGCGGTACGACATCCGCCCAGCGCCGAGTCCAACATAAGGCACTACGCTGTTCGGAATCCAAGCATAGGTACCGATCTTCGTGCCGCGCGGGCGCAGCGCGTAGCGGACGGTCGCGCTCAAAGGCCGACGAATGAAGCGCGTGCGCTGATTGATTGGTTGTCCGTTTTCGTCCAACCAATCGCGAAGCTCTGACTGCGTGCGACCATCCGTAACGCCGTAGCTGAGCACGAGATCAGTCCTCGCATTGAGCCGGAAAGCCAAGTCCACGTTCTGGTCGAATGAGGCGATGTCGCGGCGTGACATCGCGAGCTCATCGAAGGCAAAGGCCCACAGGTCACCGCGTGAGGTCGCGAGCCCAACCCCGCCGGATAGCGTTAGCGTGGCGGGCGGCTCGCGAAAGAGGTATCCGCGTTCGCGTTCGCTCTGCGCAGCGACTGCCGTAGGTAGTACGGCGAGCAAAAGTGCCAATACAAACCGGCGCATCTTCCCTCCAAAATGTCCGCAATACAAAATCTACCACTTTGTCGCGGCAAAGTTCCCCGAGAACTGGGGCGTTTGGCCCGGGCCGTACCTAGAACGAAACTAGCGTCTCCACCAGCACCCCGTGGAGGGTCTTCCGCCAAGGCAGGAACGAAAGGTCAATGACCACCCCAATGCCGGCCACCCCAGCGCCGAGCCGATTCGCCAAGCGCCGGGTCGCGGCAGCCGTACCACCCGTGGCGAGCACGTCGTCCACGATGAGCACGAGCGAAGTGGCATCAATGGCGTCGGTGTGGATTTCCACGGCGTCCTCACCGTACTCCAATGCGTAACGCTCGGTAAGATGGGCGCTCGGCAGCTTGCCAGGCTTCCGCACGGGCACGAGCGCTGCGCCCAAATGTTGCGCGACCGGCGCGCCAAACAGGAAGCCGCGACTCTCGATGGCCAGGACGTGCGTGATGGACTTTCCCTTCCAAGGCGCGGCCATAGCGGCCGTAACGTCGGCGAACAGGGCCGGGTCCTGCAGCAGCGGCGTGATGTCCTTGAACACGATGCCCGGTTTGGGAAAGTCCGGCACATCGCGAATGGTCGCCTTCAGGCGATCGGCGAGACTAAGCATCGAAGCCATGTTGACCAATGAGAGGAACGAAGCGCATTACATCGAGGGTGCTGCGCGTGAATCCCTCGGGCGTGCGGCGCACTCGGATGAGCTTCTGGGTATCGCGGTCGCCAACGGGAATCAACAATTGCCCGCCTTCGCTCAGCTGGTCAAGCAATGGCTGTGGTATGTCAGGTGAGGCCGCGCCCACGAGGATTGCATCGTAGGGTCCGTATTCAGCCCAGCCCATCGTGCCGTCGCCCACGCGCTGAATTACGTGGTCAATGCCACAACGCCGCAACGACTCGCGGGCCTGCTCTGCCAGCGGCGCGATCCGCTCAATACTGAACACGTGCTGCGCGAGCTTGGTAATGAGCGCCGTCTGGAAACCCGAGCCAGTACCAATCTCGAGCACCCGCTCCTGACCCCTGAGCTCTAACAGTTCCAAGTACTTCGCGTGCACCCACGGCTGGGAGATTGTCTGCCCTTGCCCAATGGGTAGTGGCGAATCCTCGTAGGCGCGATGCCGCAAGCCCGTCGGAACGAACTCGTGCCGCGGCACGTCATCGAAGGCCTTCAAGACGCTAAGGCTTCGAATCCCCTTTCGCTGCAGTTCCTCAATCAAGCGACGGCGTGCGCCGCCGAACTGCGGCGTCAGAGCGGACGCCACCAGCGCTCCGCGTCGTCGAGGCGGTCCTTGGCCGTCAGATCCAGATGCAGGGGCGTGACGGAGATATAGCCATCCTTCACCGCACGGAAGTCGGAATCGTCAGAGCCACTCCACGCGACCGAGCCACCGCCAATCCAGAAAATTTCGCGCCCCCACGGGTCCTTCATTGGCGTCAGCGAATCGCTGAAAACACGCCGGCCGAGGCGCGTGAGCCGTACACCCTTCACCTCCGCGGCCGGCACCGCCGGGATGTTCACATTCAGCAACGTATCGGCCGGGAAGGCCGGCAGCGATGTGAGATGCGCGAAGAGCTTGGTGAGGTTGTCCACGTGATCGGCGAGCAGCGTGTCGTCGGCGCGCAGCACGCGCCCAGCAAACGACACCGCGATGCTCGGTACGCCCAGCGCCAGGCCTTCCATGGCAGCGGCCACCGTACCTGAGTAGAGCACATCCTCGCCCATATTCGGGCCGTGATTGATGCCGCTCAGCACGAAGTCTGGGCGCTCGGGGAGCAGGGCCTCGATGGCGAGCATCACACAGTCCGTAGGCGTGCCGTCCACTTGCCAGCGCTGCGGACCCAACTGGATGGGCCGTAGCGGATGATGCAACGTCAGTGAGTGGCTGGTGGCGCTCTGCTCGCGGTCCGGCGCAACCACCCAGACGTCACCCAGTGGGCGAGCGGCGCGCTCGAGGCACTCCAGCCCTCGCGCGAGAATTCCATCATCATTGCTCAGCAGCAGCCGCATCAGTCGTTCCGCTCCAAAATGGCGAGGATTCCCAGTAGATCCTTCTCCAGCATCTGCACCGTCTCCGTATCCAAGCCATGCCGAGCGGCGGGCTTGACGCCGCCACTTTTGCGGTGCTCATCCACCTTCTGTTTGGCGCCTTCGATGGTGTACTTCTCGGTGTACAGTAAATGCTTCACCAGCATGACCAGTTCGACTTCGCGCCGCGTGTAGACGCGGTTGCCCGAACGGTTCTTGGCCGGTGACAGAAACCGGAACTGGCTTTCCCAATAGCGCAGGACATGTGGCTTGAGGTCCGAGAGCTCACACACGTCCCCGATGGAGAAGAACTCGCGGATAGGTTCCGCCCCAGACGCCATCAGTCCTGCTCTCCCTTCAGATCGCGGGTCATCAACTCCACCAGCGCCCAGCGTGCCGGTTGACGCTCAAAGAGGACGCGATGCACCGCGTTCACAATCGGCATCTCCACACCGTGTTTCTCGGCGAGGCGCTTCGCGGTCTCCGTGGTGGTCACACCCTCGGCAACGGTCTCGCGGCCCTGGAGGATCTCGTTCAGCGCTGCTCCGCGACCGATCTCCAGTCCGACGGCGCGATTGCGCGACAGGGAGCCGGTGCACGTAAGCACGAGGTCGCCCATTCCGGCGAGTCCGGCAAAGGTCCGCGGATCCGCACCCAGCTTCACGCCCAGACGCGTCATCTCAGCGAGGCCGCGCGTGATGAGTGCAGCGCGGGCATTGAAGCCCAGTTGCAATCCGTCGGCAATGCCGGTGGCCACGGCCATCACGTTCTTGATGGCCCCGCCGAGTTCTACGCCAATGACGTCACTCTGTGTGTAGACGCGAAACGCCGAGGTGGAAAGTGCCTGCTGCGTGAGACGCGCGGCATCTTCGTCGGCGGACGCGGCCACGATGGCGGTCGGCAGGTGATTGGCTACCTCCAACGCGAAGCTCGGGCCGCTGAGCGCGACGATGGGATGACCCTGAATCTCACCGCCCACCACATCGGTCATCAGCTCGAGCTTGTCGCGATCAATGCCCTTGGTGGCGACGACGAGTGGCACGCCGGCCGGCACGAATCGCGCGCAACTCGCGGCAACCTGCCGGAGCACGTGTGAGGGCGCCACAAAGATGACGAGCTCCACGCCCTCGAGCACATGCTCCTCGACGCTCGAGGCACGCAAGTCGGGATGCAGCGAGACACCGGCGAGGAAGCGTCGGTTCTCATTCGCCGCGTTGATGCTCTCCACCACATCGGCCTCGTAGGCCCAGAGCATCACCTCGTGGTCGTTCTCAGAGAGCAGGTTGGCGAGCGCGGTGCCCCAAGCGCCCGCGCCAATCACGGCAATTTTCACGCGACCTCCTTCGTCTTTCCGAATGTCTTAGGCTCCGTACCCGCACGAAGCCGCGCAATGTTCTTTGTGTGCAGTCCAATCACCGCGCCCATAACCAAGGCCGCGGTCAGGACAAGCGGGAGGTTGTCAATGTCGATGACGAGCACCGAGATGAAGAGCGTGACGGCAGCAGCAAGACTGGCCAAAGAAACGTATCCGCTCCCGGCCGCCACCACGATAAATGCAATGAGAGCAACGCCGAGGGCGACCGGTTGAAGCCCGAGAAACACGCCAGCTGCCGTCGCGACGCCCTTTCCGCCACCCTTCCACAGCAGGAAGATGGGCTTCAAATGTCCGAGAATTGCGGCAATGCCGCAACCGATAGCCCAGAGGGTGAGATCGCGCGTTTCGAATCCCCACACGCCGGCAATGCGCGGCGGAAGCAGCAGCACCGGCAGGTAGCCTTTTGCCGCATCAATCAGCAGCACGATGATGGCAGGCACGGGGCCCAAGTTCCGGTACACGTTGGTGGCCCCAAGGTTGCCGGACCCTATGGTGCGCAGATCAATGCCCTTCAGGAGGCGACCGGCGATGTACGCCGTGGGAATGGAGCCACACAAATACGCTGCGAACAGCGCGAGACTCCAATGCATCCCTCCGCCTCCCCACTCACTCATTGCGACCACCCTTCTGGCGCATCATGATGTTGAGGGGGTTTCCAAGGAAGCCGTACTTCTCGCGGAAGCCATTGTGCAGGTAGCGCACATAGTGCTCCTGCACGAGATCCGGATGATTGCCCAACACCACGATGCCCGGCGGTGCGGTGGCCACCTGCGTGGCAAAGTTGAGCTTCACCTCGTGACCGGCCGCCTGCGGCGGCTGACGACGCGCCAAGAGCTCCTGCAGCGTGTCGTTGACGTCAGAGGTGGGAATGCGCTTGGATCGCTCAGCCTCAACCTGGAGCAGCAAGTCGAGTACCTTCGTCACGCGCTGGCCCGTCAGCGCAGACGTGAATAGGAACGGAATCCATTTCAGGTAAGGCGCCTTCTCGGCGCATTCCTTCTCAAACTTGGCGGCCGTCTTGTCGTCCTTCTCCTTCAAGTCCCACTTGTTGACGACGATGATCATCCCGCGCCCGGCTTCCCACGCCAGCGTCGCAATCTTGAGGTCCTGATTGTGCAGGCCCTCAACGGCGTCAATCATCAGGATGCAAATGTCGGAGCGCTCGATGGCGCGCCGCGTGCGCAGCGACGAATAGAACTCAATGCCGTCGTCAATCTTGCTCTGACGCCGTAGGCCTGCGGTGTCCACGAAGATGAACGGGCGCTGATGATACGTGAACGGCGTGTCAATGGAATCGCGCGTGGTGCCTGGTGTGTCGCTCACCACCAAACGCTCTTCGCCCAGCAAGCGGTTGATGTACGAGCTCTTGCCCACATTCGGGCGACCGATGACAGCCACGCGGAGCACTTCGGGGCCAGGTTCATCCTCATTCGCGGGCAAGCGCTCGACGATGGTGTCGAGCAGGTCGCCGGAGTTCTTGCCGTTGGTGGCAGACACAGGCATCACATCGCCTGCGCCGAGATTGAAGAATTCGAAATAGTCCGTGCTCTTTGGGTCGTCCACCTTGTTCGCGACGACAAGCCACGGCTTCCGCGATCCGCGCAACATGTCCAGAATGCGCGAGTCGCTGGGATGCAGACCGGCCTTCGCATCCACCATGAACAGCATCAGGTCGGCTTCGGCAATGGCCTCGCGCACCTGATGCTTGATCGCCACGTCCATCGGGAGCACGGAGTCTTCAATGAGACCGCCCGTGTCTACCAGCCAGAAGGAACGTCCCTGCCACTCGCAGCGTGAGAAGTGACGGTCACGCGTGGTGCCCGCTTCCTCGCTCACGATGGCGGCGTTGTCGCCGATGAGTCGATTAAACAGCGCGGACTTGCCCACGTTCGGGCGTCCGACGAGTGCCACGACTGGGATGCTCATCGGGCGCCTCCCGCTGCCACGCCGGCGGAAGAACCTTCATGCTCCAACACGTCAATGAAATCGTACGAGGGATACACGGGCATCGGGAGGGACTCGCGGACGGCGATGAAGGACTCGTCGTCCAGAAAGATGCCGTCCTGATTGATGGTCTCGGCGGGAATCAGCGCGAGATCGAGGTCGGTACGGTCGGTGAGCGCGCGACGAATGTCGGCTCCCACGAGGAGGCCAGCAGTTGTCACGGTAGGACCGAAAAGAGAATTCGTCGTTGCAATCATTTCAAACTCGGCGCCCGTCTGGGCGCGCAACTGCTCGAGCAGCGGTGGCATCAGCGTATGCATCGCGGTGCCCGTCACAATCCCGATCTTCCGACCATCAAGGCGCGGCAAGCGCTTCACGCCATCGCGCACGCGGTCTCGAAGAGACGTCACGGCACCCACGCCGTTCTCAATCTGCGAGAAGTCTCCATAGTGAGCGGCCAGCGGCAGTTCGCGCTCCGCCAACAGATAGAGCTCGTCCGACCCATATACCCACACTTCGCCGCGCTCCTTCTGCGCCTTCGCCGACCAGCGCTCGGCCGTCTCGAGAATTGCCCGGGCATTCTCGCGATCCATGGACTTGCCGGTGTAGATGTGCGAAAACTGCGTCAGGCCCACCGGCACGAGAGCCACGCTCAGACAGTTTTCGCCGAAGTTGTAGAGGTCACGCAGCGAGGCTTCGAGCACCTCGCCGTCGTTGAGCCCCGGCACCACGACCATCTGGCCGTGGAACTGGATGCCACCGTCGGTGAGCAAGGTGAGCTGCTCAAGGATGTTGGGCACGCGCGGATTGTTGAGCAGCACCTTGCGGGCTTCCCACGGCGTGGCGTGCACCGAGACGTAGAGCGGCGAGAGCCTGTACTCGAGGATGCGCGCGATGTCGCGCTCCTTCAAGTTCGAGAGCGTCGCAAAGTTGCCGTAGGCGAACGAGAGGCGGTAGTCGTCGTCGCGAATGTACAGGCCCTTTCGCAGGCCCTTCGGCAATCCCTCGATGAAGCAGAACTCGCAGCGATTGGCGCAGCGCCGCACGTTCGGTGGCTCGAGTTCAAGCCCCATCGGCTCCCCGCCCTCGCGCTCGATCTCGAACACGACGTGCTCGCCGTCCGTCAGCTTCGCCTCAAGCTCAAAGGCGTCATCTGCCGTCAAAAACTCCCAATCGAGGAAGTCTTCCAAGGCGCGCCCGTCCACGCTCAGCAGTTCCGTACCGGGGGTGATCCCCAGCTCGGCGGCAATGCTATCGGGGTGGACCTTACTGACGCGGACCATCAGAAAACTCGAGGGCTACTGGGCGACTGACTGAGACAAAAAAAGCCGCGCGATGCGGCTTAGAAAATGTATGAGCCTAGCACACGGAAGTCAATGTGGCTTCGGCACTTGCGCGACCTAGTCCCAGTCCGCGCCGCGCGCCCTCCAGCTCTCGGGAATGGATACCCTCGGACCCCTCGCGACATAGATGCGAAGGTCACGCTCCTCGGGTACGCCGCGAGGGTCGCCAATCGAATCAACCTGCACCACCTCGCGGAACAGTTGAACCAATCCCGGGAGTGCGTCGGGGCCCTCAATGAGAATCGCAATCTCGCCCGTCCGCCCGTAGAGCCCCCAAGCGTGAAAGTCCCCAGACGTGGAGATGGGATACGGATAGCCGAGGCGCGGCGCGTAGCGGGCAATCGCCCCTGCTTCACCGTAGTTGCTCGCAGAAATCACCGTCACGGCTTGATCTGCTGGGCTCAGCGACTTGTAAACGCGCGAGACGGCCTCTGCCTGGGCACGCCAGCCGAGCATATCGGCATAGTCCTGTGGGAGCTCCAGCCGCTCACCCCAGTTGGTCTTTGTACCTACCCCGAGCCACGCGGCATAGCCGGCCATCTGAGCAGGCGGTAGCACGGGGATCCCGAGCGGTAGCAGTACCAGTCCACCAACGGCGATTAGCGCCGCGAGTGCGCGCTGCATGTTCACCCCAAGAGTGGCTACGACAATCGCCCCAAGCGCGATGAGCGCCGGATACGCAGGCGCCACGTAGTACTCTTTCCCGCCCTGCCAGAGGACGAGACCGAGAAGCACCAAGGCGAAGCCCGCGGCAACACGAGCTGGGCCCGCAAGCGCCTGCGCGTTGCGGCCGCTCGCCGACCACACACCAGCCGCGGCGACGACCACACCGCTGCCCAGCATCAACACTTGGCCCGTGAGCGTCCCAACCAAACTTGTCTCCTCGAACTGACCCTCTTTAAGCGCAGCCAGCGACTTCAAGAACGGCCAGTCAAAGTGGATCTGCCCGAAAAGCGTTGGGAGCCCGAGTGCGAGCGCCATCCCGAGCGCCAACCAGGGCCAGCGAGTGCGCAGCTGCCGACGCAGTTCCGGATGCGCAATCACGACGACTGCGGCCGCGACTCCGTACAAGAGCACCGAAAACTTCGTGAGAAACCCGAGCCCGAATCCCAGACCCGCGAGCATCCACCACTCCGGGCGCCGCTCGTACACCGCGAGCATCAATGCGCCGACAGCGATGGTCGCCCACAGTTGATCGAAGATCACGGGCTGGAACAGCGCCGAGGGCCGCAGGAACACCGGCGCCGCAACCAGTGCCATCCAGGCCCACGCCATCGCGCGACGGCCACCGCCGAGTCGTTGGAGCAGCCAGAGCACGAAGAGTGTGAGCGCCGCGCCGCCTGCCGCCGCTGGTACGCGCGCAGACCATACGGAGTCTCCGAAGATCGCAGTACTCAGCGCCGCGACTGCGGGCACCAGCGGCGGGAACTGCATGCGAAGCGCGAGATGATCGCCCATCGCGAAGTACAACAGTTCATCGCGATGGTATTCCCAACTGGGGTCAATCAGCACCAGCGGTAGCACGAATCGCAGCGCGACCAGCAGGACGATGAAGGTCCAACGCCGGCGTCGAACGCGCGCATCTTGCATCGCTTAGCGGAGCGCGGCTTTCGCCAAGTCGGCAATCTCTCGCAGAGGCCGCTTGAGCTGTTCGGCAACGCGTTGCACATCATCTGCCTCGGGCTTGGCGCGTCGCGTGCCGTCGGGGAGCGTCACCACCTTGAGAGCGATGTCGTGGCCTTCCACGCGCACGGTCACCATTTCCCGGACCAACACCTGGCGAAACGCCATGTAGCTACGCACGCCGATGCTGGTCGAGTCCTGCAACAAGCGCTCAGCGATCGCATCCGCGTCGTTGGGTCCCGTGATTGCCTCAATCCGGGTGCCCGGCCGCCCCTTTTTCATCAGAGTCGGGATGAGCACCACGTCGAGTGCCCCCGCTTCACGCAGGGACTGCGCGACCGCCGCGAGTTCCTCGCCCGTGGCATCGTCCACATCCGCCGTCACCACAAAGACCATCTCGTGCTCCGAGTGGCCAGCGTCGGTCAACTCCGGCTCCGAGGAACCCAAGATGATTCGCAGGGCGTTCGCCCGATTCGGAAAATCCTTCGTGCCCGCCCCGAAACCACTGCGGGTCGGTGTGTACTCCGACGGCGGCGTCCCCTCGCTCAGCACGCGCACGAGTGCGGCACCTGTTGGCGTGACAAGTTCACCCGAACCTTCGGGCCCAGGACTGACCCTCAGCCCTTCCAGTAGCCTGAGTGTCGCCGCAGTGGGCACCGCCATGCGCCCATGCTGCGTCTCCACGAAGCCATCGCCGAGCGGGATCGTGCCGCAGTACACCTTCTCGACGCCCAGCGTCTCAAGGCCCCAGATGGTCCCGACGATGTCGAGGATGGCATCCACACTGCCGACCTCATGGAGATGCACGCGCTCCACCGTCGTCCCGTGAATCGCGGCTTCGCACTCGGTGATGAGCGTGAAGCAGCGAATCGCCTTCTCCTTGACACTCGCCGGGGCGGATGTGGCCTCGACGATGGCCTTGAGGTGTTTCAGGTGCCGCCCGTGGGGCTGCGGTGGGATACTGAAGTCCACCTTCTTGCAGGCAATCTGACCGCGACTGACACTGGTGATGTGCACGCCAACGTCCGCGATTCCCAGCGCCGCAGGCAGCTCGTTGACGAATGTCTCAGGGAGTCCGAGGTCCAACAGGGCGCCGAGGCACATGTCCCCGGCGATGCCAGACATGGGGTCCAGAATAGCGATGCGCGTCATGCGGGAAATCTAACGCGCACTCATATGGACTCGCCGCCGCTCGCCGACCATCTTCCTGCTGTGAGCGCAACTCCCTATGAACTCATCGGCGGCGACGCGGCGGTACGTAGCCTAGTCGATCGCTTTTACGACCTCATGGACAGCGCTCCAGAGGCCAAGGAAGTCCGCGAGCTACACGCGGCGAGCCTCAAGGTTTCCCGTGACAAACTGTACATGTATCTCACCGGTTGGCTCGGCGGACCTCAGTTGTACACGGACCGCTACGGCCATCCCATGCTGCGGGCTCGGCACATGCCATTTGCCATTGCGGAGCGCGAACGTGACCAGTGGCTGTGGTGCATGGAGACGGCAGTGGCCGAGCACGCCATGCCCGAGGAGGTCAAGGGGTTTTTGCGCAGCAAGCTGCGCCCCCTTGCCGATCACATGCGAAACCGATGACGTGCCGCGTTCTCTTCTCGCTCAGCCTCTTGCTGGTGGCGGGAGGGCGCGCAGCCTCCGCTCAGCGTCTTGAGGGACTCATCCGCGCGCCAAACGGCGCCGCCGCCGCCGGCGTGGTGCTCACCGCAAAGGACAACAGCGGGGCGCGCATCGGGCAGACAGTCACGCGAGACGATGGACGATACCTGCTCTTTCTTGAGTACGCTGGCACGGCGCGCATCGAAGCCAAGCGCGTCGGCTTCTCGCGTGAGACGCTCGGCGAGCGAACTGTGGAGTCCACAGGCGTCACGAGCTTCGACGCACAACTCGCCAGCCGTCGCGTCGACTTGCCCGATGAACTGCCTCGCGGCGCCGCCACCTGCGACCGCAACCAGCGCAATAAGCGAGTGGCCGACGCGCTCTACGATGAGATTGTCACGGCCGTGACGGCGGCTCGGTTTCGCATCGGTCGCTCTGACGTGCAAGGCCGCTGGGTGATGTCGCAGTACCGCATCGCGAAGCGCAGCGACGACACGTTGCGGGCCGCCCTGCGACGCGCGAGCGGCTCCCTACCCCAGCTCTTCCCTCCGGTCAGCACGGAGCGACTCGAGGAGGTCGGCTTCTTCGCCACCGTGGGTGGCGATCGCAGCTTCTACGCGCCTGACCTCGAGATTATCGCGACACCGTGGTTCGTCGAGACACACTGCGTGCGCGTGCGGCGCATTGACGAGGACTCGCTCGTGTTGTCGTTCGAGCCTCTGCGTCAGCGCAAAGGCATGGTGGACGTCGCCGGCGAGTTCACGCTCGCGTGGCCGTCGCTCGCACTGCTGCACATGAACTTCAGGTACGTGGATTTGCCGGAGACAGAGCGAGAGTCAGGCTCGGGGGGCCGGCTACGGTTTGCTCGGACGCCGAGTGGCGGTTGGCTCGTCACCGATTGGAGCCAGCGCACGCCATTTCTCAATTACTTCACTGGCGAGGGCAACACGACACTCGTCCGTTCGCAGATGACTCGCGTAGATGTCGTCGCGCACTTCCTGACCGGTGGACGCATGCTCGCGGTGTCGGACAGCGGTGGCACACGTTTTCAGCGCGATCCACATGGTGCACGGGTGGCTGGTACAGCCTTCGCACCGCTCTGCCCCGAACGCACCACGATTCAACCCACGGCCGCCGCCCGCGGACGCTTCATGAAAGATTCCACGAACCTGCCTCTGGCCGGCACCGTGATTCGCGCCTCATGGACCACGCCCGTCATCGTGAATCGCACCGAACTGCAAGAACGCGAAGAAGTCCGCGAAACCACGACGGACGAGAATGGTGCCTGGGCGCTGTGCGACATTCCCCTCGAGCGCGACGTCATCATTCGCTGGGAAGCCGGTGATGCCGAGCGGCGCATCCCACTGCGCGTGGCACAGCCGTTCAGCGTGACGGAAGTCCGTCAGCCACGCTGAACGCACCGTCTACCAGCGATAGCTGGCGCCTGAGCCCGTGTTGAAAACGACAACCTCGGCATCGGCACGCAGCCGTCCTGCGGCCACTAACTGACGCGCGGCTTCGAGCGCGGCCCCACCTTCCGGTGCCGCATCAATGCCGCTCTTACTCGCCAAAAGGAACGTGCCGCTGCGAATGCGCGCTTCGCTCACCGCTTCCGCCTCGCCGGCGCTCTCGCGCAAGGTTCGTAACGTGAGCCGGTCACCCAAAGGACCCGGAACGCGCAAGCCACTGGCGTGCGTAGTAGGATCTGGCCATGGAGTGGCCTTCTCCTCTCCGGCTTGGAATGCCTTCACGAGGGGCGCACATCCATCCGCCTGCGCAATGATCATGCGCGGACGCGCCGTGTCGGCCGGAAGCCATCCCCAAGCGATCATCTCGTTGATGGCCTTCCAAATGCCAATCGTCCCTTCTCCGCCACCAGTAGGATAGACGATGGCATCGGGCAACCTCCAACCCAGCTGCTCAGCCATCTCGTAGCCCATGGTCTTCATCCCCTCCACGCGGTACGGCTCGCGCACGGTGGCGACATTGAAGTACCCGCTCTGAGTGGCGAATGCGATCGTCGCCTTGCCGCAATCACCAATGTGCCCGGGAAGCAGCACGAGATCAGCGCCGAGCGCGCGAATGGATCCCAGAATGGGCGGCGGCGTCGTCTCCGGAGCAAAGATGCGGCAAGGCATCCCGGCGGCGGCGGCGTAGGCGGCGAGTGCGATGCCGGCATTGCCCGCCGTCGGCACGCACACGCCAGGCAAGTTGAGCGCCTTGGCGCGCGTAACGGCCATCATCAACCCGCGCGCCTTGAAGCTTGCGGTGGGATTCAGTCCCTCATCCTTCACCCAAAGCCGTCGCACGCCAATCTCCGTGGCAAGATGCGGCAGTTCAATTAACGGCGTCATGCCCTCGCCGAGTGTGATTGCGCGCTCGCCTGCCTGCAATGGCAATGCGGCGCCGTACCGCCACAGACTCGCCTCTGCCGTGACCGCAGCACGCGGCACGGCATTGGGATACTGCACCAGCAACGGCTGACCACAGGACGGGCAGAGCGACGCGAGACGCGCGCCGTCAGGCTGGGTGTAGGAGCAAACGGAGCAGCTGAGGGACCAAGTCATTGAGATGGGGACGGATGACGGATGACGGATGCAAAACGCGTACGGTGTTGCTACTGGATTGGGTCTTGAGACGTTGGTTCTTGCGATCTTGGTTCTTGAGACCCTGATTCTTCCGACTGTGAGTCTTTTGAATCGGGGTCGCCCGCAGCTTCGCTGGCCGCTGCCACCGTTGGCGCCAACGGCACGCCTAGTCCCTCGAGCAACTTGCGAGCACTGGCGTCGCTGAAGCCTTCGAGCGCGGCCACCTGCTCAAGGCTCGCCTCCTTCACGCCCTGCAAGGAGCCAAAGGCCTGCAACAATGCGCGCCGCTTCACGGGGCCGACGCCGGGCAGCTTGAGAAGTTCGCTCGTCACCGTGCGCATCGTACGCCGCTTGCGGTTGTACGTCACGGCGCTGCGATGCGCCTCATCGCGAATCTGTTGCAAGAGGCGCAAGGCCGCTGAGCGCCGCGGGAGCCGCAGCGACTCACGCTTTCCCCGCGAAAAAATCTCCTCTTCGCGCTTCGCCAGCCCAATGAGCGGTAGCGCGCCGAGGCCCAACGCCTGAAGCGCTTCATCGGCCGCACTGAGCTGCCCCTTGCCGCCGTCCACCACCACGAGGTCCGGCAAAGGGCGCTTCTCGTCGAGGCGGCGGCGGAAGTAGCGCCCTACGACTTCGCGCATGGACTGAAAGTCGTCCGGTCCCAACGCTTCGTCCACGGTCTTCACCTTCATCGTGCGGTATTCGGCGCGGCGCGGACGCCCGTTCTCAAACCACACGATGCCGCCCACGCTATCCTTGCCCTGCGACGTGGAGTTGTCGAAGCAGATGATGGAGCGCGGCAGCTTCTCTAGTCCCAAGGCCTGGCCCAGCTCGTAGACGGGATCGGCCGCACGCTCGTCCGTTTCCTGCTCGGCAAGCTTGAACTCTTCGAGCAGGTGCCTCGCGTTCTGCTCCGCGAGGTCGAGAAGATCGCGCTTAGGACCGCGCTGCGGGATCAAGAGCTTGGCTTCGCCCTTCAAGGCCTCTTCGAAGAGCGGTCGATCCTCGAAGTCAAACGGAATCAGCAGCTCGCGCGCCCGAGCCGGCGCCTTGAGATAGGCGCTCACTAAGTATGTGGAGAGCACATCACCATCGGGCTCGCCTTCTACGCCTTCCAGAAAGCGATGTTCGCGCGCCACCAACTTTCCGGTACGAATACGCAGCAGCGTGGCCGCCGCGTCATCGCCGTCCCGGGCGTAGCCAATCACGTCGCGGTCTCCGCCTTCCACCTCGGCCACCACGCTCGGCTCTTCCATTCGCTGCAACTTCGCGATGGCATCGCGCAACTCGGCAGCGCGTTCGAACTCCATCGCCTCGGCGGCGGCATCCATCAGGCTGCGTACGCGCTTCACCACATCGTCGGTCTTGCCGTCGAGGAAGGTCAGCACCTCGTCAATCATGGCCGCGTACTCACGCTGCGACTGTGCGAAGATGCAGGGGGCCTTGCAGCGGCCGATGTGGTAGTCGAGACAGGCGCGCTCGGGCATCTCGGACGGCATATCGTAGCGGCAGGATCGCACAGTGAAGATGCGCTTTACCACATCGAGCGCGCGGCGCATGGCGGTGACGTCTGTATACGGTCCGAAGTACCGCGCCCCATCGCTCTGCAGTCGGCGCGTCACGAACACCCGCGGATACGGCTCTTGGACCGTGACCTTGATGTACGGATAGGTCTTGTCGTCCCGTAACATCACGTTGTACTTGGGACGATGCTCCTTGATGAGGTTGTTCTCAAGGATGAGCGCGCTGGCCTCGTCGGGTACGACGATGGTCTCGACATCGGCAATCTGCTCGACGAGACGCCGCGTCTTGGGATTATCCCAATGCTCGGACGCGAAGTAGCTACGCACACGGGGCCGCAGACGCTTGGCCTTGCCCACATATAACACCGTGCCGTCTGCCGCTCTCCAGAGGTAGACGCCCGGCGTTTCGGGCAAATGCGCAAGCTTCTGCGCAACCCGTTCAGGCGCTTCGGGCACGATTCACTCCGAGTAGCCCCGTGAACACCAGGTACGCCACGCCAAAGCTCGCGAGCACTAGGCTGCCCTCCAGCATGGGCCGAAGCTCACTGACCTGACGCGCGACGGCGATCCCCACCAGCGCCGCGAGAATCGCGCTGAGCCAGATCTTGGGCATCAATGACGTGGGCAAATCAATGCGACCCACCAAGGCCTCAACGTGCCGCCGCAGCAGCCGGTACTCGAGCCACGCCGCAAGACCCGACGCCGCGGTGAGAATTCCCACGCCCAACTGCGTGGGCAGACCCACGCGCGCGGGAATCTGCGTCGCCAATGCCATACCAAGCACGCCGGCTAGCGATACACGCACTACAGCGAAGCGAAACGGTGTGTGCGTGTCCCCAAGAGCAAAGGACGCCGAGGAGAACAAGCGCCCCTGTGTGCTGGCAAGGAGACCGACGCCGGAGCCAGCCAGGGCCGCCCACACCCAGATCGCGTCTTCACGGCCAAATGCCCCGCCCTCGTAAAGCACCGATGCCATCATGCGACCAAACACCACCAAGCCTACCGCGGAGGGAATCACGAAGTACGCAATTCGCTGCAGGCCGCGTGCGAGCCGAGTGGAGAGCGCAGCCGCAACCTCCTCCCGGCTTCCCGTGGCGGCCGACATCGCCGGGAGCTCACTCGCCGCAACCGACATGCCAAACAGCGAGACGGGCAGCATCGAGATGGCCTGCGCGTAGGTCAGCGTGGCGAGCGCGCCCGCACCGAGAAATGACGCGATGAGCGTATCCACATATCCGCTCACCTGCACCACGCCGCGCGTCGCCACGCTCGGGGCGAAGTTGCGAAGCACCGTACGCACCTGCCCTGCTGCCGGTCCGGCGCTGAGCCGCAGTCCCCCTTCCACGCGCAACACCGTCGGGACCTGCACCACGAGTTGCAGCGCTGCGCCCGCGACACTGGCAAAGGCCACAGTGACCGCAAGCTGCGCCTGCGTGCTGTCAGCGCTCGTGCCCGCGTACAGCAGGGCCGCGATGATCGCCGCGTTCCATAGCACCGGCGACGCATACGAGAGAAAGAATCGGCGATGCGCGTTCAGAACACCGAGGCACCAGGCCGAGACCACGAGGAGCCCGAGCCCCGGGAAAATAATGCGGACCAGCAGGACGGTGAGTTCGCGCGACTCAACATCAAGGCCCGGGGCGATAACTTGCACGAGCCACGAAGCGGCAAGGATGCCCAGCAACACCAGCACAGACACCAGCGCCGTCAAGAGTGCGAGCACAGCGCCCGCGACGCGCCCCGCTTCCTCGCGCTTCCCCTCCGCGAGCAGCTTGGCGTACACAGGGATGAACGACGCCGAGAGCGCGCCCTCACCGAACAGGTTCTGCAGCAGGTTGGGAATGCGGAACGCTGCGGCGAGCGCATCAGCCACTACGCCGTTGCCGAGGTAGTGCGCAGTGACCCGTTGCCGGACGAGCCCAAACACACGGCTCAGCAGGATCCCAGCGGCGACGAGGCGCGCCCCGCCGATCTTCATCACCCGCCGACCAGCGACCCGGCGTGCATCGCCGCGCCCGCCTTCAACTGCGCGAGCAAAAGTTCTCCGTGGCGCGCCAACATCGGAACCGGATTCAGACGCCGCTCCTGACGTTGATTATCGGGCATCAAGGCCGCGCGCACGGTGGCAAGATCTTGGACCGCTTCCACCGACCGGCCCCGCGCCGCGGCGCGCAGACGACGTTCCAAACGATCTACACGATGCAACATCTGGTGACGTGCGCCTTCAATCACGCGATCCGGCACCAAGTGGTCCAACTGCGACGACACCGCGCTGAGGGAATCGAGCCGATCCGCGAGATCCTTGCGCAAACCCTCGAGCGCATCGCGCACCGCGGCCGGCATCGCGCGATCACCAATTCGACGTTCGGCGTCATGCGGCGTCTTGAGATCATCCAACACCATGCCCAAGCGGCCAAGACGACGATCCGTACCTGGCTCCACCACCGTTGCGGACCAACGTGGGACCGCGAGCGGTGCGGCGATGCCGAGCGCTTCGGATACAGCGCTCACCTGCGAGAAATAGGCGATCTCGCCCGGCCCCGCGACGTAGGCCACTGTAGGCAGGATACGTCGCTCCACCACCGGACGAAGCAGCACGTTGGCCGACAGGATGGAGTCCGCCCGATGCGCCACCTCATCCGCCTGCGCAATCGGAATCCGCTCCTTCACGCCAGCCAGCGAACGGAAGACCAACGAAAGCTTCGGCACTCGCGCCACCTGGGCGCGGAACCCTGCACGCTCTATCGCTACCATGCGCAGCGCCAGCGCCTCGTCCACACTGGCGGCGCGGCGTAGCGCTTCCACCAGCGTGGGCCGCGCGGCCGCGCGCGTGGCAGGATGCCAGGCATCGAGCACGGCAATGCCGTGCGGTTGTAGCAACTGGCGCAGGAATCGAACGTACGCGCCGCCCACCGTCGCATCCGGGTTGTACGCAGCCTTGAGTGCATCGAGAATCGCCCCGTGCGGCGCTGAGCCTGCCGCGGCCACTAACTCTTCGAACTGCTCACCTGTGTCGCCAAGCGGCATTTCGGCCATGACCACGCCTTCATTGCCGCGGCGCGAAATGCTCAAACGCCGCACCTGGCCTTCACCAGCTACGGCTGTCCACGAGGCCTCGGCGAAGTCCGCGTCGTCGGTCGCAGCCCAAAATACCGGTGCGCAGGGAATTCCCGTGTCGCGCTCAATACGATCGGCGAGGGCCAACGCCGACAGCGCCTTGAGGAGCGTGTACAGCGGACCGCCAAACAGTCCCGGCTGTTGGCCCGTCGTGATGACGATGCCGTTTTGGTCGGCGACACGCTCTAGGCGCTCCGCCGCCGGGCCCGCGGCATCAAACGCGGGCCGCAGGCCGGCCAGCCAACGCGAGCCGCCAAACTCCTGCTGGACCCGCTCCGCGCGCGCCTTCCACGCGGCGGCACCAGAAGGGCGCGGCGGGAACCAATCCGCCGGCACTTGGCCGTCCTGTGCGGCGCGCGAGAGTGGCGAGCCACCTAAGGTCTCCGTGACCAGACGTGGTGCGCTCATCGCGCGTCCCCTGGCGTCGGGCTCCAACATCGCAGGCTCTCGGCTCGCTGCATTGACGTTTCGTTACTTGTGGTAGGGTTCACCGCGCACGATGCTACCCGCGCGATAGATCTGTTCCATCAATACCAACCGCGCCAATTCGTGCGGGAGGGTCCATGGCGCCAAACTCAGCTTGCGGTGCTCACGCTGCCGCAGCGATGCCGCGATGCCGTGCGCTCCGCCAATCACAATTGCCAAGTCCTGCGCACGCTCTCGATATCCCTGCAACAACGCGGCGAACGACTCCGACGTGTACGACTTGCCGTCCGCTGGATCACAAAGCAGCAGCACCGCACCCGACGGAAGCTTGCTCAGGATTCGCTCTGCCTCCTTCTCCATCACCTGAGCCGGGGCAAGCGAACGTCCCGACTCCTCCTTCACCTCGACGATCTCGAGCGGCCAATAGTGCACGGCACGCTCCTCATACTGACGAATGGCCGCCGCGAGCGCCGCGTCACGCGGCTTCCCGACGGCGGCCACTACAATCTTCATCGCCGCCCCGGACGCGCCTTAGCGCGCCCAGCGGCGCGCGCGTCACGCATAGATGCCACGCAAGCGGTGCACGGTCGCCACGCGGCTGATGGCCACCATGTACGCCGCCGTGCGCATGTTCACCTTGTGCTGTTGCGACAGCTTCAGCACATCGCGGAAGCTGTTGATCATGATCGTCTGGAGACGCTCATTGACCGTCTTCTCGTCCCAATAGTAGCCGCCGCGGTTTTGCACCCACTCGAAGTAGCTGACGGTCACACCGCCCGCATTGGCGAGGATGTCGGGAATCACGAAGATGCCCTTCTCATCGAGGATTGTATCGGCGGTCGCCGTCGTTGGACCGTTGGCGCCTTCGCAGATAATCTTGGCCTTGATGTTCTTGGCGTTCTTGGATGTGATCACGTTCTCCATGGCCGCCGGAATGAGCACATCAACTTCCAGCTCGAGCAACTGCTCGTTGGTGATGGCTTCGCCCTTTCCGTAGCCGTCGAGTGTCTTGTGCTTCTTCACGTGGGCAATCGCGTCATCAATATCAATGCCCTTCGGGTTGTGCCATCCACCCGTACGGTCCGAAACTGCCACCACCTTGCAGCCCACCTGCTGCATGAGCTGAGCGCCAATCGAGCCCACGTTACCGAAGCCCTGCACGGCCACCGTGGCGCCCTTCACGTCCATCTTCAGGTGCTCGAGGGCCTGCGTCGCCGTGAACATGACGCCGCGGCCCGTGGCCTCGCGTCGGCCCAGCGATCCACCCATCTCCACCGGCTTACCCGTGGTCACGGCGTTCACCGTGTGGCCCACATGCATCGAGTACGTGTCCATCAACCACGCCATCACGCGCTCGTTGGTGTTCACGTCTGGCGCTGGCACGTCGGAGTCTGGGCCGAGCGTCGAGATGATGCCCGAGGTGTAGCGACGCGTGACGCGCTCTAGTTCACCCACCGACATCTTGAGCGGATCGCAAATCACGCCGCCCTTCGCACCGCCGAAGGGAATGTTCACCACAGCGCACTTCCAGGTCATCCACGCTGCAAGTGCCTTCACTTCGTCGAGCGAAACGTTCATGTCGAAGCGGATGCCGCCCTTGGCGGGACCGCGAGAGGTGTTGTGCATCACGCGGATGCCCGTGAACACCTCAACCTCTCCGTTGTCCATCAGGACGGGAATGGACACCGTAATTTCTCGCTCGGCGCTGCGTAGGACTTTGTACAGTCCGGGCTCAAGATCCAACAGCTCGGCCGCGCGATCGAAGCGCGACATCATCGCCTCGAAGGGGTTCTCCTCGTTCAGGAAACGATCTTTGTCCGGGCGGACAATTGGGGTCGTGGGAAGGCGTAGATCAGCCATAGTAATTTTGGGGGGTGCAACACCGGCGGGGGCCGGCACTAGGGGTCTAACATCAGGGCTGTGAACCGGGGACCAACCGGCGAAGCGCATCACGAATCAGCGCCCCTCCGCGCTCGACCTCGACAGCCTGGGAAAGATACCACAGCGGAGCGGCCTCGCGAGGCCACAGCGAGGCCAGCTTCACCGCGTCCTTGAGCGTGCAAACCACGCGGTCAACCGTGGCCGCCCGGGCCGCCAAACGGGCCCCGTCCTCAGCCGAAAAAGGGTAATGGTCCGCAAAGGCTGCCGAGCTCACCTCCGCACCCAGGGCCGCAAGCTGGCGTTCAAATGCCGTCGCATTCCCAATCGCCGAGATGGCCAGCACGCGACGGCCCGTGAGCTCGGAGAGCCCCTGGGCCGGCCCAGCGGACGAGTGCACCGGCACAAGCTCGGCCGGCTGCAAGGCGGCAATCGCCACCGGGGGCGCCCCGGCAAATCCCGTCCAGGAGGCCGCCACAGCCTCAGCCTCGGCCGCCGTGGCGGACTTCCGGGTCACGATGACGGCCGTCGCGCGGCGCAATGCGCCAGGCCCTTCGCGCAGCGGTCCGGCCGGCAACACGCGCAGTGAAGTGCCCTGCTCCGCTGCAATCAACACGAAATCCACATCGCGCCGTGCACGACGGTGCTGAAATGCGTCGTCGAGCACCACGACGGTCGCGCCGCGCGCCTTGGCCTCCAGAGTGCCGGCAACGCGGTTGGCATTGCTGATAACGGGCACGGTGGGATTAAGTCGCGCGTGCACCAGCGGCTCATCGGCGCCGTAGCCGCGCATCACGATCGCCGGCTTTGCACCGAGGGCAAGGAGTTCCCTCGCCACCCACGCGGAGATCGGCGTCTTGCCCGTTCCACCAACGCTCAGATTTCCCACGCTCACCGACGGCAGGGCCAGCGGGTACGAGCGGAGAATACCGAATTCAAACATCGCATTGCGCACCGCGACACCAGCGCCAAACATCCACGACAGCGGAGCGAGCGCCCACGCCGCTACGCCATTGCGCGCCCAGATGCGCTCCACCACCCTGCTCACGTGCTGGACTCAGCCGGAATGTCCTTTGCGGCGTCGCGGCCCATGTCCACTGCTTCGACCGGACCCAAGCGGCGCGTCAGTTCGGCCAGCGATTCCTCGGAGGTGTCCGGCGGCACCCACGCGTCGCTGTAGACGGCGCGCACGCGGGCGAATGGCTTGGGCAAGCAAAACCGATCCCAGCTTTTGAAGCGCCATGCATTCGAGACTTCAAAGTGCATCGTCACAATGGCGACGCCGCTGCGCACCGCCGCCACCAAGGTGCCGGGCTTGGGGACGCCGCGCGGTCCGCGTGGGCCATCCGGCGTGATGGCAAAGTGCCGTCCATCCCTCAGATGCTCCACCATTTGCACGAGCGCCGCACGCCCGCCCTTTGAGCTGGAGCCACGCACGAAGTTGTATCCCCAGCCCATCATCATCCGCGCAATCAGGTCCGCATCGCCGTGCGTACTCGCCATTGCCGAGAAATCGCGGTAACGGTTGGCCATCACCGCCACGAAGAGCTGTCCGTGCCACACCGCCAGCAGGAAGGGTTTGTTCTCGGCGCGAAGGCGATTGAAATCCCCGGTGTTGTGTTCGCTAAAACGCCATGACACCGCCAGCGTTTGCGCAAAGATTCGCCCTACCGGCACGGCGAGATGCCGCTTCCACCATGCCTGTGGGCGCTTCTTCTCCGCTTTTTCCGGCGCCGGCAGCGGACTAGCGATCTGCGGCTCAATCATTTCAGCATCTCCGCGGCCATCTCGGCCACCCGTAACGATGCGCCCGGCTCACCGAGGCGGGCGCGCACGTCCGCGAGCCCCGCCAGCATACGTGCACGAGCAGCGCCAGTGCGATCGAACAAGGGCTCCAGCGCATTCGCCACCGGCACGGGCTGAAACGCGTCCTGCACGAACTCCGGAGCCACGCTACGGCCCGCCACGATGTTGAGCAGGCCGATGTGGTCAATCTTCACCAAGCGTCGTGCGATGGCATACGAGATGGGGCTCGTGCGGTAGACAATGGCGCAGGGCGTGCCCGCCACCGCCGCCTCGAGCGTCGTTGTGCCACTTTTGCACAGCGCCACGTCTGCCGCACGCAAAACGTCGAAACTCGCCGAGCGCACGAGTGGCACCGGCACTTCATCGTCTCGTAGCGCGATGGTCGGCGCTACGCTCAACACCACTTGCAGTCCCGGACGCCGACGCTTGAGTTCGTCCGCGACCGCCAAGAAGTCGGCCATGTGCCGCCGAATCTCCTCAGCACGGCTGCCGGGAAACAGCGCGAGCATCTCTCCGTCAACGGGCAAACCAAGACGGACCCGCGCTTCGGCCTTGGTCGGCAGCGACTGCGCACGATCCAACAGGGGATGTCCCACAAACGTCGCATCGACGCCGGCTCCGCGCAGTAACTGTTCCTCGAACGGCAAGATTACCGCAGCCTTGGTGATAATCTTTGCCATGGTCTTCAGTCGCCCCGCGCGCCAGGCCCACACCTGCGGCGTGATGTAATAAAGCACGGGAATGCGGCGCGCCGCCGCCGCCGCCGCGACCCGCATATTGAAGCCCGGATAATCAATGCACACGAGCAGTCCCACGCGCCCTGAATCGAAGCGAGCCGTCAGGCGCTTCAGCAAGCGGTAGTGCGAAGGAATGTGCTTGAGCACCTCGACGAAGCCGACCACGCCCTCGTGCTCCTCAAGCATCTCCACGCCAGCGTTGCGCATGCGCACGCCACCGGTGCCCGTGAGGGGCACGCCGGGACGCAGAGCCGTCAACCGTTCCGCGAGAATGGCCCCGTGCAAATCGCCCGAGGCCTCCCCCGCGAGAATCAGGATCTCACGCACCGCGCCCCGGCAGGTAGCCGCGTAGCGCGGGCAAGGCCCGCTCAATGTCGCCGATGATGCGCAAGGCCACGGCTAATGCATCGCGACCCGCACGCCCTGTAACCGCCACCGGTGCTTCGCCCTTTAGCGCGGCAATGAAGCTCTCAAGCTCCAGACGCAACGGCTCGCCTTCTGGCGCGTCAATCGGGACGCGCTCCACGAATGCTTCCATCGGCTGCGCCTGCTTCGCCAAAGCCACGAGATCGACGTCTCGACGCATCCGGTACATCTCACCCGTGCCTGAGGCAAGGTCGAGCGAGAGATAACCGTTCTTCTGGAAGATGCGCAGCTTGCGCATGCGTTCCTTAGACACACGGCTCGCCGTAATCGTCGCGACGGCACCGGTCTCGAAGGTGATGCGCGCATTCGCAATATCAATGCTCGGCGTCAGCACGGGCAGGCCCGCTGCCGACACGTCGCGCACCGCGGCCCCAGTGAGCGTCAACACGAGGTCGATGTCGTGAATCATCAAGTCCAACACCACGGCCACGTCAGACCCGCGCGGATTAAACGGAGCCAGTCGGTCGCTGTCAATGAACAATGGCGTGTCCACGTGCGGCAGCGCCGCCCGAATTGCCCGATTGAATCGCTCGATGTGCCCAATCTGAATGAAGCGGCCATTCTTCTCCGCAATCGCGAGCAGCTCGTCGGCTTCGTCCAGCGTCACCGTGATTGGCTTCTCGATCAGGATGTGCTTGCCCGCCTCAAGCGCCTGCTTGGCCACCGCATGGTGAAATGACGTAGGCACCACGATGCTCACCGCGTCAACATCCGCCAACAAAGCTTCGACGCTCGGATACGCCTGAATGCTCAGCTCGCGCGAAACGACGGCCGCACGGTCCGCACTGGACTCGAAGAATCCCTTGAAGGCAATGCCAGGCAGATCGCGCAGAATTCGCGCGTGGTGATAGCCAAGACTTCCCGTCCCGATGACGCCAAGGCGCAAGGGCTGGCTCACGTCACGACTCCGCGCCCGCTGGCTTCCACGAACGCCACAAAAGCCTTCACTTCGTCATACTGCGTGAGCTCAACGGCCTTCTCAAGCGCCTGCGTGATGTTCATGTCCGAGCGGAAAAATAGGCGATACGCCTTCTTGAGCTCGCTCACGACTTCATCCTTGAAGCCGCTGCGCTGCAGACCGACGGAGTTGAGGCCGTAGAGCTGCACCGGATTGCCCACGGCCTTCACAAACGGCGGGATATCCTTCGAGATACGCGAGGCGCCGCCGATGAAGGCGTAGCGCCCAATCTTCGCGAACTGATGCACGGCGCAGAGCCCCGAGATGATGGCCCGCTCGTCCACCTTCACGTGACCCGCGAGCTGCGTGCCGTTGGAAATAATCACGCCGTCGCCTACGTGGCAGTCGTGCGCCAGATGCACGTACGACATGAGGAAGCAGTTCTTCCCGACCGTGGTCTTGAACGACTCGCTGGTGCCCCGGTTGATGGTGAGATACTCACGCAGCGTGGTACCCTCACCAATCTCCACCGTCGTGACCTCGCCCTTGAACTTGAGATCCTGCGGCCGGCCGCCGAGTACCGTACCAATGCCGACGGTCACCTTGGGACCGAGGATCACGTGCTCCTCGAGCGTGGCGCGCATCTGAACCACGCTGCCGTCGCCAACGACGCAGTGCGGGCCGACATACGCCCAGGGGCCAATCTCGACATCGTTGCCAATCTGGGCCTTCGCGTCGACGATGGCCGTGGGATGAATCTTCGCGCTCATCGGTCGCGCACCATCGCGGCCATCTCCGCCTCGCACACCACCTGGCCGTCCACCTTGGCCACGCCGGCGATGCGACAGACCTTGCCGCGCAGTTGAATGATGTCCACTTCGAATCGGAGTTGGTCACCGGGCTTCACCGGCTTCCGGAACTTGATGTTATCGATGCTCATAAAGTAGACGACCTTGCTCTCCGGATCGTCCACCGTTCCCATGAGCAGCACGCCACCGGCTTGCGCCATGGCCTCAACGATCAGTACGCCGGGCATAATCGGATGCCCGGGGAAATGTCCCTGGAAAAACGGCTCGTTGATCGTGACGTTCTTGATCGCCACGACACGCTTCATCGCCTCCATCTCCACAATCCGGTCCACCAAAAGGAACGGATACCGATGGGGGAGGATTTTCATGATCTCTTCGATGCCCAGCACGCCTGTCTCCGATTGAGCGGGCTGTGACGGCTTCACCGCATGCGCAAGCATTTCGCGCAGCAACGTCACGGTCCCGCGGTGACTCGGCTTCGTCGCCGAGATCCTGGCCTGCACCCGCTGCCCCGCCAAGGCGAGGTCACCCACGACATCCATCGCCTTGTGGCGCACGAACTCGTCGGGCCAGCGCAAGGTCGTCCCCACCACACCGTGGTCATCCAGCACGATTGTGTTCTCGGTGGACGCGCCCTGAATCAAGCCCTTTGCCCTGAGCCCTTCCACCCACGACAGCATCCCGAAAGTACGCGCCGGCGCCAGCTCCTGCGCGAATGATGTCACGCTCACCCGCCACTTGCCCTGCTGCGTCCCAATCATAGGATGCGGGAAGTCAATCTTCACTTCAATCTCGAGCCCATCGCAGGGATGCGCCACGTACACGGACTCCCCATCCACGACCCGCACGGGCTCGGCTAGGCACAGAACGGCCGGCACGCCTTCCTGCTCGCGAATGCCAGCGTCCGCAAGCGCCGCACGGAAGGGCTCGGCCGAGCCGTCCATAATGGGCGGTTCCGCACTGTCCATCTCGATAATGAGATCATCGATGAGCATGCCGGCCACCGCCGCGAGCACGTGCTCCACGGTGTGGAGCGCCGCCTCACCCTCGCCGAGCTGCGTGCGTCGCTCAGCGGCGACTGCCACGGACACGTGCGCCGGGGTCTCCGGCAGTCCCGCAAGATCAATGCGGCGGAAGCGAATGCCTGTGTTGGGCGCCGCGGGTCGGAATCGAAGAGTGCAGGTGCGACCCAAGTGCAGGCCGATGCCGCTCAACTCCACATCGCGAGCGATACTCCGGCGGCTCACTTCGACTCCTCGTCCTTCTTCAGCAGTCGTTCAACGCGTTTCATGAACTCCGGCAGCTTCGCGATGGCCGCGTAGCCCTTCAACGTTTCCCGGTGCGACCGCGCGGGGAATCCGCCCCAGACCTCGCCGCTCGGCACGTCCGTCAGCGCACCTGTTCTCGCGGTCAGTGTGACGCGATCACCGATAGTCACGTGGCCTGACACACCCGTTTGCCCGGCCATCACCACGCCGTCCCCGATATGCGCGCTTCCCGCAATCCCAACCTGCGCCGTGATCAGGCACAGGCGCCCAATCCGCACGTTGTGCGCGATGTGCACGAGATTATCGAGCTTGGTACCGGCTCCAATGATGGTCTCATCGATGCTGCCGCGATCAATTCCGCAGTTCGCGCCAATCTCCACATCGTCACCGATGATGCAGGCACCCACGTGCTGCAACTTGTGGTGAGCGCCGTTTTGAAACACGTACCCGAATCCGTCGCTACCAACCCGCGTGCCGCTGTGGATGGAGACGCGGTTCCCGAGCCTCACGCCCGAGTAGAGGGTGACGTGCGGGAACAGACGCACATCCGTCCCCATCTCCACTCCATCGCCGATTACGCAGTGCGAGCCAATCCAAGCGCCGCGACCAATGCGCACATTGGCGCCCACGACGACGAACGGCTCAAGGCACACGTCCGCGTCCACCCGCGCCGTAGGGTCCACGACCGCCGTCGGGTGTACACCAACGAAGGGACGTACCGGTTGGCGATAGAGGTGAGGCAACAGCGCGAGGATGGCCTCGTGCGGCTTGGCCACCACCACACGATTCGCGCAGAGGCCCGGCGAGTCCTGAAGCTCGGGCGATATCAGAATGGCCCCGGCCTTCGACTCCACGAGCGACGTGGCGTATTTAGCCGACGCGAGGAACGAAATGTCGCCGCTTCCCGCGCGGTCGAGGGGGGCGATGCGCGAGACACGGACCTCTGCGTCTCCCCGCACCGTCCCCCCCACTGTGCTCGCGATATCCGCGAGCCGCAGGCTGGTTCCGGACGATTCGCTCATCGCCTGGTGGGAAGGCGACTCGCCGCGCTGTTACGGGCGCCGAACGCCGGACGGCTGGGCCACGGGGCCCTGCTGTGCCGGTCGTTGCGCTGCCGGTGCCGCTGCTCCCGGCGTCTGTGCTGGCGGACGTGGCGTGGCCGGTGCCGTGCCCGGACGAGCGCCCGCCGTTGCCCGAATGCGCGTCAGGACCCGATCCGAGATGTCGAGATTGCGATCGAACGACACGACCTGGCTGCCTTCGCGCGAGAGGTCAAGGATCATCGTAAAATTCTCCGCTGCGCGGATGTCGTCGAGTGCGGTGCGAATCAAATCGAACATCGGCTGCATCGCAGCGGCCTGTGCTTCCTGGCTCTCCTGCTCCAGAACCTGAAGCGTGTCGCGGTACCGGGCATCGTAGGCCTGCATCTGCTGGAAGCGCGTGAGCTTATCGGCCTGCGCCAACGAGGCGGAGTCGCGCTCGAAGGAGGCCAGCATACCGTTCAGCGAGTCTACCATCACCTGCTGACGCGCCGCGAGCACCTCGAGCGCCGCGCGGATCTGCGCTTCAGCGGCGGGGCGCTGCGGCATCTCCTGAAGGACGCGCGCGGAATTGACGAAGGCCACCTTCTGGGCAGCCAGCGGCGAGGCGACGCCAAGCGTGAGGATTGCGGCAAAAAGGACACCGCGAGTACGAGCGAACATGCGTAACTCCAAAGTTAGAAGAACTGACCGAGGCGGAAGTGCAGCTGCCACTGCGGATCGGGATTACCTAGGGCGTCGAGTCGGTCGAAGCCATAGGCGAGGTCAAGGCCCAGCGGACCAAGCGGACTCACCGTGGACGCGCTGAAGCCGGCGCCACGGAAAAGTCGCGTGGGGTCAAAATCGCGCGGGCGATCCCAGATATTACCCGCGTCGTAGAACATTGCCAGATACAGCGAAGAATTAAACCGGAGACCGATCTCTGCCGTGGACGTGAAGAAGGCGCTACCGAACGACTCGCGTTGCGCGTTGAAGGTGCCCGCCGCAGTCGTGAATCCATTTGGCGTGATGGAGAATTCAGGGTAGCCGCGCAGGGGCTCACCGAACTGCACACCGCCCAGCGAGAACTGCTGAGACCAGAAGAAGTCACGCGTGTTGCCGAAGGTGGCGCCGGCACGGGCCGAGAGACCCATCGTCAGACGCAGCGGATTCGACCCCGGGGCCTTGCCGCCAATCCGGGCCAGCAACGTGTAGTTCTTGAGTTCCGTCGTGTAGCGCTGGAAGTCGGCCTGACCGCCCAGAGGGCCACCGTTGAACTGCGCGCTGAACGTCTGCAGGCGACCGTCGGTCGCGAAGGGCATATCCACGCGAGTGTCGCGCGTGACGTCGAAGCCCAAGGTGCTACGGACGCAGCCCTGACAGCCGTCGGACGCCTGCTGCCCGAGCAGACCGCCCGACCCAAAGCGCACCGACTCCAAACCATACGACGTGAATACCCGCGTGAAGCGCGAACGCGGGAAGGGGAAGCCCACGCGCACGTTGGCACCGATGCGCGTCGTCTGGCCAAAGTCCGCAATGCGATACCGCGCCTGCGAGTGATACGCCGACAGTTGCCCGGACACCTGCGTGCCCTTGATGCCAGGATCCGTGTACGAGGCGTTGAAGTCATTGATAAAGCGCCCGTACTGCCACTGAATCGAGCCGCGCTTACAACGCCCAAACAAGTTGGGCTGGTCAAGGCCGATAAAACCGCCGATGCCCGTGCCCTGCCCTGCCGACGCGCCGAAGTTCACGTTGCCCGTGCGCTTCTCCTTCACCGTGAAAATGATGTCGATGTCGCCTTGGTCATTGGCTGGCCGCGTGTCCGGGAACGCCAGCGGCGTCTCGAAGAACCCAAGGTTGCTGATGCCCTGCCAGCTGCGAATCAAGCGATCCTGATTGAAGACGTCACCGGGAATGATGAAGAGCTGGTCCCGGATGCAGTTCTCGATCGTGAAATCGTTGCCGATGATATCCACACGATTGATGATCGCCGGCGAACCTTCGCGAATGTCCCAACGCACGCGCACGAGCGCCGAGTCGCCGGGCTCACGCTCCACGACAGGATTGATCTGCGCGTAGATGTAACCGTCGTTGTTATAAAGGGTGCGCACCTGTTGCGTCGCCTCTTCCCAACGCGTGCGGTCAAACACGTCCGTCGCTGGCGGGCGCCGCTTAATGAGCGCCCGCGCCCGCTCGGCCAAGGTGGGCGCCCGATCAATGAACGGGTAGTACGACGAGAGCTGCTCCGCCGTAAAATGCCGATTGCCCACCACCTCGAGGCCCGTCACGTGATACTGCGGCCCCTCGCGGATGGTCAGTTCTACCAGCGCCTTGCCACGCGACGGATCAATGATGAGCGTGTCGCGCTCAAGTTGAAAATCCACAAAGCCACGTTGCGCGAAGTAGGTCGGAATCTTCTCGCCGAGGTCGGCGGAATAGAGGTCCTCGTCGAACTCTCCGCGCTGGAACCACCAGAAGCCCTCAGGCCTGGTTTCCATCGCGCTCACGACTTCGCCTGCCGGTAGCTGCTGGCTCCCCAAGACGCGAAGGCCCGACACCGCCAAGCGACGCCCTTCGTTCACACGGAAGGTGATGCCTACGCGATCCCCCAACGACGTCGTCTCGGGGCGGATGCGCGCCAAGTAGTAACCGCGAGCCTTGTAGAGGGAGTCGATGCGCCTCATGGAGACCGCAATCTGCGCCGGGTCAACCGGGCGCCCAATCAACAGGGTCACGCGATCTTCAACACTGCGAGCCGGAATCGCTGACGGGCCAAGCACGGACACCTGCCCCACGATGGGCCGCTCCGTCACCGAGATGACAATCACCGAACCGGTGGCGCCGGCGGGCAGGCCACACTCGACGTTGACCGACTCGAAGTCACCCGTGGCGTACAGATCGCGCAACGCACGTTGAATGGCGACAAAGTTCAGCGAGTCGCCGGCCACGATGCCGCTGCCCGCGATAATGGTCGCCCGACCGACACGCTCGTTGCCTCGGACCACGACGGAATCGGGTCTGAGACAGCGGCCAGCCTGGTCCTGTGCAAGCACTGGCGTTGCTGCCGTCAAGGCAAGCAATGCCAAGAAGATACGATACATAAGGGGAATATACACGGGACGGGACCGGACATGTTCCAAGGGTCCGGTCCCGCGGGTGGTCCTGCTGGAATCCTTCAGACCTTCGGGGTCGCGGCGTACGTCCGGAACTGCAGCTTCGCCCCGTCCTCCGCGACGTCTACTTCAATCTCGTCGCCGCGGGTGAAATCGGCGAGCAGAATCCGCTCCGACAGCGGGTCCTCGATATACCGCTGAATGGCCCGCTTGAGCGGCCGAGCGCCATAGCTCTGGTCGTAGCCGTTCTTCACCAAGAAGTCCGTGGCCGCATCCGTGAGCTTGAGCGTGAGCTCTTCCTCGCTGAGGCGCTTCTGCACTTCCTTCAACAAGATTGACACAATCTGCGCAATGTGCTCGCGCGAAAGCGGGTGGAACACGATGACATCGTCGAGGCGGTTGAGGAACTCCGGGTTGAACGCGTGCTGGAGTTCTTCCTTCACCTTGTCCGCCATTCGGTCAAAGTTCTGACCAACCTCCATGGCGCTGAACCCGAGCGTGCGGTTCTTCATGATGTCCTTGGCGCCAACGTTCGACGTCATGATCACGACCGTGTTCTTGAAGTCAATCATGCGGCCGTAGTTGTCCGTGAGGTGACCCTCGTCGAGCACCTGCAGCAGGATGTTGAAGACGTCAGGATGCGCCTTCTCGATTTCGTCGAGCAGGATCACCGAGTACGGCTTGCGGCGCACGGCCTTGGTGAGCGTGCCCGAATCCTCATAGCCCACGTAGCCCGGCGGGGCACCGATGAGCCGCGACACGGAGAACTTCTCCATGTACTCGCTCATGTCCACGCGAATCAGCGCCGAGGTGTCGGCAAAGAGGAACTTGGCCAACGAGCGGGCCAACTCCGTCTTGCCCACACCAGTCGGGCCGCAAAAGATGAACGAGCCAATCGGACGACGCGGATCCTTCAGGCCCGCGCGGCTCCGGCGGATGGAACGCGCAATCGCCTTGATCGCCTCTTCCTGCGCGACCACCGACTCGTGCAGTTCCTCTTCCATGCGAAGCAGGCGCGTCGTTTCCGCCTCCTGCAAACGCGTCACCGGGATGCCCGTCCAGCGGCCCACGATGAACGCAATCTCTTCCTCGCCAAGCACCGGGCGGAGCGACTGGCGCTTCTGCTCCCATTCTTCTTGGCGCGCACGGATGTCGGCCTGCAGTTGGCGTTCCGTATCGCGAAGCGCCGCGGCTCGCTCAAAGTTCTGGTCGCGCACGGCGGCATCCTTGTCGCCGTTCACTTCCTCGAGCTTCGTCTTCAAGTCAGCCACTTCCGGCGGCGGGACCTGCGCAGCCAAGCGCGCACGTGCACCGGCCTCGTCAATCACGTCAATCGCCTTGTCCGGCAGGAAGCGATCCGTGATGTAGCGCTCCGACAGCTTGGCCGCGATGACCAGCGTCTCGTCGGGAATCGTCACGCGGTGGTGGTCCTCGTACTTCGTACGCAGGCCCTTCAAAATCTCCACCGTCTCGTCAATCGAAGGCGGATCCACCACGACCGTCTGGAACCGACGCTCGAGGGCTCCGTCCTTCTCGATGTACTTGCGATACTCGTTGAGCGTGGACGCACCGACGCATTGCAGCTCGCCGCGTGCGAGCGCCGGCTTGAGCATGTTGCTCGCGTCAATCGCGCCTTCGGCCGCACCGGCACCGACGAGTGTGTGCAACTCGTCAATGAACAGGATGATCTGCTTGTTCTGCGCGATCTCGTTCATCACGGCCTTCAAACGCTCTTCGAACTGACCGCGGTACTTGGTCCCGGCAATCACGGCCGCCATGTCCAGCGACAGCACGCGATGGTCGCGAAGCGAGTCCGGGCACTCGTTGTTGGAGATGAGCTGCGCGAGGCCTTCGACGATGGCCGTCTTGCCCACCCCAGGCTCACCGATGAGCACCGGATTGTTCTTCTTGCGGCGTGAAAGCACTTCCATCACGCGCTCAATTTCCTTGGCGCGCCCAATCGTTGGATCAAGCTGGCCTTCGGCGGCAAGCGTCGTCAGATCGCGGCAGAAGTGATCCAGTGCCGGCGTCTTCGACTTCTTCTCGCCCTTCGCGCTCGCCGGCGTGACGGGGGTGCCAGGCGTGCCCGGCGTCCCACCCTGCGGCATTTCCGTTCCCAGCAGACGCAGCGTCTCGGCGCGCGCCGCCTCGAGGTTCACACCCGCGTCGGTCAGCACCTGGGCCGCGATGCCCTTTTCCTCGCGCAGCAGGCCGAGCAGGAGATGCTCCGTGCCGACGTAGGAATGGTTGAGCTCACGGGCTTCGCCCATGGCGAGCTCGAGCACTTTCTTCGCGCGCGACGTGTACGGAAGGTCGGGACCGGTGGTCTGGGCAGCTTTGCCCTTCTTCACCGTCTCCTCAATCTTCTGCTGGACCTCTTCGAGGTCCACGCTGAGGTTTTGGAGTACGGCGGCGGCAACGCCCTCGCCCTCGCGGATGAGCCCGAGCAAGATGTGCTCAGTCCCCACGTACTCGTGATGGAGGCGCGCCGCTTCCTCGCGGGCCATCGCCAGGACCTTTCGTACTCGTTCCGTGAAGTTGTAGCCGTTCATCCGTTAGCCTCGACGCGGTTTTCCCTGAGGGTCAATCAGGGAGGCGTGCTTCATGGGCAAGTATCTGACGCACGTATCGAGCCCGCGCCAGGTTCGCCTCGCCGTCGGTAAGCATCCGGCCCGCAGTGTGCGAGAGATGCGCCGACTGGCTAAAAATCAGGAGCTTGTTGAGCGTGTAAACACTGAGCCCAGACACCAGGTTCATCCCAGCGGCGAGCCGCAACCCACTCAGCAGATTCATTGCTTCCTCCGCCGGCAGGTTCCGCGCATGCCGCAGGATCCCGTACGCGCGCCAAAGCTTGTCTTCGATAATATAACCCGCGTCTCGCGAGAGAACCCCACGCGCCTCCTCCTCCCGCTCGATCACGCGACGCACTACCCGCACCAGCTGGTCGGCGAGGTCTTCCTCGCTTCGTCCAAGTGTCGTCTGGTTCGAAATCTGGAAGAGGTTTCCGAGCACATCACTTCCCTCGCCATACAGCCCACGGTACGTGAGACCCATGTGCTGCAGGCCCTGCAACACCTTCCCAATCTCCTGCGTCAGCACCAACCCCGGTAAATGAATCAGTACGGACGCCCGCAAGCCGGTTCCCGTGTTCGTCGGGCACGCCGTCAGGAATCCGAACTCCGAGTGCGCCGCGTAAGGCAGCGCCGCCCCCAGTTCCATGTCCATCACCTCGGCTTGCCGCAGCGCCCCGAGTACGTCGAACCCAGACCTAAAGACTTGGACCCGCAGATGGTCCTCTTCGTTTACCATGACCCCCGCATCGCCGGTCACGAGCACCCCGGCGGCAGCGGGCGCTTCGTTGTTCCGGTCGAGGCCCACTAATTCGCGGCTCACCAGATGCCGCTCGTGCAGCACCTGTCGCTCAAGGCGGCTACACTCGTCCACCCGCACAAATGCCGCATTGCGCAGGCTCGGCAGGCGTGCGGCCGTCGCCTTGACTTGGTGCAAGACGCGAAGGCGCTCCCCTTCCCGGGCCCGCGTGGGGAAGGCAAACCCCGCCAAGTTGCGTGCCAAGCGAATCCGCGACGAGAGTACGATACCCGCGTGTTCTCCATTGCCGATGAGCCACTGCAGGCCGCCGTCCGGCAGCAGCGAGAGATCGAGAGTCATTCCAACCCCCGAATCTGGTCGCGCAACGCAGCGGCCTCTTCAAAGGCCTCTCCTTCGATGGCCCGCGACAGGCGCGTGCGCAACGCTTCGAGAGTGGCCTCTCTCGCGACGACGTCAGGATCGTTCGCTTCGTGCCGCCAGCCCTCGTGCCGCGTGCTACCGTGCACGCGCCGCAATAATTCGCGCAGGCTTTGCTCAAACGCGCCATAGCACTGCGCACAGCCCAGACGACCGCTCGCCCGAAAGTCACGTAGCGAGGTGCCGCAGTAGGAGCAGCGCGCCGCATCACCAGGCATCTGCGCGGCCTGCTGCTGCACGGCCTGCAAGAAGTCGCCGAGCGGATGCTTGGGCGCCGTGGACACGGTCGTCTCGATGCCACGCGCCGCCGCGCACTGTTCGCACAGATGGACCTGCGACACCACGGCCTCGACAATCTGCGTCAGGTGCACCACGGCGTCGCGCTCGCGGCAGGTATCACACACCATCAGACGCCACCGGCCGAGGGCGGCGCGGGAAACAGCCGCCCATCCTCCAGGTGCAGCACCCGCTGCGCTCGCTCCGCAAGCGAACGGTTGTGCGTCACCACCACGATGCCGAGTCCGGCGTCGGCCGTCAGCGAGGCGAAGAGTTCGTGCAAACGCTCGGCGTTCTGGTGATCCAAGTTGCCCGAGGGTTCATCGGCCAAGAGCACCGGCGGATGCAAGGCTAAGGCACGCGCCACGGCCGCACGCTGCTGCTCGCCGCCAGAGAGTTCCGATGGGCGATGATGCAGACGCGAACCCAAACCCACGCGCTCCAAGAGTTCCGAAGCCCGCGCACGGGCCTCGGCATCTGGCCGCTCTGCAATTCGCATTGGCATCATCACATTCTCCAACGCCGAGAACTCCTTGAGGAGATGGTGGAACTGAAAGACGAATCCCACTCGCTGGTTGCGAAGTTCCGCCAACGCCTCGTCGCTCGCCCCGGACGTCGTCGTGCCACCAAGCTTCACAATGCCAACATCTGGACGCTCCAAGGCCCCGAGCACATGCAGAAAGGTGCTCTTGCCCGATCCGCTCGCGCCCACCACCGCCACCATCTCGCCGGCCTCGACCGTAAGGTCCACGCCATCGAGCACCTTGATGGTGCTGCCATCGCCACCACGATAGCCCTTGATGACGCCCGTGGCTTCAAGAACGGGTGTCATTCGGAGCGGATGGCCTCGATCGGGTACAGGTTGGCCGCTTGACGCGCCGGATGTAACGTGGCCAGAACCGCGACGCCGACGCTCAGCAACACAATGAGGCTCACGTCAAACCACTCCAAACGGACCGGGAGGTGGTCGATGAAGTACACCGAGGGATCGAGCGCGATGAGCTTCCAACGCTCCAGCGCGAAACCAGTACCGAGCCCCAGCAAGAGTCCCATGCCAGTGCCCACCGCGCCGATGAAGCCCCCCTGCAGCAAGAAGATTCGGCGGATAGACTCGGCGCGCATACCCATCGCCTTGAGAATCCCAATCTCGCGCGTTTTGTCGCGCACCACCATCGTGAGCGTGCTCACGATGTTGAACGCCGCCACCATGATGATGAGCGCCAAAATGACACTCATCCCCAGCTTCTCGAGCTTGAGCGCGCGAAACAGCGAACTGTTCTGCTGCTGCCAATCCTCGGCGCGGTACGGATAGCCCAGTGTGTCCACCAGCTGCGAGGCCACATTCGGCGCGACCCAACGATCGGTGGTCTTCACTTCAAGACCTGTGACCGCCGAGTCCAAACCCGCCAAGCGCTGCGCGTACTCGAGCGGCACGTAGGCGTGGTTGTTGTCGTACTCGTACATCATCGTTTCGAAGGTACCGGTGACTTCAAACACCTGCACGCGGGGCAACGAGCCCAAGCTCATGGCGCCCAACGGGCCCATCGAGAGGGCACCGGCAGCTTGGCTCGCCGTCGCGGCGCCGACGGTGAGGATCGTGATCCGCATCCCCGGGTAGGCCCCAAGCCGATCAGCGAGCAAGCGCCCGAGCACCACACCGTTGTTCAGGCCTTCGGTGGTCTTGAACTGGAATGCGCCAGGTGCCGCATGGTCACGAATCGTCGTCACCTGCGCGCTACCCGAGTCGCCGGCAATGACGCCCGCGACTGTTACCGCCTCGTGATGCCCACGTCCGGCGGTGGCCAATCCCTGCGTAATCACAAACGGTGCGACATCCACCACGTCCGGCATGAGCTTCACCTGCTCCATCGCCTGCTGCCAGCGCTCCATGCGCAGCGCCTCACCGTAGGTGAGCACGCGAATGTCCGGACTCCCCACGAGAATCTTTTCGCGTAAATCCGTCTGCAGTCCATTCATGACACCCATGATCACGATGAGCGCACTGACGCCAACGGCCACGCCCGCCACGGCAATCACCGAAATGAATGACAGCAGACGCGACCCGCGACGACTGCGCAGGTAGCGCCAGGCAATGGAGAGCTCGAGACGGCGGGCCATCACTCGGGCCGCATCAATGGGAACAGAATCACGTCGCGAATATGCGGCGTGTCCGTGAGGTACATGAACAGACGATCAAGCCCGATACCCACGCCACCCATGGGCGGCATGCCGTATTCCATCGCGCGCAGGTAATCCTCATCCACGCCGCTGGCCTCTTCGTCGCCGGCAGCCTTCAAGCGAGCCTGCGCCTCAAAGCGCCGACGCTGATCGAGCGGATCGTTGAGTTCGGAGAACGCATTCGCTAACTCTTTGCCCTTGGCAAACAGTTCGAAGCGCTCGGTGAGTCCCGGCTTGGTGCGATGCGGCTTCGCCAACGGCGAGAGCTCCACGGGATAGTCGAGCACGAAGGTCGGCGTATCGATCTTGCTCTCCACATGGAATTGAAAGAGCTCATCCATGAGCTTCGGTCGCGAGAGCTTCGGGATGTCGTGCACGCCAGCCTTCTCGGCGGCCGTCGCGAGTTCCGCATCGCTCATCTGCATCGCATCGGCGACGCCGAGCGCCTTCGACAGAGCCGGCACCCACTCAATGCGCGGAAACGGCAGCACGAAGGTCGGCACCGGGCCCGTCTCCTCACCGTCAATACGCGTGCGCGGCGCGTCGCCAAGGGTCTCACGCACGGCGGTAGCCGCACGGACAAGCAACTGTTCCACGCGGCCCATCATCACCGTGTAGTCGGCGTAAGCCTCGTAGAACTCCAGCATTGTGAATTCCGGATTGTGCGTCCGGTCAATGCCCTCGTTGCGGAAGTCATGGCCAATCTCATAGACGCGGTCAAAACCGCCCACCACGAGCCGCTTGAGGTAAAGCTCGTCGGCAATGCGCAGGTAGAGCGGCATATCCAACGCGTTGTGATGCGTGTTGAACGGCCGCGCGGAGGCGCCGCCGTACAAGGGCTGCAGCACCGGTGTCTCGACCTCGAGGTACTTCAGATCGTCGAGCGCGCGACGAATGGCCGTTGTCATGCGTGAGCGCGCCGCGAAGTGACGCCGAACCTCCGGGTGCACGGCCAGATCCGCATAGCGCTGACGCGACCGCTGCTCGCCGTCGGCGAACCCGGAATAGCGCACGGTCTTACCATCCACCTGCTCTTCCTTGCCAAACGGCAGCGGCCGCAGCGACTTGGCGAGCATGCTCGCCTGGGTCACATGTACCGTGACTTCGCCAGTACGAGTGCGGAAGAGGTAGCCCTCAACGCCAACGATGTCGCCGAGGTCAAAGAGTTCAACCGTCGCGAAGGCCTCGGCCAACACGTCCTTCTTGAAGTAGAGCTGGATGCGCCCCGTATCATCGGCCACGTGCGCGAAGATGGTCTTGCCGTGCCCGCGTAGCGCCACGAGGCGCCCCGCCACCCGCACCGTTGGCCCCTGCTCCGCGTCGCCTACCAGCAAGGGCAAGGCTTCGCCGCAACCGTGCGAACGGTCGAATGAGTACGCGAACGGGGCAACGCCGAGCTGCTCGAGCTGCTCAAGCTTCTCGCGGCGGGCCCGCAGTACGTGGTTGAGTTCTTCGCTCATCGTCGGCCTAGGCGGCGGCGCCAGAGGCGCCCTGCTTGAGGAATGCTTCGATGAACGGATCAATCGCCCCGTCCATCACCTTCTGAACGTCCGTCAACTTCAACTCGGTGCGATGGTCATTCACCATCGTATACGGCTGGAACACATAGCTGCGAATCTGCGACCCGAACGACACATCCATCTTGTTGGCGTCCATCGCGGCCTTCACGGCCATCTGCTTCTCAATCTCCTTCTGATACAGCTTGTTCTTCAGTTGCTTCATGCAAGTCGCCTTGTTCTTGAACTGCGAGCGTTCCGCCTGCGAGGCCACCACGATGCCCGAGGGCAAGTGCGTGATGCGTACGGCAGAACTCGTCTTGTTCACGTGCTGACCGCCTGCCCCTGAGGCACGATACACATCGATGCGCAAATCTTCCTCGCGAATCTCGATGTTGATCTCCTCGTTGACCACCGGATAGATGAACACCGAGGCGAAGCTCGTGTGCCGGCGCGCCTGCGAATCATAGGGGGAAATGCGGACCAGTCTGTGTACACCGGACTCGGGGCGAAGGAATCCGTAGGCATACTCCCCCTTGATCTCGAGCACCGCGCCCTTGATGCCCGCCTCTTCGCCCTCGGAGAGGTCGAGGATCTCGACGCCAAAACCTTTTCGTTCGGCCCAGCGCGTGTACATGCGCATGATCATCTGCGCCCAATCCTGCGCCTCCGTGCCACCGGCGCCGGCGCTGATCTCAATTTGCGCATCACGGAAGTCGTCGCGGCCTTGGAGCAGCGTGCGCAACTCGAGCGCGTCGGTCGCTTCGCGGATGGCCGCCACTTCCCGCTCCGTCTCCGTCACCATCTCGGCGTCCGGCTCCATGGCCAGCAGCTCGAGGAGCTCGCGAGCGGAGGCCACACGCGCTTTCAGCTTGTCCCACGGGTCAATCCAATTCTTCAGGATCTTCACTTCCTGCACCACCCCGCGTGCGCGCTCCTGGGCGTTCCAGAAATTCGCGTCGCTCATGTCCTGCTCGAGTGCGCCTAGGCGCTCGCGCTTGCGATCGAGGTCAAAGGTACCTCCGCAGGTCGTCGAGACGCGTCTCGTCGTGCGCGAGTGAGGTGGTAAAGGAGGATTCAGCCATTCGGAGTGCCTGGGAAAGAAATAGCGCGAGCCGTGTGCAGCGTGGCGCACACGGCTCGCGACGACTCCTCTAAACATAGTTGGCGCAGCGGCGGCATCGTAGCCCTCGCGCTGCGCCAACCGAAGGTCATGGAACCGAAGGTCCGCGAACCGAAGGTCCGCGAACCAGTTGTCCTAGAACATCTTCTGGCCACCGGCCAGCAAGTCGTTCAACGCCTCTTGAAAATGCTGCGTGGAATCCGCGAACTCCTTGCCAATCTGGTCCACGTACTCCTCGTAGCTCTTCTTGATTTCTTCCTTGAACAGCGCCTTCAGTGTTCCATCCCGGAGGCCCTGCTCTCGCTTGTCCGGCAAGTACGCGATCATGTCGGAGACCAACGCGCGTGCCAATCGACGCGCCTTCAGATTCGGGTCGTTCGACAGGAAAGGATTCACCGGCTTGCGTGTCGGGGACCCCGGCGCCGGGGTCCCCGCCGCCGACGTCGCCGCCGCAGACTTCATGGGCTGGGAAACGCGCGGCGAAGACAGCGGGGACGCAGTCGCTGGCGACAGCGGAGTCAGCGGCCGCAAGGGCGTGAGCGGTGTCCCCTGCGAGGAGGGCCGAGCCAATGGAGCAGACGGCTTCGCCATCGGCGGTGCCTGAGGCGGCGCCGGCGGGGGCATCATCGGAGGAGCCACTACCGGAGGAGCCATCACCGGAGGAGCCACTACCGGAGGAGCCATCACCGGAGGAGCCACCATAGGACGCGGCTGTGCCGGCGGCTTTGGCGGCGCTGGAGCGGCGGCACCCGGCACCGGAGGGGTCATGAGCGGCGGACGCGCCTGCGTAGTACGCGGCGGCACCCCAGGTACCAGCGGACGAGGCGCTACCGGCGGAATCGCGGCGCCAGGAATCGGGGGCGTCAGCTTTGCGACGGACGAGCGCTGCGGGGGCTCGGGGCGCGGCAGAACGGGTGCTGGCGTGGCCGAAGCTGCAGGAGTCGCAGCCGTAGGCGCACTGGGCGCGGCTGCCGCTGCAGGCCTTGCAGGCGGCAGCGCAGGCGCCATCGCAGGCCGCGGGGCTGCAGGTGTCGGGAAACTGGGACCCCGCGGTGCGGCCGGAGCGGCGGGTGGCGTTGCAGCTGGAGGCATCAGAGGAGCGGCGACCGCTGGCGGCATGCGCACCGGAGAAGGCGCGGGCGCCCTTTCCACTTGTGGTGTAGGCGGAGTGACAGGCCGCGCGACGATCGGTGTCGGCGCAGCCACTGGGGCCAAGGGGGCCAGTGGGGCAGAAACCGTTGCCTGTGGCGCCGCCGGCTCCCTCGGAGACTCAAAAGCCTCCGGTGCGGCCTCGGCCTCGGACTCGAGTACCGCTCGGTCCGAGTTCGAAGACCATCCCGAGGTGGCGGCCGCTGGCACCGCGCTGCCTGCGGCTGCCATCGCCGCGACTCCGCCGCCTGCCGCTGCACCCACCGGGGCGCCGATACGGATGACCGCCCCGCAGACGGAGCAGCGCGCACGCACGCCTGCCGCCGGCACTTTGGACGGGTCCACCCGAAACACCGACTGGCACTCTCCGCACGTCACGTTCACTGCGTGTCCCCCACGTTGGCCGATCGCTGATTGCCCGCCGGCGTTTCGCCCGCCGGACCGTCACCACGACGATCCACCGAGAACACCGAGCCGAACCTGGTCTTCGCGTAGCTCTTCATTTCCGTCGCCAATTCACTCACCTGCCCAGCGTGCGTGAAGATGCGACGCTCATTGGTCACCACACCAATCGAAAGCGTCATCATCGGAACCTTATGCAGCTGCCCGCGCCTATCCTTTCCAAAATAATAACCCGCGCGCCGATCCTGTTCGGAGTACTGATATGGAATCAGCGTATCAAACACTTCCACAATCGTCCCGCACGCCGCGTTCACGTGCTCCACGGGAATGATGGAGATGAAGTCGTCGCCACCGATGTGCCCCACGAAGCCGACCTCGCCGCAGGTACCCTTCACAATGTCGTGCAGGATGCGCGATAGGATGCGGATGACGCGATCGCCGTCGTAGTAGCTGTAGCGATCGTTGTATTCTTTGAAGTGATCGAGGTCGGCATAACACACGGCGAAGGCGGAGCCAGCCTCAATGCGCCGTGTCATCTCCAGTTCAATCTCAATCGTTCCGGGCAAGCGCGTGGACGGATGCACGAATGTGTCACGGTCACTGCGACGCAGCATCGCATCCAATCGCAGGGTGGCCTCGTGATGACCAATGCCCTCGCGAATCACTTCGTCGGCACCGGCGTCAAACGCTGCGGCAAACGACGCGTCGTCCTCGCGGGTGGCCAAAAGCACCGGCACGATGCCCGTGAACGAATCTTGCTTCAGACGTCGGCACATCTTGATGGCGGCGACGGGATGCTGGCGCGCGTCAACGAGCACCAGTCGCGGGCGACCGCGAAGTGCCACCTGCATCACCTCATCCGGATCCGAAAATCCGCGTGTAGGGACGCTACGACTGTCCAGCCACGCCCGAATTGAATCGGGAAGCGGCTGGCCATCGGGAGTGAAGACTAGGGCAGCGCCTTGAGACACGCGGTCAGTTTGGGGGTGGACTCGGAAACGTAGACCGACTGGCCAGTGGTGTCAAATCACGTTCTGACAAGCATTTGCGCCAATTCCGGCGGTGAAGAATCACGCCGGTCCGAGCGCCGTGGATGTCAGGGCACGTTCGACGAGCAGTACGGGGATTCCCTGCTCCACCGGATAGGCCAGGCCACAGGACGCGCAGCGCAACACGGGGGCTTGATTTGTGCCGGCATCGTCCAAGGCCCCGCGGCACCGGGGACAGGCCAATAGGACGCGAATCTCCGAGGGGATTCCCGTCATCGCGATGACTCTTCTGGCATTCTGTATCCTAAACGAGCCAGTGCATGCACGTCCTTTCTCCAGTTCTTGAGTTCCTTCACCCGCAAGTCCAAAAAGACGCGACGACCCACCAAGGGTTCGATCCGAGCGCGCGCCGCCTGTCCGATGGACTTGATACGACTGCCGCCGGCCCCGACCACAATACCCTTTTGACTCTCGCGTTCAACGTAAAGGAACGCCCGAATGTATACGGGATCCTCGTCTTCCCGAAATTCCTCGATGCCGACGGCAATACCGTAGGGCACCTCATCGTCGAGTTGCTCGAGGACTGTTTCGCGAAGAAACTCACCCACGAAGAAGCGCATCTGCTGGGTTGACACATCGTCTGCGTCATACAGAAACGGATGCTCGGGAAGGCGTCCCCGCACCTCAGCGAGCAATTCATCCACACCGAGCCCCGTGGAGGCGGACACCCAACGTCCCTCGGGCGCGAGTGCCGTCAGCTCCTCCCGTCGCGCGACACTCACTTCGTCCAGCTTGTTGAACACCAAGATTACCGGCGCCTTGGGAGCTCGCGGAAGCTGAGCCAACTCAACGAGGTCTTCGGGCTTATCGCGGATGGCGTCCACGAGGTAGAGAATCACGTCCGCATCCTCGATGGCCTGGTGCGCACTATGCAGCATCGCTCGATGCAGCGCGTAGCGTGGTTCGAGGAGTCCCGGCGTATCGAGAAAGATGATCTGAGTCGTGTCGTCGCTCAGAATGCCCACGACACGTTCGCGCGTGGACTGTGGCTTGGGGCTGACGATGGCGAGTCGTTCGCCCACGAGTTTGTTGAGCAGCGTGCTTTTGCCGGCATTGGGTCGGCCGACGAGCGTGACGAATCCTGCCTGAGTGGTCATCAAGAGAACGACGAGCGAGTGGAGAGAAAACAACGGGTAGAAAACACGAAGGCCCCAGCCGAGTAAACGACTGGGGCCTTCAATGAGGTGCCGGCGACGGCCTACTCTCCCGCGACCTCTCGGTCGGAGTACCATCGGCGCTGTAGGGCTTAACGATCGTGTTCGGGATGGGAACGAGTGTGGCCCCTACGCTCTAGTCGCCAGCGAAGTGGAGACAACGGAGGTGATGGTAGTGTTCGTGTATTGGCGAATCGCATGATTGTTAGATCGTGCGAAGCTCTGCGGTTGTATTCCTTCCCCAGTACTCTCTTGCGAGAAATATGGGGAGTAGTCAAGCCGCACGGGCGATTAGGATGGGTTAGCTCGGAGGTCATTGCTGACGTTCCACTCCCCACCTATCGACGTGGTGGTCTCCCACGGCCCTTCAGGGGACTTAAAGTCCCAGGGAGAGTTCATCTTGGGGACAGCTTCCCACTTAGATGCTTTCAGCGGTTATCTGTGCCGATCATCGCTACCCGGCGGTGCCACTGGCGTGACAGCCGGGACACGAGCGGATCGTCCGACTCGGTCCTCTCGTACTAGAGTCCGCGCCCCTCAACTCTCCAACGCCCACGACGGATACAGACCGAACTGTCTCACGACGTTCTGAACCCAGCTCATGTACCACTTTAACCGGCGAACAGCCGGACCCTTGGGACCTTCTCCAGCCCCAGGATGTGATAAGCCGACAT
>JANNVQ010000008.1:0-88105 GCA_031414535.1 Gemmatimonas sp.
GGGCTACCGTGTTGCCGCGTTGTCACGCACGCTGAACCCGGCGCTTCAGGTTTTCGATGCGTGGGTGGCGCGTAACGCCTGGGGGATTCCTTTTTCTTAACGCGTGATCTCTCCGCGGGGGCTCTCGCATACTCGTTGGCGAGAGCCGCCGCGGAGAGATCTCGCGTTACGAAATCGGAATCGCCGAGGCGTTCCGCGCCAGCCACGCATCGAAATCCTGAAGCGCCGGGTTCAGCGTGCGTGACATCGCGGCATCACGGTAGCCCTGAAACTCGTCGCCCAAGATTTGCTGAAACTGAAACATATTCCCGAGGTCTTCAGCACCGGGGAATCCAAGCCCTCGGTATGTGTCAAATGGCACATCGAAGAAGTGGATCGGGCGCCCGAGCGCTTTGGACATCTTTGACGCAACTTCAGCACCCGTCAGCGACTCGCCGGCAATCCCGATGCGCTGCCCAACCATCGTCAGCCCAGCCTTGAAGATTCCGAAGGCGCAGGCTCCGATATCGCTCGCGGCGATGCCGGGAATCTTGACGCCACCGAGCGGCATGGCCAGTACCAACTCACCGTTCTCACCGGCGCGCGGACCCATGCCGAAGTGAATGAAGTTTTCCCAGTAGAACGCCGCCATGAGATAGGTAGTTGGGGCCGCTTCGTTGGCGAACACATGGTCAATCGCGCCCTTGGCATCGAAGTGAGGGACCTTGTACTGCCCATTGAGCGTGGGGAGGCGCGAGTCGCTCAGCGGGACCCACTTCCGCGTGTCCTCAAGTGTTGACCACACGACGTGCTGGACACCGGCCGCCTTCGTGGCGCGCGCCATTGCACTTGCCTGTGCACCTTCGCGTTCAGCAGAGAAGTGCTCCCAGAAGTTCGTCACACAGAAGGCAGCGTAGGCTCCCCTGAGGGCAGTGGCGAGCGTCTCAGGCTTGTCGGCATCGGCGCCGATGACCTCAGCTCCGAGGGCGGCGAGCGCCTTCGCCTTGTCGGACTCTGGATTGCGCGTGATGGCGCGGACACGGAAGCCGCTTGCGGGCTCGGCGAGGATGGCACGCACAAGACCGCCACCCTGCGCACCGGTAGCACCGAAGACCGCGATGATTTTCTCGGACATTGTACCCTCTGGACTGTGACGATGTGAGTGATGATGCTCAGAATCGGGACAGGACCGACGACTGGCAAGCGGGCGCGGAGATGTTCTGTCTGTTTTGGGCTTTTCCTCGGCGTGCCCTTCCCGACCCCTTGAAAGCCGATACCATTATACGTAGGAATCTCTCTCTACGCCGTTTGCGCGACCGGACGGCCGCTCCCGTGCTGTGAGTACTCAGTTGTGCCAAGTGCCATCCGAGCCCACTAATCCCGCCGCTGCGGAGTCCGCGGACGAGCAGCACGCCGCTGCGGGGTTTGACGCGTTCGACGCAATCCCGGCGCACATCGCGGTGCTCGATTCTACGGGCCAGGTGCTCCATGTAAACACCGCGTGGCGCGCCTTTGCGACGGCCAACGCCATGCTGAGCGCGGGCGCAGGCGTCGGCGACAACTACTTGGCGATTTGCCAGCGAGCCGGCGGAGACTTCGCGGAGGAGGCGCCGATTGTAGCTCGGGGGTTGCGCGCGGTGCTCGCTGGCGAAATGCCGCAGTTTGTCCTCGACTACCCTTGCCACTCGCCGTCGGAGGCCCGCTGGTTCCGCATGTCCATCACACCGCTGCTCGAGGCCGGCCGCCGCGGCGCCGTCGTCATGCACATGAATGTGACGGGCCCGGAAGAGGATGCCCTGACTCGGCGCGCGGCGGAGAGCATGGCGCAGGAGAGCGATCGCCGACTCCGCTTTGCGTTGGACGCGGCCCGCATTGGTGAATGGTCACTCGACTTGCGGACCAACGACGCGCACCGCTCGCTCCTGCACGATCAGTGCTTTGGCTATACGCAACTGCTTCCGACCTGGAGTTACGACACGTTCCTCGCCCACGTCGTACCAGAGGATCGCTCTCACGTAGATGCCGGCTTTCAAGCGGCGATGGCCGGCAAGGGGGAGTACGACGACGAATTCCGAACGCGCTGGTCAGACGGGTCACTGCATTGGCTCTGGACGCGCGGGCGCTTCTACTTCGGCCCTGACGGCAAACCCATCCGTGTCGCGGGCATCGTGATGGACATCTCAGACGGGAAGCGGAGCGAGCGCGACATCGCCCGTGCGCTTGACCGGCTCACCGCCGCGCAGGGCATCGGGCGCATCGGCGATTGGAAGTGGGACGCCAATACGAACCACATCAGTTGGTCGGCGCAGGTGTTTGAGCTGATGGGCCGCGACCCAGCGCTCGGTCCGCCCAAGGACCTTGGTGAATTTGAGGCTTACTTCGATGCGGATAACGTGGAGCGGCTGCGCGCTGGCATTAGCGCGGCGTTCTCCACGCGCGCCAAGCAAGAATACGAACTGACGTTGACGCGAAGCGATGGCGCTCGTGTGGAGTTGCAGGCGGTGGCGCTACCAGTCCTCAACCACGCTGGCGACGTGACGGGACTCGACGGCACCGTCCAGGACATCACCGAACGCAAGCGTGCCGAGGCCGTCTCTGACCGGCTCGCGAGTATCGTTGCGTCGTCCGGTGACGCCATCATCGGCATGGACCTTCACGGCCGCATTACCAACTGGAACAGCGGAGCGCAAAACACTTTCGGGTATTCCGAGTTCGAGATGCTTGGCTCATCCATTGCGCGGCTCGTGCCGGATGAGGGGCAGGCCGAAGCGGAACTCCTCTTGGAGCGGATTCGTAGCGGGCAGAGTATGGAACGCTTGGAGACGGTCCGCCGCCGCAAGGACGGTGCACTGATTGACGTGGCCATGACTGTTTCGCCAATCCGCAACGCGAAGGGCCAGATTGTAGGCATCTCGAAGGTGTCACGCGACATCTCAGAGCGGAGGAAACTCGAGCAGCAGTTTCTGCGTGCGCAGCGTATGGAGAGCATTGGCACGCTCGCCGGTGGCATCGCGCACGACCTCAACAACGTGCTGACGCCCATCATGCTCTCGCTCGAGATTCTGCGCGAGTCCTTCCCCGACCCCACGAGCCAGAGTCTCATCGGGAGTATCGAGCGCAGCGCGGAGCACGGCGCAGCGATGGTGAAGCAGGTGCTGTCGTTCGCCCGCGGCGTTGGCGGTCAGCGGCTCAGCGTGGAGGTGCGGCCGCTCGTCGTAGACATCGCAAACATCGCGGGCGACACCTTCCACAAGAACATCGAGGTGGTCACGAGCGCGCCCGACAATCTCTGGACCGTCGTCGGCGATCAGACACAGCTCCATCAAGTCGTTCTGAATCTCTGCGTGAATGCGCGCGACGCGATGCCACAGGGCGGCACGCTCACGTTGACGGCGGAGAACGTGGTGCTCGACGATCAGTACGCGGGACTCAGTCCCGACGTCGCAGCGGGGCCCTATGTATGCATTCGCGTCGTGGACACCGGTACGGGGATGACTGCGAGTACGATTGCGCAGATTTTTGATCCGTTCTTCACGACCAAGGAGGTTGGTCGGGGCACCGGACTCGGTCTGTCCACCTCCGAAGCAATCATTAAGAGCCACGGTGGCTTTATCCGCGTTTACAGTGAGCTCGGCCGCGGCTCGACATTCTCGATTTATCTCCCAGCGCAAACGGCGCAGGCCAGCGTCGTCTCGAAGCCAGCGGTGACCCTGCCGCGCGGCAACGGCGAACTCATTCTCGTTGTTGACGATGAACCGTCGGTGCGGCATGTCACGCAGCAGACGCTGGAGGCCTTCGGCTACCGCGTTGTGACCGCTGGAGACGGATCAGAGGCGCTCGCCGTCTACGCACGGCAGAGCCGCGAGATTGCAGCCGTCATTACCGACATGACGATGCCAGTCATGGACGGCGCGAGCACCATCCGCGTGCTGCGCAAAATGGATCCGCGTCTGCGCATCATCGCCGCGAGCGGCCTCGACGTGAAAGCGCAGGTCGTTGGGCTCGGCGTTGAGCATACGCTCTCTAAGCCATACGCGGCGGACACGTTGCTCAACCTCCTGCGCGTCGTGCTCAGGCAGCAGGTCTCAATGTAGCGGCGTTCGAAGCGGTTGCCGCTGGGCGGTGGCCGCAACGTGGTCAATCACGCCGTCTAATCACGTGACTTCGACTAAAATTCCTATCCAGACGCAGCCCGTTCTGTGTCTGGCTGATAAAACCACCCGTCGCCAATCGGTCCATCCACCGAGCCGTATCCCGCATCCATGAACTCCACTTCACGCTCCACCGTCATTGTCACCGGGGCCTCGTCGGGCGTCGGCCTCTACGCCACCCTAGCGCTCGTCAAGCGCGGCTGGCATGTGGTCATGGCCTGCCGCAACCTCGATAAGGCGCGCAGCGCGGCGCAGGCCTTGGGCATCGCGCCAGAACAAGCCACCGCGATGCACATTGACTTGGGCTCGCTGGCCAGCGTGCGCAACTTCGTGGCCGTCTTCCGCGCGAGCGGCCTGCCGGTCGATGCGTTGCTGCTCAACGCCGCCGTCTATTTACCGCGACTGCAGGAGCCGCAGCGCTCGCCCGAGGGCTACGAGATTAGTGTCGCCACGAACCATTTCGGACACTTCCTTCTGGGCAACTTGCTGCTGCCCGACCTGCAACGCTCGGGCCACGCCAGCAAGCGGCTCATCACGCTGGGCACGGTGACGGCCAATTCCGCTGAGTTCGGCGGCAAGGTGCCCATTCCGGCACCGGCCGACCTGGGCGACCTAGCGGGCTTGAAGGCCGGCTTCAAGGCGCCCATCGCGATGATCAACGGCAAAACCTTCAAGGCCGGCAAGGCCTACAAGGACAGCAAACTGTGCAACATGATCACCAGTCGCGAATGGCACCGCCGCTACCATACCGCCACCGGCCTCGTGTTCAACACGCTGTACCCGGGCTGCGTGGCCGACACGGCGCTGTTCCGCGACACGCCGCGTGCCTTCCAGAAGATCTTCCCGTGGTTCCAGAAGAACATCACCAAGGGTTACGTGACCCAGGAACTGGCTGGGGAGCGCGTGGCGCAGGTGGTGGCCGACGCGGGCTTCGAGCGCTCTGGCGTGCACTGGAGCTGGGGCAACCGGCAGGTGCCCGGCCGCGCAGCGTTTGCGCAACCGTTGTCCAGCAAGGCCAGCGACGACACGCTAGCACGTGAGCTCTGGGACGTGAGCGAAAAGCTGGTCTCACCCTAAACCCCGCGCTTCATGTCCATCTCCATTGGCATTCTCGGTACCGGGTGGGTTGGCACGAGCATCGCCATCTCCATTCTGCACGAAGGCTTCGCCACCGAATTGCTTCTCGCCGACATCCGCGCCGAGGTGGCGGAGGGCGAAGCCTTGGACCTCGCGCAGGGCGCCGCGTTCTACCCCTCGGCGGAGGTACGCGCGGTCACGCCCGCAGAGCTTCACCGCACCGATGCGTTGGTGCTCGCGGCGGGACGCAACGGGAAGCCAGACGAATCGCGGCTGGATTTGCTGCGCGACAACGCCAAGCTGTTTCGCACGCTCGGCACCTCGCTGCGCGACTATCGCGGCCTCGTAATCGTGGTGACCAATCCGGTGGACGTGCTCACGCGCGTCGTCGCGGAAAGCTCCGGATTGCCGCCCGAACGCGTGATTGGTACCGGTACCATGCTCGACAGCGCGCGGCTGCGTCAGATGATTGGTGAGGAACTCAACCTCAACCCAAACTCGGTGCACGCGCAGGTGGTCGGTGAGCACGGCGACTCTGAAGTCGTGCTCTGGGCCAGTGCACAGGTGGGTGGCTTGCCGCTACGTCACTGGCCAGGATGGCAACCGGAGACCGAGCAACGGCTCGCCGAGCAGGTGCGCCGTGCCGCGTACGAGATTATCCGTCGTAAGGGCGCCACGAATCACGCCATCGGGCTCGTCACCGCAGCCCTGCTGCGCAGCATCATGCGCGGTGAGCGGCGGGTGCAGACGATCTCGCGTGTGCAGGCCGAGAGTACAGGCTTCGGCGGTGTGGCCTTGTCGCTACCCACCGTCATCGACCGGCAGGGCGCCGTCGAGACCGTGCTGCCAGAATTCGATGATGCCGAACGCACGGCGCTGGAACACTCGGCTGACGTACTGCGTCGCGCCTATGGCACGCTGTGATCTGGAGCAGAAGCGGCGACGCGTAGTGCTCAGGCCAGAAAGCCCGACGCCTGCGCGTGTACTTCCTCGGTCGCGGCGATAATCCCGCGTACTTCACGTGCCGGAACATCGAGCGCGCGTAACCACATGGCCGCGGGCTCAAGGGGGCGCCCCTCGACAGCAAGACCGATATCCATTTCCCAGCACATCGCCTGAGCGGCGGCGAGCACCATCGCCAGCTCGGGAGACTCGGCTGGCGCACTGCTCGGATGGTTGTGATGGGTCACTGCCAAACTGCTCCTCCTCGACGAGCGCCAGCGGTCCGGTATCGTCCCCGCGTAGGGCAAGCAGGCTAGCAAACTCCTCGGGGAAGTGCTGATCGATGATGAGCAGGCCGACATCGTGCAGGGGGCCGACCACGTACGCGTCTTCGGCGGTAACCTCCGTGGAGTGCCCCACGCGAGACCAGAGGCGGCTCGCGAGTGCGGCGACCGTCGCGGAATGCGCCCAGAAGTGGTTGTGATCAATGTGTACCGAGCGTTTGCCGAACGCCTTCACAACCGCGAGCACGAGGCATACCGAGCGCACATTGTTGAGTCCGAGTCGCGCCACCGCCGCCGGCACGGACGTTAGGCGCGGCCCGCATTGCGGTTGTCGAGGACCTTGTGCAACTGCAACACAATCGTCCGCAGGGTCGGAAGATCCTCTCCCTGGCTGATGATTTCCTGCAGTTTAGGGAAGATGAAGCGCACGGTGCCGGGGCATGGGGGCGTCCTTTAAGAGTGTCGGCTAGCGCCGTGCGCTCCTGCACCCTGCCGCTGCTTCTGGGTCACGCCGCCCGCGCAGAGCGCCCCACACCCCGCACCACGCCCGCCGCACTCCCCGCCAACAACGCCGGAAACGCAATCGTCAGCACCACGAGCGGCCCAGCCCCAACCTGCATCGCTTCGCCCACCACTCGCGCGACCTCAGCAATCGGCCCCGCCAACGACTGCACGGCCAGCAGCACCAGCCAGCTCGACGCGCCAGCCAGTGATGCTAGCACCGGCACCGCTGCATCGTCCCGACGAATCCACGCGAACATCGCCGCAATCACTGGCACCGAGATCCAATCAAAGGCAAAAGTGCCCAGCGTGAGCGCGAGCAGCAGCGCGAGAAACCACACACCACGTCCCTGAGCGCGCATTACTTGCTTCCTCCAGCCGGGGTGAACGTGAGCGTAGACCGCGTCTGATTCGGCAGTAGGTCATTCGGCGTGCGCGGGAATCGCAGCTCGGCCAACTGGCCCCTGCGCCAGAGTTCCAAGCGATCTGCGTACCGTGAGGAAATCGGATTGCCCGACTGCCCGCCGGGATACGTGCCCCATCCGCGCACTTCGGGCCCAAGCTCCACCACGAAGCGCCACGACGCGCCGTGCGTACCATTGGATTCCGACGGCGAGAGCGTTCCTGGTCCCGACTGCACTTCAAGCCCCGTGCGGCCAAAGCCTGGCAAACGGAGCAGGTGATTCACATTGATCTGTCGCACAGCACCCCAGCGCCAACTCGCGGGATCGTTGCCGTACGTTGCGCGCGATTCCGTCCACGCCTGGCGCAGCGCCTTCAGCACAATCGCGTCGCGCGTCTCCACCGCATCGCTCGTGCGACGGTCGTCCCACCACCCATTGCTCCCATCGCGCATCAACATCGCGAGCACCATTTGTCCCGGCGTCGCAAGGCGACGTTCGTCACCCGGTGGAATGAGTTCGTCCCACGTGAAATTCGTCAGTTGCACCACCGTCGCGGCGAACAGTACCGCCCAGCGACTCTCCGGCGTGAACTCGGGGCGTTCCGTGGCCAGCAACCTGTATGCCGCCTCATCTTCGAGCGTCCAATTGCCGGTCGCTTCCGCCGCGGCCTTTGCTTGGCCGAGCGCCGTCATCACGAACGGCGTGAGTTCGCTCTGCGGATCCGTGTGGAAGCGTCGCATGTCATCCACCGTCACCGATGAGTCGTCGCGCAACAAGTGATTGATGCGCATCGCGCGCCACGGCGAGGGCCAGTTGCTGCCGTGATAGTCGCGCCGCGCGCTCGGATCAATGGGCTGCTGATTGGCGCTCGCCAAGTACCCCTGCGCCGGATTGATAGACTGCGGGTACCAGCTCAACGGCTGATCGCCAGTCCAATCATTGGCGCTGCTGCTGCCGTCGAACACGACATCCCCGCGCCCCGAGCCCGGACGAATCGGATAGCGTCCCGTGCTACGAATGCCGATGTTTCCTTCGCGGTCGGCCGTCATCATGTTCTGGGCCGGCGTCTGATACGTCTCCGTGCGGCTATAGAAATCGCGCACGCCCGTCCCGCGCATCCCGAGCCGGAAGTTGTTGCCTTCATCGCTCGGCTCACGCGCCGTCCAACGCTGAGACGTCCATCCCAGCGCCGTGCGCAGCAGGGGCCCACGATGCGTAGCGTAGAAGGTATCCACCGCCACGACGTGTCCCGACGGATCCGTGTATGTCTCCAAGCGCGACGTCACCTCGCGCCAGGCGCCGTCCACTTGGTAACGCTTCGGCGACGTGGAGTCGTCCACAACTTCCCGATAAAAGTCCACCACGTCGTTGCCCGTGTTCGTCATCGTCCACGCCATATCGCGATTGAAGCCAATCGGGATGATGGGTGACAGCGGCAGAGATACTCCGTACACATCCATCTGCCCCGGCACCACCAAGTGCGCTTCATACCAGATGCTCGGCAGGGTCAGCTCAAGGTGCGGATCGCCGGCGAGCAGCGCGTGGCCGCTTGCTGAGCGCTTTGGTGAAACGGACCAATTGTTGCTGCCCACCACCGCCTCGCCGCGCGTGAGCGACTGCGCGAGTTGTCCAAAGGCGCGCGCCTTCGCGACGCGCGTCGAGTCTGGGGTCTGCGGGGCAGGGAGCGTCCACGCTGTGTTGATCTGCGCCGCGCGACGCCCCGCGACCGGTTCAATCGGCTCTTGGATGGGCGCTTCAGTCGCATAGATGGCCTCGGCCGCAGCACGGCCCACCAACTGCTCGACGGCGTCGAAGCTCAGCTCGCTCTGCTGAAACGACAAGGTCTGCGACATGCGGATGAGCAAGTAGTACGTATCCTGCGGATCAAAGCGGCGCGGGCGGCGTCCCAGCAGATGGTACTCAAGCGGGAGGTCCTGCGGACGCATCTGCGCGATGTAGGTGTTCACGCCTTCCATATACGCCAACACGGTCCGCTTCACGTCGCTGCTGTCAGGAATCGCCGTCCACTTCGCCATCGCACCCTGCGCCAGCGCGAGGCGTCGCGCCGACTGATCTAACGGCAGTGCACGCGCCCCCACGAGCTCTGTGAGTGTGCCGGCCACGGCGCGCTGTACCAGTTCCATTTGGAACAGGCGATCGCGAGCATGCACCCAGCCGAGCGCACGGGCGGCATCTGGCTCCGTGGCCGCAAAGATGTGTGGCACGCCGCGATCATCGTAGCGCACCTCTACAGGCGCACTGAGTCCGCTGAGCTCTAGTAAAGTCTCGCGCGGCAACTCCGCGCTCTGCACCGCAGACCACACGCCCGTCGAGGGGCTCAGCAACTGACCGAGCGGGGGTACGGGGCCCATCGGCCGCGCACCCACAAAGAGGGCGGCCGCCAGCGCGAGCGCCGAAATCACTGTGGTGAGGATTCGCATATAGCGACGAAAGCTACGACGTATGCCCGGCGGCGGCAGTGCCTTGGACGCTATTGGTCAGCCAGCGATGGTCATAGAGCGTCGAGACGCCACTAGCCGCGAAGTACAGCACCGCAAAGGCCAGCACACGGTGCGGCTCATCGACCCAAACGCCGCCGCTGTTGCTGCCGATTGGCCCCAGCATCTCCGTGCTCACGCCCAGCCGAGGCAAGGGGATGAACAGCGTAGCGAAGACGCCACCGAGGTAACACATGGCGCCAGCTGCCCATCCGCGCCCGGCGTACGCCTTCTCGTCGCCGCTTGGCACCGCACCCAGCAGGATGCTGAGCAGGCGATTCAGGATCAGGCCCCAAAAACTCAGCATCGGCCACCACGACTGCGCCGCGAGCGAAAACCCGCCCACAAAAAGAGTGTAGAAGGCGGCCAGCGCCAGCGTGTGGAGCAACCGCGTGCCGGTTGGCTTGTCGCTAAAGGCCACGGACCCGAGGAAGGCCGCCGAATGGACCACAATGAACTCCAGCAACATCAGCGTCAGGAACCAGCCGACGTAGCGCTCACCCAGTACCTGCGGATCTATCCATGTGATGAGCGCGATTGCCGCGAGCCCAAAGTCGGGAATCGCAGAGAGGACGGCGCCGACTCTGCTGCTTGGCACGCTACTCCAACCAACCTTCGTGGCGCGCCTTGATGCTTGCCCAAAGGCTGAACGCCCCCATCAAAAAGATGAAGATCGGTACGCCGAGCGCGTTGGCCGCTCCCAGACGCTCAATGGCCCGCATCCCGACGATGGTGTAGCCAAACTGCAGCGTGACCGCCGCGAGGCTCAGCGTCAACAGCGACACCGCGGCCGTCTTCCGCAGCAACAACGCAATCGCACCCAGCAGCCCAACACCAGTCGCGATGCCAAAAACAATCATCAACCAGAGTGGGCGCTCCTCACGAAGCATGCGTTGCACTTCCGGTAGTGCCGCCGCTTGCTCCGGCGTGGTCAGCAGATCTAACACCAGCATCACGACGCCAAGGATCATCCAGACAAGGATCACGATGGCGGTCGGCTTGAACCACTTGGCGGGAGGCATGTTTTGGGGACTGATGACGGGTGACGGATGGCGGATGGAAACGGCCTCAACAATTCTGCACAAATTCTCGTCACGCCGCCCACGCACTTCCTTCATCCGTCATCCGTCATCCGTCATAAGTCATCCGTCCGTTTTTTGCCACACGAACGTGTCACTTATTCCGGACGCCCCACGTAGGGCATTTCACCTATCCCATTGGAACGCCAAGACTTAGCGGTGTAGCACCATCGGCCCGACAGTTGCGTACCATTAGTAGGCGTAGCACCCAATCAGGTCCCATTCACCCCTTGGAGTCTCCTATGCTCCGCAGTCGCACCCTCCTCGCCGGCCTCGCTGTCACTGTCCTCACGGTCAGCGGCTGTTCAATCAAGCGCGTCGAGCGCATTGATCCCAACAGCGTCACGGACCTCTCGGGGCGCTGGAACGACGCCGACTCGCGTCTGGTCGCCAACGCCTTAATCACACAGTCGCTCGAGGCCACCTGGGCCCGCGAGTATGCGGCGGCCAACGGCGGCACCGCGCCCACGGTCATCGTTGGGCAGATTCGCAACCGCACCATGGAGCACATTCCCATCGGCACCTTCGTGCGCGACCTCGAGCGCGCCTACGTGCAGACCGGCGTCGTGCGTCTCGTGGCCAGCGCCGAAGAGCGCGAGGAAATTCGCGGTGAGCGCGCCGACCAGCAGACCAACGCCTCGGCCGAGACACGGGCGCGAATGGCGCGTGAGATGGGCGCCCGCTTCATGCTGCAGGGCGACGTCCAAGCCATTGAAGACAGCGAGGGTCGCGAGCGCATCGTGTTCTATCAGGTGGACGTGACGCTCATTGACCTCGAGACCAACGTCCGCACGTGGATGGGCCAGCACAAGATCAAGAAGTACATCCAGCGTCGTCGCCTCACGCCGTAACCGGAGCCTAACATGCGTCGCCCTGCGAAATCCACAGCAAAAACCATAGTCAAGGTCGCCGCGCGCGAGCGCGAACTGCCCTTTGCCCAAATCACGCTCTTCACACTGCTGCTCGGCGTGATACTGCTGGCCGCGGCCTGCGCCCCGTATCCACAGCGCATTGACCAACCCGTCGCGCTTCCCAACAACGCCAACGTGCCGCAGGTAGACCCCGCCAACGCGGCCATTGGCTCGCAGACCGCCTATGCCATGATGCGCTACTCGGCAGACAGCGTGTACGCGGTGGCTATTCGCGGTTGCTCCCAGGGTGTCTGTGATGCCATTGGTCGCGGCGAGATCATCCTTGGCATGACGCCCGAGCAAGTGATGGCCGCATCGCGCACGGGCCCACAGGCTTGGGTGCTACGTCGCTTTGACGGATTCGGCACCATGGTGCCGGCCTCGCCGAATGCTTCGCCCTATGATCGCGTGGGCCAGGTGATGGTGGTGCAGCTCGAGCGCGGTGCGTCGGCCGTGGTGAGCCGTCGCGGTCCTCAGGGCATCATGGTCGTGAGCAACCCGCAGGACGAGACCACGCAGGCCCGTGCGCGCGCGCAGGCCGAAGCGCTCGTGCGTGAAGGCGACGATCTCGTAGCCGCCAACGATATGGCCGGCGCGCTCAATCGCTACGACCGGGCCAGCGTGCTCGACCCCAGCCAGCCGGAGATTGAGTACAAGGCCGCGCGCCTACTCGATCTGCAATTGCGCCCGCAGGAGGCGTTAATGCGCTACCAGCGCTTCTTGCTCTCGATGGACCTCGAGCGCATCAAGGCTCAGGGCGAGGCCAGCGCGCGCATGGCCGAGGCCATTGCCCTTGCACAGCAGCGCATCGTGGTGCTGCAGCGCGAGGTGCGCTGAGCGCGCGATGCGTGCCCACCGCCTGCGCGTCCGTGTGAGCTTGGCTGCCGTGCTGCCACTCGTCTTCGTGATGAGCGGTTGCGCGGCAGCCAGCGCGGCGTGGCGTGCCGGACCGATGGGAATCGCTGCCGAGTGGACGATTCGCGATCACTTGGCGTACGGCCGCCCCGCGCAGGCCTGGGCGGCGATGGGCAACAAGGAGATTGCGCCGCGTGACGCGTTGCTGCGACATATGTATCGCGGCGTGATTGCGCTGCACGCAGGCGAGTTCGAGCTCGGTGCCAAGAGCATGGACCGCGCCTGGGCAATCGTGGATGAACGCTACACCAAGCGCCTCTCGCGTGGTGCGGCTTCGCTGGTGACATCAGACGCGACCTTGCCCTACTACCCGCTGCCCACTGAGCATTTGTTCATTCCCTACTACGGTGCGATGAACTATCTCGCGCTGGGGAACATGGACGAGGCCATTGTGGAGACGCGCCGGCTCGCCATGCTTTTGCAATCGGACGCGGGCCCGCGACCCGCGAAGGAGCTCGAAGGCGCGCTGCGCTATGTGAGCGGCGTGTTGTTCGAGGCGGCCGGTGAGCGTCAGGATGCACAGGTGGCGTATCGCAATGCGGCGGCACTCTTGGGCACGCTGCCGGGCGACACGCTCGCCGCCGGCGCCGACAGTGGGGACGTCGTCGTCATCGTGGAGGACGGATTCGTGGTGCGCCCGCAGCCGCAATCATTGGCGGTGTTCACAGACGGCGACGAGTTCACCGCCTTGCGTCGTGGCCGCGATGCCGATCGCATCCTCGTGGCGAATCGCGTGCGTGATCGCGCGCGCGATCCCAACTGGCGCGCTCCCGACGTGGGCTTTGCCAGGTACGAGGTGAATTGGGCAACCATCGGCGAAGGGACACCGAGCAACACGCAGCTGGCGGTGCGCACCGACCAAGGCGCGTTCTCGGTGCTGAGCGCGGCGGTGAGTCCGTCGGTGGCACAGGACTTCACGGCCTTGGTGCCCGAGAAGTTGGCGCGCGGCATCGCGCGTGCGGCCGTTCGCGCAGCCGCGCTGAAGGCGGCGGAGCATCAGCTCGACCAAGCCATCTCTGACGACAACGATGATGACGACGACGAGGAGAAGCGCAGCACCGCGGGCCGCGTCATCCAAGGCATCTTCGGACTCCTCATCGGCGGCATCGCAGCTGGAAGCACGGTCATTGACCAGCCTGACCTTCGCGCCTGGCAACTGCTGCCGGACCGTCTCATCATCGCGCGCCTACGCCTGCCGGTGGGCGAGCATCCCATCTATGTGTTGCAGGGTGACAAGCCGGTACTCATTGGCACGGCCACGGTGCGCGATGGCACCGTGGCCGTGATGAACTACCGCCTATGGCCGGGACCTGGAGCGCGGCAGTTCATGGCGACAAAGTGAGCGCCGTGTAGGCAATCGTTGTGTTACGCAAGACACCGTTGAGCGAGTGGCTCACGCCAATACGAGTCCGCACCGCTGGAATGCGCAAAATCGACACGCGGGGCACTGGCAGGCCGAACTCCGCACCGACCACACGAAGCGTCGTCCCGAAATTCTCGTTGCCGGCCACAATCCAGTCGTGATACAGACGGAACGGTCCCGAGGTCTCTGCTGTGAGCATGCCGAAGCGACGGCCGCCGGTCGTGCTGAAGGGAAGGCCGAGGTGCTCCACGCGCTGCGTAATCACCAGCGGATCGATGTACAGCGAGCCGGTCCCGCCCACGTAAAACCATTCCGCCACTGGCGCCTCGGCGTCTACTTCGCCGCCGCGTGCGCGCAGGTTGATGCCGCCCGGTCCTGCTTGGACGCCGAGGAGCAGGTCAGCGGTCAGGCGAGTCCACGGCAGTTCGTTGGTGGAGCCGCTCGCGACGCTCGCGGCGTAGCCCACCACGGTGCTGCGGTTGGCCTTTGGCGTGAAGCGATAGTTGGCCGAGAGCTCCGCAAATGCGAGGCTACGGCTCGCTGAGGGCGTGTTGAGCGTGGGATTGCTCACGGAGCCAATGCTCCCGCCTGCACGATACCGCGTGCTCCCGTGTACGCCGGCGCGCGTGAGGTCAAGCGAGAGCACACCACCGGCGTAGGCTTCGTCGGACGATTCGAACAGTGCACCACGCGTGCGCGGCTGCAGCGACGGGCGGTAGTCCGTGCTGAATCCCTGCAGGCGCAACTCCGGTCGGTAGCGGCGCCACGCGTAATCGGCGCGCACGCCGCTCCAAGCACCGTTGCGGCCCACGCCGCCCAACAACAGGCCTTGGCCGCGGCCCAGAGGATCGCCGAAGCTCACGCCCGCGCTCCAAGTACCACCGTCACCGCCTTCGGTGCCGAGGGCAAAGAACGACGCGCCAAAGGGACCGACCCCATATGACGTTGCCGAATCCACCCGCACCGACGGGAAGGTCACGGACTTCCCCGTGGCGATGCGACGCGCTGCGGGGAAGTTTGATTCTGAAATCGGGCTGCCCACGGGGAGGGTGCTGCGGGCTGCGTTGACTCGCAAATCCCATCCGCGGCCGTGCAGGTCAAGCCACCAGATGCGTCCGTCGGGGCCAACTTCGGGTGAGCCTGCCGCGCCGATGGTGCGCGCGGCCACGGTGATGCCTCGGTCGTAGTTCACCGGAATGCGCTCGAGCACCTGCACACCGCTCGCGTCGCTGACGGCAATCACGGTACTGTCGGACTCCCAGGTGGGTGAAAAGCGCGAGAAGGCATCGTCGGGTCCAATCACGCGTGCGTTGCCGCTGACGATTTCAATGAGAACAGGCACCCAGCGCGCGCCCTGCTGACGCGCTGTTGCCACGAAGCGACCATTCGGTGACACACGCACACCGGCGTAGCCGCGGTCGAGCGTGCCCGTGGCGAGCGGACGAATGTTGCCGTTCTCGAGGTCCACCATCACGAGCGAGCAGGTGCCACTGCCGCAGGTCAGTGCGGCGGCGGACTTTTGGTCGGGCAGCGGATCCGCCATCTGAATCCCGGCGCCGTGCGTGATGCGACGCACCTTGCCGGTCTTGGAGTTCCACATGAACAAATCCGAGCGTACGCGCCCATCAGCCAGCGGCACGGCACGCGTCACAAGCAAGCGTTCGCCGTCGGCGAGGTAACGCGGTGCATCATAGGGCTCTCCGGCAACCGGTCCCAGCATCGCGACGCGCTTGAGGGCAGGCGGATGCGCGCGGTAGATCGGAAGGTCGAGCGAATCCTTTGCCAGTCGTTTGGCTTGAGCGGTGGAATCTCGGCGAGCTGCGGCCGTATCGGGTTCTAGCGAAAAAATCATGATGCCACCAGCATCGCCCTGCACGGCGCGACGCACCGCGAGGCGATCACCATTCGGCGACACATCGGGGCTGCCGGCGCCGCCGCTCCACTTCTGCACCAACTCGCCCCGCTCCAGCCCCTGCGCCTCCAATTCGGTGCGCACCGCATACGCCTGCCGGGTGACCTCGGCGCTGAAGCGGCCGTAGAGCAAGTCCGGCGACTCACCAAACGTCGCAGTAAATGCCTTGGGGAAGCTGCGGCCCACGCGTGCCGTGGACCGCCGCCAGAGTTGGGGCAGAGCGGAGTCCCCGCGCATGGACTGCAACCATTCGAGGTACGCCGAACCAATCAGGTAGCGCATCGCACCGCCATTGAAGCGGTTCGTGGCATTGAGCCCCGGGTAGGTCGGCAGATAGCCCTCGAGTGCCAGAGTACGGATGATGGCAGGGCGCATCGTACCGTTCGGACGGCCCGATCCCGTGACCTCACCTTCGATGAGCGTGGCGTAGCCTTCGGACACCCAGGCCGGCGAACCCGTGATGGGCCCCAGCGGCACGACACTCAGCAGTGCCAACGGAAACGCGAATGGCTTCCGTGAGGGCCGCATCAGGTGCGCCAAGTGTGCGTACTCGTGCACCGCGAGGATGTCGCCCCACCCGCGCGAGTTGCCAATCATGCTCGTGGGCGAGGGCGGCGTGGCCCAGAAGCGCATGGCCGGATACGTCAGCGAGGGCCACGCCGAACCGTTTGGCTGATTGAGCGGATCCTCCACCAGCACATCAATGATGCGTGGCGGCGTGTAGCCAACTCGCGCGGCCACCACCGTGCGCACGCCTTCGATGCGCGACGCCAACTGCTGGGCCCATGCTTCAAGGCCCGGCTCGAAATGAATCCGGAAGTGCTCCGTGGTTATGGTCTGCCAACGGAGACTCGGGACCTCGCCCTGCGCCGCAGCGCGAGTGGGCATAAGTAGCGCGACGGCGAGAGCAAGCAGGAACAGACCACGCATCTATTTCAATCCAAAGCGGCGGCGAACTCCCGCACGATCTCTCCGGCGGGCTTCACCTCGTGAATGCCAGCCACGCTGCGGCCGGCTTGCCAGTAATCTCTGCTGACGTCGCTGGTCATCAGCGACTTCTTCAGACGGCGTACGGAGTTGAGCGCATAAAAGGTTCGCATCCAATGCTTGCGGCGACGGCCGCGCAACATCCACCGTGCAAACCATCCGGTACCGGTACCCAGCTTATCTATGAACGGATTCCGAATCACGGCCACGGGGACGCCGGTGAGGCGTTCCGTGAGCACGATGTCGTCGGCCTTGGCATCGACAATGGCCTGCTTGTAGGCATCGCTGGCCTTGCACTCGGGCGTGGCGATGAAGCGCGTGCCGAGTTGAACGGCGGTGTAGCCCATGCGCAGTTGCCGCGTGAACTCCGCCGCGTCACCCACGCCGCCTGCGGAGACCACGGGCAGGCCAAAGGGCGCAAGCTCGGCGAGCAATTCCTCAGGTGAGAGTCGGCCTGCGTGTCCGCCGGCCAGCTTGTTCACGGCTACAAGGCCATCCACGCCGCCGTCCACGCCTTTTTGCGCCCACTTCTTCTCGGTGACGTCGTGGTAGACCACGCCGCCCGCCGCGTGCACCCGGGCACACACCCACTTTGGATTTCCCAGTGAGGTGAGGAAGAAGCGCACGCCTTCTTCGAGCGCGATGTCTATCCACTGCTCCATGCGCTCGCGGTAGAGCTTGTTGTTGCCTTCGATGAGCGCGTTGAAGCCAATCGGTTTGCTTGTGAGGTCCCGAATGCGGCGCAGGCCGGCGCGGAACTCGAAGCCGTGCACATAGGTGAGCGAGATTGGCTGGACGATGCCCAATCCGCCCGCCTCGCTGACGGCAGCGACGAGTTCCGGATTGGAACACGGGTACATCGGTCCGCAAATCAGCGGGACCTGCACGCCGGTGTGCTTGGTGAACGCCGTTTCCATCATCGGACGGGCCCCAATCGCCACGTGACTCGGCCCGTGGCGACGAGCGTCCCGGAGGGATCAAAGCACTCCGCCAAAACCTCGAGGCCCTGATCGGAAGTCACGTCCGGGACAGTGACGCGGCTCACGGCGCGAATCGTCCCACGGGCCTTTTTATGATAGGTCATGCGCAAGTCGGTCACGATGCCGCGAATGTGGTCGGGAAGGCCGGCCATCATGGCCAGTCCGCTGGTCATCTCGGCCACGTTCATCAGAGCGATCGCGTGCACGGAACCCAAGTGCTGGCGGTTCGCTCGGATATCGGGTATCTCCACCTCGGCGTGGCCGGGTTCGAGCACGCGGATGCGAGGCTTCACTGAGCCGGAGTAGGGCACAGTGTACGAAAAAATGCGCGCAAATATCCACTCGCCGGCCGGCCAATCTTGGAGACGGCGCCATAAGGCGAGCAAACGGGTTCCTGGGGTCTGGGCCATGGGCTCAAAGCTCGCGGACCGATGCAGGGAAGGGAAGGAGATGGTGCATCGGACCCTGTACCCCTTGTGAGGGGAACCGCAGGGTGGGTAGCGTGCTACTATCGTAGGAGCTGGTCCCCATTCATGGAGAGGTCGCGGTGATGGCGATGTGGTCTGCCCGTCGGTCGTTGATGCTGGTCGTGCTTGGTGGTCTTGCTGCCGCCTGCGAATCGCCCACCAAGGCCCCCGTGCCGGTATCGAGCGTAGTCGTTGGTCCAGGGACGTCTCTCATAGATCCCGGGGCGACGCTGCAGTTCAGCACCATCGTAACCGATGTGAGCGGCAACCCGTTGGAGGGCCGTGAAGTGGTGTGGAGCGTGGTAGATACCAACGTCGCGCGAATCTCCACGGCCGGACTCCTGACGGCGAAGCCGCACCCCGACGCCACCAACCGCACAACCTTCGTGCGTGCTGATGTGGGCGGGAAGTTCGGCGTGGCTACGATCTCGGTTCGGCCGGCCGTGGTCACGTCCATCACGATTGCGCCCTTCACGGCGACCCTACAGCAGGGCGACGCACCGACGCTCACCGTCCAAGTGCGTGATGCGTTTGGCACGCTGCTCCCGGGTCGTCCGCCCACATGGACCAGCCGCGATCAAACGACGGCTCGCATCACTGCTGGTGGCGTGCTCACGGGCGTTGGGTTCGTCAGCGCCAGTAACCGCACGGTTCGCATTGTCGCAAACATTGGAACCGTCTCGGACAGCATCACCGTGACCGTTGCCCCCACTACGGTGGTGGGGCTGCGCATCTACCCCGACGCGCCATACCTCCAGCCCGATTGGACCAAGACTCTGCGAGTGGAAGGCCGTTCTCCGGCCAACACCGCCGTGCTGGGCGTCACGCCGACCTTCAGTTCGTCGAATCCGGCCATTGCCACGGTCAATTCATCAGGAACCGTTACCGCGCTCTCCGGCGCCAGCGGCACCACGGACGTCATCGCAACCTTCGGCGCCTTCGCCGATACCGTGACGGTGACGGTGGATGCCTGCGGGGCCGCGCCCGCGGGGACGTATCCGCTAGAAATTCGCTACTTCGGTCCCAATCCGGCGAGTACCACGGTGCAGGCGGCGTTCACCTGCGCCGTCAACCGCATTCGCGCCATCATCCGCAGTCCCATCTCGCCCACGAACCTCAACGGCGCTTCGCTGCAAAATTGCACCGGCGAACCCGTCACGCTCACCGAACAGACCTCTGGCCTCATCATCTACGCCAAGGTGGACTCCATCGACGGGCCGGGCCAGGTCCTCGGCTCCGCCGGTCCTTGCTTTGTGAACGGTACCACCCGTACACCTGTCGTCGGCATCATGCGCTTTGACGTGGCTGATCTCAATGCCCTCGCCGCGAGCGGGCGCCTCGATGCCGTCATCATGCACGAGATGCTCCACGTCGTGGGCATCGGCACCATGTGGCGCGATGCGCAGTTGAATCCGCTGATGTGGACGGGCGCGGTAACTGATCCGGGCTTCCTTGGGCAGCGCGCCCGCGAGGCCTGCGTGGACTTCCACGGCGGCGCCAACATCTGCGCCACTCAGGTCCCGATCGAGGATTGCGTCGGCATCGCCGGCTGCGGCGCCGGCACCCTGCACGGCCACTGGCGCGAACTCATCTTCCGACGCGAGTTGATGACGGGCTATGTGTCGGCAGCCGGTGTGCAGAATCCATTCTCACGCATGACCATCCAGGCGCTTGGCGATCTTGGCTACGTCGTCGATCCCGATCAATCCAATGACTACGTCATTCCCCCAGCGGCGCTGATGGGATTGTTTGAACAAGGCGGGCGCAGCGGCGAACTCCAACTGCCGGCGCCACACTTGCCCACACACTGGGTTGACCCCATGGGACGTCTGCGCCCGATTATTCGCTGACTTCACCACCACTCGAGTGCTCACGATGCGCGACCTGCCGCGAACCTTTCTTCTCCGGCCGGTCGCGCTCGTCGCGTTGACCGCCCTACCACTCATGAGCCAAACACCGCAGACACGTCCGCAGCCACCCGCCGCGGCCCGCATCCCGTCCGAGACCGTCCTGCACGGCGAGCGCCGCTCGGACGAGTACTCGTACTTCCGCGATCGCGGCCACCCCGAAACCATTCCGTATCTCGAGCGCGAGAACGCCTACACCGATGCGATGACGTCGCACACCAAGGCGCTCGAGAACAGCATCTACGAGGAGATCGTCGCCCGCATCAAGGAAGACGACAACTCCGTACCCGTGCGAGACGCCGGGTGGTATTACTACTCGCGGACCGAGCGCGGCAAGCAGTATCCCATCCATGCGCGCAAGCGCGGGTCGCTGGATGCGGCCGAGGAAGTCACGCTCGACGAGAACAAGGAGGCGGAGGGTCTCGCGTTTTATGACATTGGCGGGATGGAATTCTCGCCAGACGGCAACTTCCTCGCCGTGCTCGTGGACACCAACGGCTACGAAGACTTCGCCCTGCGCGTGCGTGACCTGCGCACGGGGCAATGGCTGCCCGATCGCTTGGAGAAACTCAGCTGGGGTCTCGCTTGGGCGAATGACAATCGCACGCTCTACTACGTGACCTTCGACTCCGCCAAGCGCGGCGACAAGGTTTGGCGGCACACCGTGGGCACGCCGCGCGAGCAGGACGTGATGCTGTACCACGAACCCGATGTGACCTTCAACGTCAATCTCACGCGCTCGCGCAGCGGCGAGTGGATTGTGTTCGGTTCGAGTTCGTTCACGTCGGCGGAACTGTACGTGGTGCCGACCGCCAACCCGTCGGCCATCCCGCGCGTGATTGCCCGCCGCCGCCCAGACCTCGAGTACGACGTGGTCCCCGGCGAGGGCTACTTCTACATCCACACCAATCAAGGCGCGCGCAACTTCAAGGTGATGCGCGCCCGCTTCGATGCGCCGGATCGCTGGGAGGAATGGCTGCCGCATCGCGCCGAGGCCTTCGTCGAGGGTGTGATGGCCTTCAGGCAGCACGTGGTGGTGATGGAACGCCGTGACGGCCTGCGACGCCTCGTGGTGCACGAACTCGCCACCGGCTACTCGCACGACGTGGAATTCCCCGAGGCGGCCTACGGTGTGTCCCCGGGCAGCAACCCGGAGTTCGACACCAAGACTCTGCGCTTCACCTACAGTTCGCTGGTGACGCCCAACTCGGTGTACGACTACGAGATGGATGCGCGCACCCGCGAGCTCAAGAAGCGCGATGAAGTGCTGGGCGGATTCGATCCCTCGCTCTACGAAGTGGAACGCACGTACGCCACCGCACGCGATGGCACCCGCGTGCCCGTCTCGATGATCTATCGCCGTGGCCTTCCTCGCGACGGATCGCGGCCCCTCCTGCTTTACGCCTACGGCTCCTACGGCAGCACCACCGAGCCCACCTTCAGCAGCATTCGGTTCTCGCTCGTGGACCGCGACGTCACCTTCGCCATTGCGCACATCCGTGGCGGCCAGGAGATGGGTCGTCAGTGGTACGACGACGGCAAGATGATGAACAAGATGAACACCTTCACCGATTTTATTGATGTCGCCGATCACTTGGTGAAAGCGGGCTACACCTCGCGCGACCGCTTGGTGGCGCACGGAGGCAGCGCCGGCGGCCTGCTTATGGGCGTCGTGGCCAACATGCGCCCCGATCTGTTCCGCGCCATCGTCGCCGACGTGCCCTTCGTGGACGTCATTAACACGATGATGGACGCGAGCATCCCACTCACGGCCCAGGAATGGCTGCAGTGGGGCAATCCGAATATTCCCGAGCAGTACCGCTACATGCGCAGCTATTCGCCGTATGACAACGTGGAACGGAAGGCGTACCCAAGCATGCTGGTGGTGAGCGGTCTCTACGATTCGCGCGTCGCCTACTGGGAGCCCACCAAGTGGGTAGCCCGCCTCCGTGCGATGAAGACGGACAACAATCCCCTCCTGATGCGCATGCAGATGTCAGCCGGCCACGGTGGTGGCTCAGGGCGCTACGAGCGTTACCGAGAGGTGGCGTTCCGCTACGCCTTCATCGTGGACCAAGTGAAGCCGCGCATCGCGCAGTAACAGACCGTTTCACCACGAAGGCACGAAGGCACGAAGGGAGCCGCGACAATCTCACGGCCCCGCAATCCCAAGAGGCAATTCCTTTCTGGGGTCGCGGGGCCGTGAGTTTGCAGAGAGCCCTTCGTGCCTTCGTGGTGAACCGAAGGTCCTGAATGCCGTTACGGACTTCTATACGTAGCGCGCCCGCCCAGGAGCGTCAACACGGGCTTGGCGCGCAAGAGCGCCTGCGGATCGCTCACGAGGATGTCCTCACTGAGCACCACAAGGTCCGCGTAGAAGCCCGTCTTCAGCACGCCAAGTTCATTCTCGCGGAACGCCGCATACGCCGAGCCCCAGGTGTAATGCCTAAGCGCGTCTTCCACGGAAATGCGATGCTGCGGCTGCCAGCCTCCCCTCGGCGTGCCATCAGGGAGCTGCCGCGTCACGGCCGTGTAGATGCCAAGCATCGGGTCCATGGGGAACACCGGATAGTCGGAGCCAAATGCTTGAATGGCTCCTGCGTCGTCGAGCGCCTTAAACGGCATGGCCCGAGCTTCGCGCTCGGGGCCGAGCAGCGGCACGTAGTTCTTCATGGCCGTGGCGTCAGGCGTGGCGAAGATGGCCTGAGTACTCGCAATCACACCTACAGTCTTGAAGCGGGCGAGGTCCGCCGGATGCGGGACCTCCAAGTGTTCAATGCGTCCGCGACGGTCGCGTACTCCATTCGCCGCCGCCACGCGCGCAAAGGCATCGAGCGCTAATCGGATGGTGCGGTCGCCGATGGCGTGTAGTTGCACCTGTATTCCCGCGCGATCGTAGCGGGCCAATGTACGCACTAGGGGATCGAGCTCCCACATGGGCAAGCCCGTATTCGCGCTGCCGGTGTACGGCTCGAGCATGCCTGCCGTGCCCGCGTCCACCGTGCCATCGAGCATGCCTTTCGCAATGCCAAAGCGCAGATACGGACCCGTGGCCTCGCGCGCCTGCGCCGCATAGGACGCAAGTGCGGAGTCTGTGACCGATGCATTGAACGGCACGGCGATGCGAAAACGCAGCAGCAAGGAGTCGTCGGTGATGGCTTGGGCGAACGCGCTCGTCTCGGCGGCACCGATGCCATTCGCCACCTGCACCGCAGTCAGTCCAAGCGCCGCCGCCTTATGCATCTGCTCGCGGAGCGCGATGGACACTTCGCGCTCGTCCGGAGACGGGAGCAGACGGCGCACGAGCCCCATCGCTCCTTCTTGCAGCAGACCCGTGGGGCGCCCGCGCGCGTCGCGCACAATGAGGCCGTCCGACGGCGCCCGTGTCTCTTCACTCACGGCTGCCAGCCGCAGCGCGGTGGAGTTCGCGAGCGCTTGGTGTCCGTCGCGGTCGGTGATGAGTACCGGACGATTTGGGAATGCGGCATCCAAGGCCTGTCCATTGACCGCGCCCGGCGGGAACATGTCTGGCGTCCATCCACGGCCCGTGAGCCAACCGTCCTGCGGCAGGTCTCGCTCAAAGACGCGAAGTCGATTCACCACATCGTCCACGTTCGCAGCGCCCGCCAAGTCTGCCGTGCGGCGTGTGGGCAAGTGCCAGTGTGCGTCGTGCAGGCCGGGAATCACGCGACGGCCCTGCAAATCCTCCGTCAGGGTAGCCGAGCCAGCGAGGGCGAGTATCTCCTGATCGCTGCCGACCGCAACGAGACGATCACCACGAATGGCCACTGCCGACGCACTCGGGTTGGCAGTGTCGCCTGTCCAAATCACACCGTTGTGCAAAATGAGTGTTGGCACAGACTCGCGGCCGCAGGCCGCGAGTCCAAGCGCCAGAAGCAATGCGACCGCGAACCTCACATGATTGGGGCAGGGCGCTTCGGTGCCGGCACAATCACGTGTGGCAGACCGTTGCGTTGCAAGAAGGCATTGAGGGCCGCCAGTTGCGTGGCCTCAAAGCTCTCGAGTTCCGCGCGAAGGGTAGACCAGAGCACCTCCACATCGCCCAAACGTTCGCGCACCGGCTGTGTGAGCTCCGGATGTTCTTCCACCTGACCCAGCAAGAATCCGAACTGGCCATTGAGCCCGTTGGCGAAATTAATGATGTCCTGTCCGTTCCCGGCCTTCGTCGTGAGTTCGGGTTCCAAGCGATCAGTGCCACTCGTCACGCGCCCGCCGAGCAGCTTCACCGAATCCGCCTGCGCGTGGTCTGCCGTGCGTTGAACGATGCCGTTCACCTGCGTGCGGATGTCTCGCAGGCGTAGCACGTAGTCGTGCATCTCTCCAATGCGCGTGTTCAACAAGCGGGCAATCGAGTCACGCTCGGCGAGCACCCGTGCATCCGTGGGCGCCAAGCGAGGATCGCGTGTCACGTCGAAGCTGGCGGTCTGCACTTCGCTGCCCACCGTGAGTTTTGCGGTGTAGCGGCCAGGGAGCACCCGCGGACCACCGTTGCCCGGCGGTGCGCCGAAGAGCACCACGTTCTGCAGCGTGGTGGGGCCCTCGTAACGCAGGTCCCAGACTACGCGATTGAGTCCCGTGCGCGTGGCAAGACGGCTACGACCCATTCCCATACTGGTGAAGCTGCGCACCACGTCGCCGCGCGCATTCATGATTTCCAGCGTGGCGCGCGTGCTCGAATCCGCACGGGCGAGACGGAAGTGAATGGTCGCGCCGTACTCAGGATTGCGTCCCACGCGATTCGCGCCCGCAGCGCCTCCGAATCCACCACCGGCGTTGGTGAGCACGGCGCCACGCGAGCCGAGCAACTGCACGCCGCTTGCTGGCATGGCTGTGCCCGCGGCCCGCAGCGGTGTGACATCATCGAGAATCCAGAAGGCGCGTCCCTCTGTGGACAGCACGAGGTCATCGTGCCGCACATCGATGTCCGTCACCGGGACCTTCGGGAATGTGGTGAACGCCTGCCAGCGCGCCCCGTTGTCCGTCGAGAAGTAGATACCCGTCTCCGTGCCTGCGTAGAGCAGTCCGCGACGTACGGGATCTTCCCGCACCACACGCACCGGCTCGGTCGCTCGCAAGCCGTCCACGATTCGTGTCCATGTGCGGCCGGCGTCTGCGGAATGGAAGACGTGCGGCGTCGGGTCGCCCACGCGGTCTTTGCGGAACGCGAGGTACACCGTGTTCGCATCGTGCGGCGACACTTCAATTTCATTCACCAAACCATCGCCCACGCCCGCTGGCGTCACGTTGGTCCAGCTCGCGCCGCCATCCGTGCTGCGTTGGATGAGTCCGTCGTCCGAACCCGTATAGATGGTGTTCTTGTCGTGCGGCGACTCGGCGATCACGACAATCGTGCCGTAGACCTCGCCTCCCGCGCCTTCATTGGTGATCGGTCCGCCACCCCAGCCCTGTCGTGCCCGGTCGTTGCGCGTGAGGTCTGGCGAAATCGCCGCCCAACTCGAGCCGCGGTCCGTGGTGCGAAACAGCGCGTTGCCGCCGTAGTAAATGACGCGCGCGTCGTGCTGCGACACGCGAATGGGCGCCGTCCAGTTAAAGCGATACTTCGTGCTGTCGGTCCGCTCGGTGAGATTCATGGCCGGATACACCATGATGGCGCGCGTGAGTCCGGTCTCCTGGTCGAGTTCGTCGAGAATGCCCTGATAGCAGCCACCGTACACGTAGCGTGACTCGCGCGCACTCACGCCGATGTTGGCGCTCTCGCAGCCCGCCGTGTTATCCCAATCACGTATGCCGATGCTGCCGCCATCGCCGCGGCTCTTGATGACGACCGCCGAGTTGTCTTGCTGGCCCGAGTAGAGCCGGTAAGGGAAGGCGTCATCCACGGTCACGTGATAGAACTGCGCGGTGGGCTGATTGTCCTGCGAGCTCCAGCTCTTGCCCCCGTCGAGCGAGATGCTGGCGCCACCGTCATTGCCGTTGATGAGGCGATGCGGAGCGTCCGGGTCCAGCCACAGCGCATGATTGTCACCGTGCGTGGCCGGCACCGTGGTGAAGTTCGCACCGCCGTCAATGGAGCGCATGATGGGTGCATTCGTCACCCACACTTCATTTTCGTTCTTGGGATCGGCAAACACCTTCATGTAGTACCACGAGCGCGACTGGATGAGCCGATCGCTGGACAGGAGGCGCCAGCTGCGTCCCGCGTCATCGGAGCGATACAGTCCGCCCTTGTCCGCCTCGACGATGGCAAACACTCGCTCCGAGTTGGCGGGAGACACACTCACGCCAACCTTGCCCATCAGTGCGGGGAGTCCCTGCGTGAGTCGCGTCCAGGTGTCACCGCCGTCCATGGACTTCCAGATACCGCTGCCGGCGCCACCGGAGCGCACATACCACGGCTGACGCTGATGATCCCAGAATGACGCATAGAGGATGCGTGGATTGTTGGGATCCATCGAGAGGTCGCTCGCGCCGCTCGTCGGATTCTGGCCGCGCAAGATCAGCTGCCAGGTCGCTCCGCCGTCGCGCGAACGGTAGATGCCGCGGTCCGCGCTGCCCTGCCAGCGATCGCCCTGCGCGGCCACGTACACGGTGTTGGGGTCATCTGGGTGCACACGCACCGCGGAGATCTGACGCGTGGTCTGCAGGCCGACGTTCGTCCAGCTACGGCCAAAGTCCGTGCTCTTGTATACGCCATCGCCGTAGGAGGACGACTGCCCGCGAATCGCGTGCTCGCCCGTGCCCACGTAGATGACGTTGTAATCCGAATTGGCCACGGCAATGGCGCCGATACTGCCCACGCGGAACTGGCCGTCGGAGATGTTCCGCCACGAAATGCCCGCATCATCGGTGCGCCAGAGCCCGCCGCCCGTGTAGCCCGCGAAGTAGGTGAGCGGCATACCGCGTACGCCGCTGACGGCCACGGAGCGCCCGCCCCGTGATGGGCCGATGTTGCGGAACGTGAGGGCCGCAAACTCCGTGAGCGTGGAGTCCGCCGCCGCGCTCAGCGACGGCCCACGGCCTCGCGTCTGCGCGGTGAGTGGATGAGGCTGGCAGACGAGTGCCGCGAAGGCGAGGAGCGCGAGGCGCTGGCGCATGAGATTGCAGTGGGTGAGGGTGACAACAGACATTCACCCCCACGCCCTCGAATCGCAAGGAACTAGCGCCGTTTTCCTGGCTCGACTACTTCGGAATTATTGGCGTTCCAGCCGTACGCCGCCCGAGCCCGTGGACACGCGGAACCGTCCGCCCGTGCCGGCACCGATACGACCGCGCAGTGCGTTGCGGCGCACCTGTTCCATCGTGACCGGAAAGTCCGTGGAGATGCCGCCTGAGCCCGTACGGATGTCGAGGTCGGCGTCGGTGTTGGCTGGCAGCCGCAAGGTGACGCCGCCCGAGCCGGTGCGGGCGCTCAAGTCAGTCGGGGTGGCTTGAAGATCGAGGCGTACGCTGCCGGAGCCCGTGCTCGCATCGAGCCGATCCGCCTTGATGCTCCGGCCTTGGATGCTCCCCGACCCCGTGCTGACGCGCAGTTCGCCGCTCGTCACGGAATTGAGCTCGATGCTGCCGGAGCCTGTGGAGGCAGTCGTGCGCTCGGTGTTCACGTTGTCAAGGAAGATGCGGCCGGAGCCCGTGCGGCCGGTGAAGCGCCCCTGCAAGCCATGCCCGCGGATGCTCGAGGCGTTCGTGCGTAGCTCAATCTCGCCGTTCACATTGGTGGCTTCAATCTCACCCACCCCCACGTAAATGGCCACGCGCTGGCCCGGAGGAACCTGAATGCGCAGATCGGCGTGCGCCTCAAGGCCGCCGCCGCTCGAGCGGATGCGCACCGAGCGTCCGCTCCGGTCATCATCCCAGCCGCCGGTGAACGTGCCGTCGTCGTCCACCCGCAGGCGCGCTTCCCAGCCGCGGGAGTCTGTACGTTCACGATACACGATATCGCGGCTCGGATACTTCACCACCATGCGTCCGGCGTTGGCCTCGACGGCAAGCCGAGATCCGTCGTCGCCTCCGCGTGTGAGCTCGACGATGACTTCGCTCCCGGAGCCCGCCACGAGCTCCGTGCGTCCGGCGAGATTCCAAATGGCCACGCGCTCCCCGCTGAGCACGTGACGCTCCGTGGAAGCCTGAGCGGAAGCCTGAGCGGAAGCCTGAGCGGTAGCCGCGCTCGAGGCGACTGCGATCAAGAGGGCAGGGAACAAGCGGCGCATACGGAGATCTCGGCGAGAGTGAGGCGAGGTGAGGCTAAGCCGACCTACGGGCGGGCCAGGGCGATGGTTGCAGTTCGATCCGATTTCTCAGACAGCGGTCGAGCCCGGTGGGTTTGAACCCGGGTCTCGGTGTAGATTCCCGCCCGCGTGGCGATGCCGTCCGCCATTCCTCCGCTCAAACACCATGCTTCTCGCGTTTGCCGTCATCCAGGCCGCCCTTGCACTCGTGCTGCTCCAGCGATTGAGCGGCGGGCGCACGCGTCGGCCGCCTGAGGCGCCGCTCGAAGCGGGTCTTGAGGGAGACGGGCTCAGCATCGTGGTCGCTACGCTCAACGAAGCGCGGCGCATCGAGCCATGTCTGCGCGGACTGCGCGCACAAGGCCGCCCCGTTCGCGAAATTCTCGTCGTGGACTCAGGCTCCACCGATGGTACGCGTGAACTGGTGCAGGCCGCCTCTCAACTCGATCCGCGTATTCGCCTGCTCACCGACCCGCCGCTGGCCGATGGCTGGATCGGTAAGGCGTGGGCGCTCCAGTACGCAACGGAACAGGCCAAGCAGCCCTGGGTGCTTGGCATGGATGCAGATACCGAGGCCAACCCCGGCTGCGCCGCGGCCGTCCTCGCCGCAGCCAAGCGAGAAGGATTTGATGTGGTGTCCTTCGCCCCACGCTTCGCCGCCCAAAGTGCCGCCGAACGATGGCTCCAGCCCGCACTGCTCGTCACACTCATCTACCGTAGTGGCGCTGCCGGCGATCCGCGCGTGAAGCCCGAGCGCGTTATCGCCAACGGTCAGTGCTTTCTCGCGCGTCGCGACGTCATCCTTGGCAACGGCGGCTATGAGCCGGTAAAGGATTCCTTCGCCGAGGACGTAAGTCTCGTCCGGCACTTGGCCAAGCGTGGCGTCCCGGTCGGCTTCCTCGATGGCTCTCGCCTGTACCGGGTGCGCTCGTACACCAGTATCACGCAGATGTGGCGCGAATGGGGACGCTCGCTCGATTTGAAGGACGCCACGCATCCGCTACGGCAGGCTTGGGACACAGTGTTCGTCGTGCTCGCGCAGGGCGCGCAGTTGCCGGCGGCGCTGCTGCTCATGGGCATTTGGTCCTCGCTCGCGGTAGGCCCCGCACGCTCAGCCCTCGCAGTGAGCACGGGCATCCTCGTCGGCGTACGCTGGCTACTCCTCTTCGGCATCGCCCCCAGCTACGAGCGCCGCGGCATCACCTGGTGGCTCTCGCCGCTCGCGGATCCCGTTGCCGCTTTGCGCTTAGTCATCAGCAGTCTCAGCCGGCCGAAGCGCTGGCGCTCGCGCACGTATTCTGTCGCGAAGACAAACTGAAGAACATTCACCACGAAGGCACGAAGGGCTCCCTGCAAACTGACGGCCCCGCGACTCCAAGAAGAAATGCTTCTTGGGGTTGCGGGGCCGAAAGATTGTTGCGGCTCCCTTCGTGCCTTCGTGGTGCGAGGCGTTACACCTGCTTCACCTCGGTCACCAGCTTCACGAGCGTATCCTTGGCATTGCCAAAGAGCATCTGTGTCTTCTCAGCGTAGAACAGTTCGTTCTCAATGCCCGCAAAGCCTGCGCTCATGCCGCGCTTCATCACGATGCATCGCTTGGCGTAGTCGGCGTTCAAAATGGGCATGCCAAAGATCGGCGACGAAGCATCCGTGCGCGCTGCGGGATTCACCACGTCGTTGGCACCAATCACGAGGCACACATCCGTGCGCTCAAATTCGCCGTTGATATCATCCATGTCCACGAGCTTGTCGTAGGGAATGTTCGCCTCGGCGAGTAGCACATTCATGTGACCAGGCATGCGCCCTGCCACCGGGTGAATGGCGAACTTCACCGTGCCGCCGCGCTTCTCCACCAACTCCATCAGTTCGCGTACTTGGTGCTGCGCCTGTGCGACGGCGAGGCCGTAGCCCGGCACCACAATCACGGACTGCGCGTAGGCCAACTGCAGTGCCGCTTCTTCCACGTTGGTCTCGCGCACCGTCAGCCCAGCCGAACTCTTGCCCGCGCCTGCGGTCGTCTGGCCAAATGCCCCGAAGAGCACGTTTGTGAGTGAGCGGTTCATCGCCTTGCACATGATCTGCGAGAGGATGATTCCTGACGAGCCCACGAGCGCGCCGGCAATCACCAGCACTTCGCTCTTGATGGCGAAGCCCGTCATGGCCGCGGCAATGCCTGAATACGAATTCAGTAGCGAGATCACTACCGGCATATCCGCGCCACCAATCGGAATCACGAGCAGCACGCCAAGTAGCAATGCGACCGCGATGAGCGCGAAGAACGCCCACATCGGCGCGTCTGGGGACGCCACCAACCAGCCGGTGAGGCCGACGATGATTGCAAACAGCAAACCATTGAAAATCTTCTGGCCGCCGAAGGTGATCGGTTTGCCTGTCATGACTTCTTGTAACTTCGCCCAGGCAATCGCCGAGCCCGTAAGCGTCACAGCGCCGATAAGCACGCCGAGTTGTGTAGACAGCGACACGTCAATGGTTGGCGATGCACCAATTGCTTCCGCGTGGAGGTGCTCTGTGACTGCAACAAACAGCGACGACCCGCCGCCAAGTCCGTTGAGCAGTGCCACCATTTGCGGCATCGAGGTCATCTGTACCGCGCGCGCCATCCACAAGCCCAGCGCGCCACCCACCAGCAGGCCAACCGTAATCGTGCCGTAGGTAATGGTCTTCGTGCTCAACAGCGTGACAATAATGGCCACGAGCATGCCGATGGAGCTCAGGCGATTACCGCCGCGCGCCGTCTCCGGGCTACCCAACTGCTTGATGCCCATGATGAAGAGTACGGACGCCACGAGGTACAGCAGGCGTTCGATTGCAATCGATATCACTTGCGTCCCTCCGTCGGCGACTTCTTGAACATTTCGAGCATGCGGTCGGTCACGGCATAGCCGCCCACCACGTTCATCATCGCGAACACGATGGCAATGAAGCCGAGCACTCGGCCCAGCGTCCCGTAGTCGGTGTGGCCAGCGATGGCCATCGCACCGACGACCGTGATGCCGGAGACGGCATTGGCGCCGCTCATGAGCGGCGTGTGCAGCGTCGGCGGCACGCGTCCGATGAGTGATGCGCCGAGGTAGGTCGCCAGGATAAAGACGACGATAAATCCAATGAGATCCATTACGCCGTTCTCCCGGTGACAATCATCGCGCCCGTGATTTCGTCGGCGCGGTCAACTTTGAGTGAGCCGTCCTTCTGCAGCATGTGCTGCACGAAGGTAAGGATGTTGCGTGAGAGCATCTGCGAAGCGTGCGTGGGCATGGTGGCCGCGATGTTCACAGGGCCAATTACCTGCACGCCGTTCACTTCCACCGTCTCGCCGGCCTTGGTGGACTCGCAATTGCCGCCGCTCTCGGCGGCCAAGTCTACGATGACAGAACCCGGGGCCATGGTGCGCACGGTGTCAGCGGAGATGAGGCGTGGTGCCGCCCGTCCGGGAATCTGCGCCGTGGTGATGACGAGATCCATGCCTTTCAGATGATTGCGCAGCGCTTCCTGAATGGCGTCCTGCTGCTCCTTCGTTTGCTCCTTGGCGTAGCCGCCGGCGGTCTCGCTGTCGGCCGCGATGAGATCCTGCGCGACCACGGTGGCGCCGAGCGAGCGAATCTGCTCCGCCGCTGCGGCGCGAATGTCAAAGCCGCTCACGACGGCGCCGAGTCGGCGCGCAGTGGCGATGGCTTGCAGCCCCGCGACGCCGGCGCCGAGCACGCAGCACTTGGAGGGCGCGATGGTGCCGGCAGCCGTGGTGAGCATCGGCAAGAACTTCGGGGACGCCGATGCACCGATGAGCACGGCCTTGTAGCCGGCGACCGTGGCCTGCGAGGAGAGCACGTCCATTGATTGGGCGCGCGTGATACGCGGCACCAGCTCGAGCGCGAAGGCCGTGACGCCGCGCTGGTCAAGCGCTGAGATTGCGTCGGCACTCGTGGACGGAGCGAGCAGTGCAATGAGATGCGCGCCCGACTGCATTGCGCTGACCTCAGTGCCTGCGGGCTTCTGGACTTTACACACCAAATCCGCGGCCAGTGCGCCGCTTGCGTTGACGAGTTCGGCACCGGCGCCTTCATATGAAGCGTCGGTGATGCCTGCGGCGAGACCAGCGCCCCTCTCGACACGAACGGTGACGCCTGCCTTTACGAGGCGGGCAACACTTTCTGGGACGAGAGCGACGCGGAACTCACCGACGGCGGATTCCTTAGGAACGCCAAGAATCACGGGACAAATCCGAGGTGGATGGAATGTGGATGGCACGTGGATGGCACGTGGTGGCACGTGGGTGTGATCAAGCGGGGCAGGGCGATGCCCCGAAGTGTAACCGGGGCGAGGCGATGAACGAATCGAGGAATGTCGCGGTGCCAGGATCTCGTGTTCTCGTCCCACAAATCATGGCGGAACGACCCGGGTCGTCTTGGTGTTGCAATGGTCATGGCGCAATGCGAGGCGCTCGTTCCGACCCGGGCCGATTCGGAGTGCCTTCGGCCATCACGCTGTGATAGCGCTAATGCGTTTGTTTTCAATGACTTACGATTTTACAGTGCGGCTAAGTGGCTTAAGTGTATGCATTGTCGTGATTTAAGACATAAGCATGTGTGCTAGCCCAAAAGTGTGACCTAAGTCATTATGATTAAAAGACATACACTGGCATAACACTTGCAAATGAGCGATATTGTCACGGCAAGACTCCGGTTCGTGACTGTCGCTTGGAAGCCTCGTCTTGACCCGGGCGGCAAAGCATAAGCAAGGAAGGCGAGAAGATCGCCGATACAGTGTGATAGTGTCGCTTTGTAATTCGCTGTTGTGTTTGTAGTCTACTCGCAGAGTTCGACCCCCATTACCCACTTTAGGAGAGTTCAGATGTCCCGTACGATCACCCGTTTCTTTGCTGGCTTCGCGCTGGTGGCTGCGGCCGCCACGGTGTCAGAGGCACAGCTCACGTGCACGCGCATCGCTGGCGTCAACGGCGCTGGCTGCCCGATTGCGGTGAATGCCAACCTCGTCATTCCGAACATCGCGTTCTTGCAGGTCGCGTCCGGTACCCTGTCGCTCGACGTCATTGCTGACTGGAGCGCGTTCTTCACGGCCGCCGTGGTGGACTCGACGTACACCGCGCTTCCGCTCACCATCCGCTCCAATGTTGGCAACGTTGCCATCAACGTGACCGCCTCGGCGCTCACCGGCACCGCGACCGCAGTGGCCGGCAACACCCGCGCAATTGCGGATTACGGCTTCAAGGTGTTGGCGGCCGGCTCGTGCACCGCTGACGGCTACACCGTGTTCAGCGGCGCCGCTCAGGCGCTCAGCAGCATCCCGACTGGTCCACTGAACGCGCCGACGCTCTCGCTCTGCGTCGCCTCGGTCTTCGATCCTTCGGACCTCACCAAGTTGCGCGCCGGCACGTACACCTTGCCGCTCGCGCTTACGCTCACCGCGCCGTAATTAGACGCAAGGGTAACGGGGACGATGTCGATGCAGCAGTGCTTCGGCTCGTGGCGAGTAGTTCGTCGGTCGCTTTGCCTTTTGGCAGCGACCGCCGGGCTGCTCGCGCTCCCGGCCTCCTCGGCACGGGCGCAGATCGCCGTGGACGAGTTGGAAACGCACCTCAAGCTTGGGCGTGATTCACTCGCCCGTGCTATCGCAATCCGGAACGAGAGCGATTCGGTGCAGCAGGTTCGCGTCACCGTGAAGGATTGGTTCCGCGATTCCTCGGGCACCAATGTATTTGTTGACTTGGGTACGCATCCCTCGAGTTGTGCCGATCGTCTCCAGGTGTTTCCGCTGACCTTGCAGCTACCCCCTCGCGCGACCGAGTTCGTGCGCCTCAACTACACGAGCAAGGGGCAGGCCGACGAAGGGTGTTGGAGCATTGTGCTCATTGAGCCGGTGCGCCCGCCCATCACCATCGCTGGCGCTCAAGCCACGGCTGAACTCACCATTCTCAATGGCGTGAAGGTCTATGTGCACCGCGCCGAAGAAATGGCGAGTGCTGAGGTTGTCTACGCGGACGTCGAGGTGTACTTCGAGCCCGTGCAGCAAGGGAACCCGCAGAGTGACTCGATTCGCGTCCGCGATGTCGCGGTGCGCCTCGAGAACACCGGCACCTCGCACCTCATCGTCAGCTCGGTCGTGGAGATTCGCGACGAGACGACGCAGCTGATTCGCCGCATCGAAGGCCCCACCGGCTACATCACACCCGCGGCGTTCCGCGACTTTCTCGTGCGCGTTCCCCAGGACCTGCCGCGCGGGCGCTACGCCGCCATCATCCTGCTCGACTTCGGCGCCGATGAGGTTCAAGCGGCGCAGGTCGAATTCGAGATCCCGTGACCGCCCGCGCAATGAGTCTCTGCGGGCGCGGATTCATTATCGCGGTCGCCATCCTGTGGACTAGCTCCGCGGCCGAGGCGCAGGGCCGCCGGACCGTTCTGTCGGTCACCGGTCTGCCGCTCTCGCTGACGACCACCTCGACGACGGATTTCGACGCCGGCAGCGCCACCGTCGGCACCGTGAATTTTTCCGTCGAACTGACGACCAACAGCGGCGGTGGCTTCTCGCCTCGCGTCACTGCGGTGCAAGTGCGCTGCGGCGCGATTTGCACCGGCGCCTTCGATCGCCTGCAGTGGCGCCGCAATGACCTCGCGGTATGGAACACGCTGAGCACGACCTTTGCGACGATCGAGACGCGCACGGCGACGTTTGGCGGGACGAACGACCCCTGGAGCAACTCGATCATCTTCCGCCACCTGCTCGACTACGTCACTGATGCGCCGAGCGGCCCAACGGCGTACACGTTGGAGTTCCAGCTCGTGGTCACCGCGCCCTGATGCGGCTCCGCCGCGCACTTCTTGCGTTTGCGCTCGTCGGCGCGAGTTCGCTGCCGGCGACTGCGCACGCGCACGCGCGTCCCGATGCTGCGGCCGCGGTGCGCCGCTTGCCGCCGGTGTCCATCGCCGGCGCGCCGCGTTCGCTCGTGACCTTCTCCGTCGCGCTGCCCGCTGAGCTCGAAGACGCGGGAGTGGTGCAGTTCTCCGTTGAGATGCGCGGCAGCACTGAAGTGCTGGGTCGCCTCGATGGCGAAGTCGGCGGTGTCGGACGCCGTCAGGTGCTGCTGACTCTGCGCGTCCCATCGGATGCGCGCGTCGGCCTGCTCGATGTCGCGGATGTGTTGTTTCGCACAGCCGACGGCCGAAACGTAATCGTACCGATCATCCTGCGCGTGCCTTCCGTACGCGTGATTCGCGTCATCGCGCCGCCGATGTTTCAGCAATTGCGTCAAGGCGACCGCCTTGAAGTCACCTACCGTGTGCAGAATCTCGGCAACGCGGTGGAGCGCGTGAAGGTAATCGTCGATCCGCCCTCGGGCTGGGTGCTTCGCTCTTCCCGCAGCACGACAATTTCCGTTGAGCCGTTCACCACGCAGGACGTGACCTTCCGCGTCGCGATTCCCGCGATTGCCGATGGTGGCGAGTACCTCGTGGGGACCACCGCGCTCCGTGCAGGCGAGGGAGATAGCACGGTGCTTGCCACGGCATCGGCGCGTTTGCAGGTCGAGCCGCGCGAACTGACGGGTCCCGGCCTCGAACTGCGCCCCTTCATCGCGGCGGCCGCGACGCGTGGCGCCCAAGGCGTCGCGACCGGCTTCTCCATGTCGGGCCCGATTGCCGATAGCACTTCGCTCTTTCTCACGGTGATGCCCATCTCCACGCAGAACGGTGGTGCGGGACTTGGTCTCGCCGGTATCGGCGCGGCGGGCGTGCCGGTGCAGGCGTCCATCACGGGGCGCGGATGGAACACCAACCTCGGCACGACCTCCGCGAGCATCAGTGATCTCACGGGACTTTATGTGGTAGGCGTCGGTGCTCAGGCTTCGTACAACCGCGATGGCCGCGAGGCTCGCTTGCTGGTGTCGAAGCCTTTCGGCGCAGACGACCGCGGCGGCAGTCACCTCGCCGGCGGTTACTGGATGCGCACCGCGTACGGCAAGGTGGGCGGATCCATTTCTAGCCTCCGCGAGACGGATATGGGCCGTACGCTTCGTGATCTCACCGCCGTCGGCGTCGACTGGCAGTCCAACGAGTGGAAGTCCTGGGTGTTTGATGCCGGTGTCGCCGCACGGTCGGCCTTCGGTGAGTCCGGCTTGGGCGTGCGCGGTCAGGTCATGCGCGAGACCGAGAGGGATTTCGTTCGGGTGCGCTACGCGCATGCGCCGGGCGGCGGCCGCGCGTTCGCGAATGGCACCAACAACATCGAAGCCGAAGCGAGCCGCGACCTCACGGACCGCCTGAGCCTGAACGGCAATCTGTTCGCAACGCAGGACGAGAGCCCTGCCATCGGCGACAATCGCAATTTTTCGGCCTCGCTCGCGCAGCAGTTCCGCCTGAACGACGTGACCTTGCTGCGGGCCCAAGTCCAGTCCTTCTCGTTCAGCACGCGCCCACCGGGCGCCTTGCTGGGTGCGTTTGGTTCATCGCAAACGACGTTCGGCGTCGGAGCGGGGTATCCGCTGCGCAACTGGACCATGACCTCCGACGCGCGCATTGGCGTTCTGTCCCGCGAAGCCGAACTCTTCAGCGGCGCGGTGGACAAGCAGAGCGTCTTGCAGCAGGAACTCGAGGTTAGTGGTTCTCGCGGCGTGCTCGGCGTGGCCCAGCTCTCCATCGGCGGCACGCTCTCGCTGACGGGCGCGGGTCTGGGTATTCCGCAGCAGTCGCGCAACGGATTTGTCTCGCTGGGTGGCATACGGGTGCCAATGGGCGCCGAACGCTCCATCGCGCTCTTTGGGCGCGTGGGCTATTCGTCGAGCGAATTGCAGACCTCGCTCATCTCGTCCTTGGTGTCGGCCAGCACGAGGCTCCCCGGCGGCTTCGACCTTATCGCGACGGTCGAGCGCAATCCGTTCTTCCGGGATCGCGAGGGCCGCCCGCAGGTGATTGCGGCACTGCGCCTGAGCACCTCCACCACCGTGTTCGTGCCGCAACGCCTGCAGCGTGTGGCCGGCGTGGTGTTTGAAGACATGAATGGCAACGGCAAGCGCGACGAAGGCGAGCGCGGCGTGCCTGGCGTGGTGTTGCGCCAAGCTGGCATCCGTCTCGTGACGGAAGCGGACGGCGTGTACCGGGTGCCCGCCAATGTGCGCGGTCGCCTCAGTGTGGACCCGCTTGGATTGCCCAGCGGCTTCGTGGCAAGCCCCCGCGCCACCCAGAACCTCGCCGAGATCCGAGACATTCCTCTCGTGCAGACGGGAACGCTTCGCGTGAGCCTGGCGCTCGCTGCGGATGCCGATGGGCGCGTGCCGGATGTGGTGCTCTCGCGCACGAGCGTGTGGCTGGTGGATGCCGAAGGCTTGGAGTGGGTTGGCCGCGTTGGTGACGACAACGTGGTGCACTTTGAGAATGTGCCGACGGGTCGCTATGGCTTCCGCTTCGATTTCTCGAGGCTCAGCGAGCCCCTGCGTCCCGAGGAAGGCGTCCTGGTCGAGGTTGCTCCACGTACCGTGCGCGAGGTTACGGTGACCCTCAGGGGCCGCAACGTGCGCCTGATTGCGCCGCCCAATCGCAATGAAGGTGGGCGCGGGAATGGTCGTGGTGGGGCTGGTGGACGCGGTGGTCTGGGCGGGGTAAGCGAGTGATACCTGCGCCTAGACGGTTCGCTGGAGCCGTGTGCTCGGTCCTCTTGCTTGGCGCCTGCGAGCTTGGCTCCCCTGACCGCGATGCCGCCAACGTGCGAGGCACCTGGGCGTTCACGGGCAGCCAAACGGCGCCTGACATAGACCTCGACGGTACCTTCGTGATCTCGACGCAAGACGGCCAGTCTATCGCGGGCACGGCCACTTGGGAGGAGACCGGAGTGGGGGGCATCGTGATTGTCGGTGGCGCCTTGGCGGGCCGTGCGATTGGACAGGTGGACGTGGATTTTGACGTGACGCTGGCCGCCGGTACGCGGCGCTTCGTGGCGCGGCTTGCGGCCGATACTATGTCCGGGGCCTGGGTGCAGGTGTCCAACAGCACCAACGGAACCTTTCGCGCGGTACGGTCCACTCCATGACTTTCCGACACTCATTCTGGTTGGCTGCGACTGCGGTCGCGCTGTGCTGCCTCCCCGCTCGCCGAATTGGGGCCCAGCTCAGTTGCACGGTCAACGGCGTGGCTACCTGCCTCGTGGGCGGGACGGCTAGCGCGGCGCTCAACATCACCATCCAGCAGGCCACGCGCGTCACCGTGGCCTCCAGCACGGTCACGATTCCCCAGCCCACGGACGCCTCCTACACGGCGGGCTTCGGTTCCCCAGGCACGGTAGCCTTCGAGGTTCGGTCCAACGCTGCTTGGCGTGTCTCGATCTCGTCCAGCTCTACGACGTGGTCATTTAGCCCGCCCACCGCGCGTACGGACAAGCCTCGGGCCGACCTCCAGTGGGCACTCGCACCCGCGGGTCCTTACACGGATTTAAGCGCGGCCATTACGTCCATCTTGACGGGAACGGCGACGAACTCGACCATCCAGACACTCTACTTGCGGTCCAAGTATGACTGGACGCTCGACCGGCCGGGTACGTACTCAATCCCCGTGCAAGTGACGCTTACGGCCCCATAGGGTCGGCCGTCAACTCCGCGGAGTTGCGCGGGATCTCGCCCTTGAGAATCTGGGGCCGCTGTCCAAACCTGAATGCACTCAGCCGACATTGATGCCATTAAGGCGGATATTGTCCGATGGCTATCTTGTGCTTTCGCCCGGACAGGGTAGGGCCCCATGGCCCCTCCCGAGTCGCGGCGAAAAGCGAAGAGCATCCCACAACACTTGCACGCATACCGAGGCGTCAGATGCAGACGGCTGCTGGCTATATATTGGCCTCGTTCTGCAGACTACCCACAACAATCGCGAGAAATGTGGAAAAAGCAGCGAAACGGACGAAGTGTATTACATTTTAAATTATATCAAACATCTTAAAGTCTTATAAAATGGGAATTTATAAGCAATATATAAAGCAAAACCTAAATTGCATAACATGTCAATTCTATGCATCGGCGGATGCATACTCTTAGGTGGCGGTATTTGGAAGTCGGCATAATCACAATTCTCATAATCCACAGGCGGGCCGCTTCGGGATCCACACAGTGCCGTCAATCCCCCGGGAGGCACCCCGCGTCAGTGCTGGCAACCAGGATTCCTCAGGATTCGGCGTTCCGCTCGCACCGCTGCCGCTTCAGTATCAAGAAGACGCGCAAATCCAACTTCTGTCAAAATGTCGCGCTAAGAGCCATCGCGCTTGGAGGCCTGAAAAGCCATCGCCCGCAGGCGCGACACCCGGATGGCCATCGGCGGGTGCGTCGCAAAAATGTCCGACCAGCGCCCCTGTCGCTCGTTCGCGATCCGCCCGGTTGGGTCCACGATGCACAGGTGGGCGACCCCATTCGAGATCGAGGTGGTGGGCGCGTGGTGGGACTCGATCTTGGCGAGGGCGTCGGCCAAAGCAGCCGGGTTCCTCGTGAACTGGGCGGCCATGGCGTCCGCCAAATATTCCCGCCCTCGGCTCACCGCCATCGCCATCAGCCGGATGATGACGGGCGCTAAAATCCAGGACAGAACCCAGACAACCAGGACAATGACCACAAGCGGGTTGCCGCCCTTTCCCTCCCGCCGGGATCCCCCGCGGCGGTGGAACGTGGTGCGAATCATCAGGTCCCTGACCAGCAAAATGGCTCCGCCGAGCCCCGCGATAATGGTCATCAGGCGGGTGTCTTCGTTCTTCACATGACCCATTTCGTGGGCCACGACGGCCTGTAATTCGTCGCGGTTGAGGACTTCAAGGAGGCCCGTGGTCACCGCCAAATGGGCCTCGCCCGGCTTGGTGCCGGTCACGAAGGCGTTGGGGTCCGCCTCGGGCACCACATACACGGTGGGCATGGGCAGGCCCGCCGCAATGCTCATCTCCTCCACCACGTTCAGGAGTTGGCGCTCCTGATCCGTCTGCGGATTGATCAGGGGCTCCGCCCCCACCTGCTTCACCACACGTCGCCCGCCGTTGCGCAGGACGTCCATCGTCAAGAAAAAAGCCGCGAGCCCCAGCACGGTCCCGCCCCAAGGAAAGCTGTGCCGGTACACAGCCTCCCCAGCGGGAGCGACCATGTCCTTGGTGGCCAGCCAGAGCGCGAGGTCGCCTCCTAAGCCCAGCCACAGGAAAAACAGGAGAAAGCCCGCCACCAACCACCAAGTTTTGCGGCGGTTAGCAGCTTGCTGTTCAAACAGGTTGAGCGTGGGTTTTGAAGTCATAGTCGGGACGGATGACGGATGACGGACGCGGTGCGCATCCGTCATCCGTCCAGTCCGCTGCTACGCTCCTCGCCGAAATTCCACTTTCGGCACCGCCCGCTCCGCCGCGTCCTCAATCTCCCAAAGCTCAGCGATCGACGCCCCCGCCATTCCCGCCACGAGATTGGTGGGGAACTGCTGCTGCTTGGTGTTGTAAAGGGTGGCCGTGTCGTTGTAGAGCTGGCGTGCGAAGCCCACCTTGTTCTCGGTGGACGAGAGCTCTTCCTGCAGACTCTTCACGTTGGCCGTGGCCTTGAGGTCCGGGTACGCCTCGACGACCGCCATGAACTTGCCAAGTGCGCCCGTGAGCTGTGTCTCGGCGGCGGCCACCTGCTTCACGTGCTGCGGGTCAAACCCGGCCGAGGCCTGAATGGCGCTGTTGCGCGCGGCAATCACGGCCTGCAGGGTGTCCTTTTCGAAATCCATCGCCGCCTGAACGGAGCTGATCAGGTTCGGGATGAGGTCGTGACGGCGCTTGAGCTGCACATCAATCTGCTTGAGCGCGTTGGCGGCCTGGTTCCGTAGGGCGATGAGCCCGTTGTACGCGGACATGAGCCATACGCCGACGACGACCAGGATGATGGCGGGAACAATCACTGCATTCTCCGGATGGGGGACAGTGAAAAGGTACGGGGGGCGACGCCAATCGGCATCGCCCCCCATTCACTACGCCCAAGTGGGGCGTCCGTGTCAGTTTCCGGCCTTCTTTTTGGCCAAGTGGTCCTGCACCCAAGTGACCGGGACGAGGAACAGCGGAGTGAGGAAGAAGCCGAGTAGGATGTTAATCCACGTCAGGCCCAAGTAGTACGCGCCCATTCCGAGTCCAGCCCAGAGGGTGCCAAGGGGTCCGCCAAATGCCTGTTCCACGTCGTCGCTCCGAAAATCAGAAACGGGGTGAAGACCATCGTCGGCGAGTATGTTAGCAAGGTGCCGACGCAAAGTGAAGCGGTAGAACAAGTTCAGGGTTCCATCGGGCGCCTGCCTGCGGGGCGGTGGTTGCTGGCGGTGAGCGGGGGGCGCGACTCTATGGTATTGCTCGAGGCATTCGCGAGCGTACGCCCACGCGAGATTGCCGCGGTGGGGACCTTCAATCACGGCACGGGGGCCGCAGCGACGAAGGCGGCCAAACTGGTTGAGCGCCGCGCACTCCAGCTGGCGCTCCCGGTAGTGTCCGGCAGTCTGCCTCCAGGCACAGCCAACGATGAGGCGGCTTGGCGTGCAGCGCGCTGGAAGTTTCTGCGCGGCTGGGCCGCCGAGTTGAATGCGCAGGTAGTGACGGCGCATACCTGGAACGATCAAGTGGAGACGGTGCTGCTGCGTCTGCTGCGGGACGCGGGTGCGCGCGGTCTCGCGGGGATGCTCGCGGATGTGCACCCGAGCGCGGCGCCGGTCGTCGTGCGGCCATTCCTTGGGCTCGAGCGCGCGAGCATCGAGGGCTACGCCAGCGGTGGGCGCGTGAAGTTCATCGAGGACCCGAGCAATCAATCGCTCGAGTTCGCGCGCAACCGCGTCCGGCACGAAATCCTCCCGGCGCTGGAGCGGGCCTCACCGGGGTTCGCCGCGTGGAGCTACGCGCTCTCGCGGCGCGCGGCGGGCCTGCGACGCGACCTCGCGGATTGGGTGGATGCGGTGCTCACGCCAAGCGTGTCCGGTGGGGGTGATGTGTCCCTTGGCCGCCAGCGGAGTGTTGGCGTGCGCGCCGAACCGCTCGCCGCGCTTGATCCGCCGGCTGCGAGCGTCGTCTGGCCGGAGGTCGCGTCCCGCGTGGGGATCGTCATGGACCGCCGCGGAATCGCTCGCGTGACGGAGTGGGCGCCTGGTTCCCTCGCCGGCAGTCGGATCCAGCTTTCCGGTGGCGCAGAAATTCTTCGCACCCACAGCGCATTTGTACTGCGTCTCTTATATTGAAGAGAATGACCAGTATCCCCGTCACTGGCGATCCGCGCCTCCGCGGCCGCGCCGTCAAGCGCATCGCCTTCGATGAGCAGACCATCGCCACCCGCGTACGGGAACTCGGCGCCGAAATCACTGCTTCCTATCCAGAAGGCGAGTTGCTCGTGCTCGGCTTGCTGAAGGGCAGCTTCGTATTTCTCGCCGACCTTGTTCGGGAAATCAAACGCCCGCTGCACGTGGACTTCTTGGTCGCCTCGTCCTACGGGGCAGGGACCATCTCGTCCGGGAACGTGCAGATGGTGTATGACCCGAAGACGGAACTGGAAGGCAAGCACATTCTGTTAGTAGAAGACATCGTGGACTCCGGCCGCACGCTGCAGGTGCTGATGGACCTGTTGGCGGAGCGGAAACCGAAGTCAATCGAAATTTGCGCCCTGTTGCATAAGCACATCGCGGAGCACCTGCATCATCCGGTGCAGTTTGTCGGTTTCGATGCTCCGCATGAATTCCTTGTCGGCTACGGACTGGACCATGCGGAGGATTTCCGCCACGTCCCGTACGTTGCGAGTCTGGAGTAGAAATGGCCAACGCCCCACAGCAGAAGCCCGGCGGATTCGGGCGCACCTCGAAGACCCTGTCACTCTGGGTCCTGGTTTTCCTCGTGCCGTTCATCTTGTTCCAGATGACGTCAGGGCGGAATCAGGAGTCCCCATTCATCGACTACTCGGTCTACGATTCACAGTTGGGTGCGGACAACATCTCGCGCGTAACGATCATCGGCGGCGCGAAGATTAACGGTGAGTTCAAGAGCCGCATTCTGGTGGAGGCCAAGGAAGTGCGCCGGTTCTCGGTGCTGCTGCCTGGGCCGATCAGCGACTCTGAATTGGAGCGCCTGCGCGCGAAGCAGGTGACCATCAAGGCTGAGCTCCCACGCGTGTCCATGGGTGCCATCCTGCTGCAGATGCTGCCGTGGATCATCATCATCGGTATCTGGGTGTTCTTGCTGCGCCAGATGCAGGCGGGCGGCAACAAGGCATTTTCGTTTGGTAAATCCAAGGCCAAGCTGCTTAGCGGTGATACGCCAAAAATCACGTTTGCCGACGTTGCCGGTGCTGACGAAGCCAAGGTCGAACTGCGTGAGATTATCGAGTTCCTGAAAGATCCCGCCAAGTTCACGAAGCTTGGTGGTCGTTTGCCCAAGGGTGCATTGCTCGTGGGCCCGCCAGGCACGGGTAAGACCTTGCTGGCGAAGGCTGTGGCCGGTGAAGCCGGGCGTCCGTTCTTCTCGATGTCGGGTTCCGACTTCGTCGAAATGTTCGTGGGCGTTGGCGCGAGCCGCGTACGCGATTTGTTCGAGCAGGGCAAGGCGAACGCGCCTTGCATCATTTTCATTGATGAAATTGACGCCGTGGGCCGTCATCGCGGTGCTGGTTTAGGCGGCGGTCACGACGAGCGTGAGCAGACGCTCAATCAGTTGCTCGTCGAGATGGACGGCTTTGAGTCCAATGAAGGCGTCATCTTGATCGCGGCGACGAACCGTCCTGACGTTCTCGACCCGGCGCTCCTGCGTCCTGGCCGCTTTGACCGCCAGATTGTAGTGGATGCGCCCGACCTGCGTGGTCGCGAGGGCATCCTGAAGGTGCACGTGCGCAATAAGCCGCTGGCCGACGACGTAGACATCCATCGCCTGGCTCGCGGCACGCCCGGTATGGCCGGTGCCGACTTGGCGAATCTCGTGAACGAAGCGGCGCTGCTGGCCGCTCGCAACAATCACGACAAGATCTACATGGTGGACTTCGAGAACGCGAAGGACCGCGTGATGCTTGGCGCCGAGCGTAAGTCGCTCGTGATGCGCGAAGAGGAGCGTCGGTTGACGGCGTTCCACGAGGCGGGGCACGCCGTCTGCGCGATTCGCGTGAAGGGCAACGATCCACTGCACAAGGTGACGATCGTGCCGCGTGGCAGAGCATTGGGGTTGGCCTTCACCCTGCCAGAAGATGACCGCGTCTCCGTGACGCGTCAGCAACTGGAAGCGCGTCTCGTAATGGCCTACGGTGGCCGAGTCGCAGAAGAGATGGTGTTCGGCCGCGATCACGTGACGACCGGTGCTTCGAGCGACATTCAGCAGGCCACGGGCATCGCGCGTCGCTACGTGTCGCAGTGGGGTCTGTCGGACGCTATCGGTCCGATCCTCGTGGGCGACAACGAACAGGAAGTCTTCCTGGGTCGCGAACTCATGAGCCGTCGGCAGGTCTCTGAGCGCACCGCGCAGCAGGTGGACGACGAGGTCTCACGCGTGATTAACGAAGCGTACAACCGCGCCGTGGACACGCTGACGACCCATCGCCCATTGCTCGAGTCAATCGCGGCGGCGCTGCTTGAGCGCGAGACGCTGACGCGTGAAGACATCGCGTACTTGGAAAGGGGCGACCCCTTGCCCCCACGTCAGGAGCCGCCCTCTATGAATGCCGCGGTTGATAAGGCCGCCGCAGCCGTGAAGGAGGCCGAGGCGCGTCGCCTGCCGCCGATGTTGGGTGGGCCAGAGCCGACGCCCGCCTAACAAGGGGAGAGGAGCGAGGAGCGAAAAGCGACAACGGAAGAGCGAAGTATTGAAGAGTGAAGGGTGAAGGGACGAAGGTTGGAGGGAGAGGATTGAACCTTCTCCTTCGGCCCTTCGTCCCTTTTCCCTTTCCCCTCACTACTTCGATTTTCAACCTCGCTCTTCGCTCCTCGCTCTTCCTCACTACCGCCTCTCTGTAAACCCCAGTATTTTCATAAGGTTATGGAATTTCTGGGCTTAGGCGAGCGGGTGGCATCAATTCGCGACGAAATCGCGGAGGCCGTCCGACGCGGTGGGCATGGGCAGGCGGTGCGGCTCGTTGCCGTCACCAAGATGCACGGCCCAGAAGTGGTGACGGCGGCGTGGGATGCCGGCATCACCGATGTGGGCGAGAACAAGGTCCAGGAAGCTCTTCGGAAGCAGGAGGCGCTGTCGAGCGCTGGCGTGTTGCCACCCGTGCGGTGGCATCTGATTGGTCACCTGCAAACCAATAAGGTGAAGGCCCTGCCGCATTTCGGTCTGTTTCACGCGTTGGATCGTGAAAAGTTGGCGGACGAGGCGGCGGCGATGGCGGCGGGGCGGGGCATCACGCTCGACGTTCTGCTGCAAGTGAACGTGGCAGAAGAAGCATCGAAGGGCGGGTACGCGCTCGACGCGGTGGCGGCGGAAGCGGAACGTCTGCGTGGGATGCCGTCCTTACGGGTGACCGGTGTGATGACGATGGCGCCGTTCGATGCGGACGAGCGGGTGTTGCGGACGGTGTTTGCTGGGGCGCGGAACGCGAGGGAGCAGTTGCGGGCGGCTGGGCATCCCGCGCAGGAACTGTCGATGGGGATGAGCGGGGACTTTTTGATCGCCGTTGAGGAAGGGGCCACCTTGGTCCGCCTTGGCACGATCCTCTTCGGAGCGAGGGGCTGATGACGGAGCATCTCGAGGGTGGCGACGACATTTTCCACCTGACACCGGTGGATGTACGCCGCTACGACTTTGGCAGCGCCATGCGCGGCTACGACAGGGCGCGCGTGGATCAGTTCCGTACGCAGGTGGCGGAAGAGTTGGAGCGCCTGACGCGCCAGAACGCCGAATTCGAGTCCAAGGCCCGTAACTTCCACGAGCAGCTCAAACACTATCGCGAGCGTGACAAGGCAATCAACGAGGCCTTGATCTCGGCGCAGCAGTTGCGTGAAGACGTGAAGGAACAGGCCGCGCGCGAAGCGGACTTGATGCGCCGCGAGGCGGAGTCCGCCGCGCAGCATCTCGTGGAAGGCGCTCGTCAGCAGGTGCAGTCGCTGCAGGCCGAAATCGAAGGTCTTGATCGCACGCGTCGCGCCTACCTCGCGCAGCTAAAGGCGATTGCCGAGCGGCACATCGCTGAGGCCGACGCCTTGTTGCAGTATCCTGCCACGCAGGGCTGAGCCACAGGTGCCCGCCGCAGCCGCAGACGCAGCGTCGCGTGAGCGCGAGGGCAGAGCCGTGAGCACGGCGGCCGTTCAGCCGACGCCGGCGGATGTGGCGCGCGCGGTAGCGGCCCTGCGTGCGCGCACATCCGTAACGCCCGAGGTCGCCATCATCCTCGGCACCGGCCTTGGAGGACTCGCTGCTGCCCTCGAGGTGAGCGCCTCGATTCCTTACGAGGAGATTCCGGGCTTCCCCGTCTCCACGGTGGAATCGCACAGCGGGCGGCTGCTCCTCGGAACGCTTGGCGGTAAGCGCGTGCTCGCCATGCAGGGGCGGTTTCACCGCTACGAGGGATACTCGCTGCAACAGGTGACCTTGCCTGTGCGCGTCTTGCAGGCCCTGGGTGCGCACACGCTGGTGGTCTCCAACGCTTGCGGCGGCATTCGTGCGGACTGGGCGCCCGGGGACCTGATGGCGATCGCCGACCACATCAATCTGCTGGGTGACAATCCACTCGTAGGGCCGCACCACGCGGAGTGGGGCGCGCGTTTCCCTGATATGTCGGCACCTTATGATGCGGGGCTGCGCGCGCTGGCCGGAGAGATTGCTGCGGCTCAGGGCACGACGCTACGCGAGGGTGTGTACGCGGCGGTGACGGGGCCAAACCTCGAGACGCGCGCCGAGTATGCGATGCTGCGCACACTGGGCGCTGATGTGGTAGGCATGAGCACCGTGCCTGAGGTGATTGTGGCACGACAACTGCAAATGCGGGTGCTGGGTCTGTCCATCATCACGGATGCCTGCGTGCCCGAGACATTGGAAGAAGCGTCACTCGAGAAGATTCTCGCTGTGGCGGCCATCGCCGAGCCTAAGCTCACCTCGCTGGTGCGCGGGCTGGTGGAGCGCCTCTGACTGTGACAACGAGCGGAATGAACTTTAGAACGATGCCGGCGGACCTGACCGCTGACGCACTGGAGCAGGAAGTGATGGCCCGCTGGACCCGTGACGGTGTGTTTGCCGCCTCGCAGGCCGCGCGCGCCGATGCTCCGGCTTGGGTTTTTTACGAAGGCCCTCCTACCGCGAACGGGAAGCCGGGCATTCATCACGTATTCGCGCGCACGGTGAAGGATCTGTTCTGCCGTCATCGCGCCATGCTGGGGCACCATGTGCCGCGGAAGGCCGGCTGGGACACGCACGGCCTCCCGGTCGAGATTGAAGTCGAAAAACAGCTCGGTCTCAGCGGCAAGCAGGACATCGAGCGCATCGGTGTGGCGGAGTTCAATCGCCGGTGCCGCGAGAGCGTGTGGACGTACAAGGGTGATTGGGAGGAGGTCAGCGCCCGCATGGGCTACTGGCTCGACTACGACGACCCGTACGTGACCTACACGAATGAGTATGTGGAAAGCGTGTGGTGGGCGCTGAAGACGCTGCACACGAAGAATCTGCTGTATCAAGGGCACAAGATTTTGCCGTACTGTGCGAGGTGTGGGACGGCACTGTCGTCGCACGAACTGGCGCAGGGGTACGAGGATGTTGAGGATCCGAGCGTGTATGTGGCGCTCGATTTGGAGACGGGACGGATGACGGATGACGGAAGCTTGAAGCATCCGTCATCCGTCATCCGTCGAAGAATTATCGTGTGGACCACCACCCCGTGGACCCTCGTCTCCAACGTCGCCCTCGCAGTGAATCCCGAGCTCAGCTACGTGGAGCTGCGGAAGAAGAGCGTTTCCGATTGGACCATCATTCTCGCTGAGGCGCGGGCGTCGGCGGTGTTGGGCGCCGACTATCGTGATCGTTGGGATGAGGTGGCGCTCGTGAAGGGCACTGCGCTCGTTGGCATGAAGTACAAGCGACCCTTGGATTGGGTGGAGTATCCCGACGAGGGCAACACCGAGTTGATCGTGGGCGAGGAGTTCGTCTCGGCTGACGATGGCTCGGGTGTCGTACATATGGCACCGGCCTTCGGTGCTGATGACTACGCGGCGGGGCAGCGGCACAAGCTGGCGTTCGTAAATCCGGTAAACGCGCGCGGCGAGTTCCCCGCGGCGATGCCGTTGGTGGGCGGACTGTTCGTGAAGAAGGCCGACCCGCTCATCATCGAAGAGCTCGAGCGGCGCGACCAGCTCTGGAAGTCGCAGCAGTTCGTGCACTCGTATCCGCACTGCTGGCGCTGCCGCACGCCGCTCCTGTACTACGCGCGTGGCTCGTGGTTCGTGCGCACCACGGCGTACAAGGACCGGATGATGGCGCGCAACGCCGCCGTCAATTGGAATCCGCCGGAAGTGGGTGCGGGTCGCTTTGGTTCTTGGCTCGAGAACAACATTGACTGGGCCATCTCGCGCGATCGCTACTGGGGCACGCCATTGCCCGTGTGGGTGAACGACGAAGACACCGATGAGATTGAAGTCATCGGATCATTCGCCGAGCTCGCCGCAAAGGTGGGGCGCGCGTTGCCGGACGACTTTGATCCGCACAAGCCGCACATCGATACGTACACGTGGCCTGCGCCAAGTGGGAAGGGCACGATGCGTCGTGTGCCGGAAGTCATTGATACGTGGTTCGATTCGGGCTCGATGCCGTTTGCCCAGTGGGGATATCCCCACCAGGCGGGCAGCGCGGAGAAGGTGGCGCGCTACTTTCCGGCGGATTTTATCGCCGAAGGCGTGGACCAGACGCGAGGGTGGTTTTACTCGTTGCTCGCCATCGCAACTGGTTTGGGTGATGCCTTGCCCGGAAATGCGGCGGACACTGGACGGATGACGGATGACGGAAGCGGACCAGCGTCCGTCATCCGTCATCCGTCCCCGTTGGCGTCCCCCTACCGCGCCGTGGTCGTCAACGATTTGGTGTTGGACGCCAACGGGCAAAAGATGTCCAAGTCGCGTGGCAATACCGTGGATCCGCGGCAAGTGATGTCGCGACACGGGGCTGATGCCGTGCGGCTATTCCTGATGGCGAGTTCGCAGGTGTGGGTGCCGCGCCGCTTTGATGAGTCGGTGATTCGCGAGACGGCGGGGCGCTTCCTCGTGACGTTGCGGAACGTGTACTCGGGCATTTTTGCCCAGTACGCCAACTTTGGGTGGACGCCGAGTGCCGAGGATCCGGCGCCGAGTGCGCGTCCGGTGTTGGATCGCTGGGTGCTGTCGCGTCTCGCCTCGGTAGAGCATGAAGTCGATGCGGCGTTGCTGCGCTTCGACGCGACAGCCGCGTCGCGGCTGCTCATGGAGTTTGTCACGGAAGACGTCGCCAATTGGTACGTGCGTCTGTCACGCTCACGCTTTTACGACGTGACGAGCGAGGACAATCGGGCCGCCTTCGCGACGCTGCACGAGGTGCTCGTGGTAGTGTCGCGCTTGCTGGCGCCCTTCGCGCCGTTTGTGTCGGATTGGATGCACGTGGAGCTCACGGGGCAATCCGTACACTTGGCCGATTTTCGTCGTCACGCGGCGTCTGCCTCCGTGCTGCCGCGCGACGAAGGGCTCGAGCGCGCGATGTCTGCCGCGCGCACGCTCTCCACGCTCGGCCGTGCCGCGCGAGAGTCGGCGGGCATCAAGGTGCGGCAGCCGCTCGGCACGCTCACCTGTGTCACGCCGGGTATTGAGGCGACATGGCACGCGATGATTGCGCCGCTCGTTGCGGCGGAACTGAACATCAAGTCCGTGCGCTTTGAGGATTCCGCCGCGGACTGGGTGCGCCTCGAAGGCAAGGCGAACTTTCCTGTGTTGGGGAAGGTTGTCGGCGCCGCGATGAAGGCGACGAAGCCGGTGGTGGAGAATCTCGACCAAGCGCAGTTGAGGACTATCGAAGGCGGCGGTATGGTGACGGTAGACGTGCCGGGCCACGGACCACTCGAGTTGGATGCGACGCGGGTGACGATTGCTGCCAAGGCCTCAACGACGTTAGTCGTGCAGCAGGGCGAGGGCATGTCCGTCGCATTGGATCCGGCGTTGACGCCGGAGTTGCGCGCGGAGGGTATGGCCCGTGAAGTGGTGAGCCGTGTGCAGCGCCTGCGAAAGGAAAGCGGGCTCGCCGTCAGTGATCGGATTCGCCTGGTGGTGGCGGCGACGATTGAGGTGCAGCAAGCCCTGCGTGTGCACGCGCAGTGGGTTGCATCAGAAGTGTTGGCCCGGGACTGCGTCATCGCCGATGCGCTCCCGACCCCCGCGTGGCCCGCGACCGCCGAGCTTGAACTCGACGGTACGATGGCGCGCATCGCCCTTTGCAAGGACAGTTGATTATGGCGACCCCGGCTCCTAGCGGTGAGAAGAAGTACAAGCCGTTTCCGAAGAAGCAGATCCAGTACTTCGAGAAGCGTTTGCTCGACGAGCGTAAGCGCGTGCTCAAGGAGCTCGGTCACTACGACGAAACCTTCGGCAACACGCCGCAGGGCGCGGACGGCGACCTGAGCGCCTATTCGTTCCATATGGCGGATCAAGGCACCGACGCGATGGAGCGCGAGAAAGCCTTCCTGTTCGCCTCTAAAGAAGGGCGCTTCCTCTGGCACGTAGATCAGGCGCTGCGCCGCTTGTACCGCACGCCCGATGAGTTCGGGAAGTGCCACAACTGCGGTGGCGAAGTGGGCTTTGACCGACTCGATGCACTACCGCACGCGCGGTATTGCATTGACTGCAAGCAGCGTGAGGAAGATGGCAAGAAGTGAGCCCGGGGGCTTCGGCCCCGCGTCAGTGTTGGGCATCGTCGGTGGAATTGTTCTCGCCGACGCGTTCACCAAATTGCTGGCCGTCGATCGGCTGATGCCCATCCATACGCCGCACCCGGTGATTGGGGAGTGGCTGCGCTGGACGCTGGTCTACAATCCCGGTGCGGCCTTTGGGTTGCATTTGGGCCCTTGGTCGCGGTGGATTTTCGTGGTGCTCACCTTCGTGGCACTCGGCGTGCTGTGGAACATGTATCGCACCAGTGTGCCGGACGCGCGCATCAAAGTGTTGGCGCTGTCCAGCATCGCCGGTGGCGCGATTGGCAATCTCGTAGATCGCCTTCGCTCGTCGCGCGGTGTGGTGGATTTCATTGACGTTGGCGTGCGCGACTGGCGCTGGCCCACGTTCAACATTGCGGATATCGCGGTGAGCTGCGGGGCGATTGCGCTGGCAATCGTGCTGTGGCGCGAGGACGCCGAGATGGCGCGCCAGCACAAGGCGCATAGTGAGCGAGCGTCGGGCGATCCCGACGCGGCGAACGGCAGTACGTCCCGCACGACGCAGAGATGATATGACGGAGCCGCTTGGACCTGGGCGGCACAGCTTCAGCATCGCCGACGAGGACGTCGGCGAACGGCTGGACTTGGTGATTGCGCGCCGCGCGGGCTGTTCGCGTACGCAGGCCGCCACGCACATCGCGACGGGGCGCGCGACGGTGGATGGTGTGGTTGAGCGCGCGTCGTTCCGGCCGGAAGGGGGCGAGACCATCGAATTGGAGATCCCCGCGCCGCAGGGCCGCGCGGTGGTGCCGGAGCAGATTCCCATCAGCGTGGTCTTTGAGGACGAAGACCTCGTGGTGGTGGATAAGCCGGCGGGTATGGTGGTGCATCCGGCGCCCGGCAACTGGACTGGTACCTTGGTGAACGCGTTGCTTGGGCGCGGTCAGGAGCTCGCGGACGGTGGCGGTCCCGAGCGCGCCGGCCTCGTGCATCGCCTCGACAAGGAAACGAGCGGATTGTTGGTCGTCGCCAAGACCGACCGCGCGCTCAAGTCGCTGTCGGGGCAAATTGCGGCGCGCACGGTGAAGCGACGCTACGCCGCGCTCTCATGGGGGCATCTGGACGCCGACAAAATGACGGTGGACAAGCCCATCGGCCGCGATCCCAACGACCGCACGCGGATGTCCATTCAGACGGACGGGCGGCAAGCGCGCACGGATTTTACCCGTTTGGGACGCTTCGATTCGGTGGATTTGCTCCGTGCGGAGCTCCATACCGGACGGACGCACCAGATTCGCGTGCATTTGGCCAGTATCGGGCACCCGGTGGTCGGCGACGACACCTACGGGGGTGGCGGGGGACGCCGTCTGGTGGAATTGCCTCCCAAACGGCATTTCCTTCATGCCGCCTGGCTCGTCTTTACTCACCCGGTGTCGGGGGCGCGGATGGAAATGCGCTCCCCGTTGCCAGAGGACCTCCGGCGCTCGTTGGCGAGAGTGGCAGGGGACCAGGCTTTGATTGCTCACCCCGACGCCCTGGAGTACTTTGGCTACTATAGAGCGTCCGAGTGACCTGACCGGCTTACCGACCCTCGAGGGGGGTGAGGCGGCTGGCGATGAGCATCGGTACTTGGTGGCGAAGGCCGCTGGCCAACGGCTGGCGATTCCCTTGCTGTCATGTCGTGAGATACTGACGGTCCGTGTCGTGACGCGCCTCCCAGGCGCACCGTCTTGGATTGCCGGGCTCGTGAATGTGCGGGGAGCGGTGCTGACGGTTCTGGATCTGAGTGCGCGCTTAGGATCAGCGGCTGCCGCGGGGCCGGTGGTGATTGTGGATGTGGATGGCCGTCGTCTTGGAATTCGCGTGGACGCGGTGGATGGGGTCGAGCGTGCCGCAGGTGTGGAGGAGTCGGTGGATGCAGCGCGGTCGGCGGCGGGAGCCTTGAAAGGGCTCGCAGTCCTGCCGCTCGGTGCCGCGTTGGTGGTGGATGTGGTGGCCCTGCAGCGCGCGGCAATCGCCGACGTGTGAGCGCGGGGCCCGACAGGCCTAACTGGATTGGGGAGGGGAACGCGTGGCTCCGACGGTACTCATCTGCGACGATGCGATTTTCATGCGGACGATGGTTGGCGACATCCTGACGCAGGCGGGCTTCGAGATCGTGGGCGAAGCCGAGACGGGTACACAGGCTGTGGAGCGCTATAAGGCGCTCCGCCCTGATCTCGTCACCATGGACATCGTGAGGCCCGATATGGGCGGCATTGACGCCGTCCGCGAGATTACAAAGTTCGATCCGAACGCCAAGGTGCTGATGTGCAGCGCAATGGGACAGCAGTCGCTGGTGGTGGAAGCGATCCAGGCCGGGGCCAAGGACTTCGTGGTGAAGCCCTTCCAGCCGAGCCGCGTGCTGGAGGCGGTGCAGCGCGTCCTGGGCTAAGGGCCCGCTCGCGCCCCGTCGTCTCGCCACGTGGATCCCTCGCGCTACGCTGACCTGTTTCGCACCGAGAGCCGTGAACAGCTCTCGACGGTGAATCGCGCCCTGCTCTCCATCGAGCAGGGGGACGATCCCGCGGAGCCGGTGGCGGCGATTTTTCGCGGTGTTCACACCATTAAGGGCATGAGCGCCACGATGGGGTACACGGCTGTTGCGGAGTTCTCGCACGAGCTGGAGTCGTTGCTCTCGAAGGTGCGTGATGGCGACCAAACTGTCAGCGCGGAGTTGATGGACGCGCTGTTCGCTGCGGCCGACGCGCTCGAGGACGGGGTGGAGCACTCGCGCGAAGGCAGCACGCTGACCCCAGGCATGCAGCAAGCGCTTGAGCGCTTGCACGACATTGCCGGTGGGCGCTCCACCGCGGAGTTCCGCGTGGTGCGGCCGAGTGGCGTGGTGAAGATGCCCGCTGAGGACCTCGATCCGCTTGATGGAGAAGGCACGCTGGTGCACGTGGTGCAGGAGCCCACAGTGGTCCTGCCCGGCGTGCGCGCTTTCATGGCGGTGCAGCGACTGGGGGACTTGGGCGAGATTCTCGCCTGCGTCCCTTCGGTGGAGAAACTGCAGGCTGCGACGACGCCGCAAACTTTCAGTGTGCGTCTGCGCACCGCGGCCGGTGAGGCGGAGTTGGCACACGCGGTGCGGAGCGCGGGCGATGTGGCCGGCGTGCGCGTCGAAGAGCGCGCGGCAGTGTCGGTGATTGCGCCCGCATCCGCTACCATCGCAATCGCGTCCTCAACGCTTGATGAAGTCACTAACGCCGCGCATCCCTTGCGTCGCGCCAGTGATGCCTTTGGCGTTGCCGACACACTCGGGCCCGCAGAGCGCGGCAGCAGCCCGCGCGCCCGGCACGTGCGCATCGAACTCTCGCGCTTGGACGCCTTGCTCGACCTCGTGGGCGAGTTGGTCATTGTGCGCGGCCGCCTGCGGGCGCTCACCCGCGCCAAGGCCGACGCGCCGCTGCAAGACGCGATGGACGACGCGACACGGCTCATCTCCGACTTGCAGGCGGAGATCATGACGAGCCGCCTTGTCCCAGTGGGACAGGTGTTCGATCGCTTCCCGCGCTTGGTGCGCGACGTGGCGCGTGCGCTGGGCAAGGATGTGCTGTTCAGCATCGAAGGAAAGGACATCGAGATGGACCGCTCGGTGCTCGACGAGATCGGCGAGCCGGTGGTGCATCTGCTGCGCAACGCGGTGGACCACGGACTGGAGATGCCGGCGGTACGCGAGGCGGCGGGCAAGGCGCGAGCGGGTCGGCTCGTGCTCTCTGCACAGCGAGACCGCAACTCCGTTGTGATCACGGTCAAGGACGACGGCAAAGGCATCGATCGCGCGCGGGTGATGGCGCGCGCGGTGGCCAGTGGACTGCTGCCGGCCGGCACCGAGCGCCTCGACGATGATGATTTGCTGCGCTGCATCGCGCAGCCGGGATTCTCGACGTCGGAGCGGGTGACAGAGGTGTCTGGCCGCGGCGTGGGCGTGGACGCGGTGATTTCGCGCGTGCGCGCACTCGGTGGATCGGTGGAGTTGCAGACCCAGCCCGGCCGCGGTACCAGCGTGACGCTACGCTTGCCGGTGACGCTGGCCATTGTGCGCGCGCTGCTGGCGCGCATCGGCGCCGAGCGCTACGCGCTGCCGCTCACGCATGTACGCGAGACGCTTGAGCGGGGGACGGCCGTACTGCGCCAGGTACAGGGGCGCGAGATGCTCATCCTGCGCGATGAGGTGCTGCCCGTCTTGCGCCTGCGCGACGTGGTACTTCTGCCGGGGCAGGTGGCGGGTGAGGAGATTGTCGTGATTGAACGTGGCGAGCGGCGGGCGGCCTTGGTGGTGGACGAGCTCACCGCGCAGGAAGACATCGTAGTGAAGTCCTTCGACGGAGCTCGGGACGGGCTCGCGCTGTTCAGTGGCGCGACCATCCTTGCGGACGGGGCGCCGGCACTCATCGTGGACGTGGGGAGCTTGCTATGACGATTCCATTGGACGACGTCCGGAACCTTTCGCGCGCTGCGCTCGACGCACTGCGTGAAGTGGCCAACATCGGCGCGGGGCACGCTGCGACGGCGCTCTCGCAGATTACCGGGCAGCGCATCATGATCTCGGTGCCGCAAATCAATGTGGCGGCTATCGAGGATGTGCCGAATCAGATCGCCTCGGGCGAGGAACCAGTGGCCGGCATCGCCATCAAAGTCGAGGGCGATCTCACGGGCCTCACGCTACTCGTGTTCCCGAAGCCGATCGCCTATCGCATCGCGAGCCTGATGATGGGCGGCCGGCCGGTGACGCAGCTCGGGGCCATCGAGGAAAGCGCACTCAAGGAGGCGGGGAACATTCTCTCGGCGGCGTATCTCAATGCGCTGGCGGAGTTTCTTGGCATGCGCATTCTCAACTCACCGCCTCTGCTTGCGGTGGACATGAGCGATGCCATTCTGAGCTCCACCTATGTGGAGACCTCGCAAGGTGCCTCGCACGTGTTCTGCGTGGAGAGCGAGTTCCAGCTCGCCAACGATACGCTTCCGTTGCGAGGTTTCTTCCTGCTGCTGCCTGACCCGCCATCGCTGCGGGCCATGCTCACGGCCATCAAGGTTTCGTGACCCGTCCGTCCATCGCCGTGTCAACGCGGGACCGCGAGGTCCTGCGTGGCTTTGCGCGCCGCATTGATGCGGCGGACGCCGGCGCGCACAATAACCTGGGTGTGTTGTATTACACGAAGGGATTGTACGAAGAAGCGGTAGAGGCCTTCACGAAGGCGCTCGACCTGGACCCCAAGATGCAGGTGGCGCAGCGCAATCTCGAAGTCGCCTACTTCAACACGGGCTACTACGATTCGCGCGTCGCGGAGCTGCGTGAGCGCTTGCGCCACAAGCCCGATGATCGCGATGCTCGTTGGGAGCTCGGCCGCGCCTTCGCCTTGCTCGGTCAGCCAGAAGACGCCATCCCGGAATTTCAGGCGCTCCTCGCGCTGCGTCCGGGCGACGTGGGCACGATGATCCAGCTGGGACTCGCCGAGAAGGCGGCGGGGCGCCTGGGCGTGGGACTGAGTTGGTTCCGCACCGCCTTGGGTCGCGATCCGCAGAGTGGATTGCTGCATTTCTACGTGGGCGAGGTGCTGTACAATCAAGGCGCGTTCGATGATGCGCTGAGCTCCTTGCATCGCGCCATCCAGTTGAATCCTGATCATCCGGACTCGCATTTCCTGCTCTCCTTCGTACTCGGCGACATGGGCCGCCACGATGAAGCGCAGGCCGCCTCCAAGCGCGCCATCCAGTTGAACCCGGCGCTTTCGCGGGCCCAAGCCAACCTCTCGCTCGACGAGTATGACCAAAAGAAGTACGAGCAGTTGGTGCCGGGACGTCAGGCAAGAAAGTCGCAGGCGCAAATGCGCATTGCCGAAGGCGAGCCCTTGGCGCACTACACGCTAGGGCAGGCGTTCCGCCAGCAGGGATTGCTTTCCGAGGCAAGTCGCGAGTACGACACCGCGCTGCTGCGGGGTGAGGATCGTGCGCTGGTGGTGCAGGCGATGGCCGAACTGCACTTGCTGCGCAAGGAACCGCAGCCGGCCATCGCGTTGTACGACGAGTTGCTGGCGCAGCAGTCTGATTCACCCAAGCTGTGGAACGAACGCGGCGTGGCCTTGCATCAAACTGGTGACCATGCGGCGGCGGCAGAGAGTTATGGCAAGGCGCTGCAGGTGGACCCGACCTACGTCATCGCGCGGAACAATCTCGCGGTGGCACTGTTCCACGACAATTCGCCCGAAGACTCGATTGACGAGTTCCGCGAGGCATTGCGTTCGAACCCGATGTTCATCAAGGCGCGGCTCAATCTCGCGCTCTTGCTCGTGCGCGGGAAGCGTTTTCAGCTTGCGCTTGAGGCGTATCGGCAGGTGTTGGAGCACGACGCCGAAGCCCCGTTGGCCTGGAATGGCGTGGGCTTGGTGCTCAGTGAGATGCGCCGGTTCGACGAGGCGCGCACGGCCTACGCCCGCGCCATTCAGTCCAAGCCGGATTTCGCCGAAGCGCATTACAACTTGAGCTTCACGCTCTCCAATCTTGGCGACTACGCTGGGGCGCTGCGCGAAACCAAGCGTGCGCTGGAGATGGATCCGTACTACACGCCTCAGACCTTCCAACTCGCCATTGACCTCGAGTTTGAGGACGTAGACCTAACGGTTGTGCCGGATTTGGGCGGCGAGAAGCGGATAAGCGGCGGGGTGGAGACCTTCAGCTTCGATAACTCGATCCTCGACTCCATCTTCAAGCAGCTTGATCCCGTGGTGGCGCCAGAACAGGCGCCAGCGGAGGAAGGTGATCCCTACGCCCTCGCGGAGGACTTCCTCTCAAAGGGGTTGGTCGATCGTGCGATGGCGGAGGTGAGGCGTGCTCTGGGGCGCGGCGCGGAACCAGCGCGGGGCGATGCTTTGCTCGGAGAGGCGTTTGGACGTCAGGGTGCCTGGGGCGATGCGCTCGAGCGCTTTGAAGCCGCTCGCCGAGTGGACGCGCGCAACACCGAGGCGCTACGCGGCGAGACCCAAGCCTTGCTCATGCTGGGGCGCGGCGCGGAAGCTGCGGCGCCCGCGGCCATCTTGCTTGAACTGCTTCCAACCGACGTGGATGCCTTGTTACTCGTGGCGACGGCGCGCTTTGAGAGCGGTGACGCCCAAGGTGCGCTCGCAGTACTCGACGACGCACGGCGCGCCGATCCCACGCGCGCCGAGGTGCTGCGTGGCGTGGGCAACGTCCTGCGCGCGATGGAGAACATTGACGCCGCCATCTCCGCGTATCGTCATGCGCTTACGATTGACGGCGACTTTGCGGCCGTGCGCTACGACTTGGCGCAGTTGCTGATCACGCGTGGCGATTTCTCCGAGGCCGAGCGCGAGTTGCTGCTCGCGCTCGACGCCGTGCCCACCTACGCCGATGCAACGCTGTCGCTGGCATCCTTGCACCGGCAGCGCGAGGAAACGGGGAAGGCACTGGCCTTGCTCGTGGACTTCCTCGAGCGCGATCCGTACTCGTTTGACGGGCTCGTGGCGCTGGGTGAACTGCTCCTCGACATGGGCCGCAATGAGGATGCTGCCTTTGCCTTCCAACGCGTGCTGCGCTTTGATCCCGCGCACGTGGGTGCCGTGTTCCATCAGGGTTTGCTCCTCTCACGCCAGCAGCGCTTTCGTGAGGCGGTAGCCTGCTTCCGACGCGTGGCCGAATTGGAGCCGCAGGGTGAGTTCGCCCGCCGAGCCTTCCGCGAAGCGCGCGCAATCGCGCAGCGCGTGGATGGCTTGGACGAGGAGGCGGGCTAATGGCCATTGAAGGCCCGCTGAAGGAGCTCGGCATCCACGACGTCTTCCAACTGCTCGATCTGAGCCGGAAGACGGGGGTGCTCATCGTCACCTCGCAGCTTCGTGACAACGAAGGCGAGGTGCTGTTCGAGAATGGCAAGGTCATTTCGGCGAGCATCAAGTCCAATCCGCACCGCATCGGCGACCTACTCGTGCGCACAGGGCGGCTGACGGATGCGGATCTCGCACGCGTGCGCGATTCGCAGGCTGCTGGCGACAAGCGCCGCTTCGGGGAAATCCTTATCGCCCTCGGCTTGGTCACGGCGCGCGAGATTGAGCGGCAGATGCGCTTGCAGATTGAAGCTGTGGTGTTTGAATTGATGGCGTGGTCCGAAGGAAACTTCCGGTTCACCGAAGGACTGGATGATGACGCCTTTCGCGATGCTTCGGCGCCCTTGGGCACAGAGTCGCTCCTGATGGAAGGCGCGCGGCGCATTGACGAATGGTCACGCATCGCGGATCGCGTACCCAACCTGTCGGTGATTCCTGACCTCGCGCCCGGCGACGCTGATCATCCAGCGCTGCTCGATCTGTTGCCGCAGGAGTGGAAGGTGTTGGCCATGATTGACGGCGCAACAGATCTGCGCACCATCGCCGCGACGGTCTCGATGAGCGAGTTCGATGTGGCGCGCGTCATGTACGGACTCGTGAGCACGGGCGTCGTGATATTGCGGCAACCGACGCGCAACAGTTCCACCATCGCGCTGCCGAGTGAACTCCGGAAGGCCTCGAAGCTCACGCCGCACGGTGTGGTGCCTTCGGCGCTGGTGCGTGGGGCGGAGTATTTCCGTCGCGGCGCACTCTCCGATGGAATCGCCACCTGGTCTGCGTTCATCGAGAGCACGCCGAAGTATCCGTCGGCTACAGACCTCCGCGACGCCGTGCGGGGCGCGACGAAGCTCGTGGAAGTGCTCGACCGGGAGGTGCCGCGTGAGCGGTGACATTCGGTCCATGAGCGAGCAGCTCGCCGCGGATCCGGCGAGCTTGGTGTTCTTGCCGCTCGCCGAGCAGCTGCTCGGACGCGGGGAGCTGGCGCACGCATCACGTGTGGCGCGGAAGGGTGCCGAGCGGCACGCGCATCGCGCTGATGTGCACGACTTGGTGGCGCGCATCGCGCTCGCGCAGGGCGAGGAGACCGCGGCCGAGCGCGCCTGGATTTCGTCACTGGCCATTGCGCCGGACTTTGGCGCCGCGCATCGTGGACTGGGCTTCCTCTGCTATCGTCAGGGGCGCTGGGACGACGCGCAGACGCACCTGGCCAAGGCGCGCACGATGACGCCCGGTGATCCGGCGCTCGAGGCCGCGTGGGAAGCGCTCCACGTGGCGCGCACGGAAGACTTACGTACGGCACAGGCCGCTCCCGAACTTTCCGCCGCCGAGTCAGCTGGTGCGTTGTTTGCGGGACAGATCGGCGAGACGGGACAGGTGGCGCTTTTGCTCGACTCCGATGGTTTGGTGGTGGCAGGGCAGTACATGACAGCTCAGGGCGAGGATCTGGGCGCCATCATCGGCGCGCACTTGTCTGGCGTCAGTGACGAAGCGGCGCGCGCTATGCGGCACTTTGGGCTTGGCACCTGGACGCGCATCGCGATTGAAACGGAAGCCGCCACCGTAGTGATGGCGCCCACGGGAGAGAGCGTCACTCTCGTGGCGGCGCCGCGCGATGTTCCCTTGGGCTTGGTGCGACGGACGCTTGATCACTGCGTGCAGGCCGCCGCCGCGTGGTTGGGAGGTGGCGTATGAGTAGCTTTGCCCCGCTACTCGCCACCGTGACGCGGCACCGCGGCGTGATGGCCTGTCTGGTTGTGGCCGAGGAAGATGGCATCGTCGTGGAGGGCACGGCGCAGATGGGCGTGGACACTGCGGCGTTCGCCGCGCTCACGGCTTCGCTCTACCGGAAGGCCGCACGGGCCGCGGCGAGTGCTGGATTCGGCGGCACCAGCTTCTGCGATTTGGAGGCCCAACAGGGTCGGGTGCTCGCAGCGGGCCGCAACGGTCTCGTGCTGGTGGCAGTGGCTGAGCCGCGGGCGAATCTCGGTTTGCTGCGCGTGGAACTGCTGAAGGCGGCGGCGGCCCTGTGATTCGTCACTCCATCACTATTGGTTGGGCCGATGCGCCACTCAAGCGCTTTGTGGATGACGCGCGTTTGGAACACGCCATCTTGATGCACACGAGTGGCCAAGTGCTCGCACAGGTTGGATTTCAACGCTCGATTGACGTGCAGACCGCCTGCGCGCTCTCGGCGGCCATCAACGCGTCGGCCGATCACTTGGGGAAGATGGTGGACGGGCGCCCGTTCACCGGTCTGCATTATGGTGGGAAGGCGCGACAGATTTATCTTGGCTTACTGCAGACATCGAGCGGTCCGCTGCTGCTGCTGGCCGTGTTCGACACCGAAAGTTCGCTGGGCATCGTGCAGCTCTATCTCAAGGAGCTGCAGGCGCACGTAGCGGCAGCCGCTCCGGCGGCGGAAGACGAATCGCCGGCCTTGGCTGAGAACTTTGAGTCGGATCTCAACCGCAACCTCGCCCAACTCTTCGGGAGGGGCTGATGCGAGACTCCATCCATCACCGCGAGACCGTCCAGTGAGCCTCGTTAACTACGCCACGCGCGAGATCACCTGCAAGATTGTCTACTACGGACCAGGTCGGTCCGGCAAGACGACCAATCTGCATTACATCCACGGTCAGGTGCCGACGGATCGTAAGGGGCAGATGGTGTCGCTCGCCACGCAGACCGACCGCACGCTGTTCTTTGACTTCCTGCCGATTGATCTCGGAACCATCTCCGGCTTCTCGACGAGATTCCAGCTGTACACGGTGCCCGGGCAGGTCTACTACCAGACCACGCGCAAGCTTGTGCTGCAAGGCGCGGACGGGGTGGTGTTTGTGGCGGATTCGCAGTCGCGGCAGCTGCAGGAGAACATCGAAAGTTTTCAGGACCTGCACGAGAATTTGGCGGAGCAGGGCGTGGACGCGCGCAGCATGCCGCTGGTGGTGCAGTACAACAAAATTGATTTGCCCGACGAATTACGCACGCCGGTGCCCGAGCTCGAGGACGCCATCAATTTCCGCGGCGTCCCATCGTTCTCCGCGGACGCGCTGCACGGCCCGGGGGTGTTTGAGACGCTACGCGGCATCTCGGAACAGGTGTTGCGTAAGCTGAGCGCTGGGCGGAACGGCTAGGATGCGTCTCGACCCTCGCTTCACCTTTGAACGCTTGGTGGTCGGCGCGGCGAATCGTCTCGCGGCCGCGGCGGCGCGGGCCGTGGCCGAAGCGCCGGGCACGACCTACAACCCGCTCTTCATCTACGGCGGCTCCGGGCTCGGGAAGACGCATCTGCTCACCGCCACGGCGCATCTGCTTCAGCACCTGCAGCCGAAGGCCGAAGTGCTCGCGCTTTCGCTGGACGAGTTCTCGGAGCAGTATCACGCCGCCGTGAGCGCGGGCGAGACATCGGCCTTTGGGCATCGCATTGCCGGGGTGGACCTGCTGCTGCTCGACGATTTGCAGTTTGTGACTGGGCGGCGGGAGATGCAGGCGGAATTGTTGCGCCTCTTCTCCGTGATGCAGGACAGCAATCGGCAAATTGTCTGCGCCAGCGACCGTCCACCGTCAGAGATTGCCGACGTGGATGAGCGTTTGATTTCGCGGATGGCGGGTGGCCTCGTGGTGGATGTGGGGCTGCCGGAGTATGAGGCTCGCGTGGCCATTCTTCGCTCGGCCATCGCTGAGCGCGAGATTAGTGTGCCCGATGGCGCGGTGGAGCGCCTCGCCGAGCGCGGCATCTCCAGTGTGCGCGAGTTGCAGGGCTTGCTGAATCAGTGGATTGCACAGGAGTCCATGGGCGCCAGTGCTCGCAAGATGCCAACGCCGATGCCCGGCGGTGTGGATGCGTTACGGCCCTCCGGCGAGTTCCTCTCCTTTCTCTCCGATGTGGCCGCTGTGGTGCAGGAGCAGGTGGAGACATGGCAGGTGCGTCTGCGCGAGGTGATTGCGTACTGGAAGGGCGAGGGCTATCGCACGGCGGTGCTCGAGCGCGCCCTCGCCCTGCCAAGCGAACCCGATGTGCAGGGACTGCTTGCCATTTATGTGCAGGCGGTGGATCACTTGCGGGTGCTGGAGCGCGAGGCCACGGCGGTGGACGGATCCCTTGGCGGTCACGAACTGTTTCGCGATCCCGAGCGCCTACAAGAAGCCGAAGAGTTCGTGGACAAGGCACTCGCTGGTGAGTTCCCCCCGGGTGGGCCCAATCCGTCGTTTACGCGCGAAGGCTTTGACGTTGGCTCGGCAAATCAGCTCGCCGTGCACGCTGCCGACGCCGTGATTGCCCAGCCGGGTACCCGCTACAACCCCTTGCTCATCACGGGGCCGAGCGGCGTGGGCAAGACGCACCTCGTGCACGCTATCGGTAACGCCATTGCCGCGCGCAGCGAGGGGCAGGTGCTGGCGGCCTGCGTGCATGCGCAGGCGCTGGTGGATGAATTGATCGCGGCCATTCAACAGGGCACGGTGGAGCGGTGGAGAGCGCGCTACCGTGCGGCCGGTATCCTGGTGATTGACGACATCCAGTTCCTCGCGGGTAAGGAGCGCACGCAGGACGAGTTCTTCTTCGTATTCAATGCGCTCATCGAGGACGGCAAACAGATTATCCTCTCGTCGGATCGCGTGCCGTCCGAGATACCCGACCTTGCCGCGCGCCTGCGGTCGCGCTTCGAGGGCGGACTCATAGCGGAGATTCAGTCGCCGGACCGTCCGTTGCGCGAGAAGCTTGCGGCGCGATTCCTCGCGGGATTGGGCCGTGCCGCACCGCCCGAACTGCTCGATGTGATCTGCGATCCCACCGTGCGTAGTGTGCGCGAACTCATTGGCGTGGTGAACCGCTTGGCGGCGGCGGCGGAAGCCTTGGGCGTTCCGCTCGATGCGGCGCTTGCGCGTCAGGAGCTTGGTCTGGGCGCCGCAGCGAGCGCGACCATCGCGCCGCCGGCCGCGGCCGCGAGCGCTGGCGATCGTACGTTCTTGGACCGTGAGCGCGTGGTCTGGGAATGGGCTGATCTGAGCGGGCGCCTCATCGAGGAGCTTCGCTAAATGGCCATCAAGGGCTCACTCAAGGAAGCGTCGCTGCCGGACGTGTTGCAGTTGCTCGCCATGGGCAAGAAGAGCGGCTGTTTGTCGGTGACGCATCGTAGCAACTTTGGCTCGATCTACTTTGACAAAGGGAAGATCAGCTACGCGAGCATCGTGAACCGTCGCGACCGGTTGGGCGACATTCTCGTCAAGGCTGGCGTGCTCGCGCAGGAGCAACTTGACGAAGCCATTGCGCTGCAGGCCAAGGCCCGTGGTCAGCGACTCGGCGATCTGCTCGTGGCGCATGGCATGATGACGCGCGAGCAACTGCACGCGCAGATTCGTATTCAGATTGAGGAAGCGGTCTACTTCTTGTTCACGTGGGCCGAGGGCACGTTCAACTTCGAGTCGGACATCAGGCCCGATGAGCAGGACTTCTTGGTGGCCATCAATCCGGAGTCGCTGCTGCTGGAAGGCGCGCGGCGCGTGGATGAGTGGAGTCTGATTGAGAAGAAGATTCCGTCATTCGATGTGGTGTTTGAAGTTGATCGACGTCGTGTGGCGGAAAGTTCGCCGAAACTCACCACCGAGCAGCAGACCCTGCTGCCCTTGATTGACGGTCGCGCCGATGTGACCGCACTCGTGGACGCCAGTGGCTTGGTGGAGTTTGATGTGGGGAAGGCGCTTTTCGGCCTGGCCACGGCGGGCTTCCTGCATCGGGTGGGGCGGTCGAAGGCGCCGGAGGAAGTGGCGACGGATGTGCGCGTGGAGGAGCATCGCAACCTCGGCGTGGCCTTCTTCCGTGCCGGGATGCTCGATGAAGCGGTGCGCGAGTTCCGTCGCGTGACCGAGTTGCGTCCGGAAGATTTGGGGGCGCGCTTTCAGCTGGGCGTGGCGCATCTGCGTCTGGGCAAGTGGGCTGAAGCGCTCACGCATCTCGAGGCGGCCGCGCGGCAGCGGGGTGCCAAGGCGGCCGTGCACCACAATCTCGCATTGGCCCTCGAGCGACTGGGGCGCGAAGATGAAGCAAAGGCCGCATTGGAGACGGCGCTCAGCCGTGGTGGGGACGAGGAGCCGCGCATCCATCTCTCGCTGGGTGTGCTCGCCCTGCGGGCCGGGGACTTCGCCGCGGCCGACGAGCATTTTATGCGCGCTCGCCCGCTCTACGGGAATCGGCTACCGACGGCGGTGTGGTTTCATTCGTCGGCGCTGGCGGCGGCCTTGGCGGGACAACTCGAGAAGACGGTGGCGTTGCTAACCGAGGGCGTGGAGGCGCACCCGCACGCGGCGGCGCTGCACAACAATCTTGCCGTGGCCTTGATCGCGCTCGGGCGAGGGGACGATGCGTTGAAGGCGGTGCTGCGCGGCTTGCAGGAAGATCCTGGACTCTCGCCGCTGCATCGCAATCATGGCGATCTCCTGCTCGCGCAAGGCAATCACCAAGGCGCGCTCGAGGCCTACACGCAGGCCGTGCGGCATCACGAGACATTAGGCCCCGAGGTCTGGGCCCGGCTCGGCGCATTGCGTTTGGAAGGCGGTGATCCGGACGCGGCGCGCAAGGCGTATGAGCAGGCCTTGGTGCTCGACCCTGGGCATGTGGCGGCCAACGAGGGTCTCACGACCCTGCGCTTGGGATGATGGCGGCGGCCGAGGGTGACGAGGCCGCCTTCCGCGCCCTTCTCGAGCAGGTGGCGCGAGATAAGGGCTTTGCCTGCGGCAACTATAAAGACGGTTGCCTGCGCCGCCGCGTGAGTGTGCGGATGCGCGCGCGCGGTCTGAGCGACTACGGCGCCTATGCCACGCTCTTGCGTCAGGACGATGCGGAGTACGAGCGGCTGATGGACACATTGACCATCAATGTGACGCGATTGTATCGCGATGCTGATGTGTGGGACAGCTTCGCGGCCGAGATTCTGCCCGAGCTCTGGAGTCGCACGGAGTCCGGGCTCAACGTGTGGAGCGCGGGCTGCTCGTCTGGCGAGGAACTCTACACGCTCGCCGCAATCATTGACCATCATGCGGTGGCGAGTGGATCGGAGCGGCGGCTGAAGTCCACGCGCATCGTGGGCACGGACATTGATGCCACATCGCTACGTGCGGCTCGCATTGGTAGCTACGCGGAAGCGGCCTTCAAAGAGATGCCAGCGGCCTTACGCGATCGTTATTTCATTGTGGACGGTGCGCCCGCTTCACCCGGGACGCGCACGGCCGCAGCTGAGTTGCGTGCGCTCGTGCGTGTGGAACGTCGCGACGTGATCCTCGAGGATTCACCAGGGCAGGGATTCGATCTCATCACCTGCCGCAACCTGCTGATTTATCTTGACCGCACCGCGCAGGAAGCAATCTTTCGCCGCTTCCACTCGGCGCTGGCGCCGCACGGGATTCTGATGTTGGGCAAGGTGGAAACCATGCTGGGGCCGGCGCGGCAGCTCTTTGCGTCGCGTCATCAGCGTAGCCGCATCTTTCGGAAGGCCTCGTGAGCGTGCAGCACGTGCGCATCGCACACATTGCGGTGGCCAAGGAGGGCGGGCGGCTCGTCGCCGTGGGTCTTGGATCATGCGTGGCGCTGACGCTCTACGACCGCGTGAAAGGCATTGGGGGAATGGCGCACATCCTGCTGCCTGACCCGAGCGCGGCGCGCGACGCTTCTAATCCCGGGCGTTTTGCTTCCACCGCCGTGCCCTTGCTTCGTGAGGCCCTGATGGCGGCGGGAGCGCGCGGGCCGTTCGAGGCCAAGCTGGTGGGCGGCGCGGCGCTCTTTGGCAGCATGCTCGGGAGCGGGGGCCAGCAGATGGGCGAGCGGAACGTCGAGGCAGCCCGGAAGGCGCTCGTGACCCTGTGCATTCCGATTGCAGCGAGTGAAACGGGCGGTGTCAGCGGACGCACGGTGTCCTTTGACGTGAGCGATGGCCAGCTTGAGGTGCGGAGTGTGCGCGGCGGGATTCGTGTGCTCTAGCTTGGCGCGAAGAGGGGACTGCCGTGTCCAGTGAAGCGCGCACCGTACTCGTCGTGGACGACTCGGCGCTGCTTGGTGCCGTCGTCCGCGAACTCATTGAGGGGTTTGGCGGATTTCGCGTGGTGGGCGTGGCGCGCGACGGAGAAGAGGCGCTGCGCATGGTGCATGCGCTAAATCCCGATCTGGTCACGCTGGACATCGAGATGCCCGGTGTGGATGGGCTGCACGCCCTGGGCTACATCATGAGTGAGTGCCCGCGACCCGTCATCATGGTGAGCGGCGCGACCCTTCGCGGCAACGTGGACCTGACGATCCGCGCCTTTGAGTTGGGCGCAGTGGAGTTCGTGCGTAAGCCCGATCAACTCAGCCCGAGTGCTTGGGCGACGGTGGCCCCGCGTCTGCACGATGCGCTGCGCGCCGCGTCTGGTGCGAACTACGGGGTGCCGTTGCTGGCGCGACCGCAGGAGCGTACCCGTGTGACCGCGCGCCCGCTGCGTGGCGCCACGGAAGTGGTGGCCATCGCCGCGTCCACCGGTGGACCACGTGCCTTGGCAGAAGTGATTCCCGGATTGAGTGCGCAGTGCGAGGCTGGCGTGGTGATTGCGCAGCACATGCCGCCAGGCTTTACCGCGGGACTCGCGCGGCGGCTTGACCAGCTCTCGCACCTACCGGTGCGTGAGGCGCAGAGTGGCGAACCGCTCCTCGCGGGGCAGGTCTACATCGCCCCGGGCGGGCGGCACCTCACCGTAATTGCCGAGGGCGAGGGCGCACGATTGCACTTGAGTGATGCCCCGGCGGAGCATGGTGTGCGCCCGGCGGCGGATCCGCTTTTTCGAAGCGTGGCCAAAGCATTCGGTGCGCGTGCGCTTGGTGTGGTGCTGACGGGGATGGGACGCGATGGAAGCGCGGGCCTGCGTGACCTGCTGGGCGCTGGCGGCCGCGCCTTGGTGCAAGACCGAGCGTCGAGCGCCGTCTATGGGATGCCCGGCCAAGCGCGCGCGCTCGTGAACGAAGCCGACGAGCACGCCCTCGGCGCGATGGCCGCGGCGATCGAGCATCGCCTGGCGGACATCCGTCGCCGAGTGTCGCGGTGACGGGGCACGAGCGCGTTTTCATTGGTCGCGTGGGTGACGAGTTGGTCGCCTTCGCGCTCAACTCCGTGCGTGAAGTGCTAGACACTCCCATCATTCAGCCTCTGCCGTTGACGCCCGAGGCCCTGCTCGGACATCTCACGCTGCGCGAGGCCCACTTATCGGTCCTTGACGCCGGGGTCCTGCTGGGTATCCAGTCCAACCTGAGCGCCGACGGCATTGCACTCGTGTTCGCCGAGGGTTTTGCGCTGCGGCTCGACGACGCCGTGGATGTGTGGGAGCGCGATGCGGCGGCCTTGTTACCCGTGCCGGCGGGGACGGACCGCGTAGGCCTGTTGCGGGGCCTGCTACGACAGGGCCACAATGTGGCGGCATTTGTTGATGCGGCGGCGCTCAGCGCCCGTGCACTCGCTACTTTACGAGAACACCTCCACGCATGACTACCGCCACCGACACTCGCCGTTCACTCGTCACCTGCGCCGCCGCCGGCGAGCTCTTTGCGCTCGACGTGGCCAGGGTGGAGCGCGTGCTGCGCTACACTCCGCCGCGCCGTGTGCCCAACGCGGCGGCATGGATGGCGGGCGTGATTGCGGTGGGCGATCGTTTGGTGCCCGTGCTGGATTTGCGCGAGCGCATGGGACTTGAGGCCGCCGAGCCGACGGCTGCGTCGCGCATCGTGGTGCTTACGCTCAGCGATGGTGCCGTCGGCTTCATTGTTGATGCGGTAGACGAAGTGGTGGCCGTGGATGCCAATGCGGTGGAGGAGGCCCCGGCCGTGTATCGCGGCTTGGCGCGGGCATTCGTGCAGGGGATCGTGCGGCGCGGGGAGAAGCTGTACATCCTCCTCGCCGCTGACCCACTCGTGACATCACAGGAGCGGCTCGTCTTGCGGGCCGCTGTGGAGGAGCATACGGATGGCTGATGAAACGCTTGCGACCTACAAGGCGCAGTACAGCGCGATTGATGCGCAGCTCGAGGCCGGCGTTGTGCCAGCGGAGCGCGCCAAGGTGAAGAGCGACATCGTCGGACTCTTCAAGTCCGTCGAGGCGCAGATTGCCGAACTCACGCAGCTGAAAGACGACATCAAGCAGCTGGTGGACAAGTGGAAGGGTCAGCAGACGGTGAGCGGCGTGGCCGCCCCTGAGTTCCAAGGGGAGAAGCCCGTGGTGCACGCTGATCATATTGGCGCGAGCACCTTCATCGAGAAGGGTTGGAGTCGCTTGTCACTCGGCGACTACGAAGGGGCGGAGAAGGCGCTGAGCCGCGCAATCGAGCTCTCACCCGGCGATCCGCAAAGCGAAGCGCTGCTGGGCTGGGCGCAGATGCTGCAGGAGAAGCATGACGACGCCCTCATGAACTTTCAAAAGGTGTTGATGCGCGAGCCGGCTAATGCCTTGGCTCGCATCAACGTCGGATACATCTGCCTCAAGAAGAAGATCTTCGGAGAGGCCATCGAGCATCTGTCTAAGGCCATTCGTCTCGACAACGACCGCAAAGCCACGCTCTACGCGCACTTTTATTTAGGGCTCGTGTATTTGGAGCGCGAGATGTACGAGGATGCGCAGACCTTCTTCCAGAAGACGCTTGTGCTCGGCCCCAACCTGATTGAGGCCTATTACGAACTCGGACGCGCGCATTGGTTCAACGATGAGCAGGACCTTGCGCGCACGACCTGGCAGAAGGGACACAGCACGAACAAGTTCAATCCTTGGGGCAAGAAGTGCGCGGAGACGTTGGCGCTCGTGGATGCTGGTGGCGAGCTGACTCGGGCGTGAGCCTGAGGGTAGCGCTGCGGCGCGTGCTGGCCGCGGCGCTCTTTGCCGCGACACTGTTCGTGGGGACATTGTCCGCCGTGCAGCTGGTACCGAGCACGAGTGATTCGCTGCCCCCGAGCGCGAGCATCATTGCGGCGGGCCGATTTTCCATCGTGCACTTTGCGAGCGACTTGCGGCTAGCCCGCAGCTTCGCGGATGCGGCGCTCGCCAGCGACACATTTCCTGGGCTCGCGCGCCCTACGGCACCGGTACTGATTCTCGTGGCGCCGGATGATGAGACCTTTCGGTCGTGGGTGGGGGCGGGTGCCCCCGAGTGGGGCGACGCCATTGCGTTTCCGGCGCTGCGGCGGATTGTCATGCGCGGACGGGACGCTGCGGGCTCCGGGGGCGACCCCCGCATCACGCTTCGGCATGAGTTGGCACATCTGGCACTCCACGAGGCGTTGGGGCCAGGCATTCCGCGATGGTTTGACGAGGGGTACGCCTCATACGCGGCTGGCGAGTGGGGACGCGACGAAGTGCTGGCGACGAGCTTCGGTTTGGTGTGGCGCGGGATCCCGACGCTGGCGGGCTTGGATTCCGGCTTTTTTGAGGGTGCCGAACGAGCCCAGCGCTCGTACGCCCTCGCGCACCGGGCGGTCGCGGAACTCGCGGTCATGGATCGGGAGCGCGGCCTCGCCTTGCTCCTTGGGCATTGGCGCAGCGAAGGGAGTTTCGAGCGGGCCCTCAGGCGGGCTCACGGCATGAGTTCCCTGGACTTTGAGCGGCATTGGAAGGCCCGCATTCGGCGGCAGTTCGGTGCGCTCGCCTTGGCAGCCGACCTGACGGTGCTCACGCTGGCCCTCACCATTTTCCTCGGTCCGATGTGGTGGCAGCGTAGGAAGCGGATGAAGGATCGGCTGGAACGGATGCGCGAGGCCGACCGTCTGCAGGAGGAGCGGGAGCGGGCGAGCGCGCTAGCCACCCTTTTGGGTGAGGCGCCCCCGCGGCCCTAGGGTGTTAAAATGAGAGTCGGATTAAGGCTTAATGAACAAGTCCGAACCTTGGTTGACTCTCATTACAGGCACCCCTAGACTCCCCCCCCTATGTCAGAGCGCGCAAATGCATCCGCTGGGGCTTTGTCCCGGCCGCTGGTCTGGTGGGGCTTGTCAGCCGCAAGTCTCGTCGTGGGGTACGCTGATTTATGGCGTGGGGGGGAGACGGTGGCCCCGCTCCTGCTCGTGCTCGGCTACTGCGTCCTGATTCCGATAGCCATTCTGAAGTAACGCGCCATGGCGCGGTGGGAACTGTATCACCGGGCGAATAGCTCAGTTGGTTAGAGCACCTGCCTTACACGCAGGGTGTCGGGGGTTCGAGTCCCTCTTCGCCCATTTTAAGTCCCGGTTGGGAACCGACGGAACTGTGGTCCCGCTCCTGGGATAAGAAGTCCAACACCTTGTGAGGATTTAACTGTGACGGTTCGGCTCCAATTCCGTCCCCTTGCTGCTGCGGCGGCTCTTCTTGTGGTTGCGGCCGGTTCGGCCGATGCCCAGCGTCGTCCTCCGCGTCCGGACACTCCGTTTTTGACGGTGCAGGTGTTCCGTTCCGCGGACAAGCTCGCCGGACCGGCCGCCTCGGACGCGCTGCGCGACGAGCTCATCCGCACCTATCCTGGCCCGGTGCTCTGGGTCATCGAAAAGGAGCGACTAACCGAGCTCCTTGAACAGTCTGGTTACCCGTCCAATGAGCAGCTCGCCCGCTCGGACGAGAACGCCTTGGCGAAGTTCCAGCGCGCCGACGAGTACATTCGCGGCGCCGTGTTGCAAGAAGCCGACGGCCAGTGGCGCTTGGACGCTCAACTCGTATTGACGCGTGATCTGACCTTGGTCCAGCCGCTGCCCACCGTTCGCGGTCCGCGTCCGGACCGTGCCGCTCGCGCCCTGCTGCGTGGGCTGAACGATGCCCGCGACCAGCTGCCTTCCGAAAAGCGTTGCATGGATCACGCGCGCAACCAGCGCTACGCGCAGGCTATCGCCGAAGCGGATAAGGCGATTGCCACCTACCCGCAGGCCACGCTGGTCCGCTATTGCAAGCTCGAAGTGCTGCGCGCCCAGAATGCTCCGGCCGACGCACAGACCGCGTTGTCTGAAGAGATCCTTGCAATCGATCCCAACTCCCGGAAGGCGCTGGCCGTTGCGGCCGATGCCTACCAGGCCGCAGGGAATACGGAAAAAGCTAACGAATACCTCGTGCGTCTCTTGGCCGCCGAGCCGAACAACGCCGCGCTGGCTCAGCGCGTGGTGGACGCCCTCGCGGCGAGTCGTCAGTACGACGTAGCCGAGCGCATCGTGCAGCAGGCCGTGACCGATAACCCCGGCGACATTGGACTGCTGAAGCTGCGGTTCCTGATTTTGGCATCTGCCGGCGCCTATCTGCCCGCCATTGCGGCGGGTGAAGAGTTGGTGCAGCTCGACACCGCCGTTGCTGATGTGCAGTTCTTTACGCGGCTCTCGGCGCTCTATTTGGCAACGGCCGGCGCAGAAGCGGCGAAGGCCGAACCGAGCGAGCGTTTGGCGGATTCGCTCATGCGTGCCACGCCGCCGGATTCGGCCACGGCGATGACCACGCGTGCGGCCTCACGTCCGGCCCGTTTGGCGGCGGATAGCCTCTACCGTTTGGCCGCTGGCACGGCTCGCCGCGGGACCACGAAGTTCCCGCGTGAAGCCTCGCTCTGGCAGTTCCAGGCGCAGGCGCTGCGTAGCGCCGGTGACTTGCCCGGTTCTATTGCCGCGGCCAAGATGGCGCTCGAGATCAATCCCTTGCAGCCGAACGGCTGGTTGCAGGTCGCGCAGGCTTACATCAGTCTCCAGCAGAACGACAGCGCTGTTTTGGCGCTTCGCAACTCTGTGACGGCCGGTGACAACGCCGACATCATCGCCGCCGTGCTCTCGGGTATCGGCAACCAGATGCGTGTGCAGGGTGGCAACGAGAAGAACATCCCAATGCTTGAGGGAGCGGTCTCGCTGCTGTCGTACGCAGATACTGTGGCCATGCTCACGGACTCGGTTGGCCCGGCAGATGCGCGTAGGGCTCGCCTGCGCGGGACGCCAGAGACCAAGGCTCGCGTGAAGTTCATCTTGGGTGCGACGGCGGTGACACTGGCGCGCGAACTCGCCACCGCGGCTGCCGCGGGGCGCAACTGTGAAATGGCTCGCAAGGCCGACGCAGCGCTCATCACGGCGCAGATTGCATTGCCCGGCGGTGCCGCCTTCAACCAAGCCTCGACGGTGCAGTTGATGCAGTCCATCCCTGAGTTCCAGGCCTACATCACGCAGCTGTCGGCGCAGATCTGCCGCTAAACTGAGTTCAGATGTACGAAGCCCGCCGTCGCCACCGAGCGACGGCGGGCTTCGTCGTTGTAGTGATTTCCACCTCACAGCGTGTCATCTTTCACTGGTGACGCAATCCAATCCCACGCTCGGTGCCCACGACAGCGCTTGGCATGCTCCGGTGCTCGTCGCCGAAGTCTGCGAGGCGCTGGAAGCGTGCCCGCGCGTGCTCGACGGCACGCTCGGTGGCGGCGGACACGCCGAAGCCTTGCTCGCGCGCGGCCATCACGTGACCGGGCTGGATCGCGATGCGCAAGCGTTAGAGATTGCCTCCGCGCGATTGGCTCCGCAGGCGGCGTCAGGAAAGTTTGCGGCGGTGCAGGGAAATCACGACGCGATTGCTGACGTGGTCGCGCTCGAGGGCGTGCAGTGGGATGGCATCCTCCTCGACTTGGGCGTGAGTTCGCGCCAGCTTGACGATGACGCGCGCGGATTTTCGTTCAGGCCCAGTGTCGCGCTCGACATGCGCATGGACGAATCCGCTGAACACACGGCGGCGGACTGGCTCAATACCGCAGACGAAGCCACGCTGACGCGCACCTTCAAGGAAGCCGGCGACGAGCCCAAGGCGCGGCGGCTCGCGCGCGAGATTTTGCATCGTCGTGATCGAAAGCCGTTTGAGATCAGCGATGACCTAGTGGGCGCTATTCGCGCCGTGCTCGGCCCACGTTCTGGACCCGGAGACTTTGCCCGCTTGTTTCAAGCGGTGCGCATCGCGGTAAACGACGAGTTGGCCGGGCTCTCGCGTGGGCTCGTCGCGCTGCGTGAACGGTTGGTGCCGGGTGGCGTGCTCGCGGTGATTGCCTACCACTCCGGCGAAGATCGGGTGGTGAAGCACCTCTTCCGCGAGTGGAGTGCGGACTGCATCTGCCCACCGCGGCAGCCGATGTGTACCTGCGCGGGCGTGGCCTTCGGAGAGACAATCACGCGCAAGCCGATTCTGGCCGCGGATGCGGAAACAGCGGTCAACGGCCGCGCGCGTTCGGCGCATCTGCGTGTCTGGCGGAAGGCGGGTGGTGAAGGGGAATCGGTGCCTAAGCTGAGGGGCCGCTAAACATGCGTGGACGCTCGGTGATTTTCCTCGCCCTGCTCGGTTTCTTTGTGCTGGCCACAGGCGTCATATGGAGGAGAAGTCTGGGCATCGCCCAAGCCAGCCAAATCCAAGAACTCGAAAACCGTCGGTCCGCACTGGAAGCACAGGAGGCCGCCCTCGAAGGCGCCATCCGCGATGCCTCAAGCCGCGCCCGACTTGCTCCCATTGCCGAAGAGAAGTTGGGGATGCGCATTCCGCCTGAGAGCCTGGTAATCATCATTCCGCGCCCCGAGCGGGCGACGTCGCGCCCGTGATTAAGGTCAGCCGCGTGGGCGTCGTGCAGGGCGCCTTCGTGTGCTTTGCGGTGGCGCTCGTCGGTCGCGCCGCCTGGGTGCAGCTCGGACAAACGGAGCGCTGGCGTACGGCCGCGCGCGGACAGCAAGTGGCCGCCGCTGCGGTGCCCGCAACGCGCGGCTCCATCCTCGATGCCTCCGGCAACGTGCTCGTGCAGAGCCGCACTGTCGTGCGCCTCGCCGTAGCACCTACTGAAGTGCGTAAGCCGGATGAACTCGCACGTGCGTTGCGCAACGCGCGCGTGCCCGAGGAGTTCGTGCGCCGCGCCACCGACCGCAATCGCAAGTGGGTGGAAATTCCGGGGCGCTACCTGAGCAGCGATGTGGCAGAAGCCATGGCGATGCGCGGCGTGCATCCCACCGAAGCCATCGAGCGCGTGGCGCCTCCCACCGACGGACTACGCCGCTTGCTTGGCAGCATTGATGCCAAGGGCAACGGCGTTGGAGGCGTAGAGGCTTCACTTGATTCGGTGCTGCGTGGCCAGGCGGGCACGCGCGCCTTGCTGCGCGATGGTCGTGGTCGCCGCTTGGACTCTCCCGAGGAGCAGGGCGCTGCACCGGTGACGGGACATTCGGTCATGCTCACGCTCAACGAGGGCCTACAGGATATCGCGGAACGTGCGCTGGCTGATGCCGTATCGGAGATGGACGCCAGCGGTGGCGACATCGTGATTCTGGATCCGCACACGGGTGAGATTCGCGCACTGGCCAGCCGCCGCCGCGGTGCAGCAACCACAGGCGCGACGGCGCTCACCGAGCCGTATGAGCCAGGCTCCACGGTGAAGCCCTTCATTGCCGCCGCCTTGCTTGAGCGCGGGCGCGTGCGGCTGCAGGATTCCGTGCCCACGTACAACGGGGAATGGCGCAACAACGGCCGCACCATACGCGATGTGCATCGCGCCCGCGCGATGAGCTTCGCCGAAGTGATTCAGCAGTCGTCCAATATTGGCATCGTGCAATTCAACGAACGGCTCTCGGCGCGCGAGCAGTACGAAGCGCTCCGCGATGCGGGTTTCGGTATGAGCACGGGATTGCCGTACCCGAGCGAATCGCCGGGCCGCTTGTATCCCGTGAGCCGATGGTCGGGAACATCGCGGGCCTCGCTGGCGATGGGCTACGAACTGAGCGTGACGCCCGTGCAACTGGCCTCGGCGTATGCGGCCTTCGCCAATGGCGGCCTGCTCGTTGAACCGCAGCTCATCCAGGAAGTGCGTGATCCCGAAGGCAAGACCGTGTGGCGCGCCGAGCGTCGGGTGGTGCGCCGCATGATGAGTGCGCACACGGCAACGGTGATGCGCTCGCTACTTCGCGATGTGGTGAGCGGCGGTACCGCGACTGGGGCCAATCTCTCCACCTTTGAGGTGGCAGGAAAATCCGGAACGGCGCGTCGCGTGAGTACGGACGGACGCGGCTACGCCGAAGGTTCGTACACGGCGAGCTTTGTGGGCCTGTTTCCCGCCGACGATCCGCAGTACGTGATTCTTGTGAAGCTCGACAATCCCAACGGCGCCTCGTACTACGGCGGCCGCGTGGCGGCGCCGGTGAGCAAGGTGGTGCTGGAGGCGGCCATTGCGGCACGCGATGCGGCGCTCAATCGCACGCAGTTGGCTGACGCGCCAAAGCGGCGCGCCACCGCGGTGGATCAGCGCGCGGACAGCGTGCAGGCTGCCGCGGCGGTGGCCGAGGTCGAGTCAGAACAGGCGACACCGGCCTATGTCGTGGAGTTGGGGAATCCCGTGACGGTCACGACGCCTGTGGTGACGGAGCGCGCGGTGCCGAATGTGCGAGGTCTGCCCACGCGACTCGCGGTGCGCGAACTCCACAAAGCAGGGTTCCGGGTGCAGCTCGTGAGCGCACCCGCTGGCGAGGTGCAACCTGCAGCGGGGACGCTGTTGCGCTCGGGATCTGTGGTCCGCTTGGGGAACGAGCGATGAGCGGCGCGTCCACACTGGTGGCGACGGCGCTGCTGCGTGACGCGCTCCACCAGGCGGGCCTGCTCGTCGAGGTGCGCGGCTCGTTGCCCGAGAGCATTGCTGCCATCACTGAGGACAGTCGCAAGGCGAACGCGGGTAGCTGCTTTGTGGCAGTCCGTGGTGCGGCCCGAGACGGGCACGCGTTCTTGCCACAAGTCGAAGCCGCGGGCGCGGCCATGGCCATCATCGCGGCGGACGCTACGACATCGCTGCCGGCTCTGGTCGTGCGCGAGACGCGGGCGGCAGTGGCGGTTGCGGCGGCAGCCTTCTACGCGGAGCCGGCGCGCGCGCTGCAGATGGTGGCCGTCACCGGAACCAATGGGAAAACCACGACGGTTGGATTGCTGCGCCATTTGCTTCATTCCGCCGATGCACCCGCCGCAAGCATCGGTACGCTGGGTGTGCTGCTCGGCGACGGCTCGCCGTTTCCCGGTGGCTCTGGCTTGACCACGCCAGGTCCAATCGAGCTGCAACGCCTGCTGCGCGATCTCGTGGAGGTCGGCGTACGCCGCGTGGCGATGGAAGTCAGCTCGCACGCATTGGACCAACAACGCGTTGGCGGCCTGAGCTTTGCGGCCGGGGTGTTCACCAATCTCACGCGCGACCACCTGGATTATCACGGCACGATGGACGCCTACTTCGCCGCCAAGGCCAAGTTGGTGGACCTGATTGCCACGGATGGAACGATTGTGAGCAACGCAGACGACGCGTGGTGGAAGGGGCTGCCGTCCACGCGTCGCACGTTGCGCTTTGGCTTGAATACTGGCGCCGATGTGCGCGCTGAGGATGTGCGGTACACGCCGCGAGGATCTGCCTGGTTGCTCAAGCAGGGCGATCAGTCGCGGCCGGTGGTGCTGCCGCTCATCGGGGATTTCAATGTGGCCAACGCGCTGGCCGCTGCGGCTGCGGCCCGCGTGCTCGGCGTGCCCTTCGATGCAGTGGCTACGCGGCTTACCACCTCGCCGCAGGTGCCGGGTCGCCTCGAGCTGTTGAGCGAGGAGCCGACGGTGCTGAGAGACTATGCCCATACGCCCGATGCGCTCGCGCGCGCGCTTGCCGCGCTCCGGCCCTTCACGCCGGGCCGCTTGATCGTGCTGTTTGGTTGCGGTGGCGACCGTGACCGCGGCAAGCGGCCGTTGATGGCCGTGGCGGCGCGTGATGGCGCCGATCATCTCGTGGTGACCAGCGACAATCCTCGCACGGAAGATCCCGAGCGCATTCTTGATGACGTCTGCGCGCCGTTGGAAGCGGGGAGCTACGACCGCATCGAAGACCGCCGCGCCGCCATCGCGCACGCCATCACGCTTGCCGATCCACAGCGCGACGTGGTGCTGCTCGCGGGGAAGGGGCACGAGACCTATCAGATTCGCGGCAGCACCTCGTATCCATTTGACGAAGCCGCTATCGTGCGAGAGATAATCGCACCGCTTCGCCGCACTCCACTCTGATGACATTCTGGACACTCGCGCGCGTCGCACGCGCCGTCGGCCTCGAAGGCCAATACGATGAGCGGCCGATCGCTGGCATTTCTACCGATACGCGCAGCCTCGCAACGGGCGACTGCTTCGTAGCCCTGCGCGGCGAGCGCTTTGACGGCCATGATCATCTTGAGGCCGCGATTGCAGCCGGCGCCGCCGCACTGGTCGTGCAGGACGTGCGGCAGGCTCCACTCGTTGGCGTCCCGGTGTTTGAAGTGCCAGATACGCTCGTGGCCCTCGGGCAACTGGCGCGCTACCGCCGCGATGCCTGGAGCAAGCCGGTGATCGCCGTGGGCGGCAGCAACGGGAAGACGAGCACCAAGGAGCTGCTGAAGGCGGCCTTGGGCTCCACGTACACCGTGCACGCCACGACGGGTAATCTCAACAATCGCATCGGGGTGCCGCTCACGCTGCTCGCGCTCGATGATGCAGCGGACCTCGCCGTGATTGAGGCCGGCACCAACGAGCCCGGCGAGATTGCCTTGCTGCGCGAGATTATCCGCCCCGACGTGGCCGTGGTGACCACCGTACAGGAGGAGCACCTCGAAGGCTTCGGCGATCTCGCTGGCGTGCTGGCTGAAGAGCTGTCGCTCTGCGATGACGTGCCGATTGCGGTGGTGCCCGTCGATGAAGCGGATGTGGTGCGGGAAGCCAAGATCCGCGCGGGTCGCACGGTACGTGCCGGCCTTGATGCCGGTGAACGGCACGCGACTTCGCACGGAATGAATCCCAACGGCACGGGCTGGTGCTACTGGGAGGGCGCTCGGGTGGAGGTGCCGCTGCCGGGTGCCCACAACCTGCGGAACGCCACGCTCGCGCTGGCCGTGGCCTCGGAGTTCGGCGTCGCGCCCGAGCGCGCGGCCGCCGCAATTGCCGCGATGCCACAGCCACCCATGCGCTCGGCCGTCGGCCCACTGGGCCGTGCCCTCTTGGTGAACGACTGCTACAACTCCAATCCTGGCTCGGCGCGCGCCGCCATCGCGCTGTTGCGCGATGTCGGGGCGGGGCGTCAACGGGTGGCAGTGCTTGGCACGATGCGAGAACTTGGCGCGGCAAGCGAGCGGGCCCACCGTGAGGTGGCAGAAGCGGCGTTGGCGAGCGGGGCGGAGCTGGTCGCCGGCATCGGCGAATTCGCCGCGCCGCTGAAGGCATTGGGAGAAGCGCAGCGCGTGCTTCAGCGCGTGCTGGTGGCGGAGGACGTGGATGATCTCTGGTCGCTGTTGCAATCCCGTCTCGCGCCCGATGCCGTCATCCTGCTCAAGGCCTCGCGCGGCGTAAGGCTCGAACGTCTGCTGCCACTCCTCACCACTTGGGCGACGACCTGATGCTGTACGAGTTTCTACTCCCGCTCACCCAGTTTGAGAGTGGGTTCAACATCTTCCGCTACATCTCGTTTCGCGCCGCCGGCGCGTCCATCACCTCGCTCTTGGTGTGCTTCATCGTTGGGCCGTGGATTCTTGCTCGGCTCCGGCACATGCAGGTGCACCAGGTGGTGCGTGCAGGCACGCCGGACTCGCATGCCGGCAAAGGCAAGACGCCGACGATGGGTGGCCTCATCATCCTGAGCGCGGTGTTCATCTCCACGCTGCTCTGGATGCAATTGCGCAGCAAGTACGTGTGGCTGGCGCTGGTCGCCACGCTACTCATGGGCGCGATTGGTTTTCTTGACGACTATCTCAAGCTCAAGCAGAAGCGCGAAGGCAAGGAGAATCGCGGCCTCGTTGAGCGCTACAAGCTGGCGGGGCAGGTGACCATCGGCCTCGCGCTCGGCATCTACCTCTGGCAGTTCCCCATCAACAACTTGCCGGGCGCGAGCACTACGCTCCCGTTCTATAAGTATGTGTTGATTGTCCCGGCCATCGCGTGGCTCTACGTGCCCTTTGTCACTTTTGTGATGACGGGCTTCAGCAACGCCGTGAACCTCACGGATGGGCTCGACGGACTCGCCACGGGACTGATGGCCATCGCTATGCTCACTATGGCAATCTTTGCGTATGTGATGGGCCGTGTGGACGCGACGGAGTACCTAGGCCTTATCTACCTGCGCGGCGCCGGTGAACTCACGGTGTTCTGCTCGGCGGTATTCGGCGCGGCGGTGGGTTTCCTCTGGTACAACGCGCACCCCGCCGACGTCTTCATGGGCGACACGGGCTCCCTCGCACTCGGCGGCTCGCTGGGAGCGGTAGCCATTCTGCTCAAGAGCGAGTTCCTCCTCGTTATCGTGGGCGGCGTGTTTGTGGCCGAGACCTTTTCGGTGGTGATTCAGCGCTCGGCGTTCAAATGGCGCAAGCGGAGGTTCGGCGTGGAGTACGCGCAGAAGAACCGTGTGTTCCTTCGTGCACCCATCCATCATCACTTTGAGTTGAAGGGTTGGCCGGAGACGCAGGTGGTGGTGCGCTTTTGGATTCTCGGCATTCTCTGCGCCTTCTTGGCACTTTCCACGCTGAAGATCCGGTGAGTGGTGAAGTCGCGGTCATCGGGCTCGGCCGCAGTGGTGGCGCGGCGGTGCGCCTGCTACGGGCTCAGCATTTGTCAGTCTACGCGTCCGATGCCGGCCGCGGACAGGCTGTGGAAGAACTCGCAGCCGAGTTGCGCGCCATTGGCGCTTCTGTAGATGTCGGCTCGCATGACCTCGCGCGCATCGCCAAGTCGGCGCGTGTTGTTGTCAGTCCTGGCGTTCCACCGGATGCGCCGCCACTGAAGGCGGCGCGTGAGGCCGGCCTGCCTATCGAGAGCGAGATTGAACTCGCGCTTAGCGCAATTGGCGGCACCCGCTACATCGCGACCACCGGCACAAACGGCAAGACCACCGTCACCGCGCTCATCGCGCATCTGCTACGCGCCGTTGGGGTTGACGCCGACGAGGCGGGCAACATTGGCACGCCGCTCGCAGAAATGGTATTGCGTGCAAAGCGCCCGGATTGGGTGGCGCTCGAGCTGAGCTCGTTTCAGCTGCACGACACGCCGAGCGTGAATCCCGCGGTGGCGTTGCTCACGAACCTCGCGCCCGATCATCTAGACCGGTATCCGGACCTTGAGAGCTATTACGCGGATAAGGATTTGCTCTTCCGTAACGCCCACGCGGCGTCCGTGCGAGTGGTCAACGCCGATGACGCTGAGGTCTTGCGGCGTACGGCGAAAGTCGCGGGGCAGGCGAGGACCTTCTCTGTGTCTCGGGCGGACGCCGATGCTTGGTATGACGGCCAGAGCCGCCGCTTGATGCTCGCTGGCGCCGCGCTACTTGAGCGCGACGCGCTGCCGTTGCTCGGGGTGCACAACGTGGCCAACGCACTCGCCGCTTCGCTTGCCGTGCATGAGGCCGTTCCCGAGGCACGCGGCCCTGCCGGCCGCGCCAAACTCGCCGAGGGCCTCAAGACGTTCGTGGCCCCGCCTCACCGTTTGGAGAAGGTGGGTGAGTTCGGGGGCATTCTGTGGGTGAATGACTCCAAGGCGACGAACGTCGGCGCGGCGCGCGTCGCCATTGAGGCTATGGAGCGACCCACCGTGCTTTTACTCGGCGGTCGGCACAAGGGTGAGCCCTATTCCAACCTGCTATCGGCAATGCGGGGGCGCGTGAAGGCCGTCATCGCCTACGGTGAGGCCGAAGCCATCATCGTACAGGATATCAGCGGACACGTGCCCGTGGAGCGTGGCGGATCGTCATTTGACGAGGTCATCGCCCGTGCCCGCGCGCTTGCTGTGCGGGGCGATGCGGTTCTGCTCGCTCCCGCCTGCTCCAGCTACGACATGTTCAAGAACTACAACGAACGTGGCGCCGCGTTCCGCGCCAAAGCTCGCGAGCAGGGCAACACATGACCGCAATTGGTGGGATGTTCGCGCCGGGAACCGGTGCGTCCAGCACGCCCTCGCGCGGCTCACGGTCGGTGAGCCACGAACGCCTCCGTTGGCGCATGACAATCGAGGCGCGCATTCTCGTGGTGCTGACGGCCACCATTCTCGTGTTTGGGCTCACCACGCTGTATTCCGCGAGTTCGATTGTCGCGGTGCAGGACGGCCGCCCGAGCTGGTTCTTTTTGTATCGCCAGCTGACTGGCGTTGGCGTAGGCCTCGTTGCCGTTGCGATTCTCGCCAAGTGGGACGCCGACAATTGGCGTCAGTACGCGTGGCCCATCATGGGACTCGCCATCTTCGCGATGCTGCTCACCGTGATGCCGGGGCTCGAGCGCATCGCGCCGCGCATCAACGGTTCGCGTCGATTCTTGATGGGCGGTTCTATTCAGCCCTCGGAGTTCGCCAAGCTCGCCGTTGTGCTGTGGACGGCTATGCTGATTGTGAAGAAGGGCGGCGAGGAAGGCCTCAAGCGTCTCACCAAAGGCTTGATGCCCTTCGGATTGATACTCGGCATTCTGAGCGTGCTCTGCGCGCTGCAGCCAGACTTGTCCGTCATTCTGTTCTACGCGCTGGTCATGGGCTCCATGCTCTTCGCTGCGGGCGCGCGCATTGGGCACTTCGTATTCCTTGGCGTGCTCGCGATGCCCGTCCTCTGGAGCGAGATCAACCGCCTCGAGTACGTCATGCGCCGTCTCTTGGGATTTGCTGGCGCTGCCGGTGCGCAGGCCGAGGTGAACTACCAGCTCACGCAGTCCTTGATTGCCGTGGGTTCAGGCGGACTCTTTGGCGTGGGCTTCGGGCAGGGACGTCAGCAATACGGATTTCTACCGCTCCCGTACAACGACTTCATCGGCAGCAACATTGGTGAGGAGTGGGGCTTCGTTGGCATGGCCGGCCTCATCTTTCTCTTTGCGCTCTGGGGTTGGCTCGGCTTCCGCATTGCCAAGCAGGCACGCTCACCGTTCACGCAGTTGGTGGCGCTTGGTATCACCATCACGACGGTGGTGACCGCCTACTTGCACATTGGTGTCGTGATTGGCTTGTTGCCCACCACCGGCCTGACGTTGCCTTTTGTGTCGTATGGCCGATCCAACATCCTGCTTTCACTGCTGACCACGGGCATTCTGCTCAACATCGGCAGTACGGCCGAGCGCGTCGTCGGTGATCGCGCGACGGATCCCTTCGCTGGTGGGCGATGAACGTTTGGTTTAGCGGCGGCGGCACAGGCGGGCATCTGTACCCTGGCCTCGCCATTGCGCGTGCGCTGGTGCGCCAGCACCCGCACGTGGAGCCATTCTTCGTAGGCGCGCTGCGTGGCATCGAGCGTGATGTGCTCCCGACCACTGAGTTTCCGCATCTCCTGCTGGACCTACATCCGTTGTATCGGCCGCAGATGTGGAAGAACTGGCGTACGCTCAAGGGCGCCGTGGCCTCGTGGGCCAAGCTCGATGCCGCCGCTCGTGAGCGTCCGCCAAAGCTCGTGGTTGGCACTGGAGGTTACGCCGCAGGCCTCGCGCTGCTGTGGGCTTGGCGCCGTGGCATCCCAGCGGTGCAGCATATTGGCGACGCCATTCCCGGCATCACCGCGCGCTGGGGCGCACGATTCACGCGCGAGGCTTATCTCGGTTTCCCCGAGGCGGCGCAGTACCTGCCACGCGGTCGCGGCGTCACGCGTGACACGGGCAATCCGATTGAACCGCCGTCTGACATTCGTCCGGCCATAGGCGAGGCGCGCGCACGCTGGGGCTTCCCCGCATCCGCGAAGGTGCTGCTGGTCTTCGGTGGCTCGCAGGGAGCTCGTGCCATCAATCAGGCGGTGGCCAGCTGGGTGGAGCAGGGGATTCCCCAAGGTCTCTGCGTGCTCTGGGCCACTGGCAAGGCGCAGTTTGACGCATTTAGGCAACTCGACCGAGCGGACGTGCGCGTGGTGCCGTATCTGAATCCGATCGCCGAGGCCTACGCGACGGCGGACATCGCGCTCGTGCGAGGCGGTATGATGGGCACGAGCGAACTCTGCGCCTGGGGAATCCCGAGCGTGATTGTGCCCTTGCCCTCGGCGGCCAACGATCACCAGACCGCCAACGCCAAGGTGCTCGAGGCCGCCGGAGCCGCCGTCTGCTTGCCGCAGTCACAGATGAATGCTCAGCGCCTCGAAGCGGAGATTGCAACTCTCCTCGCTGACCCTGTTCGGCTCGCGAAAATGTCCGCCGCCGCCAAGAACCGGGGCCGCCCCCAGGCCGCCGATGAGATCGCGCGGCACGTCGCCGCATATCTTTGAGTCATGCCACTGCTCGATGCCGCGGATGAGCGGCCCGTCCACTTCATGGGAATCGCTGGCGCGGGGATGTCTGCCCTCGCCGAATTGTGTTACCGTCGCGGCGCGCTAGTCACGGGTTGCGATCAGAACATTGCTGGCGCCGCGGATGTGGCCGCGCTTGGTATCGCAATGCAGCAGGGCCACGATGCCGCGCATGTGGGGGGGCATCGTGCTCTCGTGGTCACCAGCGCTGTGCCCAAGGATCATCCTGAGCTTGCGGCCGCGCACGCGGCTGGCATCCCCGTCATTCGCCGGGCCGAAGCTTTAGCCGAGGCCACTGCGGGCGGAATGCTGATTGGCATCGCAGGCACGCACGGCAAGAGCACCACCACGGTAATGACCACCGAGGCGCTTGCTGCCGCGGGGAAGAATCCCACTGGTGTTGTCGGCGCACGCGTGCGGAGCTGGGGCGGGAATTTGTCTACTGGAGGCCACGATTTGTTCGTCGTGGAAGCGGACGAGTACGATCGCTCATTTCTGGCGCTTTGGCCCACGGTCGCGGTGGTCACGAACGTGGAAGCCGACCACCTCGACATCTACGCGGATCTCGCCGACATCACGGCGACGTTCAGCGAGTATGTGCGTCGTGCACGGTACGTGGTGCTCTGCGCCGATGATGCGGGTGCCAACGCGCTGCCGAGCCCGGCCACGGCAGAAGTCATTCGCTACGGCGTGGAGACCTCGGACGGTCAGCGCAGCAAGGACGCCCGCCTTATCGCGCACGATGTGCGCAGCGAGAATGGTGGCACGGTGTTCCGCGTGAGTTATGATGGCAAGCCGTTGGGCAACGTGCGACTTAAGGTCCCGGGTTTGCACAATGTGCGCAACGCGCTCGCTGCCCTCGCCTGCGGCATCGGCCCCTGGGGGCTGAGCGTCGAGCAAATGGCCCCTGGCCTCGCGAGCTTTGTTGGTGCCGAGCGTCGCTTTGAGCGCCTGGGCAAGGTCGCCGGCGTTGAGGTGGTGGACGACTACGCGCATCACCCCACGGAACTGCGCGCCACGCTCACGGCTGCGCGCGAAGCCTTCCCCAACCGTCGCATCCTCGCCGCCTTCCAGCCGCATCTGTTTTCGCGCACACGCGATTTCGCATCAGACTTCGGTGACGCGCTCGCCGCCGCCGATCACACGTTCCTGGCCGACATCTACCCGGCCCGCGAGAAGCCCATCGACGGTGTGACGAGCCAGCTGATTGCGGATGCCATGACGCGCCGCGGTTTGCCGCCGCGCTGGATGGGACCGCGCAACTCGCTAGCCGCGGCCCTCAAAGCCCACGCCCAAGATGGGGATATTGTGCTGACCATCGGAGCGGGCGACATCACCAAGACCGGCCCCGAGCTCATCGCTTTGCTGCAGAGCTAAGCTTGGACGACGCGCGTGGCCCCACGAGCCCCAGCGGCCCGCAACAGACCGCCGAGTTACCCAAGTGGCGGCGCGTCCTGCGGCGTATTTCGCGCATCACAATTCTTCTCGCAGTCGTTTCTTCCCCATTCTGGGGACGGCACATACTGCGCTCGATGGATTTCTTCCGCGTTCGCCGCGTCGAGATTGAAGGACTGCGTTACGCCGCCCCTGATGCAATCGTTTCTCGGTTGAGGGTAGATACGCTCGCGTCCATTTGGGACGACGTGTCGGTCCTCGAAGCACGGGTGGCGGAGCACAGCCAAGTGCGCGCGGTGCGCATTAAGCGAAAGCTCCCGGGCACCCTCGTGATCGTGGTGACGGAGAATCCTCCCGTGGCGCTCGTCAGCACGGCACGAGGCCTCATCGTCACCGACGCCAACGGGGATTCGCTCCCGGTGGATCCCACCACGATGGATGTGGATCTGCCGGTGCTCATGCGGAAGGACTCGCTGCTCCTCCGCCTTCTTGGGGAAACGCAGGCCGAGGAACCGGCGCTCTTTGCTCGAGTGAGCGAGGCGCGACGGTTGGAACGAGGCGGAGTGCTGTTTGTACTTCGCGAGTTCCGCATTTTGGCTGAATCGACGGTCACCACCGCACGACTCGCCGAAGTGGTCCCCGTGGAGCTCGATGCGGCGCGCCGTAACTGGCAACCGATTGAACTCGACCTGCGTTTTCGTGATCAGGTGATCGTCCGACTCCAGAGAAAATGAATCTCGACCGACTAGTCGCTGGCCTCGATATTGGATCCGCCAAGACCACTGCCGTCATCGCAGAGGTTGTGGGGGATTTGCCCAAGCATCCCACCGTGAACATCCTCGGTGTCGGCCAGGCCCGTACGACCGGCCTCCGCAAAGGCGTCGTCGCGGACATCGAAGAAACGCAGCGCAGCATCACCAAGGCCATGCAGGACGCCGAGCGGATGGCGGGTGCGCGCGTGGAAACGGTGTACGCCGGCATCGCGGGCGAGCACGTACAGGCCATGACTTCCAAAGGCATTGCCTCGGTCACGGGCCACGAGATTACTCGGGCTGATGTAGACCGCGCCAACGCCGTCGCGCGGGCACAGGCCATCCCGCAGGACCGTGAGCTTATTCACGCGATCCCGCAGGAATACACGGTGGATAAAAATCAGGGTGTACGCGATCCCGTAGGCATGATCGGTACGCGCCTAGAGACGGAGATGTATCTCGTCACCATTGGCTCCTCGCCGGCGATGAACCTGCGCAAGGCCGTCGAGCGTGCAGGCTACCGGGTGGGCGAGCTTGTGCTCGAGCCGCTCGCGAGCGCGCTCAGCGTGCTCACCGAAGAAGAAAAGGAACTCGGCGTCGCGCTCGTGGAGATTGGTGCAGGCACCACGGACCTCGCGGTGTTCCACGAAGGCAAGATTCGCCACTTGGGCACCATCGCGTTTGGTGGACTGAACGTCACGAGCGACATCGTGCACGGCTTGGGCGTTACCGCACTCGACGCCGAGCGCCTGAAGGAGCAATACGGCGCCGCGTACGAGCCCCTGGTGAAAGTGACAGGCGAAATCATCAAGTTGCCGAGCACCGGCGCGCAGGGTGAGCGTGAGATTCCGCGTGAGCTGCTGGCGCACATCATTCACCAGCGCACGCAGGAAATCTTTGAGATGGTGCTGCGCGACCTCGAGTCGCATCACCTGATTTCCAAAATGGCGGCCGGCGTGGTGGTAACAGGCGGCGCCGCGGCGCAGCCGGGCACCGATCTGTTGGCCAACGACGTGTTCGGGATTGGTGCGCGCATCGGCGTGCCCGGGGACATGCTTGGCGGACTGGCCGACTCCATTCAGAGCCCGCGCTTCAGTACGGTTACGGGGCTGGTGCAATATGGTGCGCACCGCGTGGCGCTGAATGGCAGCCAGGGGAAGGGGCGTAGGCTCTCGCTCAGCTCGGCGGCGCCGAGCATGGACGGAATGGCGCAGCGGTTCAAGACTTGGTTGCAGGACTGGTTTTAGAACTGCTTCACCACGAAGGCACGAAGGGCTCCCTGCCAACTTTCGGCCCCGCGACGCCAAAGAAGAAATGCTTCTTGGGATCGCGGGGCCGTGAGATTATTGCGGTTCCCTTCGTGCCTTGTATGTCTCCTAGTGCTCGTAGTAAGTCTTCGGGGCGGCGGCAGCTCGATCAAGGTGCCACGGGGCGCGTGAGCCCGACACGAAGTGGGAGCGCCGTCGAACCGATCGCGGGAAGCCCGAACAGCCAC
>JANNVQ010000009.1:0-49807 GCA_031414535.1 Gemmatimonas sp.
CGCACGATGCGGCCGTTGTACAGGTCGCCGTCCACCCACTGCCCGCATTCCATCAGCGTGGTGCGCAGTACTCCGATGTCAATCACGTCCCCCTTGATGCCGCCTAACTGCACGCGGTCGCCGGGCCCGTAGAAGCCGCCGAAGAGCACCGCGACCCAACCGGCGGCGGACGCGATGACTTCCTGCAGAGCGAATGCGATACCCGCGCCAGCCACGCCGAAAGCCACCGTGAGCCCTCCCAAGCGGCTCGAAAAGCTGCTGAGGATCAGCGCGAAGCCGATGAACGCGGCCACGAAGGTGATAGCCTTCCGGACGCGGTACCGCAGGTCTGCGTCGCCGATGTGCCTGGCGGCGGCGCGGCGGGCTAGGCGCACCACGAACACCAGCGCGACCAGCGCGAACAGTACGATGAGCAGGCGCTCTCCGCCGCTCGAGAAGAACCAGCCAGTCAGCAGGTTCACTAGGTCCCGCCCGACGTCTTCACTCACGATGGCCTCGATTTTTATGGTGCCGTCAGACTTGCCCGTCGCACGCAGTTCGTGCGCGTGCGGTACACGCTGCGCCCATCAGAACCGACGTGAGACTCCCACGCCGATGTAGTGTGCGGAGCCTAGGCTCGACGTACGTGCGCCACCGTGGACGTCGAGTTGCAGCGTCGGGCGGGCCAGGAACGTCAGCCCAGCAATCAAATATGGTGCGTCCCACGACCCGCTTACGTCCCGCACGGAGAACATCTGAACGAAGCTGCCGAGCTGCTCACTGTGCGATACACTTAACCCAAGAACGCCCGCCCAAGTGTCCGCCGTGCCTACATCGCTCGCCGCCTGCGCCCAAACGACATTCGCGTTCAGGCCAAGACGCGGCGCGAGCGTCCAATCCGCAAGCAGCGCGCCGGAAAGCAGGCTTTGACCTGCGCTGAGTGGCTTCGCTCCAGTGGGCAGCGAAGCACCGAGGAGCAGGGAGATTGCCGGCGCCGTGACGCTAGGCTCACCGGCTCCCTCACGGAGCACGAGCTTGGCCCCGAGCGCCGCATCGCCCAATCCGTCCGCCGTGAGCGACGCGGAGCGCAGCAGGAGGTACGACGGCGCGGTGACGCGAAGCTCAAGTGTTGGAGTGAGAGCGCTGCGCAACGTCGCCTCACCGACGACAATCTGGTCGACTCCGTCGGCGCGGCTGAAGCTGACGCCCGATTCAACTTGGGGGAACCCGATGGGGACCACGCCGGTACCGGTTGAGAAACTCGGTCGGTCGGTGGAGAGTGGGGCGGGGGCAGTGCGAGTCTCCAGCCTACTGCACGCGCACACTGCAACGACGGAACCGACGAGTAGGGCGCGGATGGAGAGGCGCATAGCGATGGTTGTGTGGGGAGGTGCAGACTCGCGAGGGCATTTGAGTATGCACGACAATGAGCGGTCGGACGGTATCGCGTGGGCTTCCGCTGTGGTCGCGTCAATAGAATGCAGTGCTGGGGCGGCCGCTAGACCGTCCCATTTCTAACACCGGTCGCCCCACAACTGCGTCTTTACCCGCGGCTACCGGCAGCACGCGTGGTTATGCCGTGTCGAGCGAATCATCTCGGAGCGCGCGCAGGAGCACCGCATCCGGCTCCTCGCCGAATGTGTCGTCGGTGTACTCCGCAGATGTGTCTTTGGCATCAAGCGAGTGGAATTCGTGGACTGCCGATTCGAGCGCCCCGCGCCCCGCCAAGTAGTCCGCGATGACGTGGAGAGCGCAGACATCGTCGTCACCCGAAGCGTCGAGATCGTCAAGCATTTCGGCCGCGTCGACTGTATCTGCCGCGAGCCGCAACTCAAGGCTCGGGCGGTCGATGGCTCGGAACAGCGCGTGTCCTGGCAGTGCGAGCCCCATCAAGCAATGTCATGCCGGCGACCGGTGTTTGCGACGTCAGGCCGCGTGGCCAGGCGTGACTCTCGAGAAGACGACGCACTCGCTCGCCACGCCCAGAGAGAGCCCGAGCGCCGCGGCGACCATTCCCGCGCCCGATCCCTCTGTCGCGCCGATCGAGAACCCTGTGAACCAGGCCAGCAGCGCGCCGACCACGGCGATCACTGCCGACTGCACGAGCGCCGTCTGCCGGCTCCGGCGTCTCCCGATTGCCGAGGCGAGCACGCCGGCCGCGAAGACCGTGGCGACGAACGCCATCCAGAACAGGCGCAGGTCCGCGCCTGTGCTCGCGTAGCGGAATAGCCCGAACGTTACGGGGGCCGCGCCGAACGCAACGGTGCCCACGAGCGCCAAGCGCTGCGCCGGCGTACGCTGGGGGATCGTCTTCGTGTTCATCCCTTGCGACCCGCTTTGCTACGATTCCTGTGCCCGAGCGGCTCGCCGGCATTCGGCTTCGAAGCCAGCGCCATACGGTCATTGAGGTGCTCGGCCGCCTGCGAGGTCACCTCGGGGTGCGGCTCGGTGCTCTGCGGCGCCGGTGCTTCCTGATGTTCGAGCTGCGGCGGATGCTCGAGCACGGGCAGCGGGGTGGAGGTTTGCTTCTTGGTCATCTGATCCGCCAGTCGGGGGAAGTGTGCATGCCTTCTCCCCTGTATTCAGCATCGTGCGCCGGCTTCGGACCATCGCACGATGGAGCTAATCCCGCATCACGCCGTGTTGTGGAACATCACCGCCAGCCAATCCTTCCCCGCGCTCGTCGGCAGCAAGCATCGTTGGGCGCCGCCGCTCACGAGGCCAGCAACCACGGCGTACACGCAAGGTTTCTCGATTCAACCTCCCATCCCGTGAACCCACATTCCTATCCCGCGAGCGCTCGCTGTAACGCCCGTGCGAGTTGCGCCTCGGTGAATGGTTTATCCACCACTTGCGATACGCCTAATAACGAGAACTCTCGGGCAACCGACTCTTCCATGCGCCCGCTCGCCACCACGACGGGAATCACCGGGAGGTTCCGCCGCAGCGCCCGGACGAAGACCAACCCATCCATATGGGGCATGTGAAGGTCCGTGATGACGACGCGAAGGTCTGCCTGGTGTTGCGCAGCACGAACGAGACCTTCGGCTCCATCCACGGCGGTCAGTGGCTGGAAATTCAAGCGCCGAAGCACCATGACCGCCATCTCACGCACGCTCGCCTCGTCATCCACGAGGAGGATGGTCTCCCCCCGCCCAAGAAACACCTCGTCGGCCGCAGCCGGCTTATCAGGATCAATGGCGACCGGCTCCGCGGGTCGGTGGGCAGCCGAACGTGCTACGGCGGTCGTACGCTGCTGGACTGCACGCGCACGGCGCGCGACTGTCCTCGCTGGCAGTGCATCTGTTGCCAGCGCGGCCATCGAGCAGCCAGCGACCCTCCGCTTCCGTGGCATCCGTCACTCTCCCGCGCGGGGATTCGGCGCGTAGATGCAGGGTACCCAAAACCCCGAACCAGCTCACGGCCGGGACAAACACCGCCAGCATTGGAAGGCTACCACGCAAAGACTCCGAATGCCATTCTCGCATACTGCGCAGCGTCTCTACATACACCCCACAGCTTGATGCGCAACGAGCACCAACGTCCCCCGGGGCTTCCACTCCACACGAGTCCCCCGCTGACCAGAGTGCGCCACATCGCGTCCTCGCGCGTGTGCGCGACGCGCTGCCGAGTCTTCACATAGCATGAGGTCCCACGGGGCACGTAACCGAGGAGGTTGCGATGCCGTGGCGGGAGCTGAGACCTAGGGACCAGCGGAAGGACTTCGTGCGCGGGTACCGGCGCGGCCGCGTCGCTAAACGGTGGTGAGAGGTTAAATCAGCGTGCACTTCATTAAACAAAAGGCAAATACCGAACATGACCTCGGGACGCACACCCGCGACGCATCCCGGCGACGAGGCGCGTGCATGCGCGTTGGGCCTAGGGCCGCCGCGGCCGCCGGGGCCGCCGCCCGTCAACCCCGATTGGCTCCCGGGTTGTGCGAGAACACCTCCGCCACGGTCGCCAGCAAAGCGGTGATGGTGAATGGCTTTTGGAGGAAGGCATCTGGCTGAACCGCCGCATCTGCACCGCTGCCCGCCTCCCCGAAGCCGGAAATGAGGATACTCCGCGAGGCCGGCCAGCGTTCGCGTGCCGCGCGGATGATCGCGAGCCCGCTGCCGCCGGGCATGCTGAGGTCGGTCACGACGAGATCCACGTGCCGCGCGTCGTGCTGCAGAAACTCAAGCGCCGCGCCCACGTTGTCGGCTTCACTGACTTCGAAGCCCGCGCGCCGCAGCACTGTGCGCAACATACTGAGGAGCATAGGCTCGTCGTCCACGATCAGCGCGTGCGCGCCCTGCCAAGGCGGTGCCCCGGCGGGCTCTGCGACCACCGCGGGCGACACGCTCGCGTGTTCGAGGTCCGCAGAAGTCGGCAGCAAGATGCGAAACGTGGTGCCGCGGTTCACCACGGACTCGACGTGCACCTCGCCCCCGAGCGATCGAACGATGCCGTGGACGCTCGCCAGCCCCAGCCCCGTTCCATCGGCTGGCGCCTTCGTGGTGAAGAAGGGGTCGAAGATCTTGCCCAAGTGTTCGGAAGGAATGCCGATGCCCGTATCAGCCACCTCGATCTCGACATACGACGCCCCATCCATCGCCGATGGCCAGCGCCGGCGGACGTTCTCGTCCGCGACAACGTCGCGCACGGCAACCCACAGCTTGCCGCCATTCCGCTGGGCCATCGCTTGCGCGGCGTTGCTGCCCAGGTTCAGCAAAATCTGTTGGATCTCCGCCGCATCCACGTCGGCGCAGAACTCCGAGCGCAACTGCGTCTCGAAAGTGATGGTCGCTGGTATCGACGCGCGGAGTAGCGGCAGCGTCTCCTCCACCACGGCAGACAGTCGCCGGGAGCGACGGTTGCGCACCTCCTGACGGCTAAAGGCCATCATCTGGCGCACGATATCCCCCGCGCGACGGCAGGCCAGCGCAATGCGCTCCAGTGCCTCCGCCTGCGCGCCGACCGCCTGGAGTCGGGCCACCTCCGCCACGGCCAAGATGGAACCGATGATGTTGTTGAAGTCATGTGCGATGCCGCCCGAGAGCGTACCCAACGCCTCAAGCTTCTCGCTGCGGCGCAGGCGCTCCTCAAGCGTCCATTCGTGCGTCACGTCGCGCAAGATGGCGACGCACTCATCCGACTCGCGATCACTCGCGCGCAGCGGCGTCACCGTGAGTTCACAGCGCCGAGCCACACCGCCGTCCCCGAGAATGTTCACGGTCCCGCGCCACACCTCGCCTCGCGCCATCGCCTCGGGCAGCGATGGTGTCTCTCGAGTTTCTGTCGTATCAAAGCGCAGGTGCGTCGCAGCGCCGAGCAGGACGGTCGCCGACGCGTTTACATAAGAGATTCGGCCATTGCGGTCCGAGAGCACGATGCCTTCCGCCGCCTGCGCCACCGCGCCTGCGAGGCGGTCGCGGCTTGCGGTTGACCGCCGCTCCCGCTCGAGCGAGCGCTCGAGGCGGCGCAACAAGACAGCCACGGAGATGGTGAGCGTGGCGTCAACGAACAGGAAGTTCAGGGAAATCAGCAGGAACTTCAGGGCGGGCGTGTCGCCGAATCTGCCCATCGGGAGGTCGGCGGCAGCGAGATAGCCGAGGCCACCCAGAGTCAACGTCACGAGGGCAAGGGCCGCTAACGCGGGCCGCAACCCGAGCAACAGGGCGGTGAGGATTGGCACCGCCATCAGGTAGATCTGGCTGACCAGCCCGACCGTGAACAGGAAGTACAGGCCTACCCCATACGCGATGCCAAGAAAGAGGCCCGTGCGCCAGGCGAACGAAATCCGCGGATGCAGCGTCAGCACCCAGCAGCCGGCCAGCGCCAGCACGTCAACCAGGACGGTGTCGTACAGCCCATCGCGGTAGGCGAGCCAGATACTCGGCACGCCGCTGATCGTCCCGAGCACCAGCGACATCGAGAGCAAGGCGAACAGGACGCGCTCGCGCCAAATGAGCGGGTTGGATTCCTCCTCCTCGGCGCTCGGTGCGATGCGCTGCCGGAGTTCCTGCACGAGATTCATTATCGACGGGGACGGGAGATTGGGCACACAGGGGTCGGACGATTGCCTTAGCCCAACCCCAAAATATTGAACCGCGATCGCCAGCCGCGCGAGGGCGGATCCGCCACGGGCGAGGTGCGTTACGTCCGCGCGGAAGTACCGCTTGACGTCAGGGTTTTCCCGATACTAAAGTTTAAATTGAGCTCAGTGTGAGCGGCTCCATCGGGCGGATTTTGGCTCACCCCGTGCGGAGCGATTCCTTTTCGACTTGGTGGGCCCATGAGTGGGAAGCAACGGTTTGCAACGGCGGGCGTGGCAAAGTGCCCCACCGGCATCGTCGGCTTCGACGAGTTGGTTGGTGGTGGGTTGCCCCGCGGGCGCTCGACGCTCGTGACTGGCGGACCCGGCGCCGGCAAAACGGTCTTCGCACTCCAGACCTTAGTCAACGGGGCGAAGGACTTTGGCGAGGCGGGCATCTTCGTCGCATTCGAGGAACACTCTCGAGAGCTGCTCGCCAACGCCGCGAGCTTCGGCTGGGGCCTGGAGCGCCTGACGCCGAACCGCCTCTTTGTGCTCGACGCGCAGCCCGATCCCGAGCTGATGCGCTCCGGCGACTTCGACTTGAAGGGCATGCTCGCGGCGCTGTCGGCCAAGGTGCGGCAGACGGGCGCGCGACGCGTCGTGTTCGACGCGCTCGATGTCGTGCTGCATCTGCTCGATGATCCGCAGGCCGCACATCGGGAGATCTTTCGCCTGCGGGACTGGCTGCTGGAGCACGGGCTGACGGCGGTTCTCACGAGCAAGATTCACCGCGAACCCAACGAGATGGGGCGGGAGCCGAGCCGGCAGCCTGACAGCTACCTGCAGTTCATCGTGGACTGCGCCGTGGTGCTCAACCACGAGGCCGCGGACGGGATGTCGCAACGCAATCTCCGAGTAATCAAGTATCGCGGGTCGGCGTTCGCGGAGAACGCGGCCCCCTTTGTGCTTGGTGAGTCAGGACTTTCAGTCGCCGCGGGGCCCTCGCTCGACCGCTCCGTGGCCGCGACGACCACGGAGCGCGTGTCCTCCGGAATCCCGCGGTTGGACGCGATGCTTGGAGGCGGTTACTTCCGTGGGGCGAGTGTCTTGATCACCGGAGCGCCCGGCACCGCCAAGACGTCGCTCTGCGGGGCCTTCGCCGAGGCGGCCTGTCGGCGTGGCGAACGTACGCTGTTCGTGAGCTTCGACTCTGGGGCGGACGAAATCGGGCGCAACCTCCAGTCGGTGAACATCCGGTTGAATCAGCACCGGCGCAGTGGCCGGCTGCGGTTGGTGTCCCCGAGTTCCGGCGGGGCCAGTGCCGAGATGCAGTTTTCGCAGATCAAGCGCATGGTCGCGGAGCATCGCGCACGCCACCTGATTATTGACCCGCTCTCGGCGCTCGCCCTTCCCGGCAATCTCGAGACCGCGCGTGGCGTGGTGGAACGCCTCGGCCATTGGGTGAAGTCCGAGGGCATCACGCTACTCGCCACCAGCCTGCTCGATGGTAGCCAGCCGGAGGACGAGGGAACGCCGCTGCAGATTTCCACCCTTGCCGATACTTGGTTGCACGTCAGCTACCTCGTCCGCCACGGCGAACGCAACCGGGCGCTCACGATTATCAAGTCGCGGGGCACTCAGCACTCGAACCAAGTGCGCGAGTTGGTGCTCCGGACGTCGGGGATCAGCTTGGAGGACGTGTACACGGCGGGAGGCGAGGTGCTGATGGGCGCGTTGCGATTTGAGAAGGAGGCCGCCGTCCGCGCGGCGGCGGCGCAGGCGGCGCTAGAGGAGAAGCGCGAGCGCGTCGAACTCGAGAACTCCACCATGGAGTTGATGAGCCGTATAAAGCAGCTGGAACGAGAGCTTGCGCTCAAGCGAGCCCAGCGCGAGAGCCTCGGCGTGGAAGCGGCGAAGCGCGCGAAGGTTCGCGCCGCTGGAGAGGCGGACCTGAAGCAACTCCGCGGCGCGGACGCCACGCGCCGCCCCAAGCGGCAGGCACGCCCATGACGCCTCGTGCCGCCACCACCGTACGCTTCCGCCTCTTCGTGGCCGGGGAGTCGCCAAACTCTCTGCAGGCCGTTGCTAATCTGCGTGCGCTCTGTGACGCAGATCTGGCCGGCCGCCACGAGGTCGAGATTGTGGACCTGATGCAGACCCCCGAGCGCGCGCTCGAGGAGAACATCCTCCTGACCCCGACATTGGTGAAGGTCGCTCCTGGTCCGGTGCTGCGCATCGTCGGCGCGCTGACCGACCGCGACGTGCTGCGCCGCGCCCTGAGCTTATCCGCCGGTTCGAAATCGCGGTGACGTCCAAAAAGCGGGGACCTCCTTCGGATGCAGGCGCGCGGATTGCCGAATTGGTCAGGCAATTTCACGAGGCTGAGCGCGAGCTCCATGAGCTCACGGGCGGAGAGCTGGATGCAATCTCGGGCTTGGGGAAAACGCCGCTGCTGCTCCACGAAGCGCAGGAGCGACTGCGCGCCAGTGAAGACGCGCATCGTGCGCAGGCGCAACGGCAGCTCGCCATCCTGAACGCGCTGCCCGCGCACATCGCCCTGCTCGATCGGGATGGCGTCATCGTGGCCGTCAACGAAGCGTGGCGCCGCTTTGCCTCCGCAAACGCATTGCAGAGTGCGGAGTTTCTTGTTGGACAGAACTACCTCGCGGTGTGCGAGAGCGCTGATGGCGACTGCGCGGAGGAGTCGGAGTCCGTCGCGCGCGGCATTCGACGCGTGCTGAACGGCGACGAGCAGGAATTCTCGCTCGAGTACCCCTGCCACTCGCCGACGGAACGTCGTTGGTTCCGAGTGATGGTGACGCCGCTCTCTGCGGACCGGCTCGCAGGCGCCGTCGTGATGCACGTCAACGTGACGGAACGACGGCTGGCGGACGAGGCGTTGCGCGAACGCGAGCGCCAGCAGCGGCAGTTGGCAGAGTCCCTGGCCGCCGAGACACGCCGCCTGTACGAGTCCCAAGCCGTGGCCTCCATTGGCAGTTGGGAAACGGACCTGCGGACACTGGATGTCGCGTGGACAGCGGAGACGTTTAGGATTTTCGAGGTCAGTCCCGATGCCTTCCGACCAACACATCAGGGCTTTTTGGATCGTGTGCATCCGGCCGACCGAGAGCTGGTCAGTGAGGCCTTCATCGCCTCCGCGGGGCAAGAGGGCATCTGCACCATCGAGCACCGGATCCTGCTGCCCGACGGCCGCATCAAGGTCGTGGAAGAGCGATGGCAGGCCTTCGCCGACGAGAGCGGTGCGCCGAGTCGTGCCGTCGGCACCTGCCAAGACATCACGGAGCGCCGACGCGCGGGCGACTTGCTGCTGCTACGCGCCCGCCAACAAGAGGCTGTTGCCCGCATCGGATTCGAGACCGCGCGAGCGACAACCGTGGAGGGGATCCTCGAGTTCGTGGTCCATACCGTCGCTGGGGCACTCGAGGTGGAGATGTGCAAGGTGCTTCAGCTGACGCCCGATGGCCGTCAGCTGCGCCTGGTATCCGGCGTCGGCTGGCAGTCGGGTATGGTTGGGACGGCACTGGTGGGCGTTGACGACGCGTCGCAGGCGGGGTATACCTTGGCGTCTGCGGGGCCGATTTTCGTCAACGACCTGCGGACGGAAACGCGCTTTCACGCGCCGCCGTTGCTCACCCAGCACGAGGTCATCAGCGGACTCAGTGTCACCATCTCCATTGTCGGGAAGCCATGGGGAGTGCTCGGCGCCCATTCCCGGTCCGTCCGAGAGTTTGGGGAGATCGACGCCCAGTTCATGCAGTCGGTGGCGTCGCTCTTGGCGGTGGTCATCGAGCGGCTGGCCGCACAGCGTACCCTCGCGCAGAGTGAGCGCCGGATGCGGGATGCGCAGCGCATCGCCAACATCGGCAGCTGGGAACTGGAGATCGCCGACGGGCGGCGTACCTGGTCGGATGAGGTCTGCCAAATTCTCGGTGTGCCACCGGTGCCGCTGGGCCAACCGCAGGAATCGTACTTTGAATTGGTGCATCCCGACGATCGGGAGCGGGTCTCTGCAGCGCAGGCCAGCGCCATAGCCGGTGACGCAGTGTTTGACGTCGAGCATCGGATTGTGCGCCCGGATGGCGTGACGCGCCACGTGCGACAGCGCGCTGAGTTGGTGCGCGATGAGGAGCAACGCCCCGTGGTGCTGTCGGGGACGCTTCTGGATATCACAGAGCGCGTGCAGCGGGAGCTGCAGATGGAGGAGGCGCAGCGTCGGTATCGCGACCTCGTGGAGAGCTCGCAGGACCTGATCTGGGCGGTAGACGCGACGGGCGTCATCACGTTCATGAACCAGGCGAGCCGCACAATTTATGGACGCGAGCCCGAGGAGATGATCGGCCGACCCTTTCTCGAATTTGTGCCGCCGGATCAGTACGAGAAGGACCTCGCCACGTTCACCGAAGCCCTGGAGAGCGGGCAAGAGACGCTCAACTATGTCAGCCGCGTCTATCGCAAGGACGGGAGCATCGTCATTCTGAACGCGAACGCGCGGATCATGCGCGACGCGGCCGGTCAGGTGATGGGCAGCACGGGCATCTCGCGCGACATGACGGCGAGCCTCCGGGCGCAGGAGGCGCTACGAGAGAGTGATGCCCACCTGCAGTTCACGCTAGAATCGTCGCAGCTGGGGGATTGGGAACTGGACTTGGCCACGGGAGAGGCGCGGCACTCTCTGCGGCACGACCGGTGCTTCGGATACACTGCTCCGCTGCCGAAGTGGAACTTCGAGATATTCATCGCCCACGTTCACCCCGACGACCGCGAACGGGTCCAGACCGCGTTTCAGGCCGCCGTCGCGACAAGTACTCCATGGGACTTTGACTGTCGGGTGATTTGGCCGGATGGCACCGTGCACTGGATTGCCGCGCGGGGAAGCGTCTTTCTCGTTGACGGAAAGGCCGAGCGGATGCACGGCATCGTCCAAGACATCACCCAACGGAAGGAAACCGAGGAGCAGTTGCGGAATAGCCAGCGGATGATGCGCATTGCGGGCCGTGCGGCCAAGCTGGGCGGGTGGAGTATCGATCTGCCGGAGTTCAAGGTGACGTGGAGTGATGAGACCGCCATTATCCACGACTGCGAGCCGGGCTATTCTCCGAGCCTGCAGGAGGCGATTGCGTTCTATCTGCCCGAGGACCGGGATACCATCTCGGAGCACGTACGCGTGATTACGACCGAGGGGACCCCCTGGGGTTTCGAGCACGAGCTGATCACCGCCAAGCAGCGGCGGATCTGGGTACGCGCGATTGGCGAGGCGCGCCGGAACGAAGCCGGAGAAATTGTTCGCATCGATGGCGCCCTCCAAGACATCACGGAGCGGAAGAAACTCGAGGCACAGTTCCTCCGCGCGCAGCGCATGGAGAGCGTCGGGACGCTGGCCAGCGGTATCGCGCACGACATGAACAACATCCTCGCGCCGATCATGATGTCGGTGGAGCTGTTGAAGGAGGACGCCAAGGACGAGCAGACGCTCGAGACCTTGAACACCTTGGCGTCTTCGTCGCAACGTGGCGCCGAGTTGATCCGCCAACTGCTCGCCTTCGCGCGCGGCATCGACGGCCAGCGGGTCCCGGTGGACGTCCACGCCTTGCTCGTTGATTTGCATCGGGTGATGAAGGATGTCTTCCCCAAGAACGTGGAGTTCTCAGTCTCAACCGCGGCCGATTGCTGGAAGACGCATGGAGACGCGTCACAGTTGCATCAGGTCTTCCTGAACCTGTGCGTCAACGCGCGCGACGCGATGCCGCAGGGCGGGAAGTTGACAATTGACGTCGAGAACGTCGTGCTGGACGACGTCTACGCCGCCATGAACCCGCAGGGAAGGGCGGGGGCATTCGTCGTCGTCAGTGTGAGCGATGATGGCGTGGGTATGCCGCCGGCCGTGATTGACCGGATTTTTGAGCCCTTCTTCACCACAAAGGAAGTGGGCAAGGGGACTGGATTGGGGCTCTCGACCGTGCTGGGAATCGTCAAGAGCCACGGCGGTTTTGTAAACGTGTACAGTGAAGAGGGTGCGGGGACGCAGTTCAAGGTCTATCTGCCCGCGCAAGCATCGGAAACCGAGCGAGAAGAAGTGGTAGTCACGCAGTCGAATCTGCCGCGCGGCAACGGCGAACTGGTCCTGCTCGTGGACGATGAATTGGGCGTCCGGGAAATCGCGAGAAAGACGCTGGTGCGGTTCGGCTATCGGGTCGTGGAGGCCGCGAACGGCGCGGAAGCGGTCGCGCTGTATGTGCAGCGAGCGCGGGAGGTGGCCATCGTGTTGACGGATATTTCGATGCCCGTCATGGATGGCGTTGCGCTAATCACGGCGTTGCGCTCGCTGAATCCCAAGCTGCGCGTCTTGGTCTCCAGTGGCCTTCCCCTTAATGTGGGAGTGGCGAAAACGATGGAATGGGGCGCTGCCCGATTCATTCCGAAGCCTTACACGTCCGAACGCCTGCTGCGGGTCATCCACGAGGAGTTGCAGGCCGCGCCACGACCGCAGGACTGAGCGGCGGGACTTCACGTCGGCGTCGTCTACACGCGCGGCACGCGTACGCGGTGGATTTCCTCATACACGCTGCGAAGCAATCTTTCCGCCGTATATGGCTTTGAGACAAATCTTGTGGCGCCAGATTCCATCGCCTTGGCGACGCCCGCGTTGACCGGTAGTCCGCTGGAAATCAGCACCCGAACGTCGGGGTCGAAGGATTGCAACGCGGCGAGCAGCGCGACGCCGTCCATGATTGGCATCGACACATCCGTCAGGACGAGCGCGATGTCGCGCTGATGCTGGGCGTACAGCGCCACCGCTTCGGCTCCGTTGGGGGCCTCTATGACACGGTAGCCGAACCGCACCAGCGTCTTTTTGGCAATCTCCCGGACGCCCGCCTCATCGTCCACCAGCAGGATCAGTTCGCCCTTGCCGCGCGGCATCATCGTCTGCGTGAGCGACGTCTCTTCACGTTCCTTCTGTCCAGCCTGCGCGGGGAGGTACACCTTGAACTGCGTTCCCGTGCCCTCCTCGCTGTACACGTTGACGAAGCCGCCATGGCTCTTGACGATCCCCAACACCGTCGAGAGCCCCAAGCCGGTGCCCTTGCCCACTTCCTTCGTCGTGAAGAAGGGTTCAAAGATCCGGTCGATCATGGCCGCTGGCATCCCCGTGCCGCTGTCGCTCACGCTGACAGCCACGAATGCCCCCGCCCTCCCCTGCGGGTTCATGGCGGCGTAGACATCATCAAGTACGACGTTCTCAACTCCAATCGTCAACTTTCCGCCATGTGGCATCGCGTCGCGCGCGTTGACGCACAGGTTCAGGAACACCTGATGCAGCTGTGACGGATCTCCTTCGGTCTTCCAGAGATCGTGCATCGCGGAAACACTGAATGACACGTCCTTGGGGAAGACATCCTTCATTACCCGCTGCAGATCAACGAGCAAGGCGTGGACGTCCACCGGGACGCGCTGGCCGTCGACGCCCCGCGCGAACGCCAGCAGCTGGCGGATCAAGTCGGCGCCACGCTGCGACGAGGACGCCAAGATGTTCAAGGTCTCGAGCGTCTGCTCGTCTTTCGCGTCCTCCTTCAGCAGCTCCACCGACATCATGATCGGCGCGAGGATGTTGTTCATGTCGTGCGCGATGCCACTGGCCATCGTGCCGACGCTCTCCATGCGCTGCGCACGAAGGAACTGCGCCTCCAGTTTCTTCCGCTCCGTGATGTCGGTCTCGATGCAGAGCACGCTCTGGGGATTACCCAGTTCGTCGCGCACTAGGGTCCAGCGGCATTCCAGCGTGATCGACTGCCTCCCTCGGGTCTGCTTGTTCAGTTCCCCCTTCCACTCGCCGGTTTGCAGCAAGGTCGCGACGCCTGCCTCGAATACATCAGGGTCGGGATGCAAGAGCTCGGTGGTCAGCTGACCGAGAGCGTCGGCCGCACTCCACCCGAACATTCGTTCGGCGGCGGGATTCCAGAAGAGCACCCGATGCGCGAGGTCGCGGACGATGATGGCGTCCGTCGCTTTCTCTAGCAGGGTCGCTTGCTCTCGGATGCGCGTGTCCGCGCTCAGCCGCTCGAACTCGCCAGCAGCACGCGTGGCGAAGATCTGAAGTGTGGAGCCAACGAATCGTGCATCCACCAAGGGTGACCGGAAGATCGCGTACATCACGCCCAGCAGCTGGCCGTCCGAGGTGAGCAGGCGCCGCCCGACATATGCCTCGGCATCCGCCGCCACGAGGCGAGGGGAGCCGGGGAAGTGTCGCGCCGCGCCGGCCAGCACGAAACACTCGTCGCGGTCGGCGAGCGCCTCGCACGGCGTGCCACGCAGGACGTAATCGAAGTTCTCCACAACGTGACCATCCAGCACGGCCGCCACGGTTCGGGCCACCGCCGGCTCGCCCGGGAGGAATCGCGCCACGAACGCCCCGTCGGCGTTCATCGCTTTCGCGGCACTGGTCGCCAGAGAACGAAAGAAATCCGCACCGACACTGCCCGAGACACTCGCCGCGACCTCCGCCACCGCGGCCTCGAGCCGCCGACGCTCCTCTTGAGATCGCAGCGTGCCGATGCCGAACGCCAGATCGTCGGCCAGTTCGCGCAGCACACGGAGTTCGTCCTCGTGCGGCGCGCGCACCGTGCCCGCATAGAGTACGAGCACGCCGAAGGTGCGGATCGAGTTCTTGAGCGGCAGCACCACCACGCCGACGTACCCCCGCGCTTGCGCGCTCGCGAGCCAGGGCGCGAAGCTGGGTTCCGCCGAAAAATCACGAATGACCAGAGAGTCGCCGCTGCGAATGACCTGACCCGCCGGCCCCCGGCCATTCGGCTGATCATCGGCCCAACTGAGGATTAACTCAGACAGATACCCATCTTCAGACCCGGCAGAGCTCATCGGCGAGATCGTCTTGCCCGCGTCGTCCTGCGCGTAGCCCACCCAAGCCATCGCGAACTCTCCCACCTCGACCGCAATCCGACAGATGTCCTCGAGCAAAGTGGCTTCGTTGGTCGAGCGGACCAATGCTTCGTTGCAGCGACTGAGCATCTGTAACGCGCGATTGCTGGACACGAGGGCCAGATCGGCGGCCTTGCGATCCGAAATGTCCTGAAAGGCGCCATAGATTCGCACAATCTCGCCCGCTTCATTGCGCCGCACCTCCGCAATCGAACGGACCCAGATGCGCCGCTGCTTTGCCGTGATGAGTTCGTGCTCGAAGTCCCAGGGAATCCCCTCGGTCGTAATCCGCCGCACGTACTCCGACACCGCGTCCCGGTACTCGGGTGGATAGAACTCGATCCCCTCCTGCAGGCTGGGCGAGTAGCCCGGCTCACAATCGTGGATGATCGCGGTCTCATCGCTCCACGTCACCCTGAACTCCGGCAGATCAATGCTCCAACCGCCCAGCTTGGCGGCGCGGCCCGCGATGCGCAGCATGGTCTGGTTCTGCAGGAGTCGTTCGGTCGCGAGATGGCGCTCGGTGATGTCTTCGATCACCCCCACGAACTGCTGCGCATCGGCGGCCTCGGCTGGCACCAATGCGAGTGTCAAATGACACCACACCACTCGGCCGTCCCGGCGGATATAACGCTTCTCCCAATGCTCCGATTGCAACTCGCCGGAAAGCAATCGTGCCGTGATCACTGCTTCACGCGCGCGGTCGTCTGGGTGCGTGGTCTCGATGCAGTTCCTCGCCAGCAGTTCGTCGGCCGAATAGCCCACGATCTCGCAGAACCGGTGGTTGGTGCGAAGGAACTCTCCCTCCGATGACACCAAACACATGCCGACAGCCGCTTGGTCGAAGAGCACGCGGAACCGCGCCTCGGAGGCGCGGAGCAGATCCGCCGCCTGCTTACTCTGCGTGATGTCCCGCGTGACACTCAGGACGCCCGTGGCCGTGCCGTCGGCCGCCCGGAGTGGCGCGGCATGCGATTCCATCCAGCGTTCAGTCCCGCGGAGTCCAATGATGCGGAACTGCGCCATACCCGTGGCGCCAGCAGAGGCCCGCGTATGCAGGTCCATGAAAATGGCGCGGTCGTCCGGGTGCACGAGGCCGAGCATCGGCTTACCGATGACCTGCTCGGCATCTGGGGCCTCGATCATGCGCAGCCCGGCTGGGTTCATTTCCACCAGGACGCCGTCTGGTGAGATGATCTTTACGCATTCCGGCTCGTTCTCGAAGATGGCCCGCAGGCGGCTCTCGCTCCTGCGTAGGCGCTCTTGCGCTTCTCGCAACAAGAGCGGCGCACCGCCCGGCGCGGAGACGGCGTCCACTTCGCCTCCGATCAACTCCTGCAATTCGAGCTCGGCCTCGAGGACCCGCTGCACCAACTCGGCGATTCGCGCGTCGGTGCCGTCGGAGCCGTCTGCGGGGCGTGGTTTCCCTGACTTCACGATGGGCCTCGAGTAACTGAGGTGCCACGAGTGGAGGCCGCCTGCACGGCGCACGCGCAGTTCTCGCTCAGATGAGCGACGCTAGCGGAACTCACGGCCCGGCTCCCACGAAGAGGAGGTGGAGCGAGCTGGATTAAGCGCGCAGCGAACTCCACAACATTTACTCGAAGTGAAAATGTACGCGATTGGCTTTCCCTTTTTCAAGCGAGACTGCGACGCCGTTCCAGGCGCCGAGCCTTACTCGGAGGGCGCACGGCCGGTACGCGTCAGCTCGTGCCTCGTGCGAAGGCCTCGGAAGCCGAGCCCGTCCGCCGCTGAGCTGCCAGTGGACTCAGACGCACCCACCTGAAGTGCCAGAGGGTCGCGATTTTCAGCGACGCGCTGACTGAGGCCAGCAGTACGAGTGGCCAGCCGTCCGCTAGCCCCATCACCAAACCGAACGCGACGGTGGTGAGGCCCGAGATGAGGACGCACTGATGGAACCGCAACGAAACGGCTCCCGTGCGACCGCTGCGCCGAATCAGTTGAATTTGGTGCACATAGCCTTGGGCGAGGACCACCGTCGCCGCGACGACCAAGCCCTGGGCGGCGATGGCTCCGGCATCGGCCCACGGCTTGATCCAGAGTACGAGCGGGGCGCCCGTCATGAGGGCAATGGCTAACCGGTACACGCGCCACACCCCGGCATTGGGCCGGTCGAGGGCGATTTCCCTCAGGAGCAGGATGGCGAGGACCGCGGCGACGAATCGTGGCAATCCCAAGTACACGTTCACCGGTGTCAAGCTGAGCGAGTAGAGCACGAAGGCGAAGCAAGCCAGGAAGACGCTCAGGACCTGGTTCAGGGAAAGGACCGAGGTCGGGAGTTCGCTGGGGAGGTCGCCTGCGGCGTGTTGCCGCCGCCGGCGCCACACCTTGCGCAACTGAAAGACCTCGCCAAGTGCCGTGAAGAGAAAGGCCACCGCGGCGATCGCACCGGAGAGGTGGTATTCCACGCTATGCCCCTCGCCCAGCAGCGAGGAGCTCGTCGCCCAGCTTCACCACATCTACCACGACGTCAATCCCAGGGCCGAGCGTCGGGACCGCGCGGCCGCCGCCGAAGCGAAACGCGTGCCCGGAGACGATGAAGCGGCACCGAAAGACGGGTTCGGGACGGGCCTGCAGTTTGGCGATGAAGTCGCAGGCAATTGGCACCGGCTCCGGGAGTAAGCATGAAAACCCCACGACTTTCGGCTTGCCGTCACTCAGCAGTGCCACGACGTCCTCGGGCAGCAGCGCCGCCACAAACGCCTCGACAGACAGCCGTCGCGCGGCAAGGACCTTGGCGGCAAAGCGCAGACCGAGCGTGTGGCTGTTCCTCGGCGTCTGGAAAATGATCACGTGCAGCGGGCGGGATTGACGGTCGGGACGGATGCCATCGCTGAGCGACGGATCATCGTACGGCGCTGACTCACCGAGTTTATCGCCCGCGATGGACTCTCCGTCACCGCGAGCGGTGAAGTGTCTAGCGCACATGCGAGGCACCCTACGCGGAAGACTACAGCATGTGACTGCCCCCTAATCATACGACGGCCCTCCTAAACGCGTCTCTCAGCAGCATTCGCCTCGCGGCATAACGGCAGGTTGTGCTGCGGCCGTTCAAATAGTTTGCGGCGTCGGGGCCCCCGCCGCTTCCGACGCCCGGCCGTCAGGCGCCGTGAATCTGACGTCGTCAAGAACATAGCCGGCTTTCCCACGCATGCAGCGCGAGGTAGGGCCGACATCCTGCACAGCCCAACGCTAGAAGGTCGTGCTGGTTCCGCGCGGTGTGACCCGCCGGACTCGCGCCTGGTTCGAGGTGGAATACTCCAAAATCCAGAGATCACCGTTGGGAGCCACGGTCACGCCGGAGGGTGCCCAGGGCGTCGCGCTTCGCGCCACCGTGCTCACATGTCCGCCGGAATCGATCTGGACCACCCGCCACGCCCATACACCGCGGCAAGCAGGCTGTGGCGAGTGTTGTCGGGCGCGCATTCATATAGAAGTTGCAACAACGTCCCCATACCCAAAGGTGGGTGAGGTGACCTCGGGCAGGCTCGGCTTCAAGCCCCCCGCCGCCAAGCAAGCGACGGGTGGCTTATCACCAATCCCTAAGATGAAGACGCGGGCAAGACGATCCGTCAAAAAACCACACTCGCATTCGGCGAGCAGGTCGTTGTCGATGCGTTGCACACCCTGTAGGTGAATGTGCCGCTGCTACCGCGTGCGAGAGCGTCCGTGTACAGCCCGTCGTTGGGTGTAGTGACGATCTTCACGCCGTTGCGAAAGACGTCGACGTTCGCGGCGCTTGAGCCCGACCACGTGAGATCGACCTTCGGCGTTTTCCCCGACCTGTAGCCGCGGGCGGCGAGCGTGATGTTATCTGGCGCCGGAGCTGTCACAGTCACGGTCTGCGACTGGCTACCGGTCGCACCCCCGTTGTCAGTCACCGTCAAGGAGACGGCATAGCTGCCGGCGGCCGCATACGTCCGTGACGGATTCTGAACGGCAGAAGTGCCGGCGTCACCGAAGTTCCAGCTCCAAGCCGCGATCGTCCCGTCGCTATCCGTGCTACCGTCGGTGAAGGTGCACGTAAGCCCGCTGCAGGAATAGGTGAAGCTGGCGGTCGGGGCGACGTTTAGCGGTGGCGGAGATCCTCCCATCGTGTAGCGCGTCAGCACTGGATGGTGGTCGCTCGTCGTGGTCGAGTAGTTCGTGATGTACGTGTCGAGCCGGTAAACCTCAGCCGACCCGGATACATAGGTCGCGCTCGCTTCGTTCGTAACGAGCTGATGATCAATCAGATCCGGATAGCTGGTCGAGGAGACCCCCGCGTCCGACAGCGCTTTCGTCGGGAACCGGTAGTTGCTGGCCGCATCCACGAAATTCTTGTACGGGGAAGTCCGGCCGGCGTTGATCGAGGCGTCCACGTCGTCATTCCAGTCGCCGATCACGAACACTTTCTGAGTCGGATATGTCGCATCGAGATAGGCCTTGAGCGCGTTCGACGCGTTCTGTCTCCGCGTGTAGCTCTCGTCGTCGGTGCAACACTTCATATGTAGCACAACGACGACGATGTCCTCGGTGGTGCCGTTCAGGGTCACGCGGAGCTTGACCTCCATCGGGGGACGGCCCGCAAAGTCGAAATCGTTTGCCGTGAGGATGATTCTCGCGCCGAGCAGTGTCGCGAGCGAGCTCTTGTAGAGGATGCCCACCTTCTGCTCGTTGTTGCTGAAGCCGCTGTAGTAGGTCGGGCCATCCACTACGAAAGATTCGTTCGCCAGGAATCCCGTATAGCCGGTGAGCTGAGCTTCCAGATTGTTGAAGCGAGTCGCATTCACCACTTCCTGGAGCCCCCAGATGTCGAGGTCGGCACCGACGATCACGTCTCGGACGTTCGTCTGCTGCAGGGCGTCGTCCGTGGGCCCGTTAGCAGGGTCGCCAAACCACTCGATGTTCCACGTGCCGAAGTCGAGCGAGGCACTCGTGCCTTTCGCGGGCACTGTCGCGAGGAGCTGCGGCCCGGACGCGACCCCAGCGTCGGGCGCGGCGATCTCGCCGACTTCCGCGCAGGAGGCGAACAGTGTGATGAACCCGAGCGCAACGAATGGTGCGAGCCGTCCAAGCGGTTTTCCCATTCTTTTCTCCGGTTGAGTGGTTGGCAAAAGAAGGTCTGTCTAGCCAGCTATTCTCGTGCGACCGGATGCTCAGGGATTCCGATTGATGCAGCTTCCAGCGCCCGCGGCGGGATTGTTCGTCTCCACGAACGGTATCGGGAGGTTCACGTCCGACCCGTAGTTGCCGCCCTTATGCCAAGCTCCGGTCGGGAAGACGGTCTCGGCGTTGCGACCGTACTGCCGAATGAGGCGGCGCATGTCGCCCGTACGGGTGCCGCGTCCGAAGAGCGCGAAAGCGCGCTCGCGGAAGAGCTGATTCACGCGCGCGGCTGGGGTGCCGGCATCGACGAGCGGGGCGAGCCCGGGAATCGTCGCGCGGTAGGCATTGATGGTCGCGAGGTAGCCAACGGGGTCACCCGCGGCAAGCTGCGCCTCGGCTTCGATCAGTCGAGCCTCGCCGCCGAAGAGGACCTGTACCGACGTCTCGCGTGCGGGCCAGATGCGTTGCACCCAGAACGGGGTGCTCAGATCGTCCCGGTTGGCGCGCGTGGCCCCGATGGTCCGGCACACCGTGTCATTACCCTGACAGGTCGGCACGCGGGCGTCGCCCGCCGTGGCGAAGTTGAGACCGTTCGTGCCCTCCGATACGCTCACGCTGTAGCGTCCCGCGATGTTGTTCAGCGCCCAGAACTGGTTGCTGCTCGTCGCGAGCGCATGATACTGGAGGTACGTGAACGAGTTCGGGACCCCGTTGACGGCCGCGGAGGCACCCGCGGGGTTATTCTGATTGAGCAGGATGCGAGCGCGCACGATCCGCAGCGCATTCCGCACGCGGATGTCGGCCGTCGTCGAGCCCGTGATGAGCGCGAGTCCCGAGTCCGCATGTGCGAGTGCGCGCAAGTACACGTCGGCCGTCGGCGTCGGGGAGCCGTAGACCACCGCACCATCTCGGATTTCGCTGAAGGGGATGCCGCTGCAAAGATGGTCGGCCGCCATGTTCTCGAGGTACGCCTGCACCAGATACATCTCCGCGATCTGCCACCGCGGCGCGAGCGGCGCGTACTCGTTGAGGAGCTCAATCGCCTGGCTCGCGGCAATCCGGGCGCGATGCCACGCGCGGTCGGCCGCCGTCAGGAACGCATTCTCGCGCGTCGTGTTGCGCTGATCAATCTCCTGGCGTGCGATGAACGAGTCGCCGTTGATGTACTCGTCGGAGAAGAGGCCTCCGAGGAGCAGGAAACTCTCGTCGCCGCTTGTCGCGGCGTTGAAGCGGGCCAGCGCCCCCACCCGGACGGCGTCGGCACCGGCCGCCGAGGTGACATCACTCGGGTTGATGAGATCGGGGTCAATGACCTCGAGGGCGTCGGTGGGATTACAGGCCGTGAGCAGGAGTGCCACGGCGGAAGGCGCAAGTGTCCGGACCGCGAGGCGCGGTAAGCGGGACCGGAGCGCGCGGATTATCGAAATGGGATGCATGTTGGGCGCTCTCCGTTAAAAGCCAAAGTTGATGCGGAACGACATGTACGTCGGCGGGCCGAACGGCTGGAAGGACGACGGGGCGTCGCCGGTGGTGCCGAATGCCTCCGGGTCCAACCCGCGGAACTTGGTCCACAGGATGCCGAGATTGCGTACCGACGCGGTCGCGGTGATCGACCGGCTGCGGAAGATATCGGCCCATTCCTTGGGGAACGTGCCGGTGAGGGCGAGTTCACGGAAGCGGATGAAATCGCCATCCTCAATGAAGCCCGCGACGGAGCGGCTGGGGTGCTCGCGGACCATGACGGTGCGCGCCTGGTCGAAGAGTGGGGCGTCAACCGAGAAGAGCGCCTCACAGTTGTTGCGGGCCGCGCAGCGGATGCGATCGGTGTTGTTGTACACCTTGAAGCCGCCCTTGTAGTCGAGTTGGGCGGTGAGGCGGAGCCGCTTGCCCCAGAACTCGACGCCCTGCGTCATGACGAACTCGCGACGCGGGAGCGGGTTGCCGAGATAGACGTTCGTGTCGGTGACCGAGATCTCGGTGAGCGAGGTGTCCGCGCTGTAGCGGATGATGCCGTCGCCGTTGCGGTCGGTGAAGCCCGTGAGCTCGCGCGACCACCACCCGTTGAGCGGGTAGCCTTCGCGATGCTGCAGTGTTGACGAGACGACGATGTTGGGGAGCCCGCTGAGCGTGACGAGCTTGTTCGCCGTGGTAGTGCCGTTGACGCTCATGTCCCAGCCGAAGCGGTTGGACTGGTACGCTTGAAAGATCACGAGCATCTCGAGGCCGGCGTTCTTGACCTGACCGACATTCTCCAAGCGCGCCGTGGCACCCGTGCCGAGAGACGGTGGGAGGATGCGGCTCACGAGCGCGTCGTCAGAGAGCTTGCTGTAGTAGGTCAGCTCAGTGACGATGCGACTGCCCCAGAAGGTGCCGTCGAGTCCGAACTCGATCTCGGTGGAGCGCTCCGGCTTGAGGTTGCGATTGCCGAGCGTGGTGTAGACCACGGCGGGGACCTCGCCGCTCTCGCCGAGGTAACGCGTCGGCGAATAGAACTGGAGCGCATCGGTGTTGCCCGGCTGCACTCCCGACGCACCGTACGCCGACCGCAGGCGCAACTGGTCTATCCAGTCATACTGCGGGAAAAACTCCTCGTCCGAGATGACCCAGGACGCGGAGAGCTTCGGATAGAAGACGGTCTTGAAGTCCGCGCCGAACGCGCTGTTGCGGTCGGAGCGGATGGCGGCAGTGAGGAAGAGGCGGTCGCGGAACGCGAGGCCCTGCTCGATGTAGGCGCCGAGCGTGCGAGTTTCACTCGTGGACTCATCGGCGGAGCGAGTCGCTGCGGCCGTGATCTGCACCGCGCCTGGCGGAAGGACGTCACCGCGCGCGCCGTTGCGGTCGAAGCTGCTCCGAATGAACTGCACGCCCACCGAGGTCTTCGACTCCAGTGTCTCGTTGAGTGTACGCGTGGCCGTGGCGCCAGCGTCGAGCGAGTATGTCAGGAAGGTCGTGCGGTTGTCGATCTTCAAGCCCTGACGGTCCAGCGGCGCCGCACACTGCGCGAAGCGGCAGAGCTGCTCGTCGGTGCGCAGGATGAAGTCGACACCGGCGTTGAGGCGGGTGGCGATCCACGGGAGCGGGCGGTAGTTCGCCGACGCCGACGTCAGGAATCGGTCAATCAGCTGCGTGGTCTCGGTCTGGTAGATTGACCGCGGCGTGAACTCGCGCCAGCCGAAGAGCGTATCACCGGCGGCATTGGTGTTGTAGCGGAAGCCCGGGCCGCCGTAGATGTTGGCCGCGATGCCCGGCGTACCGCTGTCGTCGGAGCGCGGCAGGTTGATTGATTGGGCGATGTAGCCCGTGTTCACCGCCAGGTCGGCGCGCGGCGAGAGCTGGATGTTGAGATTGGCCCGCGTGGTCGTCTTGGTGACCCCACCAGGATTCGCCTGCCGCGCCGTGAGCGAGAGTCCGCGCGTCGCCATGTAGGACTGCTCGAATCCGGGGACCTTGGTGACGCCGTCCTCGCTCTCGAACTCGGTGTGCAGGAAGTAACGCACCGCCTCATTGCCGCCGCGCACCTGCAGACCATGCTGGTACCGATAGCCGGTGCCGAAGGGAGTCGACTGCCCGTCCTTCGTGAGATTGTACGAGGTCACGCTGTCCTGCACGCACACGCCTCCGGCTACCTGTGAGAGCGTGCAGAAGGTGGCGAGGGCGTTGGTCGTGGTGGTGGTGGTGGCGACCGTCCCGCCGTTGCGCCAACCGGTGTACGCGGTCGGGTAGTCGTTGTTGTCCTGGACCGCCGTCTGCTCCGAGTAGTACGTCCACTGCGGCGGACCGGCGACTCCGCGCTTCGTCGTAATCACAATCACGCCGTTGGCGGCATCGGTGCCATACAGCGTCGCCGCCGACGGGCCGCGCACGATCTCGATGGTCTCAATCTCGTCGGGATTGAGGTCGCCGATGCGACTCGGCGTAGTGCCGCCGACGCTCACCGAGGCGGAGCCGGTCGCGCCCTCCATGCGAATGCCGTCAATGATGTAGATCGGGTTGTTGGAGAGGGAGAGCGAACTCGTGCCGCGGATGCGGATGCGCGTGCCGGCGCCGGGCTGCGTTCCGCCGAAGACCGTCACGCCGGCCGCCCGTCCCGTGAGCAGGTCACCCATGCTCGCAATCGGGCGCGTCTCGGTGATGTTGGCCGCGTTCAACTGTGCAATCGAGTTGCCGACTTCGACGCGGCGCTGGTCACCGGTGGCCGTCGAGACGATGGGGCTCAGTGATGCCGCGACCGACGGGAGCTGGAAGTCCAGCGTCACCGTCTGTCCGGGGACGATCACCGCGGTTTGACGCCGCTCGGCGTAGCCAATGCGCAGCACACGCACCGTCACCGTACCCGCAGCGAGGCCGCGGATCGTGAACTGTCCGTCAGCGTTGGTCGCATTGCCCGCGGTCGTGCCGAAGACATTGACCTGAGCGGAGGCGAGCGGTTGCCCGGTCTCCGCATCCTTCACGGTGCCGGTGAGGACGCCCGTCCCTTGCGCGGCAAGCCGACCGGCGAGGATTGGGACCAACAGCAGTATCGCCAAGAAGCGACTGCGTGCGCGAGGGAGCAACGACATCACGGACCTCCGGTCAGTGGGGCGTGCAGGGTGAGCTGCGCGGTGGGCGCGCCGTCACGTCGCGACTTCCGAGACCAGCGCTCACGGCCCTATACTGCGTATCCGGTCTATCGCTGTCAACTTACGGCCGCGCGAACTGCGGCCCTTCCCGAACTCCGGTGATGGTCCCGACATGATGCGCGCATTGCTCGCCCTCCTTTGCCTCGCTGCCACCGCGAGCGGACGCAGCGCTCAAGCGCAGCGCGCCGTCGCGCTCCCCGCGGCCGATCGCTTCGCGTCGCAGGTGGAGGTGGTCCGCACCGCGTACGGCATCCCACACATTCGGGCCGAGAACCTCGCGGCCGCCGCGTACGGAATGGCTTTCGTCCAACTCGAGGACTACGGCCCGTCCGTGGCCATGGGACTGCTCCGTGCGCGCGGCGGGATGGCGATGGTCTTCGGGCGCGACAGCATCACCGGGGATTTCACGGGCCGCCGCCGCTACGCGGAAGCCGTCGCGAAGTTCCACACGCTCGACCCCGATATCCGCGACGTGTACGAGGGGTTCGCGGCGGGCGTGAACCGCTACATGGAGCTGCACCCGGACGAGTTTCCTGCGCGCATGCGCCCGGACTTCACGGCGTTCGACGTGCTCGCGCGCGAGACGACCGCTGGTCCCGCCGCGATTCCCCAGCGCCTCTCGCAGGCCCTCGCGCGTGAGGGGGACGCTGACGCGGACGCCGGCTCCAACGCGTGGGCGTTCGCGCCGAGCCGCACGCGCTCCGGACGCGCCATCCTGCTGCGCAATCCGCATCTCGCGTGGACCGCCGGTTACTACGAAGCGCAACTCACCGTGCCCGGCGTGGTGGACTTCTACGGCGACTTCCGCATCGGCGGTCCGCTCGTGGGCATCGGGGGCTTCAACCGCAACCTCGGTTGGGCCACGACCAACAACGACCCGGTGCTGAGCGCGATCTACGCGCTCGAGGCCGCCCCTGGACTCACCGATCACTACCTCCTCGACGGCGTCGCACTCCCGCTCACGCGCGAACTGGTCACGGTGGAGTACGCCAACGGCGACGGCCTTGCGAGCGAGACGCGCGAGTTCTGGACCACCCCGATGGGACCTGTGGTGCATCGCGGCAACGGCCGCATCCTCATCGTGAAGTCCGCCGGCTACGACGATGTGCGCGAATCGCTGCAGTACCTGCGCATGATGCAGGCGAGATCGCTCGACGAGTGGAAGACCGCCATGCGCATGCGCGCGCGTGTGACCTCGAGCTTCACCTACGCCGATCGCACGGGCAACATCTTCTACGTGTGGAACGCCTCGCTCCCGGCCTTCCCGCACCGCGTACCCTCCGACACGAGTGTCTTCCCGGTGCGCACGACCGCCGATATGTGGACGCGCTACGTGCCGTTCGACTCGCTGCCGCAGGTGCTCAATCCGCGCGGCGGTTACATCCAGAACGCGAACGACGCGCCGCAATTCACCAACCTGCAGCAGATCCTCGACCTCTCGCGGCACCCCGACTATTTCCCGCCGCCCACGTTGCGCCTGCGTAGCCAGCTCTCGCTCACGCTCGCGGAGCGCGACCCGCGGAAGAAGATGACGCTGGAGGACGTGATGACGCGCAAAATGGAGTACCGGATGCTCCTCGCCGACCGCGTGAAGGGCGATCTTATGAGAGCCGTGGAGGCGAGCGCCCCGACCGGGCGCGTGGCGGAGGGCCTCGCGCTCGTGAAGGCCTGGGACAACCAGACCGCCCCTGATCGCACCGGCGGCACACTCTTCGAACTCTGGTGGCGTCACTACGCCGACTCCTCGGGGTTCCAGCCCTTCGCAACGCCGTGGTCGCCCTCGGCGCTGATGACGACGCCTGCCGGTCTCGCCGACCCGTCGCGCGCGGTGCGCAGCTTCGTGTGGGCCGTTGGGGAGGCGGAACGTCGTTGGGGTCGCATTGACGTGACCTGGGGTGACGTGCATCGCTTCCGCATCGGTACGGTGGACTTGCCGGGCGGAGGCTGCGGTGGCGACCTCGGCTGCTTCCGCGTGATCACCTGGCGCCCCGACCCGGATGGGAAGTGGTACGCCGTGGGTGGCGACGGGTGGGTGATCGGCGTGGAGTTCGGCGATACGCCCAAGTCGTACTCTGTACTCGCCTACGGGCAGAGCAACCGTCTCGACTCACCGCATAGCAGCGACCAGTTGGAGCTCTTCGCGAACGGTCAGTATAAGCGCGTCGCATTCACGCCCGAGGAGGTAGACCGAGGCGTGCTACGGCGCTACCGACCAGGAGCACGCTGATCGCGCGGGCGGGTTGAGCGTCATGGCGCGCGTGCGATGAAGGCCGTCCACGATCGGCGATCGGGCGGTATACGCGACCGACCCCGATTGAAATTCCTATCCTGACCGGCATGTTGTTCGGGAGATACGATAGCAACCTTGACTTCGACCGCCATTCGCGAAAGGCTTAGGTTGGTCCCACTCGTCAAGTCATCGCATGACTCTCCCTGTCGAGGCAACCATGAAACGCGCCACTGATCTCGTTGTGCTTTTGTTGCCCGTTCTCATGATGGGAGGATGCTCGGAGCCCGAGCCGAGGGTCCGTGGCTCCATGAAGTTCGTCCTCGGCGGAACTTCCGGAGTAGCCGCCGCACTCCTCGGAACCCCCAGCGCCACGTCGCTTTCATCGCGTTCAGCTGGGAGCGCACAGCCCGCGTCGCTGGTTGCCGGTGACGAATACATCGTGAGTCCGAGGAAGGCAAAGCTGACCTTTGCCTCCGTTGCATTCCTCGACGGTGCCGGCGTCAGCCTCGGCAACTCGGACTTTTCGGCCTGCGTTGTCACGTACGATCGGGCGCTGACCTCCGGGTCGGTTCTACTCGACTGCCCGTTCACTGTGCCCGTCGGCGACATCGCGGAAATGCGCCTGAACTACAACACGACGCTCGACATCATCGTGAGCGACGCGACGCTCGGCATCTACAGCAATCCGGCGACGTCCACGGGGTTCTCCACCACGCCGCCGGCAGGTGGTGCGGCGTATGTGCCCTACACGGTGACCATCGGTACAGGTACCACGCGAGGGCTGCCCATCATCTTCGCCGAGCCGATCACAGTCCAGGAGGGATCGACGCCGACGCTGTACGCCACGCTCGACATGATTCACACTGTGCAACTGGCAGTGAGCTCCGACGGCACGACGCTGACTCCGAACGCGACCAATGAACCCGTGGTCGTCTTCGGCGGACTGACTCCCGGTAGCTCGTGGTACTACAGCGGCGCGTCCAACACGGAGGGCTATAGGGTGCAAGGCGTCCCGTCGCTGCGTGTGTTTCGCGATCAGGCAGGCAAGCCGCTCTACACGATCATCGGGCCAAACTTCTGCGGCGCCGACGGCGGACCCAAAACGGCATGGGCCACCGCACCGACTCAAAACAGGACCGGCGGGTGGTTGGGACAGGACGCGAGTGGAGTACTCGCGTTCGCACTCGCCGCGAGTAACGCATGGACCATTTACACCGCGTACTACCGGATGACTAGTGTCAGTACTGTCGGCCAGACCACAACGCTGCTCTGTCAGGCGACAGCTACGCCTCCGCCTCCAGCGGACGGAAGGACGTATGCATCCGGTGCGCCGGCGATGGTCAGTCCAACAACGAGCGTACAACTGCGATTGCTATCGAAGTAGCGCAGATTGCTGCTGGTATCCGCGACGAGGTACAAATGCGTCGGCATGCGGCGGCAGGCCGAGCCCGCCACCGCCAGTACGCCGCTCGTGATTGTCCCGGCGCCGATTGAAAATTTCTATCCCGCGCTTCACGACGTCACGTCGTGCCGTGGCCGCCCACCTACTATTCAACCCGACCGTCGGCACCAACTGCCGGTGTGCGGCCGCGGACCCCAGTGGCGGTAGCCGTCAGCTACCTGTTGGCACAATGGCCGCCGTCTCAACAGAAGTACGTCACTTCGGCGCTCGGCGTCGACACAAGCGCCAGCTCCACGTCGAGCGTGACGCGATCGGGCGCGGTCGGTTGACCGCAGGCAACGAGCGGGCCGATGACACCCAGAAGCCAAACGAGCCGATAACGCATCCGTGGAGTCCTCAGCGAAGTCGATTCGGACGGATGAATTCAAGCAATCAATGCAACAGCTTCGTCGAAGACGTCCGCCGGGGTGCGGAAGTCGAGCGTCTTGCGGGGCCGGCCGTTCAGCTGGTCGGCGACGGCGTCGAGTTGCCGCTGCGTAACGTTGGCGAGACTCGCGCCGGTGGGGAAGTACTGCCGTAAGAGGCCGTTCGTGTTCTCGTTCGTGCCGCGCTGCCACGGGCTGTACGGATCGCAGAAGTAGACCTGCACGCCGGTGGCGACGGCGAAGCGCTGGTGGTGCGCGAGTTCCTTGCCGCGATCCCATGTGAGCGAGCGCGTGACGTGCAGCGGCAGGCGCCGGATCTGCCGGATGAGCGCGGGCACGACGCAGCTCGGCTCCTTGCTCGCGACCTTCACCAGGATGGCGAAGCGGGACGTGCGCTCGACGAGCGTGGCGATGTGCGTGTTGTCGCCGCCGGCGAGGAGGTCGCCTTCCCAATGGCCCGGGACCGCCCGGTCCTCGACCTCCGCGGGGCGCGCGCTGATGGAGACGGCGTCCACGATCTGCCCGCGGCCCTGGCCCTTGCGCGTGGATGCGCGCGAGCGTCGCACCACGCGCCCCGTGCGCAGGTGCTTCAGCAGTTCCTTCTTGAGCACGCCGCGCGCCTGGACGTACAGCGAGCGGTAGATCGTCTCGTGCGACACGTGGAGCTCCGGCTCGTGCGGGTAGGTGCTGCGTAGCCACCCGCTGATCTGCTCGGGTGACCAGTTCAGCTTCAGCTTCACTGCAATGAGATAGCGTAGTCGCGGCCGCGATGCGAGGCGGCACGCTTTCGGCCACCGCGCGGATTCCCACGCCACGCCGTCGGCGCGCACGGCGCGATACTTCGTCGGGCCGCCATGGCGTGCGACCTCCCGACTGATGGTCGACGCGGCACGGCCCAAGGCGCGGCCGATGGCCCGATAGGATTCGCCGGCGGCGAGCCCCCGCGAGATGCGCTCCCGCTCATCGAGGGAGAGCGCCAACACCGATCGCGCGCGCAGGTGTGGCGTGATGCCCCCTTGCTTGCGAATCACGCCGTGGACCGCGCCGGGATTCTTCGCGAGGTCTTCGGCGATCTCCCGAATCGAGTCGCCGGCGCGGTAGCGCGCCCACAATTCCGCGCGCTGCTGCCAGGTGTAGCCGTGTGGGCTGGGGATGAACATCGCAACTACCTCCAAGGAGAGTGCTAATGAAGGTGTTGCATCGACCCTCTGAATCCAGTCGCGCGTTCATCGGCAGCAAGCTGCGTTATACCGGCCCCGTCCTAGCGCGCCGACCGCCGACGCCAGTAGCCGGGACGCTGCCGGAAATGCGCGACGGCAAGCACGAAGATGCGTGAGTCCTCGACCACGTAGAGCACGAAGTAGGGAAACCGCTTCACGAAAACGCGTCGGAGCGAACTGCCCATCGGTGCGCCGGTCATCGGGGCGCGCACGGCGCGGGCGGTGGCCGCCTCGACGCGATCAATGAATGCATCGCCAAGCGACGCACGAATCCCGGAGTATCGCATTGCCGCCTCCTCGAACTCCTCCTGCGCCTCGGGATGGAACTCGAGGGCGCGCGCCACTACTTAGCGAGCTTGCGGCGGATGGAGGCGAAGACCTGCTCGGCCGGGATGCCAGCGACTGTTCCGTTCCGGAGCTCAGCGAGACGCCGTTCCGCCTCGGCAGCCCAGGCCGCTTCAATCTCGGCAACGGGTCCGCTCTCCACCTCTTGGTCGAGGCTCGCGAGCAGCACTTCCACCAAGCGCGCGCGGTCGGCAGGCGGCAGGGTCAGCAGCTGGGATTCAAGCGAGTCAGTCGAGCGCACCATGGCAGTCGTCCGGTGTGGAGGCGTCGATTCAAGATAGCCCAAGAGCCGTCCGACCGCACGGCTCGGTATAACGTTTGCTTCTGCTGCAGCCGCTTCCATAAAAAGCAGTTGTGGGGCATCCGCAGGCTGTCCCATGTACGTTAACGCCGCCGCCCCACAACTGCATCCGCACCCGCGGCTGTCAGTCAGCAAGCGTCGTTATACGGCGGCCTCGCGCGCCGGACGCCAGGTGAGCGCCAACTTGCGCTCCGATGCCGCGCAGTCGCGCAGATACAGGTTGATGAGGCTTTGGTAGGGCAGTTCGGTCTCTTCGGCGAGCGCCTTGAAGTACTCGACCGTCGAGTCGTCCAAGCGGATCGTCACGGAGCGCTTGAGCCGCTTCGCGTACGGATTCTTCTTGGCCTTGGAGAAGTCGTAGTGCTTTCTCATTTAGATCTCTGAGCGGCATAGGAGGCACGCTCGCCGCGATCCGCCTTTCGCGCCGAGATGATACGGATGACGTCACCGTCTTCGCGCTCACAGTGGATGACGACGAGTGCGCGGAGTGCCGCGCTGAGTCCGACGAGGACCAGACGCTCCTCGTCATCCGAATGATCGGGGTCCGCGATGATCAAGCCCTCGGCATCTTCGAAGGCCGTGCGCGCCTCCTCGAAGCTCACGCCGTGCTTGCGGAGGTTCGCGGCCGCCTTTGCGGGGTCCCAGTCAAAGCGGAGAGCGCTCATACAGACAATGTATGTACGCTGTAATGCCCGTCAAGGTTCCCAGGCCGGGGAGGCCGTCCGGATAACGTGTGCTTCTGCTGTGGACGCTCATATAAAAAGGGTTGGGCGGGGTCGCCGCAACCAACCTCGGGCATCACGGTGACCCCGCCCAACCCATCCTTCGCTGCGGCCAGCGGCAGCACGCGTCGTTATGCCGACCTCGCGCGAGACTTCCGGCGGCCCGTCCGCATCCCCGCGACGTAGCTCCGCAACACCGCATTCATGCGCGTCTGATAGCGCGGACCGCTCGTGCGAAACCACTCGAGCACATCTTCGTCCACCCGCAGCGAGATGGCGCGCTTCGGCGTCGGCACCGTGAGCGTGGCGGACTCCCAGAAGTCCGCCGGCAAGCTGGCGAGCTCGGGCGGCGCGGTGCGCGCAATCTCGGCGTCGCTCACGCGCCGCAGCTGCTCGAGCTTCGCGCGGCCGCGGCTAGGCTTCTTGGTCGTAGGCTTGGTCATAGGCTTTGCGCTCCCGTCGGTTGCTCCGCCGCGCCGAGATGATGCGGCGGATGGTGTCGCGGGTGCCGGGCCGATCCGTGTAGACGACGGTCAGGTGCAGGCCGTCCGCCAGGCCAATCGCGATGGTGCGCAACTCTCCGTAGTCTGCGCGGTCGTCGACGCGCTCCAGCGTCGGGCCGTCAAAGACGAGCGAGGCGAACGCGAAATCAAAGCCTCGCGCCGCATAGTTCGCCGCGCTCTTGCGCGCATCCCAGGAGAATCGCACTTAGTAGTATACATCTGTATATACACGAATGCAAGTCCGGTGCGGCGTAACGTGTGCTTCTGCTGCAGACACTCCATAAAATGCGGGCGCGAAGCGACCGCTTCAATAGCGTGGCTGTCGGCAGCAAGCGGCGTTAGGGCGCTCGCGCCCAACCTACTCTGTCGGCTGCAGCTGCGCCGTGAGTCCGACGGTCTGAACGTGGCACACACCGCCGACCACGGAGACGCCGGTCGCGACCCACTCCGCATAGCCGGGCCGTCGTACGGTGACCGTGTAAGTGCCCGCGCGCTCCCAGGAGTTCTGCGTTACGAGTGGCGCGGCGTCATCGTAGGGAGCGGACGCCGAGATCGAATCGACGAACGCACCGTCCCGCAGGATGAGTGTCGATCCTTCTGCGATGGGAAGCCCCGACACCGCGTCTTTGACGAGCACGACAACCGAAGCGCGCGCCTCGCGAGTGCACACCGGTGACTCCGTGAAGGCCTCGCAGCCCACGGTGGTGGCGAGAAACAAGAGAGAGGCGGTCCGAGCGACACGCCGATTGTGCGTTGAGCGCATAGATAAATGCATTGAAGGAGCGTGTCTCAATCCTACCCCAGGAACCGCACCCTTGTCACGACCGGCTGACCACGACAAGCGCCGTACGTCACGATGAGAACGAGCGGAGCTATCTCGGTCGCCCTAACGTGTGCTTCTGCTGCAGCCGCTTCCATAAAAAGCAGTGGTGGGGCGACCGCAGGGCGTCCCACTACGTTAACGCCAGCGCCCCACCACTGCATCCTTACCCGCGGCTGTCAGTCAGCAAGCGTCGTTAGCCGGCCGCGCGGCGAGCGCCGGCCGATTCATTCGCACCGCGGCTGGGGAGCCGGGGTCGGCGGCCGCTCCCCTGGCTGGAGGACGACGAACGGCCGACGGTCATCCTGGTGCGCGATGCGTCCGCGCACGAGTTGACGCACGGCCACGCCTTGTTCGCGCGCGGCGTCGTACCGCCAGCGCTCAAGCGAGCGGAGCACCGCGTCCGCAAATGCCGGTGTGGAAGTGCTCAGTACACGTGCGGACTGCAGGACGGGGGTTCCAGCTTGATCCACGACGAACTCCAACTCGGCAATGAGGCAGCGGATGCCGTCGGGAAACACGGCGCCCACCGGTCTCGCGGTGCGGCGCAGGCGCGCTGGCACATCGACGGCGCACGGCGCGAAGACGGGAGCGGTCCCGAAGCGTGCACTGTCGGTCGCTATTGGAGCGCAAACATCTGAGGTCGGCTCCGCCTGTGCGGTGATGGCGCCCAAGGGAAGGAGCAGGGCTAATAAAACGGAACGTGGAGTCATTCAATCCGAAACCTGAGAGGGATTGTGAGAGTCCGGCTAACGTGTGCTTCTGCTGCAGCCGCTTCCATAAAAAGCAGTTGTGGGGCGGCCGCAGGTCGTCCCATTACGATAACGCGGGCGCCCCACAACTGCATCCTTCGCTGCGGCTGTCGGCAGCAAGCGTCGTTAGCTTGTACGCGCGCTCGGATCACGCGGTGTGGTCACCGGCGGCGCATCGGGGCAGAAGAGGCTAGGGATCGCGGCAGGTAACCCGCTGGCATAGAGCATCATGACGTGACCGCCGGCGGGACGCGGCATTGCGGGCATTGTTTGCACGACGAGACTTGGCGAGTACCACCGGAGCCCTCCGCCAACACAGCGGTGCGCCACGAGCCCCTGCGCGGTGAATGCGTCATCGAGCGAATCCAGCGCGACGCGCACGCGTGCGGTATCGGAGAACACGCGCTCATACGTGAGGGAGGTCCAGCCAAGGATGGAATCGCGCGTGGCAGTCACGGTGCTGAACTCCGCGCCGCGCGTCACCGTCGGCCACTGGCAATGCTCGGCGCCAGGGACGGGACCGAGATACTCGCCGCGCGGGCCGCGATTCCGACAGACCGGATCCGTGCGACCGCCGCTCAATGCTGCGGCGAGGCCGACGGCGGTTAGTGGCGTGGCCTCTTGCTTTGGCTCACACGCGAGCAACGCGGAGACGAGCAAGAGCATGAGCGTGCGATGCGTCAGACTCATGGAGGGTTGGAAGTATCAAGCTAACGTGTGCTTCTGCTGCAGCCGCTTCCATAAAAGCAGTTGTGGGGCGGCCGCAGGACGTCCCATAGAATAGTGCGGGCGCCCCACAACTGCTACCGAACTCGCGGCTGTCGGCAGCAAGCGTCGTTATGGAGCAGCGCGCCGGAACGCTGCGTCCGGAATGTCGAGAACGAGCGGGTAGTGATCGCTCATCAGTGACCATTGCGGACCACGCAATACCGCCGCCGTCGCGGATTCAATCCAGCTGAGCGGCACGAATGCGTAGTCCAAGTAGAACTCGCGACTACCAGTGCGATACGTGCCAGTGCGCTCGTCACCGTGCGGGACGTACTCTTGGTGATGATAGACACTGTTCAGGCCGCGCACGGATAGCGATGAAACCAACTTCGGATGCGAGGCGCGCTGCGCAACGACACGCGTGTTCGAGTTCAGGTCGCCCGCGAGAATCGTCCGCGTGACCGTTTCGTCCGGTAGATAGGTGTCGACGACGCGACGGAGAATACCTCCGTAAGTCAGCCGTCCCTGCTCGACGGGCCAGACTGCAGCCAGCGCAAACGCGACTGGGCCACGCACCTGAAGCAGCGCGGACTGCGGAATTGCGACGTCGGACTGAATCACCGCAGCGGAGTATCCATTCCGAGTCCAGACCGCGAGCTTCGCGGAAGCGTCCTCACCCCACGACCAGGCGGCGCCTTCCGGGTTCGCAGGGCCTTCCGACACGACCAGAATGTCCGCGTTCAACGGATCGAGGAGCGCGAGCACCTCCTCAGACGAGCGATGCTTTCGAATCGCGCAGTTGGCATTCCATGCGACAAGCCGCAATTGGTCTATGTCTCCATAACGTGTGCTTCTGCTGTGGACGCTCATATAAAAAGGGTTTGGCGGGGCCTCCGCAACCAAGCCCGGGTCATCGCGGAGGCCCCGCCAAACCCATCCGCATCCGCGGCCATCAGCAGCAAGCGTCGTTAGCGTGCGCGCGACCACGCCCCGCCTCGTCAGCGCCCCGTCCAGATCGCGATGATGCCGCAGGCGCCGCGTCCGCCCATTGCTCGCGACTGAATCTCGGACGGTGCGGTCGCTGCGCTCGGATAGACCTCGATGGCCGCGATCTCCAAGCCATTTACGAATTCCTCGATGCTTGTATCCCGCTCGTTCCGCCGCCGCGTGCCGCGCGAATCAATCGAGGTGTTCCCTGTCGCATTCTCCTCGAGTGTGCCCTGCACACGTGAGCCATCGACGAGAATCGTGTACCCACAGCCGCCGCGACCGAGCAGCACCGCAAGCTGACGGGCGCCGCTGCGCCCGATGCGCACGTACCGGGACTCGGACAGCGCGCGGGACACCGTGCCGGGAGAGAGGCGTTCAAGGTCCTCGGGCATGATGAACTCACCGGTGTACGCGCCGCGCCGTACCCGTTCGATGCGATCGTAGAAGCCGCGGGTGACGAGCAGGTTGTTGCGGCGATCAGATATCACCACGGCCGACAGCTCGCGTGCGACCGGACTGAGGCGGATATCGTGCACCCGACCATCTGCGCTGAGTACGGAGCTGCTTGGCAAAAAGCCAATGCGACGCACCTGCACGGTAACCGAGCTGACGCGCGCGGGCAGGTCGAACGCGGCGAGCCCGAGGCTGTCGGCGACGCGCCGACCGCCCGGATTCGCCTCGATGACGGCGTACGGAATAGCGATGCCGGTGGTGTCGGAGACGCGTACACTGAAGCGCGTTTGCGCCGCCAGTACGGTTGGCGCACAAGCCACCAACACCGCGCAAATGATGAGCTTCATATGCGTCCCCTCACTCGGAAGTCGGCTTGTCACGCTAACGTGTGCTTCTGCTGCAGCCGCTTCCATAAAAAGCAGTTGTGGGGCGCCCGCAGGACGTCCCATAGAATAGTGCGAACGCCCCACAACTGCATCCTTCGCTGCGGCTGACGGCAGCAAGCGTCGTTACACGGCCGCCGCGGACGCGACTAGAACGCGCGCGGTGTTTGCTGGCGACCGTGCACAATGGTCAAGAGTTCGATGGCGTCCGCGTGCACTTTGTAGAACACGCGATGATGCTCGATGACCAACTCGCGCACGTCGAGATCCTCGCCTTCCGGCGCATGCTTGCCCATCAGCGGATGTGCACAGAGTAACTGCAGGCGATAGTCGATGTGGGCGACCACGCTTTCGGCGTAGATGTCCGAGGTGCGGCTGATAAACTCGGCAATGCCCGCGAGGTCCGTGACGGCGCGCTCCGTCCAGCGGAGCGGGAGCACTAGGCGGGACGACGAATGCGCGCGCGGACGCGAGCGAGTGCCGTCTCGTGGTCGACGGTGCGACCCGCGGTCGCATCGGCGAGGCCCTGTTCGATGGCCTGGCGCACATAGACCTCATACGCGAGATCATCCCAGCCAGCCCCTTGGGGGAGCTGGTCGACCAGTCGCTTCGCGTCGTCGCGGATGTCAGGGGCGTCGGCCATGCTTGGAACCTGTGGCAGAAGAGTGCGGGGCGCAACTGCGGCGACCGCGAAGTCAGTGGCGAGTCCGTGTAACGTTTGCTTCTGCTGTGGACGCTCATATAAAAAGGGTTTGGCGGGGCCTCCGCAACCAAGCCCAGGTCATCGCGGAGGCCCCGCCAAACCCATCCGCACCCGCGGCCATCGGCAGCAAGCGTCGTTATGCGGCACTCACGGCTGCTTGAGTGGGGGCTTCCGAATCTCCGCGAGCTTCTGGTTAAGAGCCGAGCGTTTCGCTGCAGCACGAGCGGGAGCGACGTAGAAGTGGTCCGCGAGCTCCTCCAGTACGTCGAGAAGCCATTCCGCCTCGCCTTCCTCGACGTCGACCACCGCACCAGAGTTCGTGGACTTCGTGGGATGCGCTGCGAAGTTGCCTACCTGCCGAATCGCATCCACGTTCTGAGCAATCTCATGGGGGAGGCGAGGCAAGATCTCCTCGATCTGATCCGCGAGGTCTCTTTTCGTAACTTTGCCAGCATCAACAAGAATGAACTGAAGGCAGCGCCGCGAGAGCGCTGCGGATGCCTTTCTGCTCATGGGCAGCACTGCCACCGCTTCCTGAAAGTCGGCAACGAAAGTCGGGGCGGCGGAGGCAACCTCCGCGGGCAGCGGGCGCTGAGCGCCCGCGGGAAAGACCAAACCCGGTGTGCGAAGCGTGGTTCCGTTGGGCGCCGTGGCCGAGACGACGCTGACAATCGGAAGCCCGCAGATAGGGCAGCTACACGAAGCTACGTTCACGCGTGAGCCGCCGGTGAGGAGCACGGTCAATTCATTCGCGTCCCATGACCGCGAGAACGCAGTGATCGAAGCACTCTCGAACCGCACGCCTGTTCGGCAGTGGGGGCAGATGCCAGTTGAACCACTTCGTGGGGAACGCACCAGTAAGCCTCCAGTCCGCATAACGTGGGCTTCTGCTGTGAACGCTTCAATAAGACGCAGTTGCGGGGCGGCCGCTAGACCGCTCGTCGGTCGATAAGGCGGCCGCCCCGCAACTGCCACCGCACCGCGTTCATCGGCAGCAAGCGTCGTTATGGCGCGCGCGGCGGCGCGTCGGGAATGCGCTCCCATATGAGCACCACGCCATTCGTCGTTGGCTGGCCGTCCGGCCCCGTGATGACACGAAGCTCAACCCGATTGCCCGGCAAGAAGCGATAGCCGCGGACCAAGGAGCGGCCGATCCAATCGGGATCCATCGCGCCCTCGACTCGGTGCGTGACCGTGCGTGCCACGGTATCAACGGCGTAAGTGCCGTAGTAGGTCGCAAGGCCGATGAGTGCAATCCGCGCTGCCTCCGGGGTTGCCTGGGTCCACTCGCGAACCCCGAGGCCCGGTCTCCGCTCGTCGTAGAGTTGCGCCGACATCACACCGTTCGCCGAGTACCGGATGATACCGAGTGGTCGGGGGCCCCAGTAGAGGCTCACACTTCCGGCAGAGTCTGGCTGTACGATGGACACGAGACGCCAGTCGCCCACTAGCGCTGAAGTGCCTTGGGCGCGCGCCGCGACTGGGAGAGCGACAAGCAGCAGGGCCAGGCAGTTGCGAAGCATCTAGAATCCTCAGGACCGTGTGCAAAAGATCGTGCTTCGCGGCGATGTCAGTTGTGTCGCCATAACGTGTGCTTCTGCTGTGAACGCTTCAATAAGAAGGGTTTGGCGGGGCGTCCGCAACAAGTCCTAGGTCATCACGGACGCCCCGCCAAACCCAATCTGCACCCGCGTTCATCGGCAGCAAGCGACCGTTATGTTGCGCATCGCAGCCGCTGACACCCGGACATTGGCGAGCGTTCGGCAGAGCATTACAAGCCAGCCCCCCGCGCAGTAGATTCTGGGCGTGGAGCACTACGCGCAGATGCTCGCAATCGCCCGGACCATCAGCCGCGTCCCCGATGACGCGGAAGATCTGTTGCAGGATGCGCTGCTCGAGGCCCTTCGCAGCGGCCGCACCGACTTCTCGCAGACGGCGACGCTGCGGTGGCTGACCGGCACCATGCGAAACTTGGCCGCCATGGCGGCGCGCACCGCGTATCGCCGCCGACTGCGGGACACGTCGTGGTCCGGTGAGCGCGATGCCGTGGAGACGCCACGCCTAATCCCCTCGCCGTGGCGCGATGACCCGCGAGTCGCTGAAGCCGTAGCGGCTCTGCCGCCCTCGCTGCGCCGCGTGGCGGAGTTGGCGCTTTCAGGCCTAGACCGCGACGAAATCGCTTGGATCCTTGGCGTCTCCGACGTCGCGCTCCGCCAACGCATCTCGGCGCTGCGCAAGCGATTGGGCGCCCTCGACTCCGCGCCGACGGCCCCTGGTGGCCTTCACCTTCCTATTGGTCTCATCCGGCGCGCCCTTCTCCCCGTCGTACGGGCCAAGCAGTCGCCCGGGAGCCACGACCCGGATGGACACCTCATTGTGCTGACCCAGCGGCCGCGCCCCGGAACCTGAGCGACCTCACGATTCCGGCGTCGGCGGCAACAGAGAAGTGTTCACGAGTCACCCTCCCTAAGATCTGAGGTCACAATGCTTCGCAATGTTCGAATCGATAACGTCGTCTTCATGGTTGCCGATCTGGCGCGCACCGAGCGCTTTTACGCCGGCGTCGTCGGTCTCACCGTGGAGCGGCAAGCCGATGACGACGGCGGCCCATCCATGCTGATCGCCCGCATCCCTGGCAATCTTGATCTCATCTTCTTTGAGGGCGAGGTGAAGCCGGGCAACTCGCCGATCCTTGTTTTTACGCTCGCGGAGGGCGGAATCGACAGCGTGGTCGATGAACTCGTCGCGGCCGGGTCGACGATCGTTACGCCAGTCAGCCATGCTCCCGGTGGCTGGAGCGCAGACTTTGCGGATCCCGATGGGTACGTGCTCAGCGTGTACCAAGAGGCGCGTTTGGCGCGCTAGAAGGCGGATCCGATTGGGGTCGCATGTCTCGAATTGCTGCCGACCGCTCTCGCTCGGGCGGCGGCTGGCCAAACGTCGTCGAATATCGGCCGAGACGGGTATTGACGAACGGACTTCGGACACCCCAGCTCGCTTCGCGTTCAAACGTGCCATCTGATCTCGTCGCCTATCGGATCTCGGCTTCGTCAACATAACGTGTGCTTCTGCTGCGGACACTCCATAAAATGCGGCCGCGCAGCGGCCGCTTCAATAGCGTGGCCGTCGGCAGCAAGATTCGTTATGCCGCGACCCTCATCACGGGCGTTGTACAAGATTCCACAACTGCACCTGCTCGACGCTCTCGGGCGTGACCGCCCGCCCCAGCAGCCAGTCGGCGCCGACTGCCCACACACTGAGCGATGCCGGCAGTTGAAGCACTGCCCGTGGCTTACCAGTTGCATCCAGCACCTGCCAGCGCCGCATCGCATCCGGCGTGACGAGGGTATCAGCGATCCAAATCTCACCTGACAGGCCCGCAACGATCTCTGCGCGAAGCACGGGCTGCGGCGTACTTGATGAAATGGCCGCTGGCGGCGCCATCTGCACGGTGTCCCACCGCGAATCGAGCAGACGCAGCGCAGCGGGGGAGTCACTCGCAGACAACAGCAACTGCCCTGCGCTTTGCGTGACAAGCGCACGGGGACCGGACTCAAGCTTTCGAATGCGGACGTCGGTTGCAGACACTATCCGCTCCCACCAAGCTCCGCCGATAGGCGGACTGATGGCCCGCGCTTCGCCGACGGCGGACACGAGCACAACCGAAAACGAATCGCGCGCCATCCCGCCTGGCGCGAGCTGCCGCGGATCGGCTCGCCGCGCGATGCCGAGTGCGAACCCACCGTCGACGACACCCAGCCACTCCGCTCCACCGTACTCGGCCGCATCAATGCGGATCGCGCGTGCGAAGCGGCCGGAAGCATCGAAGATGGAGATGCGTAGCGCGAGCGCGTCGAGCGCGGCAATGGAGTCGCCAAGCGCCGTAATCCACGTCAGGTGTTGAAACTCGCCGGGGCCGCCACCGGGCCGACCAATCCGCTGAACGAGTGTGCCGGACGTGTCATAGATGCGAATCTCCGACGGCGTGCCGTTCGCGACGACGAGTCCTCGCGCATTGCGGAATCCACTGAATACCCGCGCGAGGATCTGTGCGTCCTCGCCACTCTCCTGTCCAATCGCGACTGCGAGCCGCGCGTCGAGTGTGTCCGTCGGCGCGGCTCCGCTGCGGCTCGATGCGGCGTCTCTCGCACACGCAATGCTGCTCGCCAACGCAAGTGCAGCGAACAGTCGGACAGGCGTCAACCGGGTCAAGAGGGCAACTCCTTGATGACAACGGATTGCCGGCGATGCGTCGCGCGTCGGCATAACGTTTGCTTCTGCTGTCAACGCTACAATATAAAGCTGTTGTGGGGCGGCCGCTCGGCTGTCCCATGTTTCACAGTGCGGCCGCCCCACAACTGCATCCGCACCCGCGTTCATCAGCAGCAAGCTTCGTTAGGGCGCGGGGCGCAGATCAAAGCGTCTGAGGGCCCGCTCTCCACGTCTCAATGCGCTTCGCCCGGGGAGTGAGAAAGGCAAGTAGTGCATCGCTAGGCGAGGGGTCAATCACAATAGCCCGCTCAAACCTCGTTACCCACGAGATTAGATCGGCGAACTCAGTGCGGTCTGGCTCGGAGAAGGAGAAGCCGGCGATCACAAGCGTGTCCGCCTCAGCGGATAGATGTCGAAAGTATCGTGTTGCGAGACGCATCCAGCTGAGATGCTGTCCGAAGCGATTGAACTCTCCAGGAAGTACGATATCCGCAACAGTGCGCACATTGAGCAATTCGTGGTCGGTCATGCAGCGCTGAGGTACGTCGGCAAGCGCTGCTTCGGTCGCGCGAGGGTAATCGACGGCTTCGAAAGGGCTGTCGGCCGATGCCGCATTGCGGAGCTCAAACCCGTCTGGTGCAAAGTGAATGGACCCGTGTGGCTTGCAAATGGGGATGCCGACCTGCCCTTCTGGGCGTCGATGCCACTCGGGCCACCCGCCGGCGCCAGGGTGGAAATGCTGAACGCGGTTACGAGTCAACGCGCGCTCCAATACCAGGTCGTAGTTCCAGCTAAGAGCAACGTGGAGATTCTTCCGATACCGCTCGAGCCATTTGCGCCAGATCCACCGCTCCATTGACGAGCGGTCGAGCGCCCGTTGGTAGGTCGAGTATGCGAGAGCAAGGAAGTGGCGCAGGTCCTGAAGGCGACTGTCTAAACCGGCGAGTTCCGGATGCTTCGTATCCGCCGTGGGAACGTCCTCCAGCAACGACTGAATGAGCGCAAACTCCCCCTCGGGCGAAGCGCGGCTACGGCTCTCCAACCATGTTCCGAGGTGCGGAAGGCTGTCGAGTAGCGGAGTTCCGAGTCGTGGATGCGAGGGCCGCATCGATAGCGGGCTGCTTGGATGAACACCGACGCCAGCGTGCAGAGCGCGATCGATGGAGAGTCCGTTTCCGCACACAAACGCGATGCGCATCACCGGTGCTATCAGAGGAATGCAATGAAGGGGGACTACGTCGCCCTAACGTGTGCTTCTGCTGTGAACGCTCCAATAAGAAGGGTTTGGCGGGGCCGCCGCAACCAGCCTAGGGCATCACGGCGGCCCCGCCAAACCCAATCCGCACCGCGTTCATCGGCAGCAAGCGTCGTTAGCCGGCGCCACTCGGTGGCATTCCTATGGTCGCTTGCGACAGTCCTCAATCTCAGCCATCGCGATGCCCACAAGGAGCAGGCAAGCAAGCTGAGCGAAGCTGGTTCCGCCAAGCGGAAGGACGGCACTGCTCTGGGGAATAGCGTGCTCAATGGAAAGAAGGAGCAACTCTATCGACAGGGGAACACGGATGAATCGTGGCATACTCGCCTCTGGTTGAAGTACGAGTATGGGTAAAGCAAAAACCAGTGAAAGTCGCCGCCGCAGTTGGGAATAAGGGCGTGCCCGGAAAACATTCTCCGTACTTCCCGATTTGCTCGCATTCATTCACTTAGCACGTCTAAGTAGCATTTGAACGAACTGTCGATTGCTTGGGGCCGGAACCGTACAGAGGTGCTCCCAGCCGAAGCCAGCCGCGAAAGACACGAGCGACGGCAGATCGTACCGAGCAGATGTAAGCAGCGTCACGTCTCTGTCGTTAGCTGTCAGGTGAAGTGTGACAGACCAGCTACCTGGCACATCACTCAACGCCGGACAGGCGTTCTCTACCACGCGAACGACTACTCGCGCCTGACCGTCGCGTAAAGATTCGTGCAAACCAAAGGCGTCGAGAACGGCGCGCACACCCGGAGCCACGAAGTTCCGCATTTCTGGATGATCGTACTTCTTTACGAGTGCATCGCGTAAGGTCGAGGATGATTGACCGCCAATCGTATCGACGCTGACTATCAGCAGGTCGCCAGCGTGAGCGGTCAAGTTCAGTGACCGAAAGAAGGCTGCCTCGCGCAGGTTTCCGATGGTGCCACCCGTGATTGCGAACAGCACGGATTTGTCCCGTACGAAGGCTGCGGGACCACTGCCGAGTGCCAGAACGTCTTTGACCACATACTTGAACTCCACCCGATCGCGGAGGTCTGGTGAGGCCTTGGCTCTTTCCAGAATGCGAGACGATTGTTCCAGCATCGGGTAGTTGATATCAACCAGTGAATACTGAAGCGGGGCGCCGGAGGTGTGGTCGCGTCCCACGAGCGAGCGAACAAGGATTAGGTCCTTGCTGGGGGCGCCACCGCCGGCCAGCATGACCGCAGAGCGGACGGACGAAGTGCAGAGGGCCTGCTTCCACTGCTCCGTCTCCGTCAAGGCCCGCAACGCGTCCTTGCACTGGTCGTAGGTGTGGTATGACTCAGCGGCGACAAGTTCTCTCCACACCTCCGCAGCCTCAGGCGTAGAGTAATAGTGACGCGTGTCTAGATGTCCTGCCCGGGCTCCGGAGGGAAGTGTGACGAGGTCGATGTCGTGCAGCACTTCGACAATTCGCCTGTGCGGGCTCGACGAGCGTTCCGCACTCGCGCTAGCTGACATCGATACTACGGCGACTCCGTTGCTTGGTGTCAACGCGTCGTTGTCAACACGCGGAAAGGACTGCCGATACTTCGTGCGGTGTGGTTCGGGCAGAAGATCAATGAACTCCTCAAGCGATGAGTGCAGGATATCGGAGCCGGTCACGTCAGCTGCGCAACCAAGCTTTTCAGCGAGCAGCTTTAGGAATGGCAAGTACTTCTTGTACGGCCGGCTCTTGTGCCACTTGCGCATCGCTACTGCTGTGTCGTGCTTAAGGCTCTGTTCGCTCGCCTTCGTGTAGACCTTGTCGACGACATCGCCGGGGCTAGACGCGTCAAGTATGCGGATAATGATTCTCCGCTTCTCGGGCCAGTGCCAGTAACGCTTGCTCATCGGTCAGCCCCCGTGGGTTGAGTTAACGTGTGGGTGGCGATGCGCGCCTGAGGTAGATGACCGCGAAGTGTGCGAGGAAGCCCGCCAATATTCCAGGCGCGGCCTCGTTCAGATATGCATTGAATCCAAGCATCATCCAGCAGCTCGCGCAAAGGAAGCCCGCGACGATCGACGCCGATAGGGAAGTGGCTGAGAAGCGCCATCCAAGAAGACGAATAGCCATCGCCGGAGCAAGAGCAGACCCCATAATCCCCACTGAACTCAACGCAAGATCCTTCACACTACCTCCCATTACCAACGAAAAGCCCATGGAAATGGCGCCCGCGAATGCTACGGTGCGCCAGAGCGCGCTGCGGTAGCGGACCGTCGCCTCGGGTAGTTGCCTGAGATCTCCAAGTATCGTCTGGGCAATCGCGACGAGGATGCTGTTAGAAGTGGCGGCAATCGTAGCGAATATATCGGCGGCAATGATGCCCGTTATGACGGGACCGGTCGTCATGCGATGGAATGTGCTGAGGCCCGCCTCCGGGTCTTCGAGTCCAGGCATCACGCCGCGAAGGATGATGCCAAACGCCGTCATAGCAATCCAAGTCCCTTGGACAAATACGAAGTAGATCCACCATGCAGAGCGCGTTTCTGAGGGCGAGGAACCGGCCATATAGCGCGTCAGCATCTGCGGCTGCCCAAGGCCGAAGCCGAGAGCAGCAGCCGCAAATCCAAGCGATGAGACAAGCGAGAGTAGAAGCCCGCCTTCTGGAACAATGTGAAGGAAGTCGGCGCCCGCGGATTGTAGCTCTTCTGCAAATGCAGGGCGGTGGCGTACGGCGGTAACTGTAACTGTTACGAGCGCTAGGGCGGTCCCCATGATACGGACAACCGCCTGTACAGTGTCGGCGTAGACGGACCCTCGAAAGCCGCCGAGCGAGCTGTATACGACGATTGTCGTTGCGAACAGCAGGAGAGCAGTCGAACCGTGGAGCGCAAAGGCGCCCGCGAGAAACTTCTCGCCTGAAAGCCATTGGGCAGAGACGTACCCACCAAGGCACAGCACCGAAATGACGCCGACCAGCCGCTTGATATTCCGCCGTGCTCCCGGCGAAAGCGAGGCAACGAGTATGTCCGTCGCGGTCGCAGCTTCATGGGTCCGCGCAGCGGAATTAATGCGATGCGGAAAGAGGTGCCAAAAGATTACGTCACCGACCAGCCATGCGGCTGGGAGCAGCAGCCAACGAGCACCCTCGGTATACCCCAAGCCCACTGCTGCCGTGACCACGAATCCGCTGTTTGCAGTCGCGCCGGCGCTTAGCCCGACGAGCCACTTGCTAAGACCCTGATTGGCGAGTGCGAGGCCGGAGCGGCGCGCTTCATGCGTGCGGCCGAGATAGGCCGCGGTGACTGTCGCAAGCAGGGTGACGACGAAGACGATGATCGCGAGAGAGTTGTCCATGGCGCAAGTGTCTGCCAGCACTGCGGGAAAGACTAGACCGTACCTGGGAAAGTTTGGGAATTCAAGTAAGCGAGCTCCGAATCATCACGCACCGACCCTCTGTCGTCCCGAGCCCGCTGGGTGTGGTCGCGACTCCCTCACACGCCCCACTGTTGCACCCGTGGCTAAAAACGCCTGAGAGGTTGCGCGAGATTGCGCGGCGCCTGTCCTGAAGGCGTAACCGAAAGCACCAAATGGAGTAACTCGGACCATCATTGTCCAAGACGCGGAACGCGCAGTCTGGCGCGCACCTGAGACGCGAGCCTTGGGCTGACCTGCTGGACCCAACTCAGCCGTCCCTCAATCTCCTCGAAGCCGTGAGACTCTGATCCGGCGCGGTACTCAACAATCAGTTGCTTGAGTGCCTTGATAAAGGCCGGAGAGGGCCGAAGGTCATCCGCCACCTCGATGCCTGTGATGAGGGCCCGCGCAGGAGACACTGCCGTGCGCGTCTTGTCAGGCTTCAGGTTCAGTCCAAGCAGTTTCAGCTTCTTCTCCGCGAGGTGCCGAAGGCGATTCTGTCGCGTCGGCGCGGAAATGGCAATGTCGTCAACGTAGCGTGAGTAGTTGCCGCCGGCTTCTAATGCTCCCTGAAGAATGGCGTCGTCGAGCTCTCGAAGTGTCACGTCAAGAAGCCACGGGCTCGTGGGCACTCCCTGCGGGAGCTGGTCATCGACGATCACAATGTCACACAAAGCCGTGGCGGCAGCCGATCCAAGGCCGGCCACCACGAGTGCACGCTCAACGTACCTGCGTCGTACGGAGGCGAAACAGCTGTGAACATCGCAAGTGAGGCACCAGCCAAACGAGATGTGAACGCGTGCATGCGACACCGCACCGGCGCCAGGTACCGCCATCGCCGCCCGACTCACCTGAACGAGTGGACGCAAGCGGTTGAGTGCACGTCGCTGGACATCTCGCATTTGTCGGGGAGGAACGCGAAGCGTCCTTCCTGTTGCAAGAACCTTTCTGCGATAGAGGCTTGGCATCTTACGCCGCAGCACCCAAAGCTCGGTCGGAGTGAGCGCAAGAAGTGACGCAAGGTCGTCGTGCGTTTGGGGCAGGTCTCGCGCAGGCACGTGCTGTCAATCCTCTCCAGCGCGCGCTAGATACTCGTTTAGTGCCTGAAGCGCATCGGTGGCAACGCTGCGCCCGAGTGTGTGCTCTAGATCCTTCGAGGTGATGCTGGAGAGGAGCAAGAGCCCAGGCGGGACGTGGAGTGCGCGACCGATTGCTCGGATGGCGGCAAGAGATGGTTCGCGCTCGGAGCGCTCCAGCCTCGAGAGCATGGCTGGCGAGAGATTGGCGGCTCTGGCAAGTGCCGCTGAGCTCAGGCCGCGCGCCTTTCGAAGGCGGCGGATGGTTGTTGCAAAATTCTTTGAGTCCATGGCGACGAAGGCCGGTATGAACGGATGAAGGCCTCGACCACGAGTTTCAATGCGAGTTCGGCAGCCTCTCGAATAACCACAGCGAGAACTTTCTTGGCTGCCTCACGAGAAAAGCCTGCCTGAGAGCGCGAAATACGAGCGCGCATTCGAGACAGCTTCGCCTTTAGCTCGAGCGAGGCCTTACGGTTGGTGCTTTGGTCGCTCTCAAGTTGCCTCTCCAACGCGCGGATGAGCTCCTTGAGTTTGACTTGCTGCACGGCGAGCGGGTCCATGTCCTACGTCCTCCTTCTGGTTGAGGTGCTACAAACGCACCACGACCGAGTGTCGTGGTGACATCCGCTGACGTGTTCAGTCATGTGCTGACTGCAACCGTTCGGTCGACCGTAACGGCCATCGACCGCCTCTCGCCAATGAAGACGAGGTGACTACTAGTGTGACCGGCCGGAGAATCGTCCCCGGACCGACCGGACGTACGGTCCCCGACAAATAGCTCGGGGGAAGGAGGCATCATGGATCGCTCTTCGCATTCTCAAACAGCTGGACCGGAAATCCCGGTACGTGAATCTAGGCAAACGTCGACTGTGAGTCAATGGTCGCCCACGGGTCGGGGCTGACGGGCTAGTCCGGGCTATGTGGGCCGGTCCGCGCGCGCGTCCGGCTAACGTGTGCTTCTGCTGTGGACGCTTCAATAAGAAGCAGTTGTGGGGCGGCCGCTAGGCCGTGCGCTTGTACGAAATGGCGGCCGCCCCACAACTGCTCTCCTCACCTGCGGCCATCAGTCAGCAAGCGTCGTTAGGCTGCACGCGCGCTAACGATCTCTACGCGCTCGGGCCATCCAACAAATGCCAGGCATGCTCGAACGAATGCGCTTGCTCCCGCAATGTGGAAACGCGCATGAGCTTCCGACCGCCGGGCGCGGTGTAACGGAGGCTACGCAACTGCTCGGCGGGTACAACGTAGACCTCCGGCGACTCCCAGGGAGAGCCAATGAGGTTGTTGTAGCAGACGAATGCGTAGAAATGATTCGCCGTGGACTCGCGGGCGTTGTCGATTGGCCATCCTGTCGCCCCGGCCAGTCCCTTCACATCGAGAGAGCACAGCTGGCCTGTGCGCGAAACGACCACCACGTCGACGGACTTCTTGTTGCCGAGGGTCAAGTTGGCCGTGAAGCCCAAACGATGAAGAAGCGAGAGGATGTGGAACTCAGCGGCCAAGTTCGTGTCGTATCCCTCTGGGGATTTCAAAGACGTACCGAGCCGCTCGTTGATTTCGCGAGCCATCTTCGCGGCTTGCTCCGGAGTGGGCTGAGGCGTTCCGAATGCATCCGCCCCATCTTCACGCACCGCATAGTAGTTGCGCACGAGAGATGGCGACACAAGTCCGCCAAGGTAGCGAATGGCCATGGGGTTGTTCTCCGCGGCCTCCGCAAAGTCGGCAACCGCCTGACGCCACGCTGCACGTCGACTCGTCATTACTCTCCTCGTCAGCCTAACGTGTGCTTCTGCTGTGGACGCTTCAATAAGAAGCAGTTGTGGGGCGGCCGCTAGGCCGTTCCATGCATATACTAAATCGCGGCCGCCCCACAACTGCTATCCTTGCACGCGGCCATCAGCAGCAAGCGTCGTTAGGCTGCGCGCACCAGACGGCCGGTGACGCCCACCTCTCAGCACGGCTCAGGGGACGCGGAGTTTCTCGCCAAGGTCTGAGACACCCCACTCTTCGGCGACCTTACCGTCCTCGAACCGCGTGACGATCATGGTCTCCCACGTGATCGTGCGCCCCGAGGCCGGCACGCCCATGAAATCCGCCTGATGGGTGCCGCGATGCGTGCGCAGCCAGGTGATGCGATCACCGTCCTTCGCGAGAATCTGGATTTCGGTGCGAAGGTCGGGGAACGCCTTGCGGAGTTCGGCGACGAAGCCTTCGATCAGCTCGGGTCCTCCGCGCACCTCTCCGCCCCCCGAGTGGCCGACGTAGGAGGCGGCAAACGCGTCACGCGCGTAGGCCGCGTTGCCCTTGTTCAGTAGCTCATCGTTCGCCGTGCGGAGCGCGGGCTCCCAGTCGGCTGGCGGGGGGGCGCAGGCGCATAGCGCGAGTAACAGCGCCAAAGCCGAGACTGCTCGCATACTTCCTCCTTGAAGGGGTACCAGCCAGGTCCCGGGTATGGGACCAAATCCGTTCGAAGAAAGGCGAAAGCGGGATGTCAGCCTAACGTGTGCTTCTGCTGTGAACGCTTCAATAGAAAGCAGTTGTGGGGCGGCCGCTAGGCCGTGCGTGTTCGGAATATCGGCCGCCCCACAACTGCATCCTTCGCCGCGTTCATCAGCAGCAAGCGTCGTTAGGGCGCCGGCTCTGGGCGCTCGGCTGTTTCAAGTCGATCTCGCGATGGTGTGAGCGCACCTTGGCAGAGTATCGCACCAGCAATCAATACGCCGATGCACAGCACGATTGCCTGAATCCGCACAACGACTGTGGGGGCGATGACGGCGCCCCACGCACAGAGCGCTGCTAAGGGAAGCGCGCTCAGACTGCCGACCAGCGCGCGCCGCACCGCACTCGTCGCCAACGGCGCGGCTACAGCGAAAAGGAAGGCGCCGAGAATTGTGAGACCGAATACCAAAGTCGTCGCAGTATACGCGTCGGACGGCGCGCCTCCGTAAGTGCGCGTGGTACCATTCTTCCAGTCGACGAAGGGGATGGAAAGCACAAAGCATACGAGCACGACTGCAACGGCGATGAGTGCCGTGACGCGAAGTCGTCGGACGAGCGGCCACTCCATGAATGGCGCGTCGGAGTTTGCGGAGGTCGGCAAAGAGTGCGAAGTCCCTTCGTGCAATCGAGTCGCCCTAACGTGTGCTTCTGCTGCAGCCGCTTCCATAAAAAGCAGTTGTGGGGCAGCCGCAGGCTGTCCCATAGGATAGTGCTTGCGCCCCACAACTGCATCCTTAGCGCGGCTGACGGCAGCAAGCGTCGT
>JANNVQ010000010.1:0-82748 GCA_031414535.1 Gemmatimonas sp.
CCCACAACTGCATCCGCACCCGCGGCTGACGGCAGCAAGCGTCGTTATGCGGAGCATCGGATCGCGCAGCGATTCGGGCCTGTCCGAATCGGCCCGGGCCATTCGCGGCGGATGGCACACGCAACGTGCGGCGCGCACCCCCAAGAACCCTGTTGTTGGGGACCCTCACGTTTCATCGTGAGAAATCGCGCGCGAGCGGTGGATGCTTCGTTCGCACAGAGCTTCCGCATAACGTATGCTTCTGCTGCGAGCGCTTCCATAAAATGCGGTTGTGGGGCCGCTGCAGACCATCCATAAAGTGGAGCAGCGGCCCCACAACCGCTACCGCACCCGCGCGCGTCGGCCGCAAGCGGCGGTATCCCGCGGCGCGCCGATGCTTAGCAATCCTGTGTGACGAGACGAAACTTCCGCACGCGCGGCTGACTGCGCGCCGACGTCGAGTCCGTCTCGTGCGAGAACACGAAGAGCGTATCACCCGCGACCGTGGCCCACGGCTGCGGATCCGCATCGACCGGCACGCGCACCTCACCACACACCACGCGCGAGCTGAGATTCGCGACCGCGACATTCAAGGCTCCCGCCATGCGAGTGCCGAGGAACTCCTGGTCGAGCGTGAGGACGGCAACCGCGTTCGTGGATCCGATCCGGTGCACGGCGAGCGGGTACGAAGCCTTGTATGCGGCCTTCATCCCGGACTCGGGGTCGTCGTCGCGCACTGCGCCCAACACCTCGGACATCGCCCCCCGCCGAGATGCGGGTGGGATATGCAAGCTATCAAACGGTCCAGCAAACGGGCCGACAAACAGAAAGTCCGAGCCCTGCGTGAAGACGGCGAGCGAGTCGCCGCTGAGCGGGGTCGCGGCGACAAACACGAGCATCATATCGACCATCTGGCTGCGGCCAACCTGACTCGGAAACGGACCGCCGAACTCGGCAGAGTCCGTTGGGCCGCGGAATCGCGCGAGTGTGGAGCGCTGCGTGCGATCGATACGTCGCGCGAACACGGCACCATTGTTCGCGGCAAACGCGGAGGTCATCGGGGACTGCGTGCGAACCCAAGCGTCGGTGGGACGCGCGATCGGGAACACCTTCAGCATGCTCCCGTCGCTCACCGCGAGCGTCGAGTCGTCGTACGGGTAGATGCCGAACGGACCGGACTCCCACTCGCCCGGGCCGCTGCCGCGTCGACCGATCTCGCGTGCGCGTCGGCCGTCGGCACTGTGCTGAAGGAGCGCTCCACGCTGACGGTCGGAGATAAGGAATCCCCCATCGGCGGTGCGCGCGAAACCGCCAATCATACCCAGCGGAGCGGACTCAGGCTCTTCGAGATCGACGATTCCAGCGGGCACGAGCTCGAGGCTCGGCGTTCGCGGCGTGGACGTGCGCTCACAGGCCGTGAGTAACAGGAACGTGAGAGTCGCAACAGAGCCTAGCCAAACTCTAGATGATTTCGACATGTGTCTCGTCTGGATAACGTTTGCTTCTGCTGCAGCCGCTTCCATAAAAAGCAGTTGTGGGGCGACCGCAGGGCGTCCCATTACAATAGCGCGGGCGCCCCACAACTGCCTCCTTACTCGCGGCTGTCGGCAGCAAGCGTCGTTATGCGCCGGGCGCGACGCCCGAATGTCCGTAGGCGGCGATGCGCTGCTTTGCTTCCATGAACACCGGCTCGCCAATCTCGGGAAGGTTTGGGTGTGTGACCTCGCCCCACTGGTCCGCGGGGTCATGAATCACGCCCCCTTCCAATCTGAGAGCCTCAACGGCCTTGGGGAGGGCCTGCAGAGTGAATCCTGCAAGCACCCTGAAGTGATACTCGTCGACTTCCCGAATCCTGGCGCCGCGCCCTCGCGCCTCGCGAGCACCATCAAGAGTCGCGAAGAGATGATCTACTTGTCGAAAGAATGCGTGCACGGCGCTGAGCGACTCAATCGAGAACACGCGCACGTGCGACATTAGTCCGTCGTAGTGCAGTCGCGGCCGCCCAGCCACCATGCCGGATGGATTCGGGCAAGCAAAGATCTGTCGAATCAGCGATTCTAGTCGGCGCGCATCATGGAGAAGAAGAGCGGCAATTGCGGACTTCTCACGCGCAAAAGCGTCGTTCTCGCGCTGTGCGCTCGCGACCCGCTCGCGCCGTTCTTTCCGCAGGTCGACGACGTAAGCGCCAAGAATTCCGAGGCCCGCTCCGACGGCGGCTCCGACAAGCGCAGCAGCAATCTCAGTTTCCAGCGGGGCCTCCTTGTGCGAAAGACGCCGATGTGAGGGATGCTTTGAACTGCGCGAATGCTGCAGCATTGCTCCCCGTCAGTTCGGAGATAGGTCCAGCGAGACGGCCGTCAGGAGGACAGCCGAGAAAGAAGCCTCCGAGGCCGGAAGAAGAGATGTGGGCGGCAAAGGCCGGGTCGACGGGTGTCGTGCGTCCATCCCAGTCGCCATGCTCAAGAAAGCTCCCGGAAACAGCTTGTGATCCGCTCACAACTATGTAGCCGAACGGGTGCTCGTCGACGTTTGATTTGTCGAGCCTGAAGAAGTTGTACACAACAAGTGTTTGTTCGGTCTCGCTGCCCGAAACAATTCTGGTTGCACTGTCGAACTTTGATCGCAGTGTCGCGGGCGTATATGACGGAAAGTCCTTGGGACCTATGACCTTGTAACCGTCGCCCTCGGCAATGGCTGCCAGCGCTTCGGACTGCGCCGACAGGGAAATCGGAAATGCTTTTATCTCGTTCGCCATGCAAATCGTTCCTTGTGCGCATAACGTGCATTAGTCAAAACTTAAGCACCACACGAAAAGATTAACCCCCCCGCGTTACTGCCCCTTATTCGCAAGGATAATCAAACATCCCACACAGCTAACCCCATCGCAAGCAATGACCTAGCACATTTTCGGATATCCCAACGCCCCAGATTATGCGACCGCGTTATGCTGCGTACTCGCAGCATAACGCCCCCGCCCCGTAAACAAAGAAAAAGCGCGAACCGCATCGCGGTTCGCGCTTTCCCTTCATGAACAACCCAAGCTTACCGTGTCACCGCCGGAGTAGCACGCGTCGCCGGATTACAAGCCCGCCAAGTCCCCGGTTGCCCATTCGGCCCCGCCGGCAACGGATCCATCACACTCCGCGGCATACGCTCGGGATCCTCGCTCGCCAAGTACGCGAGCATCGCCACAAGCGTCGCGTTGTTCTTCAAGTCATACTCCACAATCTTGTCATACGTATCACGATCCGTATGCCAAGTCGTGAACGAGTAATCCCAAGGCAGCGCACCCAGATTAAACGCCGGCGCCTTGTGGCACACGAAGCTCGCATGGTCCGTACCACCCGTCGCCTGACCGCTCGTCGGATTGAACCGAATCCAACGCGTAATCTCGTTAGGAATCTGACCGAGGTACTGCGGGATGCGCGTCGCCGCGCCAGGGAACGGACCGGCGCTCAAGTTGACGATGCGCCCGGTGCCGTTGTCCTGATTCCACAGCGCCTGCAATCCCGCCACCACCTCCGGATGATCTTCGCTGAACGCGCGTGAACCGTTCAATCCCTGCTCCTCACCGTTCCAATGCCCCACGAGAATGGTACGCTTGGGATTGGGATACACCGTGCGAAGAATGCGCAGCGCTTCCATCATCGTGATGGTGCCGGTGCCGTTGTCCGTCGCGCCGCTGGCAGAAGACCAGGAGTCAAAGTGCGCAGAAAGCATCACGTACTCGTCAGGCTTCTCGCTGCCGCGAATCTCAGCCACCACATTGAACACGGGACGCTCACCGAGCAGTTCGCTGTCCGTAAACGCTCTCACGCGTGGGGCCTGCTTGTTGCGGGACATACGGAACAGTAGACCATAGTCCTCGCAGCCCACAGCGAATGCCGGCAGCGTCTGCTGCGGCGAGCCAAACACCTTGTTGATGCCCGGATAGTTAGACCACTGCGACGTGAATACGCCGAGCGCTCCGGCATCACGCAGCTTCAGCCACACATTGCGGCCTCCGCTCATCGCCACGTTCAGTTGGTTCCACGCGGTCTGCATCGCCAACTGTTCGGCGTTCACACGCTCGCGCTCCTCCGGCGTGCCAAACTCGTTCCACTGAGCCGGCGAGCGGCACGAGATGCGCGGCACGCTCATCAGGAAAAACTTGCCACGAACGTTCGGCAGCCACGCGTCAAAAGCCTCAGGCGTCGTGATATCCACGGGATACGCAATCACCTCGCCCTCGGCGGGCCTGCGCATGCCTGGTGAATACGAGAGAGCCGTAGCCTCGAGGGAGCGCACGCGCGGCGAGATGAGATCCACGTGCGTGACGCCACGCTGCCAGCCGAGCCAAGTGCCGTAGCGCTCCTTGCGCGCGGTCACGCCCCAACCCTGATACGTCTTCACGGCCCAATCCATCGCGGCGTCGCTCTGCGGCGAGCCAGTCATACGCTGACCGAGCGAATCCATGAGTTGCTGCGCAAGCCGCATCGCCTGCGAGCGGTTCATACCCTCATCCATGATGCGGTTGATGATGGGATCAGTGGAGGGAGTGCGACGGATGTACGCAGGCACACTCTCCATGTTGATGGGGTCAGCCATCGGATTGCGCTCTCCCTGAGGCGGACGGGCCTGACCAGCAGGCGTCTGCGCGGAGAGCAAAGGCGCAACGAGCGCCACCGCCATAAATGCACGAGCAAACACGGACATCTCCTTGCGAGTGTTGAGACAAAACTGCACTTACACCTTCACGCTGAGTCCATCAGCCAATGAACTACGATACGCCTTCCACGCGGGAATCATCCCAACAAGCGTGCCCGCGCCAACCACCATCCCGAGAAACATCCACTCAGTGCCGCTGAGGGGAGAGAGCGCCAAAGCCAACCCATACTTCGCTTCAATGGTACCAGAGGCCAAGGCGAGTCCAAGGTACACGAACAGCACTCCCGTCACCGCGCCAGCGAGCGCCAGCACGGCGGATTCACTTATCAGTAGCAATGAGATAGTGCGCGGCCCAGCACCGACGGCGCGCAGCACCGCCATCTCCCGTCGCCGGCTCTCAAGCGACGCATACAACGCCACACACATGCCGATGAGACCAACGAGTAGCGTGAACAAACTCACGAGCCTCAGCGCAACCTCGGCGTTTCCCACCACGTCCCACAACTGCGCCAGTGCCACACCAGGAATGATTGCCGTCAACGGCTCGCGGACATCCTCGTTCATCTCTCGTTGCAGCTGAAGCGTCTCAAAGCGATTCTTGGTGCCCACAAGGAATGCTGTGATTGGCGGTTCGCCCGGCGTGAGTGCGGCAGCGGGCGGAGCCATCATCACGCCGCCACCACGCTCGGCTTCCTCACTATGCATGGCCTCAAGGCCGGGCAGCGTCACGTACAGCGCTCGGTCAATCGGCGTCACCGTGCGCGCAATGATGCCCACCACCTTAAACGGATGCACATCGTGTTCCGCAAAGCTCACTTCAGCTACCCCATGCGCGAGCACGACGTCAGCACCAATCCCGTAGCCAAGACGCTCAGCGACCTCTGTGCCGATACTCACCTCGCTGGGAGTCTCGGGCGCACGACCTGCAGTAAACGTCACGGTCTGATCGCGAAAACGATAGCGCTCAAAAAATTCGGCGGTGGTTCCAATGACACGGAATCCGCGATGCGAGTCGCCAAGCGAGTAGGGAATAGTCCACGACACCGCAGGATGCGCACGCCAGCGTTCGTACGTCTGCCAACTCACACTGCCAGACGGCGTCGCCATCCCAAACACCGTACTCAGCAAGACCTGCGTGGTGCCGCCTCGCGCGCCAACAATGAGATCCGTGCCCTTGATGGTGCCAGCGAAGGATTCGCGTACGCCCACGCGCAGGTGCTCAATGCCCACCAGCAGCGCGACGGATAGGGCAATGCTCGCCACCGTGAGCAGTGAGATCACGAGACGCGCCCGCAGCGATCTGAGAGCCAGCGAGACGAGAAACATCAGACCGCCGCCACGGTAGCTGCACGATTCACTTTGGGTAAGGCAATCGTCCGGCCAAAGCGAACGGACAGCGTGAGATCGTGGCTCACAAACACCAAGGTGCTACCAGCGCGCTCTACAGAAGCGAACAGCAACTGCAGGAAGCGATCACGCCGGTCCGCATCGAGCGCCGACGTCGGCTCGTCACATACGATGATCTCCGGCGAGCCAATCAGCGCGCGCGCCACGGCCACGCGCTGTTGCTGGCCCACGGACAATGCCGTCACCGGCTGCGCGAGCAGCGCATCTATCTCCAATCCCGCTGCGAGTCGCTGCGCCTCTGCATCAGCGTCGGCTCCATTGAGACGCGCGCGTCTCGCCGACGAAAGTCGCACGGGGAGCGTGATGTTGTCTCGCACCGACAGGTACGGGATGAGATTGAACATCTGAAACACGTAGCCCACATGTGCGGCGCGAAAACGATCGCGTGCGGCGCTACCCATAGTGCCGAGTTCACTGCCAAGAACCTGCACCGTGCCGGCGGTGGGGGGGAGCACGCCGGCAATCAAGCCGAGGAGCGTGGTCTTGCCGCTGCCGCTGGGGCCGTGAAGAAACACACGCTCGCCGCGGGCGATGTGCAGCGTGGGGATGTCCAGCACCGGCGCGCCGCCACGATAGGCGAAGCGCACCTCATGAAATGCGACGGCGGTCACCGGCCCGTGTACGGCCGCATGGACATCCCTTCAATCGTGAATCCCACCGAGCCATACGGCGAGTCGTAGTTCACGATGCGCAGCGTGCCTTCCATCCACACGGCATCAAACAGCGCGAGCTTCACGTTACGGTTGCCGGTCATCGTTACGAAGGCCATCTGATTGGCCGGTGGTGGCGGCGTGTGTACGCAAGCCCCGTAGTACGGAACCAGCAAGAACTCGGCGCCCTCATCCTGCGAATCGTCCAAGGGCACGATGAACCCCGGAATGCGAACCCGCTGGCCGTCGAGTCTCTTGAGCGAATCGGGCGCGCTGCCGTTGTCGAGGTTGAGCTGGCCGAGCAGGCGCCAATCAATCGGCACGGCCGACTGCACGCCGGCAGCCGGTGCGGCGGGGCGTGCCTGCGCGGTCAACAGCGCCGGCGCCGCGAGAATTACAAGCGAGGTAATGAGTGTTTTCATGGGCTAACCACTGTGAATTCCGTAACCATCTCCGTGCGGTCCCACTGCAGGGCCAGCACGGCGCGTCCATTCTGCTCACGCAGGGCAATTGTAAAACCTTCCACTTCGCGGTCGAGGGCCTGAGCACGCAGGGGCACTCGGCCAAGATCGCGCGCTGCATCGTAGGTCTGACCATTCTGACCAGTCTGGCGATTAATAATCAGCACGCCGCCGCTGGATTCGATGATTGAGAAGAGTGTGTATTCGCCAGGCGGAACAACGAGATTGCCGAATCGCAGTTCGCGGTCCGTCTTGAAGTGCGTGGCGCGATTGGCACCCGTGCGCCACAATTGGCCGTAGCGCACCACCGTGCCCCAAATCGCTCGGCCACGCTTCATCGGCACACCGTAGTCGAGCGTGATGTTCGCACCGAGTACAGCAATCTCGCCGCTGCCACGACCTGAAAGTTCGCCGACTCCGCGTCCGCTCGCGTCGCGCGCAGCGAAATCGCGGGCCAGTGCCTCAACGTTGCTGTCGCCGCTGCGCGTGACAATTAACGCACGCGTTGTTGCACCCGCGTCTAAGGTACGGATGGCCCCGTCAGGCAAAACGCTGAGCCGCATCGTGCCGCGAGTTGGGTGAGTGACGGTAGCAGAGTCAGCGCCAATCAAAGCCAACGGGAACTCCGAAATGCGCTGACCGCTCAGCATCGGCGCGTTCAACTGGGTGCGGCCGGCGCGACGCATACGCTGTAATGCTACGTCAAAGGGCCAGTGCACTAGGTCAATGAAGGGTAGCCAGGACGCGGGCGCAGCCACCATCCGCTCGGAGACCTGATCACCACGCACGGCGATGTGGAGCGAATCCCCATGCCTCGTGTAGGTCGTGGTACGCTGCTCAACGCCGCTCTGCACAATAAAATCGCGCACGGTCAGCGAAGTGAGGTCGCCAGCATCATTGAACTGGGCGCGGTGTCGCTGCAAGGTTGTGCGCGGTGAGCGTGTGACGACTTCGGCCACCAGCGTGTTCCCTGTACGGACAATCTTCTCAACCGAGATGGTGTCCACGCCAAGCCGGGCAGTAAGCGTGGCCGTGGTCTGGGCGCCGAGCACGGCGGGCAGGACGGCGAGGAGGGCAAGGGAAAGGCGTCGCATACCTAATTCTACGCCTGAGAGGCCCCAGTCGTTGCCTTGTTGGAACCCGTGGCGCTCGCCCGGACGCTGCGTACGAAGTTGAGACGGGAATAGTCGCCGAAACTCACCACGCCAAGCGAGTCCTCACGGCCGAGTACGCGGTCGCGGATTCTGATGTCATCCATTCCCTTCCGCGCCAAGGCCTCGATTTCGCCCACCGTCCGCTCAATCCAGTCGGCTTTGGAGTTGAGCAATGATACGGGGTTCGGCAGCGGCCCTCGGTGCGCGTCAAACACACGTGCGGGATTCCAGCTCGCCACCTCGCGCAGGGTATCAATCTGCTGGCGCATGTCTTCATCATGATGTGCCACACGCACCTTCATACCCACGAAGAGATCGCCGCAGAACACTGTGTTGGTCTCGCTGTCCCAAACCACGTGGTGATCAGCGGAGTGCCCTCGTGCCGGCCGCAACTGAAAGCGCGAGGATTCAAAGGGCTTCAGCGCCGCCGTGAGCATGCGACGAGGCCCCCAGCAGAACCGGCGGTAGAAGCCCACCGCTTCGTGGGCGCGCAGGAGTGCTTCGGTGTCTGGGGCGGTGTGTACGGGAATCCCGTGCTTGGCGAATGCTGCCACGGCACCCGAATGATCCTCATGCGCGTGCGTGATGATGGCGCCCTGGATGGGATTCGTGGCAATCCATTTGATCAGCGCAGGCGCCGTGTCAGGCGCGCCTGAATCGATGAGCACGCCATCGCAGACGAAGGCGCTCACGGCCATACTCGACACGCGACTCTTCCACGTGGAGAATCGCAGCTGCGTGACGTCGCCGTGCTGGAGCGGGGATATCATATAGAAAGAGAAAGCTAGCCTGCTGACCGACCTAGGCCGATTGCCCGCTAGCTCAAGAAAGTGTACCTTTCGTATCATCGTAGGACGCGAACGGCGCCCGGTCTTCAATGGTCGGGCGTCGCCTCTTTTTTTCGCCCCTTGTTACGCCAAGTCACACCAATCCCGAGGGCCGCCCCGTGATCGAGGCGCTCAAACAGAAGCTCACCGACGAAGCCGAAAAGCTTCGTTTTGAACTGAACGTCACGCTCCCCAATGAGATTCGCAAAGCCGTCGAACTTGGCGACCTGCGCGAAAACTCGGAGTACAAGGCCGCCCTCGAACGCCAACAGTTCGTGCAGGCGCGCTTGGGCCAACTGACGTCGCGCTTGTCTAAGCTCTCGAGCATTGATGAGTCCCAAATTGCCAAGGACGCCGTGGGCATGGGCTCCAAGGTCACCGTTGAGGACGAGGCTTCCAAGGAGAAGGAGAACTACTACCTCATCTTCGGCGACGCAGAAGATTTCGAGGATGGGCAGGTGACCATGTCATCGCCGATCGGCCGCGCCTTGCTTGGCAAGAAGGTGGGCGAGGTGGCGCTGCTCAAGCTGCCGACGGGAGCGCGGAAGCTGAAGCTGATCAAGCTGAAGACGATTCACGACGGGGTTTGAGGTCCGTCGTTCGTCTCAATCGTTGGTGACGGACCCAAGCGCCGAGTCGAGCACCGCCCGGAGCACCGGGTCCGTCGCCTTCACCGGTCCCATGTGCCGCCAGCGCAACACGCCCTCGCGGTCAATCAAGTAGGTGCTCGGCACCCCAATCGCGCGGAACGTGGTAGACACCTTGTCATCCGGATCTAACCACAACGTGTAACTCGCGCCGAGATCTCGCGCGAAGCTCACAATTGCCACGGTATCCGTGATGACATCAATGCTCACGCCAGCCACGCGAAATCCACGCGGCCCAAACTCACGGTGCAGCGAGTCGAGCGCAGGAATCTCCTGACGGCAGGGCTTGCACCAAGTGGCCCACACATTGAGCAGCACGACCTCGCCCTTCAAATCCGCGAGCGAAACGGGCGAGCCATCCATCTGCTGCGCGCTGTAGTCGGGCGCTGGCTGACCGATGGCAACCGTACTCGAAGCCCGAGCAGGTGCATCGCCCCCGCCACAGGCCGCCAACGCCGCAATAGCCATCACCGCGAAAGCTTGGCGCATCACTCGTTACGCCGATAGCTCGCCGACTTCACCACGCTCGGGTTGCCAGGTTCAGTCCACGCGAACAGCAAACCATCGCGCAGTCGTGCCATTCGTGGAAATCCACTGGAGCGGGCACCCATGGAGGAGCTTACCACCAGCGAGGAGTCACGAGTACCATCGCGCTGCACGCGGCGCAGTTTCACAAACGCCGAGTCACCTTCTCCACGCTCAAGCCAGCTCACATAGGCCGCGCCATCAACAAGCTGCAGTCCCACGCGCCCAGCCGGATTGCCGTTATCCACGCGCACCGGCGCTCCAAAGGTCGCGCCGGCATCATAGGAGAAGGCCACCTGCACCTTTGCTGTGTCGCGCGCGCCCGTGAACCAAGCCACGGCCACGGTGTCGCCGTAGGCCTGAACCATCGGCCCGTTCACAGGGCAGAAATCCACTTTCCAATTGTCGGCGTGCACCGGCTGCGTCGCGGTCCACGCGCCATCTACGTAGCGTGAAATAGAGATATCGCGAATCTCTTCTTCGCTACGATCACGGAATACCACGACGGGACCCTTAGTCGTCATCACGGCGCTGGTCTGGCAGCAATCGCAGACGCGATTGTCAATCACCTGCTTGCTCGCCGATTCCATGCTGGCATTCCACATGTTCGTCGAGATGCTCATCGGCACGCTGCCCTCACCACCCGTGCCACCGTGATTGTGACCGCCCGCCGGCGCCAAGTTGTTGCCGCCATCGAGGAAGAACACCTGCGCGCCATTCACCGTGGGGAGAATGGACGCGAACCCATGCTCCGCTTCCACGCCCGCTGCATGCGGCGTGCGGGACTCAGCCCACGTCACGCCAGCATCGCTGGACTCGGACATCCGCACTTCGTAGGCGTAGCGTCCGTTGCCGTTGCGCTGCAACCAATGCGCCACGAGGCGGCCGTCGCCCAGCATCACGACCGACGGGAAATCCGCCCAATTCACAAAGAGGTCGGCGCGGCGCAGCACCTCGCGCGTCTCACCCCAGGTTCCGTCCTCACCGCGGATGGCGAGGCGTAGTGCGTGTGAGGTGCTGTCCACGCGCTCGAGCCAACTCATCACTACGCGGCCATCAGGTGCGGAGTAGAGATTGGGCTCGCCAGAGCCTGGACCCGTTGGCGAGGGTGCCGCCGCCAGCGTGTACACGGGCGCGGATTCGGTGCCAGCACAGGCGGCGAGCAGAGCGAACTGCGTGAACAGCGCGAAGTGGCTGAGTAGTGTGCGCATATTATGGCGTAATGGTGAAAATGCGATCCAACGACTGCGTGTACTCACGCACAGCATTGTGAACTCCTGCATCGGTCCAGCCGAGCTTGGCGCCCATCCGTCGGGCAATCCGCGTAGCAACGCTGCGTCCTTGGTCCTTTAGCTCGAAGGCTAGGAAGGTACGGCGAATCATCACATCGGCAAGCGATTCGGCGTACTCCTGGCTGACTGCCTGGTCCACATCGGCCTCGCGCCAGCTGAGATCAGTAACAATACGCACATCCGAGCCGCCAGGTGCAGGGCGTTCGCCCGGTAACGCGGCATCGGCGGTGTCACAGGACCTCGCGTTCATGCCCAAGCGCTTGAGAGCCGCATTGACGATTTGCTCCGCCTGCGCGCGGTAGGTGGTAAGCTTGCCGCCTGTGGCGACGAGTACCCCGCGCTTGCTGATGTGTACCGCGTGTTCACGCGAGGCGCTGGCGGGATCCCCGCTGTTGCCCGCCGCCACGAGCGGACGGATGCCGGCCCACGCAGACACCACATCCGATTCATCCAGCTTCGCGTCCGGGAAAAAATGATTGCAGGCATTGAGCAAGTAGCGCACGTCGGCGCGCGAGGCGCGTACGCTTGCCGGGTGTTCAGTCGTCGGAGTATCCGTGGTACCGATGATGGTATGCCCACCGCTCGCGGGCAATGTGAACATCACGCGGCCGTCGTCGGGAGAGGTCATGGTGACGGCCGAGACGTTGCCCACGCGCGAAGCGGGCACGGCAATGTGCACGCCCTTGGTACCACGCACGGCCGGGCCGGCGTTCGCATCCTCGAGCCGCGCAATCTCATCGGTCCACGGGCCGCTACAGCTCAGTACGAGGCGAGCGCGCACGTGTATGTCGTGCCCGCCAAGCTGATCCGCAATCATCACGCCGTCCGCCGAGCCGCTTGGGGTGGAGTACGTGAGCTGCGTGACCGGCGCGTGATTCATCACCACCGCACCGTGTGCGGCGGCATCCATCACGTTGGCCAGCGTGAGTCGGGAATCATCGGTAGATGCGTCCCAGTAAGTGGCGCCGCCGAGTAACTGATCGCGCGCCAGCATGGGCTCGGTCTCCAGAATCTGCGGGGCGCTCATGCGGCGATGGCGGCCCACGTTGCGGAACGTCGCCAGCGCATCGTACATGGTGAGCGCGGCGGCCAACTGCCAGCGCTTGACGCGTGCGCCGCGGTACACGGGCCAAGTGAACTGCAGCGGACGCACGAGATGCGGCGCGTTTTGGAGCAGCCGTCGGCGCTCTCGGCTGGATTCCCACACCAGATGCAGGTACCCGTGCTCCAAGTAGCGCACGCCGCCATGAATCAGTCGCGACGAGCGGCTGGAGGTACCCGCGGCAAAGTCCTCGGCCTCAACCAACGCCACCTTGAGCCCGCGCCGAGCGGCGTCCCGGGCCACGCCGGCTCCGGTGATCCCGCCGCCGATGACGACGATGTCAAAGCGCTCCTCCCCCAAGCTGGCCAGTCGCTGAGCTCGGCGCGGGGGGCGGGGAATAGGCATCCAAAGGAGGATACCGCCCCGGACCCCCTCCTGCATAGCGTCCCCGCGGGGCGTCCCGCGCTCGGCGCGAGAGGGCCTCCCCGCCTACCTTTATAGGATGCCTATCTATGAGCCGGGGCGGCGCGTCGCGATTATCGCTGGCGTCCGAACCCCATTCGCCAAGGCCGGCACCACCCTACGGGCGTTGAGCGCAATCGAGCTTGGCAAGATTGCCGTCAGCGAGCTGGTGCACCGGACCAATCTGGACCCCAAGACCCTCGACCTGCTGGTCTTCGGCACGGTCATCCCCAACGTCGTCGCTCCCAACATCGCGCGCGAGATTGCGCTGATGCCGCTGCTGCCAAAGGGCGTGGATGCGTTCTCGGTGTCGCGCGCCTGCGCCTCGGCAAACCAGGCCATCACGGACGCGGCCGATCAGATTGCGCTCGGCCACGCGGATATCGCGATTGCCGGTGGGTCAGAGTCGCTCTCCACAGTGCCGATCCTACACTCGCGCGGGTTCTCCGACACGCTGGTGGCGGCCTCAAAAGCCAAGACCATCGGCCAGCGCGTGCAGGCCTTCAGCAAGCTGCGCGGCAAGGACTTCATTCCCATCACGCCGGCTATCGCCGAGCCGACGACGGGTGAGTCCATGGGTCAAAGCGCCGAGAAGATGGCGAAGATCAACGGCATCACGCGAGAGGCGCAGGATGAGCTCACGCTGGCCTCGCACATGAATGCGGCCAAGGGCACCAAGGATGGCCGTCTCACCGCCGAGATTGTGCCGGTGGTTGCGGGGCCCAAGTACGAAGCCGTGACTGATGACAACATCATTCGCCCGGACACCACGCTCGAAGCGCTTGCTGCGCTGCGGCCGGTATTTGATAAGCGCTACGGCAGCATCACGGCTGGCAACGCGTCGCCGCTTACGGATGGTGCGGCGGCTGTGCTCCTGATGCGCGAAGACGTTGCCAAGGCGCTGGGGTTCACGCCCACGGCCTACATCCGCTCGTACGCGTACGCGGCCTTGGATCCCGGCGAGCAGCTGTTGCAGGCGCCGGTGCTCGCGGCGCCCAAGGCGCTCCAGCGCGCCGGGCTCACACTCAAGGACATGGATCTCGTGGAGATGCACGAGGCGTTTGCGGCGCAGGTGCTGAGCAACTTGAAGGGCTTTGAGTCCAAGGAATGGGCCGCGCGCGCCGGTTTGAGCGCGCCGCTCGGCGAAGTGGACAGAGCCAAGTTGAACGTGATGGGCGGCTCGGTGAGCATTGGCCATCCGTTTGGGGCCACGGGTGCGCGCATCACGACGACGCTGGTGAACGAGCTCGCACGCCGCGGCGGGCAGTTTGGTCTGATGACCGTCTGCGCCGCAGGCGGGCTGGGCTTCTCGATGGTGGTGGAGCGCGCATGAGCAAGGCCCTCACGCTGGAGATGGTGGACGGCATTGCCGTACTCACCTTCGACCTCAAGAACGAGAGTATCAACAAGTTTTCGCCGGCGGTGATCGAAGAGTTCACGGCGATGATTGAGCAGCTCGATAAGGACACGTCCGTGAAGGGTGCGGTGCTGATCAGCGGAAAGCCCGGCACTTTCATCGCTGGCGCCGACATCGATCAGTTCCTTGAGTTCAAGACGGCCAAGGATGCCCAGACGGCTTCCGCGTTTGGCCACGCAATGATGACGCGTATCGAAAAGGGCCGCGTGCCAGTGGTGGCGGCCATCGAAGGCGCCTGCCTAGGCGGCGGACTCGAGTTCGCACTCGCCTGCGCGTATCGCATCGCAGCGGATACGCCCAAGACCGTACTCGCGCTTCCCGAGGTGCAACTCGGGTTGATTCCTGGCGCCGGTGGCACGCAGCGACTGCCGCGGCGCGTCGGTTTGCAGGTAGCGCTGGACATGATTCTCACCGGCAAGAATGTGCGCGCCAAGAAGGCGCTGCAGACGGCGTTGGTGGATGAACTGGTGCACCCGAGCATCCTGCGCAGCGTAGCCATTCAGCGCGCCAAGGAACTCGCCGCCGGCAGCATTCAGCGCAACGAGGATGACCGCAAGCACGGCGCCAAAGAAATCTTGCTCGATGATAACCCCATTGGTCGTACGGTTGTGTTCCGTCAGGCTCGCGAGATGACGCAGAAGAAGTCCAAGGGGCATTATCCGGCGCTCTTCGCGGCGATTGATGCCGTGCAGGCCAGCTTCTCGGGCACGCCAGAGCAGGGCTTCGCCGAAGAAGCACGCCTGTTTGGTGAGATGGCCATGACCTCCGTGTGCAAGGAGCTCATGTTCCTCTTCTACGCCACCACCTCACTCAAGAAGGACGCCGGCATCGGTGCCGACGTGCAGCCGCGCAAGATTGATCGCATCGCTGTGCTCGGGACTGGCTTCATGGGTGCGGGTATCGCCAGCATCACCGTTCCGCAGGGTGTGCCGGTGCGCTTCAAGGACACGGCACCCGCACAAGTTGCCAAGGGCATCGCTGCCGTGCGCGACGTGCTGAAGGACAAACTCATCAAGCGTCAGGTCACGCGTCAGCAGTTTGACGACCAGATGTCGCTGGTGTCTGGCACCACGGAGTACACGGGCTTCGCAAGACTGCCGATGGTGATTGAGGCGGTGTTCGAAGACCTCAGCGTGAAGCACAAGGTGATCGCCGAGGCAGAGGCCGTGTTGCCTCCCGACGCCATCTTCGCCACCAACACGAGCACCATTCCTATCACCAAGATTGCGGCTGGCAGCAAGCGCCCCGCGCAGGTGATTGGCATGCACTTCTTCTCACCCGTGCACAAAATGCCGCTGCTCGAGGTCATCGTCACGCCGCAAACCGCGCCGGAAGTTACGGCTACGGTGGTGGACTTCGGCCGGAAGATTGGCAAGACGGTGATCATCGTGAACGATGCGCCTGGCTTCTATGTGAACCGCATCCTCGCGCCGTACGTGAACGAAGCGGGCCTGCTGCTCGACGAAGGCGTGGCAATTGACGCGATTGACAAGGCGATGGGGCAGTTTGGATTCCCCGTTGGCCCCATCAACCTCATTGATGAAGTGGGCCTCGACATCGCCGGCAAGAGTGGCGGCATCATGGCCGAAGCCTTCGGTGGCCGCATGACGCCAAGCACTGCGCTGCAGAAGGTGCTCAGCGCGGGTCGCCTAGGCCGCAAGGGCAAGAGCGGCTTCTACACGTATGATGAGAAGGGCAAACGCGGCGATGTGGATGAGAGCGTGTACCAGCTCTACGCTGGCGGGACGAAGCGCATTACCGTTGAGCGCTCGGACATCCAGCGCCGGCTGTCACTCGCGATGGTGAACGAGGCGGCGCGTTGCTTGGAAGAGGGCATCATCAAGTCCGCGCGCGACGGCGACATCGGCGCGGTATTCGGCATTGGCTTCCCGCCCTTCCGCGGCGGCCCCTTCCGCCACATGGATGCCGTGGGCCTCGCAGAAGTGGTGAAGCAGTTGGAAGCGCTCAATGCCAAGAACCCGGGGCGATTTGTCCCGGCGAAAATTCTTGTTGAGATGGCGCGCGATGGGAAGCGGTTTTATCCGGCGGCAGGGAAGCCTGTTTAGGACGGATGACGGATGCTCACTACACAACTCTTAGGTTGATGCGCTCACACTTGCTGCAGATTGTGGTTGCGGTAGCCGTTCTGCTTCCGTCATCCGTCATCCGTCCAGTTTCCGCTCAGCAGACCCGCGCCGAACGCAGCGCCTACGCCGAGACCTCAACTCACGCCGATGTCGTGAGCTTCCTTGACTCGCTCGAGAAGGCCTACCCCAATGCCTTCGTGCGCGGCAGCATCGGCACCTCCAATCAGGGGCGCGTGCTGCCTTACCTGCTGCTCTCGCGGCCGTTGGTTCGTACGGCCGGCGAGGCGCGCGCAACGGGGAAGCCCATCGTCTATGTGCAGGGCAACATTCACGGCGGCGAGGTTGAAGGCAAAGAGGCCATGCAGGCGCTGGTGCGTGAACTGCTCGCGGACCGTCGTGCCAACGTCCTTGACTCCATTGTGCTCGTCGTCGTGCCCATCTACAACGCCGACGGCAACGAGGCCTTTGGCCCGCAGGAACGTCTGCGCGGCGCGCAGAACGGACCGCAGTCGGTAGGCAATCGGCCCAATGCGCAGAACCTCGATCTGAATCGCGACTACATCAAAGCTGAGGCGCCAGAGACCCAAGGCGCGCTGCGGATGTTCGCCACCTGGGATCCCGATGTGTTCGTGGACCTGCACACCACCAACGGCTCCTATCACGGCTACGCGCTTACCTACTCGCCTTCGCTGCATCCTGGCGCCATGGACGCGGCGCTCGCACCGGCTGGTCCTTGGACTCGAGACACGCTGCTTCCGCTACTGCGCGAACGTATGCGCTCGCGTCACAAGCTTGAGACCTTCGATTACGGCAATTTCCGCGGCCGCGACGAACTCAGCTCCACGCAGAAGTCAGCGTGGGAGACTTACGAGCACGTGCCGCGCTTCGGCACTAACTACTACGGTCTGCGCAATCGAGTGAGCGTGCTCAGCGAGGCCTACTCGCACGATCCGCTTGAGCGCCGCGTGATGGCCACCAAGCTCTATGTGCACGAGTTGCTCAGTGCGGTGGCCGAGCATCGGGGCACGGTGATTGCGCGCACGCGGAACGCGCCAGCGCCGCGCGCGAACGCGGCGGTGCCCGTGCGCTCGCAGATGACGACGAGCCCGTTCAACGCGCCAGTACTTGTTGAAGCCCTCATCGCGACTGGGGATTCCATTCGCTACGAGCCCGGCCTGCGGCGCGGCTTTCGTCGTTCCAATGTGTTCACGGCAGTGACGATGCCGATCTACGACCGCTTCGAGGCCAAGCTCACGCGGCCACTCCCGACGGGCTGGGCCGTGCCCGTCACCGCGACCAAGCTCATTGAGCGCCTCGCGCTGCACGGCATTCCCCTCACCGAACTGCGTGGCCGTGTGCGCGTCGCCGGTGAGAGCTTTACCGTTGATTCCATCGTGACGGCGCCTCGACCCTTCCAAGGCCATCAGGAAGTACGCCTCGAAGGACGCTGGACCCGCAGCACTCTGAACCTCGGTGCCGGCGCCTACTACATTGTCCGCGCCAACGACAAGCACGCCCTCCTCGCCGCCATCCTGCTCGAACCCGAGAGTGATGACGGACTCACTACCTGGAACTTCCTCGACGAGCAGCTCGTTCTCGGCGGAGCCCATCCGGTGCGTCGCATCCTCGGCGTACTCCCCAACTCGCTGCGGTAGGCGAGCCTTTCCATACCATCCCTGATGCTTCGCAATACGCTGCTCTATCTCTCGCACCAGCCGCAGATCTTTCGCTTTGTTCGCAACAATGCGCTTGCCAAAAAGTTTGCCTCCCGCTTCGTGGCTGGCGAAACGCTTGGCACCGCTTGCGATGCCGTCGCTGAACTGAAGGCCAAGGGCATCTCCGCTTCGCTCGACCTGCTCGGCGAATCCGTCAGCAATGAAGCCGAGGCTCGTGAGACTGCCAAGCAGTATTTGGCGCTCATTGATGAGATGCAGCGTCGCGGCCTCGAGGTAAATGTCTCGGTAAAGCTCACGGCACTCGGGCAGGACATCAGCGACGCGCTCTGCGAAGAGAACATCCGCGCCATCCTCGCCAAGGTGAAGGGCTACGGCGGATTCGTGCGCTTGGATATGGAAGGCTCGCCGTACACGCAGCGCACCATCGATTTCTTCAGCACGCGCCTCTACCCCGAGTATCCCGACACCGTGGGCATCGTGCTGCAGAGCGCGCTGCGCCGCACGCTCGACGATGTGGAGTGGAGCATCGCGCAGCAGTGCCGCGTGCGCATCTGCAAGGGCGCGTATCTCGAGCCAGCCGCGGTGGCCTTTCCCGAGAAGAAGGATGTGGATGCCACCTACGTGATGGCCATGCACCGCCTGATGGAGCGCGGTCGCTACGTTGGCATCGCCACGCACGACGAGGTGATTATCGCCGACGCGGTGCGCTTCGCTAAGGAGAAGGGCATTGCCGCCGATCGCTTTGAGTTCCAGATGCTTTACGGCGTGCGTCGCGACCTTCAAGAGAAGCTGGTGAAGGACGGCTGGCGTGTGCGTTGCTACGTGCCGTTTGGAACGCAGTGGTATCCCTACTTGATGCGCCGCCTTGCGGAGCGTCCGGCCAATCTCGCCTTCATCACGGGTAACGTGGTGAAGGAAATGATGAAGGGCCGCTGATGCCGATGGCGGGTCGCCGATGAGTCGTTTTCTCCCCGCGGACTACAGCAAGGGCGACGACACGACCGTCGGTGGCTATGAAGCGGTGCACGCGCGCCCTCCCGCGCTCGATGCTGCCGATGGCCTTCCCTACAGCATCGCCCGCCTCGCCGACTCGCTCGGCGATGATCCGCGCGGCAGCTACGGCGCGTATTTGTTGTTCCTGCGCTGGCGTCGCATCGGCGAAGAGGGCGTGGAAGGGCACGTGGAGACGGAGTATTTGGAGTTCGCAGACTCTAGAGAGGCCGCGCTCGAGAAGCTCGGCGCATGGCCGCTGACGCGCGCTCAGGAGCTCTTGAGCGGTGAACTCGCCCTGCAGTCGCCGCCTGTGAGCGACTGGGACGACGAGGATGACGACGCGTGAGCACTCGAGACGGTATCGTCATTGAGGGCACCGGCGGCGTGTGGGTGGTTCGCACGCAGGGCCAACAGGGAGTTGAGCAAGTGTCGGCCGCGCTCGCGGGCCGGCTCAAGCAAGAAGAGCGGGACTTCGTGAAGCTCGCGCCTGGTGATCACGTCACGATGGAGCCCGATGAGCGCGCCGAGCATTGGCGCATCACCAGCATCGCGCCGCGTCGTAGCGTCCTCGCGCGTCGCGAGCCCGGTGGCCGTCGCGGCGAGCGAGTGCTGGCCGCCAATGTGGATCAGGCCTGCGTGGTGTTTTCGGTGGCCAGCCCCGAGCCGCACCCGCGGATGATTGATCGCTTTCTCGTGGTCTGCGAGGCCAATGAGCTCGAGGCGCACGTGATCTTTAACAAAATTGACCTCGCGCATAACGCCGACGTGCTCGCGTCTTTGGTGTCGCCGTATCAGAAGGCCGGATACCCCGTGCATTGCACGAGCGTGAAGCAAGACGTCGGGCTCGATGAGTTGCGCAGCGTCTTGCAGGGCAAGGTGACCGCCGTGACCGGCCCCAGCGGAGTAGGGAAGTCCTCGCTCCTCAACACCCTGCATCCGGGCCTCGATCTCCGTACCGCCGAGATCTCGCAGAGCGTGAATAAGGGTCGTCACACCACCGTCGGCTCCAAGCTCATTCCGTTACCGGGCGACGCGAACGGCTACTTGGTAGACACACCCGGCCTGCGCGAGATCGGTATGTGGGGCCTACCATCCGAATCGCTTGACCAGTGCTTCCCCGAGTTCAGGCCTTACTTGGGCGAGTGCAAGTTCCAAGACTGCGATCACGAGGTGGAGCCCGCCTGCGCCATTCGAAAGGCGGTGTCGGCGGGAATCGTGGATGCCGGCCGGTATGACAGCTACATCAAACTCTTGGGGGAACTCCGCGTCTCCGAGAAGGTACGTTAGTCCGTCCCCAACTCTGGAAGCTTGATGTTTCGCTTGTTGTTGTTGGCAGTTGCGCTGTTGCATCCGTCATCCGTCATCCGTCCCCAATCCGCTGCCGGCGCTGGCTCCAGAGATTTCGAAACCGGCCGCGCCCACATTCGCGCCGGAAACGCAGACCGCGCCGAACGCAGCTTCGAGCGCGCCATCGACAAGGAACCGCGGAACGGGCTCTACCACCTTTGGCTCGGCAACGCGGTGGGCATGCAGGCGTCAACCGCGAGCGTGCTGCGGCAGCCGTTCATGGCGCGGCGCATCAAGGCCGAGTTCGAGCGGGCGGTGCAGCTAGACCCCGAGCTGCTCGACGCGCGCGATGGACTCATCACCTTCTATTTGGTGGCCCCCGCCGTGATGGGCGGGGACGTCGGCAAGGCGCGCGAACAGCAACGCGAGATTGCCCGTCGCAACGTGGTGCGCGGGCACATTGCCGCTGCCAGCATCGCCTGGCACGGGCGCGACACCGTGGCCACCGAGCGTTCACTGCGCGCCGCATCCACCGCGGCGCCTGACTCGCTTGCACCGGCGGCTGCACTGGCCGGGCGACTACTCAACTGGAAGCGCAACACCGACGCCTTCGGTGTGTGGGATGCCTATCTCGCTCGCCAGCCGCAGAGCGTTGCCGGGCGGTATCAGTTCGCCCGTGTCGCCGCCGTCACTGGGGAGCGCGTTCAAGACGGCGAACGGCACCTACGCGCCATTCTCGCCATCGAGGAGTGGCCAGAGAACAACTGGACGCCAGGCAAGGCCGCGGCCTACGCGCGGCTCGGCGATATCCTTCGCCATCAACGCCGCCGCGACGAATCACGCGCCGCCTACGAACGCGCCCTCGCGCTTGATGCCAACTTGCAGATTGCGAAGGACGGACTGAAGGCGCTGGGCTCCAGTAACTGAGAGCCCAAACGCCAAGCTCAGGGGCTCAAGCGCTCAATCACCCACGCCGCACCCTTCGGCACGTAGCGCAGCCGATCGTGCAAACGGCTCTGCCGCCCCTGCCAGAACTCGTAGGACTCCGGCGCAATGCGAAACCCGCCCCAGTGCGGTGGCAGCGGAATGTCCTCGCCCGGAAACTTGGCATCCAACTCCGCGTGCTTGTGCTCCAATTCAGTGCGACTCGCAATCACCGAACTTTGTGCTGAGGCCCAAGCCCCGAGCCGACTGCCCCGCGGACGCTGCACGTAGTACGCCTCAGATTCCGCCGCACTGATCTTCTCAATCGGCCCGCGCAGCCGCACCTGACGCTCCAGCGCCCCCCACCAGAAGCAGAGCGCCCCGCGCGCATTCCCCGCAAGCTCAACCCCCTTCACCGACCGGTAGTCGGTGAAGAATACGAAGCCCTTCTCATTCGCTTCCTTCAGGAGCACCATCCGCACATTCGGCGCCCCATCGGCATCGGATGTCGCCAACGCCATCGCATTCGGCTCATGCACCTTGGCCTTCTGGGCATCGTCGAACCACCGACGGAACTGGTCTAACGGGTCGGCCGCCACGTCGCCGAGGTCCAGGCTGGCGTGGCGGTAGTCTTCGCGAAGGTGTGCAATATCCATGACTAAATAAGAGGAGCGAGGAGCGAAAAGCGAAAGTGAAAAGCGAAGTACGGAATAACCAGGTCCAGAAGGCTCCAAGGCACGAAGTACAAGAGTAAAGCTGTCTCCTCAACCCCTCCCCCTCAACCCTTCGTCCCTTCACCCCTCGCTCTTCACTACTTCGCTTTTCTCTTTCGCTCTTCGCTCCTCGCTCTTGATTGGAGGGGGAACCTATGGCCCAATCCCCGTATACGTGCGACATTCCCATGATGACCGAAGAGCTCGCCCCCGCGTCGGCCGAACATGAGGCATTCAGCGCGCTTGCGCTGACCGCCCTCGACGACGTCTATCGCTTTGCCCGTTCGCTCACGCGCGACGAGGCGGATGCCGAGGACGTGGTGCAGGAAGCTTATCTGCGTGCGTTCCGGAGCTGGCACACGTTCCAGCCTGGCACGGACGTGCGGCGTTGGCTCTTCACCATCGCTCGGAATGTTTTTCTCCGCTCCCGCGAACGCGGACAGCGCGAGGTCACACTTGATGACGATGGCGCCGAGGCCGTGGATGCCGCGCAGGCAAAGGAAGGATGGATCCGCCGCGGGCTCGACCCGCTGCTGGCCCGCACCGACCTTGCGCCGGCCATCCAGCAGGCGTTGGACGAGATTCCTGAAGTCTTCCGCTCTGCGGTCGTACTCGTGGATCTCGAGGACCAGTCCTACGAAGATGCCGCCGAGTTGCTTGGCATCCCCGTCGGTACGGTCCGCTCCCGCCTGTTCCGTGGACGAAAGCTTCTGCAGGAGAAGCTCATCATTCACGCGCAGGATCTCGGACTGGTCCCCACACCCGGCTCAGACGGGAGCAGCGACGAATGACGAAACCCCATACGCACGACGATGGCGCGCCGATCAAAGATTGTCGCGGCGCGATGAACAAATTGTTCGACTTGCTCGATGGCGAACTGACGCCGGAACGCGCCAAGGAAGTGCGGTCGCACATCACGTCCTGCCCTGACTGCTTCACGCACTCTGATTTCGAGCAGCGCTTCATTGCCGCCGTGAAGGAAGCCAAGCCACAGCTCTGTGCGTCGAGCGCGCTGAAGGAGAAGTTGATGAGCGCGCTGCGCGCCGCTGGTCTCACCGCACGCTGAATCCTGCAGTCGCGCACCGACGTGCCAGACCATCCGCCGACACCTGAAGGCACCGCCGCGCATCGCGCTGAGTCGAGCGCGCTAGGCGCACTTCACTGTGGCGTCCTCACCGTCAGCGATTCCCGCAGCGCCGCCACCGACGAATCGGGACCGCTCGCCCGCCGCCTCCTAGAGGCCGCCGGCCATCACATCACCATTCACGACCTGCTGCCCAACAACGAGCCCCGCGTACGCGCCCTCGTCGAGGCTTGGCTCGGCCGCGGAGATCTGCACGCCATCATCATCACCGGTGGCACTGGGCTCGGCAGCAAGGACCGCACGGTGGAAGCCGTCACGCCCTTGTTTGAGAAGGAGATTCCCGGCTTCGGTGAGCTGTTTCGCTACTTGAGCTTCGCCGAACAGATTGGGACGACGGCCATTCTCTCGCGCGCCGTGGCGGGTAGCGCGAAGGGCGCGGTGGTGGTGTCGCTCCCTGGCTCGAAGGCTGCGGTGGAGCTGGGTTTGAGTCGAGTGCTGATTCCAGAGCTACGCCACCTACTGCGTGAGATCAGGCGCTGAGCACTGGACGGATGACGGATGACGGATGCTTGGCTAGCTTCGTGCTATGAAGATTTTCTCGTGGAACGTCAACGGCATTCGCTCCGTCATCAAGAAAGGCGACTTCCAGAAGTTCATCGCCGCGCACAAGCCTGATATCCTTTGCCTGCAGGAAACCAAGGCCGAACGAGAGCAGGTGCAGGTGGATCTCCCCGACTACCACGAGTTCTGGCATTCGGCGAGCACCAAGGGCTACTCCGGCACCGCCATCTTCTCGCGCACAAAGCCGCTGAGCGTCACCAACGGCTTCTCGAAGGCCGTGATGAAGAAGTTCAAGCTGGTGGACAGCGAAGGCCGCGACAGCGCCGACGAGGGGCGCGTGATCTCGGCGGAGTTTGCGAAGTTCTACGTGGTGAGCGTATACACGCCCAACGCCAAGGATGACTTAAGCCGTCTGCCGCTGCGCGAGAAGAGCTGGGATCCAGCCTTTCTCGCACATTGCAAAGCGCTCGAGAAGAAGAAGCCGGTCATCTTCTGCGGCGATTTGAACACGGCTCACACGGAACTCGACCTCGCGAATCCCAAGACCAACGTCGGCAACAAGGGATTCACGACGGAAGAGCGCGCGGGATTCCAGGCATTTCTCGACGCCGGCTTCGTGGACAGCTTCCGCCTCTTTACGGAAGGCAATGGTCACTACTCCTGGTGGAGCCAGCGTAGCAACTGCCGCGCGCGGAACATCGGCTGGAGAATCGACTACCTGCTCGTCTCAAAGGCGCTGGCCAAGAAGGTGAAGGCCGCTGAAATCCACGCCGACGTCATGGGCAGCGATCACTGCCCGGTCAGCATCACGCTTTAGCGAAGGGCCGTAACCAACGGGTTGCCGGTTGACGACGCGCACGGACAACTTGTGCCGATGCAACAGATCGTAATTTCGTGGAGCGGCGGCAAAGATGCCGCGTGGGTCCTGCACACGCTCCGCCAGCGTGAGGATATGGAAGTCGTCGCTCTCCTTAGCATGGTAGTTGAAGGCGATGAGCGCGTTTCGATGCAGGGCATCACGCTGCCGGTGCTACGCGCCCAAGCCGAGGCGGTGGGGCTGCCAGTCCTCGAGGCGCGGATGCCCCATCGTGCGAGCAATGAGGTCTATGAACAATCGTTTGTGGCGGGCCTCGCGGAGGTGCGACGCCGATGGCCAGACTGCGCCAGCATCGCATTCGGCGACCTGTTTCTTGAGGAGATTCGCGCGTACCGCGAGGCGCTGTGCGCGCGACACGGATTCACGCCCATGTTTCCACTCTTCGGCTCAGACACGGCGCAGCTGGCACGGGCGATGATTGCCGGTGGGCTGGAGGCGCACCTGTGCTGCGTTGATACCCAGCAGCTACACGCGCGCTTTGCCGGACGGGCGCTCAGTCACGCGTTCCTCGACGAGTTGCCGGCCGCGGTAGATCCCTGCGGTGAACAAGGGGAGTTCCACACCTGTGTGGTTGGCGGGCCGATGTTTGCGCGGGCGCTGCGGGTGCGGAGTGGGGCGCACGTGTTGCGCGAGGAGCGATTCCTGTATGTGGACTACGAGCTCTACTAGTGAAAATCAGCCGCACGAGTGCATCGCGTTCCGCAAGCGCTTGACAAAGACTTAGACGCCAACGAAGTTCTCTCCGTTCGCTCGTGAGAGCAGACAAGACATAAGCGCTGGTCACTTGGCCCCAAAGCCAAGTGCGAACAGGGAACCCGGTGTGATTCCGGGGCGGCCCCGCCGCTGTGAGGGAGGACGACGGAGCATCCGGCCACTGCGCTGCAAAGCGTGGGAAGGCGGCTCCCGAGGACGATTCCCGAGCCAGAAGACCTGCCAACGCTACGGAGTCCGAGCGCACCCTCGAGGGAGGGATCGCCGGGGCGAGTCGTGGGCGTCTTTGGGCGTCCATTGGCCACGTGGCTCCTTGCGTTCATTCGCGGGGAGCCTTCGTTGTCTCCGGCGCCATCGGTTCACACTGATGCGGGCCGGAGGTCTTTGCCTCGGGGGTGCGTGCTGTTCAGTCCCCCACCGGAGCAATGCGCATGGCTACGCTCGTTCAACCCGTCTCGTCCCTGTCGTCGCGCGACGTCGACCTCTTCCTCACGCCGCTCATCGAGGTCGTCAAGCGCGACGGGCGACGCGCAACCTGGGACCCCGCGCGCATCACACGCGCGATTGCGCTGGCCTTCTATGCGGAGCGGCACGCGGATGCCGACAATGCGAAGGCGGACGATGCCACTGCGCGCTACGGGCTCGGTGTTGCCGACTATGCCGAAGTGCTGGCCATCACGGATCTCGTCGTCAACACCATCGCCCGTAAGTTCGACGACGCGGCGCCAACCGTGGAGCAGATCCAGGATACCGTCGAAACGATGATTGCCGCACGTGGGCACTGGACCATCGCCAAGCACTATGTGTTGTATCGCGCGACGCGCGCGCGCGAACGCTTGGCCAGTCACGGAGAAAATGGGTTGCAGGACTACATCTTTCTCTCGCGCTACTCGCGCTGGCGGTCCGACCTCGGGCGCCGCGAGTCGCCGGCGGAAGCGTTCACGCGCGTGATGGATATGCATCGCGCACGCTTCGCGGACCGCTTGGACGCACCAGTGCGCGGTGTGGGAGACACACCGTTACGAACCCTGCTCGACGAAACCGAGGCGGCCCTCCAGCAGCGGCGCATCCTGCCGTCGATGCGCTCGCTGCAGTTCGGCGGCAGCGCGATCGAAGCGAACAACGCGCGCATGTTCAATTGCGCCTTCACACATATGGACCGCCTCGCGGCGTTCAAGGAGGCGTTCTTTCTCCTGCTCTCTGGGACTGGCGTGGGCTTCAGCGTGCAGAAGCAACACGTCGCGAAGCTTCCAGTCTTCCCGCTGCGCGCACCCGAGGCGGAACTGCCAGTGGTGCACCACACCGTGCCCGACTCGCTCGAAGGCTGGGCGGACGCGCTCGATGTCTTGCTACGCAGCTATCTGGACGGCGCCAAGCTGGAGTTCAACTACAGCGAAATTCGACCGCGCGGCGCAGCACTCAAGACGTCTGGTGGACGCGCGCCTGGACATCTTCCGCTCAAGAAAGCCTTGGTCGCGGTGGAGCGGATTCTCGAGCAAGTGCCTGGGCGCGCGCTGCGTCCCATCGAAGTCTACGACATCCTGATGCACATCGCGGTCGCAGTGCTGAGCGGAGGCATTCGGCGCTCCGCTACGATCTGCCTGTTCAGCGTTGATGACGACGAGATGGCGGCAGCGAAGACAGGCAACTGGTTTGAGACGCACCCACAGCGTGGCAAGAGCAACAACTCGGCGATCTTGGTCCGCGGCACCGCGCGCGAAGAGGACTTCGCTCGCCTCTTTGAATATCAAAAGGAGTTTGGCGAGCCGGGCTTCTACTTCGTGGATGATGCCGACTACGGCGCGAATCCCTGCGTGGAGATTGGCTTGGCGCCGTTCCTCACGGTGGACGCGGACTCACGCGCCGCGCTGCGGCGGCACGGGGGCCCCGACGTGCCCGAAGGCACGCGACTGAGTGGGTGGCAGATGTGTAATCTCACGACCATTAACGCCGCCGCGTGTCGCACGCCCGAGGACTTCTACGCCGCTTGCCGCGCCGCTGCACTGCTCGGCACCCTGCAGGCGTCGTATACCAACATCTCGTATCTCGGTCCGGTGACTCGCGTCATCAACGACCGTGAGGCGCTGCTTGGCGTGAGCATCTGCGGCGTGCTGGAGCGTCCCGGCATCTTCCTCGACCCGCAGACGCTCGAGCGTGGTGCGGCCACGTGCCTCGAAACGAATGCCGCTGTTGCAGCGCATATCGGGGTGGCGGCTGCGGCGCGCGTGACCTGCGTGAAGCCCGAGGGCACGGCGAGTCTCGTGCTCGGTGCGGCGTCGGGGATTCATCCCCATCATGCCCGTCACTATTTCCGCCGCGTGCAGGCGGCTCGCACTGATGCCGTGTACCAGTGGTTTAAGGCAGCCAATCCACATCTCACGGAGTCCTCGGTGTGGGATTCGGACACCACCGACGTCATCATCTTCCCCGTCGAGGCAGAACCAGACGCCGTCCTGCGCGAGGATGTCGGAGCCGTACAGTTCCTCGATTTCGTGAAGCTGGTGCAGCAGCACTGGGTCGAAGCTGGTCGTCGTCACGAGCGATTCAATCCGGGGCTGCACCACAACGTCTCCAACACCGTCACGGTGCGCGACGAAGAATGGGACGCAGTGCAGGAGTTCATCTGGAAGAACCGCCATCACTTCGCAGGCATCTCGCTGCTTCGCGAAACGGGCGACAAGGTGTACGCGCAGGCCCCGCGCGAAGCGGTAACCACGGTAGCCGACGCTCTCCGCTGGAACGCGCTGCACTATGTGCCGGTGGACTGGGCGGCAATGCGCGAGGCGCAGGACGTCACCGCACTCGCGGATGTGATTGCCTGCGCGGGGGGCGCGTGCGAGCTCCAGATCTAGATGACGCGGCGCAGCGTCCGAAAAGTCCGTGCGTCGGACGCTGCGCGCTGGATTCTGTCGGCCACTCGTGCACTGGCTGTCTTCGCCTGATCGAGGAAATCGCGAATTGGCGGGAGCTCAGCGAAGAAGAACAGTGGCGCGTCGTGCGGGCGCTGGCGACGCGCCGGCGCTAGTCCCCGAGGTGCAGCGTCCAGCGAACCGGAATGTCCGGATCAATTGAGCTCCCCACGGAGCAATACTTCGTCACGGCAAGATCAATCGCGCGCTCGGCGTGCACCCGCTCGATGCCGGCGCCCTTCATGTGGTACTGGATGTCCACCGAGACGATACGTGATGGCACACCATTCGCCCGCTCGGCCGACACGTCCATCCGCAACGACTCCAGCGGCGTACGGCGCTTCGCGAGGATCTCCACGATGTCCACGCCCGTGCAGCTCGCGAGCGCGATGCCAACACTGTCCACTGGGCTGGGCCCCGTTTCGGCGTTGCCGTCCATGCGGATTGTCGGCCCGCCCGACGCGCGTCCGCCGTCGAAGCGTTCGTCCCCAGCCCACGTCACCACCGTCTTGGACGGTGGCTTGCCCTGCGTCGCTTCTGCCATAAAAACTCCTGACTAGTTGCCCAGCCCTAAGGAGAGCCGGTTGAGCGCGATGCGCCCGTTCGTGATGACCAGCAGCGGGTCGCGCAGCGATCCCGGCTCGCTCAGCGGGTCCCGCTCGAGGATGATTAAGTCGGCCTCGTATCCTTCAGCAATCCGGCCAGTCGCGTTTCCTATCCCGAGCAGTTCTGCGGCGCCGCTTGTGGCCGTCGCCAGCGCGTCCCGCGGCGAGAGACCGAGCGCCGAGAAGCGCATGACTTCGTGGGCGATGCGCGTCGTGCTCTCGCGGGCGTAGTCGGTGTCCGCGCCAGCCGCGATGCGCACGCCCAAGGCCTGCGCGCGACGAATCACGTCCTCGATGCGCGGCTGCATGTGCTGGCCACGCAACTCGAGAACCGGATCGTTGTAGTCGCCGCCCGGCGTGGTGAGATCAACAATGGTCGAGAGTGTGGGCACCAGCCACACGTTGCGTTCCTTCATCAAACGGAGCGTCGAGTCAGAGAGATAGGTGCCGTGTTCGATGCTCTTCACGCCAGCGCGCACCGCGGCGTACGCACCTTCGTCACCGTGCGCGTGGGCCATCACGGGGATGTTGGACTTGGCCGCCTCTTCCACCACCACGCGAAGCTGTGCTTCGGTGTACGTCTGTTGACGCGGATCAGTATCGGGCAGACCCGCGCGCTCCGTGCCGCGTGTCTTAATCCAGTTCACGCCGTGCGCTGCATTCACCTGCACGAGGAGTCGCAACTGCTCAGGCGTGCGCACGCCGCCAGCCAGCGGCGCGAGCCGCGCATCGGCGGTAATGGTCTCACCAAGCTCTGGCGAGACAAACACACCGGTGGCCATCATGTCGGGCAGGATCATGAAGCCGGATTTCGCGATGTCGCGCAGCGCCACGTCTTGATAGTTGGGCACGCTCGCCGAGCGTACCGTGGTGACGCCTGACTGTAGTGCGCGCCGCGCATCAGCCACCGTGCGGATGTGCGTGTGCGCATCAATCATCCCCGGAGCCACCCAACGGTTGGCCGCGTCGAGCACGCGTGCCCCCGCCGGCACCGCGCCGTTCACCCGGATGCTCTCAATCTTCCCGCCGCGAATCACGATCGTCGCGTTGCGCAGGCGCGTGTCGGTCACGCCATCCACCACATTGGCTCGCGTGATGGCGATGAGTTCCTGCGGCAGCTGTGCCGCGAGGGGCGCCGCAATGGGGGCGGCAACGGGTGCCGCGACAGACGCCACAACAAGAGCGATCAGGGACGGCAGTTTCAACGAATGCCTCATGGTGTGCCTCATGATGTGTCTCAAGGTGTGCCTCATCCAATTCGGGTTCCGTTCTCCACAGGCTGATCAATCCGCAGCAACACCACATCGGTGGGGTCCGGCATCCCCCCGAGCACCAAGACCTCGCTTTTGAAGCCCGCGATGCGCCGCTCGCCGAGGTTCACCGCCGCAATCACCTGCCGCCCAACCAGCGCGTCCGGCGTGTATCGCTTCGTCAGCTGCGCGCTGGAGCGTTTAATCCCTAGTTCCGGTCCGAAGTCGATGGTCAACTTTATGGACGGCTTCCGCGCCTCCGGAAACGGCTCGGCGGCGAGCACCGTCCCAACGCGCATATCGATGGCGAAGAACTCTTCGGGGGTGGGCACGCGTTAAGGTACATGACGGATGACGGATGACGGAAGAGAACTGCCGTTAGCTTTCAGCCTCCGTCATCCGTCATCCGTCCCCAACAAAATGCCTCAGTACGAAAAGCACGTCTTCGTGTGCACCTCCGGCAAAACCTGCAAGGCCGCCGACTCCTCCCTCACCTTCGACGCGCTCAAGCACGCTTGCCGCGAGGCGGGAATTGCCCAGCAGGTGCGCGTGAATCACTCCGGCTGCTTAGGCCAGTGCGGCCACGGGCCGATGGTGGTAGTGTATCCCGACAACGTGTGGTACGAGGGCGTCACAGAAAAGCGGGCCAAGCGCATCTTTGAGGAGCACCTCGTCGGTGGCGAGACGGTGGAGAAGTACCGCTACGTAGCCCCGCCGGGCGACAACAAGAAGTCGGAGAGCTGAGTCGCGTGCCGCAAGACATTCAGCATCCCCTCAAAGGGCTCATGGAGCCCTACACTCGCCACATCCTCGTCTGTACGGGTGGGTACTGCGCGAGCGATCGGGGTGGACGAGCCATCTACTCACAGTTGGCCCGCCTGCTTGAGCGCGAGGGCCTCTTGTTCGGTCCCACACGCGTGAAGCGTAGCGAGGCGCCTTGCCTCGGCGTGTGCACGGGCGGCCCCATCGTCGTGGTGTATCCCGAGGGTACCTGGTACGCCGATGTCACGCCGGAACTGCTTGAGCGCATCGTCGTCGAACACCTGAAAGGTGGTCAGGAAGTCACCCAGGCCGTCTTCCATCGCCTTGCGTCCGAGTCGTAAATTCAAGGCATGGCAATCGACAAGACGGGTGTCCTCTATGAGCGAAAGACCAGCCTCGGAGCGGTCGTGCGCATCCGGCTTGTGGCCTCAGCCACGGCTGGCTCTATCGCGGCCGTTGTCGAGGTGGACCGTCGCGCCGGTACGCCGCGTGAAGTCGAGGGTGGGATTCCGCCGGCCTTGATGGCCGTCGAGGGGAATACCGAGGACGCGGTGGTGGCCTCGCTGCTCCCCTTTGCCGAGGACGACGCGGCCATCGCACGACTCTTGGCCGCACGCGGCATTCGCTAAACGGCGCCGTAGTCCGCGCTAGAAGACATCCACCGGATACAGGATGTCCACCCCCGGTGCACCGACCGGGTTGACGTGCACTTCAATGAACCAACGAAATCGGCTGTATGCCGCTCCGGCAGGCGCTCCGTCGCTCGGCACCTTCACGGTCTTTTCAAAGCGATATACGCCGTCGTCTCCCGCCTCCTCGGCGAAGTACTCGCCGAGGATTTCTCGTCGTGAAGTCTCGAAATCCTGCCGGGCGTGGGTGTTCTTCCATAGCGCTTGGCAAATGATGCCAATGCTCACATTCTCGAGGTCGGCGCGCCGACGCATCGGGATGGCCAGTCGGCAGGTGACCTCTGAGCCACGCACCAAGGGCCAGCGGCTGACGGCAAGGCTTGGCTGCGCGATGAACCAACGCACAGAGGACACCGCGACGCTCATCGCGAGCAGGCCCACGCCCAAGAGCAGTCCACCCCAGCTATCCACGAGCGCAGCGGCCGAGAAGCCCCAGTGCCGTGCATCCAGCACGATTGCAATCACCCAGCCGAGCCAGTACGCACCGGCGACGGTACGCCAAGCGCGAATGCGAGTCATATGCACTCCACTCTGGCGCAGCACATACCAGGTACCCGCGCGGCTGGGTGCACGAGGCTTGCGAGCATAGGCTGGCATCACCAAGCCTTCCAAGACGCCAACCACGAACAATGTGACTGGAAGCGGCAGCGCCCACCACCGCAGGAGTGTATGGTCGGGGGCAGTCTGGCGCACGCTGACGCCAACTAGTTTGGCAACCCTCTCACAGGCCGGACTATCGAATCCGCGCTGTCCCTGAGTCACGGCGCGGTCAGCTGAGCAATCGTACGCGATTGGTGTGACGCCAATGAAGAAGACCACGCCAAAGAGCAGCATGGTGATGGCGGACAAACGAAGCGAGGCGGCGAACATCGCTAAACGATGCCGCCGCCTCGCCCGTCCTGCAATCGCCTGCTACTTAGGCCATCGCTTGCAACTTCGCCACGCGCAGCTCCGTGGCCGGGTGCGTCGAAAACAAAGCCATCATGCCGCCGCCGAGCCCCGAGAGCGGATTCGAAATCGCCAACGCCGCCGCGGCAGGCGCCACATCCATCGGAATACGCTTGGCGTAGGACTCGAGCTTCTGCAGCGAGCTCGCCAACGCCAGGGGCTTGCCGCTGATCTCGGCGCCCACGGCATCGGCCTTGAACTCACGCTGCCGCGAGATGGCCGACTGAATCAGTGCGGCCGCCAACGGAGCCACGAGGAACATCACCAAGGCGCCCACCATGTTGGAGTTGCCCTCCTCGTCACGCCCACCGAAAAACAGCGCCATCTGGCCCAGCGAGGAAATCGCGCCGGCCATCGTCGCCGTGACGGTCTGCAGGAGCATGTCGCGGTTCTTGATATGCGCGAGCTCATGGGCAATCACGCCCTCGAGTTCGTCCTTGTTCACAAGTTTAAGCAAGCCTTCGGTGACGCAGACAACGGCGTTGTCTTCGTTGCGGCCCGTCGCAAACGCGTTGGGCTGATCGTGCGGCGCAATCGCCAGCGTCGGCATCGGAAGGCCCGCGCGCTGGCGCAGGCGATCCGTCATCTCGTAGAGCTCAGGTGCCTGCGCGGCCGTCACCACCTGCGCCTTGTACATCTTGAGCACCATCTTCGAGCTGTTCCAGTACATGAAGACATTCATGCCGCCGGCAAACAGTAGCGCCATCACCAATCCGCTCTGGCCCCCGACGACGCCACCGACCGCACCCAAAAGGGCGGTCATGACTGCCATCAATGCGAAGACCTTAACGTTGTTCATCTATTGCTCCACCAAGGGGTTACGGGCACCCTGCCAGGTCGGCAGAGAATCCCGGGACACATGCATAGTAATCACGCAACCACCGTGCCAGTTCACGCTTTCTGCCCCTTACGTGAACGGGGTCCAGTTTGTGGGAGCGTGGAGAGGGAACTAGGTTGCTCGGACGATGGCAAACGAATCTGACGCGCGCCGAAAATTTCTCGACGCCGCATCCAAATACCTGCTCGAAGCGCCCAAGAAGGCGGTGCCGGAACCGGCCCCCTTCGTGCCGCCTCGTCTCACTTTCGCCGCCCTGAAGGAGATCAAAATGTCCCGTGCACGCGACCGCATTCTCGCCAACCTCGAAGAGATGTACACCGAGGCCTTCCGTCGGGCCAAGGAGAGCGGCGACGAAGCGCAGCAGGCATCACTCGACTTCGCGTATCGTCGCGAGCAGCTCTACTTCGAGATCCTGCTCGACGTGCGGGATGCAGTAGAAAAGCGATAGGACGGAAGACGGATGACGGATGCTGCAAAGTCATCCACCATCCGTCATCAGCCGCCTATCCAATCCTCAGCGTGAGCCGCAGGGTTCGCCCCGCCTGCGGCAATCCGCACTTGTCGTAGATCGGCGCGTCGAAGGCGTTCTCGAGTTGCAACGCCGCCGATCGGCGACCAAACGCGCCCTGTCTGGTCCAGCGCCGCTCGAGGCCGAGGTCCAGTGCCTCGGCACCCGCTTGTGACTCAAGCGTGTTCGAGTCTGGGTTGTTGCATCGCGTACCGCCAACCGAACGCAGACGTGTCTGCGCCTCGAAGCCACGGGTAATGGGCACGATGGCAACGAGCGAACCAAAAATTTCCGGCACGTCCTCGGGAATTCTCAGGGTCGGCTCGGCGATCGTCCGGTCCGCAATGCGCGCCCTCTGCAGCGTGAGGTCGGCCCGCAGCGATGCGCGGCCCAGCATCATGCCGGCCGTCAGTTCAACACCGGAACTCGTGAACTGATCGCGATTCACGCGTTGAAACTGGTTGCTCGGTGAGGTGATCCGCACCACGGCATCATCAATGCGCTGCTGGAAGAGCACAGCCTGCACGTCGAACGCCTCTCGGATTAGGCCAAGACCGAGCTCCGCGCTGTGCGCTGATTCCGGACGCAGGGCCGGGTTTGGTTCAAACCGATTGAGAGCGCCGGAATACAACTCGCGCAGAGCAGGGAAGCGCTGGCGCTCGCTGATGGATGCGTGCATGCGCAGCCCAAGCGTCGGTGCGATCAAGGTCGCGCCACCCCGCCACCCAATGCCGTCTTTGCGCCCGAGAGTCGGCCTACCACCCGCCTCCGTTGTTTCCGCGGCATCATGTGAGATGCCCGCGCTGAGCGTGACGAACTGCAGGGGCCGCAGATCGAGTTCCGTGGCGAGACTGGAGAGTCGCTGCCGGTACGTAGACGTCGGGGACGCGTTGACCGTCTCGAAGTAGCGCACCCCAGACTGTGTGTACGCGCCTCGCAGCACGAGCTGCTGACCCAGTTGCTGGTCGAAGGTCATGCGCAGCGTACTCGTGCGGTCTTGGCCGAGTTCCCTGCCAGACACGGTGGAATAGGTCGCATCCGCGAAGCTATTGATCTCAACCGATCCATCGTTCACGCCGAGCGAGATCTCCGCGTCACCGATGCCAAGTCGGTTGTGCAGAGCGCCAGTACCTGCAGATATGCCCGCAATGTTTCGCCGCACTTCCGGGTTTCGCCAAAGGCGCGGGCTATTGATGTGCAGTTCGGGCGCCACACCACGCGCGCCGTCGGAGATGGTCGCAAAGCCAGAGAGATAGCGTCCCTCCTTCTGTTCGTACCGCAGCCCCGCGAAGGCATCGACCGCACGAGCGTCCGTGTTAAGTCGCAGTGCGTCGTTGCCGCTCGGCTCATTCACGCCATGGGGGCGGGCGAGGCCAGGCAGGTCCCGCCAACCGGCGCCTACGCGGAACTGCAGTGAGCTGGTCTCGGAGTGAGTCAGTGCTCCGCCCCAAGTGATTGACGAGCGCGCACCACCGAATTGATCGGCCTGCAACTCTGCGCGTGCCACGCGCGGCGGCGCCTCGGCTGGATCATGATCGGCCCAGAGCGAGAGCGAGACCACTCCGCCGATGGCATTTGGTCCGGAGAGCAGCGAAGACAATCCGCGCACGTAGTCGAGTCGCTGCACGCCGGCCATCGGCACGGTGGAGACATCCGCCCGCGCGTCCCATGTCAGGGTGAGCGGAACGCCTTCGAAGAACACGGCCGCTTGGCGCGACTCGGAGCCTCGGACCGAAAGCTCCTGCTCCCCGCGCGAGTTCTGACGCACGTAGAGGAAGGGCAGGCGCCGCAGCATCTCGCCCATCGTTGGCGCGGTGATGCCGAGCGGCATCGAATCCAGCGATACCGATACCGTCGAGGCCGAACCGATGACCCGTGGCGTATAAGCGGCGCGCACGCGGAGCGCCTCCAAAGCCGACACACTGTCGCGCCGAGTGGCGGAGTCGGGTACCACCTGCGCCCGCAACAGCGCCGTACTCACGAAGAGCGCGGCGACTGCACGGCGGAAAAGGGGTGGCGTGTTCACAGAAAAATTACGTCGGGTTCAGGTGCATCGTTGGAGAGGTTTGCGCGTTGCAAAAACGACGAAGGGGCGCGCCAAGCCAACAGGCGCGCCCCTTCCATCATCGGTCTTCTGTCCAAAACTCAGAACGCGACAATCTCCTCGTACGCCTTCACAAAGTCCGCGATCTGCGGCAGAATCGCGTCCTCAAGGCTCGGTGCGTACCCAACAAATGTGTCCGTCGAAGCCACGCGCTTCACTGGGGCATCCAACCACGCAAAGCAATCGTCGGCAATGCGCGCCGCAATCTCTGCACCCACGCCCCACGAGATCGAATCCTCGTACGCCACAATCACGCGCGAGGTCTTCTTCACCGAGGCGTACACCGTCTCCTTGTCCCACGGCGACAGCGTGCGCAGATCAATGACTTCGACGCTCAGGCCCTTCTCGTCCTCGACCTGCTTTGCCGCCACCAAGGCGCGCTGCACCGTGGCACCATAGGTCACCAAGGTCACGTCTGTGCCTTCCTTCACAATCCTCGCCTTCCCGAAGGGAATCATGAAGTTGGGGCCCGGATACGCGGCCTTGTTGTAGGTCTGGCGATACAGATGCTTGTGCTCGAGAAAGATCACCGGATCCTCTGAGCGGATGGCCGTGCGGAGCAATCCGTTGGCATCGAGCGCGTTGCTCGGGCACACCACACGCAGGCCCGGGCAGTGCGTGAACAAGGACGCACCCGTCTGCGAGTGGTAAACGGCACCGCGGATGTAACCGCCGTACGTCGTCCGCACCACCATCGGCGCCGAGAACATGTTGTTGGAGCGCCAACGCATCGTCGCGAGCTCGTCGCGCAGCTGCATGTAGGCGGTCCAGATGTAGTCAAAGAACTGGATTTCGACCACCGGCTTGAAGCCGCGTAGGGCCATGCCAATCGCGCGGCCGATGATGTTGGCTTCGGCCAGCGGCGTGTTGAACACGCGCGTGCTGCCGAATTCCTTCTGCAGTCCCCACGTGACCTTAAAGACGCCGCCCTTGCCCTTCACCTTGCCGAGGTATTCCTCGCGCGAGACGTCGGCCACGTCCTCACCGAACATCACGATCTTCGGGTCACGCCGCATCTCGTCCTTCATGCAGACGTTGAGCAGATCCACCATCGTGGTCGGCTCGCCGGAGGACTGCGGATCATCTTCGGTGTCAAACTGCTCGCTGGTCGGGTCCACGTCCGGCGAAAACACGGCGAAATGAATCGTGCTCGCGTCGGGCTGCGGTTGCACGAGCGCGTCGTCGGTCGCGGCCAACACTTCCGCGTCCACCGACTCCTGAATCGCTTTGATGTCGGCTTCCGTGCAATAGCCCTCGTCCACCAACCACTTGGGATAGTTCGTGATGGGATCGCGCGCCGCGTCCGCGTTACGCTCGGCGTCAGGGCGATACATCACCTCGTCGTCAGAGAGCGAGTGCGAGTACGGGCGAATGACTTTGGCATGCACCAGGGCCGGACCCTTCCGCTTGCGCGCGTAGTCCACGGCTTTCTGCATCGCGTCGTAGGAGGCCAGGAGGTCGCAGCCGTCCACTTCTTGGATGTAGAGGTCGGGGAAGGCGGATACGAGCTTGGAGATGCTGCCGCCGGCCGTGCTCACTTCCACGGGCACGGAGATGGCATAGCCGTTGTCTTCCACAAGGTAGACCACCGGCAGCTTGAGATTGGACGCCGTGTTGAGCGACTCCCAGAACTCGCCCTGAGACGTGGTGCCGTCACCCGTGGAGACGAACACGACTTCGTCGTTCTCAAAACCTTCACTGATGCCGAGGGCCTTGGCGCGCACCGACGCTTCGGCCGATCCCACGGCCTGCAGGAATTGCGTGCCGGTGGGCGAGGACGTCGAGACGATGTTGAGCTTTTTATGTCCCCAGTGGGACGGCATCTGGCGGCCGCCTGAGTTGGGATCGATCGCTGCGCCAACCGCCGAGTAGAGCATCTCGGCGGCCGTCATGCCCAACTGCAGGCAGAGGGCGCGATCGCGGTAGTACATGTAGAACCAGTCGTAGCTGGGCTTAAAAACCATACCAGCGGCCGTCAGCACGGCCTCGTGGCCGGCGCCCGAGATCTGGAAAAAGATCTTATTCTGCCGCTTGAGCTGGATTTCCTTGTCGTCCAGGCGGCGCGACAAAAACATCGTGCGGTACGCGGCGACGAGTTGGTCCTTCGTGAGGCCGTGGGTGGACTGACGGGCCTTGGCGGAGGTGGCCATGTTGGGGCTGGGTTAAGGGGAGCTTTCTGCTCGGGTGAATTTAGCACGATTGAGGGGCTTTTGGACGGAAGACGGATGACGGAAGAAACAGCACGCGAGGGCACGGCTAGCGCCGCGCCCTCGACCCTAGCGCCAGAGCTGGGGTAGTATTCCCCCATGATGATTAGTCACTCGTCCAGCTTCGCTCGTCTTGCCGTGCGTGCACTCGCCTCGGCGCTCGTTGCCGCGCTTTCAGTCGCTACGCCGCTCGCGGCGCAGAACGCGCCGCAGGCCGCGCCGAGCCCCACCCGCAGCGGTCCGATTACCGAAGTGTTGGTGCTCGATCGCCGCTCGCAGCCCATTCCTTTCGCGCTCGTGAGCGTCGGGAACTCACCGCCTCGCGTGGCCGACGCATTGGGCGTGGCGCAGTTGCCGGTTCCGTTGGACGCCGACTCGGCGGACATCGTGGTGCGCCGCATCGGCTACCACCCATTTGGCCAATTCGCCAAGCTGAGCGAAGACGGCAAGCAGTACGTGGCCTACCTCAATGATCTGCCACGAGCCCTCAACCCGACGACCGTCACGGCGCGACGCGACACGCCGCTGGCTCGCCGCGGCTTCTACGATCGCATGGAACGCGTGGCCCGCGGAGCCACTGTCGCCCGCTTCATCACGCCTGAGGAACTGGAGATCCGAAATCCGATCACTGTGTCGGCCATGCTCGCGGGTGAGCCCTACATCCGCATCCAGCGTAGCGGTGCCAAGTCCATTCTCACGGGCCGGCAGCCTGGCTGCCCGGTAGCGGTGATCCTCGACGGACAGCGTATGACGGGCATGGTGGAGGAGCTGTACACGATTGATGGGCAGGACGAGGTGCGTCGCCTCGGTGGCGGGACCGCGGGTACCCAGCGCTTTCTGGCAAGCCGGACGAGCGTGGATGAACTCATCGGCGCGTTGTCCGTATCGGCAATGGAGATCTACGCCTCGGCGGCCGGTGCACCCTCTGACATGCAACGCACGGCAGGCAGCAGCGCCTGCGCCATTTTGGTGATTTGGAGCGGCGGCCGGCAGTAAGAGTTTTGTGTCACAAATCTGCGACTTTCACGATTTCCCTTGCGCGGAATCACGTGACCCCACAATCGTAGTATCGTCTCACTCACACAGGACCGTGGTTCGGATTCACTAACCACACGGTCCGCGACGGGAGGCCTGTGACCGTAACGTACGGACAGCCGTTCCAGCCGCAGTGGCCACGGTCGCTCACCGCGACCGTGAGCTGGAGTCTCCCCCATTCTGAACGCACCCCGCCCGGGCCCGATGGCCTGGCGCGGGGTGTCGTCATTTCCGGCGAGGTACGATGTCACATAGGGGCGTCCACCACATCGCTCTCGCCCGCGCCACGCGCGGGCTATCCCGCCACGCTCGCCGAGTGCTGCACCAGCAGCACAAGCGTCAGGTCAAGCGTGAGACCTTCAGGGATTGCGGACGCCGTTGTGTCTACTGCGCCACCGGACTTGGATTGGAGAATGCCACTCTGGATCACGTGATTCCGCTCTCACGCGGCGGCACGCACCAGCCGGGCAACCTCGTGGCGGCATGTCAGACCTGCAATCAGCGCAAAGGCTCGCTGCTCCCCACAGAATTCTTCGCCCGGTATCCGGCGGCCGGGCAGAACTTCATGCGGTATGCGCGGGCGGTGCATCGGCAGCTGAAGCGGGGCGCTCGACGGGCGGTGTCTTTGCACTACGCGCAGGCGGCGTAAGCTGACTGGACGGATGACGGATGACGGATGCTACTGCGCATTGGCCGTAGCGTCCGTCATCCGTCTTCCGTCCATAATTCAGCGCGAAAGCGCCTCGCGATGCAGCATGACCTTCTTGCGCTCGATGCCCCAGGCGTAGCCGCCCAACTCGCCACTCGCTCTGATCACGCGATGGCAGGGAATCAGATAACTCACCGGATTGCCGCCCACCGCTGTTCCTACCGCGCGTGAGGCCTTGGGGTCGCCGACCTTGCTGGCGATGGCGCCATACGTCGTGACTTCGCCGGCCGGGATTTCTAGTAGCGCGCGCCAAACCCTCAACTGAAAGTTCGTGCCCTTCACGTGCAGCGAGAGTGACGGAATCTTGTTGCTGCCCGGAGGAGGGAAGGCCTTTGCCGCGGCGGCGCGCGTGGCATTCTGATCAGGCAGCAGATTCGCCAAAGGCCAATCGTGCTCAAGTCGCGCCATCGCTTCCTTGCGCGTCACTGGTGCCACGAAGGCCAAGTGGCAGACGCCGCGCGGCGTCACGGCAATCAAACATTCCCCGAATGGCGTGGGATGAAATCCATAGCGCACCGTGATGCCCAAGCCGCCGCGCTGCAACTCACCTGGCGTCACAGCTTCGGCGTTCACGATTAGATCGTGCAGTCGCCCAGGTCCCGAAAGCCCGGCCTCATACGTCGCCGCCAACACCGGCCGACGCTCTCGCAGCAACTGCTTCACCACCTCGGCCGTGCGATGCTGCACGAAACGCTTGGGCGAAATCCCCGCCCAGCGCGTGAACATCCGCTGAAAGTGCGACTCGCTGAGCCCCACGTGCTCGGCGACAGCCTTGAGGGATGGTGCAGCGGCGCGCTCGCGATCCAGGTAGCGGATGGCCCGCTCGATTCGCGAATAGTCTGACGTGGCTTCCATCGAAATCTCCGGTGTGGTTCGATGGACGATGGCAGGATTCAAGGGTTGGAGCGACCCGATACTTGCGGTGAGTGAATGGACGGATGACGGATGACGGATGCTACTGCACTGCTGCCGTTGGCATCCGTCATCCGTCTTCCGTCCAGTTCCTACTAGTAGTCCACTGGCCGCAAATAACTCTCTCCGATGGCGGCCCCAGAGAGCATCGCCACAGTCGGCAGCTTGCGCTTCCAGTGCGTGGAGTCCAAGCGCTTGGTCACCAGCTTGAGCGCTTCCGCGTCCACGCCCTTCGCGATCAACTCTTCGCGGCTCCAGCCGTGGAGCAGCCAGTTGAGTATCTCATCGGCCACGGCGTAGCTCACACCGAAATCCGCTTCGTCCGTCTGGCCCGCCACGAGATCGGCGCTCGCGGGCTTCTTCACAATCTCAGCCGGCACGCCGAGGTAGCTGGCCAACTGCCAGACCTGCGTCTTGAACAGATCGCCAATCGCGTTCACTGGCGGTGAATCGTCGGCGTGCCACGTGAAGTAGCCCAGCAAGCGCTCGCTCTTGTTGCCCGTACCCAGCGGCAGCGCACGATACTTCGCGGAGAGATCGAACAGCGAAATCATCCGCACGCGCGCCATCACGTTGCCGCGCCGAGCGGCATCGGCCTCGGGTTCGTTGGCGAGGTAGCCATCCACGGCGGCAGAGATGTCTAGCGTGCGCTGCTCGATGCCGAGCTGGTCCATGAGGAGCTGGGCGTGGGCAAGTGAATCAGGGCTCGACGTGCGATACGGCAAGCGCACACCAATCACGTTCTCCTTGCCGAGCGCGCGTGCCGCGAGGGCCGCGACCACGGCGGAATCCACACCACCCGAGAGACCGACCACGGCCTTCGTAAAGCCGCGCCGCTGAAACTCATCGCGCAAGAAGGCAACGAGCCACTGCTCCACGAGCCGCGCGTCAATGTCCAGCGACGGAGGTGTGCCGTGACCTTGCGTGCCCGCTTGAACCACAGGCAGCGCGGTGATCGCCGCGAGAGGAACGCTGCGGGGGACAACAGGACGGAGGACGGATGACGGAAGCACGGGGCTTGTTGCATCCGTCATCCGTCTTCCGTCCAGTCCAAGCACCCTTTCCAGCTCCCCACGCAAGAACGGAAGCGCAGACCGCAAATCACTCAAAAGAGGAAGCTCCGCTCTCACCCGGCTGATATCTCCAAGCTCGATGCTCGTCGTGACCAGCGCTTCCTCAAAGATCGGAGCGCGCACGCGCACATCACCGCGCGGGCCCACGACCATCGAGCCGCCCTGGAACATGCGCCCGCCTTCGCTACCCACGAGATTCGCGAGCACGCAGTACACGCCGTGCTCGTCGGCGATGTCGCGCACGAGACGCTCCCAGCGGCCCACCGAGCCTGGTTGCGAGCCATCCTCGCGCGGATTGATGCCACGGGCCGGCGCCGCCGCCACCACGCACACGACCTGCGCGCCATCAAGCGCGGCAATCGTACCGGTGAGCGAGTGCCAAGCATCTTCGCAGATGAGAATCGCCGCGCGGCCCCAGCTCGTATCAAAAGCCTGTACGCCGTAACCACGCTCCACGAAGCGCTCTTCGTCAAACAGCGAATACGTGGGCAGGAAGTTCTTGCGATGCAGGTGCAGCACGCGCGCCGCCTTGCCGCCGCCGAACGCGATGCAGGCCGCCGAGTTGTGCAGCGTGCCGTTCTCCGCCTGCTCGTAGAAGCCGAGGATCACGTCCAGCGCGGGAAGCGCCGGTGCCAGCGAGGCCAGGCGCGCATCCAATTCCGCGGCGAGCCGCTCGGCGCTCAACGAAAGCTCCCGCACCCCGCCTTCCACGAAGTAGCCCGAGGTCACCGTCTCGGCGAACACCACGAGTTGGGGCTGCGGCTCCAACGCCGCCGACTGCGCCACCAAGGCCGCGATGCGGTCAAGGTTGGCGCTGAGGGCGGCTTTCTGGGGGCGGAACTGAACTAAGGCGAGGGTCAGCACGGTATAGAAAAGTACTTGGACGGAAGACGAAAGACGGAAGGGGTGGCGGGGGACAGACCGGCGCCGGGGCGCACCTTCGGAGCGCAATCAGGGTAAAATCCCCCTGTGCATCGCTCCTTCCGTCTTTCGTCTTCCGTCCTGCTCCTCGCACTCGGCTCCCAGCTGGCCGCGCAGGAGCCCGCCCAAGTTGAGCCCTGGCGGATCATCGTCCCAGCCCAGTCGAGTCTCGTGCTCGCCCGAGACGGCTCGCTGGTGGGCGAGATTGGCCGTGAGTGGCGCACCTCCATCTCCATCGCAAACCTGCCGCGCTACGTGCCCGCGGCCTTCGTGGCGGTGGAGGACCGGCGCTTCTACCAACACGATGGTGTGGACGTCGTGGGCATCGCCGCGGCCATCCGCGACAACATCCTCGGCGCGAGCCGTGGGGCGAGTACCATCACGCAGCAACTGGTGGGCAACATGCATCCCACCATCATCAACCGCGCCGACCGCACGCTCTCGCGCAAAGTGCGCGAGCAGCGCGCCGCGCGAGAGATGGAACGCCACTACACCAAGAACGAGATCCTCGAGGCATACCTCAACCAGATCCACTTCGGGCGGAACTGGTACGGCATTGATGCCGCGGCACGCCACTTCTTCGGCAAGAGCGCCGCGGAGCTGAGTATCGCCGAAGCGGCCTCGCTCGCGGCGTTGCCTAAGGGGCCGGCCATTTACGATCCCATCCGGCATCCGGACCGCAACAAAAATCGTCGCGATGCCATTCTCGGCTTGATGGCGGAGCAGAACTACATCACGCGCGAGCAGGCGGCGGCGGCTCGCGCCGAGCCCGTGCGGGTGTCGCCCAACGCTGGGATGTCGGTAGCGGCACCGTATTTCGTGGATGCGGCGCGACAGGCGGCGGAGCGCGCTGGCATCCCGGTGCGAAACGGCGGCTACCGCATCACCACGACCATTGACCCGGCGCTGCAGCGCGCCGCCAACTCCGCGCTGCTCGAAGGCATTCAGGGCATCGAGGCGCAACGCGGGTATCGCCATAGCACGCCGACCACCGCGCCGCGCGGCTCCACGGAATTCCTCCAAGGCGCCATCGTCGCCATTGACCCCGCCACCGGCGATGTGCGGGCGCTCGTCGGGGGCCGCGACTTCGCCACCGCGCCGTTTAATCGCGCCACGAACGGTCTGCGTCAGCCGGGCTCAACGTTCAAGCCGATTGTGTATGCGCGCGCGTTGATGGATTCGCTGCCGCCCAACACCATCACGCCTGACACCGCGATCACCATCAAGTACGAGGCGCAAGAGTACTCACCAAAGAATGCCGATGGCGAGTTCCTCGGTGCCATCACCATGCGCACCGCGTTGGCGCGCTCGCGCAATCCCGTGGCGGTCATGCTCTGGCAGCGCGAAGGTGCGGATTCGGTGATTGCGCTGGCGCAGCGGATGGGAATCAATTCGCCCATCGCCCCGTATCCCTCGAGCGCCATTGGGGCATCGGCGGTGCGACCGATCGAGTTGGTGGGGGCGTTCACAGCATTCGCCAATTTAGGTCGCGCCACCGAGCCGCGGCTCGTGCTCCGAGTGCAGGACGCGGTGGGGAGAACGGTCTGGGGTCAGGGCACTCGGGTGCTCGCGCCGGCGATGGATTCGGCCGTGGCCTATGTGGCGTTGCAAATGATGCGCGAGGCCGTGGACGGGGGAACGGGCAACGCCGTGCGCCGCTTCGTCACGCCGGACGTGCAGGTGGCGGGCAAAACGGGCACCACGGACGACAACACCGACGTGTGGTTTGTGGGGATGACGCCGAATCTCGTCGCTGGCGTGTGGTTGGGCTTTGATCGGCCACGCACCATCACGCCGGGTGCGGCGGGCGGCGCGTTGGCCGCACCGATCTTCGGGACCATGCTGGCCCGTTGGGGTGGCGCGAGCAAAGATGCCTGGTTGCAACCCACCACCGTCGTGACGACGGAGATGGACCGCCTGACGGGAGACCTCGCTGAGCCCTGGACACCCGCCGAACGCCGTTACGTGGAGAGCTTCTTGGCGGGTACTGAACCGGGAGCGCTGCGCGTGGACGCGCGGCGGCTGTTCCTGACCTACGGGCCTCTGCCTATCTTCTAACACTGTGACCCACCACTTCGCATTGCGCCGATTGGCGCCGCTGGCACTCGTTGCTTCTGTCTTGCTCTCCTGCTCTTCGTCAAAGACGCCGGCGGGAGTTGACGACTCAGAGTTCACGCTCGAGGTCGTGTGGCTTGGGACTCAGCCGACCGGCCCAACGCTCGCGTCGTTCGATGCGGCGTTGAGTACCGTGCGCAGCACCATCGTCGGCGCGCTCACCTCGGTTGCGATTCCCGCGACCTTTACGAATCTCAGCCAGTGCGGACTGAGCGGGCATCCCGATATCTCGCGAACCAACATCCGCGGCCTGCGCGTCTACCTCTTGGTCCAGGCGATTGACGGCCCGGCGGGAACGCTTGGGCAGGCTGGTCCCTGTCTCATTCGAGCCAACGACATCCCCGCACTTGGCTTCATGCGCTTAGACGAAGCCGACGTCGCCAATTTGCAAGCCTCGGGCCGGCTCCCGCGCGTGGTCTTACACGAACTGATGCACGTGCTGGGCTTCGGTACCGTGTGGTACGACAACCTTGTGGACACGGTCACGACGCCGACGGATGTGCGCTACACCGGTGTGAGCGCTCGCACCGCCTGTGTGACAGATCATGCCGGAGCGACTCCCTGCGCGACCAACGTCCCAGTGCATAGTGCAGACGGCGCCGGCTCCCGCTTCTCGCACTGGCGCGAGAACGTCTTCCAGTCGGAGTTGATGACGCCCTTCCTCGGGAGCGGCGCCACCCCGTTCTCAAAGATGAGCATCCAGGTGCTCGCTGACCTCGGCTATCAGGTGGGCTTCACGTCGGCCGATCCCTACACGGTGCCCACGCCGCCAGTTGTCGCGATGTTGCGCGATGGCCCCGCGTCTTCGTCGGATATTGTGTTGCCCGAGCCAGTGCAGCCGCGGTGGAAGCTCGACGGGGCCGGTAGGCTCACGCCGTACCGACCCCGTCGTTGATTCCGCTTGCGGCTCGCTGAGCCCTTAGGCAACAACCGCCAAGGGCTCCCCCGTCGGCTCCGGCACCAGCGCCAGCTTCAACACATCCTCCAGCGTCTCCACGAAGTGGAAGCTCAGCTTCCCACGCGCCTCTTCCGGCACATCCTCCACATCCGCCTCGTTCGCCTTCGGCAGGATGATGTCGGTGATGCCCGCGCGCAGCGCACCAAGCACCTTCTCCTTCACACCACCAATCGGCAACACGCGCCCACGCAGCGTGATCTCGCCCGTCATCGCGATGTCCTTGCGCACGGGACGTCCGCTGAGCTCGCTGGCAAGTGCGGTGGAAATCGCCACGCCTGCTGAAGGACCATCCTTCGGAATCGCACCAGCCGGTACGTGAATGTGCGTCTCCACCGCACCGAGCTTGTTCCGCGGAATGCCCAGCAACTCAGCGTTCTTGGTGACATAAGTGAACGCTGCGCGCGCCGACTCCTTCATCACATCGCCGAGCTGGCCGGTGAGAATGAGTGAGACCGGTGCGCCACCTTCGGCCGCCGGCGCGGCGAGCGAACGCACTGACGCTTCGACGAACATGATGTCACCGCCCATCGGCGTGTAGTACATACCGGTGGCGATACCCACCTCGTGCACGACGTTGGCCTTTTCGGGATGCACCTTTGGCCGGCCGAGCAGATCGCGCACTTCGTCCACGTCAATGATGCCGTCGGCGCCCACGTCCTTGCCTTCCTTGGTCGCGATGCGACGTGCCACCTTGCGTGCCACCTTGCCGATTTCTCGCTCAAGCTGACGCACGCCGCTCTCGCGCGTGTACTTGCTCACCAGCGAGGCGATGGCGTCGTCGGAGAAGCCGAGGTTCTTGTCCTTGAGACCATTCTCCTCAAGCTGACGCGGAATCAAATACTTCTTGGCGATCTCCTGCTTCTCGCGCTCGGTGTAGCCGGCGAAGTCCACGACTTCCATACGGTCGAGCAGCGGACCGGGAATGTTTTGGATGAAGTTAGCCGTCGCGATGAACAGCACTTCGGAGAGATCGAAGGGCACGCCAAGGTAATGATCCGTGAACGAATCGTTCTGCGCCGGATCGAGTACCTCGAGCAGCGCGCTGGACGGATCGCCCTGGAACGACGTACCGAGCTTGTCGACTTCGTCGAGCAAGAAAACAGGGTTCTTGGTGGCCGCCTGCTTCATGCCCTGCACGATGCGGCCAGGCATCGCGCCCACGTAGGTGCGGCGATGGCCACGGATGTCGGCCTCGTCGCGCGCGCCACCCAAGGCAACACGTACGTACTCACGTCCCAAGGAGCGGGCGATGGACTTCGCGATGCTCGTCTTGCCCACGCCTGGCGGCCCGCTGAACAGGAGAATCGGACCCTTCGCCATGGCGCGGGCCTTGGCCTCGCGCTTGTCGGTGATGGTCCGCTCCTTCTCTTCTGGGTCGGCCTTCTTCTTGGGAATGGACGCGCTGGGCGCTTCTTCGGCCGTGGTCTTGAGCTTGGCCGCGGGGAACTCACCGGTGCGATCCATCTCCTCCGCGAGCTGCTGGGCGCGGAGCTGACGAACAGCCAAGAACTCGAGCACGCGGTCCTTCACGTCTTGGAGTCCGTAATGGTCGTCTTCGAGCACGGTGTGCGCGTGCTGGAGATCGAGCTGATCATCGGAACGCGTGTTCCACGGCAACTCCGACATCCACTCGAGATACGTGCGGATGACCTGAGCCTCCATGGACTCACGCCCCGCGCGCTCAAGACGCCCGAGCTCACGTTCCACTTCTCGACGCGCTTCCTTTGGCAGCTCAAGCTTGAGCAGCTTCTCGCGCAGCTCCTCGATTTCCTTGGCGGAGTCGTCGTCGCCGAGCTCCTTCTGGATGGCCTTCATCTGCTCGCGCAGGAACATCTCGCGCTGGCGCTCGCCGAGTTCTTCCTGGACCTGCGACTTGATCTCCTCCTGCGCTTCGAGGAGGGAGATCTGGCGCTGCACCATCACGAGCACCTTGCGGAGGCGGTCCTCAACGGAAAGGGTCTCAAGAAGGCCCTGCTTCTCAGGAACGGAGAGCTCGATATAACCGGCGACGAGATCCGCGAACTTGCCGGGTTCCGTGACCGAGTCCAATACCTGATGCACGACCTCCTCAGGGAGGCCGCGACGTTCGCCAAGTTCGGCGGCGCGTTCGCGGATTTCCTTATGAAGGGCTTCGAAGGCGGCGTCTTTTTCGTCGAGCGGCGCCATTTCTTCCGTTTGTGTAACAACGGCGGAGAGGAAGCCTTCCGTAGTGGTGTACTGCAGGGCGGTGGCGCGTTGTTCGCCGTGCAGCAGCAATTGCACGCCGCCGAGGCCACGCTGCACCTGCCCAATGCGCGCGATCACGCCCATTGAGTAGAGGATGTCGGCAGACGGCTCCTCCGTGTTGTCCTTTTGCGCGACGGCAAAGACGAGGCGATCGCCCTTCAGCGCGGATTCAATCGCGCGAAGCGTGCCCGGCCTGCCGGCCGCGATTGGGGCGGTTAGCCCCGGGAAAATGACCGTCCCACGCAAGGGAAGGACGGGAAGGGTCTGGCGGGTGCTCATCAGCGCGGAATCCTTGGAATGGATGAAAGCGATGCCTGCGATATCCCTGAGTCGCAAGGAGCGTTCCGCCCTGACTTACGACCTTTTGGCGGGGAATGCAACTTTAGGGTGCCGTACTGACGTAGGGTCTGCCATCCTACCGAGACTGCGTCCGGCGTTTGGTATCTAGGTCTCCCAGACCGTATCTTTGCCGCTCACGCCCCCCACACCGCATAGCCTTGAGCGATTCGCGCCTTTCACAGTCTGACGCCGAACTGCAGTCGCATATCATGCGGGTGCTGGAGTCGCAGTACGACGTCGAAAAAGAAATTGGCCGCGGCGGCATGGGCATCGTGTACGGCGGGCGCGACAAGCGCCTCAAGCGTCCGGTGGCCATCAAGCTGCTACCTCCGGAACTCGCGTTCCGTTCAGAAATCCGCACACGCTTCTTGCGTGAGGCGGAGATGGCGGCACAGCTCTCGCACCCGCACATCGTGCCCATCTACAGCGTGGACGAGCGCGAGGGCCTCGTCTACTTCGTGATGGCCCTGGTGGAAGGTGAGAACCTGGGCACACGCATCGCCAGAACGGGCCCCGTGAATCCGGACGAGGCACGGCGCATCCTGCGCGAAGTGGGCGACGCGCTGGCCTACGCGCATTCGCAGAACACGGTGCACCGCGACATCAAGCCGGACAACATCCTCATTGATGGCGCCACCGGCCGCACCATGGTGACCGACTTCGGTATCGCGCGCGCGGTGAGCGAAGGGAGCGACTCAAAGCTCACCGCGACGGGCATCGCCATTGGCACGCCCGCCTACATGAGCCCCGAGCAATCGGCTGGCGACCGCGACATTGATGGACGCACAGACCTCTATGCGCTCGGCATCGTAGCCTATCAGATGCTCTGCGGTGATTTGCCCTTCAATGCCACCAGCGCTCCGGCGCTCTTGGTAAAGCATTTGAGCGAGAAGCCGATTCCGATTGAGCAGCGCGCGATGGTGCCGCCGGAGTTGGCGCGCGCCGTCATGCTCTGCCTCGAGAAGAATCCTGACGACCGCTTTCCCAACGCCCGCGCCTTCGTACAGGCGCTCGACACAGGCATCGTGCCGCAGTTGCCGGTGCGCGCGGGCAACGCCTACCCGCAGGCGCAACAGCAGACCTGGCAGCCGCCAGCCGACTTTGACCCAGATGCGCCGACCCCCGAGGAGTTGATTCGCTGGGAGCAGCGCTCAGTGGTGGAATTTCGCAAGGCGATTGCGCCGTTTCTTTTTGTGACCGCCGCGATGGCGGCCGTAAACACGCTCGGCGGCCCCAACTTTCTGTTCATCTCCGCGTTCTGGGGCATCAACGTGGCGTACAAGTACGCCAAGCTTTGGAGCGACGGCTACGATTGGCGCGATGTGTTCAAGCAGCCGCGCGACAAAATGATCGTGGACGTGGCCGCTGATACGATGGAAAGCGCCAAGGCCATCTGGGATCGCGACAAGCGCACGGAGATGCGCGAGAAGGCGCGTCGTCGCCGACTTTCGGTGGAGACCAACTCGCCATCGGAAGGGCTGCGGGCCTTGTCGTCCGCCGATGCGGCAGCGCTGGGCTCGGGTCCGCATTCGGCAACGGCACGCCAAGCACTGCTCGATCGCGAAGAGGTGCTGCGCATGGTGGAGTCCTTGCCCAAGGACGACAAGGCGCGCATACCGGACGTGATTCCCACGGCGCGCGCGCTCGCCGAGAGTGTCATGGGTCTCGCCACGGCTCTCACGGCGATTGAGCGTGACATGGGTGGCGTGAGCGTGGCGACGATGGACAAAGAAATCAGCATGCTCGAGTCGCAGGCGAATCCCATGGATACGCAGGCTAGCGAGATTCGCGTGCGCCGCCTTGCCTTGCTCAAGCGCACGCGTCGTGGCGCGACGGAATTGGAGTCGCGTCGCTCTGACCTCGCCGCCAAGCTCGAGAACGTCGCGTTGACGCTCCAAAACCTGAAGTTCGACGTGCTACGCTTGAAGACCGGCAACCAGAGCTGGCAGAACATGACGACCATCGCCGAGCAGGCGGCAGCGTTGGCCCGCGAGGTGGATAGCTCCATCTATGTTGGCGATCAGATGGCAGGCATCTCTCGCGATAAACGCCGTGGCTGAAGACGCGCTGCTGGCGCGCGTCGCCGCCGCGGTCGCCGGACATTACGAAATCGAGGCGGAGGTCGGCCGGGGTGGCATGGCCGTCGTCTACCGCGCGCGTGATGTGCGGCTGCGTCGCAAGGTGGCACTCAAGGTGCTGCCGCCGGAGCTCGCGTTCCGCGACGAGGTGAAGAAGCGATTCCTGCGCGAGGCGGAGATGGCCGCGGGCCTCTCGCATCCGCACATCGTGCCCATTTACGCTGTGGACGAGAAGGATGGCCTGGTGTGGATGGCGATGGGTCTCGTGGACGGCGAGTCGCTCGCCGAACGCTTGCACCGTGACCCCCGGCCGCCATTAGACGTGGTGCGTCGCGTGCTGCGTGAAGTCTGCGATGCGCTCGACTACGCCCACCGCGAGGGCGTCGTGCATCGCGACATCAAGCCCGACAACATCTTGCTTGAGCGCGACACGGGCCGCGCCTTGGTGACGGACTTTGGCATCGCCCGCGCTGCAGAGGGCGACCAGCGCCTCACGGCCACAGGCATCGCGGTGGGCACGCCGGCGTACATGAGTCCCGAACAGGCCATGGGTGAGCGCGAGGTGGATGGCCGCGCCGACATCTACGCCCTTGGCATCGTGGCCTACCAGATGCTTGCCGGGGAGTTGCCGTTCCAGGCCAGCAACACGCCGACGATGCTCATGAAGCATTTGAGCGAGCGTCCACGTCCGCTGAATGATGTGCGCGCCGATTTGCCCAAGAATCTCATCTATGCGGTTGAGCGCGCGCTGACAAAGGGCCGCAACGAGCGCTGGAAGGATGCCTCGGAGTTCAAGACCGCCCTGGCCGACGACGCCGAGCCACCCAGTGCGAGGCCTCGACGTTCGAGCGGCGTGCAGGCGGTGCAGGCAGCAAAGCCGCCCGTCCGAGATGACTTGGATGACCTCAAGTCGCGCACACCGCTGCCAGGCCCAGCCTTCCCTGAATTGCCGAGCGATTGGATGACAGATCCAACCAAGCGCGACGAGGGCAAGGAGTCGCTGCGGCAATGGCGCGAAGAGGCGCGCCGGTGGCGTGAGGAGGTGCGCAATCAGCCGCGTGCGCAGCGCGATGACCTCCGCGCCGGTGCGCAACAGATGGCCGAGTATGAATTGATGCGGCGCACGCCTGAGGAGCGCATCTTGTCCGTGCGCAAGCGCATGGCAACGGGCGTGGTGACGGTGGGAATGTTGGCCGTGATTAATGCAGTGACCTCACCGGTGTTTCCTTGGGTGGTTTTTCCGGCCATCGGCATTGGCTACGGCATCGTGAAGCGCATCACGGATTTGTGGGCTGATGGCATTCCCATTCGAGCCATCTTCACGCGCCCCGCCGAGCGCCGGGTGCGCGGCGATGAAGCGCCGCTGCGTCGCTTGGAACCCAAGCTGCCGGCACCCACTGCGGTGACGGCCGCACACGCGGTGCTTGACGCGGTGCCCGCTGATGTGCTCGCGGGTGTGCAGGGCCAAGCCGTGCGCGATGCCTTTGACGCGCGGTCGAAGATTCGCTCCGTGCTGGCGCGCCTGCCCGAGAGCGATCGTGCCCTGCTGCCGGAAATCGAGCCGACGGTTGAAGCGCTGATTGAGCGCGTACGCACCTTGGCCATTGCGCTTCATGCGCTGGACACGGAAGCCTCGCCGGACGCGCTCGTCCGACTCGAGACGCGCATTGCTCAAGCAGAGACGATGCCTTCGGCCGCGCCGGATCGCGAACGCCGCCTGGAGCTGCTGCGCCGGCAACGCGTGACGCTCACAGACCTCGCCGAACGGCGCTCGTCGCTCGGTTCGCAGTTGGAGCAGGCGGTGCTCGTGCTGGAGACCATGAAGCTGGATCTCACCAAGCTGCGGAGCTCAGGTGTGGCGTCGCGCGCGGCCGGTGAAGGTCCGCAGACGGAAGAGCTTCGTGCGCTCGCGCGTGACGTGGAGCGCGCGGCCGAGGCCGTGGACGAAGCGAGGCTAGACCGAGACCCGTAGAATCATCGGTTGGATTGCGCGGCGCAGCGCCTCGGGTGAGTCCTCTGGAACGAAGTGTGCCGCCCCTGGAATCACCGTGAACGTGGATCCCTTGAGCGACGCGTGCAGGCGCTCGCCCAACGAGACGGGATAGAACGGATCCTCCGCGCCCCACACCACCGCCGAGGGCAGATCGAGCTCAGCGAGTCGTTTGGACCAACTCGCGGTATCGCAGTGCCGTATGGCGGCGAGGTGGCTGGCCAGTGCATCGCGACCAGCCACCGTGGTGAAGCTGCGCAAACAGGTGTCGAGCGTGGGATGCGAGCGGTCGGCATCGGCAAAACCGTGACGCACCGAGCCATGTACGAGCCCCGCGAGTAGCGCGGGCGGCGTGTGCTTGGCCAGCGGTCCGAGCGCACGCGCTAACCGCGCCATGCGGCGTGGCTTCACGCCGAAGCCGGCCGAACTGACGAGGGCCAGTCCAGCGACGCGCGTTGGCCACTGCACGGCGAAGGCCTGCGCCACGCCTCCGCCGAGCCCGTGCCCAACGATGAAAGCCCGTTCGACCCCCAAATCATCGAGCAGGGCGTGAATCGCCGCTGCGTATGCACCGCAACCCGTGCGCGCGGCGGACGGCGGATCGCTACGCCCAAACCCCGGGAGGTCTACAATGATGAGTCGGTGTCCGGGCGCGAAGTCCGGCACAAATTCGCTCCACAGCCGCGAGGCCAAAGGAAATCCGTGAATCAAAACCACCGGATCGCCCGCCCCTCGGCTACCCGCCGCGTAGTAATAGAGGCGAGAACCACCCACATCCACGAATTCACCGCGCATAAATGCAATCTGGCGGATTCCGTGGGAAATGGTATCCTTCACTAGGCCTGCGGCACCGCGTAGCAGCAATGGGACACGGAGCCACAGGAGGAGCAGCCTAAGTTGTTATCTCATTTGGCGTTAGCCACGGTTTGAGCTTGACGACCCCGATTATCTATCCGACGTCCATTTTTGCGCCACCGCCGCCACCCGAAGCAGAGGTGACGTTTCCGGTCAATTGGTTGCTCAATAATGCGTCAGCACCGATTCAGTATCGCGCCATCAACGACGTAGCGAAGCCAGTTGGCGGTGTTTTGTTCACGCCCGGCGTGCTGCCGCTGGCCTACAGACCGGCATTGGAGCTCGCTATTCAGGCCGATGTGAACGGTGTTTGGAACCGCTCAATGCTTTCGCTGCCGTCAAAATCTTCAGAACATTTTGAGGGTGTCGGCACCATTCCGGCGATGCGTCGTTTGCTCGAATACGGATGGGACAAGGACTCGCCGCCGGTGGTGCACACCAAGCGCGTGCTGTTCCGTTTGCTCGCCGAGGACAACGATCCGGATTTCCTTTACGAGCTGCGTCCCACCAAGAAGGTGGAACCCGAAGTGATGCTGTCGCAGCGTCAGTTGCTCCGTGAGGCGGCTGCGGCAACTTTGGCGACTGCGGGCTTTGAAGCGGATCCGCGTTTGCGTGGACTCGCGCGCCGCACCATCGAGCGGATTGCCGAGTTCCTGCGCTCACCGCTGGCCGAGAAGCCTTGGATTCGCGTGGGCAACAGGCAGGTGCTGCATCCGGACGCGTCGCCGCCGAGCATTTACGCGCTGCACCTCATTGCGCATATGCCGATGTTCCAGAGCGAGCACTACGAGGCAATGGAGCTGCTGTTCGCCTTTCTGTCGCGCGCGCTACCGCGTCAGGAATCCATTCAGCAGGTCGGGGCGAACACGATGATGCCGATGCCGTATGCGGTGCTCGGCGATCATCTCCCGCACCGTAACGCGGTTGAAGACGATGTGCCGAAGGCCTTGGCGTGGTTGGAGTTGATGGCGCGTTTGGGCTTCCTGCGCCGCAACGAGACGTGGACGAAGATGTACGAGCGCTTCGTGGACGACTGCGGTCGCGATGGCGTGTGGCATCCGCATAAGGGACTGGCGGTGCCCAAGAGCTCCGATCCATACGTGTGGCCGATGTTCCCGCTCGAGCAATCGAACGGTGGCGAGGAGCGCTGGGCTGATGTGACGTTCCGCATTGGGCTCATCGCGCGCCTCGGTGGGCGTCCGATCAAGTTGATCTGATCGCGCACCTCGTTAGCGTAGCGCGGGCATGAGCGGGCGTCTTCCGCCGGAGCAGTGGTTTCCGGCAGGTGTCGAGGGTATTCGTGTACGTCGCGAGACGCTGGCCAGCGGCGTGGCGGTACGCATCCTTGAGGCGGGGCCAGCAAATGGCCCCGCCGTTTTGTTGGTGCATGGCTGGGCGGTGACGGCGTACCTCTGGCGTCACAACATCCTGCCGCTCGCGGCCGCGGGTTACCGCGTGATTGCGCTGGATCTGCCAGGACACGGGCTGAGTGATGCGCCCAGCGCGCCAGGCTCGTACAAGTCGGAGCGTTTTGCGCAGTATGTGATTGAGACGCTTGATATTTGCGGCGTGGAGCGCGCGGCGGTGGCGGGCCAGAGCATGGGCGGCAAGGTGGTGGTGCGCGTTGCGCTGGATGCCCCGGAGCGCGTGTCGCAACTCATCCTATATGGTGCGGTGGGCTTTGGTCTCATTCCGCCCTGGCAGGCACTCTCGCCGCTGATTCCCACACTGCCGGGCGAAATCATCGCGAAGTTCATTCCTCGCGAGATGGTCGCCTTCGTGCAACATCGCGTGTACGGCAAGTTGGGGTTCTTCACCGAGCGCGATGTAGATGAGTACTGGGCGCCGACGCAGTTTCCCGCTGCGGTGCGCGCGCAGTTCCAGATGTTGCAGGAGTTCCACTGGGGCCTGTGGGACGAGCCGACGCTGCGCCGTCTTAAGACGCCCACGCACGTGGTCTTCGGTACGCGGGACCGCACGGTACGTCCGCACCATGCGGAGACGCTGGCGAGAGCCTTGCCCAATGGCCGCATCACGTGGATTGCCGACGGCGGGCACGTGGTGATGGAAGAGGCGCCGGCGAGGATTAATGAGATGCTGCTCGGCGACTTGGCGAGGGGCTGATTAGGTTACTGGGAATGACTATGATGAAGACAACTGGACGGAAGACGGATGACGGAAGCGAAAAGCGTACGGCAGCCGCGGTGAAGAAGGGCCGCGCGCCTTCCAAGGCTTCAGGCAAGGCTGCAGGCAAGGCTGCAGAGACGAAAGCCGAAGCAGAGATTTCGCTCTTGCCGCCGCCGTCAGCGAAGGTCGTGCTCGACGGCGATTCGCGCACGCTCGCCGAGCAGGAAGCGGCGACGGTAGACATCACCTTTGCCGACTTGGGTTTGAGCGAGCGGATGCTCGCCTCGCTGGTGCAAAGCGGCTACACGCGCCCCACGCCCATTCAACAGCAGGCCGTGCCGCTGGCACTCAAGGGCCGCGACCTGATGGGTCTCGCGCAGACGGGAACGGGTAAGACCGCCGCGTTCACGATTCCGATCATTGAGCGCTTGATGGACGGGCCCAAGCGCACGCGTGCGCTGGTGCTCACGCCCACGCGCGAGCTGTGTCAGCAGGTCGAGGCCGCGGTGCGGAAGTACGGTGTCGGGACTGGGCTTGAGGTCGTCTCGGTGTACGGCGGCGTGGGCTATGATCAGCAGGTAGAAGCGCTGCGTGGTGGCGTAGACGTGATTGTCGCGACGCCGGGCCGCCTCATTGACCACCTCGAGAAGCAGAACGTGGTGTTCGACGACCTCGAGGTGCTCGTACTCGACGAAGCGGACCGCATGCTCGACATGGGCTTTGCGCCCCAGATCAACAAGATCGTCGCGCAGATTCACCCCTACCGCCAGACGCTGCTCTTCTCGGCGACGATGCCACCCGAAGTGGAAGCGCTCGCCCGCAAGTATTTGCGCAAGCCGGTGGTGGTGCAGGTGGGACGTCGCTCACAGGCGGCCGCATCGGTGCGGCACTTCGTGTATCCGGTGCCAGGAGCGAAAAAGACCGCCTTGCTGACGCATCTCCTCGGCGAACTCGGCGTCAACGATTCGATTCTCGTGTTCACGCGCACCAAGCACGGCGCGGACCGCGTGGTGAGTCATCTGGAAGACAACGGCATCAAGGCCGACGCGCTACACGCAGACAAGAGTCAGGGTCAGCGCGAGCAGGCACTGGCCAAGTTCAAGGATGGCAAAACGCGTGTACTTGTGGCGACGGACATCGCGCAGCGTGGCTTGGACATCTCGGGCATCACGCACGTGGTGAACTACGATGTGCCGCAGCAAGCCGAAGACTACGTGCACCGGATTGGCCGCACGGGACGCGCCGCGAAGGAAGGCGACGCGTTCACGTTTATGAGTACGGAAGAGATTGGGATGGTGAGAACTATTGAACGAGTGATCGGCCAAGAGATTCCCCGGATTTCTGTGGTTGGATACGACTTCGGCACTTGAGTTTTGGACGGATGACGGATGACGGAAGCTTTTGGCATCCGTCTTCCGTCATCCGTCCTGTTTCAATAGCTGACTCGTGCTCGCCCGAGTCTCGACACCACCACCGTCTCAGCGCGCGCTCCAATGCTCACCACAATTGTCGAGTTTGCGACTCCGAATCCGAGTCCGTTCGCCCCGAAGGTGACGGTGTCGCGGGTGGCGAACAGCTGCACGTAGTGCATGCGGCGCAGTTCGCGCTTCATGAGGGTGTCGCCGCCGGACTCCACGCGGATGCTGCCGGCGGGGCGGTCCACCACCAAGCGTGCGGACTCACCGCGGCGGATGGCGGCGGCTCGGGTGATGGCCACGGCGCCGCTGACTTCGTGGGCGGCCTGACGGATGCGGATACCGTCGAGGATGTACTTCGCGCGCGGCAGGGCGAGCCCGGCCGTGACGGCAACGAAGGTGCAGACCAGAATCAGCTCGAGGAGGGTCACGCCACGGCGCATAGGGAAGGGAGGATGCGTAGATTCGACGCGTGGGGCGGCATCGCCCCCTTGCCGTCGTCACCCGAATACTCCGGAGCCCCCCGTGCCGAGACTTGCTTCTGTGTCCCTTGGACTCGCCGCCGTCGTAGCGCTCGGGGGTTGCTATCAGGACCCTGAGGAGCGCATCGCGCAGCAACAACTGGTCCAGGACATGACCGACGCCGTCAATCAGTTGGGCATGCAGGTATCCGAACTGCAGGTGACGGTGGACTCGATGCGAGCCATTGTCGCCAAGCAAGACACGGCGATTTACAGAATGGCGAACGTGACTGGGGTGCCGTATCAGCGATAAGCCACACGACGGGACGGATGACGGAAGACGGATGCTCACAGCAAACCAGCTTCCGTCGGTCCGGCACATTGACGTCGCGTTCTGCGTGGCATGTAACTACCAGCCGCGTGCGGTGGCACTGGCCGATACGTTGCGGCGGGTATTCCCCGAGGCGACCATCACGCTGACACCAACGGGCGGCGGCGCATTTGAAGTCACCGCTGATGGCACTCTAATTTTCTCGAAGAATGATCTTGGCCGGCACGCCCAGCCCGGCGAAGTCCTCTCTCGGCTCAATTCCATCCGCTAACACCGCTGCATATGCATCCGTCATCCGTCATCCGTCCTCTATGAGAATCGCAATTTCCACCGGCGGCGGCGACGCTCCCGGCCTCAACGCCGTTATTCGCGCAGCCACCCTCTCGGCGCTCGACCGCGGCTGGTCCGTCCTCGGCATCAAGCGCGGCTACTTCGGCCTGCTCGGCGAGGATGATGTCATTCCGCTTACGCGCGATACAGTGCGCGGCATTGCGCACCTCGGTGGGACCATTCTTCGGACGACGAACCGTGGAAATCCGTTCTCGTTTCCGGTGCAGAATGCGGATGGCTCGTGGCGCGAAGTGGATCGCTCGGATGATCTGATTGCCAACGCGCGCAACTTGGGGATCGAGGCCATTATCTCCATCGGCGGCGACGGATCGCTGGCGATTGCGCAGAAGCTGGTAGACAAGGGCATGCGCATTGTGGGCGTGCCGAAGACCATTGATAACGACGTTGCCGGCACGGTCACGACATTCGGTTTTGACACGGCGGTGCAAACGGCCATCGAGGCAATCGATAAGCTGCAGACCACTGCCGAGTCGCACGATCGCGTGCTGGTGCTCGAGGTGATGGGGCGCGAGGCGGGGTTTATCGCGCTACACGCGGGCCTAGCAGGGATGGCCAACGTCGTGCTGATCCCGGAGATCGCCTGGAAGCTCGACCACGTCTGTGAGCACATCATGGCGCGGCACAATCGCGGTCGGCGATTCGCGATTGTCGTGGTGGCTGAGGGTGCCAAGGATGAGCATGGCGAGGTGTCCATCATCGGCGAGTCCATGCCGGGCCAAGCGCAGCGGGTGGGCGGTATTGCGCACCATCTGGCGGGCGCCATCCAGGCCAAGACTGGCAAGGAATGCCGCTCGATGGTGCTGGGGCATCTGCAGCGGGGTGGCATGCCCACGGGGTATGACCGTTTGTTGGCCACGCGGTTTGGCGGAGCCGCCGCGCAGGCGGTGGCAGACCAGAAGTGGGGTCACATGGTGGCCCTGCAGACCCCGCACATCGTGACCGTGCCCATTAGTGAGGCGCTCAAGGGGCCCAAGCGCGTGGATCCCTCGCACGACGTTGTGCAGACGGCCCGTCGGGCGGGGATTAGCTTCGGGGACCGGTAATCGCTCTTTTGGGGGACCGAAATCCCTCTAAAAGGGTAGAAATCCGAGCCAGTCCCGCGATATTGAGAGCGTCATGCGCCGTCTTGTTTTTTTTGCCGCCTTCGCGGCCTTCCCGGTATTTGCCGGGGCACAGAACACGCGGGCCGACCAAGAGAGGATCTCTGAGTCGGTTCCGGTGAACATGTTGCCCCCTGCTGGGAAGTGCCGCATTTGGATGGTTGGCGTGGCTCCCGAGCAGCAACCAGCGCCAACGGATTGCCAGACGGCGCTGCGTCAACGCCCCACGAATGGCGTGGTGGTATTTGGGCCAGTGGAGCGCGAGTCCGGAGCGAGCGGGTTCCGGGGCCGTCCGACGGTGGAGCGGGCACTGCGTGAGACGCCGCGTGAAACATCGCGTGAGACGCCACGTGAGACGCCACGTGAGCCCGCAGCCGCGCCCGCGCGCGCTGACACTCGAGCGCCGAGCACCGAGACGCGCCCCGCGTCGCCAGCGCAGCCGCCGAGCGGCACGCGCCGCCCGACGGAAGATCCCGTGAAGAAGCCGCCGGCTGCTTCGCCGCCGGCGGTGATGTCCTGGGAGCTCACGTCGTAGGCGAGCCGACACCGCAGCGCCCGGTCCGCGACGCGTATCTCCCGCCGGACCGCGAGGCGTTTCTCCGCGCCGGTGGTCCGCGCGGCCGTATCATCATCATTGCACCCACTCGCGCCGCCTGCGAGACCATCGAGCTGGCGTTCGGCCTCGACATCGAGACGGTGTTGTGGAAGTCTCGTGGCGAGGAGCTAAGCCGCATCGCGCTCGAGTTACGAGAGAGTGAGGAGCGCCCGCGTCGCGGCTTTGGCATCGTGGCGGGCACGGGCACGGGCAAGACGCTTTCCGTGAAGCCGCTGGCCAAGCTGCTGCTTGATACTGAGGAGTTGCGCGTCGGCGTGGTGAATCGTGAGCGCGAGGCCACGCCCGAGACGCCCACGTGGAACATCGTGATCGTGACCACGGGTATTGCGCGGCGCTGGTTCCAGGACGGAGATATCCGCGCGCACGACACGCTGGTGGTGGACGAGATTCATCAAACGAGTGCGGAGCTCGAGCTCTGTCTCTCGCTGGGTAAGCGCGCGGGCTGCCGCTTTGTGTGGTTGAGCGCGACGGTGGATCCCTCGTTCTACAAGCGCTACCTGAATGCGGCGGCGGTAGTGGAATCGAGTGCCTTTGACCCACAGCGCGCTGCCAAGGTGGAGGTGGAGCGCAAGAAGCCGACGAGTTTCCTCGACGACAAGTTCATTCAGCGCGCCATCAAGGAGCGTCGTGGCATTGGGATGTTCTTGCCGACGCGCGCGGCGGTTGAGGAAGTCGCGTCAGATGTGGGCGCGCGCTACCCACGCATGCAGGTGGCGTTTTATCACGGTGGTGAGCCGATCCGTGTGATTCGCCCCTTCCTTGAGGGCGAAGTCGAGAAGCCTTTCCTGCTGGCGATGACGGCGGCAGGGCAGAGCGCGCTCAACGTGCAGGGTCTCGATACCGTGGTGATTGACGACACGCGCTTCGCGAACGTGGTGGAGCAGGGGCGCAACGTGCTGACGCGACTGCATCTTGGCGCCAACGAGATTCTGCAGATGGCGGGGCGCGTGCACGGTCGCGTGGCGGGTGGCCGTGTGTTCATCCTCAGTGACCGCGACATTCAGTTCGACAAGTTGCGCCCCACGGCGCCGGAATTTCAGCTCGCTGGCGATTCGGAGCGCGTGGCACTCACCTGCGCGGCGCTGGGCGTGCGCGCGGATGAGCTCGACCTTCCGGTGCCGCTCGACAAGCTGAGTTACAAGAATTCGCTGGCCTTTCTTGAGAGCCGCGGGATTATCGAGAATGGACGGTTGACGGAGTACGGCAAGGCCGTTGAGGCGATGCCGGTTGACCGCTCCTGGGCCGAGCTGTTGGTGCATTGCTCGGATACGCTGCTGCCGTACGTGGCGGTGATGGCGAGCGTGGAATCGCTCCATCGCATGACGCGCGAGGATCGTGACCTTGGTGGGCTAATCGTGCCGGGTTCGGATCACCTGACCACGTACAACGTGTACGCCGAGGCTTTCACCAAGTGCGGCTACTTGGGTGATGTGTACGGCCTGCCGCGGCACATGTTTGACGAGAGCATTGAGACGTGGGCCGAAGGGCGTGGCGTGTTGGTGAAGTCGGTAGAGGATGCGGCCTTGGCGATGGCGAGCATTTATCGCTCCTGTGGCTTGCCGCTGCCCACCACAATGCCGCGCACGTCGTCGGATTTGGAGAAGCAGTGGATTGACCTGCTCGCCAAGATCATGCCGTTCTCGTTGGTGATTGACGAGGTCACGGCGAGTGGTGATGAGGCGCGCGTGTCCAAGACGAGCGTGTGCGGGAGTTGGGGCCCGATTGCCGGTAGCCTGCGCTACTTCGCGGACAAGTTCGGCGTGGCGCGCGCGGGCATCGAGGGGACGCAGTTGCCTCGTGATTTGATTCGCTCGTACGCTATCGGCCACGAGGCGAAGTTGGTGTACGATGTGTCGCAGCGTGAGCGGCCGTTGGCATTGGAGCGGCGGCTCACATACTTCGGCTTCGAGTTGGAGCGCGAGCGCGATGCGGTGCAGGAATTCCCACCGGGCCAAGAAGACGAGGCGCGGCGCGTGATTGCTGAGGCCATGGCGCGCGGTGAGGCGCGTCATCCTGCGGTGCCGCGCAACCAACCGTTGGTAGCCGAAGTTCGCGAAGCCTGGCGGCGCAGTGGCGGCACGCTGCCGCGGCTGGGTCAGGCGGAGTTGACGGCGTGGTACGCGAAGGAATTGGCGGGCGCGAAGTCGCTCGCGGAGTTCCGCGCGGCGCCACTCAAGTTCAATCCCAGTGAGTTCGTGCCGGCCACGGAGCGTTTGCGGCTCATGAACCTGCCGTCCTTCGTGCACATCCGTGAGCGCGAAGTGCCGCTGCATTATGAGATTGAAGAAACGCCCGAGGGTCCGCGTGGCGTGGTGCGCTTGCACCTGCAGGAGAAGTTGGCGCGCACTCTGGTGCAGGAAGAGCTACCGAAGCTGGATCGCCCGCTGCGCTTTGCGATTGGGCGCGGCGCGCGCGGCACGGTGAAGGCCGACACGCTCGAAGACGCGCAGGAAGAGTTGAATCGGCCTTGGATGCGTGAAGAGGCGGAGCGCCGGCCGGCTCGTCGCGGCGAGCGTGATGGCCGCGAGGGCCGCGAGGGCCGCGATGGGCGTGGCGGTCGCGACGGGCGGGATTCGCGCGATAATCGTGGAGCGCGTCCGCCGTATCCGCGCGGTGGGAAGCGTCGGAAGTAGACCCCCAAGACGACGGCTGCACCACGAAGGCACGAAGGGCTCCCAGGAGTATCTGTCATTGCCGCGCCCCCCAAAGTTCGCAGAACTTTAGGGGGCGCTTGGATTCACAGGCTCGCTCCGAACCCTTCGTGCCTTCGTGGTGAAATCCGTATTTAGTACTAACGGGGCTAATTTAGCCGCTTTGGACTGACGAGTCCTAATCGTTGTCTAGGTTGTAAGTTGTTTATTAACAACAACTTAACAACCAATATTCACGGGTGCATTGTTATTAGGACTTAGGGTCCTAAGTTTCTCCCCGTGACCCAAAAGCGAATGCAAATCCTCGATGCCGCAGCGGAGTTGATCTCCGAGAAGGGCTTCGTGCAGACGTCAGTTGATGACGTCATTTCACGGGCTGGACTGAGCGGCAAGTCACACTTCTACCACTACTTCAAGTCCAAGGAATCGCTTGGGCATGAGGTACTCGCGCGCCAGTTCGACGTGTTGGCGGACCGCGGCCTCGCCATCCTGCGCGAGCCGACGCTCGATCCCCTTGAGCGCCTCAACGTGTTCATTGATTCGGTTGTCGCACTCCAAGCTGAGCGTGGAGGGCGCAGCGCCTCTCCGTTTGGGGCGCTCGCCACGGAGATGGCCGCGATGGACGAAGGATTCCGAGTCCGCATCGCGCGGGTGTTCCGCTCGTGGACCGAGGAAATCGCCAGCGTGCTTGAGCAGGTGCGGGACCGCCTCGAGGACGATGCTGATCCGTTGCGCCTGGCGCGCTTCGTGGTCGCGACGCTCGAAGGCGCTACGACAATGGCTCGAATGAAGAGAGATGTGAGTCTGATGCACGGCGTGGCCATGGACCTCAAGCGTTTTGTGGCCGGCCACGTGAAGCGCAGCGCAGTCTAAACAGCACGCACACCGTAGCACACGCAGCAGTTCCGGGAGGAACGATGGCTTCAATGGCGGCTGGATTCGGAATGTTTGGAGTGGACAATCGCGCGGGCGAGCGCGAGGTCTCGGAAAGCCGTGCGCGCTTCGATGCGGAAGCACTCGCGCAGCTGGATGCGCTTTACTCCTTTGCGCTTAAACTGACCCGCGGCCGCGACGAGGCCGAGGATCTCGTGTCCGACACGTTGCTCCGCGCCTTCCAGCGCTGGGAGCAGTACCGGCTCGGCACCAACATCCGCGCCTGGTTGTTCACGATCCTTTATCACGCCTTCGTCAGCCGCAAGCGCCGCATTGATGCGCGCGAAGTGCAGCCGCTCGAGGACGAAGAGGGCCGTGAGATCTTCGAGGCCGTGGGCGACATCAATCCGGAAGGGACGTTCTACGATTCCTTTGTTGACCAGGAAATCGTCGATGCAATTCAGAACCTGCCCGAGGAGTATCGCGCGGCAGTGGTGATGAGCGACCTGCACGGACTGCGCTACGGGGAGATTGCTCAGGTGCTCGGCGTGCCGGAAGGGACAATCAAGAGCCGGCTGTTCCGTGGGCGGCGGTTGTTGCAGGCGCAGTTGCGTGGGTATGCGGAAGAGATGGGATACATCAAGAGAGCGTCCTGAAAGCTTTTGGACGGATGACGGATGCTACTGCACATCCATCATCCGTCTTCCGTCTTCCGTCTGGCTTTTCTGAGTCGCGCCGCCTTCGCGCGATTCCCGCAGGTCTTCATGTCACACCAGCGTCTTGAGTGGTTCTTGGTTTCATCCGCGAAGTAGCGCGGGCAACGTCGGCCAGAGCAGTTGCGGATGCGCGGGAGTTCGCCGCGTACGAGTGAGTCTGCAGCGCTTTCGATGACCGGTATCACGAGGCCGCCGAAGGCATCACCGACAGGCACGAAAGACCGGACGTAGCTGTCGGCATCCGTCGGCTCCAAACGACGGGTGCCGACAGAGCGTCCGAGGATGCGATTGATCTCCTCGACGGTCTGTGCCCTCACGTGTGCGCCGCGCTCGCCGCTGCCCTGCGCGGCGAGTTGCCGGAGCACCGCACGCACGCGCCGCGCTTCCACCAGCGCGGCTGTCGCACCCGAGGGCTGCTCGGCGGCGCGTCGCCTGAGCAGGGCGGCCCGTTCGAGATCAATCACGTGGGCCGTCTCGAGCCAGACGACGAACGCCTCAAACGTCGCGATGCCGTCTACCGTGACGCCGAGCCGCAGGTCGTCGGTATTGATGAAGTCGAGCCAGAGTCGGCCGGAGATGAATACCGGGGGCGGTAGCTCGGCGCGCGAGGGCATACGCGAAGATATCGCGTGGCGTGGGGATTCGCCCGTAGATTCCCCGCCATGCGCGATTCAATCAAAACAGTGGCGGTGGGTTCGGGGAATCCGGTGAAGCTGGCCGCAGCCCAGAGTGTGGTGACGGCGTACTTCGCGGGTTGCGAAGTGGTGGCGAAGCCGGTGCCGAGTGGTGTGCCGGATCAGCCGTTCGGCGATGAGCAGACCATTGCTGGGGCACGTGAGCGCGCACGCCGCGCGCGCGAGGCCACGGATGCAGACTTGGGTGTAGGCCTCGAGGGCGGCGTGGTGGACGGCCGCAGTGGCATGCACACCTGTGCCTGGTGCGTGGTGGTGCATCGTGACGGCCGCGAAGGTGTGGGTGGTTCGCTGGCGATGCCGCTGCCTCCGGCCGTGGCGCAGATGATTCGTGAGGGGGAGGAGCTGGGGTTCGCGATGGACAAGTTCGCCAACGAGCGCGGAACCAAGCACGGCAAGGGCGCGGTGGGCATTCTCACCGCCGGCCGCATTGATCGCCAAGGGGCGTACGAGGTTCTGGTCACGTATGCGCTGGCACCGTTCGTGACGCCGGAACTGTTTGAGCGCTAAATACTACGAAGGGCGGTCACCACGGAGGCACGGAGTCGCGGAGACTACAACTGCCAGAGCGCCAACAGCTGTTTGAGGGGGCTCGCACCGACATGTCGTTGCGAGCCCCCTGAGGTTCTGCTTACGCAGTCTCTGTGCCTCTGTGTCTCCGTGGTGAATAGCAGTTCAGTCTTTCATGGGACGCAAGACGAGCACCGGCCGCCGCGCGCCGCGGATCAGCTTGTCCGCCACCGAGCCCACGATGAGCCGCGACAGGCCGCGGCCCTGCGTGGCCAGCGCGAGCATGTTGGGGTCGGTTTCCACGACGTGGGCCAGAATTGCCTTCACCGGTGACATCTCTACGCGCACGGTGGCGTGCGCTTTCAAGCCCGCCTCAACGAGACCTTTTACCACCACGTCAATTGCTGCCTTGGCCGCCGTGGCCTCAGCGTCAATGCCGTAGGGATCTGGGCGCTCGTTGGCAACGATGCTGGCCACGTCATTTGGAATGAACGGCGCGACCATGCGGACCACATCCACCGAGGCGCCGAAGAGCAGGGCCAGATCGCGGGCCATTGGGATGATGCCATCGGCGCGGGCACTGCCGTCGAGCGCGATGGCAATTCGCTTGGGCACGAAGGCCTCGCCCGCGTGGGCATCGTTCTCCGGGAGCGCGAGGACGGGACGATGCGAGTGGCGGATGACCGCGTCGCAGACCGAGCCGAGCCAGCCGGGCGCGAATCCGCCGGCCCCGTGCGTGGTCATGACGATGAGTCCGGCGTTCACCTCGGTGGCCGCCTCGACAATGCAGGCGCCCGGAGTGCCATCAACTACTGTGGTGCTCACTTCTACGCCCCAATCTTTGGAGAGATTGTGCGCCTGCTCGTCGAGGTAGCGTTGGGCTCGCCCGCGCAACGAATCATCCGCCTCAAGCATGTCTTGGGTGAATACACCCTCGGCGGTGGCACCGACAATGGCCAATGGGACATGGGTGCGCAACAGATGCACCTTGCCGCCGGCGCGTCGGGCAATATCGAGTGCGATGGGGAGGGCGCGTTCGGCTAGCTGCGACCCATCGAGAGGCACGAGGATCGTGCGGAGCATACTACCTCCGGTCCTGAGGGGAAACGTCAGCGCCGGAACTGCATCCGACGGTACTGAATGCTACCATTCTACACCCCGAGCAGTGTAGGACGTTCCCCGAACCTCTGTCAGCAGAATCGTGACATCTCCAGTGACCCTCCCATTCCGCATCCAGCAGCGCGTGCGCTGGAGCGACTGTGACCCACTCGGCATCATCTGGTACGGTGCCTACCTCAAGTACTTTGAGGCCGCCGAGCACGACATGCTGCGCGCGGCGGGGCTGCCATTCGAGACGCTGCGTCTCGAACGGAAGGTGCAGATCCCGCGCAAGGCGTTCCAAGTGGAGTTCCACTCACCGGCGCAGATGGACGAGATGCTTGATGTGGAAGCGGGCGTGGCGAAGATCGGCAACACGTCGCTGACCTTTCGCTTCGAGGCCTACAAATCGGGCGAGCGGCTGCACCGTGCCAGTGCGACGCTGACTGTGGTGAGCGTGGTGAAGGAGTCCATGGCAAAGAAGCCAATCGAACCCTGGCTGCGCGATGCGCTCGCGCCCTACCTCATTCCGTAACGGCCTTGATGCCAATGGCTGGTGTCTTGGCGTTGGCTTCCATGGCGCGCGACACCCGACGCTGAAGTCGCTGCAGGCCATCGTAGGCGGCGTACTTGAACGCGTCGCCAAGGGTGGGATAGTTGAACACGGCCTCGATGAAGTACTCAAGGTTTCCGTTAAAGTGGATGACGGCGGCGGGGACGTGAATCAGCTCGCAGGCCCCTTCGCCGAAGACGCTGGCGCCGATGAGCAGTTTGTCGTCCGAGCGGAAGACGAGTTTCACGAAGCCTTCGGTGTCGCCGATGATCTGGCCGCGGGGATTCGTCCTGAACGAGGCTTTCCCAATCTCCACGGGAATGCCCTTGCTACGCGCTTCGTCCTCGCCCATGCCGACAGTGGCAATCTCGGGCACGGTCCACACGCCGTAGGGGAGAATGGTGCCCATGGACAACTTGTACTTGAGATCAAACGCGTGGCACATGGCGACGCGGGCCTGGTCCATGGCCGTGGACGCGAGGGCGGGGAAGCCGACGATGTCGCCGGCCGCGAAGATGTGTGACGCACTGGTGCGGTAGGCGGAATCCACCTGCACGAAGCCGCGCTGATTGGTCTTCACGCCGGCGTTGCCCAGATGCAGAGTCTCAATGTTGCCCTCACGGCCAGCGCAATAGAGCACGCAGTCGGCAATGAGTTCGCGACCATCGCCGAGGGTCACGGTTGCGAGATCGCCATCCAGCTTGACGCCTGTGACAGCAGCGTCGAGCACTACCTGTACGCCCAGCCGGCGCGTGAGTTCGGTACGCAGGGAGTCGGAGAGGTCGGTGTCGAGTTGCATCAAGAGGCGCTCACGCGAGTTCACCAAGGTGACACGCACGCCGAGCGCTCCGAAGATGCCAGCGTATTCGCAGCCAATGACGCCACCCCCAATCACAACGAGGCGGCGCGGGATCTGCGAGAGCGTGAGGACGTCGTCGGAATCGACAACGACGCGCCCGTCGAACGGGATGTCGGATGGGTGCGAGGGCCGCGAGCCGGTGGCGAGCAGGAAGACATCGGCAGTGATGCGCCGAGCCGTCTGGCCGAAGCGGTTGACGTCCACCGTTTTGGCATCGACGAAGTGGGCCTGTCCCTGCACCTTGGTGATGTGGTGGCGCTCGATGTTGGCATCAATCATCTGCCACGAGGCCTCGACCACCGCTCGCTCCCGGTGCATGAAATCGCCGATGGTGATGTCGGACTTGACCCGATAATCCACTCCGTAGAGGCCGCGCTGGCGCAGGCCGCTTAGGTAGAGGGCGGTTTCCCGCAGGGTTTTGGAGGGAATCGTGCCCGTATTGACCGCGGCACCGCCGGGCTTTGGTGCGCGTTCAATAAGGCAGACGGATTTGCCGAAGTAGGCGGCCTGCGCCGCCCCCTTCTCTCCCGCCGGTCCGCTCCCAATCACGCACAAGTCGTAGTGCTCGGCCATACGCGCCAACGTACGATTTTCACTAGATTTCCGCTATGTCTGCTGACCCCACGTACGTCCGGAAAGGCTTCGGTTTGAAGGCCCAAGTTCAGGACACCCTGACCGCCGATTACGACGGCCACTTGGTGGACCTCCTGTTGGCCCGCGAGTACACCCTCCAGGTGGGGGATGTGACCATCCGCTTGGCCAAGGAATTTGGCTTCTGCTATGGGGTGGAGCGTGCCGTGGAGTATGCCTACCAGACGCGGATCAAATTCCCCGACAAGCGCATCTTCCTGGCGGGCGAGATCATCCACAATCCGCACGTGAACGCCAAGTTGAAGGAAATGGGTATCCATTTCCTCAAGCCCAGCGACAAGGGCTTCGACTACACAGGCGTGGAGCCTCAGGATGTGGTGATTCTGCCCGCATTCGGCGTCACGATCCACGACTTTGAGACGCTTCGTGCCAAGGGCTGTGTGATGGTGGACACCACCTGCGGTTCGGTGCTCAATGTGTGGAAGCGCGTGGAGGCCTATGCCCGCGATGGCTTCACCTCGCTAATTCACGGCAAGTACTACCACGAGGAGACGCGCGCGACGGCCTCGCAGGTGGAGAAGTACGAAGGCGGTACCTATCTCGTGGTGCGCGACATGGCGCAGGCCGAGGAAGTGATGGCCTACATCGCCGGGACCTTTCCTGGTGGACGCGAAGCCTTCCTCAAGAAGTACGCGCATGCGGCGAGCCCGCACTTCGATCCGGATTTGCATCTGCAACGCGTCGGCGTAGCCAACCAGACTACGATGCTCGCGCGCGAGTCGCTGGCCATCGGCGAAGCTGTGGGCCTGACAATGAATCACGTGTTCGGTGAGTCGCACCGTGCGGAGCACTTCCGCACCTTCGACACCATCTGCTCGGCCACGCAGGACCGTCAGGATGCGGTCAACGCATTGTTGACTGAGCCATTGGATGTGATGCTCGTGATTGGCGGCTACAACTCATCCAATACAATCTCCCTTGCGGCACTTTGCGCCGAGAAGGTGAAGACGTATCACGTGGAAGATGCCAACTGCATTGATTTCGTGAACGGCTCGATTCGCCATCGCGAGGCCAAGAGCGCGCACGAGGTGGACGAGGCAGGCTGGCTGGCGATGCCAGGTCCGATCCGCGTGGGGCTGACCGCCGGAGCGAGCACGCCGAACAACAAGATCGGTGAGGCGGTATCTCGCGTGTTGCAGACGCGCGGACTGGATCCAGCGACCGTTTCGTAAGCGCCGTGCCCGCGCTCGCAGCTGCAGCGCCCGGGTTCGTCGCCCTCGAAGGTGGCGATTCCCGCATTGAAGTGGTGCCGGCGCTTGGGGGCCGAGTGCGCTCGCTCGAGCTCTTTGGCAACGAGTGGCTGTATCAGGGTGGCGCAGGCGAACTCCCGAAGTTGAATGCACATCCGCAGACTGGCGCAGGCTGGGATGAATGCGCGCCAAGCGTGGGTGGCGGCACCGTGCCTGAGTGGGTGAAAGGTGTGGGCGGCCGTCCGCTCCCGGTGGGCGGCGAGGCGCGGGCCCAACATCCTGAGACGCATCTCGTGACCGACAAGGATGGGCACAAGCTGACGCACACGTGGCGTGGCGAGCGTATGCCTTGGGTGATGACGCGCACGATGCTGGTGCGGCCAGACGGTGCCGTCGAGGCACGCTACGAGGCGCTGACGACGGGAAAGGAGCGTCTGCCCTTCCTGTGGAGTTCGTGGATGGTGTTTCCGTTGACGAAAACGACGCGGCTTCGCCTGCCCGATGGCGGCCGCTTTCGTGTGGCCACGCTCACGGGAACCAAGATGGAAGGTACGGTGATGGAGGGCGACGGCCGATGGCCCCGCCTGATGATGGACGAGAAGTCGCGTGACCTGTCTACGCCGTGGAGCATTCCGCGCAAAGCCCAATTGGGTGCGTGGCTCGACATGGGCAGCGGCCGCTCGATGATTCAGCTGTGGCAGGATGATGCGAAGCTGACCATCAGTTGCGATGGCGCCGGTGTACCCTACTGCGGTGTGTTTATTGACCGGAGCGGGATGCATCACGTGCGGAAGCAACGCCTGCAGAAGATCGCAACGCCGACGCTCTGCTTGGCACCCTCGCTCGGTGCACCGGACAACTACAAAGACGCGCTAGGCGATTGGCAATCCATGACGTGGTTGGTGCCCGGCGAGCCGCGGCGCTGGACCGTGTCAATTCGAGGGGGTACGTCGTGACCGCAATCTCTACGCTGCTGGATGGCTTGGTGGACTATGCCGGACTGTTTCCGCCGGCGTCCTTGCCGATGGAGGAGGCCGTCCAGAACTACGCGCGCTACCGCGAAGGGGAGCAGCGCGAGATGCTGGCGCGCTTTGTGGTGCCGGCGCAGCGACTGCCGGAGTTCGTGCGCGCAGCGTCACTGCTTGATTTCGAGGCGGACTCACTCGCTTGGCCTCTGGCCGTGCTCGCGAGTGCGAATGACGCCGAATTGCTTGCGCTGTTCAATCGCGAGCACAACCAGCGCTTCTACGTGGATATCGTTGAGGCCAAGGTCGCGACGCCTGAGGACGTGAAGGCGCTGGCCGCGGCGTATCCAGGGACGACGGTGTACGTGGAGATTCCGCTGGATGATGATCTCGAGGAGTTCATCGTGGCGATCGCCGACTCTCATCTGCGGGCCAAGATTCGCACGGGTGGTACGGCACCAGAGCTTTTCCCCACGCCTCCGCAGGTGCTGCGTTTTCTGGAGATTTGCGTGCGCCGCCAAGTGGCATTCAAAGCGACGGCGGGACTGCATCATCCGTTGCGTGGGGAGTATCCGCTCACCTACGGGCCCAACGCCGAGATTGGCACGATGTATGGATTCTTGAATGTGTTCCTCGCGGCGGCACTGCTGCATTCAGGGTACGAGCCGCGGACCTTGATGCCGCTGCTCGAGGAACGCGACCCGTCCACCATTGCCAGCGATGCCAACGGCATCTCGTGGCGCGAGTTCCACGTGAGTGCCGCGCAGGTGGCGCAGGCGCGGGCGCGATTTGCGGGATCCTTCGGTTCGTGTTCCTTTGAAGAGCCGGTACAGGACTTAGCGGCGATCTCGTTGCTTCCCTCCCTCATATGACCACTGATCCTACGCTGGACCCTACGCTGGATCCCGCGCTGCGCAGTTGGGTGAAGTCTGCCAATGTGCCGAGCACGGACTTCCCGATTCAAAATCTGCCATTTGGTTGCTTCCATCCGGCAGAGGGACAGGCGGCGCGGATTGGTGTGGCGATCGGTGATTCGATTGTTGATCTCCTCGTGGCTCGCGATGCTGGATTGCTTGACGGGTTGAAGGCCGATGTGGTGGAAGCTTGCGGTGCGGAGTCGCTGACGCCGCTGTTCGCGACGGGGCGCGGGGGCATCTCGGCAGTGCGCCAGCGCGTGTCGGCCCTGTTGCAGGAAGGCGCAGCCTTGAGCGCGCGGGCCCAACAAGTGCCTGGATTGGTACAGCCCCAAGCGGCCGTGATGATGGCGATGCCTGCGGTGGTCGGTGACTACACCGACTTCTACGCGAGCATTGATCACGCCACGAACGTGGGCTCGATGTTCCGTCCGGATAATCCGCTGCTGCCCAATTACAAGCACGTGCCCATTGGCTATCACGGGCGGGCGAGCTCGCTAGTGGTGAGCGGAACGCCGGTGAAGCGGCCTTTCGGACAGAGCTCAGCGAAGCCGGAAGGGCCGCCGGGTTTTGGTCCGAGTGCGCGCATGGACTACGAGCTTGAAGTGGGCGCGTTCATCGCGGGCGGCAATGCGATGGGCTACGCGATTCCCTTGCACGAAGCCGAGCAGCACATCGCGGGTCTGGTGTTGGTGAACGATTGGTCGGCGCGCGATGTGCAGAGCTGGGAGTATCAGCCGCTTGGGCCCTTCCTTGCGAAGAACTTTGCGACGAGCGTGTCTCCGTGGGTGGTGACGCTGGATGCGCTGGAGCCCTTCCGTGTACCGGCTCGTGCGCGTGGCGCTGAGGATCCCGCCCTGCTGCCGTACTTGGTGGATGCGGGTAACGAGACGCTTGGTGGGTTTGGCATCACGCTGGAGGTGTACTTGCTGACGGCCAAGATGCGCGAGGCTGGGGACAAACCCACGCGGATCAGCCACGGTGACTTTACGCGGATGTACTGGACGCTCGGGCAAATGTTGACGCATCACGCGAGCAACGGCTGCAACATGCGCGCGGGTGATTTGATTGCGAGTGGGACGGTATCGGGTGCGGCCAAGGATTCGCGTGGCTGCATGCTGGAGCTCGCTTGGCGCGGTGCGGAGCCGATTACGCTGCCGAACGGTGAGACGCGGGCGTTTCTCGCGGATGGCGATGAGGTCATCATGCGCGGATGGTGCGAGAAGGCTGGCGCGGTGCGGATTGGGTTAGGCGAAGTGCGTGGCGTGTTGCTGCCAGCTGGCTAATCACTCTTTTTGGAGCATTCGATGCACGGATTGATTCTCTCAGCGGTGCTTCTGCTCGGCGCGTCCACTGCGTTCGCGCAGGGGGGCACGGACATCTGGGTCGTTGAGCTGAGGGGCCAAGGCTCGGCGTTAGAGGTCGGGCGGCCGCGCAACGTCACGAATCGCGCGGGCTACGACAATCAGCCGCAGTTCACAGCCGATGGAAGCGCACTGCTGTTCAACCGTGTTGAAGATGGTGGACGCGCTGACAGCTGGCGTCTGCGAGTTGCCGATGGAGCATTGACGCCGATCACCAACACAGCGGTGGAGCAGGAGTATTCGCCCACGCCGATGCCAGACGGCTCAGGGTTCAGCGCCATCGTGGTGGAAGCCGATAGCACGCAGCGGCTCTGGGCCTACGATTGGAACGGCGTGCCGCAGCGTCCTATTGTCGCGGGTCTGAAGCCCGTGGGCTATCACGTGTGGATTGGCAGATCAATGATTGGTGCTTTCGTGCTCAACAATCCCGCACCGAACGCGCTGGTGTTGATGCATCCATTGACGGATCGCGTGGATACTTTGGCGCGCGGGATTGAGCGGGCGTTTGCGCGTGTGCCGGGACGTGAGGCGTTCACGTTTGTGCAGCGTACGGATTCATCGACACTTGTGAGCGAGGTGGATACGCGCACGATGCGTATTCGGCGCGTGATGACAGGGCCTGCGGGGCTGGAGTATCACGTGTGGCTGCCGGATGGCACGATGTTGATCAGCGGGCAGGGACAGATTTGGCGTTGGGCGGATTCGCGGTTGACGCCGTTTGTGGATTTGCGGACGTTTGGAATTCGGGGCGTGTCACGGTTGGCGCTCAGCCCGGATGGGAAGATGTTGGCGTTTGTGGCTGAGGATGCGCCGCGCTGATCGTAGCCGGTGGGGAGCCATCGCCGATGTGGCGCCATATTCTCCTCTACGGCGTGCTCGCCGGCGTGCTCGTTGCCGTCTTGCGCGGCATCGAGTACCGCTGGCTCGTGATTGACCACTCGCTGGAGATCTACGGCGGCCTCGTGGCTGCCGTCTTCGCGAGTGTCGGCATTTGGCTCGGTCTCAAGCTCACGCGCAAGCGGATCGAGATTCGCGAGGTGCTGGTGCCCGCGCCCGCCGTCTTCGTTCGGGATGAAGCCCAAGTCAGCGCGCTCGGTCTGACCCCCCGCGAGCTTGAGATTCTTGAGTTCATGGCCGCCGGCCTGAGCAATAAGGAGATCGCCGAGCAGGCCTTCGTGAGCGAAAACACCGTGAAGACGCACGCGAGCCGAGTGCTGGACAAGCTCGGGGCGGCGCGACGCACGCAGGCGATTCAGCGGGCCAAAGAGCTGCGGCTCATCGCCTAGGCGGCATTTTTCGTCACCCAAACGGGTGAAAATGCGTCAGATTATCGAAAATCACCCTTTCTGGTGACGCGCGGGCGGGAGCGGCGGGGCTAGGATGCCGATTCCTCAATCCTTGGAGACCTGATGCGCAAGATTGTTTGGACCTTCGGCCTCATCGCCGGCGCCGTGATGGCGGTGATGTTCATCATCACGCTGCCGTTTCAAGACCAGATGAAGGGTTCGACGGGGATGATCATCGGCTACACGTCGATGGTGATGGCCTCGTTGATGATCTACTTCGGTGTGCGGCAGTACCGGGACACGCAGACGGGCGGCGAAATTCGGTTCGGGCAGGCGCTCAAGGTTGCGCTCCTCATCTCGGCGGTTTCGGTCGGGGTGTATGTGTTGACCTGGGAGATCATCTTCTATGGATTCCAGCCGGACTTCATGGAGAAGTACGCGGCGGCGGCGATTGAGAAGCTGCGCGCGTCGGGTGCGACGGAGGCAGTGCTCGCCGCGGAGACGGAAAAGATGGCCAAGTTCGCGGAGATGTATAAGAATCCGCTGGTGAACATTGCGTTCACGTCGTTAGAGCCGATGCCGGTGGTGTTGCTGTTCAGCTTTGTGTCGGCGGGGTTGTTGAGCCGGAAGCCGCAGCGCTGACGAGGGTGGGTGGGCGATATGTTGGGTCCTCCCGCCATCGCCGCCACACGGACTCGTGCACGCTGACGTTCACCGCAATGCTGCTGTCTTTTTGCGTTGGTCCGTGGAAGTGTCGGAAGTAGCGACCATCTCCCGGCTTGAACACCGCCGAGATGTTCGCGTACACGCCGCGCAGGAAATTCTTGAATGAATCCACGACCTTTCCTCGGTGCGCATCTGGCTTGGCCGTGAACGGCCGCAGCGCGAGTCCCGCCGCTGCGGCCTTCTGCATCATCCAAGCGAAGGGCAGGTCCGCGAGCGCGTCGTCCCCGTAGCCGCCGCCAACATTCGCGTGTGCGCCGATAAACCAGCACTGCTCGACGTCGATGTTCTCTGGCTTCTTCTTGCCGTCCGCGGTGGTCCAGAGGGTGGTGTCGTAGGACTTCCGATGTTCGTCGAGCGCCAACGCGTGGTACGCGTACTTCACCTTTTTCGAGATTTGCTGATCGTGCCACTTGAAGGCACCGGTCTCTGAGATAGACGTGCCTGGAATACCGAGCGCCCCGACGGTGTCCCAGACGCCAACGAAGTGGATGTCGGGCTCTAGGCTGTAGTTCTCGCGGAATGCCGTGCAGGCTTTGCCATCCGGCGCCTCGCTAGTATCACGATAGAGCTTGTAGGCCTGCATGAGCAGTTTCGGGGTGTAGACATCCAGCAATCCACACTTGCGGATGAGGCCGGCGAGACTGCGCGCAGTGTAGGCACCACGGCTGAAACCGAAGATCCAGACTTCATCGCCCTCGCGGTAGCTCTTAGCGAGCCACTCGTAGCCTTCCATCAGATTGCGGCTGAGGCCCGCGCCGAAGGCACCGCCTAAGAGTCGGTCGACGCGCCCGGTGCCCACGCCGGCGTCGTACTTGAAGCGCTGGGTGACGCCATTGGCATCGCGGTCGCTAATGTGGCGGGCGAGCCGAAACACATTGGTGCGGTCTGACGGGTCGTTCCAGGTGCCGTCGTAGAGAACAATGTGGCGCTGCATACCCGCGATTCTACTGGCGGCGGGGCGAGATGCAAGATGGGCCGGGCTATTCCGCCGGGGATGGCTTGCAGAGCGGAGCGCCGCTAGTGAGGTTCAATGACGTGCAGGAATCAGCCTATCCTGGAAATTCAATATGCCGTCCAAGACCCCCGTCGCTCGTCCGTCCAAGCCCTCAAAGCATCCGGTGAAGGATGCCGGTGATGCGTTGCATCGTGCCGCTGTCGAGTGCTGCCATCAGCACGAGCGCATTGCCTCGCTCATCAAGCTGAAGGCCGACGATCAGGAGTTTGCTGCGGCGTGGGACATGGCTGATCTCGCCGAGCAGCAGATGAGTCTTCGGACAGCCGGTTACGAAGAAGCTGCGGGAGCCGGGCGGGGCCCTGAGTCGGAAGAGTGGTGGCACGCCGCAAACGCTCTCTGGATGGCCTGCCGCGAGTACTCGCGGCGCTACTCGGCGAGTGCTGATGCCGCGTCGAGACGGAAGCGGCATACCGAGAAGGAGTTTACGGAGATTGCCGTAGAGTACGAGTTGGAGGTGTCGGCGCGCCTGGCGGTGAAGCAAGCCCTGCGCGCCTACACTCCGTAATCGCAACGAGCCTTATACGATGAACGGGTCAGCGATGGCGAGCACCGCCGACATCGTGAGTGGCTCGTCAACGGCCTCGGAAGCAGCATTCGCTGATACGATGCCACTTGTCTCCGCACCAGCCTACATGGTGTTGCCCTCACCGGCATAGATGGCCGAAAGCGCAGTAACGTCGGTGGTTGAACCGGTGATCCATCCCTTCCGCATCCGCATGCGGCGCACTTGGGCCGCGTGACGCGCCTCGCCCGAGTGAATCTGCAGCGCCGTCGTGAGGGTGGCGTTGTGCCTGATTCGTGCGCCAGCCTAGCCTTTGTAGGCACGCACGCCGGTATCCTCGAAGCCCAGCGCTAGGGCGAGGAATGTGATGTAGTTCGTGAACACATCCGCAAATGTGCCGCCAGCAGTGAAATCAAAGCTTGGCGAGGCCACGGCATTGCTGCCGAGCACCGAGCGCAAGAGCGCCACGTGCGCGTCCTCGTGCTGCTTGATCTGCTGGCACACAGTACGTGATCCAGTGGGGATGAGACCGCTCGCCGCGAGACCTTGGGTAAAGAAGGCCGCCACGAGGTACTCACGTCCCTAATTCTCTGCGGCAGCGCCGTGCCTTGCGCCCAAGTAAGCTTGGAAAACAATTCAAGCGCTACGGGGATGCTGGCCCCGGCAATTGCGGTTGCAGCGAAGGATCAAGTCCACCCACGGCGGAACGCCTATCACCCGCTTGATTCAGGAGCTCCGGGTCGAGCGAGTCGAGCAGCGGCTTATTGGAAAGCAGGTGCGCATCAGCAAGGAGCTGCCCCGCGCCATTGTACGCGCCTACGCCAAGATCTTCGAGGACCTTTGCGGTTCCGAGTACCGAGGCGCGCGAGCTGAAGTTCACGGAGGCGAAATCGAAGCTCAGTATCCCGATGGCGCCCGCCCTAAGCGCTGCCTTCAGGAACTCGCGATGCACAATCGCACAATCACGAATGTCAGTGAGGATGTTGCGCTCGGCCGTTGTAATGCCAGCATAGGGCGTGGCGACAACGCGCGTGTAAAAATCTGCCTCTAGCTGCTCAAGCGCGTATGCGTAGTTCAGCACGCCGACATCGCCACTGCCGAGGTTGACTCCTGCAACCCCTCCCGTGGGCCCATCACCATCGCCGCACCCAGCGACGAGCACTACACCCACGGTGACTCCGGCCCACTGAAGAAAGCGCCGGCGATTCGTCGCGTTGGCAATCTGTTCAAGCAATGTCAGCTGGCCAGATGACGCTGCTGCTCAATCCTATGACGTTGGCACTCCTGCTCTCGAGTTGAGTGTGGATTGCACCAGCAAGCACACAAGGGGAATCGAGAGGGGTATGTCGTCAGTCGCGCGTTTGGATTGGGTCGCTGGCCCAACGGCCAACAAGAATAGGTGCGGAGGTTGGGGCTGGTGATCCCGACTCTGGCTCTTCGGTGACCGCGCTCACCTCAAACTGATCCGTCGCTCCGATGGCGAGAACGACTACCGCCCGACCATCCGACGCGGTGTTGAAGGTGCCCAAGCTTACAGGGTTTCCGTTGGCGCCGATTCCCCATAGTTGATACGCGCGGCCCGCCGCAGCCGGAGGTAGGCGCTCGGCCGACACAACCATCTCGCCACGGCCTCGGTCCCAGTACAGTCTCATGCTTGGTGCCGCACCTGTTGCAGCCAGTGTCGCAATCTCGGCGTCCGGACCGAGTATTCGCTCGAGCAACGAATCTCGTGCCGCGAGATTCGTCTCGAGATTGCTGGCGAGAGCGGTGACCTCGCTGAGCTGCGCCTGAAGAGCGGCACGATCCGTGCGCAGGCTCAACATTGAAGCACCGAGTCCTACCATGAGAAGCGTGGAGGCTGCCGCCGCATAAAGTGGCCACCGCGATGCAGGCGAACTACGTGGTGACAACGCGAATGGAGGGTTCACAGGTGAAGACGCCACTCGAACTCCAGTCGCGCGCGCAAGCACGCGCTCCCGCATCCCTTGAGTCAACGGCACGTTGGGAGCAAGCGTCGCGAGAGTTGACGTAACCTCCCGCCAACTCAGCAAGTCGTGGCGGCAGTCGTTGCAGCTTGCGAGATGAGCGGCCACTTGGCGCGTTTCTTCCGGCGAGAGGGCGTCCATTGCATAGGACGCGAGCATCTCAACTTGGGGATGATCGGTCACAACTCCCCCCGCTCACGCATCGGTGTGAGCATCTCGCGCAACTTGATGAGGGCAGTGCGCATTCGGGTCTTCACTGTTCCTAAGGGTTCCTGCAGACGCTCCGCAATCTCGCTGTGCGACAGTCCTTCAAAGTACGCAAGCCGCAGGGCTTCCTGCTGAGCAGACGTCAGTGCGGCAATGGCTGCCTCCACGCGTTGGCCTTGTTCGGCGGACTCTGTCACGACGTCCGGGGTTGGGGCTAGGTCCTCAGCGGCCTGGTGGAGGTCGTGATGCATCTCCGATGATCCGAGGACAACTTTCTCCGAGCGACGTCGGGCGCGAAGTCGGTCCAGCGCGCGGCTGCGGACGACTGTGGTCACCCAGGCCTGAAGCGAGCCGCGCCCTTCGTTAAACTCGCGCGCGGTGCGCCAAATCTGCGCAAAAGCGTCTCCGACGGCCTCTTCTGCGTCCGCGGCATCGCGCAGGAGCGCCATCGCCAAGGAGAAGGCTAGGGCGCCCGTGCTGTCGTAGAGCTCGCCGAGCGCGCGCTCGTCCCCAGCAGCGATTCGTGCCAAGAGTTCGACATCGCGACTCGGCGCGCGCGAGGTGACGCTTTGCGACGACGACATCAGGAAGAGCCGTGGTAGGGATGGAGATTGTCTGTCCAATTCCATGGGCAAGTTGGGTGCCGACGCGAGTTGACGCAAATGGGACTCCGAAGAAACTGAGAGGACTACGTCCAGAGAGGGCCAGTTGGATTGGGTAGCAATCCGCTGGCCGACGGCCGTCGTACTACTGACGTTGGACGCGTTACACACACTTTTCCCCTTAAGGAGTCGTATCTGATGAAGAAGCAGCTGATTCGCGTCGTAGCCCTAGCCGTCGTCGCGCTGACACTCGCGGGCAAGGCTCAGGCACAGTCATCGAACCCGATGGTTGGCGGCGAGGCGATGTTCCCGGACCGGGACATTGTCACAAATGCCATGAAGTCGGCAGACCATACGACGCTGGTCGCGGCGGTGGCGGCGGCCGGGCTTGTTGAGACGCTCAAGACGGGTGGGCCCTTCACGGTGTTCGCGCCCACGAACGCCGCATTTACGGCGCTGCCGGCCGGCACGGTGGAGACGCTACTCCGCCCGGAGAACAAGACGGCGCTGACAGGCGTGCTGACTTACCATGTGGTGGCTGAGCGCCTCGATGCCGCCGCGCTGATGACGCGTATTCGGGCCGGTAATGGAACGGCGGCGCTGCGCACCGTCAACGGTGGCGAGCTTCGTGCCACGATGAACGGTCCGCGCAACATCCAAATTCGTGACGCTAAGGGCAACACCGCCAATATCTCGACCTACGACGTGTATCAGTCCAACGGCGTGATTATGGTCATTGACAAGGTGCTCCTGCCGTAACCAAACCTCGCTCTAGCTAGACAGCTTTAGTCACGATTCGAAGCGTCTGCCCAAGCGGCCATCGCTTCATCGAGCGACTTCCGCGCCTTGGCCAACTCTTGGTCAAGGCGCGCTGCCTTTTGCGCTGCATCGGATGAGCCGTCGTACAGCTCGGGATCTTCCAGCTTCTGCTCGATGTCCGTCACGCGCGCTTCCCATCGAGCGACCGCCGCCTCCGCATCTTCCGCCGCCTTCTTCTTGGCACGCTTAGCAGAGTGATCATCCGCCTGCGCCGCGGCATTCTTTTTGGACTTCTCCTTGTCCGCGAGCTTCTTTTTCTCCGCTTCCTGCTCGGCGGCGCGCGCGGCCTGCGACGCCTTGTCCATCCGTGAGACTTCCCACTCCACGAAGGACCCATCGAAGTCTACGAGCCGATTGCCTTCAAACGACCACACCCGCGTCGCAATCTCACGCAGGAAGGCACGATCGTGGGATACGAGGAGCACCGTGCCCTCATACTCATCAAGCGCGTCTTCCAGCGCTTCGATGTTCTCAACGTCCAAGTGATTCGTGGGCTCGTCGAGCACGAGCAGATTAGCGTGCGAGAGCGTGATTAGCGCCATCGCCATGCGCGCGCGCTCGCCACCGGAAAGCGTGCCAATCTCGCGGAAGACTTCGTCACCGCTGAATCCAAAGGCGCCAAGATGGTTCTGCACGCCACCACGGCTCCACAGGGGACGCACGTCGAGGATGGCGTCCATCAGCGACTTGCGGAGCGGAAGATCTGAGAGATCCTGCCGGAACCAGGCCGGTGTTACCGAGCCGCCAACCTTGCTCTCACCACGCGCGGGCGAAAGATCGCCGAGGAGCGTGCGAATGAGCGTGGACTTACCCGCACCGTTGGGCCCGACAAGGGCCACAAAGTCATTACGACGCATCGTAGCAGTGAAGCCATCCACCAACACGCGGCCCGGGACTTCAACGACGATGTCCTTGATGGCGATTACTTGGTCGCCACCACGCTCATTGGGCTCAAAACGCAGGTTCATCGCCGCCGGATCACCCGGTGGCGGTGCCAGGCGCGGCAAACGCTCGAGGCGCTTACGCTTGCCCTTGGCCTGAAAGGAGTTCACGCCGGCAAGATTGCGCCGGATGTACTCCTCTTCCTTCTTCACAAAAGCACGCTGACGCTCGAGCTCACGCTCACGCGTCAATCGGCGCTCCGCACGCTGCGGCACGAACTGGCTGTAATTGCCGCGATATCCTTCGCTGGACTTGCCCTCGATATGCAGAATATGCGTGCAGATGGCATCAAGAAATGCACGATCGTGCGAAATCACGATGACCGTCTCGTTGCAGTCCTTGAGCCAGTCCTGCAGCCAAGTCGTGGTATCGAGGTCCAAGTGATTGGTTGGTTCGTCGAGCAGGAGCAGGTCCGCGGGTGCGATGAGCTGCGCCGCGAGGCCGACGCGTCCGCGCTCTCCACCAGAGAGCGAGTTCACGAGCCGCGTCTTGGATTCCTCGGCGTCAAAGCCAAGGCCTTGGAGCACGGCGTCCACGCGTGCGTGGTAGATGTAGCCGCCAAGATCGGAGAAGCGCTCCTGGTCCTGCCCGAACTTCTCGAGAAACGCGTCCGAGATGTTCTCACCCATTTCACCGAGTTGCATGGCCTGTTCGGCGATGCTCTTCTCGAGTGCGATGACTTCACGCCACGCGGCCGCGGCGGCTTCCCACACCGTGGTAGCGCCTTCGAATGCACGGTGCTGGTCAAGCAGGGCATGCCGCAGGCCAGGCCGACGCGCAACGCTACCCACCGTCGGCTTCATCGCCTCGGTCATGATGCGGAAGAGCGAGGACTTGCCGGCGCCGTTGCGGCCGATGATCCCCCATCGGTCGCCTTCGCCGACGGTGAAGGTGATGTTCTTCAGTAGTTCAGTGGCGCCGAACGAAATGCCGACGCCAGACATCGAAATGCAACTCAAGTGCCGCTCACACGTCTGTTGGTGTGGGAACCGTGAGGTCCCCGGTGTCATAGGCCCGCTTGGCCAATGCGCGCAAGCGGTCGTCACTGTTCTTCTCGATGGCGCGGATGAGGCGACGCGCGCGGCGCATGGCCATCGGGATGAAGATGCGGGCGGCATCGAGGTCGTCCTTGGCACCAGCGACGCCATGCTTCTTGATGGCGCTGGTGACACGGGAGAGCACCGCGGTGCTCAAGTAGATATCAATCGCCGCGTTCGCCATCCGCTCCTGAATCATCTGCCGCTCGATGATGTCCTTGCCGTGCTCAATCAGCGCCTTCTCCACGGCCAGCGCGAGGTTGTGGATGTTGGTGGCGACTTCATCCGCCTCATCCGCCAACTCTTCGTGCACCTTGGTGAAATTCACCTTGCTGACCGTGCGCTTGGCGCGCCCGGTCACGTAGCTGGAGATGGCGCCGATGTTCTTGAGCGGATTCTTGAACGCCTTGCCCACCTGCTTGAGCTCTTCGCCGGGCTGCTGGAGACCCATCAGCGCAATGAGCGCGCGGAGGATTTCGTTGGTGCCCTCGAAAATCATATTGATGCGCGAGTCGCGGATGGCGCGCTCGTAGTGGTATTCCTTGGAGTAGCCGATGCCGCCGGCCATCTGCATCGTCTCGCTGGCGGTGCGCCAGGCGAGTTCGGATGCCCAGACCTTGCAGGCGGCCGTTTCGAGTGAGAAGTCCACGCCGCCGCGGTCCACCATGCCGGCGCAGAGCATCCAACCTGCGTCAGAGGCATAGCACTCGGCGGCTGCCGTCGCGACCTTCTTCTG
>JANNVQ010000011.1:0-68860 GCA_031414535.1 Gemmatimonas sp.
CCGCCCCCCCGGGCGCCGCCACACACAACCTACCACCCCACAACCCGGGCGCGGCCCCCGCCCCAAAACCCCCCCGCACCCCCTAAGGTTTTGTAGTCTCCGAGTCTCCGTGCCTCCGTGGTGAAAGCAGTTGGAACGAAACGCCTTATCCGGTTTACTCGTCTAAATGGCGTACGCGTGAGCGCCGACGCGCTGCGCAGCACTTCCCTCAGACATTTACACATCCATGCGTAAGATTTCGCTCGCACTTGTTGGTATGCTCGCCCTGCCGTTTGCGCTCGATGCGCAGGCTGGCCCAACGCCGTCGTTTCAGCCAACGCGCGTCGCGGTGCGTGAGTACAACTTTGCGCTTGTCGACTACAGCGGCGGATCTGCGTTGCTGTTTCAGTGGCGAGAGGGGCTCGGCAAGCCGCGTACGCAATTCACGGCGGACTTCGGTATCGCCGATGGTGATGGGCCGGCGGACGACAACAGCTCATTGATCATCGGTGGCTCGTTCCACTATCAGCTCATGAACGCCACCGCAGACCTGCCCTTCGACATGGTGTTCGGTGCCGGCGTCGGCGTGACGGCCGGCCAGAACTCGTCGCTGCTGCGAATCCCCTTTGGCGTGGCCATTGGCCATCGCTTTCCGCTCGAGGGAAACTTTGCGATTACGCCGTTTGTCCATCCCCGGCTGTCAATCGACCGCGTCAAAGTCGATGGCTTCGGCGCCGAAACAGACAGCAACATCGACATCGACCTCGGCGCCTCGTTCGAGATTAATCCCCAGATGCAGGCTCGACTCGCCGTGAACTTTGGCGACTCGAATGCGCTGGGACTCAGCTTCGTGTGGTTGCCGCGTGGCTTGAGATAGGGCGGATTCCGTCATCCGTCCAAGAGATCCAAGACCAGCGCGAAGCTGCTGTCCGCTGCTCCTAGCCCATCACGCACCACACTGAGCGCCGCCGCACCGGCGCGCGCGCGTGTGTCGTCTTCCGTGAAGAAAGTGCGTAGCGCGCGCACGAACTCGGGCACGTCACGCACGGGCTCGCCGCCGTGCTGCTCGTAGAGGAGGCGGGCATCGCGACTCATATGATGTCGCGGGCCGAACAGCACGGGGATGCCGAAGGACGCGGGCTCCAACACCGAATGCAGGCCCGCCGCGTGGAAGCCCCCGCCCACGTAGGCTACTGACGCGAGGGCGTAGAGATCGCCAAGTACGCCGACGCGATCGACGAGAACGACGTCATCATCACTGCGGGCGGCGTCGAGCGCGGCAATACTCAAGCCGGATTCAGCGGCCCATCGTTCAATGGGTGCTGCGTGCACCGCCGACGGCTCGTGCGGAGCAATGATGAGCCGCGCGTCCGGCACGGCAACCTTCAGCGCACGCCAGGCCGCGAACAACACTTTCTCGTCGGCGGGCCATGTGGAACCAGCCACGAGGGTTGGCCGATGGGACTTAAGCGGCGCGAGCAAGGCGGATGACGCTTGGCGCGATACCGCGCGCGCTGCGACCTGATCGTAGCGCGTATCGCCGGTGACGCGTACGCGCTCGGCTTGCACGCCGAGTGCGGTCAAGCGGTCCGCATCGTCTGCATCAATTGCGCCAACGAGCGAGAGCGCGGCGTAGGCATCGCGCAGGAGGGCGGCAGCCAGCGCACCGCGCCGTCCCGAGCCCTCCGCGAGTGTGGCGGAGATCATTCCCACGCGTACGCCCTGTGCAGCGGCGGCAGACGTGAGGATGGGCCACACATCGAGCTTGCTGTACACAATCGCGCTTGGCCGGAGTGTGCTGAGCATTGCGGCCGCATTTACGGTGGTGTCAAAGGGCAAGTAGCCGTGAAAATCAGCGCCGACGGATGTCGCGAAGCGCTCTGCGCTGGGCGAGAAGTGTGTGTAAGCGATTTGTACGTCTGGCCGCCGCGCGCGCAGCAACTGAATGACTGGCTTCGCTTGCAGGCCCTCGCCAACCGACGGCGCGTGGAACCAGACGAGCGGTCTTGCGACGTCTCGATGGGCGCTGGCCCAGTCTCGCGCGGGACCGAGGCTGTCCCGGCGGGCCCGGAGTGAGCGAGCGAGCTTTGAACTACCGCCGACAGGAAGCTGGGTTGCTAGGTCAGCGACGCGCAGGGCGACGCGATACGGCCACGCCAGCAGTTGATGCACGCGAGCTCTGTGGGCTCAGCGCGCTGGAGCGGCCGCAAGCGCGGCCTCGATGGCGCGCTGAAACACCTCATAGGGCTGTGCGCCCACGATCATCTGCTGACCAATGACGAAAGTCGGGGTAGATCCAACGCCGATGCGCTGGATTCGCGAAACGTCGGCGTCAATGATGGCGCGCGTGGCGCCGCTCGTGATGCAGCTACGGTATCGCGCGCCGTCCGTCACGTGCCGCAGCGCCAGCGAATCGAAATACGCATCCACGTTGAGGCGACTCTTCCAGCTGTCCTGCGTAGCGAAGAGTGCATCCGCCACCGGCCAAAACGCCCCCTGCTCGGCGGCGCACATCGCGGCTTCATGCGCGGGCTGCGCATTTCGGTGCGACGAGATGGGCAGGTTGAGATAGGCCACACGGATTTTGCCAGTGCGCACGTACTCTCGGTGAAGGCGCTCTCCAGTCTGCTCATGCCAACGCTTGCAGAACGGGCACTGGAAGTCCGAGATGACCACGAGCCACACACGGGCGGAGGCAGGGCCGTCAATGCGGCCGAGGTCGGCGCGGGTCAGGAGGGCGGCGCCGGCCGTGTCGGCCTCGGCTAGGTCGTTGGGGTTAGCCGCTACCGAAAGCGACTCGGCGGGAGTTGCGTCGGACGATGCGGCTGCGGAGTCACAGCCAATGAGGGCGGTGAGGGCCAGAAGGAGAGCGAGCGGGCGATAGGAAAGGCGCATCTATAAGAATAGTCCTGATGTTCCTGGAGGCGAAGTTTGACGCGGTTGTGACGCGGAAGCCTAGGCCAGGGTAAGGGTGTGCAACGCCGTTAGAGGCGTCACGCAGGCGTCACGTGGGTGTCACCGAAAGTTCGGTTTCTGTTCGGAATATTGGAGTTTTGGCCTGTTATTGTGACTTGCGTCCCTTGTGACACCAGCGTTACCCTAAGCGGTCGGCTTACCCCCTAACCCGGGGGCGTGTTCCTATCTGTGCCTTTGGTTTGTTGTACCAGCAAATGCCCTAGGGCGAAATCCCTGGGCGTCTGCCGTCGTCGGTTCGGCGGTCTGTGTGACTTGCACAGCCGCAAGCGTAGTGAAACCCCTTCACGAGGTATGCTCATGCTGGGACGGAACGGGATTCTGAGGCTCAACGCCTCTATCCTCGGGCTGCTCCTCTCGGTGACCACCGCAGGGACGTTGTCGGCGCAGAATGCCGCGACAGTCACGGGTCGGATCACTTCAGAGGGAGGACAGCCGCTCTTCGGGGCGAACATTGGGATCGAAGCTCTTGCGATCCAAGTTGGAACGAACGAAGAGGGCCGGTATACCATCGTGGTCCCTGGTGCGCGCGTGCGCGGCCAGCAGGTGGTGCTCCGCGTGCGGTCATTCGGCTTCGTGCCGCAGACCAAGTCCATCACCCTTGAGGGTGGTTCGCAGTCGCACGATTTCGTCCTCAAGCAGGACGTGAATCGCCTCAGCCAGGTCGTCGTGACCGGCGTGACGGCAGGAACGGAGCAGAAGAAGCTCCCCTTCACAGTGGCGCAGGTGAACGCTGAAGACATGCCAGTGCCGGGGTCCAACCCGCTCTCGCAGATTCAGGGCAAGGTGCCTGGTGCCAACATCGTGTCGTCGTCTGGTCGTCCCGGTGCCGCTCCGGCGGTGATTCTCCGTGGACCCCAGTCAATCAACGCGTCAGGCCGCGGCCAAGACCCGCTCTACATTATTGACGGTGTGATCTCGCAGGGTGGCCTGCAGGACATCAACCCACAGGACATCGAGAGCATCGAAGTCGTGAAGGGCGCCGCTGCGTCCTCGCTCTACGGCTCACGCGCTGGCAACGGCGTCATTCAGATCACGACTCGGTCGGGTCGCAACTCTGGCGAAGGCGTGCGGTTCCGCGCGCAGATGGAGTTCGGTGCCTCAAGCATCGAGAACGAGTACCCGTATCCGACGACCCACTTCATGACGATGGACCCGACGATGACGCGCTTCTGCGTCCGCGAGACGGGCCAGCCGGAATGCTCGCGGACCGTGGACATGCGTGCCGAGACGTTCCGCATCAACGACCAGGGTGGTGACTTTTCCCTGCCGCCCAAGCTCTTCTTGAATGACAACGGCATCAGCGTTGTCATTGGCCAGGCCCAAGCGCGTGGTTTGTACCAGGCCAACCAGCACGTGCAGACGTACAACCCGATTCGCGCCTACCTGACCAACGGTCAGACCGCGAACACGACGGTAGACGCGACCGGCCGCGTTGGTCGCACGAACTTCTTTGCCTCGGCCAACAATTTCCAGCAGGAAGGCGCGGTCCGCTTCCTCGACGGATACAGCCGTAACTCCGTGCGCTTGAACGTTGACCAGACGATGGCCAACGCCTTCAGCTTCGGCGTTCGTACCAACTTCACGCGCGCCGAAGACTACAACAGCGGCGCTAGCTTCTTCAGCATTTCGCGTCAGCCGTCGCACGCAGACTTGCTGCGTCGCGACTCGAAGGGCCGCCTCTTCATCCGGTCGAATCCGACCGCGAACGGTGGCAACCTGAACCCGGCGTATACGTCTGAGCAGTTCTCGCCGCTCAATACCATCACGCGTTTCCTCGGTCAAATCACCACCCGCTGGCAGCCGCTGGCGTGGCTGGACGGTGAGTTCAATTTGGGCTACGATGGTCGCGAGAACATCGCGGATGAGCAGCAGGATCGCGGTTGGCGCACCTCGGTGGCGGGCCCAGCAAACCTGGGATACAACGCCCGCAGCACCGCTGCCTCGTACTCGCTCAACTCCTCAATTGACTTGACGGCCCGCCGCAGCTTTATGGGTGACGACCTCTCGGCTCGTCTCTCCGGCCGCTACCTCTTTGAGCAGCAGGCCGATCGGTTCTTCAATTCCAGCGGCGAGAACATCGTCGTCCCTGGGCTCTACGATCCGAATGCCACGATTGCGAACTTCACCTACGGCGGTGGTTCGGAAGACGTGCGTCAGATTGGTATGTTTGTGAGCCTCGACCTGGACTACAAGGGTCGCTACATCGCCAGCGGCCTCGTGCGTCGTGACGGCGCTTCACTGTTTGGCTCGGCGAACCGCTGGCAGACCTACGGCCGTGGCTCGTTGGCATGGCGTGCGTCTGAAGAAGCTTGGTTTAACTTCGACGCAATTTCTGACCTGAAGTTCCGCGCCTCGGTTGGCCAGGCGGGCAATCGGCCGAATTTCACGGCGCAGTACGAGACCTTTGCCATCGGCGCCGGTGGCGTGTTGACGCCGGTGCAGCTGGGTAACGCCCTTCTCCGTCCGGAAGTCTCCACGGAACGTGAGATTGGTGCGGACATTGAATTCTTCAGCAAGTACGCGCTGACCGTCACGCATTCGCTGAACGTCATTGACGATCAGATTTTGCCGGTTCCGCCCCCAGCTTCCGCCGGATTTAGCACGCAGTGGCAGAACGCGGGCCAGCTGACGAACAACACCTTCGAGGTGTCGCTCAATCTGCCGCTCGTGCAGACCCGCGACCTCACGTGGTCGGCTCGTGTGCTGTACGACCGGACGACGTCAGAGATCACCAAGCTGACCCCGCCGCAGTTCTTCGTCTCTGCGGCTGGTCAGCAGGGTTCGAACACAATGTTCCTGATCAAGCAGGGTGGTGGACTTGGCGAGATTTACGGTCGCCAGTTCATGAAGTCCTGCTCGATGATGCCGACGGCATTCCAGGCGCGTTGCGGCGCGGGCCGTGAGTATCAGGTGAACAGCGAGGGCTTTGTGGTGTACGTCGGAGCCGGCAACGCGCTCGGCGAAGGCATCACCAAGAATTTGTGGTTCACGTCAATTCCGACCGCCGACCATCCGTACGGCTTGGCTGACCAGAACTGGGGTCTTCCGATCCTCGTCCGTGATGCCACTGGTGTACCGGTGTCGCGGATTGGCAACGCGCTGCCTGACTTCCGCTGGTCGCTGTCGCAGACTGTCAGCTACAAGCGTTTCTCGGCCTTCGTCCTTCTCGACGCGACCGTGGGCAAGGATGTCTGGAACATTCAGCGCCAGTGGTCACTGGGCGACTTCGCCCACAAGGAGACGGATCAACAGGGTGCATCCATCACCTCCGCAAAGCCGATTGGTTACTACTTCCGCGCCAACGCGGCGGGTGGTTCCACAGGCATCGGCGGGTTGTATGACGTGCTTGCCCCGAACAACAACACGACGGAAGACGCGAGCTTCGTGAAGGTCCGCGAAATCTCGCTGGGCTACCGTCTTGGACGTATTGCTGGCGTGGGCGACTGGAATGTCTCGCTTGTGGGCCGAAACCTCCTCACCTTCTCTGACTACAAGGGTTTCGATCCTGAAGTCGGCGTCGGCGGTGGCAATCTTGGCTCTGGCGTGCTGAACGCGATTGATGCGTTTGGCTTCCCGAACCTTCGCACGTTCTCCTTCCAGATCAGCACGAGCTTCTGACGGCGAGCGGGGCCGAGAGACCCTCGGCCCCGCCCACTCCACCTAGAGGAACACAATGCGTAAGCTTTACCTTCTCGGCGGTGCAGTCGGCGTGCTTGGATTGGGCGCCTGCACTGACCTGTTGGCAGTAAAAAACTTGAACAATCCAGACGTGGCGCGCGCGTACTCCACGCAGGATGGTGTCGAGGGCGTTATCGCAGGGCTCGGTTCCGGTTTGTACAACACAAACGGCCAGCGTAGCAACGAAGGCGTGAACACGCAGTCGAAGATTCTCGCTGGCGAGTCCCACACCTCGGTGAACAACTTTGGTGGAGCGCCGCGCTCGGCGATTCCGCGCACGCCGATTAACAACTCGCTTGGCAACGACATCGAGACGGGTAATCTCGTCCTGTTTAACCGCTTCTCGGTGCTCACCCGCACGGCTGCCAACGCCATTGCTGCGGTCGATCGCTTGAATGCCCCGCCAGGAGTTGGCTTGGGCAGCGTGGGCCGCACACAGCGTGCGCGCGCCTTCGGGTACTTCATCCTTGGCCAGGCGCTCGCGAACCTCGCGGCCGCCTACGACTCAGCGGCAATCGTAACGCCAGATTTGCCGTCGACAACGATTCCCGGCCTTTCGGGCTACGCCGATGTAAACGCGGCTGCAGTTCGGATGCTGGACTCAGCACTTGCCGCGACGAACATTGGCGCCGGTATTGATGCGATTCCAACGACTTGGATGTCGAGCGCAGGCTACACCAATGCGAATTTCCAGCGGCTGATTCGTTCGATGCGCGCACGCGTGCGCACCGGCGCGGCTCGCACCCCGGCAGAAGCAGCAGCCATTAACTGGGCCGCGGTCATCGCCGACGGTACCACGGGTATTACCGCTGACTTCACGCAGGATGTAGGCGGAACGACTGGTTGGAGCGGTGGATATCACACCATTCAGTCGTACGTGGCGAGCACGTGGGCCTGGGCGCCGATGTACTACTACGGCATGGCGGACGTGTCGGGTCGCTACTCGACCTGGCTGTCTCAGCCGCGCGACTCGCGCACGCAGTTCTTGGTCGTGACGCCGGACACGCGCTGGCCGCAGGGTGCAACTCGGGCCGTGCAGCAGGCGGAAGCTGGTCCCGCCACTGTGCAGCTCCCGGCTGGCCGCTACATGCGTAATCGCCAGACTGGTGATGATCCGCCAGCAACTGGCTGGGGCGAGTCCATGTACGATCACCGCCGTTGGGGCGGGATCCGTCAGAATGCCAACACCGGCACTCTGGTTGAGATGGACGTAGATGAAAGTCGCCTGTACGCTGCTGAAGGGTACATTCGCACCGGTCAGTTCGCCCTTGCCGCTCCGCTGATCAACCAGAGCCGTACGGCGAATGGTCTGCCCGCGGTCGGCGTTGTTGACGGAACGTCCCCTGTTGCTGGCGGTGCCAGCTGCGTGCCACAGGTACCACAGGGACCGAGCTTCACATCCGCCGCCTGCGGCAACATGTGGGAAGCCATGAAGTACGAAATGCGGATGGAGTCGGCGTGGACTGGCTATATGGCTTGGTTCCGCCACCACCGTCGTTGGGGCGACATGATTGACGGGACGCCGCTACAGTGGCCCGTGCCGTATCAGGAGATGCAGGCCCGTGCGCAGGGCTTCTACAACGGTGAGCTGGTCGCTGCGTCGGGCACTTACCAGTTCGGGACCGGTGCCAACAAGTAAGGAAGATTCCCTGCTCAGTTGGTGCGGCGTGCCGCGCCGACTGGGCGGAGGTGTTCTTCTCCTGTTGGTGCTGTTCCAGGGTGGTTGTTACTCGTATCTCCCGTTACAGACGGACCGTCCGCGAGAATCAGATGTACGGGTGCTACTGAATGATCGCGGTCGAGTAGAAATGTCCGCAGGCTTGGGACCGTTGGCTGAGTGGGTGGAAGGCACCGTCACGAATCAGGATAGTGCGAGCGTGCGACTGAAGGTCACTCGCGTCGTCTATATCCGAGGCGGTTCCGCCATCTGGACAGGTGAGGAGGTTGAGATTCCCGCGTACGCAATCACGGGATTTCAATCGCGGCAGTTTTCCAAGGCGCGTACATGGGCCTTGGCTGGGGCGACGCTCGGAATGGTCGCTCTCTCAATCCTGACCACGAGCTTAGACCTGTTTGGCACGCAACCGCCAGATCGGTGCACGGGACCAACCTGCTTGCCAGGCGAACAATGACGGTGATGGTTCATACCGACGTACCCTTTGAAGCGTACTTTTCACGGAGTCAAAGACTCATGCAATTTGCTCGCAACTTCCTGCTGTTGACACTCGCGTTTGGCGCGGCCGCTTGCTCCAGCGATGACCTCGGTCCATCGACGCCGGTGATTCCGCCTCTCGCGTACGTCCGCTACATTCACGCGCTGCCCGATACGTTTGCCACCACCGTCCGGTGGGTCGATGATATCGAGTTCACGCCGCAGACCTTCGTCGGAGTGAACTTCCGCGCTGAGGGCCAGGGTGGCTTTCAGGGCCTCCGTGCCGGAACGCGTGCATTCCGCGTCTTCACCTACCAGCAGAACGTCTTGAACTTCCCGGTTGCCGGGAACACGACCGTTCTCAAGGACACGACCTTCAATTTCGTGGCTGGTAGTTACTACACGATTCTGCACACGGGCTTCACGCGCACTGGCTCGACGCCGGCCGCTCAGCTCCGGATTTTCCAGGACGATCCGCCATCCTCGCCGGCGACCGGTACACTCATGCGCGTCTACAACGTCGCCTACACGGGTAATTGGGACGTGTATGTCGGAGCGGCAGCCACGCAGGTGGGTGACACGTCCACGACGTCCACGGCATACACGGTTGCACCGGGCACACTCGCGGGCAGCACCACGGCCGCAGCGGCTGGGTCCGTGACGCAGAACTACGCTCCGTACGCACTCGGCACCTATCAGACCCGCTTCACGGCGGCTGGTACGCTGAATCGTCCGGGCGTGGCTGCAACTCCGACCCCGGTTCGCGGTGCGGTGCCGGCCGGTCTCGCTGAGACCGTAGACTTCGCTCCTGCTGGTGGCTCAAACGTTGCTGGCTCGGTGATGACTCTCTGGGTGTTTGGTGCCCAGACCGGCGGAACCGGCGCGGCATCGCGTCCGGCCGTGCTCGTCACGGTTGATCGCTCGCCCGCTCGCACCATCGCTCCGTAAGCAACTGCTCTTGCGGTACTCTGGAGGCCGTCCACTCTCGGGTGGGCGGCCTTCAGTGCGTTCGGTTCACACCAGTGCGCTTGCGCCAGCCCAAGCGTCAGCGCACACTAGGGGTAAGTAAATAGAATGCCGTCGGTCACCCCCTTTCTCCGGCGCCCTCCGGGCGCGCTGTGGCGCTGCCTCGCAGGCGCGCTGGGGTTACTCGCGGTCGCGAGTGCAGCCGACGCTCAGGTGCTGAGGGGTAGCGTGCGTACTTTGGACAGCTCGCTGCCGGTTCCCAGCGCCGAAATCGTCTTACGCGACAGCCTCGGCCACGAGATTGCTCGCACGGTCTCGGATGCGAACGGGCTTTTTATGCTGACGCTCCGCACTCGACGCACATTCAGCCTGCACGCCCGCCGCCTCGGATTCCAAATGGCGAGCACGGACCTGATGCGTGTAGCTGAAGACACGGTAGACCTAGAGATTCAACTGGCCGAGGTCGCGCTCGAAGCCGATGCCGTGAACATCACCGGTATGGCCGCGCTCAATGCGCAGCGACTTGAGGAAGCTGAGAGGCGAGGCTGGAATGTGTACGCGCCCGAACTCATCGCACAGCACCGTGAGCGAGCTCGCGACCTCACGCAGTTGTTGCGCACTCTTGGCCCGCGGAACCTGCAGATGCCGCGCTTCCCCCGCGACTGCGTGCGCTCGATGCGCACCAACCTCTGCATCACTTATGTAGTGGATGGCCAAGTGCTGGGGCCGGAGGCGTTCATTCTGCCATCCGACATCTATTTTTTGGCCGTGCTCACGCCGTCGGAATCACAGGTGATGTACGGAAATCGAGCCATCAACGGCGCGGTGGTGGTGTACACCCGCATGGATGGAGATCGGTACGACCGCAACTCGCTGCCACCACACATGCGACCACAACCACCGAAACGTCCGTAGAGCCTAGCGGTTCCCGTCAGGCAGGACGTAGGTGAGCGGATCTACTGGCTTGCCATCAACGTGGATTTCATAGTGCAGGTGCGGAGCCGTAGAGAGCCCCGTCGAGCCCACCGCGGCAATGAGCTGATTGCGAGTCACGATTTGGCCTACACGCACGGCCACGCGCGAACAGTGCGCAAACTTGGTGCGGATGCCATTGCCGTGGTCAATCTCCACCACGAGTCCGAAGCCCTGCGAGATACCGGCGTGTACCACCTTTCCGCCCGCGGGCGCGACGATCGGCGTGCCCGTGGGGGCCGTCACATCAATGCCTTCGTGCGGGCGATTCTCGTGCAGAATCGGATGGAAGCGGCTACGCGTGAACTGGCTGGAGAGCCATCCCGCCGTAGGCAGGATGCTGGGCGTGTTGGCGAAGCGCGAGTAATTGGCCTCAAGCGAATCTGATACATCGCGGAAGCCGCTCGCCAAGTCGGTGGCCCGGGTAATGAGGCCCTCGATGTCGGGGCGTGCGCTCCAGCCGAGTCGGCCAGCAAAGGGGCGCCGCCGCGCCGCGACGCCTACGTCGGAGACGCTCGCCGATGCGAGACCAACGGGGCTCGCCACTTCAACGGCCTCAATGGCTGGTGCGGCTTCCACCGGAAGGCCAGCCAGCATGCGCATCTGAGATTCACGCTGGGCGATTTGGAGCAGCGTGTCGTCGAGTGCGCGGAAGCGCTCATCAATGGCGGCAATATCGGCCTGCAGAGCCTTGTTCTGCGCCGCGACGAGCCGGGCGCCAGGGGTGCCCCAAGGAGAGAACAGCACCACGAGGGCGCCAACCACCAGCAGAACGGACAGACCGCCGCCCCATGCCAGCGCACGAAAGGTCCAAGCCGGCACCTCGTAGCTGCGCGCGGCTTGGTTGCGCGGGGGGACCAAAACAACGGTCCAGCGGTTTCGTCTCGGCATTCCTGAAATGTAGGCCATTCGGGTTGGCTCAACCACCCGAACAAGAGGCGAATCTGCCTAGTCTTGCTTCGGCGGCTCAGGACGGGGGAAGAGGCCCTCCCCCTTGGCCACGGCCCAGCCGGTGCAGTCGAGTAGTTCTGCGTGTTCGAACGTCGTGTCGGCCACGTCCCCAGGGCCACCGAGTGCCTCCCAGAGCGCCTGAGCCTTTGCCGGCATAACAGGCGCCAAGTACACCGCCTGACGCGCGAGCTGGCGGGCCAGCGCTGCTAGCACGCGCTCCAGCTCGGCGCGCTGCGCAGGATCCTTCGCGAGCACCCAAGGCTTGGCGTCTTGGATTGCGAGGTTCGCACGCGTGACCGTGCGGAAGATGGCATCCAGCGCATCGTGCAACATGTAACCACGGCTGCCATCCACGGCGGCGCGCGCCTCAGCGAGGTCTTTCAAATCGGCCGAGTCAGTGGGACCGAAGACTCCGCTGGGAACCACAGAGTCGCAGTACTTCTCGATCATGGCGATGGTACGGCTCCCGAGATTGCCGAGGCCATTGGCGAGTTCCGCGGTATAGACCGCCTCGAAGCGCTCCCACGAGAAGGAGCCGTCGCCGTCGAAGGGAATGTCGCGGAGCAGGTAGTAACGGAAGGCATCGGCGCCAAAGCGTTCGAGGGCGTCGCTTAACTCAAGCTTCACGCCGGCGCTCTTAGAGAAGCGCTCGCCACCGAGCGAGATAAAGCCGTGGGCCCAGACGCGCTCCGGCAGCGGAATGTCGGCGGCCATCAGCATCGCGGGCCAGATCACCGTGTGGAAGCGCGTGATGTCCTTGCCCACCACGTGCACACTCGCGGGCCAGGAGGCCTTGGAGCCCGGGAAGAACTGGGCCGTCCAATAGTTAGGCAAGGCATCGAACCACACGTAGGTGGTCTGTGTCTCGCCGTTGCTCAAGGGCCGCGGGAAGGGCACACCCCAATCGAAGCGCGCACGGCTCGCCGAGATATCTTCGAGGCCTTCCTCGAGCAAAGACAAGATCTCGTTGCGACGCGACTCGGGCTGCAGGAAGGCTGGATGCTTCGCGAGATGCGCTTTGAGCGGTTCCGTGTAGCGTGAGAGGCGAAAGAACCAATTGCGCTCGGTGACTTCCTCGAGCGTGCGCGTGGGGTGCAAGGCGCACTTGCCGTCTACAACGTCCGCGGGCTGTTTGAAGCTCTCGCAGCCCACGCAGTACATACCGGTGTAGGAGCGCTCGTAAAAATCGTCGGGGCTCTTCTCAAAGATTCGCTCGAGCAGCTGCTTCACTCCGGCGTGGTGCTCAGCCGCCGAGGTGCGCATGAACTGGTCGTGCGAGATGCCGAGCCGCTGCCACATGGCCACGAACTTGTCGGCGATCTGATTGACGAAGGCCTGTGGGGCGAGGCCGGCCTTCTCGGCGGTCTGAGCCACCTTTTGGCCGTGCTCGTCCATGCCGATGAGGAAGCAAACCTCGTGACCCATCTGGCGATGAAAGCGGCAGATGGCATCGGCGCCAATTTTTTCTAGGGCGTGGCCGAGGTGCGGCTCGCCGTTGGCGTAGTCAATGGCGGTAGTGAGGTAGAAGCGAGCCACTGTTAGGCGTCGGTGTTCGGTGTGGTATCGGAGGCAGGCCCGCCGCGTCCGCGACGTCCACCGCGACGACCGCGACGGCGACGGCGCTTGCGGTCTTCCTCGGCTGGCTCGCCTTCTGGTGCGGGCTCAGTGCTCAGCTCGACGTCCACCGGCGCGATGACTGGCTCATCGTCGTGCTCTTCCTCGTGCGTGTCTTCGTCGTCTCGAGCGGCGCGTTGCAAGGTTAACAGGTTACCAGAGAGCGCGGCTGCTTCATCGTCGTTGGGCACCGCACCGGGCGCGGTTTCCTTGCGGAGCTGCGCGAGTGGGATGGTGCGCGCTTCGCCTTCGGCGGTGCGCAGCGTGACTTGGTCGCGGAAGATGTCGTTGCTCACGACCTTCTCCTCACCGACGAGCGTGGTGAGCACCTTCCCTTCCTTTGGGAATCGGCGTCGGGCGGCTACATAAAACTCGTGCTCGTGGCGCAGGCAACACATCAGGCGCCCACAGGTGCCCGAAATCTGCGAAGGATTCAGCGTGGAGAGTCGCTGATCCTTGGCGGTGCTGGACTTCACGGGGCGCAGTTCGGGTAGCCAAGATGCCGAGCAGAATTGACGGCCGCAGCGCCCGATGCCGTCCAAGCGACGCGCTTCGTCGCGCACACCGATGTGCCACATGTGCACGCGCGTGGAGAAGCGCTTCTCAAGGCGCCTCACGAGTTCGCGAAAGTCCACGCGATCTTCGGCGGTGAAGTAGGCGGTGAGCTTGCGGCGATCCCACTGCCACTCGGTGTCGCTGATCTTGAGGTCAAGCTTAAGCTCGCGAGCGAACTCGATTGCCGCCTTACGCACGGCGTGCTCGTCGGCGCGCAGTCGCACGGCACGATCAACCTCGTCCGGCTTGGCGATGCGGAGCGCCTTAGGCAACTCGGACGGCGTTGCCTTGCCATGAAACGTTCCAGCCTTTCGCTTGGCGGCGAGCTCACCGGTGGCGTGAATGCGGCCCAAGTCCTCGCCGCGCTCAACGCCGACGATGACCGGAGTCCTCGGGGCAGGAGGGTTCTCGCCAGTCCACTGGTAGAAGGCCCGCCGATTTCCCTTGAACTCGACCTCGACCAGGTGCGTCGTGATCGCTGCTGCCGTCTCTGCTGGGGCCGTCACTCGGTGAAGGCACCCATCTTGAGGTACTTCTCGCGGCGCTTGCGGATCAGCTTATCGGGCTTGAGGCCGCGCAGCTCATCAAGGTTCCGCGCAATGGCGTCGTGCACGTTCTTGGCCGTGGCGATGTGATCGGCATGCGCGCCACCAGCAGGCTCGGGCACGATTTCATCGATGACCTTCAGCTCCACCAGATCGGGCGCGGTGATCTTGAGTGACTTCGCGGCCTTCTCACGCATTTCAAGGCTCTTGCCGTCCTTCCAGAGAATCGCGGCGCAGCCTTCAACCGTGATGACGGAATAGACGGAGTTCTCGAGCATGAGAATCTTGTCGGCCACGCCAAGCGCGAGCGCTCCACCCGAACCGCCCTCGCCAATCACCAGCGCGATGATTGGTACGGTGAGCGTGGACATCTCAAACAAATTGCGCGCGATGGCCTCGGACTGCCCTCGCTCCTCGGCGCCGAGTCCGGCCCACGCCCCCGGCGTGTCAATCATCGTGACGACGGGCACGTGGAACTTCTCGGCCAGCTTCATCAAGCGCAGCGCCTTGCGATACCCCTCGGGATGCGGCATTCCGAAGTTGCGGTGCAGGTTTTCCTTGGTGTCGCGGCCGCGCTGATGGCCAATCACCATCACCGTCTCGCCGTCCAAGCGCGCCCAGCCGCCAACGATGCTGGCGTCATCCTTGAAAGCACGATCGCCGTGGAGCTCCACGAAATCGGTGAACGCGAGGCGGAGATAATCGAGCGTGAATGGACGGCGCGCCGAGCGCGCCACCTGCACGCGCTGCAGCGGCGTGAGGTTCTTGTAGACGTCGGCACGCATCTCACCGAGCTTGGCCTGCAGCGGAGCAATCTGCTGGTTGACGTCGAGCTTTTGCTCTTCGGCAACGCGGCGGACATCCTCGATCTGCTTTTCCAATTCGGCGAGCGGCTTTTCGAATTCGAGTGCGGAGGTACCCATCGTCAGCTCCCGCGCACGAGGCGCACCCGTTCGGGCCCAAGCAGGGAGCGGAGCTCCAGCAGGGCCGGACCGGCGGTAGACAGCTTCAGGGAGCTCGAGCGCAGGCGCGCCGGACTCCCATCTGGACCCTTCCAACGTAGCTCCAAAGGGGCCGAACCGGGATGGGCTTCGGCCACGGCGCGGACGTCCCGCATCACGTCCAGCGGGAGGCCGGACTCGGTGTCCAGCTCCAGAGCTACCGCGAACTGCCCGGTGGCACGCAACTCGGCCAACCGGGTGATGGATTCCACGATGAACGTGGGGTTGTCCGAGCCCTGATCACGACGGCCGTACGCGCCCTTGATGAGGACAGGAACGTCCGTATGGACGCGGTCGCTCATGGCGGCCCAAGCCTCGGGGAAGACCAGGAGTTCGGCCGTACCCGAGAAGTCCTCTACCACAAGCCGCGCGAACTCGTTGCCGGACTTCTTAGAAATCTGACGCTTCACGCCGGTCACCACGCCCGCGAGCGACATAGCTTCGGGGCTCCAAGTCCCCAGCTGGCTCACGGTATGCGTGGCCAGTAGCTCGCACTCGGCGCGGAAGGGGTCGAGCGGGTGGCCGGAGATGTAGAAGCCGAGGATGGCTTTTTCTTGCGTGAGGCGCTCGCTCTCGGAGAACTCCTTCACGCTGGGAAGCGTGGGGAGCATGGGTGCGTCGTTCTCCTGCGGGTCCCCGCCGAGGTCGCCGAACAAGGAGCCCTGTCCGGTGGCGACTTCGGCCTGTGCGAGCGAGGCGTGCTGCATGGCGCCGTCGAGCGCGCCGAGGAACTGCGCGCGGTGGCCTGGCAGGTTATCGAGCGCGCCGGCGTGAATGAGGGCTTCGAACACGCGCTTGTTGCAGACGCGCAGGTCCACGCGTTCGCAGAGATCGTAAATGGACGCGAAGGGCTTCTCGAGGCGCGCGGCGATGATGGATTCGGCCGCCGAGTGTCCGACGTTGCGGATGGCGCCGAGTCCAAAGCGAATGCGCGTGTCGCTGACGACCGTGAACTTCCAGCCGGACTCGTTGACGTCGGGCGGGAGGATTTCGAGTGAGACGTCGCGGCACTCGTTGATGTACTTCACTACCGCGTCGGTATCGCCAATGGCGGCCGAGAGCACCGCCGCCATGAACTCAGGCGCGTAGTGCGTCTTGAGGTAGGCGGTGTGGTACGAGAGGATCGAGTAGGCGACCGAGTGCGACTTGTTGAAGCCGTAGCGGCCGAAGGTCTCAATCTGCGCGGCGATCTCGGTGATCACCTTCGGCGGGAAGCCATTGGCGATGGCTTTCTCGGTGAACTTGCCGAGTTCCTGCTTCATGACCTCGGCGTCTTTCTTGCCCACAGCCTTACGCAGCACGTCGGCTTCGGCGAGCGAGATACCCGCCAAGCGCTGAGCGATACGCATCACCTGTTCCTGATAGGTGATAACGCCGTAGGTGGGTGCGAGGATCTCTTCGAGCTCGGGGAGCTGGAAGGAGACGGCTTCTTCGCCCTTTTTGCGGCGCTGATAGACCTTGTGCATGCCCGCATCCAGCGGGCCGGGACGCATCAGCGCGTTGGACGCGACAAGGTCGTCAAAACGATCGGCGCGCATGCCGCGCACCATGTCGGTGGCGAGCGGCGATTCAAACTGGAAGACGCCCGCGGTGCGACCCGCACGCAGGCCGCGATATGTGGCCTCGTCGTCGAGCGGCAGCGCGTCGAGATCAATCTCGAGACCGCGCCGCTCCTTGATGGCACGGACCGCATCCGTAAGGATGGTGAGCGTGGTGAGGCCGAGAAAGTCCATCTTGAGCATTCCGGCCTTCTCGAGCGCGTTCATGTCGTACTGCGTGACGACTACGCGCTCGTCGCTCCCAGAGCCCGAACCCTTGGACTCCTGCGTGCACACGGGGACGTAGTCCTCGAGCGGGCCTGGTGCGATGACGATGCCGGCGGCGTGCACGCCTGCGTGACGCGAGAGCCCTTCGAGCGAGATGGCGAAGTCGAAGAGTTGCGCGTGGCGATCGTCCTGCTCGTAGAGCTTGCGGACTTCCGGAACTTTTTCGACTGCCTCAGCGACGGTGAGCGAGAAGTTGGGTGCGTTGGGAATCAGCTTGGCAATCGCGTCGGTCTCGGCAGGCGAGAAGCCCAGCACACGTCCCACGTCCTTGATGCAGGCGCGGGACTTGAGGGTCCCGAAGGTGATGATCTGGCCCACCGACTCGCGGCCGTACTTGTTGCGCACGTAGTCAATGACTTCGCCGCGGCGCTCTTCGCAGAAGTCCACGTCGATGTCGGGCATCGAGACGCGTTCTGGATTGAGAAAGCGCTCAAAGAGCAGGTCGAACTTGAGTGGGCAGACGTTGGTGATACCCGTGGCGTAGGCGACGAGCGAGCCTGCTGCCGAGCCGCGGCCGGGTCCGACCGGAATGCCGCGGTCGCGCGCGGCTTGAATGAAATCGGCCGTGATGAGGAAGTAGCCCGCGTAGCCCGTCTTGGTGATGACACCGAGCTCGTAGTCGAGCCGTTCTTGCACTTCCTTGGGGAGCGGATTGCCGTAGCGCTTCTTGGCGCCGTCGGTGGAGAGCTTCACCAAGAATTCGTTCTCACTCGTCACGCCGGCGGGCAGTGGGAACGATGGAACGAAGTACTTCTTATCGAAGACGATGTTGACTTCGTCAGCGATTTTGAGGGTGTTCTCGAGGACGTCGCTACGGCCCTTGAAGTGCGCGGAGACTTCCGGCGCGGACTTGAAGAACAGGCCGCGGTCGTAGCGCATACGGTCGGAGTCGAGTCGGTCCTTCTTCAAGCCGATGCACAGCAACACGTCGTGCGCGTCGTGGTCCTCGGCCTTCAGAAAGTGCGCATCGTTGGTGGCGACGACGGGCAGGCTCATGTCCTGGCCGAGCTTGAAGATCAGCTTGTTGAGCTTCTGCTGTTCGCCGGCCTCGTGGGCTTGGACTTCGAGGTAATAGCGATCTTTGAAGACCTCGGCGTACCAGGCGGCGACGGCGCAGGCGTCGTCGTAGCGGTCGGCGAGGAGGTGCTGGGCGACCTCGCCGGCCATGCAGGCCGAGGAGACGATGAGGCCGGAGTTGTGGCGGGCCAGCAGTTCGCGATCTACCCTTGGCTTCCCATAAAAGCCTTCGGTGTATGCCAGGGAGGACAGCTTGACGAGATTCTTGTAGCCTTCGAAGTCGCGGGCAAGCAGGACGAGGTGGAAGTAGTTCTTCTCGCCTTGGGCGGCACGGGAGCGGTCGCGCCGGTCGCCGCGGGCGACATAGGCTTCCATTCCGATGATTGGCTTGAGCTTGGCTTTTTTGGCTTTCTCCTGAAATTCCCACGCGGCGTGCAGATTGCCGTGGTCCGTGATGGCGAGGGCAGGTTGTTCGAACTCCTGCGCGCGGGCGATCAGGTCGTCAATTCTGTTCGCGCCGTCGAGGAGCGAGTACTCGCTGTGGGTGTGGAGATGGACGAAGCTCATTAGGGTGGAAAGTTAGTTCGGTTTTGGACTGGACGGATGACGGATGACGGATGCTTGAGGGCTTGACTTGAGACGTGAGACTTGAGACGTGAGAGCTGAGGGCGGACAGCCGTTGGAGGGAAAGTGGGGCTTTCGGCGCGTTTTGCGCTGGGGGCTGCGTGGGCTTGTGGGGCTTCTGGCGCTCGCGGTGCTGCTGCTGGTGGTGACGCCTTTGGGGCGGTATTTGGCGCGGGCCGGCTACGAGGAGGCGCGGATTTTGTTGGCGCGGCGGCCGATTGGCGAGCTGGTGGCGGACTCGTCTCTGGATGCGCTGACGCGAGGGAAGCTGCAGTTGGTGCTGGAGGCGCGGGTGTTTGCACGGGATTCGCTGGGGTTGCCTCCAAAAGATGCGTTCACGCAGTTCACCCAGTTGCGTTCTGACACGCTGGTGTTGTTGCTGTCCGGAGCGCGGCCCGATTGGCTGGAGCCGGTGCTTTGGCGTTTCCCGTTGGTGGGGCGGCTGCCGTACAAGGGGTACTTTCGACTCACGGACGCGCTTGAGGCCGAGCGAGCTTTGAAGGCGGATGGCTTCGATACCTATCTGCGGCCGGCGTCGGCGTTCTCCACGCTCGGGTGGTTTAACGATCCGCTGCTCTCCACTACACTGGCGCAGGATTCGGTAGATCTCGTGAATACGGTGATTCACGAGTTGACGCACAATCGCTACTTCGCAGCTGGGGATGCCACGTTTAACGAGAGCTTTGCGAATTTCGTGGGCGCGCGGGGGGCGGAGGCGTTCTTCCGGGCGCGTGGGGATGCGGCGCGAACGCGTGTCGCTGCGTTGTCGTGGGACGATGAGCGGGGCTTAGCCGCATTTTGGGGCAGCTTGTATCGAACGCTCGATTCCACGTTCAAGACGCATCCCGGCGATTCGCTGCGCACGCAGCGCCTCGCGTTGCGCGACTCAGTCTACGCAGGGGCGCGCAAACGTCTCGTTGATTCGCTCGCGCCCACGTGGCTGTCTATCTCGCCCCGCTACGCGGAGCTGGTGCGCCTCGACAATGCGGCCCTCCTCGCACGGCGTGTGTACTTGTCCGACGTCGAGGTGTTCGAACGCGCCTACTCGGAGTCGGGCCGAGATCTGCGGCGCAGTATTGATACGCTCATCGCGCGGCATCGCACTCGCGCTCCTTGAGGGGCTCTGCCAGATGCGTATTCGCTGAGGGACGCTCGCTAGCCCGGTGTGCCGAAGCGGCCGCGCAGGAGCGCGCGCAAGTCCACCTCAGGAGCCGCGGGCGGCGCGTCGGCGGTGTTGGCATCGCGCTGCACCTCGAGCGTCACGCGTTGAAACGCCTTCCTCACACCGCGGTCGAGGAAGCGGCTCACTTGATCAAGCGAGTAGTCAGCCCCGCGCCGCGTGTCGTACACGTTGAGTGGATAGCTGACTGAGAGATGATTGCGCGCCCGCGTCATGGCGACGTACATGAGGCGGCGCTCCTCTTCAATCTCGTCGTCACTGCCCAGTGCCCGTGCCATGGGAAACCAACCGTCCACGGCCCAGATCACGAAGACGGCATCCCACTCGCGGCCCTTGGAACTGTGCGCAGTGGAAAGGATCAGCGTGTCGTCCTCGGCGTCAGAGCCAAAGCCCAAGTCGCTAGTGGCGCTGGGCGGCTCCAATGCGAGAGCGCTCAAGAACGTACCGCGGTCAGGATACCCACCGGCGATGGTCTGCAGTTGATCGAGGTCCGAGAGCCGTGGTTCCACGCGATCATAGCGCTCGCGCAGGATGTCATCGTACATCGAGCGCACGCGGACGATCTCGCGACCAACGCGGCCTTCGTCAGCGTCCGTCTGGGCTCGAAGATCCGCGAGCAAGCGCACGAGGGCCGCATGCGCCTCGCGGGCACGCGGCGGCGGTGTGAAGCGGCCGAATGATTCGTGGCTCCAGGCGAGGTCAGCCATGGACTGGACTGCATTACGCGCCGTGACCTCGCCAATGCCGGGCATGAGGAGCAGCAGGCGATACCAACTCACCTCGTCGCGCGGGTTCTCCAGCACGCGCAGGAAGGCGAGGACGTCCTTGACGTGCGCTGCCTCAAGGAACTTGAGACCGCCCCATTTATCGAAGGGGATGTTGCGGGCCGTCAGCTCTATTTCCAGGTCCGCGCTCATGTAGCCCGCGCGGAAGAGCACCGCCATCTCTCGCAGCGGAATGCCTTCCTCGTGCAACTCAAGGATGCGATCTACCACGAAGCGCGTCTGCTGATTCTCGTCCTGCGCGGTAACGAGCCAGGGCTTCTCGCCACCGGTGCGCCGCGTGTAGAGCTCCTTGCTGAATCGCTCCTCGGCGCGAGAAATCAGCAGGTTGGTTGCGTCGAGGATCGGCTGCGTGCTGCGGTAGTTCTCCTCGAGGGTGACCGTCTTAGCACCAGCGTATTCGGCCGGAAAGTCGAGGATGTTGCGGATGGTGGCGCCGCGGAAGGCATAGATGCTCTGCGCATCGTCACCAACCACTGTGATGTTGCGATGCATGCGGCACATGCCCTTCAGGATGCGAGCCTGCAAGACATTGGTGTCCTGGTACTCGTCCACGAGGATGTGGTCGTAGAGCCCGGCGATGCGATCCGCGATGGCGGGGGCGCTCTCGAGCATCAGGGCCCAGTAGAGCAGGAGGTCGTCGTAGTCCAGCAGGTCGCGCTGCTGCTTGCGCTGCGTGTAGTCGGCGAACACACGCGCGAAGTCGTCCTCGAACTCCACGAAGCGCGGGTACTCCTCGCGGAGAATGGCGCCGACGGGAATGTCCGTGTTCACATGGCGCGAGTAGACGTGATGGAGCGTCTCCTTCTTGGGGAAGCGCTTGGTCTTGTCGCCGAGTCCGAGGGCTGTGCGCGAGAGGCCCACGAGATCCTCGGCGTCGGACTGATCGAGGATGGTGAAGTCGCCAGGCAGGCCCGCCTCTGGGCCGAAGCGTCGTAGCAGGCGGTGCGCGGTGCCGTGGAAGGTGCCGCCATGCACACCGCGGCTTGTCTGCCCCACCAGCTTCTCGGCGCGCGCCAGCATCTCTTGTGCGGAGCGGCGCGTGAAGGTGAGGAGGAGGATGCGGGATGCCGGCACCCCGCGCTCGATGAGGTGCGCCACGCGATACACGAGGGTGCGCGTCTTGCCGGTTCCTGCACCGGCGACGATAAGGAGCGCGCCGTCGGGATGCGTGGCCGCCTTCAGCTGCGCGTCATTGAGTTCCGCGGCGAAGTCCACGGTGCGGCGTGGCTCGACGCTGCGTTCGCGGGGCGGGTAGGCGCGGGGATCGCTGCTCATGGGACCCTGAATATATCCCGAAGCGCCATCTTCGCGCCCGACAATCTCTTGCTGTTGGTAGCCAGACGTTTCGGGAGCGCACAGATTCGGTCACCACCATTCAGAGGAGCTTGTTTTGCGTTCCTGCCTTCGCGCATTTGTCGCGCTCGCTGTTCTGGCAACTCCGCCCGCGCTGCTTGCCCAGCGGGACTCGACTGTCACCGTGGCGTCTTTCTTCGACTACGAAACCGTTTCTGATCCTCAGGTCTCGCCTGATGGGCGGCAGGTCATCTACACGCGGCGCTGGGTCAACACGCGTACGGACCAGTGGGAAACGGCGCTCTGGATGATGGACTCCGACGGCAATCGGCAACGGTTCCTCGTCACGGGTGGCAATGCGCGCTGGTCGCCCGACGGGACGCGTATTCTCTATGTGGCTACGGGTGAGCCCGCAGGGGCGCAAGTGTTTGTGCGCTGGATGGACGCCGAAGGCTCGACGAGCCAAGTGACGCGGCTCGACAACGCACCGATGAATCCGGCCTGGTCGCCGGACGGACGCTCAATCGTGTTTGGCAACTTCGTGCCGAAGCCTAGCCGCTGGGCCGTGGCGTTACCCACGCCTCCGGCGGGTGCGCGCTGGGACGAGGGTCCGCGCTTCATTGACGATCTGCATTATCGCCAGGACTATCGCGGCTTCACGCAGCGCGGCTTTGTGCACTTGTTCACCGTGAGTGCCGATGGTGGCAGCGCGAGGCAGCTGACATTTGGGGAATGGAACGTTGGCGCGCGCTTTGACGGACTCGAGGGCGGCGTGGGTCTCTCGTTCACGCCGGACGGCAAGGAAATCGTATTCGACGGCTGGCGCGGCAACTGGGATGCGGTGTACCAGCGCTCACATCTCTATGTGCTGAACCTCGCGAGCGGCGATGTTCGCCAGCTCACGCCGAACGAAGGAAACTGGACCTCGCCCGTTGTCTCGCCTGACGGACGCACGGTCGCATTCATCGGCTTCGCGGCGGAGCCTGTGACGTACTCACAGCCGGACCTGCACGTCATTCGTTTGGATGGCACTGGCATGCGGAATCTGAGCGATTCGGTGGATCGGCTGTTTGGTGGCTTGATGTGGGCAGCGGACAATTCGGGCATCTATGCGACAGTGACCTCACACGGTACGAGCAATGTGCGCTTCGTGCCGCTGAGTGGCGCTGTGCGCGAGGTGACCACCGGCGAGCAATTGCTCTCGTTGAGCTCCATGATCTCGGGGCGCGAGCCGTTCGGCGTTGGCGTGCGGACGGCGGGCGATGCGCCGCCTGATGTTGTGCGCTTCCCACTGCGCAGTGGGGCCGTCACAGCGCTCACGCAGGTGAACGCAGACTTCCTTGCGGGTCGCAAGTTGGGCCGCCAACAGGAGCTCTGGTTTACCTCGCGCGACGGCACGCGCGTGCAGGGCTGGCTGGTGCTACCGCCCTCGTATGACCCAAGCAAGCGCTACCCGCTGTTGCTGGAGATTCACGGTGGCCCGTTCGCCGACTACAACGTGGCCTTCAACTTCAACAATCAAGCGTGGGCGGCTCTAGGCTACGCAGTGCTCTTCACCAATCCGCGCGGTAGCACGAGCTACGGTGAAGCCTTCGCCCGCGGCATCAACTTCCGGTATCCCGGCGTAGATCACGAAGACTTGATGGCGGGCGTGGACGCGGCCATTGGCGCGGTCTCCATTGACACGACGCGGATGTACGTGGGCGGTTGCTCAGGCGGTGGCGTGCTCTCCAGCTGGATGACGGGACATACCAATCGCTTCGCTGCAGCCGCAGTGCGCTGCCCGGTGACGAACTGGATGTCCATGTTTGGACAGACCGACATTCCGTTCTTCACGATGTCGTTCTTTGCAAAGCCGTTCTGGGAAGACCCTACGCGCTGGCTGGAGCAGTCCTCCATCATGCATGTGGGCAAGGTGACGACGCCGACGCTGCTGATGACGGGCGAGTCGGACATGCGCACGCCGATGGCCCAGACGGAGGAATACTTCGCCGCACTCAAGTTCCGCGGCATTCCGGTGCGCATGCTGCGCTTTCCCAACCAGTATCACGGTACGGGTACGCGGCCGACGAACAACCTGCGCACCATTCTCTACATGCACGATTGGTATGATCAGTGGAAGCGTGAGGGGAGCGAAGCCACCTCGCGCCGGCCGGCGACAGTGCGCGATTGAAGTGTCGGAAGGGCCGCGCAGGGCGTCTGCTGAGACGCCTGCGCGTGCCGCTGGCCTAAAGTGCACAGGGACTCGCGACTGTATCATTTTGAGTCTCAGGCATTCCCTCACACGAATGCCGACATACCTCTGATTATGTGACCCACCGCTCGACGGCATCTTGCAAGTAAGATGCCTACGGCGACGATGACACGAGGATTTGGTCGCAGCGCGTTGCTGGTCTGCGCGATTGCGACATCCTTCTGGCCGTTACTGGCTCCGGCGCAGACGCAGGCCGTAATCGGGCCCCAGCTCAGTTTGGAAGATGCAGTCAGGATGGCGAGCGAGCGAAGAGCCGAGATTGAGGCCGCGCGTTCGCGTGTGCGCGCCGCTGAGGCCCGGCCCAGCATTGTCTCCGCCCTTGAAGACCCGATGCTCGCACCCTCCATCGACCATCTGCCGTTCATGATGAGCGGCGCGGATGTGAGTCTCGCGTTCGAGCAACGCATCCCGCTGTCGGGTATTCGCGGCAATCGGCGGGCATCGGCGTTCGCGGATCTCGAGCGGCTTCGTGCAGATGCGGTGCGCACAAGGCTAGACGTGGAAGTCGAGGCGGCGACGGCGTTCCTGATGTTGCAGGAGCGTCGTCGGACGGCGGCATTGGTTGCTGAGCAACTCGTGTTCGCGCTCGACGTCGTGACGGTTACGAATGCGCGCTACGCGAGCGGCACGGCGCCGCAGTCGGACGTACTCCGCGCCGAGGTCGAAGTGGCTCGGCTCGATGCGTTCGCAAAAGCTTTGGTCAGCGAAGTGCGAGGTGCCGAGGCGATGTTGAACACGAGCCTGGCCCGCGACGCGGACCTCGCCGTGCCAACGCTGGTGCCGCCGACATTCGCGCAGCCGATTCCATCGTGGCCAGATGTCAAGCGGGCGCTCGTCTCGAGACCGGAGCTGGCGGGAGGACGCGCCGAGATTGCACGCGCAGACGCGGAGCTACAAGTGATGCGCGCGATGAATCGTCCGATGGCGACGATTCGCACCGGGCCGGCCTCTACCATGGCTGAGGGCGAAGGCTGGATGGCGATGATTGGCGTCAGCTTGCCGATCTGGCGCGGGGCGCGGCGCGCACGGGTCGGTGAAGCCGAGGCGATGCGCGCGATGTCCGAAGCGGACCTACGGGCCATGACCCGGATGATCGAGGGTGACGCCGCCGGCGCCGTCAGCCAACTGCAAGCCGCGCACGACCGGCAACTTGCACTTCGAGATGATGTGCTGCCCCGTGCGCGCATGGTAATCGAGCCCGTGGTCGCGGATTATGCCGCAGGGCGTCTGCCACTCGTGAGCGTGCTCGGAGCGGTGCAGGCGCTCTGGTCGGTGCAGGCGGAGCTGATCAACGCCGAGTTGCAGCTAGGTATCGCGTGGGTCCGTATGGCGCGCGCGATTGGATCCTACTCCCGGATTAGCGAATGACTCTCTCCGCGCGTCTGCGACGCATCGCGTTGCCAATCCTCTCCGCCTCGCTTACTGCGGTGTTGCTGATTGGATTCGTGATGGTGCAGCGATCCCGCGAGGCGTGGCCATTCTCGCCGCGCCCACCCGTACCAATCGCCGAGCGTGACGCAGTGGCGACAAGTGACTCGATGGATATGAGTGGGGAGGCGCCCCCCGCTGGAAGAGTACCGATTGACGTCGAAGCGGCGATGCTCCAAACGCTCGGCGTCCGAGTCGAAGCGGTCCGCCGCGAAGCCCTCGTGCAGGAGCTGCGCGTCGTGGCTACAGTCGCACCGGATGAGTCGAGAATCTCGCTGGTCCACACGCGAGTGGCGGGCTGGATTGAACAACTGGATATCAATACCACCGGCGAGATGGTCGCAGTGGGTCAGCCGCTCGCGCGGATTTTCTCGCAGGAGCTGCTATCGTCCCAAACGGAGTACCTGGCCGCGCGCAAGATGACGGCGACGTCTGGGATTACGAGCGTTGTGGTGGAGAGTGGTCGCAACCGACTGCTGGTGTTGGGGATGGCTCCGTCGGAGATTGACGCGATTGAGCGGACGGGCGAACCGCAGCGCCTGGTCACCGTGGTCGCGCCGAGGCGCGGCGTGGTTGTGTACAGAGGCGTCACGGTGGGCACATCGGTCGATCCCTCGACAACGTTGATTACCATCGCCGATTTGTCGCAGGTGTGGATTGTAGCAGAGGTTCCGGAGGCGCACATGGCGTCGGTGCGCGTGGGAATGCGTGCGCGACTTGATTTCCCGGGCTCTGGGCGTCCGGTGTTCGCCGGCCGCGTCGATTTCGTCTATCCGACACTCAGCGAGCGCACGCGCACGCTGCGCGTACGACTCTCGGCGGCCAATCCAGGAGGCGAGCTCCGACCGGGCCTCTTCGGGAGCGCGGTGTTCGAATCGAATGGACGAGAGGTGACGACGGTCTCACGCAATGCCGTGGTCAACACCGGTGTGCAACAGCATGTCTTCGTCGTCGTCGGCAATCGGTTCGAACCGCGCACGGTCACACTTGGCGTCCAGCTCGCTGATCGCGTGGAGATTCGCAGCGGACTGACGGTTGGTGAGCAGGTTGTGACATCGGGTGTGTTTCTGCTTGACTCAGAGAGTCGACTGCGAGCTGCTGGTAGTGCTGGTGGTGGTGGTGCTGCTGCTGGAGGCCACAGTGGCCACAGCCCGAAGTAGCCGCACATGATTGAGCGCATCATCGAGTTCTCGGTCCGGCGCAAGTGGCTGGTGTTCGGGGTGGTGCTGGCCCTTGCGGGGTGGGCCGTGGAGTCTATCCGCCGGACGCCGCTGGATGCGTTGCCAGATCTCTCCGATCCGCAGGTCATCATCTATACGGAGTGGATGGGGCGGAGCCCGGATCTGATCGAGGACCAGATCACCTATCCCCTCGTTCGGGCGTTGCAGAGCACACCGGGCATCAAGACCGTGCGCGGATACTCGATGTTCGGCATGAGTTTCAGCTACGCCATCTTTGAGGACGGCACAGACATTTATTGGGCGCGCACGCGAGTGCTTGAGCAACTGGGGCGCGTGCAACAACTCTTGCCACCCGATGTATCGCCGACGCTCGGGCCTGATGCCAGTGGCTTGGGATGGATCTATCAGTACGTCTTGAAGGACAGCAGCGGGCGACTTGATCTCGCGGAGCTGCGCGCACTGCAGGACTTTACCGTGCGTCCAGCGCTTCAAGCGGTTTCAGGTGTTGCTGAGGTCGCGTCCATTGGCGGATTCGAACGACAGTACCAAATCGTGATTGACCCCGCGCGTCTGGTGGGATTTGGACTCACGGTAGGCGACATCACGCGCGCGGTGCGCGACGCCAACGCGGAAGTAGGGGCACGAGTGCTCGAGATGGCCGGTCGCGAGTATGTCCTGCGCGGACGCGGCTACGTGAAAGATTTGGCCGACGTTGAGCAGAGCGTCGTCGCGGTAGGCGCCGGCGGCACCCCGATTCGGCTCGGTGACGTTGCAACCGTGGGCTTCGGTCCGGAGATCCGGCGCGGGGCCGCGGACTGGAACGGTACCGGTGAAGCGGTGGGCGGCATCGTAGTGATGCGAATCGGATCGAACGCGCTGCAAGTGATTCAGGCCTTGCAGGTCGAGATCGCCACGCTACAGCTCCCGGACGGCGTCAGCCTCATTCCCACGTACGACCGGTCGGAACTGATTCTGGGGTCCGTGAGCACGTTGACCAAGACGCTGATCCTACAAGCGATCGTCGTGACAATCATTTGTCTTGTCTTCCTGTTCCACGCGCGGTCGGCGGCGGTCGTGCTCATCGTGCTCCCGTTGTCCGTGCTGCTGTCGTTCATCGCCATGCGCTACATGGGGCTCTCGTCGAACATCATGTCGCTTGGCGGCATCGCGATTGCCATTGGCGAGATGGCCGACGCGGTCATTGTGCTCATTGAGAACGCGCATGTGCGACTCGCGGCGGCGGCTCCCGGAGCGAATCGCCAGCGCGTGATTGTGGACGCCTGCAAGGAAGTCGGTCGGCCAATCTTCTTCTCTTTGTTGCTGATCACCATCAGCTTCCTGCCAATCTTTACGCTGGCTGGTCAGGCGGGGCGCCTCTTCATGCCGCTCGCGTATACGAAGACCTTCGCGATGTTCACCGCCGCGATGCTTTCCATCACGCTCGCACCTCCGCTGATGGTGCTCCTGCTGCGCGGCAAGTTTCGCACGGAGGCGACCAATCCCGTCAGCCGGATGCTCGGTGCGGTGTACCGGCCCATTGCGGTGTTCGTTGTTCGTTCGCGGATTCTCGTGATTGCCGGTGCAGCAGTGCTCATGGTCGCGACCGTGCCAATCTTCCTGCGACTCGGCTCGGAGTTCATGCCGCCGCTCGACGAGGGCGCGCTACTCGTGATGCCCACTACGTTTCCGGGAATCTCCATCGAGGAAGCGCGGCGGGCCTTGGTCGCGCAGGATCGCATCATCATGGGATTCCCGCAGGTTGCGTCGGTGCACGGAAAAGTGGGGCGCGCCGAGACGGCGACCGATCCGGCGCAGTTGGATATGATTGAATCGGTGATCACGCTGCACCCCCGCGCGGAGTGGCCTGATACGTTCACGGCGCGCTGGTATAGCTCCGGCGCGCCTGAGTGGACGAAAGGCCCGCTGCGCCTCGTGTGGCCTGAGCAGCGGGCACTCACGTTGACCGAACTCTCGCGTGACCTCGACGCAGCGTTGCGCATGCCTGGCTACCAGATGGCAATCGCGCCGCCGATCCGCACGCGGATTGACATGCTCTCAACCGGCGTGCGGACGCCCGTGGGCATCAAGGTGTTCGGGAGCGATCTGAACGAGATTGAACGCATCAGCGTGGAGCTCGAGGGCATGCTGCGCCAAGTGCCCGGAACGCGCAGCACGTTCGCTGAACGGCAAACTGGTCGCGAGTACATCGACATCGTCCCGAACCGCGAGGTGATTGCGCGCTACGGTCTCACGGTGCGAGATGTGCAGGACGTGGTCGAAGCCGCGGTGGGCGGGATGCCGGTATCGACAGCCATCGCCGGGCGGTCGCGCTTCTCGATCAACGTGCGCTACGCGGCCGATCAGCGCTCTGACCCCGAGGCACTGCGTCGCATTCCCGTGCGGGTACAGGCGACCGCGAGCGTCGGTGGCTACGACACTGGCGCGCCAGGTACAGGCGCGAGCACCGCCGGCGCCGGCGCGGCTTTGGGAGGTGCCGGCGGTGCCGCAGGCGGTATGAGCTCGATGGGCGGTGGATCATCGAGTGCGGCGCCTTCCTCAGGCGGAGGATCCGCCGGCACGGCTGCGCCACCGATGGGCGGACTCGCTTCCTCGCCGGATCTCATGGAACGGTGGCGCCAGCCCGGCGCGGCGGTTCCGCTCGGCGAACTTGCCGAGGTGCGCGTCACGACGGGTCCGCCGATGATCAAGGACGAGAACGGCGTGCTGGTCGGATACGTGTTCGCAGACATCAATCAAGCCCAGCGCGACCTTGGCGGATGGGTGGACGACGCCAAGGCACTCGTGGCATCTCAACTCACGATGCCTGCGGGATACCGCCTGCAGTGGACCGGGCAGTACGAGTTCCTCGCCGAGATGGAAGCGCGGCTGCGCTACGTCATCCCGCTCACGCTCGTGCTGGTCGTCGGCCTGCTCTACCTCGCCGTGCGTGGATGGCCGCAGACCTTTCTCGTGTTGGCCAGTCTTCCATTCGCCGTGGCCGGAAGCGTGTGGCTCCTCGCGTTCATGGACTACAATCTTTCTACCGCGGTGTGGGTAGGCATCATCGCGGTGGCTGGCGTTGCAGCGGGGACGGGCATCGTGATGGTGGTCTACCTCGATGAGGCATTCGAGCGGTACCTGCGTGAGGGTCGCATACAGAAACCCGAGGACGTGGATGCGGCGGTGGTCGAAGGCGCGTCGGCGCGTGTGCGGCCGCTGGTGATGACTGTGGCCACGACCGTGTTTGGGTTGCTCCCGCTCCTCTGGGAGTCCGGTGTCGGTGCTGACGTCTCCGCGCGCACGGCGGCACCCGTGGTCGGTGGCCTGTGGTCGTGCATGGTGCTGACGCTGCTCGTCCTCCCTGCGGCGTACGCAACGTGGCGCCGGCATCAAGTGCGTCGGTCAGTGGCTCCGGCGTGACGACAGCGCCGGAAGCGGGGCTCACCTCTGCAGAAGCAGAGCGTAGACTGGCGGAGTCTGGCCCCAACGAGATTGAGCGCGAGGCCGCGAGCACGCGGTGGAGCCAGTTCGCGCATCAGTTCTCGAGCCCGGTGGTGTGGCTCCTCTTGGGAGCCGGTGTGCTCTCGGCCGCGGTCGGCGAAGGGCTCGATGCAATCGTGATCAGCGCGATTGTGCTCGTCAATGCGGGGATCGGCTACATACAGGAGCACCGCGCGGAGCGCGCGGTTACGGCGCTGCGTGCGATGACAGCGCCGCAAGCTCGAGTCCTCCGGGACGGGCATAGTGTCATGCTACCGTCCGAGGCCATCGTGGCAGGGGATCTGCTCGTGCTCGAAGCGGGCGACGTTGTTGCCGCGGACGCTCGACTTCGGACCGCGAACGCGTTGACGGCGAATGAGGCGTCGCTCACGGGTGAGAGCGCTCCGGCCGAGAAGAAAACGGAGGCGACCCCGGAGAACACTCCACTCGCGGATCGTCACGACTTCGTCTTCATGGGCACCGCGATCGCGACGGGCAGCGCGCTTGCTGAGGTCACAGCGACCGGGATGAAGTCCGAGCTCGGGAAGATTGCGCACTTGCTGGTGACGGCGGAGGAAACGGCGACTCCGTTGCAACAGCATCTGGCTCGGGTTAGCCGGACGCTATTGATCATCTGCGGCGGACTCGTGGCGCTGGTCGCCCTCGTGGGGTTCATGCGCGGTTGGCCGCTGCTAGAGGTCCTCATGGCGGCTGTCTCGCTCGCTGTTGCTGCGGTACCCGAGGGATTGCCGGCGGTCGTGACCATCGCGCTCGCCGTCGGGGTGCAACGGATGGCGGTGCGGAAAGTTCTCGTTCGTCGTTTGCCCGCAGTCGAGACGCTCGGATGCGCGACCGTGATTTGCACTGACAAAACCGGAACGCTCACAACCGGCGTCATGCGGGTACGCGAGTTGTCGGGGCCAGATCACGCGAAGCTCCTCCATGCGGGCGCTGCCTGCGCCGACGCGGAGATGGCGCGCGATGGTCGGCCTGGAGTTGGGGATCCCACGGAGTTGGCAATCCTAATCGCGGCGGCCGAGCACGGGATAGACCGCATTCAGATTGAAGCGACCAATCGTCGAGTCACGGTGGTCCCGTTTGATGCGGTGCGGAAGATTATGTCAATCGAGCGCGCCGACGGTCACGTGTATATCAAGGGCGCGGTCGAGAGCGTGCTCCCACTGTGCGCAGCCGGGATTGAGGGCGCGGTCGAGACAAACACGCAGATGGCGGGGCGCGGGCTGCGGGTCCTCGCGGTCGCCGTTGCGCCCGCGGGACCGGAAATGCGCGCAACGCTGCTAGGGCTCATTGGGATTGCAGACCCGCCTCGCACTGAGGCGATTGCAGCGATTGCTGCGGCTCGCGCAGCTGGAATCACTACGGTGATGATCACGGGCGACCACATAGAGACAGCTCGCGCGATCGCAAAGGAGTTAGGCATTCTGGCTGACGGCGATGCGGCGAACGACCTCGTCCACGCACGTGCGACGCCTGAGGACAAAATCAGAATCGTGCGCGAGTGGAAGGCACGGGGCGCGATCGTGGCGATGACTGGCGACGGCGTGAACGACGCCCCAGCACTCCGCGAAGCGCATGTCGGCATCGCGATGGGTCTTACTGGAACCGAAGTTACGCGCGAAGCGTCGGACATCGTGCTCGCCGACGACAACTTCGCGAGCATCGTCGAAGGTATCCGCGAGGGTCGCACAATCTTCGACAATATCCAGAAGACCCTCGTGTACCTGTTGTCGGGGAACGCGGCGGAGCTCATTGTGATGCTCGTGGCAGCCTTGGCGGGTTGGCCATTGCCCCTCCTTCCTCTGCACCTGTTGTGGATCAATGTCGTCACCGATGGCCTGCCCGCCCTCGCGCTGGTGGTTGATCCGCCGGAGGCCGACGTTCTTGGGCGGCCTCCGCGCAAACCCGATGCTCCGATGCTGGGTCGCATGCAGTGGCAGTTCATCGTCGCCACCGGTGTACTCCAAGCGGCTGCGACACTCGGCGTGTACGCTTGGGCGCTGAACGCTCGCGAGCTGCCCGAAGCACGCAACCTTGCCTTCTCCGTGCTCGTCTTCGGCGAGCTGTTCCGGGCATTTGCCGCGCGCAGTCCCACGCGCCTCTTTTGGGAAGTGGGCGTCTTCACCAACCCGCGACTAGTGGCCGTCGTTCTGTTCTCCGTCGTGATGCAGCTTGGGATTCATTACATCCCAGTGTTCCAGCGCGTGTTCGACGTGGGGAGCCTTTCGCTCGCCGACTGCGTGCTTACGCTGGTGGTTGCGCTGGTGCCGGTGAGCATAATCGAGATGTCAAAGCTCTTGCGTCGCCTGCGGCCCGGCACCAGTCCGCAGGCGCCTGACTCCGCGTCCATCCGTACTGGAACTCAGTCCCGCTGACGCTGTGAGGGATTGTCAACTGCAAAGACAAGGGTGGCCCAATGCGTGTCCCAGTCCGCGCCGGATCCAGCCGCAGCCTGCGTCACATGAATCGTGCGGACGCTCCACAGTCCTAGCCGACTCAGCGGCACGCGGACAATGCCACCTGCGTCCGGCGTATAGCTGCTCGGCAAAGTCGCTCCGTTATGGCCGGCGTGCCCAGCACCGCCGGGAGTATCGCGGTCGATGCTGAGATCAACAACGTCTGCGTGCACGGGAATTCCCGTCAACGGTGCGCCGCGGAACAGGAGGCGCAGTTCAAGCGTGTCGCCGACGCGCAGTGAAGCCGGGTCGCGCAGAGGAACGAACTCGATGACGTGCCCTGCAGGTCGCGCGAATGCGCGCCCACCACCAGCACCGACCTGCACGAGCGTCTTGGCGTACTTCGCGTAGCGCCGCGTTACGCTGTCCTTTCCGCTTAACAGCCCCTCTCGCTCCACGCGCTGCCTCGCGGCCGTTGCACCCTCAGCGTCTAGGTACTCACGGAATCCATTGGCCGACACACGCACGCTGCGCGAGTGGAGCGAGACCGCAACAACATATTGTCCAGCGCGCGGTGGCCGATCGCGGACGAGCAGCGAGCGACCCTGGACGGAGAGGCCAGAGATTGCGACTTCGCCACTCTCGCCAATGCGCTTGGCAGATGCAACCCGGTCCACGGCAACGGCGGAGCGACTCGTCGGGAATTGGCTGCTCGTTTGACCGCGCAGCATCACGTCCTCGCCCAGCGCGACAGAGAACGCGTTGGGGATGAGCCAGAAATCATCGGCACCGACGGCGCTGGCGCTGAGCAGGAGCGCGCCTAGCATGAACCTAGTTCTGCGTGTCATACCTAACATCCTACTCTCCTGGCATTGGTGTCGCTACGAGTACTGCGGTAGCGGTAACTACGAAGAATGCAGCGGCGAGCTCGACAAGCGACGATCGACGTAGCCTTGCGCTTGAATGCGCCTGACCGAGTACGGGAAGCACACGACGCCAATTGTACGCGCCGGTCCCAGCGGCGACCGAGAGAAGTCCCAGCTTGATTACCAGTATGCGGCCGTACTCACTCTGCCACAGTGGAGCGAATCCACCGAGGTTGCCCCACGCTGTGTAGAGTCCGGTGATTGCAAGCAGACCGGAAAATACGAGGGCCGTAGGGCTGAATGCGCGAACGAGCCCCGCGACCCGCAAATCAAAATGCGCTGAGTCGCCCTTGACCCGTCGTGCAGCGGGGATGGCCACAAGAGTCAACATCGCAAGACTCCCAACCCACCCACCGGCACCAATGAGGTGTAGCAATTGCGCCGCGACGGCGATGATTGGCGACTCTGCTGCAGCAGGATGCCCTGAGAGGGGCTGTGAAATCGCAAAAGCGAGAATCGCCGGGGCCGCGACAAGCCAAGCAGCATTTGGCGTCCGGCGTAGTCGCGGCGCCACCCAGGTCACAACCATCGCCGCTAGCATTGCCAGCCACCAAGTGCGGCCCCAGTTGGACTTGAAGAGCAACGTCGCAAACGATTCGCGCGACAACGTCTGCTCGCTGCCGAAGACTGCAGCGTGTTGGGCAACAAGCCGAGCGAGGGTGGCTGCGACTGCAACGAGGCCTAAGCTATCAATCCATCGCGGTAGTCGCTCGCTGACGGCGATTCGGAGTTGCGTCGCGTCGGGCCCGGCGTAACGCGCGAGTACAATCCAGCGAAGCGCGAGCGTGCCGAGCAGCCCGATGCTGCACACAGAGAGCACCGCGCGGAGGGCGACAAACGCCGGGGACTCAACACCGAACTCTGTGCCCATAAGGGTCAGGGTCGCGCAGGGCGGGGAGCGGCGGCGGCGGGAGATGATTGCGCGGGCAGCACGTCGAACGAATACTGACCGCGAACGGGGTGGCCGTCATCACCCGTCACCTGCCAGCGAACGGTGTATCGACCAGGCGCGAGCGCCGTGGCGAACGTCGCGACAATTGTTTTGCTGTCGCCGGCGACCAAATGCATCGAGTCAGGGCGGACCTGCACATCTCCGCGGAGCAGCGTGACGCGTGTGAGCGCGAGGTCCAAATCTTCGTTGAAGGAGAGCGCGATCTGCCGTGGGGCGTCAGCGCGGCTGTCGGCGGCGGGCGTCGCCTTCAGAAGACGCGGATGCGCGTGGGCGGCCCTGAGCGGTACCGCGAGGCTCAGGGCGACGAGAAGCGTCAAGGCTCGGCTGTGGAATCTCATGGCATTAAGGCTGAAGGTGTTTTACGCTGTGTAAATAATAGTCGGCGAGCACCGGCCAGGCAAGAGCACGTCTGGTGCCGATCTGGCGGCACTCAGCGCGCGCCGACGGCGTCATCATGTGGGCACGGCGACGCCGAGTCCGAAAGTCCAAGGGTCCATCCGCGGCAAAACATGTGCGCGATGGGGAGGCTACCCGGATGATCGCAGTGCGCCGGACTGTGGCCACTGTGATTCAGCGGATCGCTCAACGGGTGCAATACCATCAACCCAGAACTCCACGTGAGCAGCAGGGCGGCTGTCGCCGCGATCAGGGAACGAGTAGACGTGTGCGATGTTGCAACCGGGTCCTCCCCCGCGAGGCGTCGGATGCGCCGCGGCAGCAGGTCAGCGCGCTGGAATCCGACGGTGGCCGCAAATGGATCGCTCCCGTTTCCGCCCAGCTTCAAGATGGCTGAGGCGAGCGGCAGGGCGAGATGCTTTGCCACTTCATCGTCGGCGGTGATCTCCACTTCGTCCTCCCAGTCGGCAGCGAGGCGACGCAGCACGGGAAGCCAGAAGAGGAGTGAGGCGAGCGCCCGTAGGCAAGCGAGACGCAGCGGGTCGCGGCGTCTCACATGCACCATCTCGTGCGCGAGAACAGCTGTGAGTTCGTCTAGCGTCAGTCGCTCGTGCAGATCCGCCGCCACGAATACCTGCGGTGCTAGCCAACCAGAGGTGAAGGCTGGCATGGGCAGGCCACGTACAGTCCGAAGGCGCTTGACGCTGAGGCCTGCCTGTATCGAGGCTCGACCGAGCGACGAATCGCGATGTACGCGCGCCTGTGGCAGTGCTCGCATCACCGCTCTATGCCGCCACAACACGCGGCCCCGTTCGAACGCGGCGTACGCCACGCCAGCGTAAAGGAACCAGTGAGCAATCTTGTGAACGGGCTCTAGGAGTTGGTGTAGTGCCACGAGGCAGAGCATGGCGAGATGCTGTTGATCAGCGCGCAGCCATGGAACGGCGCCAAGCACGTGATGACCCACGACCGGCGTTATCCCTAAGAGGAGCGCCGCGACGATTGCCAAGAGCAACACTCGGCGTCGCCGCTCCTCGCGGCGAATGACCGGTGGACGGACGCCGGCACTCTGCGCCGACACTTCGGTCATCCTTCCTGTTCTCTTAGCTTGCGGCGAATCAGGCGAGCGAGTTCTGCGAGCTGTTCAGGATCGCGCTCCGCGAGGACGTCCACAATTGACGCCGTGACAGCTTCGGCGCCGAGCGAAAGAATGCCCTCGACAGCGCGCCGCGACGCTTGGGAGACGAAGTCCGATTCGTCGAGGCGTGCGCTGAAATGCAGCCGACCACTCACGCGTGCACGCGAGAGGAATCCCTTGCGCACGAGGCGATTGAGTACCGTTGTACTGGTCAGTGGCGATACCGGATGGTCCTCGCGCAAGAGCTCGTGAATTTCACGGGCGGTAAGCGGGCCCTCGGCGTCCCAACACAGACGCATCAAGCGGGACTCCAGCTCCCCCAAGACCGTGCTGACTCCGCTTCCTGAGAGCTTCATCGTCTCAGGGAGGCGTGGAGTCTTGGGAGAGAAAATGTGACGCTTGCGCATCACGGCATCGCCGGATCACTGGGCCGACGAGCGCGACCTGCGGTCTGCGTGAGCCGCACGATCCATCGGTTGCCACGGCGCTCAAGGATGGCCGTGCCACGACCGACAACATCGGCCTTTCCGTCTGGTAGGTCAGCCGAGAGGGCATAGCGATATGTCGCCCACGCGAGGTTCCCCGACACGCGCGCCTCAATCTCGAAGGGGCGATACTTAAAGTTGCGAAAATCCTTAAGCTCAGGCGCGAGATGGTTGTCTCGGTAGTCTGTCCAGCCACGGTTCATGCCGGCGCCTTCAATGACTAGGAGGCTGTCGCCCGCGTAGATGGAGTCGAGTGCCGCGAGGTCTCCGCGTTCGGCGGCGGCGAAGAGTTCACGGATGGCGCGGACGACGGATGCAGCCTCAGCGTTGGGTGCGGCCGTCGGTGCAGTCGCCGGTGCAGTCGCTGGTGCGGGGTGTTGATGGGCCTGTGCAGCACTGCTGTTTGACAGCACGAGGCTGAACAGCGAAAGCGCAACGAAGCGACGCAGGAAGGTTTTCATGTGTGGTCAAGACCCAGAGGCGAAGAGGGGGGCGGGAACTTCAGCGGGGAATAGAGAATTTACCCTAAGTAAATACTGGCGTGCAAGGACGGCGTGTGCGTAGCGAGGGCAAGACACTTTACAAAGCGTAAAGCTAATGCCTATTGTTCGTCAACGCCGATGCACTTCGCGCCGAACCGCCACACGACCCTGCACCCGCCCGCCCGTGACTGATACCAGCATCCCAACCATCCTCTCCCGTCGTCGTTTCGTCGGCGCTGCCGCCGTCGCAGCCGTAGGGGCCGCTGCCGGTGCAGCTACGCCTGCGTCGCTGCAAGCCATGCCGGGAACTTTGATGCGCCTAGATCCTGGGCTTGGTAGGTTGTCCCCCGCACCCAACGGCGTGCGTGAGTACGATCTCACGATCGCCGAGACCACGCTGCGCGTGGATGGTCGCAATGCCCGCACCGTGACAATCAACGGCACCGTGCCCGGCCCCGTGCTGCGATTCCGTGAAGGTGAGGAGGCAGTCATTCGGGTGCGGAACACGCTCTCAGAGGATACCTCCATTCATTGGCACGGCATCCTGCTTCCGCCAAACATGGACGGCGTTCCCGGATTGAGCTTCCCGGGCATCCGTCCGGGTGAGACGTTCGAGTATCGCTTTGCGATCAAGCAAGCCGGCACCTATTGGTACCACAGTCACTCCGGATTGCAGGAGCAACTTGGGCACTACGGGGCGCTCATCATTGAGCCTGCCGAACGAACTGGGCCGATGTACGACCGCGAGCACGCGGTGGTGCTCTCCGACTGGACCTTCGAAGATCCGTATCGTGTGCTCTCGCGGCTCAAGAAGCAGCCCGATGCCTACAACTATCAGCGCCGCACTATCGCGGACTTCTTTCGCGACGTTGCCCGCGATGGCTTCTCGGCGACGCTCAGCGATCGGACCATGTGGTCGGGCATGCGGATGAACCCCACCGATATCGCGGATGTGACTGGGGCGACGTACAGCTACTTGCTCAACGGGCGAACGGCGGCAGAGCCGTGGTTTGGCCAGTTCGCTCCCGGTGAGCGCGTTCTTCTGCGCATCATCAACGCCGGTGCGGGGTCGTACTTCGATGTCCGTATCCCAGGCTTGCCGATGACCGTCGTGCAGGTGAGCGGACAACCGATTGAACCCATCGAGACCGACGAGTTGCGTATCGCGCTGGCGGAGACGTATGACGTCATTGTGCAGTTGCCCGACGACCGCGCCTACACCCTCTACGCCGAAGCGATGGATCGCAGCGGGTTCACTGCGGGCACGCTGTCACCGCGAGCGGGAGCGCTGACGGAACTGCCGGCGCGCCGCCGCCGCCCCCTGCTCGAGATGAAGGACATGGGGATGGACCATTCACAGATGGCGGGCATGGATGACGAGATGGATCATGCCGCGATGGGCCACGAGATGCCCAGCTCCGCTCCGGCAGCCGCGGCGGCGGATGACGAGCACGCCGGTCACGATATGTCGTCGAGTGCCACCGCGATGACGCTCCGTGCGCCCGGCACGCTGCCACCCGAGACGATGCACGGGTCTGAGACGCACGGCGTCGGAAACGCGATGGTCCCGATGAGCACGTCGAGCCGCTTGTCGGAGCCAGGCTCTGGGCTTGGCGAAGATGGACGACGCGTACTGCTCTACTCGGCGCTACGCGCGCTGGCTCCGTGGCCGGAGTTGCACGCCCCGACCCGTGAGATTGAATTGCACCTCACGGGCAATATGGAGCGCTTCACTTGGGGCATTGATGGCATTCCGCACGATCGTGCAACGCCCATTGAACTGGCCTACGGTGAACGCATTCGCCTCACGTTAGTGAATGACTCGATGATGAATCACCCAATGCATTTGCACGGAATGTGGATGGTGTTGGAGAACGGGCAGGGTGAGCACAGTCCTCGCGTTCATACGGTAAACGTGAAGCCCGCAGAGCGTGTGTCGCTGTTACTGACGGCGGATGCGCCCGGACGTTGGGCGTTCCATTGCCACGTGCTCTACCATATGGAAGTCGGAATGTTTCGCGAGGTGCGTGTGAGTGCGATGCCAAGTGGTCACGAGGGTCATCACAATGCAGACTGATTGCGTCGTGCGATTCCTTTCGGCGTCGCTGTTGGTGGGCGCGGCCGTGGTTGGCAGCGGATCGTCCCTAGCTGCCCAGGTGATGGACACCGTCACGCACTCCGGCTCTCACAAGATGGGCTGGAGTCGAGAGACCTTCGTGCTCTCGGAGGTTCTCGAGTATGCGCCGTCTGTGGCTGCGCGTGCAGTGAACTACGATCTGGTGGCGTGGACGGGCGGCGCATCGAACCGCGTGTGGGCCAAGGCGGACGGTGGCGTCGCGACAATCGGGCGCGATAGGCACGGTGAGTATCAGTTGCTCTATGGGCGCTTGGTTTCGCCGTGGTGGGACGCGCAGGTCGGTGTTCGGGTGGATGAACTTGCGGAGTCGAGTGGCTCCGCGTCGCGGGCGGGTGCTGTGGTGGCGTTGCAAGGGCTCGCTCCGGGTTGGTTCGAGCTTGAGCCCTCGCTGTTTGTGACCACCGACGGAAACGTCTCGCTCGACTTCACAGGGTCCTACGATCTGTTCCTGACGCAACGCATTGTGTTGCAACCGCGACTCGAGTCTACGCTCGCGTTGCGCGACGAGGCCGATTTCGGCGTCGGGCGAGGACTTGTGAACACGTCCTTCGGATTGCGGACGCGCGTTGAGTTGTGGCGGGAGTTCGCTCCGTACGTCGGAGTGGTATGGGATCGCGCCTACGGACGCTCGGCGCGGTTCGCCCAGTTGGACGGAAAGTCGGCACGCGAGGTGCGACTCGTCGCTGGTCTGAGGCTGTGGCGCTAACGCGCATCATTGCAGAGGGGCGATGCGCGTGATTGGATTGTGTCGCCTAGGCCGCGATTTGTCGGCTGTGCGGGGAAGCCTGTCGCCGCTGTGCCGAGGCGCGCCGAACGATGGCTGCCGAAGGAAAGCTGGCTAGTTCTTAGGGGCCTGTTCAGAATCCCAGAGTACTGACTTTCTCCGCACGCCGTTCGAATACCTCCGCGAACTTCAGCACAACCGACTCGCGGACCGATTCGCCAAGTGTGGTCGGGCTCGCGAGGGCAGGCCCGCGCGCGTTGCGATTCGAGAGTTCGCGCGCGACGGACGTCATCTCGACTCCTGGTAGCCCGCAGGGCACCATCAAGTCGAAGTAGCTGAGATCGGTAGTGACGTTGAGCGCGAAGCCGTGCCACGTGACCCACTGACGTGCATGCACACCGATGCTCGCGAGTTTGCGGTCGTTGGTCCAGATGCCGGTCTTCTTGTCGACGCGTCCCGCCACAATACCAAACGGCTCGACGGCGCGAATCAGCACTTCTTCCACCTGCCGCAGGTACCAGTGCAGGTCCTGCTTGTGCTCCGTGAGATCCACGATTGGGTAGCCCACGAGCTGACCGGGGCCGTGGAAGGTGACGTCGCCTCCGCGCTCCACTTCAAACAACTCCACGCCCCGTGCAGTCAGTAGCTCTGGCGTGAACAGCAGATTCTCCCGTTTGGTGGAGCGCCCAAGTGTCACCACGGGCGAATGCTCCACGAGCAACAGCACATCCTGCGGAATCTCCTTGCTAATCCTTTTGACGGCCACCTCGCGCTGGAACGACAAGGCCTCCGCATAGCTGCGGAGGCCGAGGTCGTACACCAAGAATTCTTTCACGAGATGCATGCTGCGCGCTTACGCGTGCAGCATCTTCCCCATCGAGTCGAGCACCGCTTCGGCAATCGCCTCGCTCAGCGTGGGGTGCGCGTGGATGGCGAGATCAATCTCCTCAACCGTGTACTCGTTCTCGCGCGCGACCGCGAATTCGTGGATGAGTTCCGTAGCGTGTGCGCCGATGATGTGCGCGCCGAGGATTTCACCGAACTTCTCATCGCGAATCACTTTCACGAAGCCTTCGGTCTCGCCGCTGGTGCGGGCACGACCATTCGCCGAGAAGGGGAACTTGCCGACCTTGTACTTGAGACCCTTCTCCTTGCACTGCGCTTCCGTGAGCCCGATGCTCGCGACTTCCGGATGGCAGTAGGTGGCGTTGGGGATGTTGCCGTAGTTCACCGGGTGGTGATGCACGCCGGCGATGATGTCGGCGACCACATGGCCCTCGCGCGAGCCCTTGTGGGCCAACATTGGCGGGCCAGCCACGTCACCGATGGCGTAGACGCCCTTGGCGCTGGTCTCGAACTTGTCGTTGATCTTGATGAAGCCGCGCTCCGTCGTCGCAACGCCGCCCTCTTTAAGCCCGATGCTCTCGATGTTCGGGGCGCGGCCGGCGGCCACGAGCACGAGATCAAACGTCATGTCCTTCTTTTCGCCGCCAACTTCCACGGGAATGGTGACGTTGTTCTTGCCCTTCTTGACGGTGCCAAGCTTGGCGCCCGTGATGATCTCGATGCCGCGCTTCTTAAAGGCCTTGGCGAGTTCCACCGAGCAGTCTTCGTCCTCAACCGGCAGGAGGCGCGGCAGGACTTCGAGGATGGTGACCTTGGAACCGAAGGCATTGAAGACATCCGCAAACTCGCAACCCACGGCGCCCGCACCAATGACGGCCATCGTCGCGGGGGCCTTATCGAGCGTGAGCGCTTCGTCAGACGACAGAATGAGCTGCTTGTCGAGCTCGAGGCCAATCTGTGGCAACCCCTTTACGCGCGAACCCGTGGCGATCACGACGCCCTTGGTGGCCGTATGCGTTTCGGTCTTTCCATCAACACCAGTGAACTTGACCGACTTGTTCGGCGCCAATGTGCCGGTGCCCTTGAGCCACGTGATCTTGTTCTTCTTGAACAGGAACTCGACGCCCTTGGAGTTCTGGGCGCTCACGGCGCGCGAGCGCTTCATGGCAACGCCGTAGTCCAGCGTCACCTTCTCGGCGGTCACGCCGAATTCCTTCCCCTTGGCAACCTTTTGCGCGATGCTCGCGGCTTCGAGGAGAGCCTTGGCGGGAATGCAGCCCCAGAGCACGCAGGTGCCACCCAGGCCTTCGCGTTCCACGACCGCCACGTTGAGACCGAGCTGAGCGGAACGCAGCGCGCCGACGTAACCGGCAGGGCCGCCACCGATGAAGATGATATCGAACTGTGCCATAGCTTGAATTGGACGGAGGACGGATGACGGATGCTACTACATCACGAGTAGCAGCGGGTTCTCGATGAGGCGACGGAGTGTCTGCAGGAACTTGGCGCCAACGGCGCCGTCAATCACGCGGTGATCGCAGCTCATGGTGACGCGCAGCTTCTTCTTGACTTCGAAGCCGCCGTCTGCGCCGACGATCACCTTGTCTTCAATCGCACCGATGGCAAGAATCGCCGCCTCGGGAGGATTGATGATGGCGGTGAACTGGTCAATCTGCATCATCCCGAGGTTGGACACCGAGAACGTACTGCCGGTGAACTCCTCAGGCTTCAACTTGCGTTCCCGCGCCCTCTTGGCGAGCCCCTTGGCCTCGGCGCTGATCTGCGACATGCCCTTAGTCTGGGCGTCGAAGATTACAGGTACGATGAGCCCATCATCGGTTGCAACGGCCATGCCGAGGTGCACGGTGTTGAAGTAGCGAATCTTGTCGCCAAGCCAGTGGGCGTTCACTTCGGGATGCTGCGTGAGCGCGGTGGCAACGGCCTTGAGGATGATGTCGTTGAAGGAGACCTTGTACGCATCACCCAACTCCGCAGCTGCGCTGCGGAGCTCCGAAGCGCGCGAGAGGTCGAACTCAGCGGTGAGATAGAAGGTCGGGATGGGGCCGATGGACTCGCTGAGCCGCTTGGCGATGGTCTTGCGGATCTGCGTGAGGGGCACGTCCGTGTGCGACTCGCCACTGGACGGTTGACGGATGACGGATGCAGCGGGGGCTGAGGTCGCTTGGGGCTTCCGTCCTCCGTCCCCCGTCTTGATCGCCGCTTCGATGTCCCGCTTGATGATGCGTCCACCGGGGCCGGAGCCCTGGATATTGCGGATGTCGAGACCCGCGTCGCCGGCGATGCGGCGGGCGAGTGGGGAGGCGGTGATACGTGCGTCGCTCGCCGGAACTGCAACAGCATTCACCACAGAGGGCGCAGAGGGCACAGCGGCAGTGCTCTGTAAGCTCTGTGGCGAAGTCGTTGTTGTTGGGGTTGCTGCCTCAGGAGCAGGCGTGGCGCCAGCACCACCGAGCAACGCCGATATATCCTCATCTGCCGCCGCGATGATACCCACGAGCGAGCTCACGGCTGCCGTGGTACCCTCGGGAATCAAATGCTTGCGCAGCACGCCGTCACCGCGGGCGACGAGTTCCATCACGGCCTTGTCTGTCTCAACCTCGGCGAGCACGTCACCAGTCTTGATGACGTCGCCTTCGGCCTTCAGCCACTTCACGAGACGTCCCTCTTCCATTGTCGGGGAGAGGGCCTCCATCATGATCTTAGTCGACATACATCACCTTCTTCACCGCCGCGATGGTTTTGGCGAGGTCAGGCTTTGCGGCCTTCTCGAGCCCCTTGGCATAGGGCATGGGAACGTCAGCCTGGTGTACACGAACAACGGGCGCGTCGAGATCGTCAAAGCAGTCGCGCTGGATGTAGTCCACGACCTGCGCGCCGATGCCGGCGATTTCCCAACCTTCTTCGAGTACCACGGCGCGGTTGGTCTTTCGGACGGAGGTCGTGATGGCCTCGACGTCCATCGGACGAACCGTGCGGAGGTCCACGACGTCGAGCTTGATGCCTTCCTTGGCGAGTTCGTCGGCGGCCTTCATCGCCACGAGCACCATCTTGCCGCTGGTGATGATGGAGCAGTCATTGCCCTCGCGCTTCAGGTCGGCCTTGCCGATGGGCACGATGTAATCCGTTTCCGGCACCTCACCCTTCGTGTTGTAGAGCATTTCGCCCTCGAGCACGATGACGGGGTTGGGATCGCGGATGGCGGCCTTGAGCAGGCCCTTCGCATCGTAGGGCGTGCCCGGCGTGACGACCTTGAGGCCGGGGATATGTGCGAACCAGCTCTCGAAGGCCTGCGAGTGCTGCGCAGACAGCTGTAGCGCCGCGCCGTTGGGGCCGCGAAACACCATCGGCATGGGATACTGACCGCCCGACATGTACAGCATCTTTGCGGCCGCGTTGATAATCTGGTCGAGCGCGAGCACGGCGAAATTCCACGTCATGAACTCGATAATCGGGCGCAGGCCCACCATCGCGGCGCCGACACCAACGCCAGCAAAGCCGAGTTCGGTGATGGGCGTGTCCACCACGCGCATCTCGCCGAACTCATCGAGCAGGCCCTTGGAGACTTTGTACGCGCCGTTGTACTGCGCGACTTCCTCACCCATCAGGAAGACACGATCGTCGCGAGCCATTTCCTCGCGGAGGGCTTGGTTGAGCGCCTCGCGATACGTGATGATGGCCATGGTCTTAGTCCTCCACCGCGATGAGGACGTCTTCGTACAGCGATTCGGGTGGCGGCTCGGGTGAGGCGTCCGCAAAATCCCAAGAGTCTTGGACGATGGCCTTAATCTCCTGCTCCATCTGCGCGACGTCGGAATCGGTGATGATGCCTTCGTCGAGCATCTTGGCCTTGTGGAGATTGATGGGGTCTCGCTTGAGGTACTCGTCGAGCTCGGCCTTAGTGCGATACGTGCCCGAGACCGCGTCTGACATCGAGTGGCCCATGTAGCGGTAGGTGCGCACTTCGAGTAGCACCGGCTCGCCCTTCGAGCGAGCATGCGACAATGCCCGTGCGGTGGACTCACGTACGGCCATGACGTCCTGACCATCCACGTGTTCCGCGTACATGCCGTCGTAGGAGGCAGCGCGGGTGGAGAGGTCCTTGATGGCAGCAGCGCGCTCGACGGCCGTGCCCATGCCGTACTTGTTGTTTTCGATCACGAAGATGCAGGGCAGCTTCCACAGTGCGGCCATGTTGAGGGCCTCGTGGAAGGCGCCGGTGTTCACCACCGACTCGCCCATGAAGCAGACGATGACTTGATCGCCGCCGCGGTACTTGATGGCAAAGCCAACACCGGCCGCCACGGGGACATGCCCGCCGACGATGCCGTGCCCGCCTAAGAAGTTCAGGTTCCGGTCAAAGAGGTGCATGCTGCCGCCCTTGCCGCGCGAGCAACCATCAATGCGCCCAAAAAGCTCGGCCATCACCGAGCGCGGCGTCATACCTCGCGCGAGTGCTTGGCCGTGATCGCGATAGGTCGTGATGACATAGTCATCAGGCCGGAGCATCGAGAGGATGCCCGTGGAGACGGCTTCCTGGCCGATGTAGAGGTGGCAAAAGCCACCAATCTTTCCGAGCGCGTAGGCTTCGCCGACTTTCTCTTCGAAGCGGCGTTGGAGCAACATCGAGTGGAGGAGCGCTCGAAGGAGCTCGGGAGTGCCCGCGAGTTGGGACTCGCCTTTCTTCTTGGGTGGCATTTTGGACGGATGAGTCAATGACGGATGACGGATGACGAATGTTGGTCGCGCGCGCGGATGGAGAACGGTGCGTGGATGCCAGAGCATCCGTCACCCGTCATCCGTCCACTCGATTACACGCCCGCAGCTTGGACTTGCTCCCAAGCGTGATAGCTGGATCTCACCAGCGGCCCGGACTCCACATGCTTAAACCCCATCTTCTTGCCCTCTTCACGGAACATCGTGAAGTCTTCGGGCGTGACGTAGCGGTCGAGCGCGATGTGGTCGTTGGACGGCTTGAGGTACTGCCCAAGGGTGAGGATGTCCACGTCAACCGTGCGCAGCTCGCGCATGGTCTGCAGGACCTCTTCGTTGGTCTCGCCCATGCCGAGGATGATGCCGGTCTTGGTGGGGATGTCGGGGGCGATGCGCTTGGACATCCGGAAGATCTCAAGCACGCGCTCGTAGCGACCGCCGGGACGGGCCTTCTTGTAAAGACGCGGCACGGTCTCGGTATTGTGATTGTAGATCTCGGGACGGGCTTCGAGCACGAGGCGGATGGAATCCTCGTTGCCCTGGAAGTCGGGGACGAGCACTTCCACTGAACAACCGGGTACCGCCTCGTGAACTTCTGTGATGGTCTGCGCGAAAGCCCAGGCGCCAAAATCTGGCAGATCGTCGCGGTCCACGGACGTGATGACGAGATGCTGGAGGCTCATGGCCTTTGCGGCCTCGGCGACGCGACCAGGCTCCGCGGGATCAAACTTGGGCGGACGTCCGTGCGCGACGGCACAGTAGGCGCAATTGCGAGTGCAGACATCGCCGAGGATCATGAAGGTGGCGGTGCCGTGCTCCCAGCATTCGCCGACATTGGGGCAATGGGCTTCCTCGCAGACCGTATGGAGGTCGAGGTCGCGCATCAGCTGCTTCAAGCGAAGGTAATTCTCGCCGCCAGGCGCTTTGACTTTGAGCCAAGACGGCTTTCGGGCGGGCAGGGGCTCAGCGCGGTGGCGGCCCATGATTTGATAGAGGTGCTCAGCCATGCGGGGAACTATACAGCGGAGCCGCTCGAGAGTGCAATTATGGTAACTGTCTATTTGTCATTTAGAAAGTTATGGCATTGGACGGATGACGGATGACGGATGAAGGAGGCTTGCTCGGCGCGAAGGAACGGCTCCGGCGCAGATGCCTGAGCATCCGTCTTCCGTCCCCACCTGAAACCGTCTGCCCGCCTCGGACGTACGCTCAACTGACCCCAACACTCGGGATGCAACAATGATTCGCACCATCTTCATGATTGGCTTGCTCGCACTCGTCGGCCTCTTTGCCCTCAAGCTCTTCTTTGGCATCCTGGGCGGAGTCTTCGGCATCCTGTTCGCTCTCCTCGGGCTCGCCATTCCCGTGCTCATTATCGGCGCGCTGATCTACGTCGCGATGCTGGTGTTTATGCCGGACACGGCGCGCGGGATGCGAGAGAAGTTCGGCGGGAACTAAGTAGAGGACGGATGACGGATGACGGATGTAGACAGCAAAAGGGTGCGCCGAGTTTTAGCTCAGCGCACCCTTTTTGCATCCGTCATCCGTCATTCGTCATCTACCCAGTTCCGCACAAACCGCCCAGCTCAGCATCGGTATCATCAGCTCGTGGTGGCCCGTAATCTCAAATCCCTGGCCGCCCGCTAACACTGGGCGTCGCACCACGTTCTCGCGCGGGCGGTAGTGGCGCTGCATATCGAAGTCCGCCGTCGTGAAGTTCGTGGGCTTCCCAGCGTTCACGTTACGGGCCACGGTCAGGGCCTTCAAGAACACTTCCGGCATGATCACGGCGCTGCCGAGGTTGAGCACCACACCGCCCTCGTGTAGGTCTTCGCAACTGGCCGCGAGGCGTCGGAAATCGCGGTGGCTGGTTTCACCGATGGCAGCGCCGTCGGTAGCGGGGTGCTGGTGGATGATTTCCGCGCCAAGTGCGGCGTGCACACTGGTTGGAATCCAATGCTTGTGGGCGGCGAGGATGATTGAGAGTTCGGGATGCGCGAGCTTTGGCTCGGCGGAGAGTGCTCGGGCCACGGACTCTCCCATGCCCCAGCCATGATTGCGGCCAGCGACGAAGGCTTCGTTCAGGCCGCGCCCAGTTTCCTCGGCCATGCCAAAGCTGCCATCCTTGAGTCCAGCCGCCACGTCCTCGGAGGTGCCGCCGAATCGGGCAATTTCGTAATCGTGAATGGCGGCGCTGCCGTTCATCGCGAGGTGCGTGATGACACCGCGGGCCATGAGGTCGGTGAGGAGTGGCGCGATGCCCGTCTTCACCACATGGCCGCCGAGCATCACGATGACGCCACGCTTCTTACGGTGGGCGTTGGCAATGGCGCCGACGACTTTTCGGAAATCATCGGCCTTCAGTACTTTGGGCAGCGAGGCGAGGAATGCCTCGAAGGAGCGATCGTCGCCTGGTGGTTTGGCGAAGTCGTCGGAGTCCACCTTGTTGGGGCGAGTGGCGACGGGAATCGTGCGTACGCGCGCGAGGTCAATCTCCCTAGGCGGCCGACGCTCGTTGCTCACTGGTCCCCGATGACCGCGGCCCCTTCGGCACTGCGGTAGTTGCGCAGATACAGGTTGAGCGAGCCGAACGAGAGTCGCGAGCGCATTTGCAACATCATACGGCGACTGTCGTCCGAGAGCCAAATCTCCGCCTGGCCGCCTTCGGAGAAGATGCCTGTGGTCTTGATGATGGGCTGCAGTACAATGGCGTCGAAGGTGCCGGCGGGCACCCGAATCCGCTCACGACGCAACACGCGGATTACGACGGGATTGCGATCAGGCCGGAAGTAACGATTGAAGGTGTACGACTGCCCGACTTCAAGGGGAACGGTCCGGATGAAGAACAGGAAGGAGCCGTCGTCGAGCGGGTTCTCCACCGAGGGCCGCTCCTCCGTGTTCTTGGTGGTCTCGACGAACACGGAACGGTCCGGGTAGATCTCAAATTGGCGCTCGCGGTCGCGCGAGCCTTGGTTCAGGTCCTGATGAAAGCGGAGGGAATTGAGAGTCACCACGTCCATCCAGCTTTCGTAGATGTCGTTCACTTTGTAAAAGAAGGTTCCGCCGCTGACGCTAAAGCGGACGTGCCAGGCGGAGCGTCCGCGCACGTCCTCTTGGGCGAGCACGCGCATGCGGCCCGTGCCGACCTTTACGGCGCCAAAGCGCACGTCGTAGGTGAGCGACTCGCCCAGCTGAAACGGAACAGCCGCCGGCCTCGCCTGCGCACCGATTTCCAACGCGGCGGTGGACAGGACTATGGCAGCGAGAGCTCCGCGCAGGGAGATCACGTGGCGGCGGGCGGTGGCTGGCGGTTCGGCTGCGGCGCCGCAGGGGCGGGTACCGCAAGCTTGCGGCCGCGAGCGGCCCACGCGGACTTGGCCATGCTCCAGGCATCCGGCCACGCTTCGCGACGGCTCGCACGCGGGCGAAGATCATAACGCAGCGTGACGGGCACCGACTCCATCCGGCGGGCGTGAGGTGCAGCGGCCACCAGCAAATCCAAGTTTGCCTGCCAAGTAGATGGGGCCGCCGGTAGCGGCGACTTGTCTGCCGCGCGCAGAAGGTCGCGCACCGTTGCGATGCGCAGTAGGCGCATGGAGCTCCAGGGATCTTTCACACCGGGAACCGTCACCGCATTGCGAAGTGGCCAAAGCCTAGGAATCCAGGCCACGTATTTGTGGAGCTTCTGAATTTCCTCGGGCGCGTCCTCGGGCAGAGCGCGCTCCGCAACGACGACATCCGCCCCGCCCTCAAAGCGCTTGACGAGCTCGGGAATCTCCTCTGGGCGATCGGTGAAATCGGCCTGCATGAGGATGACTGCATCGCGGCGCGGGTATCGCGTGCGATTAGCGGCCTCGCGCAGCAACGCCTCCACTGCACGCGCGTAGCCCACGCGCGCGGTGGTTCCGAGGATGGTCAGCGGGAGGGCCTCTGCGTAGGGTGCGAGGACCTCCCGCGTGCCGTCTGTGCTGGCGTCGTCGTAAACGAGAACCTCGTACTCGCGGGTGTACTCTTGGAACACCTTGCGGATGCGCCAAAGGAGGACGCCAACGGTCGGCGATTCATCGTGTGTGGGGATACAGATATAGAGCACGATACTAAAGCTAGGGGAGAGGTCCTTCCTGTACTACTCCGCCAAATGGGGTATTCAGTTCCCGATTGGGGGGCGAAAGTGCCGGAACGGGGGGAACAAAGTGACGCACGGCACCACGCCGGGTATCGCCCCGTAGTGACGAGTACTACAATAGGCCGCAACCGGAGCTAGGGAGGTTCACGGATGATCGTCGCAGACGTTCGGTCCCAGTTGACCCGCCACGACGTGGTCCTCGTGCTCGCCCTGCTGGACCAGCAAGGCGTAGAAGTGCGCGAACGCGGTGAGCATACCCTGCGTGAGCAGGGGCTCGACGCCCTTCTCGATGATGCGGCGCTGTTGCCGGCCTTGGTGGGCACCCCGCGCGGGCGCGAAGCCTCGCTCGCTCTCTTTAGCTACGTGCTGGTGCGCCACGCCCTCCTGCAGGCCGGCGAAAAGGACCGCGTGCTCGCCGACTATGCGGCGAGCGTCATGCTGCACTTCGGCCTGCGCGACCGCGCGCACCGCGTGCACGCAGCGGACGATCAAACCTACGACACGCTCGCGGCACTCCTCGCGGACGCCGAAGGTATGGAGCCGCGCCGCGCCTTCCTCGTCCGTGCGCACTTGGGCAATTACGCGCTCTGGATGAGCGGCATGTTTCCTGATCACATCACGGAGCGCGTGCATCGCCGTGGCGGCCCCCCACTGGAGTACTTCGAGGAGATGGGGCGCCGCGGCTTCAAGATGGCCGCCGAGCATCGCTTGGCCAGCGAACAAGGCGTTGCCATGCTCTTTGCGCTCGCGTCGGAGCGATTCCCCGTCCTGCGCGTGGCCCTCAATCGCATCAGCGATGCATTACTCTTCCCGCACTACCACACTCCGGACAAGTTGATGCGCCAAGTGCAGGATGAAGCGCGCTGGAAGCGCGCCGGCTGATGTTTGAATCGCTCAAGCAGACCATCGGAGATTTGCTCGGTGGCCGCGTCGCTCCGGGTGACCGCAATGCAGTCATCGCGGACATGAAGCGCGCCTTGGCGCTGGCGAAGCTCGGCGTCGAGGACCTCGCCGAAAGCGCCGAGGTGACGCGGATGCGACTCGCCGAAGAGCGCAAACAGCTCGAAACAGCCACGCGTCGCCGCACCTTGGCGGAGGGAATCAACGACGTGGAAACCGTAGCTCTCGCCGCGAAATTCGAGGCGCAGTTCGCCGAACGCATCTCCGTGCTGGAGCGCAAGCTCGAGGTGCAGGAAGCCGAGCACGGACTCGCCGAGCGTGACTACGACGAGATGCTCAAGCAGCTGAAGCAGGCGAGCGTTGGCGTGGGTAGCGGGATGAGCAAGGAGAATCGTCCGCTTACGGATGCTGATCTGGGGCTTCCCGATGACGCGCCGTTGCGCAGCGAGCTCGACGCACTCGGCCGCACGGCCAAACGGAACGAGCGCGACGCCCAGGCGGACGCCGCGCTCGATGCCCTCAAGCGGAAGATGCGGGGCGAGTAGCCCCGCACCCCGCTACTTCACGTCCGCCATCATCCGGCGGATGGGAACAATCATCAGGAGCAGCACCACCGTCGCGATCCCTAAGGCCACCGTGGTGCCAATGAAGACCGTCGGGGTTTGGTCGAGCTTGGTTGGGTCAATGTTTCCGCCGACGAGGCCCGCCACGAGGTTGCCCACCGAGGCTGCGAGGAACCAGATGCCCATCATCTGCCCGACGTACTGACGCGGCGAGAGCTTGGTCATGGACGAGAGGCCAACGGGGCTCAAGCAGAGCTCGCCGACTGTCTGGAAGAAATACGAGCCAATCAGCCACCAGGGTGAGACGAGTACGGTGCCGCCGCTCGCGACGACTTTGTTCGCGGCGAAGATCATGATGGCAAAGCCAACGCCGGCCATCGCGAGGCCGAGCGCAAACTTGGCCGGGCTTGAGATCTCGATGTTTCGCTTCGCCATCCATACCCAAAGTGCCGCGAACACCGGCGCGAGCACGATGATGAAGGCTGAGTTCACCGACTGGAACCAGGTGGCCGGCATTTGCCACCCGAAAATGCTGCGGTCCGTAAAGTCGTTGGCGAAGAGATTGAGCGAAGTTGGCGCCTGTTCAAATGCGGCCCAGAAGATGGCCGCGAACACGAAGAGCACAAAAATCACGGCGACACGCTTCTTCTCGTCGCGATTCAAACCGCCGGCGATGAACACCGTGGCGAAGAAGGCGACCGCCAATCCGACGAGCACGAAGGTCATGTACTGACCGACCACCTGCGGATCGAAGCTCACAACGCCAAGCGCCGCGAGCACGAATACGAGCGCGATGACGCCGAGTCCGGAATAGGTGGCCAGCTTGACCTGGCCCTCACGCTTGGCCTGCACGACGGGGTCCGGATCGCGGACGATGTCTTCGCCGATGGGGCCGAGCGTGGACTTGGCGCGCATCCAGAACCAGAGCAAGCCGAAGAGCATGCCGACACCAGCGGCGCCGAAGCCCCAGTGCCACCCGAGCTTCTCGCCGAGCGCACCCGTCACGAGCTGACCGATGAAGGCGCCAGTGTTGATGCCCATGTAAAAGATCGAGAAACCGGCGTCGCGGCGGGCACCGCCCTCGGGATACAGGTCGCCGACGATGGCCGAGATATTCGGCTTCAGAAGGCCCGTGCCGAGCACAATGAACGCGAGACCGAGGAAGAAGAAAATCTTTCCACGCTCACCAGTGAAGCCGGATACACCGATGCAGAGGTGGCCAGCGGTGATCAGCGCGGCGCCGATGAGAATGGCGCGACGCAGGCCGAGCAGTCGGTCGGCAATCCATCCGCCGGGCAGCGAGGCCAAATACACGCAGGCTGCGTAGATGCCGACGATGGCCGATGCGGCCGGCCGGTCAAATCCGAAGCCGCCCTCGAACAGCGCGGCGGACATGAACAGGACGAGCAGTGGGCGTAGGCCGTAGTACGAGAAGCGCTCCCACATCTCCGTCATGAACAGCGTGGAGAGGCCGCGCGGATGCCCGAAGAAACTCTTGTCGTTCACGAACGGAGCGACGGCGGCCGAAACAGGTTGGGGAGCGGCGGAGTTCGATGGCGGGGTCATAGACTCGGGGGGAGAGGAACCTTCAGACAGGCCACAGTGTGGCCGTTTGGGTCCAACGTGACCGGACGCAACACCGGATGCTCGCTCAAACACCCCTCATCTTTCAAGGGGAAGGCGCATCTTGGATAGAAGCTGCACCCATGTGCCGGCGCAGCGCGAGGAACGTCGCGCTCCTCGCTCACGACGGCCGGCGTGCGTGGACGGCCTGTGGGGACCGACGCGCGCAGCAGTTGTGTATACGGCATCCGCGGATCGTCCAGAACGTCGCGGGCCAATCCCTGCTCGACCACCCGACCCAAGTACATCACCGCTACGTGGGTAGCCAGACGGCGCACCACGCCGAGGTCGTGGGAAATCAGTAGCATCGCCAGGCCCCGGTCGTGGCGCAGGGCATCGAGCATCGAGAGCAGAGACTCGCGCGCCGCGGCATCAAGATTGGAGACCGGCTCGTCGCAGACGAGCAGGTCCGGCTGCGCCGCGAGCGCCCGCGCAATGGCGACGCGTTGGCGCTGGCCGCTGGAGAGCTCAGCCGGGAGGCGATCGGCCAGCGCGGCCTCGAGGCCAACTTCCGCGAGTAATGACTCCACTCGCTTGAGTGCGGCGGCACCGCGAGCGTGCGCGTGCACCTCGAGTGCTTCTGCCAGCAGCCAGCGTACGCTGCGCTCAGGGGTGAGCGAGGCGCCGGCGTCCTGCGGCACGAGCTGCAGACGTCGCCGAAGGGCCCGCATCATCACGTGATCGTTCACGTTGAGCGTGCGTCCGAGCACGGTCACGCTTCCGGACGTCGGGTTCTCGAGGCCCAGCAGGGCCCGCGCGAGCGTACTCTTGCCGGAGCCGCTCTCGCCAACAATACCGAGGCATTCGCCGCGAGCAATCCGCACGTCCACCTGTTCCACCGCGTGTACCGTGAAGGCCGCGCGTTCAAAGAGGCGGGCCGCGATGCGGTAGTGCACACTGAGTGCCCGAGTAGAGACGAGCGGCACGCTAGGATCGCTCAAGGACTCGTCGCTCGGGCGCACGGCACGCGCGCGTGCGACAGCGGCGCTGCCGCTGCCTCGCGAAAGCCGGGACGCGATGATGCGTTCCGCAGGCCCGTCATCCACGAGCTTGCCGTGTTCGAGAACGAGCACGCGTTCGCATCGTTCACCGACGACCTCGAGGTCGTGTGAAATGAGCAGTAGCGAAGTGCCCATCTCGCTGCGCAAGGCGTCCATCATATCGAGGATCTGCGCTTGCAGCGTGGCGTCGAGCGCAGTCGTGGGCTCGTCGGCAATGATGACTTCGGGTCGCAAGAGGAGTGCGAGCGCGAGCAATACGCGCTGGCGCTGCCCACCGGAGAGTTGATGCGCGAATCGCCGGGAGATACGCCGCGTGTCGCGCAATCCGACGGTGGCGAGCATGGCGTCTGCGCGCTCGTCGGCTTCATGACCGCGCGCCACTTCGTGGGCTTCGAGTGCGGCTGTGAGTTGCTGCCCGATGCACATAGAGGGGTCGAGCGCGGTGAGCGGCTCTTGGAACACCATCGCCAAACGGCGTCCGCGAATGCGGCGCAAGGACTCGGCGTCGAGCGCGGTCAGTTCGTCGCTGCCCAGCGTGATGCGCGAGGCCGGGTCCAAGGCGAGTCCGCGCGGCAACAACCCGAGCACGGCGTTGCCAATGGAGCTCTTGCCCGCGCCCGAGCGTCCGACGAGCCCAACGCTGCTACCCGCTGCGAGGGTGAACGACACATCGTCGATGATGTGATGCTCGGCTTCGCGCGTGCTACGCACGCTCAGGTTCCTGATGGCGAGTGCAGACAGCGCGTTCATGCGTCGTCCCGCTGGTATCGGGCACCCACGCGTTCGGCGAGCAAATTGGCCGACAGCGTTGCCGCAACGATGGCAATAGTCGGAAAGAGCACCAGCCACCACGCGCGGAGCACACGACCCTCGGCTTCGAGGATGATGTTGCCCCAACTCGCATCGGGCGCTCGCACGCCGAGCCCAAGAAAGGACAGCGCGGCCTCGACCGGAAGCACTGAGGCGAACAGGAGCGTGGCCGCCACTGCAAGCGTGGGCAGCAGCCCCGGAAGGATGTGACCGCGCCAGAGTCGAATGCGCGGTACACCAAGCGCCGCCGCTGCACGCACATGCTCGGTGGCGAGCAAGCGGCGGGTTTCTTGGCGTACCAGTCGTGCCGTGGTCATCCAGCCGGTGCCTCCGATGACGGCCGCGAGCAGAGCGGCCGGTAGCGGGCCGGTGGAGGCGACCACCAACAGCAGCAAGAGGAGGCGGGGCATCCCGAGCGCCGCATCCGTGAAGCGCATGAGCAGAGCATCAACGAATCCACCCCGCAGCGCGGCGGCCGCACCAACTACCACGCCGAGCGTCAAGGCGACTGCAACGGCGAGCGTGGCGATGCCCAAGGAGGCGCGCGCACCGAAGAGCAGGCGCGAGAACACATCGCGCGAATACGGATCTGTGCCAAACCAATGCGCGCTGCTCGGCGCTTGCAGTGCACGCAGGACCGGATCCAGATGCGCCACTGGATCATGCGGCGCAATGAGCGGCGCGAGCAGCGCGGCCAGTCCAAGTCCGCCGAGCACGAGCGCAGGCGTTCCTAACTTACGACCCGTCACAGGGATCTCCGCAGGCGTGGATTCGCCCAAGCCACCAGCAAGTCGGAGATCAAGGTGGCGGCGACGACCACGAGGCTCGTGACGAGCACCGCGCCGGAGACGAGTGGATAGTCGCGCTGTCCAACGGCCTCAAGCATGGCGCGTCCCATTCCAGGCCAATCGTAGATGCGTTCGATTAGCAGCGTACCGCTCGCCACCGTGCCGAGCAATGAACCGAGCACCGTGAGTACGGGGGCGATTGAGTTGCGCAAGGCATGTCGCCACACGATGCGCCCCTCCGAGATGCCGGACGCGCGCGCGGCGCGGATGAACTCTGCATCGCGTACGTGGCGCGTGGCGCTGCGTTGATGCCGCGCGAGGAGGGCCGTCACGCCGAGGCAGAGTGTGCCGGCCGGCAGGACGAGGTGTTGGAGCAGGTCGGCAAGACCCCCCACACCTTCACTGTGCATCCCGCTCACTGGCAGCACGCGCAATTCCAGGGCGAACACCATCGCCAAGAGAAGCGCGAGAATGAATTCTGGCACTGACGCCAGCCCGAGCATTAGCCGATCGCTGTAGCGCGACCAGCGCGACTCCGCATGCCAGCCTTGCCAGGTACCGATGAGCACGCCGAACACGAGGCCGAGCGATAATCCGGTGCCAGCAAGCAGCAGCGTGTTGGGGAGCAGCGCCGCAATGACCTCACGTACCGGTCGTGCTCGCGAGTGCGACCAACCAAAGTCACCCTGCGCGAGGCCTCCGAGATAGCGCAGATACTGCTCGCTGATGGGACGCTCGTAGCCAAAGCGCTGGCGCATGGCGCTGGCGTCCTCACTCCCAACACCCGCTTGCTCAAGCGACGAGAAGAACGGATCGCCAGGCGCGAGCCGAATCAGCACAAACGAGGCCGTGACAACGAGCCAGACGACGATGGCCGCCTGGAAGAGTCGCGTGGTGAGGACGCGCAGCACGCGCGGGGCTAGTTGGCCGGCCGAGCGTCGCGCGGAAGGCGCTGCGCAGGATCAATCGACCATTCGTGCAGCGAGCGCCACCACCCATCCGCCCGCCACGCCGGAATGACGAAGCGCTTGTGCACGGCGGCGACGGGACGCAGTTCGTAGAGAAAGAGCGCCGGGACATCGTCAGCGATGACTTGGTATGCGCGGGAGAAATTCGCACGTGCTTGGTTGCGGTCCATCGCGTTGACTCCCGCTTGAACCGCGCTGTCGAACGCCGGGTTCTCCCAGCGTCCATCGTTGAGGTTTCCCCAGCCCTCGCGAGTGCTGCTGCCCCAAGTGCCGCGTACGGTGCCCGGACTCGGCACCGTTAGCCACCCACCGAATACCACGTCAAACTTTCCATCTTGCCGCATCTGAGTGAAGGTGCGGTTCTCCGTACGCTCAATCTCCATCGCGACGCCAACTGAGCGGAGTTGCTCTTGAATGAGCACGGCAGCCCGCTCGCGATTGCGGCTCGAACCAGGAATGAGCGCCGTGAAGGTGAGGCGCTGTCCGTTGCGACGACGCACTCCGTCACGCGCATCCACGCGCCAGCCGAGGGAATCAAGAACCGCCGCGGCGCGGGCCCGATCCAGCGGAACGGCTCGAATTGTCGAGTCGTAGGTGAACTGTCGGTGCACCACGGGCGCGTTGGCCAGATAGGCCAAGGTGTCGAAGATGGCGCGCACGACTTGCTCGCGATCAACGGCCTGCGCAATAGCGCGGCGGAGTGCGAGATTCGCAAAGAGCGGGTGCGGGCGCTCGCGATTGCGCGAGTCGCGGAGATTGAATCCCATGTAGGCGTAATCGAATCCATTCCCCGTCACGAGGCGCACATGCGGATGCGAGAGGGCTTCGGGAATGTCTCCGGACGGGACGATCTCGATGACATCCGCTTCTTCGGCCCAGACCTTGGCTTGGGCTGTTGCCGGTTCGGGTGAGACGGTGACGATGACACGGTCGAGTGGCGCGCGGCCGCGATAGTAATCTTCGACGGCGGCGAGTTCGAGGCGTTCCAGCGGCTCCCAGGCCACGAAGCGAAACGGCCCAGAACCGATGGGATTCCGCGCCAGGGCGCTGGTGGTGAGGGGTCCGCCATCTGACGGCAACAGGTGCGCCGGCAGGGGAAAAATCACCGAGGCCGCGTAGAACTGTTCGGGAGCGCGAGCCGAATAGCGGATAATCACGCGGCGATCGCCATCCGCGGTGACACTCTCGACACCGCTCAGATTGGCCCGCGCGGCTGCGCCGTTCACGCTATCCATCAGCGCGAGGTATCCGGCCTCTACGTCCGTGGCGGTGACCGGACGTCCATCGTGCCATTTGGCTTTTGCATTGAGCTCAAACGTGATGGCCAGCGAGTCCGCACTCCACGTCCAGCGTTCGGCCAATCGCGGCTGAAAGTCCGTGTCGCCCACCGTGTTCAGCGAGGCGCCAATCTCCACGAGCGGATCGAACAGCAGTTCCGAGGCGAATCGGCCCTGCGTGGTGCGAACCAAGGGCGGGAGCATCGCGTCGGCATCGGCGGCGGTCGCGACGACAACCGTGCCGCCCGCGCTGTTGCGAGAGGCATCGCCGGCACACGCGGCGGCGAGGAGAACGAGGACGAGCGGAAAACGACGGCGCACGGGGGAGTGGGAAGGAGGAGTGCGACGAGCGAAACGTTACCCGACTAGCGGCGGTACGTCCACCGCGGATCACGATAATGCGCGAGATGCTCCGGCAGGCGACCGTTGAGTTCTGCTGCATCGAGCACATCCACAGGCGCCTCGCAGGCCGCGCCCAGCGCCGTCGAGAGCGCGGCGACGACCTCTGCCACACTAACGTTGCGGCCAAGCGTCTCGCTGAGTGTGGCCGCGGCAGGAAGCTCGTCCGGTTGGCCACGCAAAGTGGCGACCATCGCTTGATCGTCCGCGAGGAGGATGCTGCCGTGCTGCAGCAGGGCGTGCTCGTCGCGCCGTTGCGCGCTGCCCACAAGCTTTCGCCCGTTCACCACGAGCTCGCCCGCGTTGGGCTCAGCAAAACATGCCGCGCCATCAGGGCGTAAGGGTCGGCCGTTGCGCTCGGCCTCGGTTGCCGGCACACCGAGAAAGTTGAGGGCGGCGAGCAGAATCGCGTTGATGGCGCGGTAGCTCTCGCTGAGCGAAGCGCCGAGGGTGGGCGCGGTCACGCTGTACGTGACTTCACGATGGTGTAGCAGGGCCCGTCCACCGGTGGGGCGTCGGACCACGTCCACCCCGGCGCGGGCTGCAGCCTCGGGGTTGAGCCGAGCCCGTTCGTGCATGCCCAACGAGAGCGTCGGACGTGCCCATGTATAGACGCGGAGCACCGCCTCATTTGAGGACTCGGCACGGTCGAGCAGGGCGTGATCTACCGCCATGTTGGTCGCGCCGTCGGCGGGAGCGCTGACGAGGAGCCGCCAGCACGGGGCAAGCGGCACGGTTAGCGCACGATGATGTAGTAGATCACGTACAGCCAGCTGAAGACGCCGTGCAAGATGGCCCAGAGCACGGACTTGTTGACGCTCCAGCTGATGGCGATGGCAAGCGCGGACCCGAGGCTGATGCCGGAGCGAGCGAATTCGACTCTGGTGGATGACATTTGGACGGATGACGGATGACGGATGCCAACGGTGGGACAGCGCGGGGTTGACGGTTTTAGCATCCGTCATCCGTCGTCCGTCCCTCGACTGAGTCCAATCTACGCAGTAATTCGCAGACTGACTAACTTTACGGACCCCTTTCGGAGTTGCCCTCCCTTGCATCCCGCTCCCGACACGTTCATTCGCCGCCACCTCGGTCCTTCTGAGGCGGAGCAGGCTGAAATGCTGAAAGAACTCGGCTACGCTTCACTGGACGCGTTCATTGACGCGACTGTGCCCGAGAATATCCGCCTTCGTCGCCCCCTCGCATTGCCGGGAGCGAAGTCCGAGCAGGAAGCGCTCGCCAACTTCCGCGCCGAGATGAGCGCCAACGAAGTGCGCCGCTCCTTCATCGGCATGGGCTACTACGACACGCACACGCCGGCCGTCATTCAGCGCAACATCCTCGAGAATCCCGGCTGGTACACGGCGTACACGCCCTACCAGGCGGAAATCGCCCAGGGACGCCTCGAGGCACTGCTCAACTACCAGACGGTTGTCTGCGATCTCACGGGCCTGCCGATCGCCAACGCCTCGTTACTGGATGAAGGCACTGCCGCCGCTGAAGCGGTCACGATGGTGCACGGCATCGTCGGTAAGGACGGACGCGACACATTCCTCATCGCCAAGGACTGCCATCCGCAGACCATCGAAGTGGTGACGGCGCGCGCCGAGGCGCGTGGCGTGACGGTGAAGGTGGTGGACGTCGCAAAGATGAAGCCGAATAAGAGCGTGGCCGGCGTGTTGCTGCAGTATCCCAACACCACCGGTCAGGTTGAGGACTATCGCGAACTCGCGGAGAAGGTGCACGCGGCTGGTGGCCTTGTGATTGTGGCGACGGACCTGTTGGCGCTGACTCTGCTGACGCCTCCGGGCGAGTGGGGCGCGGACGTAGCCGTGGGCAACTCACAGCGCTTTGGCGTGCCGTTTGGCTACGGCGGCCCTCACGCGGCGTTCTTCTCTACCAAGGATGAGTACAAGCGCCAGATTCCCGGCCGCATCATCGGCGTCTCGCGCGATTCGTCGGGCAAGCCGGCGCTACGCATGGCGCTACAGACGCGCGAGCAGCACATCCGTCGTGAAAAGGCCACGAGCAATGTGTGCACGGCGCAGGTGTTGCTCTCGGTGATCGCTGGTATGTATGCCACGTTCCATGGGCCGGATGGTCTCAAGCGCATCGCCACGCGTATTCATCACCGCGCTGAGGTGTTCGCGGCTGGCGTCCGCAAGCTTGGCATGGAACCGCAGGCTGGCATCTTCTTCGATACCGTCACTGTGCCTGTGGGCGGTAACTTGCGGAAGATCGTGAAGGCTGCGGGCAAGCTCGGCATCAACCTGCGCACAGTGGACCGCAAGACGCTCGGCGTTTCCATGGGCGAGAACACCACGGTGCAGGATGTGAGCGACTTGCTGACGGCGTTCAATGCCGGCGCCGCGCACGGGCTCGACCTCAACGAGATCGCCGAGACGGTGGACGCGCGCTACGACGAGCGCGTGCGCCGCACGTCGGACTTCCTCACGCATCCGACCTTCTCCAAGTACCACTCGGAGACGGAGATGCTGCGCTACATGCGTAAGCTCGAGTCGCGCGACCTGTCGCTCACGCACTCGATGATTCCGCTCGGCAGCTGCACCATGAAGCTGAACGCCAGCGCCGAGATGTATCCGGTGACCTGGCGCGAAGTTGGCGGGCTGCATCCGTTTGCGCCGGTGGAGCAGGCCAAGGGGTACGCCTCGATGTTCGCCCGCTTGGAGAAGGCGCTGGCAGAAGTCACGGGCTTCTCGGCCGTGTCGCTGCAGCCAAACGCCGGTTCGCAGGGCGAGTACACGGGCCTCTTGGCTATTCGTGCCTATCACCGCGCGCGTGGTCAGGGCCATCGTTCGATTTGCCTGATCCCAAATTCGGCGCATGGTACGAATCCCGCGAGCGCGGTGATGGCGGGCATGCAGGTTGTCGTTGTGGGCACGGACGCCCACGGCAACATTGACGTGAATGACCTGCGCTCGAAGGCCGAGCAGCACAGCAACAATCTCGCCGCGCTGATGGTGACGTACCCGTCCACGCACGGCGTGTTTGAAGAGAGCATCAAGGACATCTGCGCAATCATTCACGAGCACGGTGGCCAGGTGTACTTGGACGGCGCGAATATGAACGCGATGGTTGGCGTGAGCCGCCCGGGCGACATTGGCGCCGACGTCTGCCATCTGAATCTCCATAAGACGTTCTGCATCCCGCACGGCGGCGGCGGCCCAGGCATGGGTCCGATTGGCGTGGTGGCGCATCTCGCGCCTTTCCTGCCGGGCCACTCGGTCATCACCTTCGAAGGTGAGCAGCGTATCGGCGCGGTGAGCGCGGCGCCCTATGGTTCGTCGAGCATCCTGCCGATTTCTATGATGTACATCGACATGATGGGTGGCGAGGGCCTCGTGCTCGCGACGAAGGTCGCAATCCTTAACGCCAACTACGTGGCCGAGAAGCTGAAGGGTCACTACGAAGTGCTCTACCGTGGCAAGAACGGCCACGTAGCGCACGAGTGCATCCTCGACACGCGTCCGCTCAAGGGGAGCGCCGGCGTTGAAGTGGAAGACATCGCGAAGCGCCTGATGGACTATGGCTTCCACGCGCCGACCGTGAGCTTCCCCGTGGCGGGGACGTTGATGATTGAGCCGACGGAGTCTGAGTCGAAGGCGGAGCTTGACCGTTTCATTGACGCGATGATCAGCATCCGCGAAGAGGCCCGTGACATCGAGCGCGGCGTGCTTTCGCGCGAGGACAACCCGCTGGCGCACGCGCCGCATACGCAGGAAGTGGTAGTGAGCGACAACTGGACTCGCGGGTACTCACGCGAGCGCGCGGCCTTCCCCTTGGCGTGGGTGCGCGACCGGAAGTTCTGGCCCGCGGTTGGGCGTGTGGAGTCGGCGTTTGGGGACCGTAACTTGGTCTGCTCGTGCCCGCCGATTGAGGAGTACGCGCAGGCATAACGGCTTGGTCACCACGGAGACACAGAGGCACGGAGAATGCTGGAGCAAACTTTGAAGGGGGTCCGCACCAATCCATCGGTGCGGACCCCCTTTAAAAACTTTGCAGTTCTCCGAGCCTCCGTGCCTCCGTGGTGAAGGCAGTTCAGAAGCTACTGACCGAGCAACTTCCCATACGCAGCCGCGTCCATCAGGCCGGCGAGGTCGGCGGCGGAGACCTTCATCTTGATCATCCAGCCATCGCCGTAGGGGTCGTTGTTCACGAGCGCCGGCTCGCCGTCAAGCTTGGGGTTCACCTCGACAATCTCGCCCGCGAGTGGGGAGTAGAGCTCAGACACGGCCTTCACGGCTTCGATGGTGCCGAAGACTTCGTGGACGGCGACCTTCTTGCCCGGCTTCGGGAGGTCGAGGAAGACGATGTCGCCGAGCTCGCCTTGTGCGTAGTCGGTGATGCCAACGAGGACGACGCCGGCATCGGCCGTCTTCTTCACGAACTCGTGGTCTTTGGTATAGAGAAGATCCGCGGGGATCGACGACACGCGTGGCTCCGAGAGTGGGGACTGTAGAACGGAATCGTACGAGCGAAGGCTACGCGCCTTCAGAGCGAGAATCAAGCAGTGCGCGTGAGCTGGCGACACTCCGTACGGCCATCCTGTCGGCTATTGGGAAGCTCTGTAGATTCCACGAATGCGCCAATCCCTCGCCGTCCTCGCAGGCCTGCTCTTCATTGCCTGCCGCCCCGCTGCGGGCCCCACCACCGCCGAACTCGCCCGCTGGGACGCCCAAGCGGCACGGGTCACCATCACCCGCGACGACTGGGGCATTCCGCACATCCGCGGCACCAGCGACGCCGACGCCGTCTTCGGGATGATGTACGCGCAGGCCGAGGACGACTTCAATCGCATCGAGATGAACTTCCTCACCGCGCTCGGGCGGCTCGCCGAGGCGGAGGGTGAATCGGCCATCTGGAGCGACCTCCGGATGCGGCTCTTCATTGATCCCGACTCGCTGCAGGCCATGTACGCGTCGAGTCCGGAGTGGCTGCGTGCCCTCATGGACGCGTGGGCCGACGGACTCAATTACTACCTGTACAAGAATCCCACGACGACGCCTCGCGTGCTCACGCGATTTGAGCCGTGGATGGCACTCGCGTTTAGCGAAGGCAGCATCGGTGGCGACATCGAGACCGTCTCGCTCGCCGAGTTAGAGAAGTTCTATGCGGGGACCACCGCCGTGGCATCGCGGCCACGTCCTCCGCGTGGCCCATCAGGCTCCAACGGCTTCGCGATTGCTCCATCGCGCTCGGCGAGCGGCAAGGCCTTGCTGCTGATCAATCCGCATACGTCGTTCTTCTTCCGCGAGGAGTTGCAGGTCACGAGCGACTCTGGGCTCAATGCGTATGGCGCGGTGACCTGGGGACAGTTCTTCGTGTATCAGGGCTTTAATGAGCGCGCCGGGTGGATGCACACCTCGAGCAGCAACGATGCCATTGACGAGTTTGCCGTTGCGGTGACGCGTGGCGACTCGGGGTGGAGCTATGCCTTTGGGAATGAGACGCGCCCTGTTCGTACGCGCCGAGTCACGCTCTCGTACCGCACCCCCGAGGGCCTGCGCACACGCGACTTCACGGTGCACGCCACGCACCATGGTCCGGTCGTCCGCTCGGCCGACGACAAGTGGATTGCCGTTCAACTGATGAACTCGCCGGTGAAGGCGCTCACGCAGTCGTTCACGCGCACCAAGGCGCGCACGCTGGCCGAGTTCCGCGCGACGATGGACCTGCACACCAATTCGTCGAACAACACCGTGTACGCTGACGCCGATGGGAACACTGCCTACTTCCACGCCAACTTCGTGCCGCGTCGCGACACGAAGTTTGATTACGCGAAGCCCGTGGACGGCAATAATCCGGCAACCGATTGGCAGGGCATTCACACGGTGGACGAGAGCCCGAATGTCTTCAATCCATCAACAGGATTCATCCAGAACACCAACAACTGGCCCTTCTCTGCGGCCGGCTCGGCGAGTCCGCGTCAGCGAGACTTTGCCAAGTACTTCGAGGATGGGGAAGGGGAGAACGCCCGCGGCCTGCATGCCATCGAGGTGCTGACGCGCGAGTCGCGCTTCGATCTCGACAAGCTGATTGCCGCCGCGTATGACCCGCATCTCACCGCGTTCGACGCACTTATTCCAGCGCTCGTGCGAGATTACAACGCCCTGCCCGCGAGTGATGCGAGGAAGGCAGCGCTCGCCGAGCCGATGGCGATGCTGCGTAGCTGGGACAAGCGGTCAGGGGCGCAGTCCGAGGCCACCACGCTCGCGATTGTGTGGGGTGAGACCCTGTACGAACGCACGAGGCAGAACCCCGAGGCGGAAGGCGTCTCGCTGCTGCGGTTCATGACGACGCAAGCGAGCGCGGCCGAGCGACTTAGTGCGCTCGAAGCGGCCATCGAGACGCTGACGCGCGACTTTGGGTCCGCGAAGGTGGCATGGGGCGAACTGAATCGTTTTCAGCGCCTCACTGGCGACATCGTGCAGCCCTTCGCGGATTCTGGGGCGAGCATTCCGGTGGGATTCGCCTCGGCGCGCTGGGGATCGCTGGCATCCTTCCAAGCGCGAGCGTATCCCGGCACCAAGCGCTGGTATGGCACGAGCGGTAACAGTTTTGTGGCCGTGGTCGAGTTTGGCGATTCAGTCTCGGCTCGCGCGGTCACGGCGGGCGGACTCAACAGCGTGGCCGGCAGCAGGCATTTCAATGATCAGGCGGATCGGTATGCGCGGGGGGATCTGCGGCCGGTGTACTTCTGGCCCAATCAGCTCGAAGGGCATACGGAGCGGAGCTATCGTCCGTAAGTAGGGCTGGTCAGCGGTTCAGGACGCTTGCGCGTTGAGCGCGGCCCAAAGCGCGTCCACTTTGGCGTCGAGCTCCTCGCGGGTGCCAGTGTTGTCGATGATGTGCTGGGCGCGTGAGCGTTTCGATTCGGATGGCATCTGCGCGGCCATCATCGCGTCGGCCTCGGCGCTAGTGAGGCCGCGGTCTCGGATGAGGCGTTCGCGGCGGACTTCGGCTGGGGCGTCCACGAGTAGGACTGCGTCCACGCTGGATTCGAGGCCCGCTTCAAACAGCAAAGGGATGTCGCAGATGACGAGTGGTTTGCCGAGGGCCTCGTGATGCGCGATGGCGTCCAAACGGAGGCGCTGGACCTCCGGGTGCACGATGGCGTTGAGGTCTTGGCGGGCGGACGAATCGCCGAACGCGATGCGGCGCATCGCGGCGCGGTCGAGGGCGCCGTTGGCGGCTAAGACGGTGGGGCCGAAGCGTTCGGCAATGGCCTTGAGGGCGGGGCTCCCGAGGGCGACGGCCTCTCGCGCGAGGAGGTCGGCGTCCACGATGGGCGCGCCGAGCGCGGCGAGGCGCTGGGCGACCGCGGACTTGCCGGCGGCGATATTCCCGGTGAGGCCGATGATGCGCATCGCAGAATCGTAGCGTCCGCGCATAGATTGTGCATCGTGACTCCCCGGCGCCGTGGCTTTACGCTTATCGAGATTCTGCTTGTCATCATCCTCATTGGCATCTTTGCCACGTGGGCTGTGACGAGGGTGAATCTGGGCGGATTCAAGATGGATGCCGCCGCGCGGATGCTGCAGAACGTGATTATTGGCGCCCAGCAGACTGCGATTACGCGGTCAACCGAGGTGACGCTGCGATTCGACCGTCAGAACTCCGAGGTCCAGGTGCGATTCATGCAGGATGGCAGCCAACGGGTGGTGACGCGGCCGCTGCCTGATGGCGCGGATTTCTACATTCCCGTTACTGGTATCAAGGGCACCGCGTCGGACTTTGTTGGCGAGGCCGGTGTGGAGACGGCGGGCGGTACGACCTATATCCGCGACGTGAAGATTGCGGCCAACGGGACTGTGCCTCGCGGTGACGTGGTGATATACCTAGGCACGAGCTCTGCGCGGCCTCAGGACCAGCGTGCGCTCGCCGTGAAGGGCGCCACGATGCGCACGACGCTCTGGAGCTACAACAGCGGCAGTTGGCTGGTTCGCGACTACTAGGCGGGCTTCAGTTCCAGCAGGAACAAGCTCGCCACCCAGTTGGCCCCACCCTTGGCGCGAATCTCTTGGGGCGTGGCACCCACGTAGCGCTGACAGGTGTTGCGGAACGCGGAGCCAGAGGGGAAGTCGAGCACGCGGGCGACGCCGTCGGCGGTGCGTTGGCCGTCTTCAAGCATCTGCGCGGCGACGATGAGGCGTCCCCAGGTGATGAGCTTCTGCGGCGGCGGGCATCCTGCGTCGTCGAGACTGGTGAGCAGGTGGCGCTTTGAGACATTGCAGATTTCGGCGAGCCGCTGGCCCGTAAGACGCAGATGGGCGCGCGTGACGGCCACCATAATGGCGTCGCGGACCATGGGCGGGTACTGCGCGACGCGGGGCCGGATGAGTTGGGCCACGCCGCGGGCCTCGGCGCGCTCGAGTACGGCTCTGAAGGCGGCGGGTGTGTCGTCCTGCCCCGCGATGAGCAGGCCATCGAGGCCGGCGCGGCCCGCGTCGAAGAGATCGCGCGCACGCTCAATGGAGACGGTCACGTAGGCCACGAGCGTCAGACGTTCCGCGCGCATTTTCAAACGCCGGATGACGTCGAAGTGCGTCTTCCCCTCAGCGAACAGGTCTACGATGGCTAGAGACACCGCCTCGTCCTTGCAGGCGGCCTCGAGGGATTCCCAGTTGGCGCAGTGAATGACCGCATGGTCCCCTTGCACGGCAGCGCTCAAGCGCTGCAAGGCGTTGGGGTCAGTAATCATTGCGGCGAGGGTGGCCATGCTAGGGATATGACGGGTGGAGGGGGAGGACGCAATATCATATTGTGATAATCTTCGCGACAGCCTAGGCGTTGCTCCGCTTCTCGCGCTCTATAGTTTACGCTAGATGACCCCAAACACGACTCGCGCCCGTTCCGGCATGACCATCATCGAGGTGATGTTTGCCGTGGTGATTATGTCGGGAGTGATGCTGGCGCTGTCGCGATTTGGGCAGGCCTTCTCTCGGGCCACCAGAGAGGCGGCGGTGGTGGGTATTGCCAGCGACTTGGCGACGGCGCGGCTGGAGGTGATTCGTGCGTACGCCAACTTTGACTCACTTGGAAGATTCGCCCAGACAGAGACTGACGCCACGGCTTACCCACCCATGCCCACCACTGGATTCTCGCGCGTGACCGCCGTGACGCTGCGCGAAACCAAAGTCTCGTCTCGGCTCATCACGGAGTACAGAACTGTCACGGTGACCGTGCGGTCGACTGGCACCGATGGCACCGTGGTGTCCAAGAGCGTGGATATCGCAAGGCCGTGAACACGCGACTCGGGCGCCCTGCGGGTTTCTCCTTGGTGGAGATGATGGTTGCGATGACAATCACGATGCTCGTGTTCGCCATCACGCTGCCCTTTGTGCGTGCGCAGACGCGCTCCCTCGGTTCCACGGCGGGCCGGATGGACGCCGACCAAGTGGCGCGGTTTGCGATGCGTGCGATTGAGGAGGACCTGCGGCGCGCTTCCGGCGCATTCGGGCAACCGACCATAGTTGCGGCGGGCGGCATGCTCTTGTCCTTCAACGCCAACATCCGACGCGCGGATACTCTGGATACCGGCGCACTCGAGACTGAGGTCATCGGCTACAACGCCGGTGCGGCGTGGCCGGTGTCGCGTGCGGCGGCGATCCCGACGACGACGCGAGTGTACCCGACCGCCAATTACGTCAATGCCAATGGCGACACGACGCGTACGGAGACGGTGACGTACTACCTTCGCCCGGATACCGTGTCCGGGCGGGCAAACACGTACATCATGTATCGTCAGTTCAATGATCAAGCGCCGCTAGAGTTCATTGACGGGCTGTATCTCACGAGTTCGCAGGTGTTCTTCACATACTTTCGCAACGTGAGTGGCGTGCTTGCGGCGATTCCCGCCGACTCTGTGACGTTCTGGACGGCGCCTCGCATGGCGGAGATTCGCACGATTGGGCTTCGCGCGGCGGGTCTCTATGTGAACAAGTTTGATCGGTCACAGACGATTCGGACGATTGAGACGCGGGTGACCTTGCCGGTGCCGCTGGCGACGACGGTGGTGGCTTGCTCGGCGGCGCCGACTGCCCCGTCAGCGGGACTCAACAGGGCCTTGAGTACGTTTCCCCGTGGCATCACGCTGAGTTGGGGCAATTCCGCGATGGACACGGGCGATCCGGATGATGCGCTGTACTACATCGTCGAGCGGCGTCCCTCGGGCGGCACATGGACGACGATTGCCACAGTGAACGCGCGGGGAACCACCTCGTACACGTTTCTGGATGCTCGGCAGACGGCCGTCGGCACCTTTGAGTATGGTGTCTCGGTCGTCGGTTGTGGAGGCGTGGTGTCGGCGCGCGCCTCTCTGGGGAGTCTGACCCTTTGAACCGACGGGGTCTCCGCGGACGTCGACGCGGCTCGGCATTGATTCTGGTGCTGCTGATGACCTTGGCGGTCGCTGCGCTCGCGGTGGCTGCAATCTTCATGTCGAGTTCCGCGACGCTGCTCTCGCGTTTTTACGACAAGGAACGTCTGTTCGCATACGCGGCGCAGAGCGGCATCGCTCGGGTGGTTTCGCGGCTGCAGTTGGATAGCACCTTTGCCATCGCGTCGACGACGCCCGTGTCGGCGCTGGACCTGACGACGTTGACCTCCGCTTCCGGCGACACATTGCGAGGCCTCACGGTAAGAGTCTGGGCCGCACGTACAGGGGACACGACTTCGACGGGGCCCATCACCATCT
>JANNVQ010000012.1:0-22633 GCA_031414535.1 Gemmatimonas sp.
ACCTTGCGCCATACGGGCTCGGGGCCCCAGTGGCTGTTCGGGCTTCCCGCGATCGGTTCGACGGCGCTCCCACTTCGTGTCGGGCTCACGCGCCCCGTGGCACCTTGATCGAGCTGCCGCCGCCCCGAAGACTTACTACGAACACTAGGAGACATACAAGGCACAGAGGCACGGAGACTGCGAGAGTTTTTCTTTTGGGGATTCGTGCCAATGCATTAGTGCAGGCCCCCAAGTTTTTCCTGTGGTTCTCCGAGCCTCCGCGCCTCCGTGGTGGAGCCGTTGCGGGTAATTCGCGCCGTATGAACAAGCCCTCGCTTCTGCGCGGAGTTCAGTCTCACGCGTCTGGTCACCCCGCCACCGGCTCGATGGGGATTCGTGCCGCGAGAGGGCACTTTTCGGCCGACCAAGAGTAAAATTCTCTTCATGCTCTGCCTGCGCTCCTTCCTGCGGCCGCTGTTCGCCGCCCTTTGCATCGCCACTATGGTCCCGGCTGCGCTCGCTGCGCAGGCTGGAACAGTGCGCGGCCAAGTGACGGACTCCGCTGGCGCGCCCATGCGCGGTGTCGAAGTGCTTGTGCTCAAGCAGGACCGCTCCGTACGCACGGACGCCGAAGGCCGATTCTTGCTACGCGGACTGCCTTGGGGCCAAGCCGTCCTCATGGCACGCAGCCCCGGCTGGAAGCCGCAAGATCAAGTCGTGCTGCTCGGTGACACCGGCGCGGATCGCGAAGTGCGCTTCTCGCTCAGCCGCGCGGTACAGGTCATTGATACCGCACGAATCGTCTCTCAAGACGGTTGCGCCGCGTTTCGCTACGATGGCTTCGAATGCCGACGCCGCGCTGGCATCGGTCAGTTCCGTGGAGTGGATGAACTCGAAGCGCTGCGCCCGGAGTATTGGGCGGACATGTTCGAGGGCATGAATGGCCTACGCAAAGAGCCTTGGCGCGACCAACAGCGTGGCCGTCTGGACTGGACCGTGGCCTCCACCACGGGTTGGCGCTGCCTGATGGAAGGATTCAACGGGCGGCATCGCACGGCTCGCGAAGAAATCATCTACCAGAATCAGATTCATTCCATCGAGTACTTCGATGTGTACGAGCGCGTGCCCGAGGCCTACAAGCGCCTTGCGTGGCCCTCGGGTCAGGCGCAACCCTGCGCCCTCGTGATGTACTGGACCAAGGATTTTGTCGCGGAGAACGGCGGGTCTTCAGCGCGGCGCCCGTAGCTCTCGCTCGCAACAACTAGATTGAGCGCGTGACGCCACTCCTCGCGCTGCTCTTCGTCTTCTCCGGCGCTGCCGGACTCATCTACGAATCGCTCTGGAGCCGCTACCTCGGGCTCCTTGTGGGCCACGGCGCATACGCCCAGGTTCTTGTCCTCGTCATCTTCCTCGGCGGCATGTCCGTTGGCGCTGCGCTGATTGCGCGCCGCTCCGCCGAGATTCGGAAGCCTTTGCTCTGGTATGCGGGCGTAGAAGCCGTTGTAGGCGTGCTCGGACTCGCGTTCCACGACGTGTTCGTGGCCACCAGCGGCTTCGCCTACGACACACTGTTCCCAGCGCTCGGTAACGGCAGCCTCGTCACCACCGCCAAGTGGACGATTGCTGCGCTGCTGATTCTGCCGCAGTCCATACTGCTCGGCGCGACCTTCCCCTTGATGACGGCCGCCGTGCTGCGACTCACCGCGCCGGAACGGGCGGGACGCATGCTCGGCCTCTTCTACTTTGCCAACTCCCTGGGTGCGGCGATTGGTGTGCTACTCGCAGGGTTCTGGCTGCTGGAGATGGCAGGGTTGCCGGGGACGTTGGCGGTAGCGGCGATCGTGAACTTGGTTGTGGCACTGGTGGCGTTCGTTCTGGGACGGAAGACGGATGACGGACGCGAAGCGCAACCACGCGTGAACGAGGAGTCCCTTCCCTCATCCGTCATCCGTCATCCGTCCTCTCTCTCTCGCCTGCTCCTCGCCGTGAGCTTCGCCAGCGCCGCCGCTTCCTTCCTCTACGAGATTGCGTGGATTCGCATGCTCTCCCTCGTGCTCGGGAGCGCGACGCATGCGTTTGAGTTGATGCTCTCGGCGTTCATCCTTGGGCTCGCGATCGGTGCTCTCATCATCAGGCGCAGCGCAGACGATGGTGGCGATCCAATATGGAAGCTGGGATTGGTGCAGGTGGCCATGGGCACCGCCGCAATCGTCACGCTCAGCCTGTACGTGGATGCCTTTGGCTGGATGGCCGCGCTGATGCAGACGGTACAGCGTAATGCCTCGGGCTATACAGCCTTCCATGCCGGACGTTACGCGCTGGCGATGAGCATCATGCTGCCCGCCACCGTCTGCGCTGGCATGACCTTGCCGCTCATCACGCGGGCACTCCTGAGCGCCGGCCGTGGTGAGCGGGCAATCGGCACCGTGTACGCTTGGAACACGCTGGGGTCCATCGTCGGCGCGGCTACCGCGGGGCTCATGTTGCTGCCCGCCATCGGTGTACGCGGCACGCTCATCCTCGGCGGCACGCTTGATCTGCTGATTGGCTGCTGGTTGCTCTGGTCTTCGGCGCGACTGCGGGTTGGCGGCGTTCGTACCGCACAGCTCACCACAGCTGCGGCCGCCGCCGTGGTGATTGTCTCCGCGCTCAGTCAGGGGTTTGATCCGTCAGTGCTGTCCAGCGGAGTATTCCGCTATGGCAATGTGCCGCAGCCGGGCACACGCAACATCCTCTTTTACAAGGATGGGCGCACGGCCAGCGTGAGCGTGCAGATGGGCAGCGACAGCGGCTTCACCATCGCCACCAACGGGAAGCCCGATGCTTCACTACACCGCACATGGTTTGAGGACCCGCCGGCTGACCCGCTACGTCCCGCGCTAGCCACTGACAATGCCACGCAGGCACTGTTGGCGCTCATCACGCTCGCGCACGCACCGGCTGCGCGCGAAGCGGCGGTGATTGGCTTTGGTGCCGGCATGACCACGCACTTCTTGCTCGGCAGCGAAGAGATGGAGCGCGTAACCACCATCGAGATTGAGCCGGAGATGGTGAACGCCGCGAGACTGCTGAAGCCGGCCAACATCCGCGCATTTGATGATCGGCGCGCGGTGATTGTAGAGGACGACGCGCGAGCGTTCTTCGCCACGGCCAATCGACAGTTCGATGTGATTGTGTCTGAACCGTCCAACCCTTGGGTCAGTGGCGTGTCGGCGCTGTTCACCGAGGAGTTCTATGCACGGGCATCCAAGCAGCTCGCGCCAGGCGGCGTGTTCGGCCAATGGTTGCATCTGTACGAGATTGAGGACGCGCTCGTGCTGGGCATCCTGAAGGCACTGTCCACACAGTTCCGCTCGTACGAGTTGTATCTCACCAACGATGTGGACGTGTTGGTCGTGGCATCCAACGCGGACTCCTTGCCCACGCCAGACTGGCGGGTGTTCCGCTCGCCCGACATTGCACTCGATCTCGCGCGATTCCGTCCGATTCCAGATGCCGCACTTGCCGCATCGCATTTGGTGGGGCATCGGGAATTGAGAGCGGTACTCGCCGCAGACTCAGCGACGAACTCCGATTTCTATCCACAGCTTGATTTGCGCGCCGAGCGTGCGCGCTTCTTTGGTGTCGTCGCCAGTGCGTTCTCCGAGATGCAGGCGGACCGCTTCGTGCTAGCGGACGCAATCGCCGAGCGCCGCGTGGAACAGCTAGGAGTGCCGCAAGCGCCGCTCGCGCACGCTCGGTTTGAGGCTCAGGCAGTGAGCGTGCTCGTGCGCAACGGCGTTGCCGCCGCGGCGGGTGAGGGAAGCCTTCCCGTGCGTGCGGCGCGGCTGCGTGTTCAGCGCTTAGCGCTGGAGCTGCGTTCGGGTCGCGCGCCTGTGGACTGGCCGCTGTGGTTTGCTGAGCTACTCCAGGTGGAGCGCGACCTGCATCAGGGGACGATGGGGCGCGTGGACGGCGCGTGGTACGCAGATGTGGAACGGTATATGATCGCAAGCAACGCACCCGCTGGTGCCGTGTCGGCTTGGCGCTTTTTGCGAGCCGCAGTGACCTACGACTGGCCGGTGGCCGCAGCAGAAGTTCCGCGGCAGCTCGCCGAGCGCGATCGCGGAGCGGCGTGGCTCGCGCCGGAGTTGCTGTTGGATGCCGCGGTACTCGCACGTCTCCGCACCGGAGACCTCACCGGTGCGAAGGCGGCGTTTGCCCGCTTGAGCGACGCGGCTGGGCGTTCTCCCGACGACGTGCGGACGCGAATGCTTGAAGTGCTAGTTGAGCCTTAGGGCCGTGTGGGCAGTGGAGTCGGTGGCTTGTTCTTGAAGTCGCCAGCCTTCACGGTGGAGATACGCGAGAGACTGACGTGCCGACGAATCGCGGCATTCACATCGTTTACGGTGAGTGCCCGCATGCGCGCCTCAAGGCGCGCATCAAATGCCATCGTACGTCCGGTGATGTACTGGTTGGAGAGCATCGCCGCGACCTGTCCATCGTTGGCGCGGGCCTGCATCCGCTGTTGCAACCAGGCATTGCGTGCCGCCTCAAGTTCCTCGGCCGTGACACCATCCGTGATCCAGCGGCTCACTTCCTCACCGAACGCACTCTCGAGGCGCAGCACGTTCTCCGGCGCGTAGATGGCGTTGGCTTGGAACACGCCGACGGAATCCAGTGACTGTGCTCCGATGTTGGAGCCCACGCCGTAGCTGAGGCCATCCCTTTGACGGATGCGGACCATCAGCCGCGAGTTGAGCACGCCTTGGCCGAGGATGAAGTTACCGATGAGTAGCGCGGGGTAGTCGGGAGAATCATCGCGCAGCTTCAGGTTCTGACCGGCGAAGAAAAACGCATTCGCTTTGTCGGGCGTCTCGATGCTCACGTTGAACGGCGCGACATCGAAGAACTGCCGCTCGAGCCGAGCGAACGGACGCGGCGAGTTCCATGAGGCGAACTGTTCGCGCGCAAAGGTCTCAACTGCCGCGCGATCGAAGTCACCGACCACGGCGAGGTCGCCGTGCGATGCGCCGACGAGCTCCGTGTACACCGCGCGCACCTGCGCCAGCGTCAGGCCCTGCAGTTGGGCGATCTCTTCGTCAATGGTGTTTGTCGCGAGCGGGTGTCCCTTCGGGTACGGCGACATCCGCCGCTGGAACTCTGTGACCGCGAGCGTTGTGGGCTCCGACTTCTGGGACTCGATGCCGGCAATCTGCTGCCGCTTGAACTCTTCAAACTCCGACGCTGGGAAGGCTGGCGTCTTGAAGATCTCGGCCACCAATCTTAGCGCAGGGAGGAGGTTGTCCCGGGTGGTCGTGACATTGGCGACGACGTTGTTCCCCGCGCCGCCGATGCTGACGTTGGCCCGGAGACGGTCGAATTCCTCGCGGATCTGCTGCCGGGTCCGCGTCTGCGTCCCCTTGTCGAGCATCGCACTCATCGCCTGCGCCGCGGTGCTGCGATTGGTCAGCGACCGCACGTCACCGAAGCGTAGGGTAATGCGCGCCGAGACTTGGTTGCCGCGGGTCGTCTTGGGGAGGAGCGTCGTCACAAAGCCGTTTGGCAACTTCGCCCGCACGGTGCGTGCGTCAATATTCTCAGGCGAGGGATCAAATGCTTCGCCGGCCGCCATCGCGACACGACCGCGATACGCTCGGGCCACCGAATCCACGCTGGCCTCAGCGACCACCGGCACCGTCACGCGGTTCGGCGACTCGGTAGGCACGAAGCGGCCAATCGTGCGGTTGTCCGGCTTGAAGTACGTGGTCGCAACGCGTTGCACGTCAGCGACCGTCACGCGCTCGGTGCGGTCGCGATGGATGAACAGCAGGCGCCAGTCACCCATCGAGGCCCACTCGGAGAGGTCGAGCGCGATGTTCTGCGACGAGTTCATGGAGAGTTCGATCTGCCGCGACAGCGCGGCCTTGGCCTGCGTGACTTCCGCTTCCGTCACCGCGTTTGCGGCGAAGCCCTCGACGACGCTGAGCATCACGCGACGCGCCGAGTCGAGCGACTGTTCCTTGCGCAGCAACGCGATGGCCATCAGCAGGCCCGGCTCGCGCAGTTGGTAGGTAAAGCCGCCCGTCTGCGCGACGAGGCCCGGCTGCACGAGGGCGGTGTGCAAGCGACCGCCCGGCGTACGGTTCAGCACCTCGGCGAGGACGTAGAGCGCCGCGAAGTCCGGATGCGTACCCGCCGGCACTTTGTATGCCGCAAGCACGACCTGCTGGTCGCCCACGCGACGTACCGTGACCTCGCGCTCGCCGTCCTGGTCCGGATCGCGCGTGTAGGTGGGGTAGAGCAAGTTGCCGCGCTCGAGCGAGCGCTCGGGGCGTGGGATTGTCCCGAACTTTGCGGCAATCAATTGCAGCGCCTTGGCCTCGTCGAACTTGCCGGCCACGACGAGGATTGCGTTGTCGGGCTGATAGTAGCGGCGATAGAACGCCTGCAGGCGTGTAATCGGCACGTTCTCGATATCCGCGCGCGCGCCGATGGTGCTCTTGCCGTAGTTGTGCCAGTCGAACGCCGCCGACATCGTGCGCTGCAGAGTCACGTTGACGGGGTTGTTCTCCCCAGACTCAAACTCGTTGCGCACCACGGTGAATTCGCTCTCCAAGTCCTTCTGCGCGATGAAGGAGTTCACCATACGGTCGGCCTCGAGGTCGAACGCCCACTCGAGATTGGCGTCCGTGGCCGGCATTGTCTCGAAGTAGTTGGTGCGGTCGTACCACGTGGTGCCGTTGGGGTTGGTGCCGCGCTCCGTGAGCTCCTGCGGGATGTTGGGGTGCTTGGGCGTGCCCTTGAACACCAAGTGTTCGAGCAGGTGCGCCATGCCCGTCTCGCCGTAACCCTCGTGACGCGAACCCACGAGGTAGGTGATGTTCACCGTCACAGTTGGCTTGGACTGGTCGGGGAAGAGCAACACCTTCATGCCATTCGCGAGGGAGTACTCGGTGATGCCTTCCACGCTGGCGCCGCGAGTGATGCCGGCAGGGAGCGCAACTTGGGGCGAAGCGGCCGAGGGTGCCTGTTGCGCGACAAGCGAGCTGGCGCCGAGTGAGATGGCCGTGAGCAGGGCAAGCGAGAGCGACTTCATCACAATCCTCTGGTGTATGGGTCGGAGAGGCCGACGATGGCAAAAAGTTCGCCTCTGTGCCCCGATGACGCCAGCAAGCGGCCTAGGCGCATGGGTGCGAGCGGGACAGAGTCCGAAACATTCCCCGGTCGCTCTGCCTTTATCCCTCATGCGTCGCGTCTTGATTAGCTGCTTCTTGCTTCTGCCTTTGCTCCCCCGCTATTCGACCGCGCAGAGCACCGGAACCGTCTCCGGTTCCGTGACCGTAACGGGCACTGAGCAGCCGATTGTCGGCGCTCAGGTGGCCGTTGAAGGCGCCAACCAGCGCGCCGTGACGGACGACCGTGGCCGTTTTGTGCTACTGGGCGTGGCTCCGGGCGTGTGGCGCCTGCAGGTTCGCGCGATTGGCTTTCGTCCAATCATCATTCCTGATGTCGTGGTGGGCAGCGGCAAGCCCACCACCCTCGCCGTACGCCTGCAACCCGCCGCAACGGATGTCGCCGCCGTCGAGGTGAAGGCCGCGTACTTCACGCCCGCCGTTGAAGGCACGACATCAACGCAAACGCTAAACGCCGAAGCCATCCGCCGCGCCCCGGGCGTGCAAGAAGACGTTGTGCGCGCCGTCGCTCTGCTACCCGGAGTCGGCGTCACGCAGCCCGGCCGCAATGATCTTGTAGTGCGCGGTGGCGCGCCGTTTGAGAATCTCTTTCTCGTGGATGGCATCGAAGTTCCCAACATCAATCACTTCGGCACGCAGGGCTCCACCGGCGGCCCGCTCTCGCTCATCAACGTTGACGCCGTGGAGCAGGCCTCGTTCTCGGCGGGCGGCTTCGCTGCTAAGTACGGCGATCGCACTGCATCCGTCACCAGCATTTCGCTGCGTGAGGGGAACCGCACACAGTTCGGCGGCGAGTTCACGCTCTCAGCCACGGGTGGCTTTGCGGTGGCGGAAGGCCCGTTGGGCGAGCGCGGCTCTCTCTATATAAGTGCGCGCCGTTCCTACCTAGACTTTCTGTTCAAGGCAGCGGGCTTCGGCTTTGTGCCCGCCTACAGCGACCTGCAGGTGAAGGCGGTGCGCGACATCGGCACGCGTGACAAGCTCTCTTTCCTGTTTATCGGAGCGGACGGCACGATCACGTTCTTCAATGACGATGCCGACAAGCGCTACGACAACTCGCGCGTCGCGGCGCCCACGCAGCAGCAGTACTTCAGCGGCATCACGTGGCGGCGTCTAGTGCCACGCGGAATTTTTGACCTCACGCTCGGACGCACCTGGACGCAGTTCCAGACCGTTCAGAACGATTCACTCGAACCACCAAACACCATCTTCCGCGCCTTCAGCACCGAAGGCGAGCAGTCGCTGCGTGCCGATCTTACGCTACAGGCGACGTCGCACGTGGAGGTCAATGTCGGTGCCGTGGCGCGCTACGCGAGTGACCTGCGCTACGACCTCTTGTTGCCAGGCAACCTGCGCGCGGATGCGATTGGCACACCGCGACCGCTGAGCCTGGATACGAACTTCACGGCGGACCGCCAAGCCGTCTACTCGCAGGTCGCGTGGCAGGCGACGCCCAAGCTGCGCACCACACTTGGCCTTCGCGCCGATCGCTACGGATTCCTCGACGGCGCCGCACGCAGCTCACCGCGATTGGGCGCACGCTACTCGCTGACCGAGCGCAGCGCACTCACGGCCAGCGCCGGCCGCTACTGGCAAACGCCGTCGTTCATCTGGTTGGTGGGCGATCCAACGAATGCGTCGCTCAAGCCCTTCCGCGCGGATCAAGCAGTGCTCGGCGTGGAACACCTGCTGCGCGAGGACGTGAAGCTGCAGTTTGAGGTCTACGCCAAGGGGTACTCGCAGTATCCGCGACGGTTGTTTCGTCCGCAGGCCGTGTTGAGTCCCAGCGGCTTTGATGACGTCACGAGTGACATCCCATTCGGGCTTGAGCCTCTCGCCGCAGTTGCGAAGGGTCGCTCCGTGGGCGCTGAGCTCTTCGTGCAAAAGCAACTGAGCGACATTCCGCTCTTCGGCCTCGCAAGCGTGAGCGTGGCTCGTACCACGTTCGATGGTGCCGATGGCGTTAGACGCGCTGGGACTTTCGACACACGCGCCATTGGCAACATCGTGCTTGGCTGGCGCCCCAGTCCCAAGTGGGAGCTCTCGGGCAAGTTCCGCATCGCGAGCGGACTGCCCACCACACCATTCGTGACCACTGGACCTGACGCAGGGCAGCAGGAGTTCACGCAATGGAACGAAGGCGAGCGCCTGCCACTGTTTCATTCACTCGATGTCCGCGTGGACCGACGCTGGAGCCTGCGGCGTGTGCAGTTGGTGGGTTACTTCGACATCCAGAACGTGTACGGGCGCGAGAACGTCTCGGGACTCCAGTGGGATCCGCGCACGCAGACAGTGCTGCAGAACGCGTCACTCGGGTTCCTGCCCAGCATTGGATTCAGCATCGAGTTCTAGCGCGAACGCAGTGGGGGTCTGGCGCGTACCTTTGTGCAGACCCCTCACCCCGGAGCACCATACTGTGGCGCTGCGCTTCTCTCGTTCCTTCGTCGCACTCCTTGCCGTCTTCGCCGCGCCACTCGCGGCGCAGAGCGGATATCAGCAACCGGCTCCGGCCATCGCGCGCATTCTCGACGCGCCGGCCAAGCCCACCATCCTTACTTCGCCAGATAAGTCCCTGCTCGTGTTGCTCGAGCGGCCGGGCCTGCCGAGCATCGCGGAGCTGTCGGAGCCGGAGTACCGGCTCGCCGGCCTGCGCATGAATCCCCGCAACAGTGGTCCGTCACGACAGAATCCCTCGCGCAGCATCTCGGTGATGCCGATGACTGGTGGCAATGCCCTTCCTGTGGCGATGCAGTTGCCAGCTGGTGGCGGCATTAGCTATCCCACGTGGTCGCCGAACGGCAAGCTAATGTCCTTCGTGGTGAGCACGGACGATGCGCTCACGCTCTGGGTGGCCGACCCGCACGCGCGCACGGCGCGCCAGCTGAGCTCACGCAAGCTGAACGCCGTACTTGGCGCGCCCTGCGATTGGATGACGGATGCTGCGCTCATCTGCACGACCATTCCGGATGGTCGCGGCGCTGAACCTGCGGCACCGAGCGTGCCCGGTGGTCCAATTATCCAAGAGGCCTTGAGCGGGCGCGCTGATCGCGTGGCGACGTATCAAGACCTGCTCAAGAGCCCGCACGACGAAGCACTGTTTGAGCACTACGCCACGAGCCAACTCGTGCGCTTTGGCGTTGATGGCAGCGCTACGATGGTCGGGGCCGCCGCGATGATTTCCGCTGCGGTGCCAAGCCCGGATGGTCAATGGCTCTTGGTGACCTCGCTCGCCCGGCCGTTCAGCTATCAGGTGCCGCTCAACTACTTCCCGACCAAGATCGAAGTGTGGTCGCCGCAGGGCACGGTGGCGCGCACACTAGCGACGCGGCCTTTGCTAGAACGTGTGCCTTGGGGTGGGGATGCGGCGCAGACGGGACCGCGCTCGCCCTCGTGGCGGAACGATGTGGCCGCAACGCTCACTTGGTTGGAGGCGCTCGATGGGGGCGATCCCGCTCGCGAGGCCGCGAAGCGTGATCGGCTGCTCGCACTGGATGCTCCGTTCACCGCTGCAGCTCGCACCTTGCTGGAGACTGAATGGCGTGCGCGTGGCGTGACCTGGGGGAGGGCCGACCTCGCCATCGCGCGTGAGGGTAACTCAAAGCAGCGCACGAATCGTGTGTGGGTGTTCGACCCAACTGGCCGCACGGCACCACGCATGCTCTGGGAGCGCTCGAGCGAGGACCGCTACACGGATCCCGGACAGTTCGTCACCTCACGCAACGCGATGGGCCGTAACGTGCTGCGTCTGACCGCCGATGGTCGGAGTGTGTTTCTCACGGGCGCCGGCGCATCGGCCGAAGGCGACCGTCCGTTCCTCGATCGCTACGAGTTGGCGAGCGGGCGCAGCGAGCGCGTGTTCCGCTCCGCCGCGCCGCACTACGAGTCGGTCGTGGACATCCTCGACGAGCGTGGTCAGCGCCTGCTAACGAACCGGGAGTCGTTGACGGAGCCGGCAAATTATTGGATCAGAGAGACCGTGCGCCGCATCGCACCGATTCAGGTGACCAAGTTCGCGGACCCGGCACCGGACTTCGCCAATGTGCGCCGCGAGGTGGTGCGTTACACCCGCAAGGACGGCGTACAGTTGCAGGCTACCGTATACTTGCCGCCAGGCTACGACAAGCAGCGCGATGGTCCGATCCCCTTCCTCCTCTGGGCGTATCCCATTGAGTTCGGCTCGGTGGAGGCCGCTTCGCAGGTGACGGGTTCTCCGTATCGCTTCACGCGGCCGGGCGGCTCTTCGCACCTCTTTGCGTTGTTGCAGGGCTATGGCGTGATGGATGATCCAACCATGCCGATTATTGGCGTGAACGGCGCCGAGCCCAATGACACCTACGTGCAGCAACTGACGGCCAGCGCTGAGGCGGCGGTAGAGCACATCGTCTCGATGGGCGTGGCGGATCGCGAGCGCATCGCGGTGGGCGGACACTCGTATGGCGCCTTCATGACGGCCAACCTGCTGGCGCACACCTCGCTCTTCCGCGCCGGAATCGCGCGCAGCGGCGCGTACAACCGCACGCTCACGCCGTTTGGATTTCAAGGTGAGGATCGCAGCTACTGGCAGGCGCCGGATCTCTACGAGCAGATGTCGCCGTTCACGTTTGCCGACAAGATCAAGACGCCGATTCTCTTGGTCCACGGTATGGCCGACAACAACACCGGCACCTTCCCTATCCAGTCGGAGCGTATGTTTGCCGCGCTCAAGGGCAACGGTGGCACTACGCGTTACATCCAGCTGCCCGCAGAGTCACACGGCTACTCGGCACGTGAGAGTGTGGGGCACACTTTGTTTGAAATGATGAACTGGCTGGACCAGTACGTGAAGACGCAGCGACCGCGCATGTAACGACTACGCGAAACCCCCGACAGCCTTGTCGGGGGTTTCGCCATTGTGGCGGGCAGTGGGAAGGTGAGTATTCGCTGTGTGAGATGGCCGTTCGACTCCATTTCACCGGTTGTCAGGTCGCTGGAGACGACACGCGTTGTTCGATAGAGCAACACTCGAGATTGGACGAGCAATCACGAGAAGAAGCGGTGGATCCGGCTGCTACGGCAGCGACGAACCGGACCCCACACTTCACCAGCGAGTAAGAGGCCCCCGACGACCTATCAGGCGTTGGGGGCTTCCCTTTTTAGGAGACGAGGAGGAAGACGGAAGCGACAAGGAACTGCAGCGACTCGCTTAGTTCCTTTTTTCTTCCGTCTATCACCGCTGTTGCGTGCGCCGCAGGGTGCGCCCAGGACGCGCAGCCGTGAACACGCCGGCATCTACCACCGGGATTCCGTTCACGATGACGAATGGAATCCCCGTTGCGTATTGATGCGGCTCAGTGAACGTGGCCGGGCTCCCTACCGTCGCCGCATCAAAGATTGCGATGTCGGCGGCGCAACCCACGTTGAGACAGCCGCGCGCGCCGCTCAGCCCCAATCGCTCGGCTGGCATGCCGGTCATCTTGTGCACGGCCTGCTCGAGTGTGAGCACGTGCGCCTCGCGCACATAGTGGCCCAAGACGCGGGGAAATGTGCCGTATGAGCGCGGATGTGGCACGCCTTCACCGGGACGCGTGAGGCGCCCATCGCTGGCAATCATCGTCTGCGGGTGCTGCATGATGCGGCGCACATCGCCTTCATCAATGATGTGATAGACCATCCCAGCTCCGCCGTTGAGCTCGCCCTCGATTACGAGCTTTGCCGCCCCTTCCATCGAAGGCCCCACACCTCGACGTGCTGCCCAGTCGTAGAGCGTCTTACCCTCAAGCGTACGATCCCAGCTCACGGTGCCGAACTGCACGCGCCGCGTGTCGCCGCCACCACGGTCCGTGAGCAGCAGATGCACCACGCCGCGCTCAATGCTGTCACGCAGCGTGGGTTGCGCTACGCGCTCTCGAAACGCGCGCGCGCCGCCAGCCAATGCCCAGGGTGGAATCAGCACCGAGAGTGACGTCTGGCTCGCCGTGTACGGATACTGATCAATCATCACATCGAGTCCGGCGGCGCGAGCGGAATCCACCATCGCCAGAGTCACGACGCTTTTTCCCCACATTGGCTGGCCGACGGCCTTGTGGTGCGTCAGCACGACCGGAATGCCGGCATCGCGCGCGATGCGAACGGCTTCGGCTACTCCTTCCAGTAGACCCAGTCCCTCCTCGCGCAGGTGCGACGTGTAAATGCCCCCCGAGTCGGCGGCCGCACGACTGAGCGCGATGACTTCGTCGGTGTTGGAGTAGTAGCCCGGCACGTAGCGCAGGCCAGTGCTGATGCCAAACGCCCCGTCTCCCATACCGCGACGAATCAGCGTGCGCATCTGCTCCAGCTCATCTGCCGTTGGCGCACGATTCTCCGTGCCCATCACTGCGCGTCGCACGGTATTGTGGCCCACGAGGTAGGCCACGTTCATCCCGAGTCCGGCACGCTGCGCAGAATCCAAATAGGCGGCGAGTGGAAACGGCCCGCTGCCATCGGGCCCACCGAGTGCCAGCGTGACGCCTTGGGTCACTGCCGAACGCGCATCGGGCATCTCCAGCAACGGCTCCAAATGCGCGTGAAGGTCAATGAACCCCGGTGCCACGATGAGTCCCCGTGCGTCAATCACCCGCGCCGCGCGCCGCGCATCGAGTGGCGTGCGCGACACCGCGACGATGCGGTCGCCGCTGATCGCCACGTCGGCCGCATAACGTGCGGCCCCTGTACCGTCCACGACCGTGCCGTTGGTGATCAACAGGGACCACTCGGGCCGAGCCTGCGCACGGAGCGAGGAAAGCGACAAGACGGAAGCTGCAAGGAGCGACACAGCAAGATGTCGAGTGTTGATCACAGTTCTCTGCTCCCGGAGTAGTGGCCGTTCTCTTCCGTCATCCGTCTTCCGTCCTAGTTGATTGCTCCTAGCACTTTCCCCAAGAACTCATCAATCGCGCGATTCTCGATCCAGCGCACGACGACGACGAGATCCTGCTCCGGCGCCACGAAGACGAGGTTCGTGCCGTTGCCCACGTGCCCGAATGCGCTGGCGGGCGCCGACGGCATCCACTTCTTGTCCGTGTTCAAGAACCAGTTCATGTGGCCATAGGTGAGTTGCGCGGGAGTGGGCGTGAGCGCGCGCGTCACCCACTCGTCGCTTAAGACGCGTTGCGTGCCCCATACACCACGGCGCTGCGTGAGCAGACCAAAGCGCGCCATATCCCAGGCGTTGATAAACATGCCGCCGCCCCAGTGGCCGCCACCGCTGACCGCTTGCACCGGGCGTCCGTCGAGCGTGATCCAAGAATTGTCGTAGCCGTTCCAGCGCCACGTGCGTGATGCGCCGATTGGAGCCATCACGAATTCATCCAAGACATCTGGCAAGGGGCGACGCCACACATTGGTGGCCGCGAGTGCGAGCACGTTCACACGCACGTCGTTGTACTCGTATACGCTGCCTGGTGCGTTGCGCGCGCGTGTGGTCCACGTGCTCGCGTCCTGCGCTGGGCGGTCGGCCCATTCGGGCTTGCCCCAGAGCGTACCTTCCCAGTCGCTCACCTGGCGCAGCATATGGTCCCACGTGATGCGGCGATTGTGGGGCGTGTTCCACGGATCAATGAGCATCGAATGGCCGTAAGTCGAGCCCGGCTCTGAGGGCGCTTGGGTGCGCAAGCCGTACGTCGGTGCCTGTGACATCCACACGGGTTCGTTCACATCGCGAAGAAGACCGCGATCAAACGCGAGCCCAACGACGACAGAGAGAAAGCTCTTGGTGACCGAGTGCGACATATCCACGCGCTCGGGCTCGCCCCAACTCGCCACTACGTAGCCACTGCGGAGAATCACGCCCGTGGGTTCGCCGCGCGGCTTGAAGGGGCCGATGCCTTGGCCAAACGGTTCGCGTCCAAACGTGCGATAGTGGTTCTCTTCCATATCTCGCGGGGCGCGAACCTCGTTCTCCACCGCGAAGGCGATGGCGGCGGCGAGTTTCGCAGAATCAACGCCACTCGCACTCGGGGCGCGGCGCTCCCACACGGCGCCCGGGACGTACGGCGTTGCGGGTCGTGCATCGGGACGCGAACTCGGACGCGTGCCGCGCTGCGCGTCGAGCGCAGACGGCGAAAGCGCCGCGAGGCTCAGCGCCGCGAGGCTCAGCGCCGCGAACACAATCACAGCTGTGCCAAGCGCGCTCAATCGGGCGCGCTTCCGCTTGGTAAGCCACGGCAGCAGCCAGAGATAGAGGCCAGTGAGCCAAAGGCCGAACACCACAACCCCCACAGGTAGGAAGATCCACAACTTGGCCGCCTCGCCAAAGAATGAGCCATCGTGTAGCGTCTCAATAAAATCAGAGCGCCGGTATGCCGTCTGGAGCACGCGCCCATCCTCGAGCGCCAACTGCAGTTCCCAGCGCGACTTGGTGATCACCTTTAGGATGCCTTTGGAGGGCCGCACATCCACGCGGTCAATATCTTCCCAGGTCTTCACCTCCGCTTGGGGAAGCGCCTGAGCGGCCGCGAACACCGTCTCCCAAGGGACGCTCGGCACTGTCACGGCAGTGCGCTGTTCTGGAGGCTGCACCCAGCTGATCTGCTTCTTCACCTGCAAGAGCAGGCCGGAGCAAATCACCACCAAGAAGGGAATTCCAACGATTAGCGCGCCCCGGCGATGCAGGAGACGAGAGGCTATGGACAGTTTCATACTTGAGGTACGGGGAAAGTCGGACACTCGTTGCCCTGCACGTTTACCCCCAAACGACGTATGCTCAACCCCAGTGCTTGCTCGTGCGTAGCGTCAAGTAGCCAGAACCCCACCATCAGGAGTCCTTGGATGATCCGTTTTGCCCGTCGTGCGGCAACCGTTGTTGCGTCCGCTGTCGCCGCGCTCGCTCTCTCGGCCGTCGGCCCGCTCAGCACACCGCTCTTGGCCCAGCAGTCCGCCGCGGACTCCGCGCGCATCGAACGCTTGAAGGCCGACGCGCTCACGCGCGTAGAGGGCCGCGCCAAGCAGATTCAAGAGATCATTGACATGCAGTTCTCGTTCTCCGAGCTCGGTATGCAGGAGTTCGAGACGCAGCGCTACCTCACGGGCATCCTCGAGCGGGCGGGATTCCAGATCACGCGCGGCTACGCGGGTATGCCCAGTGCCTGGGTGGCGCGCTGGGTGAGCCCGGCCGGTGCACGGCCCGTGATCACGATGGGCTCCGACGTAGACGGCATTCCGCAGTCCAACAACAAGCCAGGCGTCGCGTTTAACGACGCGCAGGTTGCCGGCGCACCGGGCCACGGCGAAGGCCACAACACCGGCCAGGCGGTCAACATCGCCGCCGCGCTCGCGGTGAAGGAATTGATGATTCGCGATCGCATTCCAGGCACTTTGGTGCTCTGGCCGGGCATCGCCGAAGAACAGATGGCCGGCAAGGCTTTCCTCGTACGTGAGGGCCTGTTCCGCGATGCAGATGTGGCGATGTTCACGCATGTGGGCAACGGACTCGGCGTCTCATGGGGCCAGAGCTCTTCCACTGCACTCGTCTCGGCCATCTTCCGCTTCCGCGGCGAAAGCGCGCACGCGGCGGGCGCGCCGTGGCGCGGCCGGTCGGCGCTCGACGCCGCCATGCTGATGGGCACGGGCTGGGAGTACCAGCGCGAGCACAACGAACTGCCCTCGCGCTCGCACTATGTGATTCGCGATGGCGGCGATCAGCCAAACGTGGTGCCCTCCACCGCGAGCATCTGGTTTTACTTCCGCGAGCGCGACTATCCGCGCACGATGGCACTGTTCGAGGCCGGGAAGCGCATCGCGCGCGGCGCCGCGATGATGGCCAATGTGGAACTCGATACCGTGATGGTGGTTGGCTCTGGCTGGAGCGGTCACTTCAACAAGACCATCGCTGAGGTGACGTACGCCAACATCCAGCGCGTAGGCATGCCGCAGTGGAGCGAGGAAGATCAGGCGCTCGCCCGCGCCCTGCAGAAGGAGTTGGGGGGTCGCGAACAGGGCCTCTCGACGGCTGTGGAGTTCACCTTGCAGGGCCCGATTCCCGAAAGCCAGCGGATGGGCGGCGGCTCCGACGACATCGGCGACGTCAGCTGGAACGTGCCGACTGTCACCCTGCGCTATCCGTCCAATATTCCCGGCCTCCCCGGCCACAATTGGTCGAGCTCCATCGCCTCCGCCACGCCGATTGCGCATAAGGGCGCACTCGCCGGTGCCAAGGTCCAGGCGCTGACGCTGATTGACATCCTGATGCGTCCCCAGGTGGTGGCCGACGCGTGGAAGTACTTCCGCGAAGTACAGACGGCAGAGACGCAGTACACGCCGTTCATCTCACCCAGCGACCAACCGCCGATTTGGTTGAACGCAGAGATCATGGCGCGCTTTAAGAGCGAGCTGCAGAAGTACTACTACGATCCCCGTCGCTACCCGACGTACTTGGAGCAGCTGGGAATTCGCTACCCCACAACGCGGGCCACCCCGCGCCCCAACATGAACGAGAATCAGCAGTAGGTCTGGCAGACAGAAACGACTTCACCACGAAGGCACGAAGGGAACCGCAACAGTCTCAAGGCCCCGCAGCCCTAAGAAGCAATGCTTTTTCGGGTAGCGGGGCCTCGAGTTTGCAGGAAATCCTTCGTGTCTTCGTGGTGAAAAGCCGTTCTAGGCCAAGATTCACGGCTATCGCTTGCCAGAGACGCGAGCAACGCACAGCTTCCTTGCGTCCAGCACGTCACTTCCGCCGAGATCAGAACCCTGTCGTCGAAGACCTGTGCCAACTGCGGCACCCCGCTCGATCCGGAGGCGATGTTTTGCCACCGGTGCGGGTTGAACCTCACGCAGGAATTTCGCGCCACGCCGCTCAGTAACGTGGCCCAGGAGCAGGTGTCGGAGACCTTCCGCCGGCTCCGCGAAGCGTTGGGTGCCCGCTACGGCATCGAGCGCGAGTTGGGCCGCGGCGGCATGGCGACGGTCTTCCTTGCCAAGGACCTGAAACACGATCGCGAAGTCGCCATCAAGGTGCTGCATCCTGATCTCGCCGCGACGATTGGCGGCGAGCGTTTTGAGCGCGAAATCAAGCTCGCGGCCAAGCTACAGCACCCGCACATCCTCGGGATGTACGACTCCGGCGATGCCGATGGCCTGCTCTACTATGTGATGCCATTCGTGCGTGGCGAGTCGCTGCGCGATCGCATTGATCGCGAGAAGATGCTGCCGGTGGACGATGCCATCCGCATCACGCTCGAGGTCGCCAGCGCACTGGGGCACGCGCACGAACTGGGCATCATCCATCGAGACATCAAGCCGGAGAATATCCTCCTCTCGGGCGATCATTCGCTCGTCGCTGACTTCGGCATCGCGCGCGCTGCTAGCGAAGCGGGCCAACAGAAGCTCACGCAGACGGGCATGGCGGTGGGCACGCCGGTGTACATGGCGCCCGAGCAATCCACCGGCGACACCGTGGGGCCGCAGTCCGACATCTACTCGTTGGGCTGCATGCTCTACGAGATGCTGTCCGGCGAGCCGCCGTTCAATGGGCCCAATGCCATGGCCATCATGGCCCGGCATCTTATGGAGCAGCCGCCCAGCGTGCGCGTGGTGCGCAACACGGTGCCGGAGGAAGTTGAGCAGGCGATTTTCATCGCGCTCAACAAGAGCCCGGTGGACCGTCCGCAGACGGCGCAGCAGTTCGCCGAATTGCTGAGCGGCGTGTTTGGCAACACCACCACCATGCGCGTGATGCGTGGCACGCGTTCGATGCGCGCGCCGATGCCGATGACGGGGGCCTATCCAGTTCCCGAGTTCGAGCCGGCGCTTCCGTGGTACAAGAAGCCGGGCGGAATCGCTGCGGCGGTTGGCGTCGCGATCGCGGCAGCCGCTTCCGTCTGGGCCTTTACCGTTGGGCCGCTCGGTGGGGACAAGCGTCCCGAGGGCATGACCGCCGAGATGCGTCGCGTGGCCGTGCTGCACTTCACGGACGGCAGCCGCGATTCGTCGCTCGGGCCGATTGCCGACGGTTTGACGGACGGCCTCATTCGCACGTTGTCCACGAGCCCCTCGCTGACGGTGATTTCGCGCGGCGGTATTGAGCCATACCGTGGCAGCGTTCTGAGCGTGGATAGCATTGCGCGCGCGTTGCGTGTGGGGGTGTTGGTGCGCGGCGAGGTGGAGCTCGTCGGCGATCGCGTACGTGTGGCGGTGCGCCTGGACGACGCGAGCGGCGTGAATCTCAAGAGGGGAACCTTTGAGGTGGCCCGCGATAGCCTGCTCCTCTTGCAGGACTCGCTCGGCAGCATTGCGGCGAGCCTCATCAAGGAACAGCTCGGCCAAGAGTTGCGCGTGCGTGCGCAGCGCGCGGCCACGCGCAACAACGATGCCTGGATCTTGACGCAGCGCGGTTTGCAGCAGCAGCGAAATGCGGAAGCAGCGCGTGCGCGGGGCGACACCGACGGCTCCGTGGCAGCATTCGAGGCGGCGGATTCCATCTTTGCGGCGGCGGAGGCGCTCGACCGCGGATGGGCGGAGCCGGTGACGTTGCGCGCAGCATTGGCGTACCGTCGTTCGCGGCTTGTGGGGCGCGACCCGGCGCTCATCAAACCGTGGATCGTGACCGGACTCGGCCACGCTGAACGTGCGCTGGCGTTGGACCCGAGGTCGTCTGACGCGCTCGAGATGCGCGGCACGATGAGATTCTTCAGCTACATCCAGAATCTCGAGCCGGACGACGCCAAGAAGGCGGCCCTCCTCACCGAGGCGCAGGCGGATTTGGTGGAGGCGACGAACATCAACCGCGTGCAAGCAACGGCTTGGGCCACGCTGGCGGCCGTGAACGCCGTCGACCCCAGCAAGACGGCCAACGATGTGTACATCGCGGCGAAGAGCGCTTGGGATTCGGACGAGTTCCTCTCCAACGCCAATGTGATCTTAGGTCGCCTGTTCAACGCCACCTACGACCAGGGCAATGGCGCCAGCGCCCAGCGCTGGTGCACAGAGCTCGGCGCCCGCTTCCGCAACGATGCTCGCGCCTGGCGCTGCCAGCTTTACCTGATGACGCTGCCCAACACCGTCGAACCAAACGTCAGTCTCGCCTGGCAGTTGGCGGACTCGGCGATTGTCCGCACCCCGCCTTCGGATACGGCACTTGCTCGGCTCACCAACCAGAACATCATCGGTGCGGTGATTGCCCGGGCCGCCGCCCAGACCCCTGCCCTCGCCGACAGCGCACGAAGAGTGGTCCAGCGGGCGCAGGGTGACGGCACGATTGACCAGCCCCGAGAGCTGGCCATGTACGGCGCCGCCGCCATGACGATTCTTGGCGACGGGGACGCGGCCATTAGATACCTGTCCGGCTATTTGGCGGCCAGCCCACAGGCCGCGCCGGGGCTTCTCGCCGATCCGGGCTGGTGGTTCCGGCCGCTGGCGAGCCGCGCAGACTGGCAGCGTCTGGTGTCCCCCCGCTGAAGTAGTCTAGCTCCCGCCGACCCCTGGCCTAGGCCGGGGCTGTGGGCCCAGGGCGTGGCGTCTACGCCACGCTTGCGCATCCGTTTTCGGGCCTGCACCTTGACAATGGCCAGTATTTAGCCGGTTGACGCAACCCACATCACATTTAAATAGGTGGTGTGTTTCTTGCACCGTTTTGTGCCAAAGTGTCTATGCCTTGGAGGGCTGCTGTGCGTTTCCCGATGAAAACCCTGGCTGTTGCCGCTGTGGCGCTTGTGTTTACGGCCTGCGCGGATACCCCGTCGGCCCCCGAGCTCTCTGGGGTTATCGCCAACGCGACCGCCGGCTGCACCGCGACCATCTCGAGCCTCACCGCACAGGCGCGTGTGCTGTTCGCCGGTGATGCCCCAAGCATCAACTCGGTGCGTGGCAAGCTCAACAACATGGATCAGTTCCTGCGCAAGGGGAAAACGGCCGACGGCCAGCGCCGTGCGCACGACATCGTGGACTTCACGCTGGCGCAGCGCGCCGCGGGCAAGCTTGCTGGTACGGATGCGCAGGTGACGGCCTTCATCAATGCCGTCTACTGCTACGCCGGCATCGATATCGTCATCCCGAACCCCGAAGACACGTATTTCATCCTCCCGTCAGACCAGCCGCAGATTCTGTACGGTCTCGATAGCTCGGCGGCCGTCTCCTTGCCGGGCTTCCCGGTGGGCGAGCCTAGCCTTCTGCGCATCGAGCGCTTTGAAGGCCGGCTCAACACCAAGCTCGACCAGTACGCCGGGTTCATCCGCATCACGCTCCTGAACGATGGCAACACTATGCTCACCGGCCGCGCGACCATCACGGTCTGCGCGACCGGTCTGCCGGCTGACCTCAATCCGGCCAACCTGCGCCTCGGCCATGGTATTCGGGACACGGGCTTCGTTATCACGCCGCAGCCGACCTCGGCGGATCCGGTGCCGGGGAACGTGGCTTGCGGGCCTGTGGCACCGGCGAGCTTCTCGAGCCGCCTGATCGGCGCGGTTCGCCGCGTGTTCTCGCCCAAGGAACTGCAGGCCACCATGCAGGGCGCGGACGACGCGTTCGGCGGTGGCGTGAGTGGAACCGTCACTGAATTCAGCCCCTTTGCTCCGGTGGACGCGGAACTCAGCTTCGGCGGTGGCGTGAGCGGCACGGTGACGGAGTTCGTACGCGACGGTGCGCCGGCGCTTATGCACTCGGTAGAGTCGCTGACGTCTGACTGTAGCGAGTTGGTGGAAGGCAGCCCGCTCGTGGCGGCTTGCCAGCCCGTGGTAACCATCACCACCAAGAAGGGCACCATCCTTGAGCAGGTGCCGGTGGACTGGTTTGCTCGCTCGATTCCTGGAGCAACTGTGGCTCCGCGCACTGGGAACTTGGCTGCCATCAACTGCGGCGTCTTCGGTGTCAGCGCTAACACGGTTACAAGCGTGAACGGCAACGCCGGCGTCTGCTGGAACCTTGGCGGCATCGGCAACAACCGCGTCGTTGCCAAGGCGCGCTTCGGTGGCGATGCGCCGGCAGGCGTCCGCTTCAGCACCGGAAGCGCCGACTCCGTGATGTTTGACGTGAACATCGTCGAATCCACGACCCTGGCGGGCAAGTCCACGCAGCTGATCATCGTATCGGGTGACGGGCAGTCGGCACCAGCAGGCAGCCCAGTGGCCAATCCGCTGGTTGTTCGCGTGCTGGACACCTTCAACAACCCGGTGGCGTACACCACCGTGCGCTGGCAGATGGTCACCGGCACCGGCATCCTCGGCTCGGCGACGGCCGTCACGGATGCCAACGGCATCGCGCGAATGGGCTACACGCCAGGAGCTGGGGCAAGCCAGGTGAAGGCCTATATCGACTCGTACGCCTTCAAGTTCGTATACCTCTACTTCACGGGCACGACGCCCTAATCCGCTAACTGCTTTACCACGAAGAGGCTGTGTTGGAAGTCAAGCGGTGGTGGGCGTGATGGCCTGCCACCGTTCCTGCTTGCGGACCATGGCGTTGAGGATGATGAGTAGGCGGCGCATGCACGCGGTGAGCGCGACCTTCGTCGGCTTGCCGGCCGCCTT
>JANNVQ010000013.1:0-12078 GCA_031414535.1 Gemmatimonas sp.
CCAGATGAAAGCAAATACGTTATCTTATCTCCCTACCGTTTGAGCTTCTCTTGAAGAAATGGACCACTTCCCGAACGCCCCGGGGGTCTCGATATCAGGCAGGTAGTCCTCGCCCATCAGGTCGAGCTTCGTGAACACCACGCAGTGGGGCTTGGCGGCCAGCTCCGGCGAGTAGTTCTTGATCTCGGCCCTCAGCTGGTCGTACTCGGCCTGCCAATCCATCGAGTCAATGGGGATTACGAAGGCGAGCATGCGCGTGCGCTCGATATGCCGCAAGAACTGCAGTCCGAGCCCCTTACCTTCGTGGGCGCCCTCGATGATGCCGGGGATGTCCGCCACCACGAAGGTGCGGGAGTCCGAGAGCTGCACCACGCCGAGGTTGGGGGCGAGGGTCGTAAACGGATAGTCGGCGATCTTGGGACGGGCCGCCGAGATCACGCTGAGGAGCGTGGACTTGCCCGCATTCGGCTGGCCCACGAGGCCAATGTCGGCGATGAGCTTGAGCTCGAGCTCCAGCGAGCGAATGACGCCCTCCTCGCCCGGCTGCCACTCGCGCGGCGACTGATGGGTAGCCGTCTGGAAGAAGGAATTGCCCTTCCCTCCACGGCCGCCCTTGGCCACGACAAACTCCTGACCGTGCTCGAGAATCTCGCCCAGCCGTTCGCCGCTGTCGCGGTCGCGAATGACGGTGCCCGGCGGCACCGGAAGCGTCACGTCCTTCCCGGAACGGCCGGTCTTGTTGCTGCCCATTCCGTGCTCGCCGCGCTCGGCCTCCCACTGATCCTTGTACTTGAAGTCGAGGAGCGTAGAGAGGTTGGCGTCGCCGCGGATGATCACGTCCCCGCCCTTGCCGCCATCGCCACCGTCGGGGCCACCCATTGGGGCGAACTTCTCACGACGGAAGGAACTACAGCCGGAGCCACCGGTGCCAGCTGTTACTCGGACGGCGACGAGATCGATGAACATCTAGGACGGATGACGGATGACGGATGACGGATGACGGAAGGAGCTAGGGGCTAAAGGTAATGCGTTAACCGCTTCTTTCGTCCTGTTTCTACGCTCATGCCACCGATTATTTGCCGAGTACGCGGGCGAGGAGGAGGCGGGCGTGCAGGAGCAGACCCGGCTCGATGATGCCCTCGAGGGCGTCGAGGGTGGCCGTCAACTCATCGCGTTCGGCGCCGGCGTTGAGGGCCCCGTGGAAATGCGAGTGGAGTTGGCGGTCTTGGCCCATCGCCGCGCAAGCGGCCACGATGCACAACTCGCGGAGACTCAGCTCGAGCCCTTGGCGTGAGAGAATCTTGCCGTAGCCCTCGCTGATCATCCATTGGTCGAGTGCCGGATGCAGGTGTGCAATGTTCTCGCGCAACTTGCCGTAGAACTTGCCGTACACCACCTCGCAAGTCTGCTCGCCCTGAGTGCGCCAGCGCCACAGACTCGGCTCCGGAATCTCCTCTGCGGCAGGGGCTGGCGTGCCGCTAATCCGGCGCCACTCGCGCATGGCGTTCAGCGTGCGCGGGAATCCCGCCATCAAATAGCTCTGCAGAATGCACTCTTCCACCCACGCCAACGGCGTCTCGGCGGCAATGACGTCGGCGCAACCGGCGCGGATGTCGGCTTCGGTGCCGATGGCGATGCGGGCCGAGAATCGCACGAGGGCGGCGATGTCAGCGGGGAGCTGTTCTTGGGCGGGCGATTGCATGGACGCGGAACCTGTACTGGGGAACAAAGTCGCGCCAGTTCAGGCGGAGCGAATCATTCCGACGGCCTCGCCTCGCGTATTGCGAAGCGGACGGGTCAGGAATTCGCCGAGCCGGGGTGGCAACTCGTTTGGGAGCACGCCAAGGGCCTGCAGGGCGCGGAGCACGGCCACGTGCTGGGCACGGAGCGCCCCGTCCTCCACCTTGACGGCGAGCCCGATCCCGAGCGCAGGCACGGCCACGGTGTGGACGCCCTCCGCGCCCACTTTGGTGAGCACGCCACCCTCGGTCTCCTCGAGCATCACGGTGTCAAAGCGCTCGGTGCCGCCAAACAGTTGCGGATGCTTGCGAATGGCGCCCACGATGCGCGCTGCTGGCTCTTCCTTGGCCTGCGCGGCGCGGCCCAAGCGTGCGTACGCGAGCGCCATGCGATCGAGCGGCAATGCCATCACGGCCACGCCACAGCCATCCACGCCGAGTGGCATGTCGTCGAGTGGCACGCCCGTCCAAGCCGAGACTTCGCCGAGGCAACTGCGCTGCACCGGGTGTTCGGCTTGCTCGTAACCGACGGTGGCCCATCCGGCCGTTTTGGCGCGTGCGAGCATGGCGGCGTGCTTGCCCGAGCAGTTGTTGTGCAGGCGGGATGGATTCGCACCGCTCTCTCGTTGAATCCGCGCGCCGCGATTTGACAGCGGTTCGTGCGGTCCGCAGGCGAGGTCGCCTTCTTCGAGACCGAGGCTTGCGAGCATGCGCTCGGCCAGCGCCACGTGCTCGGGTTCGCCGCCGTGCGAGGCGCAGGCTAACGCGAGTTCTTCGTCGCCCCAGCCCAGTTGATCGAAGCCGCCGCTGGTGATCAGCGGCATGACCTGGAACGGTTTCGCGCAGGAGCGCCACATGGTTACGAGCGCGGAATCTCTTGCGGCGGCAATGAGTACGTCGTCGGGGCCGATGACGGCGGCGTGCACTCGGTGCTTTGACTCTACCGTGTCGCCTCTTGTGACTTCGACGTCCAGGTTCAGTGCGTGCATTTCTCTAAACTAATCGCGCGGCTGTTGTGAACTCTTGTTTCGATTTGTTTTCGTTTGCAGGGTCGGGAGCCTACACGCCCTACGGGACCTGACCTCTTCGAGCACGGTCCCTACGGGCGTGTAGGCTCCCTCGCCACAAGCTTTTGGACCAGCGCCTGCAAGCTGGCGCGGTCGTTGTGCTCGGGGTTTACGAGCACCTCCTCGAGCAAGGCTGCGAGCGTAGCGCCGAGTTTTGGGCCTAGTGGCACGCCGAGCTTCTGCAGGTCTTCGCCGTCGAGCGCGAGATCACTCACGGTGAGCGGGTCTCTGAAGGCTGAGCGGATTGCCTGACGGTACAAGGCGACGCCGGCATGAGCTTCAATGCGTTGCGTCGCGTCAACCTTTGTTCTGGCCCAGAGCAGTCTCGCGAGGCTGGGCACGGCGAGTCGGCCCGCTTGCGCGATGAGACGGCGCAGACGGACGGCGTTCGTGGCTTGTGCCGGAGCGCTCACGAGGGCTTGCAGTTCTGCCAACGAGATGCTCCCCACTGCGGCGGCGAGTCCGGCGATCGTCCGCGCATCCGCTCCGCTCAGCTTGAGTGCCTTGAGCGTCTGCTCCAGCGATCGCGCGGGAGCGATGCCTGGCTCAGCGAAGAGCGCGGCGAGGCGCAGCAGGCGACGCTGTGGCCGTCCGGCTGGGCCGGGCATCGCCAGAAAGTCCAGCGCCGCGAAGCGCTCGTGGGGGACGTCCGCCAACACGGGAACGAGGCTGCGGAGAACGCCCGCGTCGCGGTAGCGCTCCATGGTTGCGGATGGGCGCGCCACCTGCTCCATCACCTTCTCGAGTTCCTGCTTCACGCGCTCCATGGAGAGGCGCCCAAGCTCGGGTGCGCTCTCCACGATTGCATCCCAGGTCTTGGCCTCGATCGCAAAATCGAAGCGGCCGGCAAAACGCAGCGCACGCAGGGCGCGTAGGCGATCTTCGCGCATGCGTTGCGCTGCCTCACCCACGCAGCGCAGCACGCGCTTCTCGAGATCCTCGCGCCCACAAAACGGATCGCGCACTTCCAGTGTCTCGGCGTGCACGGCGATGGCATTGATGGTGAAGTCGCGGCGCGCGAGATCCTCCTCTAGCGAGGCGCCAAACTTCACCACCGCGTGACGTCCGTCCGTCTCTACGTCGTGGCGGAAGGTGGTGACTTCGTGCAGCACTTTGTCGCGGTCGAGCACGCCGACGGTGCCAAACTGGATGCCTACCGGCACGGTGCGCTTGAACAACTGTTGCACCTGCTCCGGGCGGGCCGAGGTGGCGATGTCCCAGTCGAGGGTCTCGATGCCCAACAAGGCATCGCGCACGGCACCGCCCACGCACCAGGCTTCATGGCCGGCGCGCTCGAGGGTGGCGCAGATGCTGCGAACTTCGCTAGGCGGCGAGAGGCGCAATGGTGCTGGCTGAGGCGAGAACGAGGACACGCGCAACGAGGACACGCACGATGACTGGTGAATCTATGCACCCGACTTCGATCCGTCCTGCGATCCGTCCTGCGCGCGAACGCTCCACGCGAGGCCCGCAAGCACCAGCGCGCCACCAACAAGCACGGTCCCCGACGCGACTTCATCAAACAGCCACCACGCGATGGCACCGGCGCCGAGTGGCTCGAGCAAGAGGAGCAAACTGATGAGATACGCGGGCACGTAGCGCAGGGCCCAGTTGAATCCCGTGTGGCCGGCCAGCATTGGCCCAATGGCGATGGCCGCGAAGATGCCTAGGGTGCTCGTGCCGTAGGGCCAGAGCACCGTACGCGTGAGCGCCGCGAAGAGGAGCAGGGTGACTAGGCAGGACGCGTACACGAGTCCCACATAGGGCCAGAGACTGAGGCGCTGACGCAGCGAGCGTCCGGCGAGATAATAGAGGCCGACGGTCAGTGCCCCAACGAGCGCGAGCGCGTTGCCGAGCATTGTGCGGCTCGCCGCGCTGCCGGCTTGTGCGGCACCGCCGGCATCTGCTGCACTGCCGGAACTCAACGAGAGCGCGTCGCCTGCACCCACGACGATGGCGCCAACAAGTGCCAGCGCGAGTCCGCCCAGTTGGCGGCGCGTGGGTTTCTCGCCAAGCCAGAGCGCCGAGCCCGCCACAATCACCACCGGATGCAGGTTCACCAGCAACACACTAGCCGCGATGCTGGTCATGCCGAGCGAGGCAATCCAGGTCCAAAAATGAATGGCCAGCAGCGCGCCGGCACCCAGTGCCACCCAGAGATCTCGGCGCGCCAAGGCACGCCACTCGCGATAGCTCCCCGTGACCAAGAGCATCACGGCCACTACGCAGAGCGCGAGAAACATTCTCCACGTCGCGATGGCTAGCGCCGGCGCATCCGCGAGCCTCGCCAGTGGCCCCGAGATCGAGATGCCGAGCACCGCCAGCGCGAGGACGGCGGGTAGCGCGGCGGGGCGGGAATCGGCAGGGGCGGACATTCCGGATGCTCAACCCGCGAGGCTGGCTGCGCAAGATGCGCGTGGGCACTCCCTCGCAAGCCGATCTCACGCCAGCTTTCGCGGATGCCAAAGTCCCTTCTCCACCGCGCGCGTCTTGAATCGCTGTTGAACGCCGTGCACGCCAAGCCACCGCGCATCGCGGTGATTGGTGACGCCATGCTGGACCTCTATCTCAAAGGCGAGGTCGAACGCATCTCGCCCGAGGCCCCAGTGCCCGTGGTGCGCGTGCGAGAGCGCAAGTACGCGTTGGGCGGAGCGGCGAACGTAGCGCAGAACGTGCTGGCCTTAGGCGCGCGCTGCGAACTCGTGGCGGCCGTGGGCCGCGACACCGCCGGGACTCAGCTGCGCGAGATGTTGGCCGAGCGGGGCGCTGAGCCGCAGGGCCTCGTGGATTGCGAGCGGCCCACCACGACCAAGACGCGAGTGGTCGCGCGCAATCAACAGGTGGTGCGCGTGGATGAGGAAGTGGATGTTGATCTCGCCGGAGACGAGGTCACGAAGGTGCTCAGTGCCGTGCGCAAGGCTGTGAGCGCCGCCGACGCCTTGATACTCGAGGATTACAACAAGGGAGTGCTCGTGCCCGCCGTGATTCGCGCGAGCATTGACGCGGCGCGGGCCAAGGGCATCCCGGTCGTGGTAGACCCCAAGTTCCGCAATTTCTTTGAGTATCGTGGGTGCACGATTTTTAAGCCGAATCGCCGTGAGCTGGAGTCGGCACTGGGCGCGGCATTGGACATCGAACACCCCGAGGCCCTGCCCAGCGTGCTCGCGCGCCTCGAGGCCCAGCATCTCCTGCTCACGCTGAGCGAGCAAGGCATGGCGCTCATCTCCGCCGATGGCAGCGTAGCGCGCATCCCCACGGCAGCGCGTGAGGTCTACGATGTGGTGGGCGCGGGCGACACGGTCACCGCGTACCTCGCCGCGATGCTCGCGGTGGGAGCCTCACCGCTGGAGGCCTCCATCGTGGCCAACTATGCGGCCGGGGTGGAGGTCGGGAAGGCCGGTGCCGCGACTGTTGCGCCGAGTGAAGTCCTCGAAGCCTACGACGCTCCGTAAACGACTCGGCGGCTTAGGACCGGCCCCGCCAAAAAAGCGCGGGCGAGTTCACGATGAACTCCCCCGCGCTTTTTGTGCCTACTGCCCTGCCTGCAGGCTTAGAACTTGAGGGCCAAACCAGCGCCGAGCATCAGGCGACCCGCATTGCCAAACTCGCCGCCGACGTCGAGCAAGGTCGGCGAGATGAACAAGGGCAGATCCTTCACCGGCGCGATGGTGAGCGACAGGTTGATCTGCTGGCTCGCGTACTCCACGACGGCCGAGCTCATGCTGTTGAGGCGCAGCGAGCTGGAGAAGAAGACGTTGAAGACGACTTCCTCTGCCAGATAGTCTGACGGCGATTGGAAGCGGCCGTTGCCCACACCGAGGTTCACGACGGCATCGGTGAACATGCCGCCGTCGCGAATGTGCAGCGAGCGCGTGCCGGTCGCGTAAAACGAGGGCACGAGGGGGTTTTCGGCGTTCAGGTTGAGATTATCCACGCCAACCGCGAAGCCGTAGTGGCCGAGGACCTTGTGAAGCTTGGCCGAGGCGGTCAAGCCAGAGCCGAAGCCCGCGCCGATGACCGACGACGAGTTCAGGACGGCTTCAAAGCCGAAGAGACCGCGCCCATCAAACAGGCCAGCGCCGATGGAAATTCCGGCATCTGCCTTGATTCCGCCGGAGGGGGCGCGGTAGTCGGAGCCGACAAACACGTCGCCGCTCCCCATGCCGAAGCCGATCGGGGTGGAGGACATGACGCCGGGCAGCGTGCGGCCCAATTCGGCGCCCAACATGCCGGCCGTCGGGAGCGCAGGCCGGGCAGCGGCGCTACCCTGGGCGCTCAGCGCGGCGGGCAGCGTGAGCGACACGGCAAGCGCGAGGAAAGCGGACGAGCGAAAACGCATCGGAAAATCTCCAATTATGGAGCGAAGGTGACCTACGACAAAACCCCGACACCGGGGTGAAGGAATCAAGGGGGAAAGTCTGGCGCAACGCAAGGCGTGTCAAGCGCGACCACGCTACGATCTCGTCACTGTCCGGTGCTGCCGAGTGCTATGGGCCTAGCAGGATTCGAACCTGCGCACTTCGGATTATGAGTCCGCCGCTCTAACCGCTGAGCTATAGGCCCGGTGGAGACACAAGCTACAAGAGGGAAGACAGAAGGGGGAGCGCGACGAAGATTCTGCGTGTGCACACCTTCCGTCATCCGTCTTCCGTCATTAGTCTTGTCTGACTCGGGCGCGTAGCTCAGCTGGTTAGAGCGCTGCTTTCACACAGCAGAGGTCGGGGGTTCGAGTCCCTCCGCGCCCACTGATCCACCAAAGTTCCACGAGCCGCGTTGAGTGCCTCCAACTCCGCCGCAAGACCCCACCCTAGGTCGCCACGAAAGCCCCCGCGTGCTGTTGTTCGAAGGGCGTACGCGCTGTAGCTTCTTGCACTTAGCTCAAGTCGCCCCCTATTCCTAATGATGAATATTCGCAACTTGGTGGCGGCGGCGATTGCGCTCGTAGCCTCGGCCTCCGCCCCACTGCTTTCCCAGGCCGTGCCCGCGCCGGCGCAGGCTCAAGCAATGCTTCAGGCCCGCCCGGAGCTCTCCGCCCAAGTCCGTCAGCAGATCATGACGAGCGGGATGACGCCTGACCAGATCCGGGCGCGCCTCCGCGCTGAGGGCTACCCGGAGTCCTTCCTCGACGATTACCTCGGCGCGGCGAGCGGCGCGGCACGTCCGGTCACTGATGACGTCATCACGGCCATCAGCCGCCTCGGCATAACCAATACCGACGATGCCGCCCTCATGCGCACCATGCTGCGCACGGGTGGCGGGCGCGACAGCCTCAGGACTCAGCGACGCGATCTGCCCTCACGCGTAGCCGACGACGTCGTCAGCACGGTGCCGAACGACTCCAGCGCCTACGAACTCTTTGGCCTCGAGACGTTCCGCAACGCCAGCAGTGAGTTTCTGCCCACGATGGACGGACAGCCGGACCCGAGCTACCGCTTGGGACCCGGTGACGAGTTGGTGCTCATCCTCACGGGTGAAGTGGAGCTCGCGCACGAGCTTCAGGTCACGCGCGAAGGATTTATTGTGGTGCCCCGCGTGGGTCAGGTGAATGTGGCGAATCTGACCATGGCAGAAGTTGAGAATCTGCTCTTCGCGCGGATGGGTCGCTCCTACGCGGGCCTGCGTCGCGGCGCCGATGCTCCCATCAAGATGTCCGTAAATGTGTCGCGCCTGCGTGCCATTCAGGTCTACGTCACAGGCGAGGTGGAGCGCCCGGCGAGCTATCGCATTTCAAGCCTCGCAACAGCAATGACCGCGCTCTACGCCGCCGGCGGCCCCACACTGAGTGGTAGCCTGCGCAACGTGACCGTGCGCCGCGGGGGCGCAGAAATCGGCACGCTCGACGTCTACGACTACCTGCTACGCGGTGACAACTCGCGCGATGTGCGCCTCCAGAACGGCGACATCATCTTTGTGGCGACGCACGGCCCTCGCGTTCGTGTGCAGGGTGAAGTCCTGCGGCCGGCCACCTACGAATTGCGAGCCGACGAGTCCCTGGCCAACGTCATCGCTCACGCGGGAGGCCTGCGCCCAACGGCCTACGGTGGTCGCGCGCGCATCACCCGCATCGTCCCCGCGGACGAGGCCCCGCAACCTGGGCGCGAGCGTCAAGTAATTGCCGTCACTGCCTCCGGCGGCGTCTTCCCCACCCTGCCGATGGCCGCCGGCGACGAAGTCACCGTGTTCCCGGTGGCGAATCGCGTGCGCAACCGCGTGACCGTCACGGGGCACGTATGGAACGCCGGCTCCCAGGGCTTGCGCCCGGGAATGCGTCTCAGCGACGCCATCCGCGCTGCGGGCGGCCCGCGCCCCGACGTGTACCTCGGGCAGGTCAGCATCACGCGACTGCGCGCGGACTCCACTCGCGTTGCGCTGCGCAGCATGCTGCGCGATTCCACCGGCGCGGCCGTGGACGACATCGTGCTGCAGGAAGACGACGAGATCACGGTGTACTCGCTCACCGAATTCCGTGCGCCGCGCTTCGTGGCCATCGGTGGTTCGGTGCGCAAGAGCGGGCAGTATCCCTGGCGCGAAGGCATGACCCTGCGCGATCTCGTACTCGCGGCCGGCGGCCTCCGCGAGGGCGCATACCTCACGGAAGCCGAGGTTGCGCGATTGGCGACGGACCGCAGCAATCGTGCGACGGCCACCACAATGCGTGTGCCCTTAGACTCGAGTTACCTCGGCGACTACGCACCTGGCCAGCCCTACTCGGCACCGCCGGGTGCAGCGGGCGGTGCCTACCGCAGCGCGCCAGAAGTCACGCTCCAGCCCTACGACAACGTCTTGGTGATGGAGCAACCCGACTGGGTGTTGCCGCGCTCGGTGGTGCTCACGGGTGAAGTGCGATTCCCAGGCCGCTACACCCTGGTGACCAAGGACGAGCGTTTGTCAGACGTGCTGCGACGCGCCGGTGGCCTTACCAACGAGGCCGCGGTGGACGCGGCGTACTTCGCGCGCTCGGTGGCGCTGACGAGTTTTCAAGCCGACTCGGCGTTCCGTGCCGACAGCGCACTCAAGGACCTGCAGGACCTTCCCGTCCAGCGCTCCCGTGTGGGCCTCGACCTCGCCCGTGCGCTGCGTCAGGGCCGCTCCAGCGACAACCTGGTCCTCTTTGACGACGACTCGTTGCACGTGCCGGTGCTGCGCAGCACCATCGAGATTCGCGGCGCCGTCAACGCGCCCACCACCATCACTGCGCAAGATGGTGCGCGCCTCGAGTTCTACCTGCGCGCTGCCGGCGGCACCTCGCAAGTTGGTGATGAACGCCGCGCCTACGTGATTCAGCCCAACGGACAGATTCAATCCACGCGACGCTTCTTCTGGATTGTGAAAGCCGAGCCGCGTCCTCGCCCAGGGGCGTCTGTCGTGGTGCCAACGCGATCCACGGAGAACCGCGCCAACGAGCGCGTGGCCTTGGTTGCCGTGATCGCGCAGACCATCGCCAGCTTGGCCACCGTCTACGCCATCCTTCGCTGAACCCGCACCGAACATGACAACGGTCTTCGTCACCGGCGGCGCCGGCTTCATCGGCTCAGCCCTCGTTCGCCAGCTCATCAACGAGACAGATCACAAGGTCGTCAACATTGACAAGCTCACCTACGCCGGCAACCTCGCCTCGCTAGGAGAGGCACGCAATCACGCGCGGCATGTATTCGTGCAGGCGGACATCTGCGATGCCAGTGCCATGCGCGAGCTCTTTGAAGCGCACAAGCCAAGCATCGTGTATCACTTGGCCGCAGAATCGCATGTTGACCGGTCCATTGACGGCCCAGGCGAGTTTGTGCAAACAAATCTCGTTGGCACTTTCCAACTGTTGCAGGAAGGCCTGCGGCACTGGCGCTCGCTCGACGACGCCGGCAAGAAAGCCATTCGCTTTCTGCACGTCTCCACAGACGAGGTCTACGGCTCGCTCGGGCCCACGGGCCTCTTCACCGAGACCACGCCCTACGATCCGTCCTCGCCCTATTCGGCAAGCAAAGCCGGCTCCGATCATCTGGCGCGCGCCTGGCAGCGCACCTTTGGCCTGCCCGTGGTGATTACCAACTGCAGCAACAACTACGGGCCCTACCAGTTCCCCGAGAAGCTCGTCCCGCTAATGATCCGCAAAGCCACAGAGGGCGCGGCTCTGCCGGTGTACGGCAAGGGCGACAACGTGCGCGACTGGCTCTACGTGGACGATCACGCTCGCGCGCTACGCTTGGCCGCCGAGCGCGGCCAGCCCGGTGAGACCTACAACGTGGGCGGCCAGAACGAACGGCAGAACATCGAGGTGGTCAAGACCATCTGCAATCTGCTGGATGAGCTGAAGCCTGACCCAATAGGCAAGCACGAGCGCCTGATCAACTACGTGACGGACCGCCCTGGGCACGACCATCGCTACGCCATTGATGCCAGCAAGCTGCGCCGTGAGCTCGGCTGGGTGCCGCAGGAGAACTTTGAGACCGGCCTGCGGCGCACGGTGGAGTGGTACCTCGCGCACAAGGCGTGGATGGATGACGTGACCAGTGGCGCCTACCGCGGCGAGCGCCTTGGCAGCGGAGCCGAAAAGTGAAAGGCATCATCCTCGCCGGCGGCACCGGCAGCCGACTCTGGCCCATCACGATGGCCGTGAGCAAGCAGTTGCTGCCCGTCTACGACAAGCCGATGATCTACTACCCGCTCACCACGCTCATGCTGGCGGGTATCCGGGACATCTTGATCATTACCACGCCGCACGAGCAGGCGCTGTTCAAGCAACTGCTGGGTGACGGGTCGCGCTGGGGCATCAATCTCTCCTACGCCGCGCAGGAAGTCCCCAACGGACTGGCGCAGGCCTTCGTGATTGGCCGCGACTTCGTGGCCGGTGAGCCATCGGCTCTCGTGTTGGGCGACAACATCTTCTTTGGCCACGGACTCGTGGAACAGGCACGCCGCGCCGCCGCTGACGTTGCCGCGAGCCCGGGTGCCACGGTCTTTGGCTACCACGTGAGCGACCCCGAGCGCTACGGCGTGGCCGAGGTGAATGGCGAGGGCAAGGTGCTGAGCATCGAAGAGAAGCCCGCCAAGCCTCGCTCCAACTGGGCGGTCACGGGGCTGTACTTCTACGATCGTGACGTCTGTGACATCGCGGCGGCACTCAAGCCCTCGGCGCGAGGTGAGTACGAGATCACCGACGTGAACAAGGAATATCTGCGCCGCGGCACGCTGCGCATGGAGCAGTTGGGCCGCGGCTTCGCCTGGCTCGACACCGGCACCTACGATTCCCTGCTCGAGGCCTCAGCGTTCGTCGGCAC
>JANNVQ010000014.1:0-357960 GCA_031414535.1 Gemmatimonas sp.
ACGTCCACGGTGGCGCACGTACGTCGAGCCTAGGCTCCGCACACTACATCGGCGTGGGAGTCTCACGTCGGTTCTGATGGGCGCAGCGTGTACCGCACGCGCACGAACTGCGTGCGACGAGAAAGTCTGACGGCACCATAACAATGGAATGCGCGCAGTGGGTGGACGGCGACCTGTACAACGGCCGCATCGTGCGGGTGGCAAACAGCTTCGTGTTCAAGGAGCCGGTCGTGAACTACTCGGCCGACTTTCCGTTTCTCTGGGACGAACTCAAGGTCCCCATCACGTATCGCTCCGACCGCCACCAGGCGCGGGCCATCTTGCAGCAGGCGGCGGATGAGGTCACGCGCGAGACGGTGCAGGCTGGCCGGCGCACTTGGAACGAGATGGTGCGCAAGTACCGAATCGAGGACGCCCACATCGAGCCAATGGTGCACCTTAAGGCCACCGACAACTGGATCGAGTTCACGGTGCGCTACGTGGTAGACTATCGCCGTCGGCGGTCCACGCGCGACGAAATCTTCAGCCGCATCCTCGACGCCTTCGATGCGAGTAACGGGCGGATACAGATGGCCTCGGCTACCTTTGAGTTAGTGGGTGCGCCGCCACTTGCGGTACATGTTCGGCGAGAAGCCCCCTGACGCGCTCGACGCTTTTAAATGAGAGGATGTATATGGATTCCGATTCGCGGTCCGGTGGACTCACCCTGACGATTGCCACCTGGGTGGCGCTCGCCGTCCTCGGCAGCAGCTCGGTCCTTGGCGCTCAAGGAGTGGCAGATGCGCAGGTGGCGGCGCGCGCGATTCCCGGACGGCCGGTAGATAGTACCGTGGTGACGGCGCCCGTGATCATTCGTGGCGACACTGTGCTATTGGTCTCGGCATCCGCCGGCGCGTTCACGCCGGCGGAGCGCGCGGACGCCATCGAGGCGCGCATCCTGCGCCTGACCCGCGAGCGCTTCGACTCGCTCACGCTCGCGGAGGGCGAGCAGAGCACGGATATCCTCGCCGGTGATCTCACGTTGATGTCGGTCGGCGAGCAGGATGCGGCGGCCGCCGGCCGCCCACGCGCCGAGCTGGCGCGGGCGTACCGCGACGCACTCTTCGACGAGATGGGCCGCGTCTCCATCCGAGCGACAATCAAGGCAGTCGCCTTCGGACTGCTGTGGACGCTGCTCGCCACCGCCGTGCTCTTGACGCTCCTCCGGTTGCTGCGCCGTGGCACGGCCAAGCTCCAAGAGACGGTCGACGCCCGCCGCGACGGCCGCATCCCCGGCATTCGCATCCGCACCGTGGAGCTCGTGTCCGCTCAGAATGTCGCCAATGTGCTGGCCGCAGCAATTCGCGGGCTCCGCACGCTCGGCATTGTGGTCCTTCTCTACTTCTACCTGCCGCTGATCCTGAACTTTTTCCCGTGGACACAGCGCTATTCGGACCGCCTCGTCGGCTACGTGCTCGATCCCCTCGGCCGCGTGCTCGGCGCCTTCGTCGCCTACCTGCCGAACCTGCTGCTGATCGCCATCATCGTATTTGTGGCGCGGTATGCCCTTAAGGTCGTCCGCCTCGTGTTTGGTGCCCTTGAGAACGGCACACTGACCTTCGGCGGGTTCGAGCGCGAGTGGTCGGAGCCCACGTACAAGATCGTGCGCTTCCTTATCATGGCCTTCGTGGCAGTGGTGATGTTCCCGTACCTGCCCGGCGCGAACTCCGACGCCTTCAAGGGCGTCTCGCTGTTCCTCGGCGTGCTCGTCTCCTTTGGGTCTTCGTCGGCCATTGCCAATATCGTCGCTGGCACCGTGCTGACCTACACCCGTGCCTTCAACATCGGCGACCGTGTGCGCATCGGCGAGACGACGGGTGACGTGGTTGATAAGTCGCTACTCGTCACGAGAGTGCGCACCATCAAGAACGTGGACGTGACGGTGCCCAACGCGATGGTGCTCAGCACGCACGTCTTGAACTACACAGCGATGGCCGCGGAGTCCGGCATCATTCTGCACACGGGCGTGACCATTGGTTACGACGTGCCGTGGCGGCAGGTGCACCAGCTGTTGATTGACGCCGCGAAGGCCACGTCGGACATTGTCGCCGAGCCGGCGCCGTTCGTCCTGCAGACCAGCCTTGATGACTTCTACGTTAGCTATGAGCTCAATGCCTACACCGCCAACGCCAAGGCAATGGCGCGAATCTATGGCGAGCTGCATGCGAACATCCAGGACGCATTCAATGCCGGGGGCGTGGAGATTATGTCGCCCCATTACAAGGCGCTGCGCGACGGGAACCAAGTGACCATCCCTGTCGAGAATCTGCCTACGAACTACTCCGCGCCGTCGTTCCGGGTGCGGTCTACGCCGAACGGAGAGTGACCGCGCCTCGCGCGCCGTGGTCCACTGGGCAGCGGTGGATGGCCTGTGGGCGTGCCGGTGCGTTGGGCATAGGCTTGGCTGCGCTATGCCTCGGCGGAGCCGTCACGCCGCTCAACGCACAGGCGCCGGCTGCCGAGCTACGGCTGGACTCAATCCTCGCGCGCTTTCGGCAACCCGGGCTCCGCGTCAACGCGCTGATCCGTGCGTTCGGAGACTACCAGCCGGATCGTGTGGCCCGCGGCACCAACGGCTTCCAAGTATTCGAGGCGCGCCTCGGAATCGCCGGTGAACTCGATGGCGGCTGGCGCTACCAGTTGCAAACCGGCGTGACGCGCGCGCCTGCACTGCTCGATGTGCGGGTCGGCAAGCGGTTCTCACCGAGCTTCCTCGTGGATGTGGGCCGCTTCAAGGCCGACTTCAGTCGCGAGTGGATTCGCGCCATCAGCGACGCAGACTTCGCTGGCCGCTCGTCGGTGGCGCTAGCGCTGGCTCCGGCGCGTCAGATGGGCGTGCAGGCGCGTAAGACGTTGCGGGACGGGCGCGTGGAACTTGCAGCCGGTGCCTACAACGGCAACGCTACGCACACCGGCAACGACGACAACAACTTGATGTTTGTGGGCCGCATCGGCACCTGGCTGATGAAGCCCGGCCCGGGAATGGAAGGCGGTTGGGAGATTGCGCTGAACGGCGCGACAAGCCGAGACTCGAACGCGCCTGTCGGTAACATCGTCTCGACCTATGGCGGCCGTCGCCACGTGTACGGCGCCGAGACATGGCGCCGCGCTGAACGCTGGATGTTCGGGGCCGAGTACATCCGGGCTGAACTAGACTCGTCCAGCGGCGCGCGCTTCGTACCCGAGGGCTGGCAGGGCACCGTCGGATACTCGCTCGATGCCGACGACCAGCTCTTGCTGCGCTGGGATGTGCTGCGCGCTGACGGCCTTGTCGGTGATGTAGACGACCTCGTGGTGGGCTGGAATCACTGGCCGAGCCGCGCAACGCAGCTTCAGCTGAACTGGTTCGTACCACTGCGGCAGCATGCGGTCGATCGTCATCGCGTGGTGCTCAGCGTGCAGCTCGTCATTTAGCCGGGCGATCTGGTCGCCCTCGAAGCGGTACACATGGCAGAACGGCGAGTCGAGCGTCGCGCCACTGTGCTTCATCGTGCCGCCGTAGCGCCCGAGCACAATCACATCGTCACCACCGTCCACGAACCGATCGGCAGCTGCGGTGAAGCCATCGATGGCGGCCAGTTCGCGCCAAAGAGGACTGAGAGATCGTTGTTCGCGAACGCGGCGTAGGCGGCCTTAATGGTCTGGATGTTCGACATCGGGGGCACCAAGAAGCAAGAGGAGTTCGAGCGTGAGGAGCCGGAAATAACGCCGATTGGGGTACGGCGCACGCGCGGCTCTCCTCTTTCACGCTGCGGGACTTCACCTCTGGGGCCGCGCATCGGGTAGCCAGTTGCGGTGTCCCCAAAATCTGGTGAACATCAGTTTTCGTTCGCACGACTCCCCACTGCCCGCCTCTCCATGCGCCAACGCCTCCTCGTTGCCCTCGCCGTCCTCTCCCTTGCGGCCTGCGGCGGCGAAGCCAGCGACCGCGAACGCGTGGACATCCTCATCACAGGTGGCACGGTGATCACGATGGATTCATCGCGGCGCGTGCTGGAGGATGGCGCGGTCGCCATCACCGGGGATCGCATCGTCGCCATCGGCCGCACCGCCAACCTCAGGGCCAAGTACACGGCGCGCGAGACCATTGACGCCGACAAGAAGATCGTGATGCCTGGCTTAATTGACGGCCACGGACACGCGGGCCACGGCCTCGTGAAGTCCATGGGCATGGACACCGACGAGTGGTATCCCGCCACCGAGACCATCTACGCCCGCGGCTCGACGGTTGATTTCTGGCGCGCCGAAGCGCTGCTCACCGGCGTGGAGCGCGTGCGCTTTGGCGTCACGACGGCGTTCAGCTACTTCGGTGGTGGCGATATGATCACGCGCACCGACGACGTGAAGTACGGCAACGCCTATATGCAGGCCACCGAGGCCGTGGGACTGCGCTACATCCTCGCCGTCGGGCCGCGGCGCCCTCCCTTCCCCAAGACGTACACGGAATGGAACGGTGACTCAAGCCGCGATGAGAGCGTGACCTTCGCGCAGCAGCTCGCCGTCTCGGAGGAACTCATCAAGCGCTGGCACGGCGCCGCCGACGGCCGGCTCAACATCGCAATGATGTTCCCCACGCATCGACAGGAGGAGACCCCACTCTCCGGTGCGGCGCTTGCGGAAGTCATTCAACAGGCGCAGGCCACGCGCGAACTCTCACGCCGCTACCAACTGCTCTTCACGCAGGACGGCCACACCACGAACAGCGTGAAGTTCGCGCACTCCATTGGCCTCTTGGGCCCCGACGCGCTGCTTTCGCACGCGACCGAACTCACACCGGAAGAGATTGCAATTCTCGCAGAGACGGGGACGAAGATTGTGCACAATCCAAGCGCCAACGCTGCCACGCGCCGTCGTTTCCAGCTCGTGGAACTGCTCGACGCTGGCGTGACCGTCATGCTCGGCTCCGACGGCGTCGCCCCAGATCGCAGCTATGACATGTTCCGCCACATGTTCCAAGCGATGCGCTATCACCGCTTCTATTGGCGCGACACCAAGGTGCTCCCACCAGGCAAGGTGTTGGAGATGGTCACCATCGATGCCGCGCGCGCACTCGGGATGGAGGAGGACATCGGCTCGCTTGAAGTGGGGAAGAAGGCCGACATCATTCTCATTGACTGGTTCCGTCCGCACATGGTCCCAATGAACATGCCGCTGTATCGCGTCGCCTACTTCGCTAACGGCAACGACGTCACCACCGTGCTCGTCAACGGCCGCATCCTCATGCGCGATCGCGTCGTACTTACCGTGAACGAGTCGGAGGCGCTCACACTGGCCCAGCGTGAAGCCGACGCTGCCATTCGTCGCACGGGGCTCGACTCACTATTGCGCACACCGGAAGGATTCTGGGGTCGGAGCCGATTCCCCGACTGACTCAGGCCAGCGCTGCTTTCATCATCATCCGATAGGGCCGAGTTCGGTCCTGCAACTGGTTGACCGTGCCAACGACGATGCGGTTTCGCACGGGGCAGCTGAAGGCAATCGTGCCGCTGATGCCGGAATGACCGATGAACTCCAGCCCAGGAATGAACGGCGGCAGCCAGCGCGGGACGCCGAAGCGTAGCACGCCCATTCCGGCACGCAGCGGAAAGAACACGCGGCGATATGGAGGCAACTCCTCCAGCAGCGCCTTGGGAAACAGCCCGCCATCGAAAAACGCTCTCGTGAACGTTGCCAGATCTACAAGGCAGGACACGGCCCCGCCATCGCCGGGCATCGAAGCCAGTGACAGCGGCGTCTCGAGTACTCGCGCGCCAAGGCGAAGAGGTAGCGCTGCTGTGCCGGGCTTGAAGAAGAACGTCTTGATCAAGCCAAGCGGTGCGGTGATGCGGCTGGCGAGGGCGGCGGCGACACTCTCGCCGGTGACGCGCGCGACAATCTCGGTCAGCAAGTAAAAGTTGGTGTCCGAATAGAGCGCGCGATTGCCCGACCCCGGTGCGAAGGCTGGGCGCATCTCGTCGCGGGTCCACGACAACACGTCGGCGAGGCCGTAGGCGCGGTCGCGGCTCGCGTACATATCTTCGGCCAGTGAGCTGCCGACCCTCCGCTTGCCTTCGAAGTAGTCGGGCAGGCCTGAGGTATGCGCGAGCAAGTGCCGTAGCGTGATCTGCCCGGTGAGATCTCTGTCCTTCCAAACATGCAACCGGTCTAGCTCAGCGCCGAAGAGCGGAGCGACGGGAGTGTCTAGACTTAGACGTCCTGCCGCCACCAGCTGAAAAATCATCGCGGTGATGAACAGCTTCGACGTGGAGGCAATAAGGAACGGCGTCTCGGGTCCGACCGGCTGGCCCTGCCAAGTGCCGAGGCAGGAATGCGAGAACGTGTCGCCCTCAAGTACAGCGAGGGCAATCTCATGCACGTCACGGTGCCGGTGCTCAGTCGCAACGATCTTGTCGAGTGAAGACTGCAAGGTCACGCCTGTGGCTCCATTTCAATGATGAGATTGCCGCGTTTGTGACCGCTGTCGGCCTCGGCGTGCGCGCGGGCGATGTCTACCAAAGGGAAACGTGTGCCCATAAGCGGACGATACGCCCCCGCTTCATGCATCGCTATAAGTCGCGCCATCGCCTCCGGTGATTCCTTTATGACAGCGGCGCACAACCGGCGGTCCCGCTCCCGTCGTGGACGCAGCAACGCGCCAGTAGTGGTGGCGAGGTCTGCGGTCACCAGCCCGAGACGCCCGCCGGGTGCGAGTCGCGCGAGCGCATCGGTCAGCGCGCCCGGCACGTCGAGAATGACATCGAAGGGCCCCGGTGCCGAATCCTTGCGGTAGTCGAGCGCGACGTCCGCGCCGAGTTGACGCGCGAGTTCGAGATTACCCGCACTGGCTAGCGCCGTGACGTGCGCGCCGTGGTGACGGGCGATTTGAATGGCGGCAGACCCCACCGCTCCCGTCCCCCCGACAATCAGCACCCGTTCGCCACGTGTGAGCGCGCATTGGTCGAGCAGGAAGTCGGCCGCGGTTAGCCCACCGAAGAAGAAGGCTGCGGCCTCAGCCACACTCAGGGTGGTGGGGCGACGCAGAATCAGGCCGTCTGCGCGGACCGCCACGCGTTCCGCGTGGGCACCCATACGCATACCGTCGGTGATACCGAATACGAGGTCTCCAACGGCGAAGCGCGTGACTCCAGCGCCCACGCTCACAATGCGCCCAGCGTATTCGCGCCCTAGGATGGCGCGGCGGGGCCCAAGCAGACCGAATACGAGCCGGATAATTGGCCCCATGCCGCCGGGCGCATGTGCGGCCCGAATGCGAGCATCGCCCGCGGTGAGACCAGCGGCCTCGATAGAGACCAGCACCTCGTTGGGCCCGGGCAGGGGGTTAGGTATCTCTTCAAGGGAGACAACTTCGGGTGGACCATAGCGGCGGCAGACTGCGGCTTTCATGCGGGTGCTCCTTAAGGACAGTCGGGCATGCTGCGTACGGGTCTCCAGACGCAAAACGCGAGAATTTGTTGCGACCGACGCTCGAAAATGGGCCGTAGCTCTTCACTCTTCGCGGGCTAGCACCTTTGTGCGATGCCACGCGAGTGGTCCGCCCCGTAGCATAAGAGTGTACGCCCGTCAGTACTGCACTGTTCTCCGACGGGTCACACTTCAGTGGAGCCGCCCATGGTCGCGCGCGCGAAACGCAGGGCCCCGGCCCGCAAGAAGCGTGCGCGGAAGTCGCACCATTCCCTCGTCAAGATGCCGACCGGAATCGAAGGCTTCGACGAAATTACCAGCGGTGGCCTGCCGCGCGGACGCACCACGCTGGTTTTGGGCGGACCTGGGTGCGGCAAGTCGGTCTTCGCCCTCCAAACGCTCGTCCGCGGCGCGGTTGACACGCAAGAAGCGAGCGTCTTCGTCGCCTTCGAGGAGTCGGCGAAGCAGATCGTGACGAATGCCGCCGTGTTCGGCTGGGACCTGCCGTCGCTCGAGCGGAAGAAGCTCTTCGTGCTCGACGCGCGACTCTCGCCCGACACGGTCAAAACGGGCGAGTTCGACCTGATCGGCCTGCTGCGCGTCCTCGAGGCGAAGGTCGTCGAACTGGGCGCCACTCGGATTGTCTTCGACGGACTCGATGTGCTGCTCACTCTCCTCAACGACCCGACGGTCGAGCAGCGCGAGATATATCGCATCCGCGACTGGCTCACCCGCACCGGACTCACTGCGATCATCACGCAGAAGGTTGACGGCACCGACCGCTACCAGTTTATGCACTTCATGGTGGACTGTGTCGTGCTACTGAAGCACTCCGTGATGGATGGATCGGCCTTCCGCAGTCTGCGCGTGGTGAAGTATCGCGGTTCTGGGTTCGGGGCGGACGAGTTCCCCATCCTCCTCACCGACGAGGGGATGCGACTCATCACGCGCGGACCGACCGAGCTCCACTACCGCGTCACCAACGAGCGGGTATCGAGCGGACTCCCGCGGCTCGACCACATGCTCCGCGGCGGATTCCATCGGGGCAGCAATGTGCTCATCTCTGGCGCGCCGGGCACGGCCAAATCCACGCTCTGCTGCCTCTTCGCGGCCGCGGCGTGCGCCCGAGGCGAGCGCGTCCTGTACGTAAGCTTCGACGAAGGGGCGGACGAGATTGTGCGCAACGTGCTCTCGGTCGGCGTTCGCCTCGCTCCGTATCGCAAATCGGGACTCCTCGCGATGTCTTCCACGCGTACGCGTGGGCCCAATATCGAGGAACAGTTCGACGCGCTGCGCGCGCTCGTCCGGTCGCACCGCACCAGGTGCCTCGTCATCGATCCGCTCTCCGCACTCTCCAGCAAGATGTCGCATGTCGCCTCGGCCGATGCGGCGCAGCAGTTCCTCGACTTCCTCAAGAGCGAGGGCGTGACGGTCGTGAACACATCCCTGATGGACGGTCCCACGCTCGACGAGGCGACCGCGACCGGCATCTCGACCATCGCCGACACCTGGATCCACGTCTCGTACGTCGTGCAGGACGGGGAACGCAATCGCGCGCTGACGATCGTCAAGTCGCGCGGCACCGGGCACTCCAATCAGGTCCGCGAACTGAAGCTCGCTGACGACGGGGTCACGCTCGCCGACGTCTTCGTCGCGCAGGGCAAGGTGCTAATGGGCGTCGCGCGCTGGGAATGGGAGCAGGAGGAGCGCGCGGCCAAGAAACAGTCGCAGGTCTCGACCGAGCTCAAGCGCCTCCAACTCCAACTCTCGCAGGCCGAGGCGGCCGCGCGATTGAAGGTGGTCCAGGTCGAGATGGAAGCGCGCAGCGCGGAGATCTCGTTGCTCGCCGCCGCCACCGGTCAAGCCACCGAACTGCGGGTCTCCGACCGTGCCGTCCTCCGCAAGATGCGGCATGCCGACGACGACTTGCGCGTGACGCGCAAGCGACGCGGACCGCCCGAGAAGGGTACTCCCGACGGCGACGGCGGAGGGCGCTGAGGTGCCCGCACGCCCGGCCCTCCGGAGTACGCTGCGGCTCCGGCTCTACGTCGCGGGGAACGCACCAAACTCCGTGCGGGCCGTGGCCAATGTGCGCGCGCTCTGCGACGAACACTTTCGCGGACGCCACGCGATAGAGATCGTTGACCTGCTCACCGAGCCGCAGAAGGCGCTCGCGGACGGCATCATCGTCACCCCTACGCTCCTGAAGCTCGCGCCACTGCCCGTGCAGCGCGTGATTGGCAACCTGAGCGACACCGCGAGTGTGCTCGTGATGCTCAACGGACGATGACGACTGTGCGTGCGCGCGAACAGCACCTACAGCTCCGCCTCGCGGAGGCCGAGGCGACCATCGCGGCCCTCCTCTCAGGGGAGGTTGATGCCGTGGTGGACGAGCGCACGCGCACCCCCGTACTACTTGCCAAGGCGCAGGATGCCCTGCGCGAGAGCGAGGAGCGCATGCGCTACGTGCTCGCGGCCACCAACGTCGGCCTGTGGGACCGGGAACATCTCAACGGACGCGTTGAGTGGTCTGAGGTCCTCGAGCGTATGCATGGTATGGCGCCCGGGTCGTTCGACGGGACATTCGACATGGCAGTCGCGGCGATTCATCCGGACGACCGCGCGGACACACTCCAGGCGATCACCCAAGCGACGGAACGCGGCGGCGACTTCACGGTGCACCATCGCGTCGTCTGGCCCGACGGAACGACCCACTGGCACCGTGGTGTCGGCCGCGTGGTCCTCGGTCCTGATGGGAGGCCACTCCGCACGGTCGGGATCACGCAGGATATCACCGAGCAACATCGGCTGGAGCAGCAGTTCCTGCAGTCACAGAAGCTCGAAGCCGTCGGTCGGCTGGCCGGTGGTATCGCGCATGACTTCAACAACATGCTCTCGATTATCCTGAGCTGCGGCGAGCTCCTGCTCGGCGATCTCGACGAGCGCGACCCAGCGCGCCGCGAAGTCGAGGAGATCTGCAAGGCCGGCCGCCGCTCAGCCAATCTCACGAGGCAGCTCCTAATGTTCAGCCGACAACAGGTCCTCGCACCACGGGTGCTCAATCTCGAGGCGGTCACAGCCAACATGGAGGGGATGCTGCGTCGTGTCGTCGGCGAGGATGTGGATCTCCGGTTCGTGACCCATAGCTCCCTTGGTCACGTGCGCGCCGATCCCGGCAGCGTAGAGCAGGTGATCCTCAACCTCGTAGTCAACGCGCGCGACGCGATGCCCACGGGAGGCCAATTGACGATCGAGACGCGCGACGCAGTGGTTGACGCGGAGTTCTCGCGCAACCGACTCCAGGGCGCGACGCCTGGACACTACGTGGTGGTCTCCGTGCGCGATGCCGGCATTGGGATGGACGTCGCGACGCAGTCACGCATCTTCGAGCCCTTCTTCACGACGAAGGAGGTGGGCAAGGGGACCGGACTCGGGCTTGCGACCGTCTTCGGCATCGTCGCGCAGAGCCAAGGAGCAATCCTCGTGGAGAGCGCTCTCGGCGCGGGATCGACTTTCAGTGTGTATCTCCCCTGCGTCGCAGAGGTGGCGGACGACCGCGCCAACGAGCACCCGTCGCAGGGGCCGATGGGCAACGAGACGATTCTGCTCGTGGAGGACGCGGAGGCGGTCCGTATGGTAGCCCGCATCATCCTAGAGCGGCACGGCTACCGTGTGATTGAAGCAAGCTCACCGACAGCGGCGTATGAGCACTGTGAGCGCAACAAGGATAAGATTGACCTCCTGCTCACCGATGTCGTGATGCCGTTGATGAGCGGCCCCGAACTCGCGCGGCGCGTGCAGTTGCTGCGTCCGGGGATTCGGGTGCTCTTCATGTCCGGCTACACCGACGACAGCGTCGTGCGGCACGGCGTGCTCGAGGGCGAGACGGCCTTTCTCCAGAAACCGTTCACCTCGGGGTCACTCGCACGGAAGGTGCGGGACGTGCTGTTGTAGCGCGTTAGGTGCGCCGCAGCACTCCCCACGAATACTCCCGTCCGAGCGTCGCCGATGCGGTGATCCATACCAGCGCCGCGGGCTCAATGAATCGCGCGCGCGCCAGCGGGCCAAGTCGCACCGGCTCAAAGCCGATGTCGGTGGCGAGGCGCATCACGTCGTCGCACGCCGCCGCATCGTCGCCGCAGAGCCAGAGCACCGCGCGGGCGTCGCCAAACCGCGGATTGGCCATGACTTCCATACCGATGCTGTTGAACGCCTTCACCACGCGCGCACCGGGCGCCCAGCGTGCAACCTGTTCGGCACCGGAGTCGGTCGTGCCGTGCGTGAGTACCATGCCAGGGCCAATCGGGTTGGTGACATCAATCAACACCTTTCCCGCGAGATCACCGGCCGCGCGTAACGTGTCCTCGGCACCGGCCCACGAGGTCGTGAGCACAATCATGGCGGCGCGTGCAGCCGCGTCCGCGATGGACAGCACCGGACCGGGCACCGAAGCGTGCTTCGGGTCATCGGGCGTGCGCACGCCGTAGAGAACCTCACGGCCCGCTTCGGCGAATCGGCGCCCCAGCGTGGTGCCGATTCGGCCAGCACCGAGAATTGCAATGGACATGTTTGGAGAGTCGAGAAGTTAAATGAACGTTATGGCAACACGGTGGGGACGAGCACGACGCCAACAATAAGATCAGGTGGACAGCACGAGGCCGTACACCACCACAATCATGAGCAACGCCATGCGACCGCACGAGGGCTGTGGCACCACCGCGCCGGGCGGCGGGATGTCACCATCGGCGACTGACCGCCGGTCACAAAGAGGGCGTCGTAGGCTGAGATGTCCACATCGGCGATGGACAGCGTGTTAGCCAAGAGCGCCGCGTGAGCGGACGACTTCTTGAAGCCCAGCGAGAGAATGTCATGCGCCGAGTAGCCGCTGGCGTCCTCCGGATCGGAATAACTGTCGGCCTGCAGCGCGCCGCCGTCGGGGCTTCGGATTTCGACGGTGTATCCCGCCTCGGTGAATTCCCAGTACGGGTGTGTCAGCTCGGCCCACCAGAAGCCCACTGGCCATTTGGTCACGGGCGAGACGGCGGCATTTGCCGCAATCAGCAGCACACGTTTCGGCTGCGCGGCGTTCGAGATATTGGCGTTGGCACTCAAGGAGCCGCTCCGTGTGATTGGGACGGCGTAAGGGTAGGATGCAACACCACCCTACGATAGTATGCACCTTTTGGGATGATACTCACCAATAGGAGAGTGCTAAGTCAGAACTCCCACTTTGATCTACGCGGAGGGGCGTCCGTCTAGCACCTTGCGGACGTGCGTGGTCAACTCGCCCAGCGTGAATGGCTTGCCAATGAATTCGACGTCGGGGTCGAGCTGCCCAGAGCGCGCGATCAAGTCGGCGCTAAAGCCCGACATAAAGAGCACGCGAATGTTCGGACGCTGCTTACTCACCTCGCGTGCGAGGTCTGGGCCACTCATCACCGGCATCATCACGTCGCTGAGGAGCAAGTGCACCGGCTCCGCGTGCACGTCGAGGATGCGCAAGGCTTCCTCCGGACCGGAAGCGGTCAAGACCACGTACCCCTGTGCTCGCAGGGCGCGAGCTGTCAGCCGGAGAATGTCGGCTTCGTCTTCCACCACAAGCACCGTCTCAGTGCCCTTGGGCAGTTCCGGCACAGGTGCTGATGCAACCTCATCCAGCTTTGAGCTCGCGTGCGCGGGGAAGTAGATCTCAAAACGAGTCCCAACGCCCACTTCGCTGCGCAGCGCGATGAATCCGTGATTCTGTCGCACGATGCCGTACACGGTCGCAAGTCCTAGCCCCGTTCCTTGGCCCAGCGGCTTGGTGGTGAAGAACGGCTCAAAGGCGCGACTCGTCACCTCAGGTGCCATTCCGCGGCCGTTGTCCGTGACGGTGAGCAGTACATAATTTCCCGGCAGTGCCTCAGGGATACTCATTGCGGCAGTCCCATCGAGGGAAACATTGGCGGTGGCGATATTCAGCGCGCCAACATCGTCAATGGCGTCACGAGCGTTGGCACAAAGATTCGTCAGAATCTGATCGAGCTGCGCGGGGTCGAGTGTGACCGCGCCGAGGTCGGAGCCTGGGACCCAATGCAACGCGATGCTCTCACCAATGAGCGGGCGCAACATCGAAAGCGTTTCGCTCACGGCCGCGTTGAGATCCAAAACCCGCGGCGCACTCACTTGCCGCCGTGCGTATGTGAGTAGTTGGCGCGTCAGTGCTGACGAGTGCAACGCCGCCCTTTGGATGGCTTCCACGTCGTCTCGCGACGAATGCGTGGAGCCGATCTCACCAAGCAGGAACTCGGCGTGCCCGAGAATGATGGCGAGCGTGTTATTGAAATCATGCGCCACACCGCCAGCCAGTCTGCCTACCGCCTCGAGCTTCTGCGACTGTCGCACGTGCTCCTCGAGCCGTTTGCGCGCCGTGATGTCGCGAGCCGCGGCATAGGTGCCACGTTGACCCGCGAAATCAATGGACGTGGCCTGCACTTCCACATCGAAGATGCGTCCGTCTAACGCGATGAACCGCATTTCCACGAGTGGCGCGGGCTCGTTCAGTACCAGGACGAGCTTGCGACGTGAGAGCGCAAGTGCGTGATCGTCGGGGTGGACGCGATGCAACACATCGGTGCCGATCAGTGCCTCAGCGGAGGCCGCACCAAACAGGCGCACGGCCGCCGGATTCACGTACGCGAAACGACCCTCAACCACCACGTACGCGGCCTCCGGGGAGTACTCAACGAGATCGCGATACCAAGCGCTCGTGAGGACCGCTGGTTCGGTCAAACGGCCGCCTTGAGCACCAGCGTCTGGCGACGAAGAGCGGTGGGCGCACGGCAGCTACCGCTGATGAAAGAAGAATCCATGTCATCAGAATAACAGGTCCTGTGCTCGTTGTGGTCAACTATTGGCTAGTCGCTCAAGATGATCCTTGGCCTCGCGCAGGTGACGGTCATGAGCCGCGATGAACCGGGCGATGACGAATCAAGTCGCGGATCGGGCAGCTCACGGCATCAGCTCAATCGCCCGCTCAATTCGCCGCGCGAACGCGAACACGTACTGTCCGCCGTATCGCCATCCGCAATACGCGCCGGGATCCTGCAGCACAGCCGCAAAGTCAGTTCACCTGAGGAAGGCTTCCAATAAAAGCGCGTGATGCCCAGCGGCGCGCTGCCGAGTGAACCATCCCTCGGATTACCGGAAGGGAGTGCGAGAGTCCGCGTCGCCACCCGTGACCAAGATTGGCGTCTGCCTGAAACGGCGGTCCGCGCATGTCCCGTCGGTTGACTTCGAAGTTAGTACGCACGAAATTCTACTATGACCCTCCCCCCGCCTCCAGACGGACTGCCTTCCACCACCGAGGGCTGGCGTCATTCCCGTACGACGCCCTCGCTGAGCGAGGTATACCGGTCGGTCCCCGTCTCCGGCGGCCACTGGTTCCGCAAGATGCTGGCGTTCGCCGGCCCCGGGTATTTGGTCGCCGTCGGCTACATGGACCCTGGCAACTGGGCGACGGACCTCGCGGGCGGTTCCAAGTACGGCTACACACTCCTCAGTGTGATTCTGCTGTCGAATCTCATGGCAATCCTGCTCCAGGGACTCGCCTGCAAGCTCGGCATCGTCACCGGCCGCGATCTCGCGCAGGCCTGCCGCGACCATTACACGCGCCCCGTGTCGTTCGCGCTCTGGGTGCTCTGTGAGATTGCTATCGCCGCCTGCGATTTGGCGGAGGTGATTGGCACTGCGATTGCGCTCAATCTGCTGTTCGGGATTCCGTTGACGTGGGGCATCATCATCACCGCGCTCGACGTGCTGATCATCCTTATGCTGCAGCAACGTGGCTTCCGCATGCTTGAAGCGCTCGTGATTACGCTGGTCGCGACGGTCGGCGCCTGCTTCCTGTTCGAGATCATCATCTCACGGCCAGACTTTGCCGGGATTGCGGCGGGCTTCGTGCCCAGCCCGTCGATTCTCTCCGACCCCGGGAAGCTCTACATCGCGATTGGCATCCTCGGCGCCACGGTGATGCCCCACAATCTGTATCTGCACAGCTCAATCGTGCAGACGCGGCGCTACGACGAGTCGTTCGCGGGCAAGAAGGAAGCGGTGAAGTACGCGTTCATTGACTCGACCATCGCGCTCTCGATTGCGCTCTTCATCAATGCCGCCATCCTGATTGTCGCAGCGGCGACCTTCCATACCACGGGCAACACAGAGGTCGCCGAGATTCAGGACGCCTACACACTCCTCACCCCGCTCCTTGGCGTGGGTGCAGCGAGCACCGTCTTCGCGTTAGCACTCCTCGCGAGTGGGCAAAACTCTACGCTCACGGGCACGCTCGCTGGGCAGATCGTGATGGAGGGGTTCCTCGACATCCGTCTGCAGCCTTGGCTGCGCCGGCTGATCACGCGGGCAATCGCGATTGTGCCTGCGGTGATCGTGAGCGTGCTCTATGGCGACTCGGGAACGGCCAAGCTCCTGATTCTGAGTCAGGTGATTCTCTCGCTGCAGCTCTCGTTCGCCGTCTTCCCGCTCGTCATGTTCACGAGTGACAAGCTCAAGATGGGCGACTTCGTGAACCCACGCTGGCTCAAAGTGCTAGCTTGGTCCGTCGCGACGGTTATTGCGACACTCAACGTCTGGCTGCTCTTCCAGACCTTCTCCGCCGGGGTCCTTTAATGTATGCGCGCATTTTGGTTCCGCTTGAAAACACGCGCTGGGACCGCATCATCCTGCATCATGTGCGGGAACTAGCGAAGATTCATGGCAGTGAGGTGTTGCTCATCCACGTCGCCGACGGCTTTGTGGCGCGCAACGTGGCGCAACTCGATTTGCGCGAGAGCGAGGAGATGCGCAAAGATCGTGCCTATCTTGACGAGGAGGCGGCCGCGCTCAAGACTGAGGGATTCAAAGCTGATGCCGTCCTCGGCTGCGGCGACCCGGCAACCGAGATTGCGGCGGCGGCGGAGCGAGAGCACTGCGACCTCATTGCGATGAGCACGCATGGGCATCGGTTTTTCGGCGATCTGCTTCACGGCTCGGTCGCGAACGATGTGCGACACCGGTCGATGGTACCGGTGCTGTTGGTGCGCGGTGATCCTGATCAAGTGCCGGGGCATCGCGCTCCCGTCAGTGCACCGTAGGACACCCGAACTGAACCTTCAGTGAACCTTCAAGGAGGAACCATGAAGACCGCACGACGTGACTTCCTGCAGCAGCTTGCCCTCGGTGGTGTTTCTGCAACCTTGATTCCTCTCACCGCACAGGCCGCGTGGGCCGAGCGTGCGGTCGCCGCCCCAACTGACCACGCCAGTGCACAAGGCGTGGATCTCACGTGGACGCGCCGGCTCACTGGCCGTTACAAGGCGGTGTACGATAGTCCCGACATTGGCGGGGGACTCGGCGTGCTGCGCGCGGGCATCGTCAGCGCGCAGTATATGTCTGCGTTCAACGTCCCCGCGAGCGCCATCTCGCCCGTGATTGTGCTGCGTCATGATGGCATCGTGCTCGCGATGCAGCAGGACTACTGGGACGAGTACAAAGTCGGCGAGAAGGCCCACGTCACGCACCCATGGACCGGCGCGCCGATGACGCGGAATCCAGCGCTACTTGGTGCGGGTGAGGGACTCCCGGCCGGACTCGAGGCGCATGCACTCGATAAACAACTGGCGCGCGGTGTCATCGTGCTTGCCTGCGCGTTGGCCTTTGCGGATGTCATAGACACGATTGCGACGGCGGATAGGATTGCACCCGAGGCAGCTGCGACAAAGGCGCGCCGCATGATGCTGCCGGGAATCATCATGCAGCCGTCTGGCGTGTTCGCGACCTCGGTGGCGCAGGACAATGGATGCGTGTACGTGCGAGCGACGTGACGGTGACCTAGCTCGTCTACATGATGTCCGCGGACAGGGAACGGCAGCGCCCCGGTACCTCCCGCAGCTGGTCGTGGACGAGCCCCAGATTAGGCACGAAGGTGACGCCCGGCACGAGCCGAGCCTCTGCGAGCCGATCAATCCGCATCGTGCGCGGCGCCTGCTTGTCGAGATCAAACGCCAACAGGCGGCGCTCGTTCACACGAGCGTGAGCCGTGTCGTCACGGGCCCCTTTTCATGACCCTGACGATGAGAACTACCAGCAGCACAATAACGAGCAGGCCGATGACGGTCCCCGTCCAGTGGCCGTTGCCCGACCAATCATGCATCCAGCCGTTCAGGCGATGCATCACTCCGCTCCTTTACGTTCGAGTGTCAACAAGCGTGCATTGATGGCGACAATCACCGTGCTCGCCGACATCAGCGCTGCGCCCATTGCGGGGGTCAGCAGGATGCCCCACGCGTAGAGCGCGCCGGCCGCGAGCGGAATGGCGAAGGCGTTGTAGCCCGTGGCCCAGAGCAGGTTCTGGACCATCTTCCGATACGTCGCCCGCGAGAGTGCGAGCACGGCCACCACGTCCATCGGATTGCTGCGCACCAGAATCACGTCAGCGGTTTCGACGGCCACGTCGGAGCCGGCGCCGATGGCGATCCCTAGATCGGCCTGCGCGAGCGCGGGTGCGTCATTGACGCCGTCGCCGGTCATGGCGACCAGCACCCCACGCGACTGCACCTCCTTCACTTTCGCCGCCTTGTCCTGCGGCAGGACCTCGGCGATGTACTCGTCCAAGCCCACCTGGTCGGACACCCACTTGGCCGTCGCCTCGTTGTCTCCGGTGAGCATGATGCAGCGAATCTTGAGGGCCTTGAGAGCGGTGATGGCCTGCTTGGCTTCGGGGCGCACGATGTCGGCGAGTGCGATGGCGCCCTTCAGCTGACCATCGACGAGCACGAACACGACCGTCTTGCCCTCAGCTTGCAGTGGCGCGATGCGCGGGTCCGTCAAGGCGATCTTCTGCTCGCGCACGTAGCCGGGACTGACCACATGCACGCGCTTGCCACCGACGCTGCCTTCGGCGCCTTTGCCCGGGAGGCTCTTGAATCCCTCAACCGGCAACTGTTTCTCGGATGCTGCGGCGATGGCTGTTGCAATCGGATGTTCGGACTGCGCGTCCACCGAGGCGGCGTAGCTGCGCAAAGTTGCCTCGTCGATGTCTGTCGCCAGCAGCAACGTGTCGGTCACGCCAAACCGACCCTCGGTGAGCGTACCAGTCTTGTCGAAGACCACTGCTTGCAAGTTCCGGCCGTTCTCGAAGGCAGTGCGATTACGAATGAGTAGGCCGTTCTTGGCAGCAAGAGACGTGGACACGGCGACCACGAGCGGCACCGCGAGCCCGAGCGCGTGCGGGCAGGTGATCACCATCACGGTCACGGCGCGCTCGATGGCGAACGCGAAGTCGCGGTCCATGACGGCCAGCCAGATCACCAGCGTGAGCACACCACTGCTGAGTCCGATGATGGTGAGCCAGCGCGCGGCGGTGTTCGCGAGGTCCTGCGTCTTGGACTTACTCTGCTGCGCCTGCTTGACGAGATCGATAACCTGCGAGAGGAAGGAGTCCTTGCCGGTCCCCTTCACCTGGATGGTCAGCGAGCCCTCGCCGTTGATCGATCCCCCAATGACCTTCCCTCCGCTCGTCTTGCTGACCGGCGTGGATTCTCCCGTGAGCATCGCCTCGTTCACCGAGCTGTCGCCCGAGACGATCACGCCATCGGCGGGAATCTTCTCGCCCGGCTTGATGAGTACCTGGTCGTCCACCGCCAGCTCACTGAGCGGTACATCGGTGACGCTACCGTCGGGGAAGAGCTTATGAGCGTCCGACGGCATAAGCGTGGCCAGCGCCTCGAGCGCCTTGGACGCACCCATCACCGACTTCATCTCGATCCAGTGACCGAGGAGCATGATGTCAACGAGGGTGGCGAGCTCCCAGAAGAACATCTTGCCGGTGAGCCCGAATACCACGGCGCTGCTGTATACGTAGGCGGTCGTAATTGCGACCGCGACCAGCGTCATCATGCCTGGGCGCTGCTTTTGTAATTCCTTGACGACACCCTTCAGGAAGGGCCAGCCGCCGTACAAGTAGACGGCGGTAGAGAAACCGAAGAGGACGTAGAGATCGCCCGTAAATCGGAATGCCTCGCGCACCCCAACCAGTTGCTGGAGGAGAGGCGAGAGGGCGAGGATGGGCAAGGTCAGTGCGAGCGAGATCCAGAATCGAGTCCGGAAATCGGCCGCCATGTGGCCTTCGTGGTTATCGTGCTTCATAGATTGCATCTGTGCCTACGCCAGCGCGGCTCGCGGGTATGCTGCCTGCAGAGGGGCCATCAATCAGGTTCGCCGCCGGACGCGCGCTATCCAATCACCCGATGGGATGAGATGCGCACTAGCACGAATGAAGGAGGCCGGCGACGGCGCCGACGTCAGACCTCGTCCTTCACCTGCGCATAGGTCAGCACGGCGAAGAGTCCGGTGCCGCCCGCCACATTGCCCAGCAGCGTCGGCACCACCGCACGGAACAGCGCGTCGGCCACGCCGAGCTCTCCACGGAAGACGAGGATAAACAACTCGGTGGAGCCAGCCACCACGTGGGAGAGCCCGCCGACTCCAATCACATAGGTGATGATGAAGATTGCCATCACCTCACCCGCACTCTCCAAGCGCGGCAGCACCCAGACCAGCGCGGAGATCAGGAATCCGGCTGGCATCCCCCACATCAGATATTCGTTCGGCGTCGCCGCGGCGTAGTGACGGGAGACGCTGAGGATGCCCTCGAACTGCGCGGGTGGTACAATCGACGCATACACCAGCGTCGCGGCGGCTACCAGACACCCGGTCAGGTTGGCACTAATCACGATGGTCCAGAGCCGCGCCGTACGCCAGAGGTTGTACCGGGTCGGCTTCCGGAACAACGTGAGCATCGGCGTCATCGTGTTCTCGGTGAACAGTTGCATACGCCCGAGAATCACGATCAGGAAACCCACCGGATAGCCGAGGCTCGAGACTAGGCGCGTCCATTCCGCGTCAGGCAGCGCGGCCTCGAAGAACCCCGTGGCGAGTACGGACACGCTGATGGCGAGGCCCGCGGTCACGCCGGACCACCACAGGGCGTTGAACGAACGTGAGAGCTCATGCTCGCCGCCGGCGCGAATGGCCTCGTACATCACTGACGTTTTGACGGCCGCCATATGATCGACCTGCTCGCGCTCCTCCTGGTCCATCAGCGGAGAGCGCTTCATCGCTGAATCATGCCCGCGGTCTGGCGAGGTCCGCCGCACGTCCGAGCGTGGTCTCGATTGCTCGCTCCATACTCTCCACCGCTCCATGAACGGCCTGCTTCACCGTATCGGCGTGGTGCGTCACCGCAATTGGCTGGCGGCCCTCGAGCCGCGCTTCGAGCATACACCGCTTGTCGTTCGCCCCGCCCTTGTCGCCATTGACGTCTTTCAGATGGACCTCGACCCGTGTGATACGACCACTGAATCGCTGCAGGCCGTCCGACACTGATTGAGTGATCTCAGCCGTCAAGGTCTCATTGTTTGCGATATGATGACCGGTGTTGACCTGGATCTGCATTCCGTACTCCTGTTCTCAAGTGAGGATGAGCGGTGTGCGCGTGGTACACGGTTTATACCCTGATGATCAGGTTCTGTTCGTCGCAACCAACGCAGCGCGCGCGGGTCAATGGTGGCGCGGAGCCGCCGATTCTGGCACCTTAAGGCGTAGACTTACACTCCCCATCTAAAAACGCTGTGGACATTCCGACAGAGCCTCGGCCCATTGATCCGTTGCACGGCATCACCCTCAAGGTGATGATTGAGCACCTCGCCGACCGGTACGGGTGGGACGGGCTCGGTGAGCGCATCACCATTCGCTGCTTCACGCACGACCCGAGCGTGAACTCTTCGCTGAAGTTCCTGCGCAAGACTCCCTGGGCCCGTGAGAAGGTGGAGTCGCTCTACGTCCACTCGGTGACGCATCCGCGCAAAGGCACCGCCAATCCAACCCGCCCCGCCGAATAACCGGGACGCACTAAGGAAGCCCCAATGCAACGCAAGAAAGCCGTCGAACTGCAGCAGGCGTGGGGCAAGAAGCCCTGCACCCACCCGACGCTCGTGCGCGAGTACGCGGATGGCGTGCGCACAGGGGACTACTTCTGCGCGCAATGCGGCGCCGCTATCACTTTCCAGCAGAAGGTGAAGCTACAGAAGTCCCGGTCCTAGTCTTTTGGCGCCGCAATTCAGCAGATCGCGCAGTCCGTCACCATCGACATCCGCCACGACCGGCGCGGAGTGAAACTCCCCGCGCCTCGACAGCACCCCGCTTGAACGGAAGGCCGGCGCCATCGCGCTGCAGGTGTTTTCACACCATGCCATCACTGCGGTTCGGGTGGTTATAGGAGCAAAGCGCCCGTACGCGGTCGCGGAAGCCGAATCCGGCACCGACCGCGCGCGCAACCACTACCAGTGGAAGTCCACATGGATAACACGACGACGATCGCGGTGACATCTATATGAGTTCGCCAGCTATGATGTCTATTGACGACTCCGACGATACGAGCAGCAGGGAGTCGGGAGGTACGCGCCACGTGGTGTGAATGCGCGTGGTGACCACCGTTGGTGCGCGGAGCGCCACCAAGGGACGGCATCGATTCATTACGCGCTTAGACCACATTCAGTGGAATAGAGCGTTCTTCGGAACGCCGAGCCCGAAACTCGGCGCATCAATGTAGATTACCGTTTACGCGCGGAAGAGCGATCCAGTGCGCGACGACGATCATCCTTTCCCTTGCTGATGAGCGCTACGTCCCCATCCCACAAAGTCCGAATCCGTGAGATTGTCGATCCCCGTGATCCGGCGATAACCTCGGCGTACCAGCTTCTTTGCAAAACATTTGCGCGTGGAGAGCGCGTGGATCGTCGCGAGTGGGTGGGCAGTCTGCGCGAGGCTACCCACGGAGTACTTACGGATTTGGCGTGGCACCTCATAATCGCTGAAGATGCACGTGGTGAGGTGGTCGGCCTCGTGTCGGGTAGCTACGTCGGCAACACGAATGTGGGCGTCATTGGCTATCTCGCGATTACTGCTGACCAGCGCTCGCGAGGACTCGGATCGCGTTTGCGCGGCCGGCTTCGTCGTGCCTTCAGCCGCGATGCCTTGCGCGTTGCATCAAAGCCCCTGGCGGCGATCATTGGCGAGGTGTCGGAGTCCAACCGCTGGCTCCGGACACTCAATGCCCGCGACGAGGTGCTGGTGCTTGATCTCCCATACTACCAGCCCAGTCTGCGCGAGGATGACGAACCCTCACCCTTTCGGCTCTACTACGAATCAATGGGTGCGCCGGTGAAGCGACTCAGTGCCGCGACACTCCGGCAGATATTGTACAGCATTTGGCGACGCGTCTACCGCATTCCGCGGCCGCTGGACCGTCCTGCGTTTCGCTTGATGATGACCGCGCTTGAAGGGCGCCGCACGATTGGTGCGCTCAAGGCGACTGCTGCACCTACTTCGCCGCGTCCCCGCGCGCGCGTTCCACGCTCCACTCGGAAGCCCACATGATTATTGATTGCCACGTGCATCTCAACAACTATCACGAGCAGGTCGCGGTCTCCCTCGACCAGAGTCTCGAGAAGTTGCAGGGCGCAATGCAGGAGTCGGGCGTGGATTACGCGCTGGTCCTCACGAGTTACATCGTGAATCCGAATCGCCCAAGCACTGCAGCCGTGGTGGAGGCCATTGCGAAAATCCCCAATCTTGGCGTTGTGGCGGGCATCAGCTATGAAAACTATCGACAGCGCGATTTGCGCGAACTCGCCGACTTTCTCGAGAATGGGCTAGTGAAAGGGCTCAAACTGTACCCGGGGTATGAGCCCTTCTTTCCGCACGACAAGCGCCTCAAAGTCGTCTACGATCTCGCCGAGGAGTTCGATGTGCCGGTGATGATCCATTCTGGCGACACCTACTCCGCGAAGGGCAAGCTCAAGTACTCGCATCCACTGGAGATAGACGAGGTGGCCGTCGACCACCCCAACGTGAAGTTCGTCATTTGCCACCTTGGGAATCCGTGGCTTACGGACTGTATGGAGGTCGTGTACAAGAATGCCAATGTGCACGCTGATATTTCTGGGCTCGTGCTGGGAGAGTTCACGGAGGCGTTTGAGGACTATATGGCGGACGAGATTCGCGACGCGATTCTCTACGCGGGCGACCCAAAGTTCTTTCTCTTTGGTACCGACTGGCCTATTTGCTCGATGAAGTCGTACGTAAAGTTTGTGAAGCAGCTAGGCCTGAGCGCGCCGGCGTACCACGCGATGATGTACGAGAATTCTCGGCGGCTCTTCAAGCTTCCGCTCCCCGAGCTTCCCGTCCCTGCGAGTGCGTGACGTGCGAAGTGAATGCGGGGTTATGCGCTCACCAGATCGCCGAGGTGACGACAACCACCACCACGACGACGCCTACCCCCACCTTCACCCCCGTCGCGACGACGCGCCCGATAAGCGCACCCCACGCGACCCGTCCGGCGCGGTCGTGTTCACCATGTTTCGTATACTCGAGTGCGAGCGCGCCGAGGAAGGCGCCAGCAAACGATCCGATAATCGACCCAATCACTGGGATCGGTACGCCGACAATCGCCCCCGCAATCCCGCCAATGAGCGCGCCCCAACCGGCGCGCCGCGAGCCGCCGTACTTCGTGGTATAGCGCGAGGCGAGGCCCCACTCGAGCAACTCCGCGATGAGCGCGAGCACCACGCCGGCGACGATCGCGCCAGACGAGATGCTCGCGGACGGGTCGAACGACTTCCACAGGCCCGCACCGACGATGAAGGCCCAGGTACCGGGGAGGCCGACGGCCGTCAGCGGCAGACTCAGCAGCCCGCCGAGAAGCAGCAGTGCGATGGGGAGCATCAACGTACGATGTGAGGGCGAATTGGGGGAAAGCACCCCATCGTCGAACGAACTCGAGGACAGAGGGTTGATCTGCGTGACGCGTCCTTGTGCGTCAGTTGCAACGACAGCGTCACCAATGGAGTGCAGCGCGTGATGGAGAGCCGTGTCGCGCTAAATCTCTGCCGCCTCCTGACTTAATGTTGGTGCACGCTGCAAGGCAATGGTGCTGTGAATGTGCGCCAGCCTCGCGCTCATCATTGGCGCAAACGCGGCAAGGCGCTTCTGAGCTTCGGGCATTTGCTCAGGGCGCGAAGTGCCACGAGACCAGAGCCGAGCGTGCCACGCACAGCGAGGTTGGGCTGGAGGAACTGCTCCTCCCCGGTAATCACGAAACCACGCACGCCGTTCTCGGCGCCCTCTACATTCGGCCCCCCGGCAAACTCGGCGCGGGCGGAGGTGGGTGGCTCGCCGAGAAGCTCGCGGAATGTGTGGCGATGAGCCAATTTCCCCGAGTGACTTGCATCCGGGTCGTATCACGCGCCGCGGTGAGCTCCCGGTGCACGAAGCAGAGCGACGCCTTGAAACTGGAGTGGAAATAGCGCCCATGCTCCCAAACCAACAGACCGTCCAACTGCTCGCGGTAACCGGGATCTTCCTCGCCTTCGGTATCGCCGAGGTGATCATCGGGAAGTTCTTCGCCAAGGAGGCGGGGACCGAGGACAACCGCCTCGACGTGGCGGTGGGGCTGATGTTTCCGGTGGTCTCAGGCAGCGTGTTCGCCAGCGCCGGCGCGCTCTGCGCCTGGTTCATTCCGGAAGCACGCGGCGCTTGGGCCGATTGGCCACTGTGGGCGATGGTTGCCACGCTGCTCGTAGCCGACGACCTCACCCAGTATTGGTGGCATCGCCTCTCGCACACCTCGGCGATGTGGCCCCTGCACCGCGCGCATCACTCGGCGCAGTATATGAGTGTGCGTGTAGTGTACCGCAACAATCTGTTTTACTACGCGATGATGCCCGGCCTGTGGTTTGGCGGCGCGTTGCTATACTTGGGCTTCGGATGGACCTTCGTGTGGTACAGCGTGGTGAAGTTGCTGGTAATCATCGGCGCACACTCGGCCGTGCGCTGGGATCAGTGGCTGTATCGGTACCGCGTGTTGCATCCTCTGGCTTGGCTTCTTGAACGAACAATCTCCACACCGGCTACGCACTACGCACACCACGCAATGACGCAGGACGATGGGATCGGGCTCTATGAAGGGAACTACGGAAACCTGCTCTTCCTGTGGGACATGATCTTTGGCACCGCGCGTATCACGCGAAAGTACCCACCGGCGTTCGGGCTCAAGGACGACCGCCGGCACGGGCAGGAGCGCTGGTATCACCAGTTGCTCTTTCCGTTGGTGCGCTCGCGGCGAGCGGAGACGGTGCTGGGGAATGAGAAGCACCTGCCAGTGGACTGAAGCCTTCAACTCAACGAGGGAGTATCCGATGGTGAAACGCCAGTGGAAGCCAATTCTCGGGCTACTCGTGGGCGTCGCGCTCTTGGGCCGCGCTTGGTCAATCAACCGCGAGATTGGATGGCTGCCGCTCAGCATACCGTCGGCATCGCTCCTCCTACGACCACTCGATACAAGTGTCGTGCTGCCCGGAAGCGGTCGCTATCAACTCGTGCATGATTTCGCGATTCCGCCGGGAGATGTTCGTGGCCCGCTGTTTGCGGCCGGACCGTTCGTGGAATTCGACGGAGCAATCGCGGGAAGACGTTGGGCGACGAGCGATTCCGATTTCACAGGCAGCTACGGTTCTGGGGATACGTCGGCAGGGTTCTTCCTCGGATCGGCGGCAGCGATGCGCGGCGACACGCTCCGACTGACGATCCGCGCGTCGGAGGCACTCGAGGAATGGGTGACGTACGCGCCCAAGCTCGAAGTGCGTCGAGACTACCGGGATACGATGTACGCACCGCTGGAGCGAGATCTCGCTGGGCTGGCGGGGTTGGTTGCAATCGCGTTAAGTGCGTTCGCGTACTGGCGAGGCCAGCGTCGCTCGGCGCATCGTGAGGAGAGTAAGTGAACGGGGAGCGAGCGGTAGCCACGCTGCTGCTCATCGGCATCACGGCCTGCGCGCGCGAGACCCGCGACGCTGTATATCCGCACGAGCAAGAGCCAATCGGAACGGTGCGTGAGAGTTACGATGGTACGCTCAGCGACTCGCTCGCCGTCCACACCTTTCGCAACATCCATCGGCTCTTCCCCACCCGAGTCGTCCGGCCAGCGGAGGTGCCGCGCGCGCTCCCGCTTTCCGCACGCCGCATCGATGACCTGACCTTCAGCGACCGCGACTCCACCTACGACCTCAATCGCTACCTCGCACTCAATAAGGTGAGCGGCCTGCTGGTGCTGCACGAAGGAGCGATTGCGCTTGAGCGGTATCGCTTGGGGAATGGCCCGCGCACGCGATGGATGAGCATGTCTATCGCGAAGTCCATCAGTTCAACACTCGTTGGCGCGGCGTTGGAGGACGGGCTCATCCGCTCGCTCGATGATTCGGTGACGCGCTACGTGCCGTCACTCGTTGGCAGCGCTTACGAGGGCGTGACGCTACGCGATGTATTGATGATGAGTTCGGGCGTGACATGGAACGAGCGCTATACCGATTCCACGAGTGATCGCCGACGTTTGCTCGAAGCGCAGATCTCGCAGGTCCCAGGCTCAGCGCTCGACATAATGCGTTCGCTACCCCGCGCTGCGCCGCCCGGCACCGTGCACAACTACAGCACTGGTGAAACGCAGGTACTCGCTGAGGTGCTGCGGAGTGCGGTGGGGCGTCCACTTGCAGAGTATCTCTCCGAGCGCATCTGGCGGCCGGCGGGGATGGAAGCGGAGGCGCTGTGGTGGCTCGATTCGCCGGATGGCACCGAGATTGGGGGCAGCGGCATCAGCGCTACGTTGCGCGACTATGGCCGCTTGGGGCAGTTCGTGCTCGAGGAAGGGATGGTGAACGGCGTTACGGTCCTGCAACCGGGCTGGATCAGGGAAGCCAGCGCACCCACGAGGCTGCGTGACGGTCGTGTTCTCGACTACGGCTATATGTGGTGGACCCCAACGCATCCCGATGCGCAACGCGACAGGGCGTTTACCGCGCAGGGAATCCATGGTCAGTACGTCTACGTGAATCCCGTGGCGCGGGTGGTGATTGTGGTGTGGTCAGCGCAGCCGCATCCGACGAGTGGAGCCGTGGTGGACGACGATGCGTTCTTTGCGGCGGTCGTTGCCGCGCTTAGTGGGACACGCGCAACGAATAGCGCAGCGCGACGCTAGCCGGCAGGTGGCATCACGCCCGCGTCCAACAAAGAGCGCACTGCGGCGGTGAGCTGAGCAGCCGTATACGGCTTGCTGAGGAGATGCGACAAATTTCCATCCACACCCAGTCGGAGTACGGTGTCATCGGTGTATCCGGACACGAAGAGCGTGAGCACATCGGCCCGCCGCTCGCGTAGCGCGGCAACGAGCTGCGGACCGCTCATGCCTGGCATCACCACGTCGGTGAGGACGAGTGCAATATTCCGGTGCGCGGCCTCTTGGGCATCGAACATTGCCAACGCCTCCTTGCCACTTGCCGCACTGATAACACGGTACCCAGCCCGTTCCAAAATGCGGGCCGTCACACGGAGCAACGCCACTTCATCATCAACCACAAGAATGGTCTCGTGCCCGCCGTGCGGCGGCGCCTGCGCGACGACGGGAACCTGATCAGCCGTGTAAATCGGCGGGAGCAGGACTGTGAACTCACTCCCCTCGCCAGGCGCGCTCCGCACCTGCACGAAGCCATTGCCTTGCGTGACGACGCCAATGACCATGGACAGGCCGAGTCCGGTACCTTCGCCGACCGCCTTGGACGTAAAGAATGGCTCGAAAATCCGACTCACCGCGTCGGGCGGTATCCCCTCGCCGGTATCGCGGATTACCAGCGCCGCGTACTGGCCCGCCGGAATCTCTCCCAGCGGCGACTGCATCGGTGTGTCGAAGCCGAGGACGCGCGTAGCAATCGTGAGCGTGCCACCACCTCGCATTGCATCGCGCGCATTGACTGCGAGATTCATCACCACTTGTGAAAGCTGCCCAGGATCTGCAAAGACCACTGGAGGCTCCACCGCAAGATCGAGCGCGATGTCAATGTGCTCGTCAATCAGGCGGCGCAGTAGTTGATGCATCTCGGTGACGAGCGCATTCAGATCAACGGCCTCAGAGTGCAGAATTTGGCGACGACTGAATGCCAGGAGCTGCCGGGTGAGCAGCGCCGCCCGATTTGCTGCGGCCCCGATTTCCTCCAGATCTGCATGCAGCTGAGTAGAGGTATCGGCCTCGGAGAGGGCGAACTCCGTTATTCCGGAGATGACGGTCAGCAAGTTGTTGAAGTCATGGGCAACGCCGCCGGCGAGCCGCCCGACGCTCTCCATCTTCTGCGACTGCAGCATGAGAGCGTGGTTCCGCTTGTCGTCCGAGAGGTCGCGCTTGATTGCCACGAAGTGCGTGATGACGCCCGCGTCATCGGTGAGCGGCGTGATGGTCATCGCCTCGGCGTACAACTCTCCGCTCTTGCGACGGTTAGTGAGTTCGCCGCGCCAAATCTTGCCAGCGTTGATGGTCTCCCACATTGTCCGATAGAACAACGCATCGTGCGAGCCCGATCGGATCAACTCACGCGGGTTCCGGCCGAGGATCTCGTTTGGCTCGTATCCCGTGAGCGTGCAGAAGGCTTTGTTCGTCCAGCAAATCGCACCATTCCGGTCGGAGATCATGATGGGCTCGCCGGCGGCGTCGAGGGCGGCACTCCGAAGGCGGATGTTGAGGTCGGCCTCTCGGATCTCTGTGATGTCGTGCAGTACGACGCGCGCGGGTACTCCGTTTGAGCTGGGGGAACCATCGAGTCTGACAACGCGGTCTGCGGTCTCTCGGCGCTCGATTCGGATTTCGCAGGAGCCTGGCACATCCACTGTGAAGAGGCCGTGCAGCGTGTCGCTGAGCGCGGCTCGTCGGTCGTCGGCAATGAAGAGCCCAAGCGGCTGACCGAGAAGGGCAATACGGTCCTTCTCGAGCAGGACGGCCGCCGCGAGATTGCACGAGCGAATCGTCCCGTCGGCTTCGAGCGAGAGGTAGCCAATGGGGGCAAAATCGGAGAGGTCGGTATATCGCTCGAGCGCAGCCTCTAGCGCATTCCGCGTCTTGCGAAGCTCATCGTTCTGAAGCTCGAGCTCAATCTGATGGACCTGCAACTCATGCACGAGCCGATTCGCGTCTTCCGACGAAAGCGGTCCGGTCGGCTTCCTCACAGCGTCGTCCCCTTCGGGGCCTGCTCGTCGTAGCTAACCACCACGCCGTCCACGGTCCCGGCAATCGTACGATACGGCATCATGCGAATCCGGAACTCTCGTCCGTCATTCGTCGGCACCTGCCGCGTCACACCCTCAAGGGTTTTGAGTACGGTGCGCGCGTCGTCGGTGAGATCCGGATAGAGTAGATCCGACACAATATCGGTGATTGGGCGACCGACGTCACCGGGAATCAAACGGAGAATGCGCGTCGAACCCGCGGTGAAGAGCCGAATGCGGAGGTTCGCATCCAAGAAGACCGAGGTAATCTCAGAGTTAGCGAGGAGGTTGCGCATGTCGTTGTTGAGCCGCGTCATCTCCGCCATTTTCGCCTGGAGCTCGTGATTGATCGTCTGCAGTTCCTCGTTCATGGACTGCAATTCTTCTTTTGACGTCATCAGCTCTTCGTTCGTGGACTGCGCCTCTTCATTGATTGACTGGAGCTCCTCGTACGCCGAACTGGCCTCCTGCTGCGCGGCCCGCATCTCGCTCTGGAGCGCCACATTCTCATCGCGCACTTCCCGCAGCTCAAGTTGTACGCCGCGAAGCCGCAGCGCAGGCGCCGCAGGCTTGGATTTGGCACCACTCTTCGGCGCGGTAGCTCCCGACAGAGTCTGCTCTGTGAAGACAATCAGCAGGAGACCCCGCAGCCGCTCAGGCTCTTGTAGCGGGTTGACGCTGACATCGATTAGGTGTGTCTGCCCCTCGACCCGTACTTCCACCTGCCGGCAGGCCACTGCGCGCCCCCGCTTGAGTGCGAGGGGAATTGCCGCGACGAGTTCGCTACGCAGCCCGGTGCGCGCCATCGCGAAGACATTCCAGTTGGCACGTCCGCTTGGCGCCTCAAGAAAGCGGCTCGTGCGGCCGCTTACATACAGGATGTCACCTTGGGGGGGTAACAAGCACGGCGGGCGAGGTGTGGTGCTGGAGCAGCACCTGTTCGGCGACCGCCTGCAGTCCCGCGGTGGGTTGCGTACGGCCATGCTCTAGGCCGACGAATCGCGGAGATGTTCCCAAGCTCGAAGCCTGAACGGGCGCTCGCCCTTCGTTGGACTCAAGCCGGCGGTAAATGCGTGAGTTCCCCTTTTCAGGAGCGAACAGCGCCGGCGTGGCCACCGCGGTTTCTGCAGAACCGAGGAAGAGGAATCCACCTGGATTCAAGCTAAAATGGAAGGCCGGCAGCAGCGCCCCCTGCGACTTCGTGGTGAAATAGATCAGCAGATTCCGGCAACTTACGAGATCCATCTTCGTGAAGGGCGGATCTGACAACACATTTTGTGGCGCGAACACGATAGACTCGCGGATCGCGCGCGCGATTCGATAGCCGCCTTCGACTGGCGCGAAGAAACGCGCGAGACGCTCTGGGGAAACGTTGCTGGCAATACTGGCGGGGAACTTGCCTGTGCGCGCGCGCTCGATTGCGCTTGCGTCGAGATCGGTCGCAAAGATGCTGACCTTATGCGCGGCGCTCGGCGAAACGTCATCAAAGGCCTCGCGGAAGAGAATCGCCAGCGAGTAGGCCTCCTCGCCCGTGGAGCAGCCGGGGACCCAGATGCGAATCGGATGTTCGGCCGAGTGCCTGCGCAGCAACTCGGGGATGACGATGCGACGGAGGTCCTCCCAGGCGGCGGGGTCTCGGAAGAAGCTCGTGACCCCAATGAGGAGTTCGCGGAACAGTAAGTCGAGCTCGGCTGGATTTTCGCGCGCCAATCGGCGGTAGGTCGAGAAACTGTCAATCTGGTGCACGGACATCCGTCGCTCGATGCGACGTTGCACCGTACTCATCTTGTAGAGCGAGAAGTCGTGGCCATTGTGCTGGCGCAACAGGACAATCAGCTTCGCCATCTCCTCGGCGGCCAGCGGCGCTGACGGGGACTCCTCGCCGCTTTGCGTGGATAGCTCCACGCGCGGTTCTAGGATTCGCGCGGGGAGGAGTTCGGCCGCCGCCACCACATCGGCGCAGCCCGCATCAATCACGCTCCGGGGCATAGAGTCGTAGCGTGCCGTGTCAGGGTCCTGCACGAAGACGCGCCCTGACTCATTCCGGATGGCCTGCGCACCGAGTGTCCCATCTGCGCCCATGCCGGAGAGGAGCACCGCAATGCCGCGATTGCCGGATTCCTCAGCGAGTGAGACGAGAAAGGAGTCAATCGGGAGGCGCTTTGCCCGCGGGGCTGCGGGAAGCAGGTGCAGCGCTCCGAGCCGAATCTCCATCTCGCGGTTGGGCGGAATCACGTAGACGTGGTCGGTCTCCACGCGCATACGATCCTCGACTTGCACGACCGGCATGGGAGTTACGGCCTGAAGCAACTCCACGAGCATGCCCTTCTTGGTCGGATCGAGATGTTGGACGATTACAAAGGCGAGCCCACTCGCGGCGGGGACGCCGCGCAGGAAAAGCTCAAGGGCCTCAAGTCCTCCGGCGGAGGCACCGATTCCGACTACGGACAGTGCCGTGGTCTCCCTCGTCGCCGTCGGCGCTGTGGTGGGCTTGGTCGCTTTGGTCGCCTTGGTCGCCTTGGTCGCTTTGGTCGCTTTGGTCGGCCGATCCGGTGCGACAACCTTCGCCTTCCGTGGGGTCGGCGTAACGCAACCTAAAAAGAGACCTCGGCTGGGTGAATCGGTGCCGGGGTTGGCGCGTCTGAGCGTCTACCGAGAACCTAGCTGGTCCGGTGGCGGATTGCCAACGAACCCCTGCTGCCGCCGATGGCGGAGGGGCCCCAAAATCGGGTACCTTCGTCGTCGTATGTCGCTCCTCAATCTCTACAACCTCTCGCTGAAGGGCCACGCATCCACGCCGGCCCTCGAGTGCGAAGCGCCCGATGGGACGCTGCGCAGCCTCACCTTTGGCGAACTCGACCGGCGCAGCGACCAGTGGGCGGCGCTGTTGCGTGCACGTGGGCTGACGCGCGGCAACCGGCTCGGCTTCTGCCTCCTGAACCGACTCGCCGTACTTGACCTGTGGCTTGCCTGCGTGAAGCTCGGCGTGATTGTGGTGCCAATCAACGTGCTCTACAAGGGGCGCGAGATTGGACACATTGTGGGGGATGCGAAGCCCACTGCAGTGGTGACGACGACAGACCGCGCGACGGACCTGCCGGCAGGGACAGTGCTCTGGGATGTTGAGGAGATGGAACGCGAGGCCGAGGAAATTGAGTCCGCGAGTGACTCCGCGTGGGAGCGCTGTAGCGCGGACACAGCGGCGGCAATCATTTATACCTCGGGCACCACCGGCGCGGCCAAGGGAGCGGTGCTCACACACGGCAACTTCGCGGCCAACGCCCTCGCGCTCATCGGCGCCTGGGGCATCACGGCGACGGACCGGTACTTGGCCGCGCTTCCGCTCTTTCACGTGCACGGACTCGCCAATGGGGTGCAGTGTTGGCTCGCGAGCGGCTGCCACATGAAACTTGTGGAACGCTTTGACCGCGAGGAAGCACTCACCTGGTTTGAGTCGTATCAGCCCACGCTCTTTTTTGGCGTGCCTACGATGTACGTGCGCTTGCTTGAGGCCGACGCGGTGAGGGCGCGCGCGATTGGCGCGGGTGTGCGGCTCTTTGTCTCGGGTTCGGCACCGCTACCGCCACAGGTCCTTGAGGCATTCAACGAGCGCTTCGGCCACGTGATTCTGGAGCGCTACGGGATGACCGAGACGCTCATGAACGTGAGTAATCCGCTCGTGGGCGAGCGGCGCGCAGGGACGGTGGGGCTGCCGCTGCCAATGACGGCGGTAGAGATTCGCGACCCTGAGGGTAGCGTGGTAGCTGACGGCGCGGTGGGCGAGCTCTGGGTGCGGGGGCCGAACGTCTGCAACGGCTACTGGCAGCGGCCCGATGCGACCGCAGCGTCTTTCGTTGACGGTTGGTTCCGCACTGGCGACATCGGCGTGCGCGCGAGCGACGGCTACATCACGCTGCAGGGCCGGCGGAGCGATCTCATCATCTCGGGCGGGTTCAACATCTATCCGAGAGAGATTGAGGAGTTCTTGCTCACGCTTCCTGGTGTACGCGAGGCGGCAGTCACAGGCGAGGCTGATCCGGTGCGTGGCGAGATTCCAGTGGCCTATGTGGTTGGTGATGCGACGCTTGATCTCGCGGCATTGGAGGGCTTGGTCCGCGCCGAGTTGGCGTCGTTCAAGGTGCCACGGCGCTGGGTGCGTCTTGAGGCACTACCGCGTACCGCACTGGGCAAGGTTCAGAAGCACTTGCTCGCAGCACTAGCCAAGTGACGCCAGCCGAACTCACGCTCGTCGCGCTTCTCGTGGTAGTGATTGCGAGCTTCGGGACGCGGCTGAACGTGGGCATCCTCGCGGTGGCGCTCGCGTGGCCCATCGCGGTGTACGCTGCGGGGTGGAAAGCCGAGCAGTTGATGCAGGTCTTCCCATCGTCGTTGTTCCTCACGCTGTTGGGCGTAACACTGCTATTTGGCGTGGCGCAGGCGAACGGAACGATGGGAGCACTCACGCAGCGTTCGCTTTCTCTGGCGGCTGGGCGTGCGGGGCTGTTGCCGCTGATCTTCTTTGTCCTTGCCTGCGCGATTAGCACACTGGGACCGGGCGCGATTGCGACACTCGCGTTGTTGGCGCCACTTGCGATGGCGGCCAGCGTGCGCGCGGGCGTGCCGGTGTTGCTGACTGCGTTGATGATTGGCAACGGGGCCAACGCGGGGAATCTCTCGCCGTTTAGCGCGGTGGGTGTGATTGTCGCGTCGTCAATGGAGAAGGCCGGGCTCGCGGGCTTCGAGTGGCGGGTGTGGGCGGCGAACTTCGTGGCGCACGCGCTGGCTGGCGTGCTCGCGTGGGTGCTCTTCGGCGGGCCGCGGCTGCTGCGCGCGGGGCGCACGATTGCAATTGAGGCGCCAGTTGCATTGACGAGCACGCACCGACTCACGCTTACCGTTGGCGCGGCGTGGATTGTAGCGGTGGTGCTACTCAAGGTGAACCTCGGCCTCGCGGCCTTCGCGGCGGCGGCGCTACTCATCCTCGCGCGCACGGGCGACGACACGGCGATGCTGAAGCAAGTACCGTGGAGCGTGCTCGTGATGGTGTGCGGCGTGAGTGTGCTCATTGGCGTGCTCGAAGGCACGGGCGGAATGCTGCTGTTCACCGATCTGCTCGCCCGCGTGGCGTCACCAACGAGTGTGAATGGCGTGATTGCGTTCATCACCGGAACCATCTCCACGTACAGCTCGACCTCGGGCGTGGTGTATCCGACGTTCCTCCCGACCGTTCAGGGACTCGTCGAGCGACTCGGTGGCGGGAATGCGCTGGAGATTGCGCTCTCAATCAATGTTGGTGCGGCGCTTGTGGATGTGTCACCGCTGTCTACCCTCGGCGCGCTCTGCATTGCGGCGTTGCCGACGGGTCAGGAGCCGGCCAAGCTGTTCCGCAGCCTGCTCATCTGGGGCATGTCGATGACCGTGCTTGGGGCCCTGTTCTGTCAGTTGTTCATCGGTGTCTTTGCACGATAGTGCGTATGCTTTCCGCCTCTCTCCGCGTGCTCGATGGTGGGGTGGCCAGTGAGTTGTCGCGGCAGGGCTTGGACCTCAGTGACGAGCTTTGGTCGGCACGCGTGCTCATTGATGCGCCCGAGGCGATTGAGCGGGTGCACGAGGAGTACTACCTCGCCGGCGCTGACATTGCTATTACTGCGAGCTATCAGGCGAGCTATGGCGGATTTGCCAAGCGCGGGCTGAACACCGAGGCCACGAACGTTCTCCTGCGCCGCTCTGTGGAACTGGCGCAGTCGGCTCGCGATCGCGTGTCGCTCCGGTTGCGCCAAGAGTCGGAGCAGCCTCGAGATTTACTCGTCGCCGCGTCGGTGGGCCCGTATGGTGCGGTGCTTCACGACGGATCCGAATACCGCGGCGATTACGGACTGTCTGAAGACGCGTTGGTGGACTTTCACCGTGACCGCTTGAACGTCCTCATCTCCGCTGGCCCTGATCTCATTGCCTGCGAGACCATACCCTCCCGCACTGAGGCGGCGGCACTTGTCCGACTCCTTGGTGAGCACGCGGGTGCCGAGGCATGGATGACGTTTACCTGCTGCGACGGTAAGCACACTTCAGCCGGCGATTCGATTGCCGAATGCGCACGTTGGTTAGACGGAGTACCGCAGATTGTGGCACTAGGCATCAACTGCACCGCACCCGAGTTGGTGGAGTCGCTCATCAGAGAGATTGCGTCTGGCACAGCGAAGCCGATTGTCGTCTACCCAAACTCTGGTGAAGCCTGGGACGCTGACGCGCGCTGCTGGACGGGAAATGCCGACCGATTCACCACGTACGTCCCAACTTGGCTGAAGGCAGGTGCGACCTGGATCGGTGGCTGCTGCCGCACGACACCCGATGACATCAGGCGCGTGCGACAGGACGTTGATGCGTATACGAACTCCCGCGGCTGAGCGCCGCTAGCGGCGATCCAAGCTCAGCACCACGAGGCGCGACGTCGAGCCACCGCCGGTCGCTATTGCCACGAACTGACGCCCATCGCTGGTGCGGTACGTCATCGGATTCGAATACGCTTGTTGTCCGAGGTCGAGTTCCCACAGCGTGACGCCCGAGCGCGTGTCAATCGCATAAAGCACGCGCCCGCCCCCAGACGCGAAGACGAGCCCCCCTCCAGTGACGAGTGCGCCTGGTGAGCCCGACACGCCAAGCCGCGCGGGTAGCACCGCACCGCGCAGCGCCGGATGCGCGCGCACCTCGGGAGTGTCACCAAGCGGCACCTGCCACATCGTCTCGCCGGTGTTCATATCAACAGCCGTGAGCGTGCCGTACGGCGGCTTGTTCACCGGCAAGCGCGACGACGAGCGTTCGGCGCCCTCGGCGTTATCGCGCTGCGAAACGCCGAGCGACGAGTTCGGGAGGTCAATCGCATAGGGCGAGTCTACCGTGTCGCTCGGGGCATCACGCTTGATGAGACGAAATAGCGCCGGCGCGTTGGAGCCCTTCACAAAAAGCCAACCGGTAGTGGGGTCTACCGCGGCCCCGCCCCAGCCCGCACCGCCAATCACGCCAGGCATCGCGACGGTGCCCTGTAAGGACGGCGGAGTATACATAGGGCCAAGCCGATAGGGCGTAACCTCGGCGAGTGCGGCCGCACGCAGTGCGGGCGTGAAGTTCATCAGGTCATCAACGCCAAGTCCTTGTTGGGTGAAGGGAGCCGGCTTCGTCGGAAATGGCTGCGTCGGCCAAGCGGCTTCACCCGGCACGTCGCTGGCCGGGACTGTGCGTTCCTCAATTGGCCAGAGCGGCGCGCCCGTGGCACGCTCAAACGCGAAGAGCATTCCCTGCTTGGTCGGCGCAACGACGATGTCTTTCCGTACGCCGTTGTGCGTCACCGTCATCAGGTTCGGCGGCGCGGGTAGATCGTAGTCCCAAAGTCCATGATGCGCGACTTGAAAATGCCAGACGCGCTGCCCAGTACGCGCATCGAGCGCGACGAGTGACTCGCCAAAGAGATTCGCGCCGTTGCGCTCGCCGCCGTACCAATCGTCGCTCGGCGTGCCGACCGGCAGAAAAACGAGACCACGCGCGCTGTCTACCGTGAATGGAGCCCACACATTGGTGTGACCCTTGTAGCGCCAGGAACCGTCCTCCCAAGTCTCGTTGCCCATCTCGCCCGGCTCGGGCACAGTTTTGAAGCGCCACACGCGACGACCGGTGCGCACGTCGAAGGCCTGCACGTCGCCCGGCGGATCGCCGCGGTACATCAGACGATCGCCAACGCCGTTGCCGACAATCACCAGATTGCCCCAGACCACAGGCGGTGAGGTGTTGGTGTAGTGCTCACGGCGCACGGGGCGTGAGAGATCGTCGGTGAGGTCAATTTCCCCACCTGTGCCGAAAGAAGCGATGGGCGTACCACTTACCGCGTCGAGCGCAATCAAGCGCCAACGCGAGTTAATGAACACGCGCCGTGAGGTGCCATCAGTCCAGGTCGCGACGCCGCGGTGCACGAAGCCCGTACCGTTGCTCGGCTGGCCGTAGGTCTTCCACGGTTGCGGGTCGTACTGCCAGAGTTCGCGGCCACTGCGCGCGTCGAGCGCAATGACGCGATTGAAGGGCGTGGGGAAGATCAGCGTGTCGCCAATCGCAAGCGGCGTGGCCTGGAAAAATCCGGGGCGCGCGGGTCTCTGCCCCTCGCTCGCAGGTACGGGCCGCTCGTCGGCGTCCCAACTGAAGGCGATGCGCAGTCCGTGTACGTTGGTGCGGTCAATGTCATTGAGCGGTGAGTACTTGAGTCCGCCAGCATCATTGCCGTATGCGGCCCAGCCCACCGCAGCTCCGCGCTCGCGATCAAGCCGTTCCGGCGCGAGCACGACATTACCACCCTTCATCACGAAGACGATGCGCTGCAGAGCCGTGATGTCGGTGAGCGGATTGCCATCCACGGCAATCACGTCCGCTACTCTTCCCTCAACGACAGTCCCAAGGCTGTCGGCGAGGCCGAGTGCTTCGGCGGCGAGCGAGGTCGCAGCACGAATGGCCTCGGCGTTGGCCTGACCGGCCTCGCGCACGCGGTAGATAATCTCTCGCGCATTCTGCCCGTGCGCTCCCGCGACGGCATCGGTGCCCATCACGAGTTTGAGACCCGGGGTGCGCATCGCCTCGCGGAAGAGTGCGAGATTCTTCGGCACGACGTCCTCCATGAACCGGAATCCCTCGTCGGTGAAGTTGCCCACGCCAACAAAGCGCGCGCGATTCTCGAGGTAGTTCTGGATGACGAGGCCGATGTTGGGCTCAAAGAAGGTTCCGCGCTGTACCATGAGCGCGAGCTCGGTGGCTGTCACCTGCGTGCCGTGCGTGACGCCGGTGCATCCGGCATTGGCAGCCGCGCGCACCGCCGAAGCCGCGTGCGCGTGCACCCAACTACGCAGGCCCGCCTTGCGAGCTTCATCGCAGGCGGCGAAAATCTGCGCGTCGCTCAGCGTCTGACCGCCACCGTCGCGGATGCTCCGCGATGAGAAGATCTTGATGACATCGGCGCCGCGCGCGGCCGTCGTGCGCACCCACTCGCGAATTTGCTCGGGTGTGCGCGAGGTGTCGCTGAACTGGGCGACCGATGTGAGAATGCGCGGTCCTTCGGCGCGTCCCTCGGCGATTGCGCTGCGGAGCTCAAGATCGATTGCCGCGCCGAGGCTCTGCACGGTGGTGAAGCCGGCGCGTAGTGTGAGCTGCGCGTTCTCCATCGCCGCCCGCAGGCGCTGCTGAGGCGTCTCGCCGCGATTGTTCGCGCGGCCGTCAGCGCCAAAGTGACCATCAATGTGAACGTGCGTGTCTATTAGACCAGGTAGCAGTGTACGCCCTGATAGATCCCAGGACACCACCGTGCCCGCGCGCCACGGCGCGATGCGTGTGATGCGGGAGCCGTCAATGGTGAGCACGACGTCGCGCTGCACGCCGCCGCGTCCGTCGAGGAGGGTACCCACCCGGATGGTCAGCGGAGCGCGCTGCGGCGCGCTTTGCGGCACGGGCGTGCCAGCCGCGAGTGCGAACGGGATTGAGAGAATCACGGCTCGCCGGAGCACGGGGGAGCGGGTCCAGCCGGAAGGATTTTGCATCGCAGCCTCGGAAATCGGATACGGGGAAATCTATGGTCTATCTCGCGCCGCCACCTTGGGCGAGTTAGCATCCGACTGTGACGACTGACCGAAGGGACTTCATTAAGCGCGCCGCCCTTGCGGCCGCCACCGCGTCGGGGCTCGGCGCAACCGAAGCGCTCACGCAGGGCGCGGCCAGCGCTTCGCGCACTCCGGCCACTGCGACGTCGCAGCCGGGTGCGCCACAGAGCGCTGCGCAAACAACGACTCGGACCCTCGATCCCCTGCTCCTCCGCGCGCTCGGCGACGCAATCCTCCCGGAGATGCTCGGCGATACCGGGCGCGCACGTGCCATCGCCGCCTTCGCGACTTGGCTGGCGCAGTACACACCAGTGGCCGAGGAGATGCACGGCTACGGCGACGCTGAGATCACCTACACGCCGAGCGATCCGGCGCCGGGGTGGAACGCACAGCTCACGGGACTCGATTTGCTCGCACGCCGCAAGCATCGACGCGCTTTTGCGCGGCTCAGCGTGCCGTTGCGGCGTGCGGTGGTACAGACGCAACTCGCGCGAGTCAGCACAAGCCGCCTGCCAGCCAACCCGCTCGCGGCACCGCACGTGGCCGTCGCGCTACTCGCGCACTGGGCCGCCTCGAGCGAGGCAACCGATCTCGCGTACGAGGCGCGTATCATGAAGGGGAACTGCCGCCTGCTCTCCCAGACGTCGCGCCCGCCTCTCCCGCTCACCCAAGAAACCACGGGGGAAGCATGACAGCGCCTCGCGTTCTCGAAGCCGACATCTGTATTGTCGGCTCTGGCATCACCGCCGCGCTCATGGCCGAGAAGCTCGCGGCCGAACGTGACGCAACGATTCTCGTTGTGGAGGCCGGTGGTCACTCGACTCCGATGCGCGAGCGCGCCCTTAAGCGCGCACGCTGGATGGACTACGGGGAGACGCCGTGGCCCAACGATCATCTCGACGACCAGACCGCGCTCGGCACCGCGTACGGGTTCTCACCGTCAATGAACGTGGGCGGACTCGCGCTGCACTGGGGCGGAGTGACGCCACGCTACTCGCCCGAGGACTTCCGTCTGCGCACGCTCTATGGCGTGGGCGACGATTGGCCCATCAGCTACGACGACCTTGATCCGTTCTATCAAGAAGCCGAGGAGCGGATGGGCATTGCTGGCGAGCAGGGGCCAGCGGCGATGGATCCGCGCGGCAAGCCGTTTCCTATGCCTGCGCTCCCACTCAGTCAGAATCTGCAACAGTTGCAGGAATGGGCGGGCAAGGCGGGAATTGCGATGTGGAGTCAGCCGAGCGCGAAGAACTCCGTGCCGTACAACGGGCGAGGGGTTTGTCAGCGTTGCGATACTTGTTATCCGATCTGCCCGAGCGGCGCGAAGTACTCGCCGGACTTTTCATTTGATGCGCTTGTGCGTTCCGGGCGCATCAGGCTCGTGACGGACACACTCGTACGCCGCTTGCATGCCGACGCGCGCACGGGGCGCATCACGCACGCGACGGCGAACGCGACGAAGGGAACGCGGCAGGAGGTAACGATTCGTGCGAAGACCTTCGTGCTCGCCGCTGGATTCACGTGGACACCGCATCTGCTACTGCTCTCCGCAGGTGGTGCGTATCCAAACGGCATTGCCAATAGCTCCGGACTCGTCGGCAAGTACATCTGCGGTCACCGCAACGTGGGTGCGCAGATTCGCTTGCCAATGAAGCTTTTCCCCGGTGTGAACGCGCAGCACTCACTCGTCACTAAGCAGTTCATGCGGCCGGGGGCGCTCGACCGGTACATTCGCCACGACCTACGCGTGTGGGAGTCGTCGTTCGGTCAGGAGCCGCGCCTGCGCGATGACTCGGGCGCGCTCTTGCTTGGCGACGCGCTTATGAATGACTGGCGCTCTCGCACCGTGAAGGGCACGGCGCGTGTGCGTGCCTACTACGACGTGCTTCCGGCGCGCGACAGCGAGCTCACGCTCGATTCGAGTGCCCAGAACGCGTGGGGCGACCCGATGCCGCGCCTGCAGTTCCGTGACGCGCCCGAGTCGGTGGCCTTGCGCGCGTGGACCGAGCAGAGCATTCGCGACCTTTTCCAACGCATGGCGCGCGCCGGCGACGGTGAGATTATCTCGAACGCCTCGGCGGCCGGCGACATCGGGCAAGAACATCCCGGTGGCGGTTGCCGCATGGGCAATGATCCTGCGACGAGCGTCGTGGATCGAGACGGGCGCGCGCACGACCACGACAATCTGTTTATCGCCGGGGCGCCTACGAATGTGACGGCGAGCTGCTGTAACGGCACGCTCACTTTCGCAGCGCTTGGTTTGCTGACCGCGGCGCGTGTAGGCGAGACGTTCACGGCGCGCTCGGTTCGCAATCCGTAGTCGTAGTATGACCTGACTCGGCGCTTCCGCACAGTCACATAGACACACTTTGCTCTTCGCTGCGCTCATTTCACCGGATCTTCGCATGAAGCTGCTGCTCGCCGCACTACTTCTCCTGCCTGCCGCGCTCTCCTCGCAAGCGCAGAACACCCCAAGAGTCCCACGCGCAATTCGCGAGATTCGCGAGGCCGACCTTCGGCGGGACCTCTTCGCGATGGCCTCCCCCGCGATGCGCGGTCGCGAGGGCGGCACTATCGACGAAATGGTGGCGTCCATCTGGATCGCCGAGCAATACGCAAAGATTGGACTCGAGCCCGCGGGCGAGAACGGCACTTGGTTCCAGTGGTTCAACATCGTGCGGACTCGAGTGTCTATTGAAGCGAGCCGCGCAAGCATTGGTGGACAGTCGCTCGCCATATTCGGACAGGTCATTCCTTGGAGCGTGGCCCCCATTGAGGCGAGTGGTGCGGTGCTATGGATCGCCGATCCCTCGGATACCACGCTCGACATTCGCGGGCGGATTGTTGCGACAATGGTGATGCCGCCAGCTCCCGGCTCTGTGCGCTCGACCAGCTATCCAACAAACGTACGGACCACGCAGTCCGCGGTGGGCGGAACGATTGCGCGCCTCGCTCGCCGCGGTGCCGCAGCGGTGATTCTTGTGGCTGATGCGCAAGCGGATGCGACCTTCGATGCGATGAGCGTGATGCAGGCGCGCGGGGCTTATGATGTCGATCGCGCCATCCCGCGTGCCGCTGGTGGATCGGAACGTGTGGCACCAGTGCCCGCGCTGGGCGCAGGCCCCACACCAGCGCTGCTCGTGCGCGCCTCGATGGCTACCGCATTGCGTCAGGGCGCATCGGCGGATCTCTCAATCCGACTCGAGCGCTTCGAGGTACCATCAGTCAATGTGATTGGCAAGCTGCGTGGCACCGACCCCGTGCTGCGCGATGAGTATGTGCTTTACTCCTCGCACCAAGACGCGAATGGCGTGCGTCTCCTCACACCGGGCGACTCCGTACTCGCTGGCGCGGACGATAACGCGTCAGTGAGCGTCGCCGAGTTGGCGGCGGCGCGCGCCTTCGTGGCAGAGCGCCCCAAGCGTTCGCTGCTCTTCATTAATCACGGGGCAGAGGAACGTGGCCTGCTTGGCTCGCGGTATCACGCCGCGCATCCTGTGGTGCCAATTTCGCAGATCGTCACCGTGCTCAACGGCGACATGATTGGCCGTAACAGTCCTGACAGCGCGGCCCTGCTCGGCTCGCAGCCGCCCCATCGTGGATCTGCGGAGTTAGTGCAGATGGCTCTTCTCGCCAACGCCAACACAGGCAAGTTTTTGCTGGACTCGCTCTGGGACCGCCCATCGCATCCTGAGGGCTGGTACTTCCGCAGCGATCATCTCCCTTATGCGCGCGTTGGCATCCCGTCGTTGATGTACACGACCAATCTGCACGATGACTATCACACCGCGGGCGACACGCCTGAGCGGATTGATTACCCGAAGCTCACGCGTATGGCGCAGTGGATGTACCTCACGGGATGGTACGTGGCGAATGCGCCGAAGCGGCCGGCGGTAGATGCGGGATGGAGATTGGAGAGGTGAAGCGCAGAGACTTCGTGAGTGCAGCGGCCGCCATCGCCGCCGCTCCACTCCTTTCGCCAAAAGGCGTCGGTGCGGTGCGAGGACGCGCGCCACTGAAGGCCAACGGCGCGCGCCTTAATGGTTGGCTTGCGCAGTTCGATCAGATCGGGCGCACCGCCACGGGCATCAACCGCGTAGCCTACTCCGATGCTGACCTCGCGGGACGTGCCTTCACGCTTGATCTCTACCGCGCGGCCGGCCTCGCGCCGCGGATTGATGCCGCAGGAAACATTATCGCGCGGCTCGAGGGCAGCGACCCTGCCGCGCTACCCATCGTGATTGGTTCGCACATCGACTCCGTCACGGATGGGGGAAATTACGACGGTCCCCTCGGGAGTTTCGGCGCGATTGAGGTCGCGCGGTCGCTGCAGGAGCAGCGCGTTCGGCTACGTCATCCCTTGGAAGTGGTGGTGTGGTCCTGCGAGGAAGGCGGACTCGTGGGCAGCAAGCTCGCGATCGAAGATGCCGGCTCTATGTCACTCGATTCCATTGCGCGATCCGGCGTCACGATTCGGGAAGGCATCGCGCGTGTAGGCGGTGATGTGTCGCGTCTTGAGGAATCATTGCGCAAGCGCGGCAGTGCCAAGTGCTACATCGAGCTACACATCGAGCAGGGTGGATTGCTTGACCGTGCGGGACTGCGAGTCGGCGTCGTACAGGGCATCGTGGGACTTCGATTCCTCGACGTGACGATTGAAGGCATGGGCAACCACGCCGGCAGCACGCCGATGGATCAGCGGCAGGATGCGGTGCTGGCCGCAGCAAAGTTCACTGTCGCGGTCAATGATGCGGCACGCGGGATGCCGGGGCGTCAGGTGGCGACGGTGGGACGGGTTGTGCCATCGCCCAACACACGCAATGTGATTGCAGGGCGCGTGGACCTCACGGTGGACTTTCGAGACCTCAATCCCGCGACGCTCGACGCGCTGTTCGTCACCCTCGAGCGACAAGCCGCGGAGATTGCGACGGCCACCAACACGCGCTTTTCGATTCGGACGACGCAGCGCAGTGAACCGGCGCTCGCGGACGCGCGGATGATGGACGTGATTGCGTCGAGCGCGAGCGCGCTTGGCCTCTCGTCCCAGCGAATGCCGAGCGGGGCTGGGCACGATGCGCAGTCTATGGCCCGCATTGCGCCGATGGCGATGATCTTTGTGCCGAGTGTTGGCGGCATCAGCCACGCGCCGCAGGAGTTCACCAAGCCGGAGGACTGCGCCAACGGCGCGGACATGCTCCTCAATGCGGTGGTCGCTGTAGACGCGCTCCCAAGCTGAGCTCGCGTCGCGACCGGATACGGAAACGCCGCCGCGGTGCGTATTGCACTGCGGCGGCGTTTCCCTGAATCCCGAGGAGGATTACTGGACAGCTCTCCAGGCGTTCACATAGCCCGCACCGTAAAACTCGTCGTTACCAGGCTTGCCGAGATCGAGCGACGCCTGCTCGATTCGTGTGCGAATCTGCGAGGGATGCATCGGCCCGCCGTTGCGGTGGATGATGAGCGCCGCGATTCCGGCCACTGCCGGCGATGACATAGAGGTGCCCTGCGCCCAACCGTAGCTGCCAATGGAGGCTCCCGCACCTCGCACCGTGCTAAACACCATATCGAAAACAAAGCACTGACGCGTGATGGTTACGGTGAGGTGCGTCTTCGTGCAGCTGCTCCCGATGCCCTCGACCGCTATCAGACCCGCAGATCCGCCAGGCCCAGCGACCGTGGTGAGCGATTTCCCGTAATCGGTGAAATAGGAGGGATCTGAGAAGTTGGTGGCGTTACGGAAGAGCCAGCCGGTGGGGCCGGTTGACGACACCGCCATCACATGCGCGTTCTGCGCCGGAGACTTGAAGAGTTGATTCTCGACGTCATAGTTGGTGGCACCGTTCCCGTTGGAAGCGATAACGGTGACGCCCTGCTGGTAGGCGTACGTGGTCGCGCGGTCAACGGCCATCTTGAGCTCACGGATCGCACTCTTGATTGCTGGATCCTTCTGGTCCAAGGTTGCGCCGAGGCTCATGTTGATCACGTGCGCGCCCGCGCCACCTGCAGCGATCGGAGTCGCGGCGTACACGATTCCATTGATGATGGAGCTGAACGGGCCGCTGCCGTTGTGGAGGACCTTCACGCCGATGATGGTCGCCTCGGGAGCGATACCAATCGTACCGATGCCGTTCGCCGAAGCGGCGATGATGCCGGCAACGTGCGTCCCATGCCAGAAGGTGCCGACATCGGAGTTCCAAGTCCCGGTGATGAAGGACGTCGAACGCGCTACGTCAATACGCCCCTGGAGATCGATATGCGCGCCGTGGATGCCGCCATCGAGCACGGCCACGCGTGCGCCCTGACCGGTGATGCCTTGGGCCCAAGCGGCTGGAGCATCAAGTGATTGCGGCGCCCACTGGAATCCGTAAAAGCTCTCAGTATTTGGATTGAAGCTATGTGCGTCAGACTTGACGGCCTCTGCTTCGAGGCCTTCGACAATGACCTCTGGCTGTTTGATCCACTGAACATTCAGGTCCGGTGCCACACTCTCTGCCCAGCCAAACCTGCTCGCTGCCGCAGCGAACCTCTCTCCCCCCTCCACCACCACGATACCGACGTGCGGAATGACGCTGACAATGGTGCCACCGGCAGCGGAGATCTCCTCGGCGAGGTTTGCGGGGAGCCGATTCTGCTTGCCGAGCACGAGATACTGCGGCGTAATGGAGTAACTGGATACGCTGCCGCCTCGTGTCGCTTCCGTGGTAAGCGGAAGATCTGGCGAACATGCTGCGACACCGAGCGCAGCGAGAATCACCCAAGAAGTGTGTTTCATTCCCATTGTCTTCTCCGAACAAGCAGGGGTGGGTTGGCGAAACTGGCTTGGCGAACCTTTTTAAAGTACGGGTTCGGACGGAACCGTCAATAACAACTTCCGCCTCGGCCTAGGTCAATCACTCTCATCGAATGAACTTCATCCTCCGAACAATCGCCTCAAAGCGCGGTGATCCTCGAAGCGGGTCCCAGAGGGCAAAGGTGTTTAGGAGGACCATGTCCCCATCGCGTCCGGCCTGGGCAATCTCAAGTTGATCAATGGCGCCATCCAAGTCCCCGAGTCCCACGAGGACCGCTGCGATGGCGCTGGGAGGCACATACACGCGGCGATGGAGTGCCACGAGTTCGTTGAGAACGGCGAGCGCCTTCACGGTATCCCCAGCGTGCGCATACGCGTGGGCAAGAAATCCTTGTCGACGCGCGTCAGCGGGACCAGCGAGCTCGGACGCGCGCTGCGCCGCCCGCAACGCCTCCGCGGGGCGATTCAAACTGTAGTAGGCCCAATGAAGGCGATCCCACGCGAACATAAACGTTGAGTCGGCGGCAATCGCTTGCTGCGCCTTCTCCACCGCGGCATTCTGCCGACCGGCTAGAGAGAGAATCATTGCGGTGCGCTGGATGGCCTGCGGAGAGCGGGGCGCCAGCAGCTCGGATCGCCGAGCGTGCGACAAGGCCTCGTCGAACCGGCTGAGTGTAGCGAGGAACCACGCGTAATCCGCATGCACTTCGGGCCTGCGGTCGTCGATGCCAAGCGCCACACGGTACAGCGAGTCGGCTTGCTGCCAGTCCCAATCGTGGTGCGCCACGGCGTATGCGAGTTCAGCGTACGCGGGGGCAAGACCGGGGTCGAGTGCAATCGCGAGTCGCGCAGCTCTCTCTGCGCGACCGAACGCGGAGTCCGGTGCGATTGTATCCACAAATGCGAGGACGTTGTTGCAGTGGGCCGCGAGGAGTTGTGCCTCCGCGAACGCTGGCGCCATGGCTAAGGCGCGGGCGGCGTTCTCCACGCAGGCGCGCAAATCATCGCGCCGCCGCCTGCTCGCGTGGTACTCCGCGCGCAACCATGCATCGTATGCCGCGGGGTTCAATGCTCGCGCGGCCTCCAAACGCTGGTTGTAGCGGGAAGTGACGCGCATGCGTAGCTCGCGAAATATTGCCGTGGCCACTTCCACCGGCAGCGCCGGCACCTCGCGACGGTGACGATCGTAGCGCCCGGTCCAGAGAACGGATGCCGGTTTGCCGCGGAGGAGTTCAACGTACAGGTGTACGGAGTCGCCGTCTTGCAGCAGTTCCGTTGTCACGATTGCGTCTGCTGGGATATCGAGCTCTGCTGGCGCGCGTTTTCGGCCCGTTCCTTCAATGGAGCGCAAGCTTGCGCGAGGCAGCACTTGAAGGTCGGCACTCTGCGCTAATTCTCCGATGAGTGCGCTATGGAGCCCTTCGGCGACGTACACGTCGGCGGGCGAATCGCTCCGCTCCACCAGTGGCAGCACAGCCACCGTGACCGCGCCTTGTGGAGTGAGGAATCTGCTACGCCCCACGAGTGCAATCACGCCGAGCCCAAGGAGCGCAAAGACCGCAACCGCTGTGCGACGTGTTCGATCGGGCATCGAGCCACCGGGCGGACTGGATCTCGATGAACTCGGCGCGCGGGCGCCTGCGTCTTGCGGCTGAACTGCTACGCGATTGGGCGCCGCGTTGCGGGCGGCGAAGATGTTGCGCAGCACGGCTTCAGTCGCCGCCGCTGGTTGCACATCGTAGTCCCGCCGGAGCCGAGTACCCAGGTCCTCGAAGAGAGACATCGCGCCCGCAACATCTCCCTCGGCGATTAAGCCGGCCATAATCCGCTGGAGGGCAGACTCGTTTAGCGGATCGAGTTCCAGTCCCCGGCGCGCGGCGTTCTCCGCGGCTTTCGTTTGGCCCGCGGACAGAGCCGCCGCCGCGGCAGACCACGCGGCAGTGGCGGCGCGGCGTTGAAGGCTCGCACGTTCGTCTTCAAGCCAGCGTTCGAAGCCGCCTGCCTCTACGAGCGCGAAGCCCGGGAGCAACTCACCGGCATACAGCGTCACCGCGTCGGACCAACGTCCCTCGGCGATCGCGGCATTCAGCGCGGTAATGTCTGAATCGACCTGTCCGATAGCAAGTCGGATATCCTCGGCACCGCGAGTCTCAATCACCTCGGCGCCAATTGCATGTCGCAATCGGTAAAGCGCCTGACTTAGGGCGTGCCGGGCCGAGGCTTCGCCGCTCTCAGGCCAAAAGAGGGGAAGGAGCGTGGCCCGCCGAATGAAGTCAGCGGGCGGGACGCAGGCAAGGAAGGTGAGAATTCCGACAATCTTGGGTTGACTCAGGACACCTGGAATCTCCCGACCCTGAGGATCGGTTAGCGCCAAGTGGCCCAACAACCGCACGCGAATCACTCAAACCTCGACCGGTCGGAAGCTGCACTTCCAAACTGTGCTTCTCAGAGATGGGCCAGAACCCTCGAGGTGTCAAGCAATTCGCCCTAGGGCAATTACTCGGCGTGAGCATCCCGTGAAACGGCGGTGATGCCGGCTCGGCATCGTGGCCGCGCCGCTTGGCGAGGTGGGCGGCGCTCGGGTCTCGCGTGCCAACAGTTCCGTTCGCGCGCCAGGCTTGGGCTCTCTGACGGGAGAGAACCATGATATCGAAGTCGGTTATCGGCGTAATCGCTCCGGCCCTGTGTCTTGGCGCGTGCGCATCAATGAGCCCCATGAACCAGTCGGCGTTCTCAGGCGCTACGATTGCGGCAGAAGTGGCGGAGATCGCATCTGGTCGCGGAATGTTCGACGTAGAAGGTGACTGGTACCTCAACTGCATCGACGAGATGGTGCAAGAGTCGTTTCACGCGCCTTTCTCATATCGACTGTATGTGAACGACAAGGGCGATGCTACGTATCTCGAGCGATTCGATGTCGGGACCGCGAGAGGTACACTCGTGGGACGCACCAGTGGTCATACGTGGCGACACACGCGTGTGGCGTCGCCGCTGGTTACACGGAATGGTGCCGGTGGGACCACCCAGTACACCTTCCGATCCACGCTCGTAAGCGAGACGGGGCCCACGCTGGAGCTGTGGAGCGAGTTCCACGCCAGTCGGGACGCTGATGGCGAGTCCCGGATAGCGTCACTGCGGGCGCACTGCGTCCACTCAGAGCGTTGACGCCCTGCTCGGGACTCAACACGACTTTTGTGCAACCATTCTGCCGTGCCGAGCAGGAGTAGATGGGTGATTGAGGTGCGCCAGTTCAGCTGCCGCGTGCTAGCTGCGGCGTTCTGCTCCGGTTGCGCCATGACGTACATGCGCGAGCAGTCCATCTCGGCGTTGCCTAGTCCAATCAGAAGAGAATTGGGTATGTCCTACCGTAACTCCGCCGCCGCTCTCGAGACAGATCGACGACGGTCCAGCTAGAAAAGTCTTTGCGAACGCAGGCTGCTGGGTCATCGCTAAGGCACAGGGCGCCGCAGTTGCACCACGCCCTGCTCCGCAATCATCCGCTGCACATCCGCAACGCTGGTGGGCACAAACCCGCTGAGATTCTCCACCCCGTCCGCCGTGACCAGCGCCATATCCTCAATACGGATATACAGCCGCTCCTCGGGAATCCAGATCATCGGGTCAATCGTAAACACCATCCCCGCTCTAAGCGGTACACCGCGTACTCGGCCCACATCATGCACCGCCATGCCTACGGGATGCTGAAAGTGTCCGCGGAACTCTATGCCTTGCTGCACAGCGCGCAGATGCGTTGGCGAGGCGAAGGTCTTCCCCACGAGATACTGGCGCATATCTGCCGCGGCGCGGTCGAGCACTTCCTCGGAAGTGACACCCGGCTTGATGTATTTGAACAAGGCGTCGCGGTATGCGATGATGTATTCGTAGAGAGCGGTCTGTGCTGGCGTGAATCGCCCGTTCACCGGCCAGATGCGCGTCACGTCGCTCGTGTAGTAGCGGTAGTCGGGCGCATAGTCCATGAGGACGAGATCACCGTCACGCAGTGGGTCGGCCTTACGGAAGTAGTGGCCCATAAACGCATTCGTGCCGCCTGCGATGATTGAGGCATAGCCATCACCGCGCGCGCCATTCAGGTAGAACACGTACTTGGCCGCCGCATCGAGCTGGTATTCGTACACGCCGGCAGCCGTAGAGCGCATGGCCTCCATGATACCGAGCCCCGCCAACTGCGTCGCGCGGCGAATGAGCGCAATCTCAGCTGGACTCTTGATGACCCGCATAGAGTCGAGCGCCGGCGAGAGATCGCGGATCTCAAATTGTGGGAAGCGCTCCCTCACCAGGCTCACAAAGTGAGCCTCACGCGTGGCACGGCCATCCCAGGGGTCGCTCACACCGCGCGCGTGCGCAGCAAGTAGCTCGTCACGACTATCGTTGCCCGTCTCCATAGGCGCGAGTGGCGTGTACAATGCCATCGCGGGTGGACGGAGCAGGTCGGCGCCATTGAGATCGAGCGAGAGGTTCTCTAACGCGCGCACGCGATTGACACCGGTGAGCTGCATGAGCACAACGCTATCCTCGACGGAGAGCACCTTACCCTCGCCTTGTTCGCGTCCTTCATCGCGGTGCGGCAGGTACAGGGTGGTCGTGCGGCTCCGGCCATTGAGCAACAGGTACGCGTGCGCTGACTCCACACCGCTCAGGTAGTAGAACTCGTTGGACTGCCTGAACACGCTAAACCCAGGCACGCCGCTGGCGCCCTGGATGACGGCGATGCCCTGGCGGCCGATGGCGTCGTAGACCTGAGTGCGACGTGCGGAGAACTCCTCTTTGGAGAAGTCCACCTGATAGTTGTGTAAGGCCTGCGCACTGCCGACAGACGGCAGGATGAACAGCAGGCAGGCGGCGAGGTAGCGCGACTTGAAGAGAGGCATAGGTCCCGCGAATGTACGACCCCAGTGGCCGCGGCGTCCACCTGTGGGGTTCGGTCCGCACCGAGCGTGCGACGGCCCTAGGGCAGGCGCTGCGGTCCTCTGGCAGGTCTGGGAAAGAGACCGCATACTGGCGCATACTCTCTTTGCGGAGCATGCTCGGTGCACATCGCGGATATCCTGTCTGCCGGTCCCTACAACGTGGGCTTTGCCTCTGCGGTCGCGGTGGGGCTGGCGCTGGCCATCCGCGCCGGCCGGGCCCGCCACTTCCCACTCGCGGCGTGGTGCGCAGTGCTAGGTGCTGCACTCGCAGCTGGCATCGTCGGTTCCAAGCTGATCTTCCTCGACTTCCAGCCAATCGCGCCGGGGGAGAAGACCATTCTTGGTGCGCTCATCCTGGGCATCCTCACGGCGCTCGCGGCGGCGTCCACCTTCCGCATCGGCGCGTGGCGTGCGCTCGATGCCATGAGCGTGCCCACGCTCGCGGCGATGGCCGTGGGTCGGGTGGGGTGCTTCTTGGCCGGCTGCTGCGGCGGCACGCATAGTGATCTTCCTTGGGCGGTGCCGTCCCCGCGCCATGAAGGCTTGGTGCATCCGGTACAACTGTATGAGGCGGCGGGTGACCTGCTGCTAATTCTCGTGCTCAACCGACGCGGCAAGAATCTTCCCGAGGGAGAGCGCTTCCTTGGCGCTACACTCGGCTACATCGGCTTGCGCATCGCAATGGAGTTCATGCGAGATGGTCGCGCGCTATACGGCCCGTTGAACTTGGTGCAGTGGTCGTTGCTGGCGATTGGTACCGCGCTGACTGTGGTCGTGCTGCATCGCTCGTTCGGCATCCGGCCGGCCGCGCTCGTCGTCTCGACGAAGCGGAGTGAGATTTCCGCGCTTGGGGTGGCCGCGGGGATCGTTGTTGCCGTCTCGCTGGGCGGTTCGTGGTTTGTGCCGCTCGAGCAAGTGGTGATGCACGCACTCGCGCTTACGCTCGCGCTCGTGTGGACACTGAGTGCAGTGCCCCGCGCGGCCTGGAAGCTGGTGCCGCTGGCGCCCTTAGCCATGGCGCCAAGTTCGAGTGCGATGCTGGTCCTACAGGATCCTGCAGCCGTCGAAGAAACACGCTCGTCGATTGTGGTCTCCGGGAATCTGCGCAAAGGCAGATACCACCAGATTATCGGCGAGGAAATCGTTGGCGATTGCGAAGGAAACTACAGCGATCCCACCATCGCCACGAGGAACCAGTTCTCGACCGACATCCGTCTCGGCTACGAGCGCGCACGCGGCAATAGCAGCCGAGTGAAAGTGGAGGGTCGCTACTTGGGAGGAAATGACCGCTTGGACGTCGTGGAATCAGGACCCGTCAGCATGCCACCCCAGTCCCAAGTGTCCACCCGAGCGGCCGGCTTGGCCCTGATCTCGGAACGAACGCGCGGAATGTGGCGGATTGGTGCAATGCAAGGATCCCTCTCTAAGGAGGGCGTGGCGACGAATGCCGTCGTTCCATCTGCCGCGTTTCGCTTCCAGCTTTCGCCACGCGTCTTTCTGCACGGCGCAATCGCTCCGAAGGAATACTTCCCGTCCCTCGGCGAGTTCAGCTACGTCGGCGCCGGATACTCACGCGGCCTCGGCCGCACTCGATTTTCGGTCGGCGTCGGCGAAGGTGGCATCTTTGAGCTGATGGTGCCGGTGAAGAGCTCCGAAATAGAGATGACTTATAGTACGGTTTCCGCCTCCACCAATGCGAGAAGCGGCACTCTATTCACCCTTGGATACACGCAACGGATACGACTCCGCTGACCGGTTGCCCTGCGACACCGTGTCAGGGCGCCATCGTGCCCGTAATCATGATATGCGCCTTCGGAGTGCCCGGAAACATGATCCAGGGTCCGTGCGCCGTGGGCACCGCGCTGATGCCGATTGAGGCAGGTGTCGCGTTCGGCACGTAGACGACCGTGAGGGGCGCCGCGCCCGTCAGCGTGTTCGTCTGCGGATTGAAGTTTTCCTTGGGCGCCGACAGCGAATACAGCGTGCCCATCGCGGGCATGCGGAGGCGTCCGCTCGCGACTTCCGCGAAGCGTAGGGTATCAACCTGCTGGGCGTCCACGCCCTGCTCGCGCAACTCACGGCCGCGGGCCATGAAGGGTTCGAGCGAGTCGGAGTAGCAGGCTACGTGGAAGTTGCCGCGCACCACATAGAGCGCGAGGCAAGTCATGCCGTTGGTGCCGCGGCGGAGCACGACGAGCCTGTTGGCCTCGCGGTATCCCATCACGGTGGCATTGGCGCGGAGATCGGCCGGCAACGGCAGCACGGCCGCCGCGATCTGCTGCGCCGCTGGAGGAATGCTCGGCTGTTGCGCTCCAAGCGAGATTGCGAGGAGCGGTAGGCCGAGAAGCGTACGAAGCATCGGAGGTCCGGAGTAGAAGTTGCGGCGCTTGGAATTCTTCAGCGCAGAAAGCGAGTGGCGAGCTGTTCGAGCCTATCATCGCTGTTCTTTTCGGCTTCGGCAAGTAACTCCTTCACGAAGGGCTTGAGCTTGGGTTCGCCCCAGTAGTAACCGGTGGCGCGCTCGGCGAGTTGAGTCTCCCCTACGCGCGCCGCCTCAAGCAGCGCCCGCGCGGCCACACGGTCAAACTCGGGATCGTCGCGGTCGGGAAGTCCGTAGTTTCGGCGGGGCATTTCGCCTTCCGCGTCGTCGCGCAGGAATGCCATGGACATGAGTGAAACCTAGGCCAAATGGGTCGTGAGTCCAGACGCGTTCCACGCGATGATGGCATTCACCACCATCAGCACGCCAGCGGGAAGTATTTCGCGCAATGAATCGCGCTGCCGAACGCGAGTGAGCAGACCCAGTAACATCAAAAGTGCCAGGCCGCCGGCACTGACAATGAGCAGGACCGGAATCCATTGCCCTACAACAAGACCGACGGCTCCAAGCACTTCAAGCGTCCCTACCAAGATACGCAAGTCCGCCATACCGAAGCGTTCGAAGTCATCGGCCATTCCATTCGCACAGAGGCAGGAGATGCCGTAGTAGAGGAATACGATAGCCGACAACGCGGTCAACACTTGGTATGCGAGGATCACGCAAGACTAAGTGCCGAGCGGCTATTTCGGTGCCCGCGGCGCCACGTGAACATTGCGCAGGCCGCCCTCGTCTCGCAGCGGGATGTCCACGCCGTCAAGAAGCTCTCCGTCCACGCGTACCTGCGCCCCGCTGCTGGGAATGAGTCCGGGCCGATCTACGGTGATGCGGTATAGCGTCGCTCCAAAGCGATACTCAACAATCATCTCCGGCCACGACTCGGGTACACAGGGTTCAATGCGCAGGGTGTTCCCGCGCTTGCGAAAGCCGATGAGCGACTCGAGGCCCACGCGGTATATCCAACTCGCCGAACCCGTGTACCAAGTCCAACCGCCACGTCCAAGCGCCCCGCTGGTGGTGTAGACATCGGCCGCCACCACATACGGCTCAACTCGGTAGGTCGCGACCTTTTCCGGCGTGTCCGCGTGCGTCAGCGGGTTGAGCATCTGGAACCAACCAAAGGCTCGTGTTGCGTCACCTTGGACTGCCGCTGCGAGCACCGCCCAGAGCGCCGCGTGCGTATACTGCGCGCCGTTCTCTCGCACTCCTGGCACGTACCCCTTGATGTAACCCGGATCGTTGGGCATCGCATCGAAGGCCGGCGTCAGCAGCTTGATCAAGCCTGCATCAGCGTCCACCAAGTGTTCCTCAAGCGCGCGCATCGCCTGTGAGGCGCGCGCCTGTGGCGCCGCACCTGATATCACAGCCCAACTCTGCGCGATTGCATCAATCTTGCACTCAGCCTGAGTCGCTGAGCCGAGTGGTGTGCCGTCATCAAAGAAGGCACGACGATACCACTCACCGTCCCAGCCGTGGCGCTCCACGGCCTCGGCGTACGCGTCAGCAATCGCGCGAAACTCTCGTGCCGTAGCGTTGTCGCGGCGCGCGTCCGATTGCAGCGCGAAGGTACGTAAGGTCGTGATGAGGAACCAGGCTAGCCACACGCTTTCGCCGCGGCCGTCCTTTCCCACGCGGTTCATTCCGTCGTTCCAGTCGCCGATGCCAATCAAGGGCAATCCGCGCTCGCCCTGTGTGCACGCGCGTCGCAGTGCGCGCAGGCAGTGCTCATAAACACTCGCCCGCTCGCTTGACGTTGCTGGTTGGTCGTAGATCTCGTGCTCATGTGGTTCGAGACTCCGCATCGTGAGGAATGCCACTTCCTCATCGAGCACGGACGCATCACCCGTGACCCGTACGTAGTGATCCACCACGTACGGAAGCCACACTAGATCATCCGAAAAGCGCGTGCGCACACCGCGCCCCGAGGCCGGATGCCACCAGTGTTGCACGTCGCCCTCCACGAACTGCCGCGCGCTCGACCGCAGGATGTGCTCTCGAGCCAGCGCGGGCTCAGCGTAAACGAAGGCCATCACGTCTTGCAGCTGATCGCGGAACCCATACGCGCCGCCGCTTTGGTACACGGCTGAGCGTGCCCACATGCGGCAGGAAAGTGCCTGATACAGCGACCAGCGATTCACGATGGCGTCGAAGAGCGGCTCTGGCGTCGTCACCGTCACCACCGAGAGCCGACGCTCCCACGCGTCAACGGACTGCGCAAGCGCAGCAGCGGCCTGTGCGGGGTCCCGATAGCGATCAATCAGCGTGAGCGCCGCAGGCGCTGTGGACGCCGCGCCAAGTATCGCCGACACCGTGCGCGCCTCGCCGGCCGCAAGCTCGATAGTCACGCGTAGCGCGGCACAGGGGTCTACGCCAAGCCCGGTGCCCCCGCCAAGCTCGCTACGGCGCATGCCCGCTGGCACCCGCAGTGAGCCATTGCGCCCGATGAACTCTCGGCGTTCGCCCGTGTGCGAATCAATCGGCTCGCTGAGTGCCGCGAAGGCCAGCCACTCCGCGAACTCCGGGTCAAAGGGATTTGAGGCCACGATCGCGCTACGCGCTGCGTCAAAGCGTGTGTGCACTCGGTGCTGCGTCTGCTCGCGTAGCACGCCCAGCGTCCATTCTGTGTACGAGGTGAGGGTGAGGCGCCGCGGCCGCGTGCTGTGATTGGTAATCTCGAGGATGCCAAGCTTCACCGCGTCTTCTGGCGCCATGCCGACGCTCAAGTGCGTGGCCACGCCATCCCGCTCGTGACGGAAGATGGACCGCCCTGGCGCGTGCTCTACGTCGTAGGGCTCGACACCACGCACCGGTGCGGGAGTCACGCTCCAGAACTCACCGCTTTCTTCATCACGCAGATACAGCGCTTCACCCACCGGATCCGTGACGGGGTCATTGGACCAAGGCGTGAGCCGAAAGAAGTAGCTGCTGCCAGCCCACATGAACCCGCCGCCACTTTCAGTGACGACGAAGCCACCGGCGGCATTCGCAATCACATTTGACCACGGCGCTGGTGGTACGTCAATGTCGCGCACCGCGATGCGATAGTTGCCCTCTGGTGTCAGTCCCCCGTGCCCGTTCCACGCGCGGAGCTTGAGTTGCGCATCGGTCGTCACTGCTGGTCCGGCGCGGCGGTGGCGTTCCGGCACGGGCAGGCGCGGATCACTTGGGCCCTCGAGCGCCTTCGCGAAGTCCAAAGCCATGCGCCGCAGCGTGCGGCCGTCGCATACTATAGAAAGGCGGGCTACGGCGGCGAGCGTGGCGACGTCGGCCGCACCGAGCGCACTTCGGTTGCGCACGTGCACTCCCACGGGGGCGTCGAGCACGGCAGATCCGCCCGCCGCGAGGATCAATTCCTTGATGCGCGATTGCAGATTCTGTATGTATCCTTCCGCCTCGTCCACCACGACAACGAGGTCTACGGTAACGCCGCGCAGCTTCCAGTAGCGATGGGCGGTAAGCAGGTGCTGCAGCGAAGGGAGCCCCGCGGCCGTCGCCACGGTGGCTAGCACGACGGGCGAGTCGCCGGAGATTCCGTGTGTCCAGAGTGTCTGCTGCCAGCCATCGGCGCGCGTTGCAATCACACGCTCCTCGCGCATCACGCTGTCGGGAAACAGGATGTAGCCCACGAGATCTTGGCAGGCCGCCGCGTCGGTGGGCGAGATTCCTAACTCGCGCAACTCTACCTGCGTGGATGTCCACGCGAGGTCGAGGGCACGCTGCGCCGCGTGCGGCCCGTGATAGCGGTCTGCCAACTCGAACGCCCGCGCACGCGTTTTGGCGACGAGCGTCGTGAATGCCACCGATGCTGATTCGCCGGGGGCCAAACGTACTCGTGTACGAATGGCAAACACAGGGTCGAGTACCGCGCCGATGGTGCCGGAGAGTGGCGAAGTCGTCGCGAGGGCCTCGGGGTCGCGCGCCGAACGTCCGCGACTAATAAAACGGTCACGGTCTGTCTCGTACTCGACGTCGCCCACGCGCGAACGGCCAGTATCGGCCACGTGCACCATCCAGAGTGGCGCCTCCGTTGCGCTGCGAGGGCGCCGCGTGGCCGTGATGGCGTGGCACCACTCGTGCCACTCTGTCTCCACGAACAGCTTGCTGAACGCCGGATGCGCACGGTCCGTCGCGCGAGGCGCCATGACGATTTCACCGTAGCTCGTGAGCTCTACCTCGCGCGTGGTTCTGCCGTTGTTCGTCACGGTGACGCGGCGCACTTCAGCGGAATCTTCCGGCACCACCACAATTTCCATCCGCGTCTCGATCACGCCATCGGTGCGAAGCATCGTCACACGGTCCGTAGCAAGCCACACGCGGTATGAATCGGCTGCACGGCTCGTCGGAGCGTGCCCCGCTGACCAATAGTTGCCACTGCTCATGTCGCGGACGTAAATGAATTGCCCCATGTTGTCTCTGGTGCCGTCGGCGAGCCAGCGCGTGATGCTGGTGTCTTCGAAGCGACTGTAGCCGCCGCCTGCGTGCGTCACCATCACGGTGAGCGGGGCATGGCCGAGCAGGGCGACGTGAGGCCGCTGCGTATCGGGGGTGTCGTACTCACGGACCACGGGCCCCGAAAGCGTGGCATCCAGCGCCATCTCATCATCAGAGCGCAGCGGCGGGTCCTGATACTCCAAGCGGCGAGGTACGCGCTCGTCGAGCAACAGCGACGTGGCGCGCACCATTGGATCAGCGTGGAAGCGCTCCTGCCAAATACGCTCTGACAATGTGTTGGTCAGCGCCACCAGTGTCATCCCGACATGATGAGCCATATAGCAGCGGACCAGTGCGAAGGTACTTCCCACTGCGGGGCGCGTGTAGTCGAGCGCGTCGTAGAAGCCCAGTTCGCCGTAGGCGCCCAAGAGTTCGAGCGCGCGCAAGTTGGCGAGTGCGCCCTCCGGGTCTAGCATCGTCGCGAGGCCGGAAGCGTAGGGCGCAATCACGTGATCACGTCCAAGACCACGCTTCAGTGCGAGGTCAGGGACGCCGAATGCGCGGTACTGATAGGTGAGATGGCGATCACGCACGTTGTACGCGCTCTCGCTCACCCCCCAAGGCGAACCCCGCTCGGCGCCATAGCGTACCTGCCGCTCAAGGGAGATCTCGCAGGCATGACCGAGCAGGGTCTCGCGGAAGGTGCGCATCACGAGGATGGGCATCAGGTACTCGAACATCGAACCGCTCCACGACACGAGCGCCGGCTTGCCGTGCGCCCATGTCATCGTGCGCCCCAGATGGAACCAATGCTCGGGTGGCACTTCATCTTTGGCCACCGCAATGAAGCTGGCCAACCGTGCCTCCGACGCGAGGAGGTCGTACGAAGAGTCGTCCGCCCGGTGCGTAGAAGCGTTGTAGCCAATCACGAAGAGCTTGCGTTCGGCGTCGTACAGGAAGCGGAAGTCCATCTCCTGCACATACCCGTCCGCCGCAACAGCGAGGCGCGTCAGGCGCGACGCGAGTGCAGAGTCCCGCGCCGCGTACGTGTCGGCATACTCCAACACGGCTTGGCGGAGCGCAATCAGATGCCCCGCTAGATTCCCGCTATCCACCGTTGAGACGTAGGTGGGCTCTAACACACGTAGGTCCGGCAGCGCATACCAGTTCAGAAAGTGGCCGCGATGCCTCTCCAGCTTCTCGAGAGTTGTGAATGCGCGTTCGAGGCGATCAACCATCACGCTTGCTTCAATGAAGCCAAGGTCGTGCGCACTCACGGTGGAGAGCAGCTGCAACCCGATGTTGGTAGGCGAGGTCCTGAGCGCCACAACCTGCGTTGGATCCTCCTGAACATTGTCTGGTGCCAGCCAGGCACTCTCCTCGTTCACGAAGCGCGCGAAGTACTCCCAATGCGCGCGTGCGTAGCGCCGCGCCAATTCGCGCGACTCCTCAGACAGCGGTGCAATGAGCCGCGCGCGCGGCAAACTCGTCGCGTAGGCTACCAATGGTGCCGCTAGCCAGAGGCCCACCAGCGGTACCACCGGCATGAACGGAAGATGGCTCCAACTCCCAACAATGACTGCGGCGGTGGTCGCCGGCCACATCGCCAGCACCGTGCCCACGATCGATTGCGCATTCGAACGCTCGGTGAGCGCGGCAGACTGCCACTCGAGCAGCATGCGTTTGGTGACGAACAGGCGCCAGAGCGTGCGAATGATGGCATCCGCCGAGATCCACGCGTGATGCGGAAGAAACATCAGAGCGAGCACAATCTGCTTGGCGCTCGTGACCGCATCGCGCCACACGGCGCCGTAGTACGCGCGCAGGGACCGTTCGGTAGCGGGGGCAACCAGCGCGATGAGCAGGCCAATGACCCAAGGCGCTGCCACGGCCAGGATACCAAGGACGGTCCACTGCCAGAGTGCGCCCGGCAGCAGGGTCCAACCGGCGAGGATGAAGACGAACTGTGCCAGTTCAGTCGTGCTGCGTCGCAGGTTGTCGAGAATCTTCCCGCGCGCGAGCAGACTGAGGCGGTTGCGTTCGTCGCCTTGCGGCCCTGGGACCTGCCCCGTGAGCCAGCGCAGCAGTTGCCAGTCACCGCGAATCCAGCGGTGCTTGCGCCGCGCGTGTGGGAGATAGCGTGAGGGATAGTCGTCGAAGACCGTGAGGTCGGTGACGAGTCCGGCGCGCGCGTAGTTTCCCTCGATGAGATCATGCGAGAGCAGTGTGTTCTCAGGGAAGCGCCCGTGGGTCGCGGTCTCGAAGGCGTCCACGTCGTAGATGCCTTTCCCTGTGAAGCTGCCCTCGCCGTACAAGTCCTGGTACACGTCCGACACCGCTGCGGTGTACGGGTCTACGCCGGGGTGGCCGGAATGCACGCCCGAGAAGAGCGTGTGATGCGCGCTGGCCAGCGAGACACCCACGCGTGGCTGCAGAATCCCGTAGCCGTGCACCACAGATCCGCGTTTTTCGTCGTACACAGCTCGATTCAGTGGATGCGCGATGGCCCCCACAAGCGCCGCCGCGGTATCTGGCGGCAGCACGGTGTCGGCATCGAGCGTAATGACGTACTTGACGCTGGTGAGTAACGCGACCTTACCCTCAATGTGCGTGAATGCCTTGGCGGCTCCGCCGCGCAGGAAGCGATTGAATTCCGCGAGCTTTCCGCGCTTTCGCTCCCAACCCATCCACGCACCCTGCGCCGCATTCCAATGGCGGGCGCGATGAAAGAGATAAAAGGCATCATGCGTCGCTGGGGCGTGACGGGCGTTGAGCGCGCGGATACCCTGCACCGCTGCGGCGATAATCGCGTCATCGCTCGGCATCGTCGCGTTGGGCGCATCCGTGAAATCGCTGAGCACGGCGAAGTGGAGATGCGGCCCCTTGTTGGCGATGTACTGCACTTCAAGATTCGACAGCGCTTCGTGCACGGCTTCCACGGAAGGAAACAGCGTGGGAATCACGACGGCCGTGCGATAGACCGCCGGAACGCCGCTCACACTAAAATCGAGCTTGGGCAACACCCGAGGCGGGAGGAGCCACGTAATCAACTGGCTCATCACACTGACGGAGACGTCGAGCGCCGGAAGGAACGCGATTCCAAGCACCAGCATCCAGGTGGCGACGCTGAGCGGCTCCGCGGTGCTTGCCACCATGGCTACAGGCAGCATCGCTGCGACGCCGGCCAACGCAATGCCTCCCACATACACGAGATTCGGGTGGCGCAGCGTCCAGCGATGCACGGCCAAGGAAGTCGGTGCAGCATAGTGCACTGCGGCTTCCAGCTCAGCAACTCCGTGGTCCACGAGCCAAAAGCCCACGTGCGAGCGACGAGGGTCCGGCAAATGCTTCGCGGCGAGGCCAACGGCGACGCGAGCGACTTCCCGCTCATCAGCGTCCGCGTATTTGGCGATGCGCTCCACCGCGTGGCGGTAGCTATCGCGTGTGGCGAAGGTCATCCCGGCGTACTCGCCCTCTGGATCTTTGCGGAGGATGACCTCCACCGCGCTGAGGCTCTCCACGAAGTCTCGCCAGTCGAGTTGCGCGATGCGCCGCAGGCTGGTGATGCTGTTGGCCATCATGAGCGTGGTGAGAGCCAATCGTTCGGCAGCGCGAGTGCTGGCCTCAGTTGGCCCAATGCCCTCTTCGGCAAACCACCGCTCGAGACCTACCAACGGCGCGGTTGCCCCGGCGGTGGCGCGTAGTTGTTGGAGCAGCCGCGAAACGAAGGCGGGCTGGACCGATGGACGCGCCTCGACGACACTAGCGAGCGCGTCGCGCATCCCTGCCTCGGAGCCATCGGAGGTGCGCAGGATACGCTGAGCCCACTTGTCGGCCAGCTCGACTTCCTCTACCCGCTGCGCCGAGCGCAATGCCATGCGACGAACGCTTTCAATCAGGCCGAGCCGAAGCATCGAGGGAACGGCCCAGAGCTCACCGAGGCTGAGTGGTGTCTTCTCTTGATACGCGGCCACGAAGAGTTCGACGTCCGCCGCGTCAATGCGGCCCTCTGTGTGCGAGATGAGCGTGATGGCGATCTCGTACACACGCGGATACTCCGCCAAGGGCCCGTTCAGCACGAGGGCTAACTCACGGAAGTACGATTCCGGAAGACTCTCCTCGACATGACTCGCGTGCTCTCGCACCACGTGAAAGTTGTCCAAGAGCCAGTCGCCCGAAGGACCGACGTCTGTTCCGCGCGCGGCCGCGGCCGAGAGCTCCGCGTACACGTCGTCAAGGATGACGCGCGACTGTGCCAAGCGGATGAGCAGACGCGCAGGGCGCGGCCGTAGGCGTCTCTCGCGGACGATCTGCTGTTGGCCGCAAGCTGGCGCGCGCGTGCGCCCAGATGCTCAGCGCCGAGGAGCTCGCCTCGGATCGGGCCCGCATACACGTCTTCCACCGTTGGCGGCGGTCTGCTCATGTAAGCGCGGCGGATCCATCCAGGAAGTCGCAACACTGCCGTTCCCGATAAAGGAGATCACGCCTCGTAGCTGCGACACACGCGTGGTCTTCTAAGCATACCACAATGTCGCGCGCTGAGGTCGCTGAGATTGTGGGGGGTGAGGAACCGACAGCGCTTAGCGCAATGCGACGGCGGGCCTCGCTACAGGCCAAACCATCGAACGAGACATCCTTCTCACTGGCCGCTAGCCGATACGGATCAATCGCCACCACTCTGAATCCACTCGCGATCAGTCGCTCGGCGAGTGGCTCTAGGCGCGCCGTGCCTCCGAGCAGACCGCTCAGCAGGACGACTGTTGGGCCGGACCCGCGCACGACCACGGCGGGCGGCGTCACTGGCGCATGCATCGCATCGAGCCGCGACGCATCGCCAATCACTGGGCAAATCACACTCACGAGCAGCAGCAGGGCACGCGCAGCAGTCATTGCGGTGGGTGAGGTTTCCTGATGATGGGAGTCTCTCCACACCGCGCGGAGACAGGAGCCAGTTCGATGACCCGTGTTAAGGACCACCAGCCGAATCGCCCAACTTGGTTCGATCTCGCGACCCGCGAGCCTGAGCACGCGCGTCAGTTCTACAAGACTGTACTCGGCTGGGAGTACGACGTCAGCGGCCCGGAGTTCGGCGGCTACGCCATGGCGAAGTGCGGCGATGACGTTGCCGCGGGCATCGGTGCGCTCGCTCCCGGTCATCCGTCACCGCCCGCTTGGACGGTGTACTTCGGCGTCACGGATGCCGAAGCCACCTCGGCAAAGATCACTGCGAAGGGTGGCAAGGTATTCGTGCCAGCGATGGACATCGGTGCGTTTGGACGCATGGCCGTGTGTGAGGATCCGACGGGGGCCGTGTTCGGGCTCTGGCAGCCGAACGAGCACCGAGGCGCCGGTGTGCTGAATGAGCCAGGCGGCATGGCGTGGAGCGAGGTCAACACTCGGGACCCCAAGGCCGCCGCACTGGATGGCCTACTTTGCCGTGGCCGACGTGGACGCGGTGAAAGCCAAGGTGATTGCCGGCGGAGGCAGCGTTCCCTTCGGTCCATTCGACAGTCCATACGGCCGCATTATCGTGGTGATGGACCCACAGGGTGCCGCGGTGTCGCTCATTGAATTGTCGGAGACGACCTAGGCGCTAACGGCAGGCGTGCGCCGCATTATTCTTCAAGCATGCGGATCGCGCGCGCGCAGACCAAAGGCGAAGAAATTGCTAACAGTATTGTCCACGGCATGGGACTTGCCCTCAGTGTCGTGGCGCTTGTTGTATTGGTGGTGAAGTCCGCACAGATGGATCGCGCGATACTCGTGGTGGCGAGCGCGGTATTCGGTGCGACAATGGTAGCGCTGTACCTCGCGTCCACCATTTATCACGCGTTGCCGCCAGGACCGAACAAGAGCCTGTTCCGCGTCATCGACCACTCGGCGATTTATCTCTTGATTGCTGGTACGTACACGCCGTTTGCGCTTGGCCCCCTGCGCGGACCGTGGGGCTGGACCCTGCTCGGTTCCGTGTGGGCCCTCGCCGCGCTCGGCATCATCACCAAGGTGAAGCTGGGATTCATCTATCCACGCCTCTCCACCGGTCTGTACGTCGCGATGGGGTGGATGGGAATCCTTGTGGTGAAGCCTTTGCTCGATAGCATGCCAGCAGGTGGATTGTGGTGGCTGTTGGCCGGCGGCGTCTGCTACACCGGCGGTGTGCTCTTCTTCGTGAAGGATGCACAGCTAAAGTTCGGCCACGCCTTGTGGCACGTGTGCGTGGTGGCTGGGACCTTATGCCACTTTGTGGCCGTGCTCCAGTACGCTCTGCGGTAGCGATCGGCCCGCGCGCACAAAGAGCACTCCCAACACCAGCATCCAGAGTGGCAGCACCCAGTTATTCAGTTCCGCGACCACGGCGACCGCCGGCGTGACGTTCCGCCACATTGCGATGAAGCCAGCGAATGCGGCGAAGCCGCCAGCGTAGGCACTCCAGCGCGGCAGAACGCTTGAGCGCAGCGTCCCTACCGCAATCACGAGGAAGTAAGCGCCGAGTGTGAGTTCTCCAATGAATTCGCCGAGATAGTTGCCGAGGTAGCTGTTGAGGCCATCGAATACCGCGGTAATCGCGGCGCGCTGCATCTCATCCGATGTCCCCACGTACGCGTTTGCGAGGGACCAATGGATGCTCGGCCAGCGCAGTAGGCCCAGCATCAGTGCAGCGGCGGAGAAGGCTGCGAGCACGAGGGCGGCGCGGCCCAGCGATGGCGTCCGCTCGTGCAGCGCCGCTTGGGCACCGATGCCCGCAGGTAGAAGGAGCAGTGGGATGAGGGCATAGAACGCCCACACAGCACGACCTTCACTGCCCATGGAAAGGAGGGCAGGAAGCACATCAGCGGCCGCGCCGTCGAGAACATCGGGATATGCGAACTTCGCGGCGAGGTAGCTGAACACCCCAATGAACGAGAATGCCGCGATGATCAGCGACCATCCGGCTGCCTTCACGGCGCTACCCTGTGGATTCGCTCCGTTCATCGCGCCCGTCCGAGGCGCACATCAAAGCCAACCGTTGGATTCACACGAACCTCGCCATCGAATGTGGTCAGTACGCCAACACCGAGGCGAAAGGCCGCGCGGCGAGCAAACGGCATGCGAAGGCCTAGGTCCGAGAGAATGCCATTGTCCCAGTCATCGTCAACGCTGAACAGGAGCGACGGAGCGAAGTACGGCGTCCATCCGGAGGACCGCAGGTAGGCAGCGGCACCGATGCGAATAAAGTTGGTGTTCTCACCCTCGGACTGGCCGTCGGCCGTGATGATGGTGGGATAGAACCCCGCGTGGACGCCGAAGCGCTCGCCGCGCCATTCGAGACCGGTAGCGGGATTGCGAAAGATCGTGAGATAGAGACCACCCGCTACTGGAACCACTGGCGCTTGGGCGGCCGCGGTACTCGAAGCGAGCGGAAGCGCGAACAGGACGAGGACGGTGCGGAAGAGACGGGACATCGGTTGGCTCCAGGGCCGCGTGAGGGAGATGCGCCGGGAGTCAGCGCGATCACATCACAATGATTGGGGATCAGGGTCTCAGTGACGTTGACGTCTTGCGCCAAGGGGTTGACCTTTCCTGCCAACCTTGAGCGTCGTGGGAGGCAAATGGCGCGGTTCACTGTGGCGGCTTCGGTGATGATTGACCTCGCCCAACAGCTTGCGGCCGATGGTATTCCCAGCGGTCGGCTCTGCGACCGCGCGGGTGTGGACCCGAGCTTTCTCACGCGGCCACACGACCGGGTCTCCGCCGTGGACGCGGATCGCATCTGGAGTGCCGCCGTCGCGCTCAGTGGCGATTTACTCCTGGGATTGCACCTCGCCGAGCGCTACCGTGAAGGGGCGCTGAACATCCTCGGATACGTACTGCTGAACTGTGAGGATGCCGCAGCGGCGCTCGAGTGCCTGAGGCGCTATGCTGCGCTTTTGAATGACGGCTTGTCGGTGCGAGTGGAGGTAACTGACCACAGGTCCTCGGTGGTGCTCGAGGCAGTCGCTGGAGCCGAGAATCCATTGCTGGCCGATGGTCGTCACGTCTTCGAGACGATGGCGACCGGGATAGTGCTCACGCTGCGGCGCCTGACGGGCCAGCGCTTCATTGCACATGAGGTGAGTTTCCGCCACGCTGCTGCCGGTACGCTCTCGGAGTATCATCGCGTCTTCGGGACCGTCGTGCGCTTCGGCGCCGCGCGTACGCAATTGGTCTTTGCCCGCGCCGAACTTGCGGCTCCGGTGTTGAGCGCCGATGCAACCCTGTTGCCAGTGCTGGAGGGTCACGCGCGTGAGCGCCTCCGTGCACTGGAGCGCGATGGTGACACCAGTCGGCGCGTCTTGCGTGAGATTGCACCTCGTCTGACGGGTACCGCGCCGAGCGTTACGACCATCGCTCGAGCCATCGCGATGAGCTCACGCGCAATGCAGCGAGCGCTACAGGCCGAAGGGAGTTCTTTTCAGCGCACCCTAGATGAAGCGCGGCAAGCAGTCGCTGAGCGGCAACTTCGCGTACCGGGCGTGACGGCGTCGGAAGTCGCGCTGCTCCTGGGATACTCGGAGACAAGCGCGTTTACGCGTGCCTTCCGTCGTTGGACTGGAAAGACACCGTCAGCATGGGCAACTTCTGCAGGAAACGAGTCCGAGAGCATCACCGCGCGCTAAGTCGCAATCCGTCAACCGCCCTCACCAATTCATCAATGCGCCACACCCTCCTTGCCCTGCTCGGCCTCGTGGCCGTCCTCACGTCAGCCACGCCGGCGTCCGCACAGTCGCACCTCGAGGCCCGCAATCGCTGGGCCCGCCTCTGTGAGATGCGACGCGAGAAGTTTGACCGCATCCTCCCCGAGGCAATGCGCGAGAACGGCATCGATATGTGGATCGTAGCAATGCGCGAAGGGCACCACGACCCCCTCTGGGAACTCCTCGGGCGCGGCTACGTCGGCACCACCGGCTACTACATCTTCACCGACCGCGGCGGCGATCGCATTGAGCGCGTCGCCGTTGACATCACCGACCACAACCGCAGCGCCTGCGGCGCCTACGACCTCGAGCTCTCCGGCACTGATCTCGGCGCCTTCGTGCGCGAGCGAAATCCGCGCAAGATTGGCCTCAACATGTCCACCGAGATGGGGATGGCGGACGGCCTCTCGTACACGATGCACGCCAATATCGTGCGGGCGCTCGGACCGACGCTCGCAACGCGCCTCGTCTCAGCCGAGAAGCTTGTGTCGGACTTCAGCTCCCGTCGCGTGGCCAGCGAGCTCGTGGCGTTTGGTGATGCCACCGAGATGGGGCGGCAAATCGCCGAGCGCGCGCTCTCCAACGAGGTCATCACCCCGGGCGTCACTACGCTCGCCGAAGTGGCGTGGTGGATCCAAGAGCAGCAACTCCAACGCGGACTCGGCTCCTCATTTGAAGTCCCGAGCATTTACGTGACGGGGCCCAATGGGATTGAGGCAACTTCCAACGACCGCATCATCCAGCGCGGCGACATCGTGATGATGGATTTTGGCGTGGGCTACCTCAATATGTGGACTGATCAGAAGCGGATTGCGTACGTGCTTAAGCCCGGCGAGGTGGCGCTTCCGGCGAGTATCCAGCGCGCGTTCGATCAAGCGGTCAGAGTTCGCGAGGTAATCCGGCGCACGGCCCGACCCGGCGCCACGGCGCAGGTCATGATGGACTCCGTGAATGCCGCGATTGTGGCCGCTGGATTCACCGCGATGCGCGGCTTCAACCAAGTGCGCGACGATGCGACCACCGAGTTCATCATTGGCTGCCACTCCGTGGGTGACTGGGGGCACGGGATTGGGCCGTCGATGGCGTTCTTCAATCCGGGACGGCTGAAGTTCGAGATCCGGCCCTCCAACCTGTTCTCGATTGAGCTATTTGCGTATACGCCTATCCCCGAGTGGGGCGGGAAGAAGCTGCGGATTCCGCTCGAGGACGACGCCGTGGTGACGTCGCGTGGCGTGGAGTGGTTGTCGCCAATCAACCATCGGATTCAGTTGATTCGATAGACACGCGAGTCGAGCTAGGCCGCAATCCGTCGGTGCCGTCCCACCAGCGGCATCACCTGCGCGGCGAATCGCTCCATCTCCTCCAACTGCGGGCTGCACTGCAACAGCAAGAGATCAACCCCAACTTTCCCGAGCGCATGCACGCGTTCGGCGACCTGCTCTGCTGTGCCAATCAGCCCGGTGCGCAGTCCACGATTGGACACCGAGTAGTCCTGCACGCTGAGTTGTTGATCGAGCTGGGTGTTGGCAATCCAGTCCTGGAAGTTGCCGTAGCCAGGTGAGTGCTCTGCCACGTTGGTGATGCGTGCGAGCTCTTGCTGCACCTCGCGTTCGTTGTCGCGCACGATAGCGTACGCGGCTACGCCAAACTGCATCGGCGGCAATCCGGCACGTTCGCGGCGCGCGCGCAGATCGGCAATCTTCGGTGCAAGGCGCTCCGGGGTGTCTCCGTGCATCACGTAGGCATCGCAGCGCGTGCTGATGAGCGTCTTGGCAGCCTCCGATTCACCGCCGGCATAGAGCGGCGGACGCGGGCGCGACAGACTGCGCAGTGGCGGCGGTTGCACCACCAGCTCATCCACTTGGTAGTACTTGCCATTGAAGCTCACGCTCGGCTCCGACCACGCGCGCGAGAGCACTTCGAGCCATTCGGCGGTGCGCGCGTAGCGGTCATCGTGTTCATCGAAGGTGCTGCCATAGCGACGCGCTTCGTCCTTCCACCAGCTCGACACCACATTGAGCGAGAGACGCCCATTGCTGATGTGATCGATGTTGGCCGCCTGCTTGGCCAACTGTGCGGGGTGATGGTAGCTAGGGCGCACCGCCACCATCAGCTCTAGCGAATGCGTCACCGCGGCGAGTGCGGCGGCCGTGCTCCAGGCATCCATCGCGGGCGCATTCACACCCTTGATGTCGTTCAGGAACAGCTCGGCGATGAGCGTGAGGTCGTAGCCGAGCTCTTCACTGCGCCGCGCGAGGCGCTGAACGTAGTTCCAGGTGGACTCCATGCCCTCGTCCTCAACGTTCCGCAGCCAACCGCCGAAGACCGGTAACCAATATCCGTAGCGCATTAGCGCACCCCGGCGAGCAGTCCGGCCCGCTGCTCAAGCGCGTCAACGAGTGGCTGCCAGGGATCGAAGCCGATGACATTGGGCGCATCGGCGACGAAGTTGGAAAGTGCGTTGACGTCGTAGTAGTAGTGCTGGCCGTCGCGATCATCCACGAGCAACTCGATGCCGCCAACATCCAACTGCGCCGCCTGCGCGATGGCTTCCACCTGCGCAATGATTGCATCGCTGGGGCGCGTGCCTTCCACCCGCATGCCTGTCTTGGGCGCGTCAATGGCGCAGGCGCCGCGCACGAGTTCCACGCCATTCGTGGTCTGGCAGGCATCGGCGGGGCAGAGGTCAAACGAGCCCGTGGCCGGATGCACATTAATGGCATAGAGGAACTTGCCGTTCAGCGTCTCCACTCGCGTGATGTGTCCGTTGCGCAGTGGTGCGGACTCTTGCACCAGCGCAACGCCGTCCACGCCGAGCTGCACTTCGCCGCGCGCGGTGGCATCGCGCAGGGCCTCGGGCGTGTCGTAGCGCACGATGCCGGCTCCGCTGCCTCCAATGTTGGCCTTCACCAGCACCGGAAAGCGCAAACCTTCTGCGGCCTTGGGCGCGAGTGCCGGGTTATTGATCACGCGGCTGGCTGGGAACGGCAGCCCCAGCTTGGACAGCAGGCCAAGCTGCGTGGCCTTGGACAACTCAAGCGAGTACACGCCAGAGCCGTTCACCACGGGAACGCCGAGCCGTTCTACGTGATGCAGCCAGTGCAACGTGGAGAACAGACTGTTGCCGTGCCCGCGCAGGTAGGCGCTGGGGCTCGCCCGGTTGAAGACCAGGGAGTATGGCAGGTCTGTCTCTGAAGGGTCGAACGCGTGCGCATCGGCGGCTAGGCGTTCGTAGGGGAGGCCGCGGCGCTCAAGTTCAGTGAAGAGCGGACGGAACCAGTCGGGGTGCTCATAGAGCACAGCAATCGGACGGTGAGACACAGGCAACTCAGGGCGAAGGATTTCGCCGACCCACACGAAAAAGCCCGGCAAGCAAAGGCGCCGCCGGGCACTCGCGTTTTAGCTCCTTGTTTAACGTGGCGGCAATAGGCGGCAAAAGACCACGGGGACAATCAGTTGGAAGGAGGATAAAGCCGCCGCAGACCGAGGTCAAGTGAGCCGGCATGGGCACGGGCAAAGTCGCTGGCAAAACGCCATATTTGTTGGGTCTGCACTCCTAGTGTCTCCCTGACGTTTTGAGATGACCACGATTTTGCCTGAGCAAGCTTTGGCGGCTGATTCCGCCGAGGCCGACGCCGTCGCATCGTTCCGCACCGCCATCCTCGACAAGCTCGTCACGTCGGTGGGCAAAGACGCGCCGCACGCGCGGCCGCGCGACTGGCTGGTTGCGACGTCATTGGCGGCTCGCGATCACGTCATTCACAATTGGATGGACGCCACGCGCCGTACCTATGCGTCCAACGCCAAGCGAGTCTATTACTTCTCGCTGGAGTTCCTCATTGGCCGCATGCTCGGCGACGCCCTCAACAACATGGGCCTCACCGAAGTGGCGCGTCAGGCGCTCGCGGAACTTGGACAGGACCTCGATACCATCCGTGAGATTGAACCGGATCCTGCGCTTGGCAACGGCGGACTCGGACGCCTCGCCGCCTGCTTTATGGAAAGCATGGCCACGTTGGGCATCCCTGCCTACGGCTACGGTATCCGTTACGCGCACGGCATCTTTCGCCAGCAGCTGCGCGATGGCTGGCAGGTAGAGTTGCCGGAGGATTGGCTGACGGGCGGAAACCCTTGGGAGTTTGAGCGGCCAGAGGTGGCATACACGGTGGGCTTTGGGGGCTCCGTCGAGCAGGTAGTGGATGAGATGGGCCACACCCGTGCCGTCTGGAAGCCAGCCGATCAAGTGAAGGCCTTGGCCTACGACACACCGATTACGGGTTGGCGCGGCGCGCACGTCAATACGCTGCGCCTCTGGCGTGCCCGCGCGATGGATCCGATTCAACTCGAGGATTTCAATCGCGGCGATCACGTGGGCGCGCTCGCGGACCGCATGCGCCTCGAAGCGATTTCGCGGGTGCTCTACCCCAGCGACGAGACCGCCGCGGGGCAGGAGCTACGCCTGCGGCAAGAGATGTTCTTCGCCAGCGCCTCATTGCAGGATTTGCTGCGCCGGCATAAGCGCCAGCACGGCACGCTCAACACCCTGCCCGACCACGTCGCCATTCAGCTCAACGATACGCACCCGGTAATTGCCATCCCGGAGTTGATGCGCCTGCTGATGGACGAGCATGGCATGCCTTGGGAGCGGGCGTGGGAGATTGTGCGCTCGGTGTTCAACTACACCAACCACACACTGCTCCCAGAGGCCCTGGAGAAGTGGTCGGTGTCGCTGATGGAAAGTTTGCTGCCGCGTCACATGCAGATCATCTATCTCATCAACGCTGAGCACCTCGACGCGCTGCGCATGCGTGGCGGTATCCCGGCGGCTCAGCTCTCCACGGTATCCTTGATTGAGGAGAACGGTTCGCGCTCGGTGCGGATGGGCAACTTGGCCTTCCTCGCCGCCCGCCGAGTGAACGGCGTGTCAGCGCTGCACACCGATCTGATGAAGCGCACGGTGTTCGCCGATTATCACGCGCTCTACCCCGAGCGCATCTGCAACAAAACGAACGGCATCACCTTCCGTCGCTGGTTGATGGAAGCCAACCCAGAATTGACACGGCTCATCTCCGACGCCATCGGTCCGAAGTTCAAGGACGACTTTGAGCGCTTACGGGACCTTGAACCATTCGCCGACGATGCCGCATTCCGCGAGCGCTTCATTGCCATGCGACTACGCAAGAAGCAGGCCCTCGCGAGCAAGATTATGTCTGAGCTCGGCGTGCGCGTGGATCCCGAGGCGATGTTCGATGTGCAGATCAAGCGCATCCACGAATACAAGCGTCAGCTGCTCAACATCCTTGAGACCGTCGCCATCTACAACGCCATGCGCGCGCGGCCGCACGAGGATTGGGTGCCGCGGGTTCGCGTACTCGCCGGCAAGGCGGCGGCGGGCTACCACACGGCCAAGCTCATCATCAAGCTCGCCAACGACGTAGCCAAGGTCATCAATCGCGACCCCGTCATCCGCGACCGCTTGAAGCTGGTGTTCATGCCGAACTACAACGTGAGCCTCGCCGAGCGCATCATCCCGGCGGCGGACCTCTCTGAGCAAATTTCTACGGCCGGCATGGAAGCCTCGGGCACAGGCAACATGAAGTTCGCGCTCAATGGTGCGCTGACCATTGGCACGCTCGACGGCGCGAACATCGAGATCCGCGAGCACGTGGGTGAGGAGAACATCTTCATCTTCGGCTTGCTGGCCGACGAAGTGACGGAGCGCCGGAAAAAGGGATTGGATATGGAGGAGACGATTGCCGCATCGTCTTCACTGGCGCAGGCGCTTCAGGACCTTGAGCAAGGCGTGTTCTCGCCCGACGACCGCAATCGGTATCGCGGACTCGTCCAGCAACTGCGGCATCACGATCACTTCTTGGTCTGCGCGGATTTTGATTCGTATCACGGCCGCCAGTACGAGGTGGCGCGGGAGTGGCAGCAGCCGGCCAAGTGGTGGCGGAAGGCCGTGCTAAACACCTCGCGCATGGCTTGGTTCTCCTCCGATCGCACCATCCGCGAGTATGCCGCGGAGATCTGGCGTGTCGAAGCCGTCCGATAGGGACGACGCGCCGAAGAAGAAGACGGCTGCCAAGCAAAAGGCAGCCGTGACGACAAGTGCGGCTAAGAAGGCTCCGGCTAAGAAGGCTCCGGCTAAGAAGGCTCCGGCTAAGAAAGCTCCGGCTAAGAAAGCTCCGGTCAAGAAGGCTTCGGCTAAGAAGTCGGCGTTAAAGTTGCGCGCCGCCGCAACGCCAGACACTCCAGCGTCCTCGCTCGATTCTGCCGCAGTCGCCGCCCTGATTGCGGGCAGGCACGCCGATCCCTTCTCCGTGCTCGGCATTCATATAGAACAGGGCGCCACTGTGCTGCGCGCCTTCGTGCCTGGCGCAGAAGGGCTTGAGGCCATCGACGCGCTCGGCAATGTGCTCGCGCGTCTGACACGCGTTCACGCCGAAGGACTCTTCGAGGGCCCAATCGAAGGGCGGCCCGCATACCGCTTGCTCGCGCGCCGCGACGCAGAATCGTGGTCGCTCGGCGACCCCTACGCGTTCGGGCCCGTGCTGGGCCCAATGGATGACTGGCTCATCGGCGAGGGCACGCACGCGCAGCTCTACGATCGGCTTGGCGCGCATTGCATGGAGCACGAGGGCGTGCGCGGCACCCACTTTGCCGTCTGGGCGCCAAACGCCCAGCGGGTCTCCGTACTCGGTGACTTCAACCAGTGGGATGGTCGGCGTCACTCCATGCGCCTGCGGCACAGCACCGGTGTGTGGGAGATCTTCGTTCCCGATGTTGGTGAGGCCGCGCTCTACAAGTACGAACTCATCGGACCCGATGGCTCACTGCTACCCTTGAAGGCAGATCCCGTTGGGTTTGCCGCAGAGCTGCGGCCCAACACCGCATCCGTCGTGCGCGACCTGTCTCGCATCCGCTGGAATGACGCAGCGTGGATGCAGGAGCGCGGCGAGGGCGAGCAACGCCGAAAGCCGATGAGCACCTACGAGGTGCACCTCGGCTCTTGGCGCCGAGGAGAGGGCGAACGCTGGCTTAGCTACGATGAGCTGGCCGACCAGTTGATTCCTTACGCGACGGAGATGGGCTTCACGCATCTCGAGTTGATGCCGGTGAGCGAGCATCCGTTTGATGGCAGTTGGGGCTATCAACCGGTTGGGCTCTTTGCGCCTACGTCCCGCTTTGGTGATCCCGAGGCATTCGCACGCTTCGTAGACCGCTGCCACGTGGCGGGCCTGGGCGTGATCATTGACTGGGTGCCGGCACACTTCCCCTCGGACGCGCACGGCCTGGCTCGCTTTGATGGTACCGCGCTTTACGAGCACGAGGATCCGCGGCTCGGCTTCCATCCCGACTGGAACACGCTGATCTACAATTTTGGCCGGCGTGAGGTGAGCAACTTCCTTATCGCCAACGCGCTATTCTGGCTCGAGGTTTATCACATTGACGGCCTGCGTGTAGACGCCGTGGCCTCAATGCTCTACCTGGACTACTCGCGGAAGGAAGGCGAGTGGATTCCCAACCAGCTGGGCGGTCGCGAGAATCTTGAGGCGGTGGATTTCCTACAACGCCTGAACGAGACGGTCTACGCTCGCGTACCCGGTGCCATCACGCTGGCTGAGGAGAGCACGGCGTGGAGCGGCGTCTCGCACCCCACGGACGCGGGTGGACTCGGGTTCGGGTTCAAGTGGAACATGGGGTGGATGCACGACACCCTAGAGTACATGCAGGAGGAGCCGGTCCACAGGCGCTGGCACCACGACAAGATGACCTTCGGCTTGGTGTACGCGTTCACGGAGAACTTCGTCCTGCCGCTTTCGCACGACGAAGTCGTGCACGGCAAGGGCTCACTGCTCGACCGGATGCCGGGCGACGCTTGGCAGAAGTTTGCGCAGCTCCGCGCGTACTACGGCTTTATGTGGGCGCATCCGGGCAAGAAGCTGCTGTTCATGGGTTGCGAGTTCGCGCAGGGCAAGGAATGGAACGTCGGCCACTCGCTGGACTGGCATCTGCTCGACATTGACCTACACCGAGGCGTGCAAGCGGTGGTGCGCGACTGCAATCACGGCCTGCGCGAGCACGCTGCGCTGTATGCGCGCGACTGCGAGGGCGAAGGCTTCCGGTGGATTGATGTGGATGACCGTGACAACTCCGTATTCGCGTGGCTGCGTTTCGGCGGCGATGGCACGCCGCCCCTAGCCTGCGTAACGAACATGACACCCGTGCCGCGCGAGGGATATCGCATTGGCCTGCCGCGCACGGGTCGCTGGCGTGAAGTGCTCAACACCGATTCTGCCATCTACGGTGGCTCCAATCTCGGAAACGGCGGCGCCATCCTCGCCGAGCCGAGGGCGAGCCACGGATTTGACGCCTCGGCTTCGCTCTTGCTCCCGCCCTTGTCCACGCTGTGGTTCGTTCACGAAGGCTAATCCACGTGAGGCTGCACGATGACTGACCGCCTGACCTATTCCTCGCCGGTCTCGCGCTCCACAATGGCGTACGTGTTGGCGGGAGGCCGAGGCTCGCGCCTGATGGAGCTCACGGACCGTCGGGCAAAGCCCGCTGTGTACTTCGGCGGCAAGTCGCGCATCGTGGACTTTGCGCTCTCCAACGCGCTCAACACCGGCATTCGCCGCCTCGCCGTGGCCACGCAGTACAAGGCGCACTCGCTCATTCGCCATCTGCAGCGCGGCTGGAGCTTTTTGCGTGTGGAGCGCAACGAGAGCTTTGATATCCTACCGGCCTCGCAGCGCATCTCCGAGGACAAGTGGTACTTGGGTACGGCCGATGCTGTGTACCAGAACATCGACATCATTGATGGCTATGGTCCGGAGTACCTGCTCATCCTCGCGGGTGACCACGTGTACAAGATGGACTATGAGCGCATGCTCGTTCAGCACGTGAACAGCGGCGCAGACGTGACGGTGGCCTGCGTAGAAGTGCCGGTTGCCGAGGCATCGGGATTCGGCGTGATGCACGTGGGCGAGAACGATCGTATCGTGGACTTCTTGGAAAAGCCGGCGAATCCGCCGGAGATGCCGGGCCGGCCGGGTTGGGTGCTGGCCTCAATGGGCATCTATGTGTTCCGTCGCGATTTCCTGCACGAGCAGCTGGAGCGCGATGCGGCAGATCCCACATCCTCGCGTGACTTCGGCAAGGACATCATCCCGTACTTGGTGAAGAACGCCAAGGCCGTAGCGCATCGCTTCAATGAGTCGAGCGTGCGCGGACAGTCCGAGCGCGGCGACTACTGGCGGGACGTCGGCACGCTCGACGCATACTGGCAGGCGAACATTGACCTGACGGACATCGTGCCGGATCTCGACATCTACGATCACGACTGGCCCATCTGGACCTACGGAGAGATCGTGCCGCCGGCCAAGTTCGTGCACGATGTACCGGACCGGCGTGGCGAAGCGGTGTCCTCGCTAGTGTCAGGTGGCTGCATTGTCTCGGGCAGCTTCGTACGCCGTTCCCTCCTCTTCACTGGAGTGCTCGCGCACTCGTATTCAAAGGTGGACGCGAGCGTGATCCTTCCCTACGTACACATCGGCCGCCACGCGCGGCTGAGCAACGTGATCGTGGACAAGGGCGTGCGTATTCCTGAAGGCCTCGTGATTGGCGAGGATCCTGAGCTCGACGCGCAGCGCTTCCGGCGCACGGAGAAGGGCATCTGCCTCGTCACGCAACCTATGATTGACCGGCTCGGGGCGTGAGCGCCAAGCCTCTACACGTACTCTCCGTCGCCTCGGAGTGTTTCCCGCTGGTGAAGACAGGCGGACTTGCCGATGTGGTGGGCGCATTGCCTCAGGCTTTAGCCGCGGAGGATATCGCAGTCGAGACTCTGCTGCCGGGCTATCCTGCCGTACTTGAGGCCTTGCACGGCGCGCCGGTTCTGCAGCGGTACGAGAACTTGATGGGCGGGCCGGCACAGCTACGTGCCGGAGTTGCAGCAGGACTGGCGCTCTACGTGCTCGATGCGCCGCACTTGTTTGCACGACCAGGAAATCCATACGTGGACGCAGACGGCCAAGATTGGCCAGACAATGCCCTGCGCTTTGGGGCACTCGCGCGCGCTGCCGCTGACCTTGCTCGTGGCGTTCCGCGCGCCCCACGACCAGACGTGGTCCACGCGCACGATTGGCAAGCGGGACTCGTGCCCGCCTACCTGCGCTACACGCCCGGCGCGCGCGTCCCCACGGTGATGACCGTGCACAACCTCGCCTTTCAGGGACGTTTTCCGGCGGAGTCTCTTGCTCCTCTTGGGCTGCCCGAGGACGCCTTCCAAATGAATGGCGTGGAGTACTACGGCGGCGTGGGCTTCCTGAAGGCAGGACTCGCTCTGTCGGATCGCGTCACGACCGTCTCGCCCACCTATGCCGCTGAGATCTGCACCAGCGAACACGGAATGGGGCTGGATGGTCTGTTGCGCCAGCGCGGTGGGGATTGGCACGGCATTCTCAACGGACTCGATGTGCGCGTATGGGACCCCGCCACCGACGAGCACATCGCACAGCGCTACGATGCAAAACGGCTTGGACAGCGCGCGGTGAACAAGGCAGTCCTTCAGCAAAAACTCGGCCTCGCTCTAGAGCCACGCACGGTGCTCTACGGCGTCGTGAGTCGCCTCACGTGGCAGAAGGGTATGGACCTCCTGCTCTCGGTGTTGCCAGAGTTGGTGGCTGGAGGCGCGCAGTTGGCGCTGCTAGGGGCAGGCGATGCGGCACTCGAAGCAGGTTTCGCCGATGCGGCGGCAACCTATCCTGGCCGAGTGGGCATATTGCGCGGATACGACGAGTCGTTGGCGCACAACATTCAAGCCGGCTGCGACGCCTTGCTTGTGCCTTCTCGCTTTGAGCCCTGCGGCCTCACGCAATTGCAAGCATTGCGCTACGGCGCCATTCCAGTGGTGGCAAGGACCGGTGGGCTCGCAGACACCGTGGTTGACGCCAACGAGATGGCTCTGGCCTCACGCGCGGGTACCGGCATCGTATTCTCGCCCGTTACACGTGACGCACTGTTGCATGCCCTCGGCCGCACGCAGGCACTCTACGCTCAAGCCTCCCTCTGGCGAGCCATGCAGCGCCGTGCGATGGCCACGGATGTCAGCTGGGCCCGGCCGGCCGCTCGCTACGCAGCGCTCTATCGCGAAATCGCGTGACGGGAGTGCAGGCGCAGGCCGGATTCCCGGCGCCCTTAGGCGTGACCCTGCAGGACGACGGCGTAAACGTCGCCGTGTTCTCGCGCTACGCAACACAACTTGATTTCTGTGTTTTCGACGAGACCGGCGCGCGTGAAGTCGCGCGCATCCCGCTGCCCGAGCGCACGGGCGATGTGTGGCACGGCTTCGTTCCAGGCATTCGCGCGGGAGCACGCTACGGACTGCGCGCTCACGGCGAGTGGAGCCCGCGAGACGGGCATCGCTTCAATGCGGACAAGCTGCTGATTGATCCGTATGCGCGAGCGCTCGACCGCCGCATCGCGCTGCACGAGGCGATGTTCACCCAAACTCCCTCTGGGACGATGAATCCCGAGGACTCAGCCGGCGTGGTGCCCAAAGCCATCGTACTGGGAGCCTCGCCGGCATGGGAGCCTCAGCGTCCGCGCCGCCCGTGGAGCGAAAGCGTCGTGTACGAAATGCACGTGCGTGGCTTCACCAAACAGCATCCCGATGTTCCGCTTCCGCTACGCGGCACCTTGGCAGGACTCGCACATCCGGCGGCTCTTGATCACCTCGTGAAGCTGGGCATCACGGCCGTTGAGCTACTGCCCATCGCCGCTGCCGTGGACGAGCGCCACCTGATGAAGCTTGGCCTCCGGAACTACTGGGGCTACAACACCATCGGCTGGATGGTACCTGATCCTGCTCTCGCGCCCGGCGGCATCGCCGAGGTCCGGCAGTGTGTAGAGTCGCTGCACGCGGCAGGCATCGAAGTGCTCCTCGACGTTGTGCTGAATCATTCGGGCGAGAGCGATGCGATGGGCCCCACGCTATCACTGCGCGGCCTCGACAACGCTAGCTACTACCGCCTCGTGCCCGGGCACGCGGAGCGCGACATCAATGATACGGGCACGGGCAACACGCTCGCGCTCGATCGCGCCCCCGTAACGAAGCTTGCGCTCGATACCCTGCGCTACTGGGCCAGCGCCGCGGGCGTGGATGGGTTCCGCTATGACCTCGCCACCACGCTTGCGCGCCGCGAGAGTGGATTCGATGCGTCGGCACCGCTGCTCGCGGCCATTGATGCTGATCCACTACTCCGCACGCTCAAGCACATCGCCGAACCCTGGGATATTGGGCCGGGTGGATATCAACTCGGCGCATTCCCTGCAGCCTGGGGCGAGTGGAACGACAAATTCCGCGATTGCGTACGTCGCTATTGGCAGGGCTTCGGCGATGCACCGGCTGAGCTCGCAACACGATTAGCTGGCTCACCCGATGTGCTACGTGGACGAGGGCGGCCGCCTTCGCGCTCCGTAAACTTCGTGACTGCGCACGATGGCTTCACCCTCGCCGACCTCGTGAGCTATGCGCACAAGCACAATGAGGCCAACGGCGAGCACAACCGCGACGGCACCGACGCCAACCATTCGTGGAATCACGGCGTGGAAGGCCCCACGGACGATCCGCGAATCGTCGAGGCGCGCCGGCGAGATGCCCGCGCATTGCTCGCCACACTGCTCTCAGCCCGCGGAACGCCCATGCTCTGCATGGGCGACGAGATGGGACGTAGCCAGCGCGGCAACAACAATGCGTATGCGCAGGATAATGAGATTGCTTGGGTGGACTGGGGCTCGACGGATCGCGCCCAGCTCGCCTTTACCACGCGTATGCTCGCGCTTCGTCAGCGCCACAGCGCCCTCCGCGAAGACCGTTGGCTGACCGGCGGACCGCGCTCAGGCGGTGCGACTCCCGACGTGCGTTGGCTGCGCGCCGACGGCCAGCTGGCCTCCGGTTTGGATTGGGGCTCGGGACGGATGAGCGTACTCGTGGCCTTACTTTCGGACTCGGTCGAGCTTCGTGTGGCGGTGTGCCTCAACCCCACGAATGACGCTGTAGTGCTCCGTCTCCCTGCCGCCGCCGAGGGTCGGCACTGGGTCTGCGCCCTGGATACCGCAGCCGATCCCCTGCTCTTCTCCGAGTGGACCGTAGATAATCCACAGACCCTAAACCTCCCCGGGCGAGCCGTGCTGGTGTTCGCCGAGACGTCTTCGCTTGATGGTGGGGTAGCGCAAGACGCCAGTCTGCACCAGCGTTCAACATCTATGACGTTTCCACGCACGGCAGGACTGCTCCTGCATCCCACATCGCTTCCCGGCGCCGGCGGCATTGGTGACCTCGGTCCCGAAGCGCACAACTTCGTTGAGTTCATGGCCGCCGCTGGCATCAAGCTGTGGCAGGTGCTGCCGCTTGGTCCCACTGGATACGGCGACTCACCATACCAATGCTTCTCCGCCTTCGCGGGCAATCCAATGCTGGTGCACGTGCCCGGCGCTGACGGAGACTTTGACGCGAAGCAGATTGAATGGGCCCGCGTCATTCCGCATAAGCGTTCAGCGCTCCGCCGCGCGACTGCCGCGATGTCCAGAGATGCCGCGTACGCACTGTTCTTGAGTGAGCAGGCTTGGTGGCTCGAGGATTATGCGCTCTTCATGGCCCTCAAGGAGGCCCACGGCGGCGTGGAGTGGACGCGCTGGGATGAAGGGGCCCGACGTCGTGATCCAGCGGCGCTCGCGCAATGGCGCGAGCGTCTCGCCGAGGACATCGAGCACCATCGGCGCGTGCAACACCTGTTTTTCCAACAGTGGCGGAGCGTGAAGGCGCACTGCGCCGAGAAGGGCATCAAGATCATGGGTGACCTGCCCATCTATGTATCGCATGATTCGGCAGACGTGTGGGCAGCACCGCAGTATTTCATGCTGCGTGACGATGGACGTCCCACAGTGCAGGCCGGCGTGCCGCCAGACTACTTTAGCGCCACCGGTCAGCTCTGGGGTAATCCCATCTATAACTGGGACGCCATGCAGGCAGATGGGTTTCAGTGGTGGATCCGTCGCACGCGCGCGATGTTTACGATGGTCGATGTGGTGCGCGTAGACCACTTCCGCGGCTTTGCCGCGTACTGGGAAGTGCCGGGCGAGGACAACACCGCCATCAACGGACGCTGGGTGAACGCGCCGGGTGACGCGCTGTTCTCGGCCATCACCGAGGCCTTGGGCCCGCTGCCGATTGTCGCGGAGAATCTTGGCCTGATTACGGAAGAGGTCGAGTCGCTGCGTGCGAAGTTTGGCTATCCCGGGATGAGCATTCTGCAGTTCGCCTTTGGCGCCGACGGCTCGGCGAATGATTTTCAACCGCACACGTATCCACGCGAGCGCGTGGTGTACACCGGCACGCACGACAACGATACGGTGGTAGGCTGGTGGAACTCTGTTCCTGGCGCGGACTCCACGCGTACGCAGGCAATGATTGACGCAGAGAAGGCCTTTGCTTGCCGCTATCTCGGCACTGATGGCCGCGAGATTCATTGGACAATGATTCGGGCGGCGCTCGCGTCGGTGGCCGACACGGCGATTCTCCCGATGCAGGATTTGCTGGGCCTCGGGAACGAGGCGAGGATGAACCTTCCGGGCCGTCAGGCCGGCAACTGGGGGTTCCGCTTCACCTGGGACGAAGTCCGCACGGAGACTGTGCGTCGGCTGCGTGAGATGGTTGACCTTTATCAGCGATAGCGAGGCATCATGGCGGTAGCTCAACAGACTCCGACCAAGTTCTCCAGCATTTGGAATATGAGCTTTGGTTTCCTCGGCATTCAGTTTGGCTGGGGACTGCAGATGGCCAATATGAGCGCCATCTACGAATACCTGGGCGCAGAGCCTGATCAGATTCCGCTGCTCTGGCTCGCAGCACCACTCACAGGACTGATTGTTCAGCCCATTGTCGGACACCTGAGCGACAACACTTGGTCGCCACGCTTCGGTCGGCGACGCCCCTATTTTTTGATCGGCGCAGTGCTGGCGTCCTTGGCACTCATTGCGATGCCGAACTCCAGTTCGCTCTGGATGGCAGCTGGCCTGCTCTGGATTCTCGATGCCAGCATCAATATTTCGATGGAGCCGTTTCGTGCATTCGTGAGTGACCTGCTGCCGCCCAAGGAGCGCACGCGTGGCTTCGCCATGCAGAGCTTCTTCATTGGATTGGGTGCGGTCATCGCATCGGCGATGCCTTGGATGCTCACCAATTGGTTTGGCGTTGTGAGCGATGGCAGTTCGGCGATCCCGCTCGCCGTGAAGCTCTCGTTCTACGTGGGCTCGGCCGCCTTCTTCGGTGCCGTGCTTTACACGGTGCTGACCACACCTGAGAAGCCCCCCGTTGATATGGCGGCATTCGAGGCCAAGCGGAAGGCTGGTGCTGGTGTTGGCAACGTCACGCGCGAGATTATCTACGCCATCACACATATGCCGAACACGATGCGGCAGTTAGCAGTGATGCAGGTGTTCACCTGGCTTGGCCTGTTCTGTATGTGGCTGTACTTCGGCGTTGCCGTGGCCACGGGAGTATTTGGCGCGACTGACCCCAGTGATCCGCGCTACCAGCAAGGCATCGAGTGGGCTGGCCTCTGCTTTGGCGCCTACTCGCTGGTGACTTTCCTGTTTGCCTTCACCTTGCCGCCGATTGCCAAGAAGGCCGGACGCAAGGGGACACACGCACTCTGCCTACTCGCCGGCGCGGCGGGGTTGTTTAGCGTGCAGTATGTCACCGAACCCAAGATGCTCCTGCTCTCAATGGTGGGCGTGGGCATTGCCTGGGCCAGCACGCTCTCGATGCCGTACTCGATTCTCGCCGGCTCGATTCCCGAGGGGAAGACGGGTATCTACATGGGCATCTTTAATTTCTTCATTGTGATTCCCGAGATTGTCGCCGCGGTTGGTTTTGGCTGGGTGATGAACACCCTACTCGATAACAATCGCATGGCTGCCGTGACCACTGGCGGTGTGTGCCTCGCGATTGCGGCGCTGCTGGCGCTGCGCGTCACCGAGCCCAAGGAGGCCTGATGTATCACCTCAGCATTGGGCGTAACGCGATTCTCGCGGCCGCACTCGTGGCGGCCGCTTCAATTCCGCTGGCGGCGCAGGCGCCAGTGGTGACGAAGGTTGATCCGCCAAGCTGGTGGCCGTCGTCTACCGTGAATCCTGTGCGCGTGATGATCCGCGGGCAGCATCTTGCGGGCGCGAGACTCGAATGCCCACGCCTCCGCTGCACCAACGTCTCGGTCAATGCGACCGGGACGTATGTGTTTGCGGATGTCGAGATTCCGGGCGCGGCAACGCCTGGGCGCTACCCGCTGCGGGTACGCACGGCGGCAGGCAGCGCCGATGCAAGCTTCGAGATTTTTGCTCGGGTACCATCCGCTGGCAATTATCAAGGCTTCGGTTCGCAGGATGTGATGTACCTGCTGATGCCCGATCGCTTTGCCAACGGCGATACGGCCAACGACAATCCGGCGGCCTCGCGCGGACTGCTTGATCGTAGCAAGGCGCGTTACTACCACGGCGGCGACCTCGCCGGCGTGCGGCAGCGGCTGCCCTATCTGAAGGAGTTGGGGATCACGACGATTTGGATGAACCCCATCTACGATAACAACAACCGACTCAACGAGCGCGAGACCTATGATGGCCAAGCCATCACCGACTACCACGGCTACGGCGCGACTGACTTCTATGCAGTAGAAGAGCGTTTTGGCGATATGGCCGCGCTACGGCAGTTGGTACGCGACGCGCATGCGCAGGGTATCAAGATTGTGTACGACCTCGTGGCCAACCACACGGGCCCGTATCACCCGTGGGTACAAGATGCGCCGACGCCGACGTGGTTCCACGGCACGCAGGAGCGCCATCTCAACAACACCTGGCAGACGTGGGCAATTGCGGATCCGTACGCCGCGCCGGCGGTGACTGAAGCCACACTGGATGGATGGTTCCTTAACATTCTCCCGGACCTCAATCAGGACGACCCCGAAGTCGCCAAGTACATCATCCAAAACACGCTCTGGTGGATGGCCATCACCGGCGCCGACGGCATCCGTCAGGATACTTGGCCCTACGTGCCGCGGCGCTTCTGGCGCGAGTGGATGGCGGCTATCAAGCGCGAGTTCCCGAACACGAGAGTGGTCGGCGAAGTCTTTGATGGCGACGCGGCGGTGGTCGCGTTCCACGAGGGTGGTCGCCCCAGTTGGGACGGCATTGATCCCGGCGTAGATGCGCTGTTTGACTTCCCGCTCTTCTATGCTTTCCGCGAAGCCTTTGCGCGGGGACGCTCCGTGCGCGCCATGCCTCAGCAGCTCGCGCGTGACCGTCTGTACCGCTCACCCGGCTCGATGGTCACCTTCATCGGCCTGCATGATGTAGATCGCTTCATGAGCGAGCGAGGTGCTACGATTGCTGGCCTCAAGCTGGCCTACACGGCAATGTTTACTCTGCGTGGCACGCCCCTCGTGTACTACGGCGATGAGATTGCCTTGGCAGGGGGTAGCGATCCCGACAACCGCCGCGACTTCCCCGGCGGATTCTCCAGTGACCCGCGCAACGCCTTCACCGCAGCAGGACGCAACGCCGAGCAGGAGAGTGTGCACGCCCACGTCCGGCGCCTCGCCGCGCTACGCGCCAGCCACGCCGATCTACGCAGTGACTCAATGCAGACTCTCGTGGCCGGCGAACAACTTTGGGTGTACCGGCGCGGTGGCTTCATTGTGGCCATCAACAACGACACGCTGCCAGTGACAGCGCGGATGCCTGTGGCGCGTCTGGATGCTGATCTGATGGGCATTTGCGGCGCGCCTCGCGCAGGCGGCACCGGCTCGGCCGTAGATATTCCTGCGCGCAGCGGCTGCATTCTGCCTGTACGTGCGCTGCAGATGCCTGGACCGTCTTTGGGCGTGACCGGCAAGCGGATTGTGGTCCCGAGCTTTGGGTCTCGTCACGTGGCTGCGCGGAACGTCGAGATTTGGCTGCCACCTGGCTACGAGGCGGATACAGCGCGATATCCAGTGTTGTATATGCACGACGGCCAGAACGTCTTCGATCCTTCCACCTCCTCCAGTGGCGTGGACTGGGCAGTGGACGAAGTGATGACCAGTCTGATCGCCCGCGGAGAAGTCCGTCCTGCCATCGTCGTAGCCTCGTGGAACTCGCCACAACGAGTCTTTGAGTATATGGCTGCCAAAGCCATTCCTCTTGGCCAAGACAGCATCAACACGGCGCAAGGTCGTCGCGCTGGCAATTGGATCGGCGACAAATACCTGCAGTTCCTCGTGGACGAGCTGAAGCCATACATCGACGCGCAGTATCGTACGCGGACTGGTCGCGCCGACACTTTCGTGATGGGCTCGAGCATGGGCGGCATTGCATCGCTCTATGCAATCGCTGAGTATCCGCAGGTCTTTGGCGCGGCAGCGGCAGTGAGCACGCATTGGCCCATCGGTGATGGGGTAACGCTCGACTACCTGCGCAGTCACATGCCAGACCCCGCCACGCATCGCCTGTACTTGGATATCGGGACGGCCACGCTCGACTCACTCTACCCGCCCTACCAGCGCCGTGCCGATGAAATTCTAAGACAGGCGGGCTACCGGCAGGGCGTGAATCTGCACTCGCAGGTCTTTGAAGGCGAGGAGCACAACGAACGCGCTTGGCGCGAGCGCGTAGACGTGCCGCTGAAGTTCCTTCTCGCCCCAGCTCGTCCTACACCGCGCGCCAGCGGGCGCCGCGACTAGAACACGCAGCCACCGCGGGCTGGCAACTCAATAACCGTTGCATCACCCTCCAGCCGCGCTCGGGCACAAGCCCCGAGCGCGGCTGCTGCATTGAGCCTGAGTCCAGGGACACGGATGGTTACAGCCGCGTTGGCATTATTGAGCGCCACGACCGTTGCCCCGCGCCGATACACAAATTGTTGTGCGGCCACGAAGAGGTGCTCCATAGGAGCTCGGCGAAGATCTGGACGTGCCTCGCGCAACGCCGCCAATGCTTCGAGATGCGAGTAGATGCGCTGCTCATCGCTAGTCCGACCGCTCGCCGAGAAGGCATCGCGTGTATCGCCCGGGAAGCCGCCAGGGAAGTCACGGCGGTTATCCGGGTCACCGCCGCCGGTCATACCAATCTCATTGCCATAGTAGAGCTTAGGAATGCCACGTACCGTGTACAGGAAGGTGTAAGCGAGGAGCAGGCCGTCCGTGGTGGCTGTTGAGTCCCACGGAAGACGCGGCATATCGTGATTCTCGAGGAAGGTCACGAGACGCTCAGGATGGTTGTAGAGCCTGTCCTGCGCGAGCACCTGAGCCAGTTGACGAATCTCCTCGCCACGCGCAAACACGCGCCGCGACGCTGCCTGAAGCGGGAAGTCAAAGAGTTGGTCCACACCGGTGACGATGCCATCGGCGGGCTGGTGCGTGCCTTCAAAGAAGGCCACTGTCGCAACGTCCTCGCTCCAGAGCTCCCCGACCACGGTCAGGGCTGGGTACTCGCGCTTGAGCGCCGCCATCCAAGGACGCCAGAACCGGCGATGCACATAGGGCCAGGTGTCCTGCCTGAGCGCATCAGCGCCGCTGACGCCCACCCACCAGAGTGAGTTCTGAATGAGATAGCGCTCAACCTCTGGGTCGTCCTGATTGAAGTCAGGCAGGATATCCGCAAACCATCCGCGCAAAGTGGAGTCCTGCACGGCCGCGCTCGCCCGCGAATCCGTGAGTGATTCCATCTTCCAGTTGTTAGGCAGATGCCGCGCGAGCGTTCCGTTGTACCAGGTTGGCGTCGGCGGGTCATTGGCCCACACGTGCTCGGGCCCCGTGTGATTGGCCACTTGGTCGAGCATAATCTTTATGCCAGCCGCGTGGGCGTCATCCACGAGGCGACGCAAAGAGGCAAGATCGCCAAGATGCTCATCCACGGAGTACAGGTCCGTCGCACCGTAGCCGTGATAGTCCGTGTATGGACGACCAGTCTCCGGCAGGCGCATCCGATGCGCCACCGTATCAACGTTGTCGTAGAGCGGCGTCATCCAGATGGCGGTCACGCCGAGCCGACGTAAGTGCGGCAGTCGCTGGCGCAGACCTTCGAGGTCACCGCCGTGGTAGGCTTTGGGGTCGCGACGGTCGTACATGCCGCGCGAGCGCGTGGGGTCGTTGTTGGTCGTGTCGCCGTCAGCAAAGCGATCCGGCATCACGAAGTAGATGAGGTCGTCGGCGCCGATGCCGGCAAACCGGCTTTGACGCTCCAGCGGCTGACTGACCATGAAATCGAAGGTCGTGCGGCCGCCCGCTGTTTCGAGGCCGATGGCATGCGTTCCCACGAGCGCCGCCGCACCAGGCGTGGGAATCTCCACATCGGCAAACACATACGTGCCGCTCTCACTCACCCGCACGTTCGAACAGCGCAGCGGTGCGCAGGAGAGCTGCGCGCCCTGCAGGTCGCGCCCACGCACGAGGATGCGCACGGGATTCACCGAATGGCCCAGCCACCAGTTGGGTGGCTCCACCTTCACCACACTTGGAGCTGCAACAGGCGTCGGCTTGATTCTCGTCAGGCGCACCTCGCGCACGATGGTCTCGTTCAACGCCCCATTCATATTGCGGTCGCTAGGCGTATACGCGAGCGCGAGTTCGTGAACGCCCTCGGAGAGCGTCGCCACAGCCGAGGTGCTCCAGCCAAACTCGCTCCAGTTCCCTGCCCCGCGCTGCGGCATCACCAACACGCCGGCACGCACGCCATCCACGAATAGAGACCGGATGGCGGCTTTGTCCTCGGTGTTGATGGGGCCATTGCCGTTAGCATAGAAGGCCTCAATGGCATAGCGCCCCGCTGATGGAACGCGGACTTCAAGTCGCAGACGATTCGAATCAGCTGCGCTTAGTCGCTGTACAGCGGCCGCTACGGCAATGCGCAGCTCCGCACTCGGCGAGAGCAGGCGAAGCGGCTCGCTAGGGAAAGAGACGAGGCCGCTCTCCGCAACCGCCACGACCTGCACTTCATCCAACATATCAGTCGCGCGCAGACGAATGCGCGGCTCTGGATATAGGTGGCTGCCCAGCAGCGAGGTGCCATTCCGCAGCACGCGGTAGCCCACAGCCCCTTCCACTGGGGGCCACTCAATCACGGCGGTATCGCCCCGCATCGCCACGATGCCTGGTTGCATCGGCGTATCAGGCGCCACCGCTGCCGCTACAATCCCGACCGTATCTTGAGGCCAACGGCCGTTCAGTTCCACCTCTAAGATCTGGTTGCCGCGTCTGTCGGCGGGAATCTCCGCATACGCCACAGGCGCGCCGTTCAGTGTGGCTCGCGCCACCGCATCACCGAAGCCACGCACAATGACCGTCACATCAGCACCGCGATACCGTAGCCCGCTCAGTCGGCGCTCTCCAGCATAAGCGGGCGGCACCATCGGTCGAATGGCCAAACTATTTTCCGCGGCGCGCAGCCCAAACAGCACGCGGTACTGCACGGCCAATTGCCCACCCACACTCCACAGCTGGCGGTCGGAATTCAGCGCCGTGCCCTCAAAGTGGCCAGTGGCCGCGACGAGGTTCTCCTTGTTGGTAAGGAAGAGCGCCGCCGAGCGCACCGTGGTGGCAATGCCGTGCTCTACCGTTGAGCCGTGCCCGGCCTCTGCGCCCGCCCACATCCAATAGGCCCCCACAAAGGGCCAGATGCTGCCGTTGTGATAATTCGGAACACCGGGGATAAACGGATAGAGCGTCGGCACACCAAAGGGCATCAGCGGTGCCTGCGCGAGCACACTCGCACGATCCTCACGCGCCGTAGCGCCAGTGAGCATCGCCATCGCCTCGCCCAAAGCTTCAAACCGCTCACTCGGCGCACTCGTTACCGCTGAAAGCCGCGTAGCAATGAAGGGGTGATGACGCGACGCCGACTCATCCCACAACCATCGGCGCATACCCGCGCGGATGGTATCAGCCTCCGTTTCCCATCCGCGAACGGTTGACGAGGGCAGAGCCATCGCCCGCGCCATGCGTGCGAGCACCTGCCTCGCACCAAGATGCACGGCGTTCGTACCGAGGGCGGGTGACGCTGCGATGTCGGCCGGCTGCATCCAGCGTGGATAGCTCTGTTCACGCCAATCGAGAAAGCTCGACTCACCACGAACCAAACCGGTACTCGCATCCCAGGCGGTTTGACGGTCCGCCGTCACGGAGCGCTCAATGACCGCATACGACTCGCGCAGCCACTCACCATCGCCCGTCACAGCGTACAGTTCCCACGCCGCGAGCGCCCAAGTGAGACGATCTGTGCTAATCGGCCAGGAGCCACCGGTACCGGTGTCTTGGATGATTCTGCCCGTAGCATCAACCTTGGCACGAAGGCTGGCCTTCACGGCATCCGGCGCCACAAAGGGGAGGCCGAGCAGAGTCGCGAGCGCGACGTCGCGCGTCCACACACCCGGCCATTTGGCGCCCGCTGCGAGCGCCGCGTCAGGCCGTATCAGCTGCGCCAACTCATCCAGCGACAAACGATACAACGCGTCCAGCAGCGGTTGATTGGAAGTGAGCTGAGGTCCCCATGCTGCAGCCTTGGGCGTCCACACTGCCTGACCTCGGCGATTCACGGGCCGTAAGAACTCTGTTGCAAACTCGAGCGTGGTCTCGTAGATGCCATCGCCATCACGGTCCGTGAGGTCGCGTGCCGTGCCAGCCGCCACACTGTTGATGTCCCACGCGAACGGATCCGTGTCGCCAATGACCGTGACACGCTCAATGCGTGTGAGCGTATCGCCACGCGGCGTCACGTAGCTCCCCGTGCGAGCAATGGCGTCCTTGGCGGCGCGCAGATCGAGGCGGATGCTCACACGCGCTTGGGCGGCCGCGGCCTGCGGCGCCATCACTGGCTCGGGCAGGCTTGGGCGCGGAGGCACACCAAACACGTAGCCGGGCGTGACGACCACACCGCGCTGCGGACGCAGGTTGATGGTGTGCTCGATGCCGGGCGGGAACTCGTTGTCGCGGCCGTTCAATGCAAACTTGAAGTGCACCTCACGCGCCGCCCGGGGATAGGTGGCGAGGATCTGCTCGCGCCCAACGGCCGTCGCGCGGAAGGGACCTTGGCGAACCTCCGTAGCGCTCAGCTCGAAGGCGTCCGACTTATAGAGAACCTGTGCCGCCAGGCCGCTGCCCGTCGCGATAAGCGCCACAGCCAAACAGGCGGCGCGCCGCGCTAGCCGTCTCCCCGTCACCAGAGCCTCGTGCATCAACTTCTCCGCGTTGTAATCAGCGATTGTTTGGCAATTGACTGGCCCAGCTGGCTGCGGCCGGCCCAATGATGACATGAACCACGCCAGCCTCGAGACGCTGCACGGCGCGCGCGCCAAGCAGTAACAGCGCAGGTTCGTCGAGCCGGCTCGTATCCTTCATACGGACCCGCAGGCGCGTATGCGCCACTGCGTCTGCGCCGGCCACATTGTCGGCGCCACCGAGCGCGGCGTAAAGCTCGTGAGCCGAGGGCAGCTCGGCAGATGGCGCCTTGGCCATCGCCGCCGCCATCTCATGCTTCAGCTGCTCGGAGCGCGTTCCAAACACTGCCTGCACTCCTCCGGCCGTCTTCAGCACACCCGAAGCCCCGAGCCCGCGCAGGGCGGCATCGTTTGCCTGCGCTGGATCGTGGAGTTCAATACGCAAGCGCGTAATGCAAGCGTCCAAGCTCTTAATGTTGCCCGCGCCTCCGAAGGCCGCCACGAGACGCTGGCCCATAGAACCGCTCGCCGGTACATCAGTAGCCGTAGCGCCTTCCCCTGCTGGTGCCTCGGCTTCTCGACCCGGCGTCTTGTAGTCGCGTGCCACAATGACGTAGCGGAAAATCACATAGTAGAGCAGTGCGTACAGCGGCCCGAGCCACAGCAGCCACCACCCACGCTGCGAATTGGGATACAACACGACGAAGTCAATCAAGCCGTGCGAAAACGTGGTGCTGTGGTGAATGTCAAGCAGCACCGCAATCACATAGGCCGCGCCGGCCAAGACAGCGTGAATGACGTACAGCAGCGGCGCGACGAAGAGGAAGGAGAACTCAATCGGCTCGGTGATACCCGTGAGGAAGGACGTCATCGCCGCAGAAATCATGATGCCGCCGACCTTGGCGCGATTCTCTGGACGTGCCGTCCGCCACATCGCCAGCGCCGCGGCGGGTAACCCCCACATCTTGAAGAGGTACCCACCCGCCAGATTGCCAGCCGTCGGGTCACCAGAGGTGAACCGATAGATTTCGCCGCGAATTGTGTTGCCAGTGGCGGGATCTAGGTAGCTGCCCACTTCAAAGAAGAAGGGCGCGTTCCAGATGTGATGCAGGCCAAAGGGAATGAGGCCTCGCTCAACAAGTCCGTAGAGGCCGAAGGCCGTAGCCGGACTTCCCGTCGCCGCCCAATGTGAGAAGCCGTCAATCAATCGGCCAATCGGAGGCCACACGAAGGCCATCGCGAGGCCCGTAAACACCGCCGCAAAGGCCGTCAGAATTGGGATCAGTCGTGAGCCGGAGAAGAATCCCAGCCAGGTCGGCAACTGTGTACGAGAGTAGCGCTGATACAGAAAGCCAACCACGGCACCAATCACGAGTCCGCCAAACACACCGGTCTCGATGCTGGGCATACCGATGATCATCTTGGGCTCGTAACCCACAAACGGCGCCATCACGCCCATAGTGGCCACAAGCACTGCGAATCCCACCACTGCAGCCAAGGCTGCGGCGCCTTCACCCGCCGTAAGGCCTAAGGCCACGCTCACCGCAAAGATGATGGGCAAGTTGCCGAAGATTGCGCCGCCTGCTCGTGCCATCACATCGCTGACGACGACCGGCAGCACGGCGAACTTGGCAGAACCCACGCCCAGAAGGATGCCAGCCGCCGGGAGCACGCTCACCGGCAACATCAACGACTTCCCAATCTTCTGCAGGATATTGAATGTGGTACGCCACATACTCAATTCACCTCGCCGTGCCGCGCGCGTACGAGCACGCGCACTTCCTCGCCATCCGCGCAATCCAATGCGAGCTGCGCCGTCGCACGGCACTCTGCCAAGCTGAGCTCCCGCACGCGGGCCTTAGACTCGGCCACCACAGGCAGATCAACACTCAGCTCAGAAACGCCAAGCCCGAGTAATACAGGGATAGCCAAGGGATCGGCGGCCAGTGCGCCGCAGACCCCAGCCCACTTTCCGTGCTTCGCTGCGGCTTCGGCCGTTATGGCAATGAGCCGCAGCACCGCCGGATGCATCGCATCAACCTGCACCGCGAGACGAGGATTGGTGCGGTCCATCGCCATGGTGTACTGCGTCAGGTCGTTGGTGCCGATGCTCAGAAAGTCGGCCTCACGCGCGAAGTGGTCCGCCATCAGCGCAGCGGCGGCCGTCTCCACCATGATTCCCACTGGGATGCGCGGCGCATTCAAAGCCACGCGCTCCTCCTCGACCATCGCGGAGGCAGCGCGCCACTCCGCGAGCGTGGCAATCATTGGGAACATCACAGCCACTTTGCCTTCTGCGGCGGAGCGCAAGATGGCGCGCAACTGGCGCCGCATGACCGCGGGCTCCGCCAAAGTGAAGCGGATGCCTCGCGCACCAAGGAAGGGATTCTCTTCCTTCTCCATGGGCAGGTAGGGTAAGGGCTTATCACCACCGATGTCTAGCGTGCGAATGATGAGCAGCCGCTTCGGTCCAAGTGCCCGGGCAACGCTGCCGTAGAGCTCAGTTTGCTCGTCCTCGTTCGGTTCGCGCTCACGGGCTTGGAAGATGAACTCACTGCGCAGTAGTCCCACGCCGTCAGCGCCACCAGATACGACATCTGCGCCTTGGCGCACATCGCCGATGTTGGCCGCGACTTCAATGCGCTGCCCGTCTCGCGTGACGGCGTCCTGCTGCGCCAGCGCCTGTGCAGCTGTGCGGCGAGCGTCCCGCGCTTGACGGCGCGAGCTAGCTGCTTGTTCCTCAGCGGCGCTGGGCGCAATCCGCAAACGCCCAGTATCGCCATCCACGAGCACTCGCGTACCCACCGGGATATGCAGAGCGCGGATATCGATGCCTGCAATGGCCGGCAGACCGAGCCCTCGGGCGATGATGGCCACGTGCGAAGTCGAGGAACCCATCGTTGTGCAGAGCGCACGCACACGACTACGGTCAAGATCAGCGGCGTCTGACGGCGTGAGATCTTCAGCGATGACAATCGCATCCATTGGCAGACTACGCGCCTGAGTGTCACGCCCCACGAGCAAGTGCAGCACTCGTCGGCCAACATCTCGCAGATCTGTCGCCCGCGCGGCTAACAGCGGATCACGGAGCGCGGCCAAGCGCTCAGCCTGTGCCGTGTAGGACTGCTGCCAAGCCCAAGAAGCGGTCCAGCCGTCCTGCACGCCAGCGATGGCTTGGTCGAGCATCTCCGGGTCCTCGAGCAACTCTTGATGCGCGGCGAAGATTGTGGCCCGCTCACCTTGGCCTTCCTGCGTAAGTCGAGTCCGCAGGCCTTCGAGTTGCAGATGCGCCGCAGCAATGGCGGCGTCGAGCTGCCGTCGCTCAATCTTTGCATCAGCGGCGCGCGCTGCAGGGACGGCGTCGTCGTAGCGAAGTTGCACCACGACACCAGCGGCAGTTCCTGGTGAAGCGGACACGCCGTGCAGGACGCCTTCAGTGACCGCTACCTCCCTGGCTCCTGCAGGTATGGCGCCTGCAGGCTTGGCGCCCTCGTGCTTGGCTTCTGCTGTACCAACCGCTGCAAGCGTAGCAGCCCGCGGCTCCGATTCCACGACGAGAAGCGCCGAGACTGCCGCAAGCGCGGCGGCCGCATCGTCACCACTCGCCAGTACCGTCACAAGGTCACCGCCGCCCACTTCAAGTGCCATCATCGAGACCACGCTACGCAGGTTAGCGTCCTTGCTCCCCTTGGCCAGACGCAGATCTGCCGTGAAACGACGCGCCACCGCAGCCAGCGCAGCGGCGGGGCGGGCGTGGAGTCCGCTGGGGTCTTGCACTCGCATTGGTGCCGACCGGAGAACTGTAGCACCCTGCTTGGGAGCATCGCCCACCGCAGCAGCCTTTCGAAACACGCGGAGCACACCAGTCTGCCCCGACTGCACTCGGCCACTCATCGTCTCCAAGCGCTCAACCTGATCCATGTTCGCAACCACCATCGGCGTGAGCAGGCTCACCGCACGAGTTGCAATCAAGTCCGGAGAGAAGCGAAGCAGCGGATCACCACGCTTCACACGATCGCCGGCTCGTACGAGAATCTCGAGTCCGGCCCCATCCAGCTTCACGGTGTCGAGGCCTAAGTGCAACACCAACTCTAGTCCGTCTACGTCGAGCGTCAGCGCGTGCTTCGCTTTATGCACCAACAGCACGGTGGCATCGCAGGGCGCCACCAGCGTGTCACCAAGTGGATCAATAGCAATGCCATCGCCAACGAGTCGTTGGCGAAATGCCTCATCAGGCACCTCGTCCAAGGAGACGACGATACCGCTGATTGGTGCGGCCAGCTCCAGCACGGCTGGCTCTGGCGATGGCATCACTGCACGCGACGCAGGCGGACGGCCTGCCCACCGCCGGACGCCATGCGCATCGTGAGTGACTGCGTGTTGTCCACCTCGCGACTGCTGATTGACACGGCGGTCGGATTATCGCGCCAGTGTGCCTCGGGGCCATCAGCATAGAGCTCAGCGACCCATCGGCCTGCCGGCAGAAAATTCAGCGGCACTGTTACAGTGCGCGCTTCTTCGTCGCTAATGCCGCCCACGAACCATTCGTCGCGTCCCTTGGCCTTGCGCGCCACTACCACCGCGTCGCCGATGGCGGCGTGTAGCACGCGGGTTGTATCCCAGTCCACCGCGACGTCGCGAATGAACTGGAAGGCTGGCTGCCCCTCGTAGTTCTCTGGGAGGTCGGCCGCCATCTGCACCGGCGAGTACAGCACCACATACAGCGCGAGTTGCTTGGCCAGCGTCGAACGAGGGCGTGCCTCCTCTGCCGTACGGGGCCGATTCGTCCCGCTCCGCGACACCGTGAGGTTGAAGATGCCGGGCGTAAAATCCATTGGCCCAGCGAGCATGCGCGTAAAGAAGAGGATGGTCTCGTGCTCTGGTGGGTTACCGCCTTCGCCGCCCCAAGCGTTGAACTCCATGCCGCGCGAACCCTCGCGCGAAAGCATGTTAGGGAAGGTGCGGCGCTCACCCGCATCCTTGATGGGCTCGTGCATCACGATGGAGAGCCCGTGGCGTGCGGCGGTCTCCAGCACGCGACGATGGTGCCGCACCATGTACTGTCCCTGATGGGCGTGACCCAGCCCCTGCACGCTGTCGTTCACATAACCTGTCTTGATGGCCCTGATGCCTAAGCGTGCGTACAGCGCGAACGCTGAATCAAGCTGCCGCTCGTAGTTCTCAATGAAGGTGGCCGTTTCGTTGTGCATGATGAGCTGCACACCGCGCTCGCGAGCGTACGCGGCGAGGCCAGGGAGGTCGTAGTCCGGATAGGGCTCGGTGAAGGAGAACTGATGCCCGGTCTGCATCCAGTTGCCGTCCCAGCCGAGGTTCCAACCTTCCACGAGTGTGCCGCCTAAGCCATTGGCGGCCGCGTGATCGAGATAGCGCCGCGTGTTGGCCGTCGTGGCGCCGTGCAGCGCGCCGCTCGACCAGGTCATGGTGTTCACGTGCATGCCCCACCAGATACCGTTGTACTTCATTGGGGTAATCCAACGAGTATCGGCAATGCGGCTGGGCGGATTGAGCTTCAGCGTAAGCAGTGACGGCGCGAGGTCAACTGCCCTATCCGCGAGCTGCACCGTGCGCCAAGGCGTGGTGAATCCACCGCGTCCCTTCACCGCCGAGCCATCGCGCCACCGCGCCAACTCAACACGCAGGGTGCGGGACTCCGAGCGACCACGCAGGTACATGCCGGCATAGTCCACGAGGTCCGCCTCGTGAATCACCGCGTGTACTCCGGAGGCGCCCACCAAAGTGAGAGGCGTGTGTACCAGCCCGAGCTTGCTCACCGGCCCTGACGAGTAGAGCATCTCCTGACGGTCCGGCGAGGGCACGTCGGCGGGCGCCCACCAGGCCTTCATGTCCTCAGCGAGCGCGAACTCCGTGAGTTCATCCATCATCTCGAACTCGCCGATGGACCCTTGCTGCGGGACTTCGTAGCGAATGGCCACGCCATCATCAAAGGCCCGCAACACGACGACAAACTCACGACGCGGGGCCGCACGCTCGGCGACCCGTACCCGCAATTCACGATGCACATCGCGCACTTCGCGCTGCTCACCCCAAGGCAGCGTGAAGCGCTCAGCGTGTTCGCGGCGCTCCTGCCCGACAATCGCGAGGCCACTGTCAATCGCGGGGGCGTTACGAAACGTGAATCCGAGCCGTGAGGGGACGAGTACAGCCCTCCCGTCTCGCGAGACGCTCCACGTGATTCGCCCGGCGCGCTCGTCCACTGCAATGACGTTGCGGCCGTCTGGGGAACTCAGCTGCTGCACGGTACCCTGCGCCAAAAGGCCACGCGGAGCTGCCCCGAGCGCGACAGCAAATGAGAGAAACGCAATGCTGAGGCAACGAGGACGAGTGCGCGAGAACATCAGGGACTGTCTCCGACGAGTAGGACCAGCGCCGAGCGAGCCGGCAATGAGAGCGTGACGCTTCCGTTGGCTGCCACCGTGTGCGTGCTGCCTGCGCAGCTGCCACCAACGCGGCCGCCACTGAGTAAATCACAGTAGTTGCCTGCTGGCAACGCGGTGGGAATGGTGGCGTTCACCACGCTCGTCGCATTGTTGATGGCGACGAAGCCGAGAGCGCCCCGCGAGAATGCGACGGCATGTTGGCCGTCGTTCCAGGTCTGCGTCTGGGCAGTGCCATTCACCGCAATCCGGAAGCGAAGCATCTGACGCAACCACGGATCACGATGCTCGCAGGCCCAGACGCCGACCGGCGCCGTGGCTGGATCGGCGGTGCACACCTGACCGGTGGTGGCGCCGCCCCCGCCCACCGGGGGGCCAGCGTCGCGCCCAGCCTGAGAACTTGGCTCAAACGTGAACCCCGACATCACCATCGGATACCCGTAGGGCTGCGCGAGAAGAAATACGTTGGCGATACGCGCCATCGGGCCATCCGACCAACGGAGGCCACCCGAGCGCTGGGTGTCGTGGTTCTGGAGGAAGATCATGCCTTTGTTGGACGGCATCAATCCCCAAGAGCCTTCACCGAAGGTGGCGAGTTCACTCACGCGCTGGCCGCCGACGCCGAGAAACTTGTTGTTGATGCCGGTTGCCTTGAACTCCGAAATGTCCGCGCCGCCACCGCTCGCGAAGCCAAGTCCGTAGTAGTCGCTACGTGAGACCGCCTCGCCGCCGTAGTCAATGACTTCGAGGAAGAAGTAGGGACGCGGAAGTGCTTCGGCGACGAGCGTGCGGTTTACGAGGGTGACGATGGAATCCAGCTCCACCGGTTGGATGTGCTTGGCTGCGTCAATGCGGAAGCCGGCGACTCCAAGGCGCGACAGACTCAGGAGATAGTCAGCAATCTTTTGCTGAACTGATCGAGAGCCCGTGCGAAGGTCTGAAAGACCAACCAGTTCGCAGTCCTGCACCTGCACCACATTACTCCAGTTCTCGATCCCGCAGGGCGTATGGAAGTCTGCAGCCGTGTAGAGTCCGGGATACGAGTACTTGGTGAAGACCGTGCCGTTGGTTCCGGTCCCGCTGGTGGCCGTCATATGATTGATGACGGCATCCACATAGATGTCCACGCCAGCCGTCGCGCAGCGACTCACCATATCGGTGAACTGCGCACGCGTACCGGAGCGGGACTGGGCAATGCTATAGCTCACAGGTTGGTAGCGCGTCCACCAGGTGCCACCGGCGATGTGCTCCTGCGGGGGCGACACCAAGGCCGCGTGATAACCCATCGGACCGAGCTGCAATTCGCACTCGCGTGCCACGTCCGTCCACGACCAATCAAACAGCTGTACCGCAACCGCTCCACTGGCTGCAAGCCCAGTCGGCGTATAGGTCTGTGGCAGGGTCGGCCGCGGGGGGATCACAGGGTTTATGCCAGTCCCGAGTGGAGTTTTCTCGGTGCAGGCAAGCAAGAATACCGTGAGGATGAGCAGCGTACGAAAGCGGGCCATGCGCAGTCTGGAAAAAGCGACACGCGCCCGGCCCGAGACTGTCTCGGGCCCGAGCGCGTGTGCTAGGGACAATGGTGCCGGCTTAGTAGCCGGTGTTCTGCGTCAGCTTGCGGTTCGCGATCAACTCGCTCGCCGGCAGCGGGTAGAGCGCGCGGAAGGCAGCCGTGGTGGCACCAGCCGCCACGTCACCCTTGAAGGTCCAGATCTTGGTCGCGCCAGTGAAAAGACCGAAGCGAATCAGGTCTTGGCGGCGATGACCTTCCATGTACAGCTCACGCGCACGCTCGTCGAGGACGAAGGCGAGCGTCAACTGCGGTGCCGTGATATTGCCTGTGGCGTTGCCGTAGGCACGCTGGCGCAAGGCGTTGACATAGGTAAGCGCCTGCGCCGCCGTGCCACCACCGCCACGCAAATTGAGCTCGGCGTACATCAGGTACACGTCACCGAGGCGGAACATTGGCACGTCGGTATCCACGAACTCCTGGTCGGACCCAGCCGCGCCACCCGTGGTGCGGTTGGTGTACTTCGGAGCCGCAGTACCCTGCTGAAAGTCCTGCATGTTGGTGATGTTCGGCTGATTCATGTTAGCCCAGAACACGGCACGAGCATCCACCGCACCGGCACCAATGCTCGGGAACAGCGCGCGCGTCTCAGGACGCATGCGCAGGCCCCACCACGCGAAGTTCAGACCGAAATCGCCAGCGTTGAGCGGACCGCCCACATTGGCGTGCGCCAAAAACGTCGTACCGCCGTAGTTGCGCATCCGCATACCGTCCTGCGGAATGGCGAAGATGAGCTCGGGCGAGTTCTGGTTGTCGGCTGAGAACATGCGGCGGTAGTTCGCGTCAAGCGAGTAGGCACCGCTGGCAATGATGCTCTGCACTTCCGTCATCGCGGCCGTGTAGTTCGGCGTTCCGACGTAGGTACCGGCATTCATGTACACCTTCGCGAGAATCATCGCGATGGTGCCCTGATCGAAGCGGCCGTACTCCGCCGCGCCGATGGCCGGCAGGTCAGGACGCACAGCAATCAGTTCGCTGACGATGAAGTCATAGATCTGCTGCTTGGTCGCCTGGGCCGGCGCCTCGGACACCGAGGTGTTCTCGGTCACGAGCGGAACGGCGCCAAAGAGATCGAGCGCATGCCAGTAGCTGAGCGCACGCAGGGCACGAGCTTCCGCCCGGTACTGCGCAATCTCAGGACGGGTGCCCGCAGGCACGCCGCGCTGGTCGAGCTTGGACGTCGTGGTCTCACGCAACAGCACGTTGGCCATTGCGACCTGGAAGAACGCGCGGTAGTACATCGCGCCCAGGAAAGGGTTGGACGAAGACCAGAGCTGCGTGTTCAACTCGGTAAGGGCTTGGTCGCCCCACGCGATGATGGCGTCGTCGGTTGGCAGCGTCTGCATCTGCCAGTAGAGGCGCCAGTACTGCGAGAAACCTTCGTCAATGCCGGCGATGTCGGGATCGCCGCAGCAGCCTTGCTGGCCGGTGACGGCGAGACCCGCGTACACCTTGGCAATGAGCGAACGGTAGGCCGCAACCTCGGTAAAGACGGTCTCGGAGTTGATCGTGGACTTCGGGGACAGCGTGAGATCGGTGCACGCCGAGCCCACGAAGAGCGCGACGACTGCAGCCAGCGTACTACGAATGATGCGCTTCATGAGTTCGTGGGGGTGAGAGGATTAGAACGCGAGGCTCAACCCAGCGGTCACAGTGCGCGACAGCGGGAAGAGGTTGTTGTCGATACCGTTCACGCCGGCGAGCGGATCCACGCCGGAGTAGCCGGAGAAGGTGAACACGTTCTGCATGGCGCCAAAGACGCGCACCGAGCGCGCACCCATCAGGCGGTCGAACGTGTACGCCGCGGAAATGTTGTCGAGGCGCAAGAAGGACGCATCCTCAACGTAGTAGTCCGAGAAGTACTGCGGGTTCACGAAGCCAGTCTCGAGTACCGAGGCGTGACGATTGCCCGGGGCATTGGTCTGCGTGAGGCCAGAGAAGTGGCCGAGGTTGGAGGCCACGTTGTTGTAGACGTGGTTGCCCAAGTACGCACGAGCCGTGGCCGAGAACTCCCAGTTGCCGTAGCTGGCCGTGGAGGTGTGACCGATGATCAGGCGCGGGGCGGGATCCTTGTAGGCCCGCAGGTCGTCCTGGTTGATGATGCCGTCGGCGTTCTGGTCCACGTAGCGATCGAGATCCGTCGGACCGTTGACCGGCTGGCCATTGGCACCCTTGATGTGCTCGTACACGAAGAACGAGTTGAGCGCCGAACCCGGCTGCAGCACCTGGATGCGGCTACCGACGCCGCCCGCGATGCCGCCCGTAAGAATCCGGTCAGTCTCGGCGGCCGAGATCGACGTGATCTCGTTCCGGTTGGTAGAGATGGCGAAGCCGGCGTCATAACCCCAGCCGCCGTTGCGCCCTTCGAGCACCAACCACGAGAGCGAGAGTTCCACACCACTGTTCTTCATCGAGCCGATGTTGGTCGTCACGAAGTTGCCGGTGGTGGTGCCGGCAGGAACCGGGACCGAGAAGATCAGGTCGTCGGTTTCCTTGTTATAGATGTCGAGCGCGCCGGTCAGGCGATCATTGAAGAACCCGAAATCGAGACCGACGTTGTTGGCCGTGGTGCGCTCCCACTTGATGTTGGGATCAACCGCGCTCGGACGAAGCGTGCTCACGAACTGGTTGCCGAACTGGTAGGTGGCCTGTGCGCCGCCCGGGGTGTAGGTGGGCACGTACAGGTAGTTGCCAAACGATTGATTACCGTTCACGCCCCACGAGTAGCGGAGCTTGAGGTCCGAGATGTTGCGCGTGGACGGGAACCAGTTCTCGTCACGAATGCGCCAGCCAGCCGCGAATGAGGGGAAGGTGCCCCACTGATTGTCGGGGCCGAAGCGCGACGAACCGTCACGACGTAAGCTGACCGTGGCGTAGTAGCGCTCACGGAAGGTCCAGTTGGCGCGGGCGAAGAACGAGATGAGGCGGGACTCCTCAACCGACAACGACGGGCGGGTCTCGCCGGCCAGCGGAATGCCGTTCGGTCCGAGCAGGTCCGTCGACAGGTCCTCGGCGAAGAACGAGGCATAGTCACCATTCTGCTCTTCGAAGGTGTAACCGGAAGTCAGGTCGAGGCGGCTCTCGAGGCTGGCGAACTGCCTGTTGAAGTTACCGAACACTTCCAGCAAGGTATTCACCTGACGCGGCGTGTTGCGATCGAGGCGGCCAGTGCGGCCCGTCTCGATGTCACCCTGCGCCGTGCTCGGAGAGAACGACGTACGCGACGAGGTGGCGTAGTCATAACCGGAGCGCAGTGTGCCGGTGAGCCCTTCAATCTGGCGGAAGTACCACTTGGCTTCGATGTTGCCGACGCTACGGAAGGTGCTGCCTTCGTCGGACAACAACGCCAGGTCGGACAAGGGGTTGTTCGGTCCGAGCGGATTCGTGTACTGGAAGTAGCTGCCCGCAGTGAGCGGCGCCTGAGTCGGGTCCATCGAGACCGCATTGCCGAGCGTACCGCCAGGCGAGTACAGGTCGGAGTTGCGCGTGCCCTTGAAGTTGGCGCTCAGTTCGAGACGGTCATCGAGTAGCACGTCGCGATAGCTGGCCGAACCGGAGACGCGCTGAGTGTTGGTTCCTGCCAGAATGCCATCCTGATTGAGCAGGCCGAGCGACAGGCGGTAGCGCATGTCTTCCTTGGCACCCGAGGCGGCGAAGTTATGCTCCGCACCGCCCGCCGTGCGCGTCACGAGATCGAGCCAATTCGTGTTCGCGCTGCCGAGGGTTCCCACGTTGGCCGGTGCATTGGCCGTCACTGCAGCGCGGAACTGATCTGCCGTCAGGAGGTCTGGACGGTTGGCGATGCTCGAAGACGAGAAACTATTGGAGTACGTGAAGGCCGGCTCCGTGGAGGAACCCGACTTCGTCGTAATGAGCACCACGCCATTCGCGCCGCGCGAGCCGTAGATGGCCGTCGCCGATGCGTCGCGGAGCACCGTCACTTCCTTAATATCGTTCGGGTTCAGGAAGTTGAGCGGGTTACGGCCGGAGGAGAGGCCGCCACCGACGTTGAGCGGCACACCGTCAATGACGAAGAGCGGCTCGTTGGAAGCATTTACAGAGGTACCGCCGCGGATGCGGATGGAGATACCGCCGCCCGGCTCGTTGTTATCGATAACCTGAACACCCGGCACCTTCGCCGTGATGAGCTGTTCGGCGCTGACCACGCGGCCGACGTTGAACTTGTCGGGGGTGATGGCCGCCACGGTGCCGGTCGCATTGCGCACATCCTGCGTGCCGTAACCGATCACCGTCACGCCCAAAACCTGCAGCGCGGTCGTGCGGAGCCGGAAGCTGAGCGTAACCGTCGCGCCTTCGGCGACAACGACGTTTGCGGCCGAATCCGGCGCGTAGCCGAGCCGGCGCACGACCACGGTGTAAGTGCCGGCGTCCACAGGCACGGAGAAGCGACCGTCGTCGCGCGTCTGCCCGACACGACGAACCCCGGTGCCGCGGACTTCAACTTCCGCCGCGACAATCGGGGTTCCGCCTTCCGCCGCGAACACGGTACCGACGATTCGAGAAGAAGATTGTGCGAGCGCAGGTTCGCTCGCACAGAGCACTGCGATCAGCGCAAAGACGCCGTACCGCTTCATACTTGCCACTCCGCTTTAGACTGGTGGGAAGGTGCACTCTTCCACCACCGCACGGAGATGCGCGGAGCGAGACGAGGCGCCTGTTAGAAGCTTCAGCCAAACGCACGTCCTGTCAATATGTCGTAACGAAGTCTCGCTCGTGCTGCTTCAAAACAGGACGCGCGAGTCCTATCGGGACGCCGGCCGTGCCCCGATCGCCCGACGCCGCGGAATCAGCACCCAATAGTCGAACTCCAACACGACGCTCGGGTCGTACTGCCCTTGGTCAGTCTTGTAAGGAAAGGTGGACGCAGTCCTATCCTTTGTGGCCACACTTCGTACGCGCAACGCGCCCACATCAGCGCGCCCAGGCAACTCGGCGACCTCAAGAATCTCCGACCAGGCGTAGATGGTGTCGCCGGCGAAGCTGGGGTTCACGTGCCGTCCACCATTGATGCCCACCACGGTAAAGGCGTTCCCGAGCCCACTGAAGCTCAGGGCACGGGCCAGCGAAATGAGGTGCCCGCCGTACACAATCCGGCGCCCAAACCGGCCCTCGCGCTCGACGTGCAGATTGAAATGGACCTTGGCCGTGTTTTGAAACAGACGCGCGGCGCCCATATGATCGGCGTCCTCAATGGTCATCGCGTCCACGTGATCAATGCGTTCACCCACCGCATAATCTTCCCAAGCAAACGCCGAGCCCGCGAGCTCCGCGTCGTACGCACCATCGGCAATCGCGAATGGCGCGTGCAGGGTCTCGGGTGCCACTTGCTCGGGCAGCACCGGAATCACGTCCAATGGAGCCGGTGAGGCCGCGTCACGCTTACGCACCATAGCCCAGCGCGTGTACTCGCAGACCATATCGCCGCGCTGGTTCTCACCGCGCGAGCGCACCCAGACCACACCGGTCTGCCCATCCTTGTTGGCCTTCACGCCCAGCACGGTCGAGGTCGTACGGATGGTATCTCCCGGGTACACCGGGACGCCAAAGCGGCCATCGGCGTAGCCGAGGTTGGCGATGGCGTTGAGCGAGACATCGGGAACGGTTTTTCCGAACACGATATGAAACACGAGTATCGAGTCGAGTGGAGCGCGCGGGCATCCGACGCTCGCCGCAAACGGCGACGACGAGTTGACCGCGAAGCGCGAACCAAACAGCGACTGATACACAGCCACATCTCCGTCCGTCACCGTGCGCGGCGTGGCGTGCACGATGACCTGCCCCGGCGTGAAATCCTCGAAGAAGTTGCCCGCCTGCATCTTCGTCACGGCCTTGTTCACAGTCTTACTCACAGCTCGTAGGCCGCGGCGAGGTCCGGATCCTTCTTGGCCACAAGGCGCGCGAGATCCACCATCACCTTGGCCTGTTTCCAAGTCGCGTCATCCTGCATCTTGCCGTCAATCATCGCCACGCCAGAGCCATCCGGCATGGCGTCGAGAATGCGCTTGGCAAACTTCACCTCGCTCACATCAGGGCTGAACACGCGCCGAGCGATCGCGATCTGATTGGGCGCCAGCGACCAGGCACCCGTGCATCCCATAATGAAGGCGTTCCGGAACTGCGATTCGCAGCCGGCCTCGTCCTTGAGGTCCCCGAAAGGCCCATAGAAGGCCCGCATACCATATGATTGGCAGGCGTCCACCATCCGAGCCACGGTGTAGTGCCAAAGATCTTGCTGCACAAAAGCACGGGCACTGCCATCGGCGTTGGGGTCGCCCAGCACTCCATAGAAGGGATGCCCACCGCCAACACGCGTGGTCTTCATCCCGCGCGACGCGGCGAGGTCGGCGGGGCCGAGCGAAAGCCCGTGCATGCGCGGACTCGCCCCACAAATCTGCTCCACGTTCTTCACCCCTTCGGCGGTCTCGAGCAAAGCGTGAATCAAGATAGGCCGCGTGAGCTTGTACTTGGCCTCAAGCAGCGCGAGCATTTGGTCCACGAAGTGTATGTCCCAGGGTCCTTCAACCTTGGGAATCATCACGACGTCGAGCTTGTGGCCCGCTTGGCCTACAATCTGCTCGAGGTCATCGAGGATCCACGGTGAGTTGAGGCAGTTGACGCGCACCCACAGCGCCGTGCCGCCAAAGTCGTGCTCCAGCGCGGCGGCAATGAATCCAGCCCGCGCCGCCGCCTTGTCCTCTACCGGAATGGCGTCCTCGAGGTTGCCGCAGAGCACATCACACTGCTTGGCGAGCTCGGGCAGCTTGGCGCGGATCTTCTCAAGATGCGGCGGAAAGAAGTGAATCATCCGCTCGGGCCGTACCGGCAAACTCCGCAGCGGTGCCGGCGCGCCGATGGCGAGTGGCTTATAGAAATTGTTGGGTAGCTTCACGTAGTGGCTCTCCAGATTGGATCAGGGGGTGGGGCCGGCAACGACTCCATCGTCGTGCAAAATGCCGAGCTCGGCTTCACTCAGGCCAGCGATGGTCAGCAGAATTTCATCCGTATGCTCGCCGAGCTTGGGCGCGGCAACAGCGTCCGCGACTGGTTCAGCGCTAAAGCGCAGCGGTGACTTCGGCGCCGGATACTCGCGTTGTCCGTGTGCACCCAGTGTGGTGAACAAGCCAGCGCCGGGCTGGCAGTCGGGATCTTCGTGCAAGGCTTCACTCAGGCTCCGATACGGCCCCCATGCCACGCGATGGGCCGTGAGCGCGGACGCCACCTCACTGTATGCTCGTAGCGCAAACCACGGCGCCAGCATCTGCGTGATCTCTTCGCGCGCATGAAAGCGCTCGCCCTCATCCGCGAGATTTCGGCCCAGCTTGCTTGTGAGCACTTCGACTTCACTGGCCGTGCTCGTGGCCTTCACGATGGCGTTCCACTGGCCATCAGTGAGTCCTACAATCATCACGCGCCGTCCATCCGCCGTGAGGAAGTCCTTGCCGTAGGCGCCATACAAATAGTTTCCGTAGCGCTCGCGGTCCTGGCGATGCAACACCGACTCGGCGATGAAGCCAAGGTTGCCAAGCATCGCCAGCCCAACATCCTTGAGCGCGAGCTCCACCAGCTGCCCTGCTCCAGTACGCGAGCGCTTCCGTTCAGCGGCGAGCATCGCGATCGCAATTTGGTGTCCAGCAATCGCATCCCAAGCGGGGAACACGTGATTCACCGGCGTTGGGTCGTCCACGGGGCCCGTGAAGTCGGGCACGCCAATCTGCGGGTTTACCGTGTAATCGACTTCGCTCGTCCCATCTCGTCGGCCGCTGAGCACGACCATGATGAGGTCCTGGCGATGCGCGCGCAGCGATTCGTACGAGAGCCAGCCTTTGGGCGGAAAGTTGGTGGAGAAGATGCCCGCATCCGCGCCCGGCGCCGTAATCACGCGTGTGAGCAATTCCTGCCCGCGCGGTGAGCGAAGGTCCACCACGATGGAACGCTTCCCCTTGTTCAATCCATCCCAGAAGAGCGAGCGCGAGCCGTCTGGCGTCAGCGGCCAACGGCGAGCGTCGAGCCCACCACCAATTTGGTCAAACCGAATGACGTCGGCGCCGAGCTGAGCGAGCGTCATGCCGCCGAGCGGTGCAGCGACGAACGCCGAGCCTTCCACCACCCTCATACCTGCGAGTATGCCAGCCACGTTCAGATCACCTCGCGCGTGCGCAGATCAGCGATTCGCGCTTCGTCGAGGCCGAGCAGATCGCGCAGGACTTCGTCCGTGTGCTCGCCAAGCGTGGGGCCGAGCTGACGAATGCTGCCCGGCGTCTCGCTCAAGCGCGGGACCACGGAGGGGAGAATCATGCTCTCACCGGTGCGATGGTCATCAATGGCCACAAGGTTGCGCCGCGCGTGGAACTGCCGGTCACTAAAGATGTCGGCAATGTTGTTGAGCGGACCGGCCGGCGTGTGAGTGGAGTAGCAGCGCTCCAACACTTCCTCGCGCGTGAGCGATCCACACCAGTCGCGCACGATCTCGTTCACCTGCGCGGCGTGTTCGAGGCGTGTACGCTGCTCACCGTACGTGGAGGAAGATGCCAACTCGGGGCGCCCCATCGCATTGGCCAAGCGCTCAAAGAGATGGTCAGTGGCGCAGGAGATGGCCACCCACTTGCCGTCCTTTGTGGCGAAGTGGCCGTGCGGACACGCGAACTCGTTGTGCGAGCTGCCCATGCGTTCGCGCACCGTGCCGTACATGGAGTAGGCCGGCGCGAGCTCATCAGTGCAGCGGAATACGGATTCGTACAGGGCCGCATCCACGTACTGTCCCTCTCCCGTCAGATCGCGGTGCCTGAGTGCAAGCAGGACGCCAATCGCTCCGTAGAGGCCGGTCATATAGTCGCCGAGCGTGGTGGAGCCTGGCGTGACGGGCGTGCCCTTGGGCATTCCGGCCAGATACGCGATGCCGCCCACGGCATGCGCCACACGCGCGAAGCCAGGACGATCCCTATATGGACCCGTCTGCCCGTATCCTGTTACACGCAGCATCACGAGCTTGGGATTTACTTGCTTGAGCCGGTCCCATCCGAGCCCCCACTTCTCCATCGTACCCGTGCGGAAGTTTTCGCAAAGCACATCGGTTTGCTTGATGAGCTCCAAGAAGAGCTCCTGCCCTTCTGGATGACGCAGATCAAGCGTCACGGAGCGCTTGTTGCGTGCTTCGCTCACCCAGGTGAGCGTATCGCCGCGCTGCGATGGCGTACCGAAGCGGCGGAGTCCGTCACCGCCGAGCGGGTGCTCAATCTTGAGCACGTCCGCACCGAACTCTCCGAGCACGGTGGCGCAGAAGGGTGCCGCGATGATGGTGGCGATGTCTACCACGCGGATGCCTTCAAGCGGCATCGGCGACGGCACGATGGGCACATCAGGATGCAAGAATGTGCTCATGGTTCAGATCACTCGCTGTTCGCGGAATTTTGCAATCTCGTTGGCTGCGAGCCCCAGCAACTCGCGCATCACCTGTTCGGTAGAATCTCCGAGCGTTGGCCCGAGACTGGTGACGCGTCCCGGTGTCTTGGAGAGGCGCGGCACCACGCCGGGAATCGCCAGGTTCTCGACAGGGCCATCGGACATGCGCACCAGATTCTCGCGGGCGGCAAACTGCTCGTCCTCGAAGATGTCCGCGATGCTGTTCACCTTGCCCACCGGAACTTCCTCACGCAGGCACTTATCGAGGACTTCCTCACGCGTGAGCGAGGCCACCCATTCAATTACCGTCTTATTGACCTTGTCGCGGTCAGCGAGGCGCTTGCGTTGATCGCCCCAGACTTCGCTCGAGGAGAGATGCGGCTGCCCCATCGCGACGCTCAAGCGCTCGAACATCTTGTCCGTCGTGCAGGCAATCGCAATCCACTTGCCATCACCGGTGCGGAAGTGCCCGTGCGGGACGGCGACGAAGCTACCGCTGCCTTCGCGCTCGCGAATTTTGCCGGTCGTTCCGTAGGCCGGTGCAATTTCCTCGAGCACGCGGAACACGGCTTCATAGATGCCCACGTCAATCATCTGCCCGCGACCCGTAGCTTCTTGATGACGCAGGGCGATGAGCACACCAATCGCACCGAAGAGGCTCGCGATGTAATCGCCAAGTGGTACCGTACCCGGAAGCACCGGGGACTCGCCCGGGAAGCCCGAGAGGTAGTTGAGTCCACCAAAGGCCTGCGCGATGTGTGCGAATCCGCTGCGACGGCGATACGGGCCCGTCTGTCCATAGCCGGACACGCGCAGCATCACGATGCGCGGATTCGTGGCGTGCACGTCGGCCCAGCCGAGCCCCCACTCCTCCATGGTGCCAGGACGGAAGTTCTCCACCAGCACATCCGACTTCTGCAGCAGACGCTTGAAGAGCATCACACCATCAGGCTGCCGCAGGTCAATGGTCACCGACTTGCGGTTGCGCGCCTCGCTCAGCCAACTGAGCGAAGCATCCTCACGCGGAGACTTGGTGCCGAAGTGCCGCATCGGATCGCCCGCGATCGGATGCTCCACCTTGATCACTTCGGCGCCGAACTCTCCGAGGATTGAAGCGGCGTAGGGGCCGGCGAGGAAATTGCCCACGTCAACGACCCGAACACCATCGAGTGGACGAGTCGTGAGTGTCGTGGCTGAGTCGTGCGTCGTCACAAAGACCTTGAAAGAGACAGTGAGTCGCGGGTGGCGCAGTCAAACACTAGCTTGCCCTTATGTCCGACAAATCCCCGATGCCAGAAGTGGACGTTGCGGCATGGATTGGCCGCAGCGAGACCGTCCAAGACGACTGTTCGACGGCGCAAGCCTTGAGCGTGGCCGCGATGCTGAACCTCAACGCCTCGCAGATTGGCGAAGGCTCCGCCCTTCCCCTGCTCTGGCATTGGTTCTACTTCCTGCCGCGGGCGCCGCAGGCCAAGCTCTCGGCCGATGGGCATCCCGAGCGCGGTGGATTCCTGCCGCCCATCACCTTGCCGCGGCGCATGTTTGCGGGTGCGCGCGTCACCGTGTATCAGTGGCTCACGCTCGGTCGCCCGGCGACGCGCGAAGGTACGATCCTCAACGTGCGGGAGACCAGCGGCAAGAGCGGCAAGCTGACCTTCGTCTCTGTTGGATACCGATTCCTGCAGGATGGCGTGCTGTGTTTGGAAGAGGAGCAGGACATCGTGTACCGCGAGCCCGGTGCTGCAGTGCCTGCGCCGACTGCCGCCGAACGTCCAGCGTTGGTAGACGGGGCGTTCAGCGAGGAGTTCACACCAGACTCGCGCCTGCTGTTTCGGTTCAGCGCGCTGACGTTCAACGCGCATCGCATTCACTACGACCGTCCCTACGCGATGCAGGAAGAGGGCTACCCCGGCCTCGTCGTGCACGGACCGCTGATTGCACTGCTGCTGGCCGAACTCGCGCAGCAGCAGTCCCAACATCAGATCGCCAAGTTCAGCTTCAAGGGTATGGCACCGCTGTTCGACATTGGTAGCGTGCGGCTGTCGGGGGTGCGGACAGCCTTGAATGGCCCCGACGCGCGTGCCTCCGAGCGCATCGGGCTCGCGGCACACGCCGTGGACGGCACGCAGACGATGGCCGCTGAAGCGGTGTTCAGACCGTAATCGCAAGACCGCGATAGATGCGGGAGCGGTAGCGCGAATCCTTCTCCTCGGGAATCGGCGCCGCTGCCAACAGCACGGCCTTGGCAAAGCGCGCCAACTCTTCCGCCTGCTCCGCGGCATCGCGCGGCTCCTCGCTGCGCATACGCCGCGTAATGTTGATCTGGTTCACCGGCACATTGGTGTAGAGCCGCTCGTTTTCTACGCCCAGCGTGGCCGTGAGCGCATGCAAGGTGGTCTTCACGAAGTTGGCGATGGCGAACTGCGCCGGCGATCCGCCCACCGGCACGTCCGGCGACACCAGAATCAATCGCGCACCCTTGTAGAGCGAGACCTTACGCGCCACGCGGAAGTGCTGCGTGAGATTGCCCTCGACCACTTCCGAGAAGCCCGCCGCATCGAGGTGATCCTTGCCCGCGATGCCAAACAATGCTTGCGGAATTGGCGTGAACGGCGTGGCAATCACGGCAGCAGGCAACCCGTGCGCGGCGACGGCCGCATCCATGCCCGACTCGAGTTCGTCACCGACCACACGGACATCCGCTCGCTCAGCGTGAGGCAGGCCAGAGAGTGACTCGCGGCTCTTAGCTGCGGCTTCGGCTGTTCTCATGAGCACCACCAGACGCCCAACCTGTGCTTCGCCGAGGAAGGTCTCGGCGGCGGCGGCCATGTGCTCCGTGAGATGCTCGCCGATGATCCACACCGTCTCGCCTTCCATGAGCGCCACGCGCTCGGGCCGTGCGCGGCCAAACAACTCGCGTTCGGTGATGGTGCGCTCCTGATGCAAGCCACCGCTGGGCTCGAAGGTCTCCCCAGAAATTGCGCGGTCCGCCATGAAGAACACCGTGGCCAGTGCGACGTCCGTTTCCGTCGGCATCTGCTTCAAGTGCAGCATGCCGAGTACGCCCTTGGCGATTTTCTCGGCCTCGGCCATCACCTCGGCGGCGTTCAGGAACGGTTCGGCTGGCTCCGGCAGCTTGCTGAGCCAAGCCTCGGCGGACTCCATTGCGCCCTTTCCAGCAGCACTCACGACGCCGCCGTTGATCAGGCGGTTGAGGAAGCGCCGCGCAATGGCGGGCGTGAAGATGAAGCGGACCGAAGAGAACTGTGCGTCAGCTGCGCCCGTCCCAACGAGGCGTGACCCCAAGGTCTGGAGTTCCTGTGGGACCCCTTCCGCCTGCAGCGACGGCACGTCATTGCCCTGCATGGCGGCAAGGCAATCGGCCAAGCTCGCACCAGACTCAAGCGCCTTGAGTGTGGCCGTGTGCACGAGGGTCAGCCGCTTGTTCTCGTGAATCAGTCGCGCGCGGCGCGCGAAGAGTCCAGCCTTGCCGTCCTTGCCGGCGAGGCGCTGCCCATCCACCGGCCCCGGTGCGATTGCGTTGATCTGCACCTCCGGACCAACGAACTTCGCGAGGTTCTCCACGAGCGCGCGCTGGCCCGCCTTGGAGACTGCGTAGTCCGCACGGTTCGGGTAGGGCACGGCAATAAACTTCTCACCGCCAAAGTACGAACTCACGTTGAGCACGTAGCCCGAGCCCTGCTTCTTCATCAGCGGCACCACCTTCTCGATGAGCGAGTAGTTGCTCTCGAGATTGGTGTTGAGCGTGTTGCGCCAGTCCGCAACGTCCATGTCCACGACCATCTGCTCAGCGCCGGCGATCCCTGCGTTGTTGATGAGGTAGTCGAGTCGACCGAACTCCTTGAGCGTTTTCGCCAAGGCCTCACTGAGCTTCGCTTCGTTGTTGGTGTCTACGTTGGCGATGTACTGCACGCGCTCGTGGGCACGGTAGTAGCCGATGTCCTCGAGTTCGCGCACGATGCTGTCGCGCATACCCTTAAGCTGCTCCTCGCGACGCGCCGTGATCATGACGCGAGCGCCAGCCATCGCGAGCAGGCGTCCGATTTGGCCACCGATACCCGCCGAGCCGCCGGTGATGAGGGCGACCTTGCCCAAGTGCAGGCCGTGGAGGGCTTCCATCCAACCGAAAGTGGCTTTGCGTGAGCCCGTGGCGTCCACGATGCTCGAGGGCAGGTAGAGATTCACCTGATTGATGCGGCGCTTGGTGTACATCAAGCGCGCTGCGTGGCTCGCCGCGAAGGGGAGCCCCTCATCCTCCGCGTTGGACCAACGGATGATTTGGTTGGACCATTCCACGACCTTGCGCTTGTGCATGGCGACTTGCACTTCTGTCTCGTCGCGCCAGATGCGCACCAACTCTTCCATTGATGAGCGCAGAATGTCGGCGTAGGCGTTGGCCCCGCCATCGCTGCCATTCGAGAGGAAGATTGTGCGCGGGTACGAGTTGCGCGGAGCAGCCGTGCGCCAAAAGCGCGTCAGCTCGCGGGCGATCGCGATGGCACCAACGATCTCGCCCGTGATGAACTGATCAACGTCGGTGTCGCTGGCCTCGGCCAAGGGCGCGAGGAACTTGCCGGGACCATAGGCCGGCATGACGATGGCACCGTGGAGGACGTCCTCGCGGGCGCGCTCTTCATTGAGCACGGCGGAAAGCGTCTCGGGACGACGACGATCGAACAAGACCGGTGTGATGCGGCGGTCGCGGTCATCATCCTGAAGCGCAGCCTGCGCCGCGTGCACGTTCTCCTCGCTCCCGAGGCCAAGGATGACGCTCGCACCGCAACCCGCCTGCACGCGTGCCACCGTGAGTGCATCGGCCACTTGATTACCGGCCGCCACGAGCAGCGTGACGCCTGTGCCATCAACTGTCCGGAGCGTGGGCCGCGCGGTGAAGGTGCTACGCGACTCTTGGCGGACGGCCATGCCGTGCGTGACTTCAAAGTTGTGTCCGTTGAAGGCGGCAGATTCTTCGGAGCCCAAGAAGACGATGGTGTTGGCGACGTCATCCACGGTGGGGAGACGGCGTCCTGCAACGCCCTTCTCGTCTGGGCGAGCGAGGGTCATGAGGCCCGTCATCTCATCGTGCGTGGTGCCAGGCTTCATGTCGCGCAGTCCGTCCATGGCGGCGAACACGTTGCGAATGCGTTCGCTATCAATGGGGCCAGGGAATACGGTATTCACGCGAATTCCGCGGGGTCCAAGCTGCAGGGCCAGTTGGCGCGAGAAGGCATTGAGCGCTGCCTTCGGGACTACGTAGGCCACGCGTCCGTAGTACTGCGTGCGCGAGAAGATGGTAGACACCTGGATGATGGTCGCACCAGGCTTGAGATGCGGGGTGACGGCCCGCACGAGATTCCAAGAGAGCCCGAGCAGATTGCCCGCGGCGTCGCGCGCCGTTTCGGAATCGGCGCTGCCTTCGGTACGCAGCAGTTCGAGTTCGTCGCGCGTGAGCGGGACGTCCTCGAGAATTTGCTTGGGGCCCGCGGAGCCCGCGTTGTTGACCACGATATCAATGCGACCAAACTGCTGCATCGCCGCGTCGATGCCCCAACGCACCTGGCCGGGATCGGCGGCATCGAAGGGCAGTACGTGCGCGTTGGCAGCCTTGGCCTTAGTCTGCTTAAGCAGTGCCGTGCGCGTGGCCTCGAGCTTCGTGCGGTTGCGACCGACGAGGATGACCGTCGCGCCTTCCTCGAGATACCGACGCGAAATGACAACGCCGATGTTGCCCGCCGCACCGGTAACAAGCGCGACCTTGCCCGCGAGGCGACCGGCGCCGCGTACGGATGTCTTTGCCGATGTCTTTGCCGATGTCTTGGCCGATGTCTTGGCAGAGGCTTTTGCAGAGGCCTTGCTGGCGGCCGGCTTCGACTTCGCAGACTTTGTTGGCTTCGCTGACTTCTTGATGGTACGCGGCATCGTGAATCCTGCTCGGGTGAGAGAGGCGAGAGCTCAGGCGTCGCTGCGGCGGCGCGCGGCCCATTCCTGATACAGCTCGTCGCGGCTTCGGAGGCCTGGCCGCGGGAGCGCGTGGTTCACCACATACGTGGCGCCGGCGTGGGTGTTATCCCACATCGCTTGGTGCGCCTTAGGTAGATCTTCCCAAGGCACGACAGTTGGTTCGGTCACTTCGAGCTGGCCCGCACCGATCATCTCGTTCATCCGCACCACCTCGTAGGCGTTGCAGAGGTGCGTGCCGGCAATAGTCGCCGTCGGCATCAGGATGCGACGCTGCCGCATCCAGACTTGTGGGGCGTAGAAGGTGAAGCGGCGGCCCGCGAGATCCTCGCAGTACACCACGCGTCCCGTGAACGGCTTCACCAGCGATGTGCTCGCGGCGAGTGCATCGTGGCCAGCGCGTTCGATGATGAGATCGGGATAGCCGCGCGGGTTATCCGCCGTACGCAGATACTTGCCGACCGCGCTGCCGAAAGGCTTCATCGTGCGCTCTTGGTAATCGCGCACGGCATCCTTGAAGGCCGCGGTCTCTTTCTTGGCGTCGGGCATCGGCGGCAAGGCGTCTGGCCAATCGAAGCCATCGCCCTCACGGCGGCGAATTTCCTCGAGCGATACCACGCCCTTCACCGCATCGCCAAATCCCAGCGACTGCACGAACTCGCGTTGTGCGTCGGTGGCGGTTGCCACCACGAGCCGGCCGCGCAACGCTCGCACAGCCTCAATGGCTTCAAGGCCAACAGGATCGAGCAGCGCGCCGTCGCCTACTCCATAGTAGAGCAACACAGCTTCGCCGGCACGCAGGCGCGCGCGGCGCAGCATGGCATCAGGTGTCGATGCGCCACGCTTACCCACGAACGAGAACCAATACCCGCTCGTCGCACCGTAAAAAGTGAGTGTGCCTCCCTCAGCGAGCATCTGGAAGCTGCGTGGGAAAGCTTCCTGCCCGGCGTGCGAGACTGCGTAATCAGCGAGTCCACCACCGTTCTGATCGCGAAAGGCCTGCAAGAGCGGCTCACCGTCGCGCTCCCACTTGGCGATGCCCGCGGCGTCTGACGGCACGGGCGTGAACACCTTGGCCCAGCGCGCGTCCTTACGATCAATCGCCCCGGCCGCGCCCTGCGCCTTCACGAAGGCAGCACGTTCGGCGCTCGATACGAGGCCAACCGCTGAAAGTCCGTTGCGGGCCGCGCTCTTGAGCGCCTCAAGGCCGGTACCCGTCGCCGCACCTTCCACGAAGATGCGCTTACCGCTCTCCACCTGAAGCGTGGTGAACAGCGCACGCACGACTGTGCCCAAGTTGAGCACATAGGAGCCAGCGGCCTCCAGCGTCAGATCAGCCGGCAGATGATGCAACTGCGGCCCCTGCGTGAGCAAAAACTGTTGATGCGAGCCGGTGTCCGTCTCGTAGCCTTGAATGGAGAAGCCCGCGTACATTGGGTCGCGACCAGCGAGTGGAGACAGCAACTCACTCTGGCCGGAGTAAATGGTGACGAGGTCCCCAACCTTGAGACGGCCTTCCTTCTTGAGTTCGCCGCCCATCGCAGCGACGAGTCCTACGCCACCAGAGCCCGTGACCTGGTAGTCGAGGTCGTGATTCTCAAACGGCGACACCGGAATGCCCGTGATGGCCCAGATGTCATTGAAGTTCACTTCCGACGCGAGCACGTACACGAGCGCTTCGTTGGGCCCAGGTGTGGGCACAGGCGCGACGATCTCACGCTCTTTTTCCCGCGGCAGGCCGTGGTCCGGCGCACCGGTGCGCGCGTCGCGCACCACAGCGTGACCAAACTGCCAACGAGGCACCGGCGTGAGTCCCGGGAAGAATGGCGCGCCCACGGGGAGCAAGTCACCACTGGAAATCAGCGCCTCACGCACGGCACCGTGTGGCGTGGTATCGCGATGCGTGGGAAGAGCTGCGCTGCGTTTGTCTTGGAACGCTTGGATGCCCGCCTTGCCGCCGTCGGGATCAACCACGGCTTCGGCAAAGAGTCGCGCTTCGCGCTCGAGACCCGCATCAATGCCCCGCGTCCACCCGGTGCGCACGGCATCAACGATACGGGCAGCTACTGCCCCGCGACCCACCACATCTGCCTGCGCGAGCAAGCGTCGCACTTCGGGATCATGCAGCGCCGCATTCAAGTCATCACCACCCGGACCCTGCCAAGCACGCGCCGCCGCACGACGCGCCGCAAAGGTCCTGGCAACTAAGCCGCTACCCTTTTCATCACGCACATACTCAGCGGCCAAGCGCACCGCGAGCGTGAGCACGTCTTCTGAGTCAGAGGCCAGCGCGTGCACGAGGCCGTCGGCGCTCATCGCGTCGGCGTCCTGCGTGCGCCCACCGATGATGATCTCTAGCGCTCGTACGAGCGGATGCGCGTGCTTCGCAGTCTCAAGCAAACGCGGAAGTCGCTGCGTGCCGCCATAGCCGGGCAACAAATTGAGTCGCACCTCTGGCTGACCGAAGCTCGCCGAGGACTCTGCCACACGCACGTGACAGGCCATGGCGAACTCCATGCCTCCGCCGAGCGCCACACCATTAATCGCGGCGATGGCCGGCTTGTTCATCGCTTCAATCTTGCGAAACGCGAGCTGTGCGTTGTTAGGCAGAGGAAGCGCTTCTTCAATCGTGCGCACTTCCTCGAGAAGCTGACGGATATCCGCACCTGCCACGAAACTCGCCGTACCCTGCCCCGTGAAGATCACAGCCTTCACATCCTCGCGACGCGCGACGTGGTCCACCACGATGTTGAGTTCGTCGAGCGCACGCTCGTTGAGCGCGTTCACCGGCGGATTATTAATGGTCACGACCGCAAGACGCGCCGTGTCGGACAGCGGATGATACAGAATGCGGAAGTAGCGGTAGTCCTCAAACAGGCGCTGCTCGTCGGCCACCTTCTGCCGCTCGAGCCAGTCCGCCACCACTCGGCGCAATTCCGGAATGCACTCAGGATTGCGCAGCGTTGAGGTATCGCCTACGTCTTCACCATCCACGATAGCGCGCACCATCCGACGCATATACTTGCCGCTGCGCGTCTCCGGAAACTGGGAGACTTCAATGAAGTCTTCCGGTACCGCCGTGGGGCCCTTCTCTTGGCGCACGGTCTCAATGAGGCGACGGCGATCATCGCTCGTGAGCTTGCGGCCCGGCGCGGGCTTCACGAACGCCAGCGGCGTGAGCCCCTTCTGCGCATGCGGGGCGCCGACGACAATCACATTGCCCACGGGTGAATCGGGATTCACCTGCTTGTCGCGCAGGATAGCGCCTTCAATCTCTTCTGTGCCGAGCCGGTGGCCAGACACGTTGATTACGTCGTCTGAACGGCCGTGCAGCGAGAAGCCGCCGTCTGCGTACTTTACCGCAAAGTCGCCCTGCGTGTAGGCAAAGCGGCCCTGCCAGCGCGTCCAGTAGGTGCTGCGGTAGCGATCAAAATCACCGCGCCAGCTCTTGGACACCGCGTGCCCATCAACCTTAAAGCCTTCGGCGTCGCCCCAGATGGTGCGCGCCAAATACGGATACGGCGCCGCAATGACAATCTCGCCCTTCTCGCCGATCTCGGCGGGACGTGGCTTGAGACGGCCCTCGGCATCAGGCTCGCTATCCGGCAACCACACATCGCCCTGCACCCACGGCAGAGGATACGTGTGGGCATCGGCGCGCAGCGGGAAATCGGCGTTGCCAAACAAATGCGTCCACACGATGCCGCCGTGCTCGGTGGCCCAATACGAATTGATGTACCAGGGCGTCACGAGCTCCATGCCAAACTGCTGCACGCTCGGCGACGTGGGCTCGGCGCAGAAGGTCGCCACACGCAGCGAGTCGAGCGCGTATTGCTTGACGTCCGCCACGTTCTGCGGATCCGTCATCACCGTCTTCAAGAAGGTCACGCCCGCCTTGAAGATCTTCACACCGTAGCGCTCAATCATGCTCGCGAAGCGGCCGGCGCTCGGGAATACCGGCGCGCCTTCGCCAATCACCGAGGTCACGCGCGAGGACAGCGCAGCGCAGATCATATAGCTCTGGCCCGTGATCCAACCGGGATCGGCCACCACGTACATCACATCGCCCGGCTGCGCATCGAAGGCAACCTTCATCGTATGTGTGAGGCCGGCCACGTAGCCGCCGTGGACGTGCACGACGCCCTTGGGCTTGCCGGTGGAGCCGGAGGTATAGATGAAGAAGAGCGGAAACTCCGCGTCCACCACAGCCGGCGCCGACGAGGCCCAGACGGCTTCCACCAACGCACGGTCATCGAGCGCGAGCAGGTCTGCCTCGCTCGCAACATTCGCGCCGGCGCGCCGTGCCTGCTCCACAACGTGCGCGAGCGCCTTCGCGGTAAGTTCGTGCGCCCACTGGTCACGCTCGGCGCGCCAAACAATATCCGTCTGTGCCGTATGACGCACCACAATCACCGCACGCACCCGGGCCGGCGTGGCAACGAGCGCTGAGGCGATAGCGGTGCGAATGCGCGAGGCTTCGGCGGAGCTGAGGGCGGTGAAGGCCTCAAGTGCGAGACCCACGCCGCGCATCACATCCGAGCGCTCGAGCGTGATTTCACCGCGTACAGCGCTGGCCGCACCATCGAGAATGGCGCTGGCCAAAGCGGTATCCAGCTTCAAGGACTCAACAGCGGCGCGCACAGTAGCCGCGGCAACCTCGGCCGGTACGTAATTGTCGAGCGCTGGGTCCGTATACACTTCCTTGAACGGCACCACCTGCGCGTTGCGATATCCACCATCGGCCGTGATGACCACGGACGCGCCCGCATTGTGAATGCGGTCGGAGAGCGTCTTGTCGGAGAAGCCGCCAAACACCGGCGTGTACACTACACCGAGTCGCTTGCAGGCCTCAGTCCAGAACACTTGCTCCGGAATGTTTGGCATGTTGATGGCCACGCGGTCCCCGCGCTCGACGCCAAGATTGCGCAGCGCGATGGCGCACTTGGCCGTCTCGAGCAGGAGGCGCTTACGGCTGACCGCGAAGGACACCACCGGGCCGCCGCGGCCACCATCGAGCGACTGGTCCCATCTGTCTCCTTCGAAGAGCAGCGCGGCTTCGCTGCCGTGGCCGGCCAAAACGTGGCGATCTACTTCATTAAAGCAGGCGTTGGTGAGACCGCCGGAAAACCAGCGGTAAAACGGGGCTTCGCTGTCGTCGAAGGCGCGATGCCAAGGAGTCCAGTCGGCCGCGAGCGAGGCTTCAACTTGAGCGCCAGTGCGGGCGTCGTAGCCGGCCCAACGGGAGCTCGTATCGTCCCAAGAGATCCAGGCACCGTGCATGCCCACATCTGGTGCAAACCAATGGATTTCGCGGCTGGCGATGGCACCGTGATAGGCGCCTGGATCGGCGAGCACTTGAGCCCGCTGCGCGTCCCATTCGGCACGGCTACGGATTGGGTTCACCAGGGCCAACGGCGGGGTGATGTCTGGCGCCGTGCCCGCAGCGTCCGCTGGTGCGGAACGAGAATTTCCCGTGCTAGTGCGCATCTGCACTCACGACGACGTGGCGAACGCGTGACTCCGGCCTTGTGCTACCAAACCGGACACTGGGGGGTTGGGGGAAGTTATGCGCCGCGCTCCGAGTCACCAGCTACCCGAATGGGTTGGGTGGTTTGGGCACCACCGAGCCGGTTCGAGCATTCAAATGGGCTGTGGCGCAGCCACAACATTTCACCCGTTCCGTACACATCGTCATGCGCTCCTTACTCCGCCGAGTTCTCGCGGCCGCTCTTATCAGCCCCCTCGTTCTCTCAGCTCAAGAACCCAGTCGCGCCGGCGGACCGCCTGCCGGGGTAGCTGCCCAGCGTCCTGCCGGGCCCGATTCCTCGACGCTGCAGTCGCAGGCCATCCGGGTCTTCCTCGACTGTCAGGGCCGAGCCCGTGGCTGCGACCGCGACTTTCTCGTCACGGAAATCAACTTCGTGAACTGGATGCGCGACCGCTTCGACGCCGACGTGCAAATTCTGGCCCAGGCCCTCACGAACGGCGGTGGCGGGATTGAGTACACGATCACCTTCATCGGTCGGAATCGCTTTGAGGGGATGACGGACACGCTCAAGCTGAACACGCTGCCGAACGACGCTGACGATCGCATTCGCCGCGAGCTCGCGCGCGTCTTCAAGCTTGGGCTCACGCGCTATGTGGCCCGCTCGCCGATCGCCTCGCGTTTGCAGGTGGCCTACACCGCGCCCTTTGGTGGGCAGCGCGGTCAGGTGGCGGCATCAAATCTGCAGGACCGGTGGAACCTCTGGACCTACACCACGAACCTCAACACCTTCGTGCGCGCCGAGGAGAGGCAGCGGGTGGTAACCGGGTCGCTGGCGTTCTCGGCAAATCGCTCCACTGCCGAATGGAAGCTCAACTTCTCCATTAGCGGCAACATTGACGAGCGGAAGTTCAAGATTCCGGCGAGCACCACGCGCCCCGCGTTCACGGTCACCAACGAGCAGCGCACGTACAACCTCAACTCGCTGATGGTGCGCTCGCTCTCGGATCACTGGTCGGCCGGCCTCAAGTTGGGCGCAGGCTATTCAGACTTTCTCAATCAGGATGCGGCAATCCGGGCGCAGCCAGCCGTCGAGTACAATGTGTTCCCCTGGACGGAGCAGACGCGGCGCCAGTTTACCATTTTGTACAACATCGGCCCCAACTTCTACGACTACCAGCGCGAAACCGTGTTTGGCGAGACCTCGGAAGTCCGCTTCTCTCAGCAGCTGACGACGTCGTACGTGGCGCGCCAGCAGTGGGGTACGCTCAACCTCTCGCTGGACTGGCTGAACTACCTGCACGATTTCAACCGTCACGCGCTGACCTTCACGACCAACGCCGACCTGCGCTTGGGCCGCGGTTTTTCGCTCAATATCAACGGCTCGGCCGCTCGCGTGCGCGACCAAATCTACCTGCCAGCCGCCGGCAACACCGAAGAGGAGATTCTCCTCAGCCGTCAGGCGCTTCAGACCGGCTTTCGCATCGAAACGAGAATCGGCGTGCGCTACACGTTCGGCTCGATCTACAACACTATCGTAAACCAGCGTTTCAGCTCGCTGGGCTCAAGCGGCGGTCGCTTCCAGTTCTTCTTCTAGAAGTACCAACAGTGAAAAAGACGGTCCGCCACGATTGCTTCGTGGCGGACCGTCTTTGCATTCACAGGCTCTTGCGAGTCGCTTACTGCTTGGTCGTGGCGGTTGCGTTTGGCTTCGCTGTTCCCTCAGCGGGCGCATCTTCATCGGTCAGCTTTCCAAAGGCGCCTGGCAACTCTACGCCCGCGATGTCGCGCAGCACGTTCATCATCGGAGGCAGGGTGCCGGCCATGCTCTGTAGAAATCCGCTTGCTCCGCCTTTCCCACCCTGGCCCGAATCCCACACCACGACCTTATCGAACTTGATGTTGGAAATAGCCTTGGCTGAAGTCTCAGCGAGTGTGTCGAGATGCTCCACCATCATGAGCTGGAACGCCTCCTTGGCGCCGCCGGCGGCCGCGACCAGCTCCTTCATCGCCTCAGCCTTGCGCGACATGATCTCGTATTGGCCCCGAGCCTCCGCCTCCAGCTTCGCGTAGATGGCACCGGCCTCGGCCTGCGCCTGAATCCGTACGCGTTCGGCGTCCGCTTCAGCCTCGACGATTATCTGAGCCTTTTGTGCCTTCGCACTCGCCTCAAGCTTTGCGCGCTGCTCCGCCTCAACACGTTCTGCATCGGCGAGCGCCGCGCGCGCCATAGCCCGGAAACCCGCTTCCTGCACCGCCGCCTCCGCTTCGCGCTTGCGTGTCTCGGCAAGCTGGTACGATTCCGCTTCTTTCACAACCAGGGTAGCGCGAGTGGCCGCAACCAAGGCCTGCGAGGCAGCTTCACCTTCAATAGCCTTGGCTTCCGCGTCGGCCACAGCCACGCGGCGCTGGCGCTCAGCGTCCTTGATCTGCGCGTCACGTTCGAAGGCCGCACGCTGCTCGCCGATCTGTTGGTCGCGGTCTAGTTCCGCGATGCGTACCGCTTGCTGGCGCTCCGCTTCCTTCACGAGCGCTTCGCGCTGCAACGCCGCAGTCTGTTCGCCAACAGCCTGCTCCTTTTCGACTTCGGCAATGCGTACGAGCTTATCGCGATCCGCTTCGCGAATGCCGATCTCGCGGAACTTGCCAGCGTTCGCCACTTGCACGGCGCGCTCGCGCTCGGCCTCCGCCACGCGGACCTCGCCGAGCTTCTCTTGGTCGGCCACGTCGCCGCGCGCCTGCTGAACGGCCATTGCAGCTGCCTTCTTGCCAATGGCTTCGATGTAGCCGGAATCGTCCTTCAAGTCCGTGATGTTCACGTTGATTAGGACGAGGCCAATCTTCTTCAGCTCCGGCTCGAGCGACATCTGGATGCGCTGGAGGAAGCCCTCGCGATCGCGATTGATTTCCTCAATGCGCATCGAAGCGATCACCTGGCGCAGCTGGCCAAAGATGATGTCCTGCGCTTGACGCTTGATGGCCTCGTGGGCGAGACCGAGAAGCCGGATCGCTGCGTTGCTGCGAATGTCCGCTTCGGTACCGATGGCAACCGTGAATACGGAGGGCACGGCCACGCGGATATTCTCGAGCGAGAGCGCATCCTTGAGAGGAATGTCAATCTGGATTGGCTCCAAGCTGAGATATGCATATTCCTGAATGACGGGCCACACGAATGCGCCGCCGCCAGAGATGCAGCGCGCCGCACCGTCCCCTCCTACGCGGCCCGAAATCACCAGCACCTTGTTCGCCGGGCAGCGGCGATAGCGCGAGACGAAGAGCACAACGAGGCCACCGACCGAGAGCGCGGCGACCGCGGGAAGGACGACACCAAGCATGCTGGTATTCTCCAGCATGTTGCCGAGTTGCAACAAGAGTCCGCTACCGCTGAGCATCACTGTCCCCGTGAATGAGTGGGCTACGACCAACCAAGACCGTATCGTGTGAGAGGGTGTCGACCACCCAGACTTGTGCGCCCGACGGAATCGATTCCTCCGCGGTCATCGCGGCAAGTTCGAGGAACCGTGAGTGGGCGGTGAGGTGCACCTTGCCCACGCCCGCGCGGGCGCCGGGGATCGGCAGAGCGACTTGCGCCGCCACTCCGATGGTCATTCCAATCTGAAAGCTCTTATCAAGGTCGAGGCGGCGCATCCGCATCGTGAGCCACGCGATGCCGAATGCGGCCCCGGCGCCTACTACAATGGCAATTGGGAGCGCGAGTAAACCCGGCACTCCCCATTGCACGAGACCTAGGCCGGCACCACCGAGTCCGGCGGCCGCGGCCGATAGGGCTCTGACCGTAAAAAGGTCGAGGCCGTCGCTGACATCCGATTCGAAATCGTCCCCGACGCCGAAGACGCCAAGCACGAACTGAATCACGATAACGCCGGTCCCCAGAGCGAAGAGTGTTAAAAAGAAGGCCGTCACATCGTCTCCTTGAGGGAAGGTAAATCTGGAAACCCGCACGGGGATTTGGCTAGCCTCGCGATGGATGTGCTCGAGGCAGAGTCCCCGGTTACGTTCAGACGAGGTCCGGATAGAGTACAAACTCCCGGGAGTAAGGCAATGAAGAAGCTGCTCGTGTTCGTGGGTTCCACTCTCGGCAGCTACACCGGCTGGTGGCTCGGCGAGGACTTCGGCTTCATGACGGCCTTCATTCTTAGCATGGTCGGCCTAGGCGTCGGAATGTGGCTCGGCGCCCGCTACGCCCAGCGCTACGACGGATAGCCACGCCGAGGACAGCTGTCACTTTGTAGTACCAAGTACTTGACAGCAGGCGACGCGAACGGCATCCTCAGGGCATGCCGAAGCCCGCCCGAGAGACCCCGGCGCTCCACGACCGAGCGCTGCAAGATCTCTCCTTCATTCGCCGTACCATGGAAGGCGCCGCTGCCTTCACCGACGTTCCCGGCTGGGGACTGGTGGTCAGCGGCGCCGTTGCGCTCGCCACCGCACCACTCGCCGCACGGCAACCGACACCCGAACGCTGGGTCGCGATGTGGACAGCGGCGGCGCTCGTCGCCGCGTGCGTCGGCTCCTGGATGATGTTCCGAAAGATGCGCCTACGCGTGGGCCCGCAGCAGCCTCTCTTGGTGAGCGTACCCGCACGAAAGTTCTTGCTCAGCTTCTGGCCCAGTATCGTCGCCGGTGCACTCATCACCTTCGCCCTCATCGATCCCTTCGTTCCGGGGATTGATGCGCACCTCACCGCTCGAGTGTTCCCGGGACTCTGGTTGCTTCTCTACGGCCTCGGCGTCACCACCGCCGGTGCCTTTTCCATCCGCGCCGTACCCCTCATGGGACTCGGCTTCATCACACTCGGTGCCGTAGCCCTCTTCGTTCCCGTACTCAACGGCGATCTGATGATGGCACTCGGCTTCGGCGCACTGCAGGTGGTGTTCGGCGTGCGCATTGCCCGGAGGTATGGTGGCTAAGAACGACGGCTCTGCCGCACGCGCCAAGCGACTCGACCCAAAGCGCCTCGACGCGAAGCACGAACGCACGACCCTGAAGTCCGTGGATGGAGATGCCGCTATGCCCATGAGCCTCGACCGCGTCATTCACGAGCGCCTGCGACTCGCCATTGTGAGCGCACTCGCCGTGCACGATTCGCTGACCTTCAATGAATTGAAGGCCATGCTCGAGACCTCCGACGGCAACGTGTCCGTGCACGCGCGCAAGCTGGAAGACGCGGGTTACGTGGCCTGCAAGAAGGGATTCGATGGCCGGGTGCCACGTACGGAGTACAAGCTCACGGCGGCTGGGCGTCGCGCGCTGGAACAGTACTTGTCGCACATGGAAGCGCTCATCAAGCGAGTGAGCGGCGTATGAACGGTATCCCGAAGCATCTCGCTGTCATCATGGACGGCAATGGACGCTGGGCCTCACGTCGTGGCCGTCCGCGCTGGATGGGACACGTGCGCGGCGCACACACCGTGCGCGAGGTGGTGGCCCACTCCGCGCGAGTGGGCGTAGAGCAGCTTACGCTCTACGCCTTCTCCAGTGACAACTGGAAGCGCCCCCGCGAGGAAGTTGGGTTTCTCTTTGATCTCTTTGCCTCGCACATCGAACGCCAGCTCGCTGATCTCGTCAAGAACGGCATTCGCTTCTCGATGATTGGCCGCCGCGATCGGCTGCCACGAGCATTGGTGAACGCCATCGCTGATTCCGAGCGCCGCACGGCGAGTGGACGCCGGATGCACCTGCGCGTGGCCATCGACTACTCGAGCCGCGAATCCATCCAAGGGGCGCTGACGCTCGACCCCTCCCTGCGCGGCCTTCCTGATGGCGCCACCATTTTGCCACCGGTGGATTTGCTGCTGCGCACTGGCGGGGAGCGACGTCTGTCGGACTTTCTGTTATGGGAAAGTGCCTATGCCGAACTCGCGTTCTTGGACGTAACGTTTCCCGACCTTACGACGGCCGACCTCGACGCAGCGTTCGCTGACTTCGCAATGCGCGAGCGTCGTTTTGGAGACGTACCGGCCAGCTCCGAGAACAGTCTCTCCGAGAGCGGCAGCTAGCGCTTCTTGCCCTTCTGGCTCGTTGGCGTAAACCCGCCCGCATAGTCCAGCACGCACATCTCGCGGTAACGTGTGTGCGGACCGCAGGCGCCACCCATCACGCGCAAGTTGGGATTGAAGATGTTGCGCCGGTGCCCGCGCGACGGCACCCCATCATCCACAATCAAGGAGATGAGGACGTCGCGCGCGTTAGCACTCCCGTAATCAATGTTCTCGGCGGCACTGCCATTCCACGCGCCGTAGCGTCGAATGCGCGAATCCATAGAAGAGCCATCGCGGCCGTCATGACCCGTGGCTCCGCTCGGCCCTTGGTCACGCACGTGATCGCGAGCCGCGAGCGCGAGGCCATCTGCCCACGCGAGTGTAGGCAGGGGAGTCTGCTGACGTAGCGCACGGATGGCCTCACGCACCGCATTGGGGCCTTCGTTGGTCTGCAGGCCAACACGACTTCCAGGGCGCCTCAAAATGCTGCCGTCAAAGTGCGGGAGGAGGGCCTCGAGGTGCGCGGCGTAGCCCGCTGGATCTGTGCGGGCCGCGTTGTGTTCGTCGAGCAGGGCGCGATTGAAAGCAGGCGCGAGCTGCCCGCCCGCCGTGCTCGAACACAGCGCAAGTGCGCCAACCAACAGTGCGGAACAAAATCGCCTAAGTCGCATAAAGGGAATATGTTTCATTAGAGAGGTTTCGCCACTCATACTGGTGCCGCTGTGATGCTGTATGCCCCACCGCCGGTTGTGGCTGAAGTCCTTGCCCTACAGCAGGCCGCCACCTGTGATGGCTCGGTTGTGTCGCGCATCGAGTTTCGCAGTTACAAGCCGTCCCTGCAGACGGCTGCCGAGCGTGCAGCAGCCGCGACGACGGATGCAGTAGGCCTCGAGCACGCGCGCACGCACGCCTTCGTGATTCGCGCCTACCTTCGCTTCCAAGAGGGCGATCCCTGCACCGAACAAAAGCGCCGAGAGTCAGAGCGACTACTGCGCGCACAACGCTTCATCTCTTCGGCGTCGGTCCAGACCTTCCCCGATGGCGAAGGACGCGTACGCGTACGCGTGAGTGTCGTGGATGAGCTTCCCTTCGTGGGGTCCGTGCGCGTCCGGGGTTTCACGCCGTCGGCGGTAACTATTGGCTCAATGAACTGGGCTGGCCGCGGCATCACAGCCGTGGTCGGCGCCGAGCACGAACCGGGCTACCGCGCGGGCGGCCGTATTCTTGTCGGACAATCAGGAGCGTTCGGACGTCCGGCACTCGCGGATGCTGAATGGCAACGCCGCACCTTGGGAAGTCTCTGGCGGGCGACATACGCAGAGCCTTTCCTCACTGCCGGACAGTCCTCTGCACTACATGCGAGCGTTCTGCGGGAGACTGCCTACCCGACGCTGCTACGGCCAGGAGAACCTGACGTTGTGGTGCGCACGCAACGGGCGGCCTACAACGCCGGCTGGGTGCGACGTGTGCGAGGCGGAGCGTCTGACCGCTTGGTTGGACTTGGCGGCATCATGGTGATGGGCACTGAGATTCAGACAGATGCTGTGTTGTCCATCCGCAGCGATAGCGGACTGATGGCGACAGACGATAGCAGTCTGTTTGGTCGTTACCGAGCACACGCCAACGGACGCGTCGCGCTGATTTCCGGATTGCGCTACCTACGGTTCAAGACCGTGCAGCGCTACGAGACGCTCCGCGCCGAGCAGGACCTCGCATCCGGTGTGGAGCTCGACGCCTTGGTGGGTCCGAGCATCAACCAGTCGGCGGGTGCGCGCGACCTCCTCATCGCAGCCGATCTCTACCTTGGCGCGGCTGGCACCACTTCGTTCACCACGTTCAAGGTACGCGCCGAGGGCCGCATCACTGGCCGCGATGACGTGTGGGAGGGTATCGTCGGCAGCGCGCTCTTCTCTTGGTTCAAGCTCACGTCGCCCACGCGCACGCGAATCCTCAGTCTCTCCGGCGCAGCGGTGCAGAATCTCGCGTTCCCAGCGCAACTCACGTTCCGCGATCATGAGGGTGGGCTGCTGGCCTTTCCCGACGGCGGCGAAGGTGGCGCGGCGCGCGCGGTGCTACGACTTGAAGAGCGATTGTTGCTGCCGTGGTTGAGCCGCCGTGCAGGCCTTGCCACGGGCTGGGTGGTGGACGCAGGCCGCATTTGGAAGGGAGATGCGCCGTTTGGGGCCACGACTCCGTTGCGCGGCTCGCTTGGCATCTCACTCCTCGGCTCTTACCCCGTCACGAGCAAGCGCCTCTACCGCGTGGATTTCGCGGTACCCATAAACCCTGGGCCAGGCGACGCGAAGTTCGTGATTCGCTTTCTCTCTGGCGACCGCACAGGCACCTTTTGGGCGGAACCTCCCGACGTGACACGCGCACGGGCCAGCACGGGACCGAATTCGCTCATCCGCTGGTGAGAGATTGCGTCGGCGGTTCTCCGCGCGCTCAACGCCGCTGGCGCGATATGCGTTCTCGGGCTAGGCTCACTGAGCCTTGCAGCCCGCCGGCAGCGCGCCCCTACCCCGCTCAACCTGTGCCCAGTCACTCCCCGCGCTTCACGGCGCAACTAATTGTGATCGTGCTTGCTGCATGCACGCCGTCCCAGAACCAGCCAACGCCCGTGCCTGCTCCGCAAACGGTAACGCAGCCCGCCGCTGCGGCCGACGAGCATGCGCACCACGATATGGAAGGCATGCCAGCGGTGACCATTCCCGCCGGAGCCCTGTTTGTGGAAGCCGACGTGCGCTTTATGCAGGGGATGATTGCCCACCACGCGCAGGCGGTCTACATGACGCGCATGGCCGAGGGTGCAGGCGCCTCGCCACGCGTGCTGCGCCTCGCCAATAAAATCGATCTCTCGCAGGCTGGCGAGATTTCGCTGATGCAGGGTTGGCTTCGCTCCAACGGCCAGGTTGCGCCAGATACGTCGTCGTGGCGCTCCATGCGAATGGCCGGCATGCTCACCGATGCGGAGTTGCAGCAGCTCGCCGCCTCGCGCGGTCGTGATTTTGATCGACTGTTCCTGCAGTTGATGATTCGCCACCATGAAGGCGCGCTCTCCATGGTGAGCGACCTGCTCAAGACACCGCGCGCCGCGCAAGACGTAGACGTGAACGTGTTGGCTAATGAAGTCGAAACCTCGCAGATGGCCGAGATCGAACTGATGTTGCAGATGCTCGAAGAGCTCAACTGACCCACCAAACACACTTGGAGTCGCACTCGATGGAAATGCTTCGCCGTTCCCTGCTGGCCGCTTCCGTAGTCGGAGCGCTAGCCACGCCACTCGTCGCGCAGACGTATCCCAACGCAAACGATCCGCGCAACAATCTTTCGAGCGGTCTCTCAAACGCCGGCATCGCCATCGAGGGAATGCGGCTGCTCTCCACCGCACCCAAGGCAGCAGTGCACGACTCCGTGCGCGGCCTCACCTTCGTGAACTCGGATCTCGCGTTCCGCGGAAATCTCGTCTACCAGGGCAACTTCGCTGGATTCGCCATCTGGGATGTCAGCAACTCCGCTACACCGCGTCTCGTCTCGGCCGTGGACTGCATCACGGCACAGGGCGATCCGTCCATCATCGGTAACCTGCTGTTCATCTCCGCTGAAGGCGCTGGCAACCGCAATGACTGCGCCAAGGGCGGTGTGACGAACGAAGCCGATCATATGGCTGGCGTTCGCATCTATGACGTGAGCAATCCCGCAACGCCCCGCTTGGTGAAGAACGTGCAGACCTGCAAGGGCTCGCACACGCACACTGTGGTACCGCACCCCACTGATCGCGGCGTCGTCTACCTCTACGTCTCCGGCAGCCAGAACGCGCGCCCGGATACTGAGCTTGCCGGCTGCCGCAACGGTGGCAACCCAGCCGATGAATCCAACTCGCTGTTCCGCCTCGACGTGATTCGCGTACCGCTCGCCCGTCCCGAGGACGCCGCCGTGGTCACTGGCGCGCGCATCTTCACCGGACTTGGGCCCGCGCCGGCTCGTGGTGGTCGCGCCCGCGCTCAGCGTCCGATGACGGGCGTGGACAGCGCCGAGATGGCGATGGCCCGCGCCGCTGGCCCGCGTAACTGCCACGATGTCAGTGCGTACCCAGCGATGAACCTGCTCGCCGGTGCCTGCGCGTCGTATGGCATTCTCGTTGACATCTCTAATCCAGAAAAGCCGGTGCGCTTGGATGCCGTGGCCGACACCAACTTCTCACTCTGGCACACCGCCGTGTTCTCCAACGACGGCAAGAAGGTCGTGTTCACCGACGAGTGGGGCGGCGGCACCTCGCCCAACTGCCAGATCACGCACCCGCTGGAAATGGGCGGCAACACCACGCTCGTGATCGGAGAAGATCGCAAGCTCACGCAGCACGCGTACTTCAAGATTCCCACCGCACAGACGGCGCGTGAGAACTGCGTCTCGCACAACGGTTCGCTGATTCCCGTGCCAGGCCGCGACATCATGGTGCAGGGCTGGTATCAGGGCGGTGTAGACATCATTGACTTCACCGATGCCGATCGTCCCTTTGAAATTGGCTACTTCGATCGCGGGCCTGTTGACGCGCCGACGGTCGGCGATTCGGCCAACAGCCGTGCACGCGGCACTATCGCTGGCTCCTGGGGCGCCTACTGGTACAATGGCAAGATCTACTCGTCCGAGATGGCGCGCGGTCTCGACATCCTCGAGCTCGTACCAAACGCCCAGCTCTCAGCCAACGAGATCGAAGCCGCGAAGCTCGTGATGTGGGAAGAGTTCAATCCGCAGAGCCAGCCGAAAATTGTATGGCCAGCGGCCTTCCCGGTCGTGCGCTCCTACCTCGACCAGTTGGTGCGCACCAACGGACTCGCCGCTGCACGTACGACGGCCATTGGTCAGATGCTAAACACCGCCGAGCGTCAGTCGGGTGCCGCGCGACGCACATCGCTCAATACACTCGCAACGGCAGTTGAACGTGACGCCGCTGGTGCGCGTGATGCCGCGCGCGTGCAGATGATGGTCGCGGCGATTCGCGATTTGGCGAACGCGACGCGCTAAGGTCTCGTGAGTGAAGCGGCTCCCCGGGCTGATTGAGCCCGGGGAGCCGTTTTCATTTACTGCTACGCGTTGCTATCGCGCGAAGCAGTAGAACAGTCCGTTGCCACCCGTCGCCACCAGATTGGCTTGGCCGCAACCGCGTGAGGGATGCGCTGAGTTCCAGGAGGTCGGGCGCACACCGCCACCGATGCGGTCGTGATGGCCCACCATCGCACGCCCTGTCGCAGCATTGCTGGTCCAGTTGCTGCAGGTGGTGTCGAGCGTGTCCACAGCGAGGGTGCCGTCGGGATTTGAACCCGTGATGATATCGTGCATGTTGGGCGTGTCGCCTCGCCCGTTCACGGGCTCACCCTTCTCGTTGAGCGAGTTGGCCTTACCCGCCTGGCTCTCCTCGGAGTGCAACTGCTCGAGGTTCTGGGCAATTAAAACACCCTTGGCATTGTACCACGGTCCAGCGCCGATGCGATCACGCGCGTGCACAGCCGGCTGTCCGCTCGTGGCCGCCGCGCTTAAGTACGCGTGCCACGTTTTGCCCAGCACTCCTGCCGCCTCGGCCAGCGTGTGACAGTGACGGTCCGCACCAGCGAGTCCGCCAATGTTTGCCCCGTCACCGGAGCCCACGGACGTAATAAAGAAGCTCATCGTCTCGCGTTCAGCCTTGTCGGGTGCCGCAGCGGCCGAAAATGTGACGATGGTTCCAGCGATGATGACATAGGGAAGTAGCGCGCGCATCGGTGTTGCTCCTGTCAGGGATGAAGAAACTTAGGGCAAGAGGGTTAGCAGGCGCTGATGGACGTCGCGCACTCGGGCACGCGCGGCATCAATGGCGGCGCGGCCCTCGCTGGACGTACCGCCGACTTCAAGATCTGTGAAGGCCTGCAGCGATGCGTCATAATACTCGGCCCACGTATTGATGATGTCGAGCTCGCCCGCCTTGGCGCCACCGCGACGAATGACCGCGGCACTGAGCCGCGCTTCAGTATTGAGGCGTGTGATGGCGGCGTCGCGCACTTCGGCAATCAGGCCACGAGCCATCACGCCGTCTACCGACGTCAGCGCCAACGCCGAGACGAGAGCGGTAATGCCAACGTTGCGTAGCTCGTTCGGCGACACCATCTCCAGCCGGTCGCCATCGGTATGATAGAACTGATCCGTAAAGTGCCAGAAGAGCAAGCCCGGCTTCTTGGCGGACAGGAAGGGCGTGTGATCACTCCCGCCCTCGAAGGGATTGGTGCCCACCACCCAACCATTGGTGGCCGCCTGCTCTCGCGCCCGCGCGATGGTGAAGTCGTTGAAGTAGTGCGGCATGAGCTGGGCCTTGGTGATGGGACTACCGCCCCACTCCGAGTGCTTATCCTCGCCGCGTGTCCAGATGGCCGAGGGGTCAGGCATCTTCTCAATCAAGAACGTGCCGCCCGTTTTCTCTGTATTCTCACCGACCATATCTAAGGAGAGGCCCCACTTGATGCCGCGTGCGCGCACGGAGTCCTGCTTGATGTAGCGATCCGTGGAGCGAATCTCGAGACCCCACAGAAAGGTGATGGTGCGCGCCGGATCTACCTCAGCGCTGCGCAGCATTGCAGCCGCCACGCGCGCCATCTCCACCTGTGCACCTACGCCGGACGCATTGTCATTGGCACCTGGTTCCTGCACGTGGGCACTGAACACAAAGCGCTCATCCGGATGCGAGCTGCCCCGCACCTCGGCAACGACGGCTTGTTCAACGGCGTCTTGGGTCCAGCGCACCTCACTCTGCACTTTCACCATCGTCGGCCGACTGGCGCTGCGCCCACGGGCCAGCGCAGCACGCAAACGCTCACGCGCCGCAAACGAGAGCGCGATGCCCCAGCTCTTTGCCGTGGTGTCTCGCGTGATGCCGCCAAACTGAATGGAATTGCGGTTGCGTTCCGGCTGCAGATACTCGGGAAGCGAGTAGCCGAGCACGCCGAGTGCCCCGCGGCGAACCACGGCCTCAGTGAACAGTCTGCCCACGCCTGTCTCGGCCAAGACGATCTTACCACGCACGTTGGCCGCATCCAGCTCGGCGGGAGTGCCGCGGCCAGCGTCTACCAGTTCAGCGATGACGCCGTTGGGGCCAGTCGCATAGGAGTTGGTAGCCAGCATATTGCGATTGGTCACAAAGCGTAGCACGGGTGCCTCTTCGCCTTCAATGCTGAGCGCGGCATCTATTGGCTCCCACGCGGGCTGCGCCATTGGATAGCGCTCCACGCGGTAGGTCAGGCGTCCTGCATTTGGGCTGCCTTCGCGCACGTAGCCTGCTGCCTCCAAGCGCTGCACGATGTGCGCGATGGATGCGTCGAAGCCGCGATTGCCAGGCCAGCGCACATACTGATCGAGAAATGCAACCGTCGCGAAGGCGGAATCACCCGAGAACCGAGGTAGGACCTTGGCGTGCAGTTCCCGAGTAGGCGACTGACCACTGGCCACGCTCCACGGCGCGCATTGCGGTGCGGTTGCACCAGCGGCGCGCGGCAGTGTGTCGCGCACGGCCATGAGCTCAATGTCGAAGATCAGCGTGGCGGCAGGGGGAATCACCGGAGGGCGGCCGCGCGGCCCGTACGCGAACTGCTGTGGAATGATCAAGCGACGCTTGCCGCCCTCGCGCATGCCATCGAACCCGAGGTCCCAGCCGACAATCACGCGCCGAAACCCAAGCGGAACGACGATTGGTTCGCGTTGAATGCCTAGCTCATTGGTATCGCGGGACGAGTCGAACTTAGTGCCGTCAGTGAGCCAGCCCGTGTAATGCGCGTAGACGCACTTGTTGGATTCGGCGGTGGCGCCGGTGCCGAGCGCGAGCTCAATCGCATCGAGCGAGGCGATGCTGTAGCGCGGAGCCGTGGTGGCAGGGATGGCCGCAGGAAAAGCAGGCACCGGGACGGCAGGCGCGCCAGTAGAACGCGGAGCGCAGGCAATGAGGAGTGTACCGCTCGCCGCGGCGATGGTGCGAATGAGAGATGAACGCATTACCAATCTTACGCATTTCGCTCACGCCACGCCCAGCTAGAACGCTAGCCGACCCCAGTGCGCCACGAAGTTCATGAACCCGCCCATCGGGGGGAGCATACGATTCAGATCCTCGGGCCGCTCCATCCACTCGCTTTGGCCAATCAAGGCCAGAGCATCCAAGTACGGAATCACGCTCGGCCAGCCTGCAGTCACAAAGGCCACCTCGGCGTCCATCACCATGGAGCGATAGTTCTGATTTTGCGAGCCCATCATGTGATAGAACACCACGCGCTCGCGCTCTGCATCTGACAAAGAGGCCTCCCAGTCGCGCACGAAGCTGGTTCCAATGTCGAGCACCGCGTCCGGTGTCTCTTCCATTCGCATCACGGACTGGCCGCGGCCCTGCACCTGCGCAATACGCTGCGTGACGAAACTCCACGTCAGCTGGCCCCACTCGGGCCGCTGCATGATGGTCCAGGCTTCACGCGAGGCGAAGTAGTTGGCTTTCAGATGGAGTCGCGTGCGGTCGTCGTGCTCAAATTCACGCTGGCGACTCGATGCCATCGCGAGACGCGCGATGTCCTCTTCGAGTCGCGCGAGATCTGTATACGCCGCGTCCGGAAATCCGAACAATTCGCGTAGCCAGGGATTTGCTTCGAAAGTGGTCCGCACGCTGCGAACTTTTGCTGGGATGTCGGTGACGGCGATTTTGCTGTCGAAGATGCCCACTTGTATCAGGCCGCCAGACTGCGCCAATGTTGCCGCGTGCCGCTCGCGTGCGGCGAGAATGCGCCAGAGCAGTTCGCGACTCAAGAGTTGAGTTCCGCGCACCTCCACGGAGTTACTGCGATACGAAGGCGCAATCACGAGCACACGGGCCCCGCGCAGCGCCGCGCCGAATAACGTTGAGCCCCAGAACTCCGCATTCCAGAATGAGTCGGGCACGAGAATGACGGATCCACTCGGCATCATCGTGTACAGCACGGCCTTGGCCACGTTCACGTGCTTGGAGTCGTAGCCCGTTTCGTTGTGAATGCTGAGCGCACGCTGGCTCACACCATCACGCGCAGCGCCAGCGCGCACGATGGCGTCATAGTCATCCGCGCGCGTGCGCAGCTGCAGGGCCTGCGGTAGACGATCCAGCGGCAGACGATGTGCCATCAAGTTGCGGCGCGCTTGATTTTTGAGATCTAAGGCCGCTGGCCCACGTACGAGTATCGAGCGATCCTCCCACGTCAGGTTAGAGTAGTGCTCACCCACGCCGGCCCCTGTATACATGGCCTCGCCACGGTAGGGGTCTGCCTCCGAGATGTCGTAGAAGATCAGCTTGCGGTGATCACGCAGGATGTTGTCCGTCATCGGCAAGCCAGACGCCAAGCGCCACGACCGGAAGGCCGGATCAGGCCTATTCATCACGCTCACGTGCACCTTGATGAGGTTGCGCAGCCAGGCATCGCCCAATCGTGCGCGCTCCGCCTGTAAGCGCCGGGAGTTTCGAATGGCGGCGCGCAGCTCTTCCTGCGCCGCGCGGATTGTGTCTCCCCACGAACGGAACTCGCGGGGCAACGCTACCTCAGCACGAGTCGGATCTTCGAGGAACTTGAGGAAGAGAGATCCCGAACGCACCGAGTAGTACCACTGGTCGTGCAATATCAGATAGGTCGGGAAGCGGCCAGTTGAGTCGTAGGCCCGCACGCGGGCCGTCATCGCCGCCAAGTACGAGCGCACCACTTGGCGATAGCTCACTTCGTCGGGGTCCCCAACATCGTCCACACCGCGGAAGTCGTGCGTCCAAAGTACGTGATACTCCTCGGCGGCGCGGATGCTGCGGCTCAACTGATACTGAAACTGCTCATTGATGATGTAGGAAACGAAGTTTCCTTCCGTGAATGGCGTCTCCACCGCACGCGACACAAGTGCATCGAGCTCGGCTTGTGTATCGTGCGCTTCGGCGCGCAGCGCCAGCTGAAGCGGAATCCAGCCAAAGCGTTCATCAATCCAAGCTCCGGCGATCTCTTCACGCTGCCTTGCGACAACATCGAGCATGGTTGCGAAAATGGCACCGGCGGCCGACACACGCGTGCGTCCAAGCGCGGGCAGGCCCTCAAGGTGCAACTGGAATGCATCGCGGGCATTGGCCAGCAACACCGGCATCACCCGAGGATGCTTGGCCTGGCCCAGCAGGCGATTGTACGGCAGGAGCACTTCATCGAGCAGGACTTGGCGCGCTAGGGCGGCTGCACGGCGCACGAGTGCGGCATCGGCTTCCGTCGGAGTAGCCGATGCTAGGGACTGCGCGAATGCGAGGTCTATGGCGTCGTGGTAGCGAGCGATGGCAGCCGCAACATCAACCGTCGGCGCCGCGCTGCGCTCGGCAGAGCCAGCCGAGGGAAGCGCGCGGCCTAAGAAGGGAACCACGTGCGTCGTGATGGTCGTGGCATCGCGATGGAGAGCGTCTAGCGTAGCAGCAAATGCAGGCGGCTTGTTTGCGGACGCGCTAGCCGCTGCGCGCCCTGAGGGTTCCCGCCTTGCCGGCATCGCCCGGTCCGTCGCCGGACGCTTGCGGCCCGCATTGACGCGTTGCACGAGTGGAAGCTCAATGCCCGCGTACAACTGACGGCCGCGACCTGGGATGTAGTCAAGTCGCAACATCGATCCGAATCCGACCGCGCCTCCACGCCTGAGCGGCGCGCGAAACGAATAGATGGCGTCCGTGCGATTGCGCGCCATGTCGTGATCTGCACCGAGGGCCACACCTAAAATTGGAATAGCCAGGCGCGCACGCGCGCCGACGCTCGCGTCCCCAGCATCGGCGATGCCAGTGTAGGTCTCGAAGCTCAGTCCGAGCGCGTCCACCACGGGATTCTTGATGCTGTGATAGACGCCGAGTCGCAGCTGTACTGGGTCAGCGAGGGCTGGACTTCCTCCAAGCCCTCCGACGGCGAGGCCCGAAAGCCAACTCCATGGCTTGGGCTGGCCAAGCGAAAGCACAGCTCGTGGCACAGTGTCCGAGCCCTGCGCCCACACTGAGTTCGGCAGGCACCCGATGAGTGCACCACCGAACATGAGCTGGCGAAGGGTGGAATGGCATCGCATACCCACATGACTACGCCTAAAGGAGAAAGCTGTCAAAGCGAAGACCTAGGCCTACTTCGTGACTGGCTTTCCCTCTAAGCACCCCGGAACACGCGTGGAACACGCGTGGAACACGGCTGGATTCCTCTCGGAACGCTCCCGGGACGCTTCCCGGACTGGGCGCGGACGAAGAGGGCACGCCGCGCCGGTAGCGTACGGGTGACTCCCACATGGACTCCGTCATGCGCCGCTTGAACTTCGCTCGCCAAATGCTGATCGCCGCCTTCGCACCACTGTACTTCGCCCCCGTTGCCGCACAGCAGCTGGGAAGCGAGGAACGCCGCATCGTAATTGCGCTTGACCAGTCGGACTCGAGCTGGGCGGCGGAGGGCATGAGCCAGCGCCGCATGTCCCTGCGGATGGCGCACGCGGCTATCGTGCACCGCCTGCGTGTGGACTTGGTAGACGCGCAGGGCGAGGTGATCACCGCCGGTGCAGACTGGGACGTGACCGTCTTCAGCGCGGCAATGGGTGGCGTGATGGCCACTCTCAATCAGGCGCATCCCGAGTTGCGCGTACCCCGCCCCTACGGCCTGCGCTTAGAGGCCACGGACTCGTTGACCGTGGAGATGGATGTGCGCGCGTTCCGTGCAGGTGATGTGTCCTTGCGTGCGGTAATCGACTACGAGTTGCCCGAGGCCACTGCGAGCCGTTTGCCCGTATTGGCATTGACCAGCAGCCGCGCAGTGCTGAACCCCACGAAGAACAGTGCGAAGGCAACTACTGAAGACGCGTGGACTTGGCAGCCGACCGTGCAGGGTCGCTTGGTGGCCGTGAGCAGCGAGGCCGTGGCGCGCGCGGACGAAATCGTCTTGGAGGATGTTGCAACCGGTGCCGTGCTGTGGCGCACGCGGACCCAGCGTCCGCTGAGCGGTACGTCTGGCTATCAACGTCAAGAACAGATTCGCCCCGGCATCAACCTAGAGGAAGGTCGCAGCTACCGGCTGCGTACCATCTACGCGGCCAACGAGGCGCCGAGCGCTGCGGAGCGCGCCTTGGCTCCGCTCGCGGTGATGCGGCCTAATAGTGCGGGCAATCAGTAACGGCACTGGGCGCGGGGAGCGTGATGTCAGTCAGCATCCACGATCCCCGCGCCAGTTCGCGCGCAGTCCCGAGCTGCTCTCTGCACAGCGCGCTGCGCTCGCCACCGACCACGTGCACCAAATCAAACAACGCGGCGCTCTTTCGACGCAGAGCATGCCGAGTGCCGAAGGAGTGCACCAGCCACGAGTTGGCGTAGCGACCTTCCGTCATGTCCACCGTCTCGAGCCCTAGAAACACTGCCGCCCCCGGCTCGCCACCAGCAATGCGCCCAGCACGGTGCGATCGGTTCACCCGCTGCGACATCAGCAGCACGCGATCGTCCGCCGAGGCGTAGAGCAAAAGACGCTTGGTGAGCACTTGGATGGCAGGCACCAGCACCGTGCCAAAGTGCTGCAACTCGATGTCCGGCGAGACGAACGCTACGGCACGCAGGGGATTCGCACTGAGGAGCGAACGTAGGCCCTCGTGCTCGCGCAGCGTCTCGCCAACCATCTGGCCGCCAAGGGAGTGCGCAATCAGGAGCAGACGGCCGTTGCCGGTTGCGGCAACGCTCGTGGCGAGCGCCTCTGCGAATGCGCCTTTGCTCGCAACCGCTGCGACGGAATCCGCCCGATACGCCGTAGTGAGCACATCGCCGTCGCGCGGCCACGCGATACCCGATCCAATTGAAGGCCAAGAAAAAACAATCCAGGGCTGATCGCTACGCGAGCGGGCTCGAGCCAAGGCACTATGCTGCCAGAGATTGCGCAACGAGGTACCGTAGCCGTGCGTGTAGAACACGGCAAAGTGGTCCGTGTCTGTGCTGGGGCCAACGCGGGCTGCGAGGCGCGCCACGAACTCGTCTCGCGTGACGATTAGCGAATCGAGAATCTCAATGCGCGCGGCGTCCACCGTGGGATCTACCATTGAGGGCCGCGCGGTTATCACAAGTCCGTACTCGAGCGACTCCGCGAGCCTTGCCTGCTCGCGGCCGCCTTCGCGCACGCGCGCTGATGCGTAAAAGAGCGTGTCTGTTGGAGTGACGGTCGGTGCGGCAGCTGGCGGCGACGTGCACGCAGCGCCGGCGAGGGCAGCAGCAGACACAACCGCACGCATCCTACTGCGCAATCGCCTTCCAAGCGTCACGTACGGAACGCGCTCCAGCCCGTGGACCTTCGGCGTGACCGAACACTCCCCGCCCCGCCATAAATCCGAAGTCGCGCGTCCCCAGTACGGCATAGACACGCGGTAGCGTTGCCGCAGAATCACTCCCCCCGGGTACCGGCAAGGCGCGCTTGATCGGACCCATCGGCTCTAAACAAGCCTCCACGTTCTCAAGCACTTCGCGCTCACTGAGCATCATCCGCGCACCGAGGCCTGGCATGATCACGGCATCGCAACCGGCAATGCGTTGCAATCGCGTGAACACACGGGAATGGATACCGAAGCTCGGCACACGCCCGGCGGCCGCAATCATCGGAAAGTGCCCGAAGAGCGGAACGCGCGCGTGCTCGCGCAGCATACGCACGCCGCTCAGCCCCACAGGCAAGGCATTCACCAGCAAAGCACTGGCCCCATTGCCCACCGCGGTGTCGTGCAACGCAATGAGCCGTGAAACCTCGTCCGTGACATTCGCCATGTAGAACTTGTGCTCGCCCGTCGCCCGCTCGGCGCGGGCTCTCGCCGCGCCAAGCACGGCCGAGCGCGCGGCGAGCGGCGACCACGCTGGATCAGCGAGCATCTCATCGTCCTTCGCGATGTCGAGCCCGCCCATCCACGCCTCCTCGGCGATTGCCGCGAATGGCTCAGGGGCGAGTCCAATGTTTGGCTTGATGACGCCAATGAAGATGGGTCGATCGTACACGTCGAGCAGCTTGCGCAATCCCTCAACGCCGAATTGCGGGCCCGGAAACTGCGCCAAGAACGAATCAGGAAAACGAATGTCTTCGAGCCGAATGATTGGCACATCGGGCACGAAGAACACGCCCTCGCCCATCACAGCGGACATCAAGTTGGGCAAGCGTGGACCAAAGTTTGCGTGCGGGTGCGCGATGGTCACGTGGCAACGATGGACCTCTCCAGTAGGCGAGTTGGGGATTGCCAAGCTGAATCCCTGCGGGAGTGGCTCGCTCAAGAACTCCACCACCTTCGCGCCAAAACGCGGACGGAAGTCCTCGTCCACTCCCACGCGCTTCCATTGTGCCGTGCTTTGCTCGCGACAGATGCTCGCCGCCGCTACCCGAGGATTACCAACACATTCAAAGGTGTAATCGAGCTCGAGGTAGGCCTCTCGCTCGAGTTCTTGGCGACTCGCGAAGAACCCAGCGATGTCGTCCGCGTTCACGCCTGCATCAGCTGAAGGTGCACTTCGCGCTGGGCCCGAGGGCCATCGAGCTCCACGAAGAACAGGGCCTGCCAAGTGCCAAGCGCAATCTCACCGCCGCGCACCATAATGTTCTCGCTGGCCGGCATGAACAGGCCAAGGATGTGCGCGTGGGCGTTGTCACGGCCATCCACGGTGGCGCGATTGTGCCCATAGTCGTGGTCCTTGGGTGCCATCTGCTCCAAGTACGCCACCATATCACGCTGCAGCGCTGGGTCGAGCTCGTTGATGGTGATGCGCCCCGTCGTGTGCGGCGACGAGACCGTGAGCAGTCCATCCAGGACGCCCTGCTCGACGACCCAGCCCCGGATGCGGCTCGTGAGATCAACGAACTCGATTGACGCGTTTGAGCCCAGTGTCAGCGTGTGGTGGCGAATCGGCATGCGAGCAATATGGCGGAACTGGCCGCTTGCTGCTCTTGCCCCCCCGCACTTTTCCGCTGAGCTTGAAGGCATCTTCTTCCCCATTCTCTATGCGCATCACGGTTAACGGCACGGCCCACGAATTCGAGATTGAGCCGGAGATGCCCTTACTCTGGGCACTTCGTGACGAGCTCGGCGTCACCGGCCCCAAGTACGGTTGCGGCATGGGCGTCTGCGGTGCCTGCACTGTCCACGTAGATGGCAAAGCCGTGCGCAGCTGCTCCATGCCGGTTGGTAGCGTCACCAAGCCGGTGACCACCATCGAAGGGCTCGGCACTCCTGATTCCCTGCACGCCGTGCAGCGTGCTTGGATTGAGTTGCAGGTCGCCCAGTGTGGTTACTGCCAGAGCGGCCAGATTATGACGGCGGCGGCTTTTCTCGCCACCAATCGCAATCCTACGGACGCTCAAGTAGATGACGCGATGAACGCCAACCTCTGCCGCTGCGGCACCTACCCGCGCATTCGTGCGGCCGTGCAACGTGCGGCCGCGCTGCTCCGCGAGGTGCGCTGACATGGGCAAGCTCAAGACCATCGCACGCCGCAGCTTCGTGGTTGGCTCAGCGGCCGTAGCCGGCGGGCTCGTCGTCGGCTGGGCCGCGGTCAAGTGGCCAATTCGCAATCCCCTGCTCGATTCGCTCGACGAGGATGATGCCACGTTGAACCCCTACGTGCGCATTGATCCCAACGGCATCACCATCATCACGCCACGCGCGGATTCCGGGCAGGGCGCCTACTCAATGCAAGCGGCTTTGGTGGCCGAAGAGCTCGACGTGGAATGGGGAAGCTTTGCCGTGGAGCCGGGCCCGCCGAGCAAGGCCTACTTCAATGCGGCGGTGCTCGCCGAGGGATTTCCGCTCGCCGCTACCAACGATGGTTTTGTGGCACGCCAAGGTCGGGCTATGGGCGGAGCCATCGCCAAGCTCATCGGGCTGCAGATCACGGGTGGCTCTTCGACCGTGCCCGATGCCTACGTCAAGCTGCGCGCGGCCGGAGCCGTGGCGCGCCAGATGCTACTCGGTGCAGCCGCGAAGCGCACCGGAATTGCCATCGCGGACCTGCGCACCGAACGCGGCGCCGTGGTCACACCAAATGGCGAGCGCATTGCCTACACCTCGCTGGGCGCCGAAGCCGCGCTCATTGACCCGCCGGGTAAGGTGGCCCTCAAGGATCCTTCTGAGTGGCGCCTGCTTGGCAAGCCGATGCAACGGCTCGACATCGTCGCGAAGTCCACCGGCACAGCGCAGTACGGCATTGATGTGCGTTTGCCGGGAATGGTCTACGCGACGGTGCGCACCAATCCGCGCATTGGCGGAGCGGTGCGAGCCATTGACGATACGGCAGCAAAGTCGGCGCGCGGAGTTATCAAGGTCGTGCCAATCAATGGCGGCGTGGGCGTGATTGCCGACAACACTTGGCGTGCCTTTCGCGCGGCGGCGCAGGTGCAGGTGCAGTGGGGCGAGGCCCCATACCCCAAGAGCTCTGCCGAGATGTTCCGAGTAGTGGCGGAGTCCTTCACCGAAGAGCGGCGTGACTCGCGCTTTCGCAATGACGGCGACGTAGAGGAGGCACTCGCAGCAGCGGGCACTGGCGTGATTGAAGCCGAGTACAAGCTTCCCTACCTCGCGCACGCACCGCTCGAGCCCATGAACGCCGTCGTGCAACTGAAGGACGGAAAGCTCGACATCTGGACAGCGACGCAGATTCCACGCATCCTCGTCCAGTTCGCCGCCGAGACGGCTGGCATTGATGAAGAGAACGTGACGCTGCACGCAATGATTGCCGGAGGCAGCTTTGGACGTCGCCTTGAGGACGATTACGTGCGACAGGCCGTGCAACTTGCCATGGCGCACCAAGGCGTGCCCATCAAGATGACCTGGACGCGCGAGGAAGACTTCACACACGACTTTCCGCGCACGATGGCCATGGGACGCGGGCGCGGCCTCATCAAGGACGGCAAGGTTGAGGTCTTCGATTTAGGCATCGCCGCACCCGCCACGACGGCCTCCCAGACCGCGCGCATCAATCTTTCCGCGCCAGGACCGGATATTTCGATTGTGGCTGGCGCTTGGGACCAGCCCTATGCGATTCCACAGTATCGCGTGACTGGCTACCGTGCACCGGAGTTGGCGCCGATCAGTTCGTGGCGCTCGGTGGGCGCATCCATCAACGGATTCCTGCACGAGAGCTTCCTCGACGAACTCATTCACGCTGCCGGTGCGGACCCGCTGTTGGAGCGCATTCGCCTGTGCACGCACGACGCGTCGCGGCGCGTGATCGAAGAGGCCGGCAAGCTGAGTGATTGGGGCTCGGCGCTCGAGCCTGGACGCGGCCGAGGCATCGCCTTCACCACATCGTTCGGCGTGCCGGTGGCCGAGGTGGTAGAGGTGACCAATACGCCGGAGGGCATGCGCATTGATCGGGTTGTGGTGGTGCTCGATGTCGGTCGCGTGCTCGATCCGCAGAACTTTGAGAACCAGGTCCAAGGCGGAGTCATTTGGGGCTTAGGCCACGCGATGAACGCCGAGCTCACGTTCGCCGATGGTGTGGTGGAGCAGAGCAACTTTCATCTCTACGAGACTATGCGTCTGAAGCAGCTGCCGCAGATTGTGGTGAAAGCGCTCGACACCGACTCCAAGGTCCGTGGCGTGGGCGAGCCGCCAGTACCTCCTGCCGCGCCGGCCTTGGCCAATGCCATCTTCGCGGCCACTGGGCAGCGTATCCGTGAGTTGCCAATGCGAAAGGCCATTCGCTTCGTATGAACGCACCACTGAACGCGCCTCGTCGCTGGTCCAGCGCCGTTACGAAGGGCGCGCCGCAGACACCCGTGTGGTCGGCACCAGACCCCGCCCTCGCCGCGGCGGGTATTGAAGGCGAGTACGTGGTGGCGCGGGTCCGGTTCGCCGCCATGGGTCTCTTGCTCATCTCGCCGACGTACAGCTTGGTCTCCACCGGCGGCGGCGATCCGATGCACGTCGTGGGATTCGTCGTGACCATTATCTCCTTCTTGGCCTCCTTTGCCATTTGGGAGATGCTGCGTCGCGGCCATTGGCGGCCGTGGATTGGGTTTGCGTCCAGCGCCTTCGATGTCTCCATGATTTCGGTGGCGCTCGCGAGCTTTTACGTCGTTGCCACGCCGCTGAACGCCATCAACTCGACGGTCACCTTCGAGATGTATTTCTTGGCACTCGTGGCGACCTCGCTCCGCTACGACGCGCGCATCTGCATCGCGGTCGGAGGGCTCGCCATTGGGCAGTACGGCCTGCTCTGGGCCGTGGCCGCTGCGAACAACGATTTGCGTGCCGCCGAGTATGTGCTGCGGGCGGGGCCCTACATCCCCGTGGACCTGTTCACGCGTCTCATCCTGCTTGGCATCGCGACCATCCTCGCCGTGAGCGTCGTGCGTCGCGCCCAGCGCCTGCTCTACCTCGCCTCGCGCGACCGCCTCACTGGATTGTTCAATCGCGGGCACTTCGACCGCGCGCTCATCTCGGCGATGGACCAAGCCACCCGCGACAGTGTCCCACTCTCGCTCGCGCTCATTGATGTGGACCACTTCAAGCAAGTCAATGATGTGCACGGCCACGCCGTGGGTGATCGTGTGCTGGAGCAGCTCGCTGACCTGATGTCGCGTTCCATGCGTCGCACGGACATCGTGGCACGATACGGCGGAGAGGAGTTCGTCATTCTCCTCCCCAGCACCACGCGAGATGCCGCCTACCATCGCATTGAAGCCCTGCGGCGCGAGGTCAGTGACTTCCCCGTACGGCTCGACGGCGATCGCATGCTACGCATCAACTTCAGTGCCGGCATCGCTGGGACCGTGGCCGATGCCGGCGTGACTGATCCGAAGGTACTCATTGATATTGCCGACCGGCGACTGCTCGCGGCAAAGCGCGCCGGACGCGGGCGTTGCTTCGGTAGCGACGACGAGAGCGATCGCGCGGCATTGAATGGATGAAGCCACCGAGACCCGGATTTAGCACAGGTTGGCGCGAAGGGCACTTCTTTGACTTGTGGATGCTCGTGCACTTTGCGAGCGGCGCGGCTGGCGGATTCGCTAACGTTTTCTTCGGGCTTGGCACGCTCACCGTTTACATCGTGGCCACGGTGATGATGACGCTCTGGGAGCTGGGCGAGTACCGCATGGGCGTACGCGAGTCCATGAGCAATCGCTTACTCGACATAGTGGTCGGGCTCGCGGGTGCACAAACGGCGCTCTGGATTGCCGCGCCACTCTCACGGCGCGGGCGTGTTATTGCGTTCATCGTCGGCTTCGGACTGGCGCTGGTGTTGGGCGCACTGGGCGCGATTGCCTCTCGGCGCCGCGAAAAACAACAGGCCAAGACGTAAGGCGAACGAGGCCCGGTCAGAGAAGATGACCGGGCCTCGCTGCGTTTTGTCGCTGACTCGAATCCGTGCTTACTCAGTAGCTCTGCGCAGGCGCGTGATCGCGTTCAGCGTAGACTGCGCCTGCACAGCGCTGATGCGCCCGCTGCGAACGAGCGCGTCAATCTCATTCTCCAGAGCACCCAGCTGGCCGAGCAAGGAGTTGTCGTTGCCGCGCTCGATGCTGGCCCGAATGGCCCGCACCTTAGTGAGCAGCGACTGCGCCTCACCACGGTTCCGTAGCGAACCCGCGAGCGCCTCGACCTCAGCCGCCACCTGTGCCGCTGCCTCAGCCGTCGTGGCCTGCGCCACTTCGACCGTGCGGCTCACGGTGTCAGCGAGACCATCGTTGTCGGTGATGACGAGCTGCACCGTGTAGCTGCCGAAGAACTGATACTCGTGCGTTGGCGCAGCGCCGCTGCCCGTGTTCCCATCGCCAAAGTTCCAAGCATACGAGACGATGCTGCCATTGGGATCAATAGAACCGGCGGCGCTAAAGGAGATTGGCGCGCCTTCTGTTCCCGCAACTGGCACGATGTTCGCCAAGGGCGGCTGCGTGCCTGTGATGAGCGCGCGACGTGTCTTCGCCGGTAGTGCCGTGAGGAAGCGGTAGCCGCTCAAGCGCTCCACTGAGTCTGCAGTGACCACATACTGGGTCTGCCAGTTGGCATTGCGAATGCCTGGCGCGTTCGGCATCACCACCGCGACCACCTGCAGGTCTCGATAGTCGCGCACGTCCTCGAGGCGCGTGCCGCGCGCAGCGATGACGCTGACCTTCCAAGTCCACGCTGGGATTGTGATGAGCCCTTCACCCTTCACCGTCCCGACGGAACCCGTGGCGCCGGCGAAGATGGTGAGTTCCTTGTTCTGACCCTCGGCGAGATCGCCTAAGTAGTTCTCGTGCTGAGCCCAAGGACCCTGATTGTTGTCCGAGAACTGCGGGATGATGTTGGAGAAGTAGAAGGTGCGGGCGTTGTCGAGTTGACCAACGGTGCGGTCAAACGAGCGCGCCAAGTGGCCGCGATCAATGCCTGCGCCAGCAGCCGCTCCGGCGCCGGTGTAGTCCGCCGTGCTGTAGCGCGAGAACCCGGCCGTCTCGAGCTCCGGATCGAACGTGAAGCAGTCGCAGCGCTCCTGCCCCGGTACGATGTGGTCGCCGGTCAGGTTGTAGGCCACCCAGTTCGGGATGCCGCGGCCGCCGTTCCACGAGCTCGTGAACTCACGACGCGAGACGAGGAAATCATCGCTGGCATCGCTGTCCACTGGCAGGCCGTACTCAGAGGCCTCACCATAAGCTGCGCTGCTGCCGAGGAACTCCTTCACGATGAGCCGCAGGTTGCGGCCGGTGCCGTCCTGCGCCGTCACGCGAATGGTGCCCGCGCCGGCGCCTACTCCGCGAACCACGCCGCGTGCATCCACAGTGATGATTGCCGGCGTCAGCGAGGCCCAAGTGAAGGTTGTCGTAACGATGGCATTCGACGGATCGCGCAGCGTAGCGAAGATCTGGTCTTCGAAGCCCACCGGCAGGGTGTCTGCCGTCTCGCGGCCCGAGGTTGTGATGCGGTTGGCCGAAACCACCGGCGCCACGTCTTCGAGGCCCGTGTTCTCTGCGTCGGGAGTGCCGTAGTCGCCGTCGCCGAAGGTCGTAGTGGAGAAGCCCCACTCCGAGCCGTCAGCGTTGGACACCGGCGCCACACCCGGGCGCAGACCCTTCGTCACGCCGCGGGGAAGCGTCGTCCACGACACCGAGTCGGCCAAGGCCTGCGCCGGGTCGAGCAGAACCAAGTAGTCGTTGTTGTCGAGCCAAATCGTGCTGCTCGATCCCACGAAGTAGTTGTAGTCGAGCGTCACACCGCCGTTGCGGTTGAAGTCATTGCCACGGCCGAGCACGGCGTAGCCACCCGCCGGCACAATCACGCTGCTGTTGATGGTGTGCACCGGCTGTCCGCTGCCGCCGCTCAAAATGCGCCAGCCCTGCAGATCAACCGGCTCGCTGCCGTTGTTGCGCACTTCAAACCATTCGCCCCAGCTCGCGCTCTCGGCGTTAGCCGGATCGCCCATCAGTTCGTTGATCTGGATATCGAAGGCCGACACCACACGCGGAGCGGCCGTCACTGTGACCTGCACCGTTGCCGACGCCGAGCCCGCAGTGGCCGTGATGACCGCCGAGCCTGCATTCACCGCCGTAATCAGGCCGCTGGTGCTCACCGTGGCGACCGTGCTCGCGCTGCTGCTGAAGGAGACGGGGATGCTGAGCGGCGCGCCGGCCTCGTCGAAGACGGATGCCGACACCGTTACCGTCGCGCCAACCACCAGCGTAACCGAAGGCGGTGTGACCGACACCGAGGCCGCGACCGGGCCCGTGGCGCCGCCGCAAGGCGTGATGGTCGCTGAGGCCGTGTTGCGCGGGCTTGGTGCCGCCGCGACGAAATCCGCGCTCGGCGAGCCCGTGTACGCGCAACCCGCTTCGCCGCGAATCACCGCATTCGTGTTGCTTGGCGCCGGCGTGCGAGAGGTCCATTCCGTGATGCAGTTCCCCGCGGCTGTCGAGTTTCCGAATGCCACGCGGTCCACCACAGGTGCATCCACCGGGCAGGTTCCGCTGAGGGCGGTGCCGTTAGAAACCAACACCACCTTGCCAGCGGTCGCGGACATCGCGATCGTGCCCGAAGCGTCCGGCGTGGGGAGCGCCTGCGTTCCACCCGTGCCCTGCCCCTGCTGGACGAGATAGTATCCGCCCGGCTGAATGACACCGGTCAGCGAGGTGTAGGCCCAGCTGGAGCCCGTCGCCGATGCGTAAGCCACGCGCCAACCCGTCACGGTCACCGGCGTACTGCCGGGATTGAACAGCTCAATGAAGTCGTTGCGCAGCGTAGCGCCGGAGTTTCCGCCGCCGCCGTAGATCTGCGAAATCAGAACCTGAGGGCCGGCATAGGCAGCCGCAGCACCACCGGAAACGAGGCGTAGGCTGACGCTCGGTGGTGCGGTGGGCGCATCGGCGCAGGAGAGCGCGAGGACAGCGGCGCTGAGGGCGGCAAGGCCGCGCGAGGTGGAGAGACGCATTTGACTCGGGTTGGGTTCGGCCAGAACAAACTTCTGTAATTCAGAAATAGCCTAGGGAAGCTCGCCGAATTCGCGCCCGCTGTCAAAGCGCATCTGTCACGCCAATGTCTCGGTGTCTCTGGCGCGGGTACCGTAGTTGCGGACATCTTGCGCGTGTGACGACGCCTGTGACCACCGCCGCGCGCCCAATGCTCTCTGGCATCGTGGACTTGCACAGCCACTTCATCCCTGGCGTGGACGACGGCGCCCGCACGCCGGACGAGGCGCTGCGCGCGCTGATTGCGATGGCAGCGCAGGGCTGCGACAGCTGCGTCACCACGCCGCATCTTGATGCGTCCCTGACCCGTAACGCTCCGGCGCTGGCTAAGCGGCTCGCGGACTTCGACCGCGGCTGGGATCAACTCGGCGCCGCCTGCGGGGCGCATCTCGGCCAGCAGGGCGCCGCCGCCTTGCCGATGCTGTTTCGCGGCGTGGAGTTGATGCTCGATGAGCTCGAGCCCGATTTGAGCAATCCCAAGCTCAGGCTCTGCGGTGGGCAGTACGTGTTGGTGGAGTTTCCGGCGCTACGGTTGCCCGTAAATGCCCACGTGGGCATTGCGGCCTTGGCCCGCCAAGGCTGGCGGCCGGTGGTGGCGCATCCGGAACGTTACCGGAATCTCGATGTGAAGCTCGAGTCACTGCGTCGCATCCGCGAAGCGGGCGCCTACTTCCAAGTGAACGCCGGCTCGCTCACTGGCAAGTACGGCTCGCGTGCGGAGCGGACGGTGCGGCGGCTCCTAGATCAGGGCTGGGCGAGTTTTATGGCCAGCGATCATCATGCGCGCGGGACGCCGCAGATTGCCGGCGCAGTTGAATTGTTGGCGGAGTCCGGGGGAGTCGAGCAAGCCACGCGACTGCTCGCGGAGAACCCGCGGCGCATTTTGATTGGGGCAACGCCGTTGGATGTGGCGGGGATTGCACCGGCACGTGGGAGCGTGTGGTGGAATCGGTTGATGCGTCTCACAGGGAGCGCCTGAGCATGCGTCTCGTCACGGTGGTGGGCGCGCGACCGCAGTTCATCAAAGCGGCACCAGTAAGTGCTGCCCTACGCGAGCATCACAAGGAGTGCCTCGTGCACACGGGGCAGCACTACGACCCCGAGCTCTCCGGCGCGCTGATTGATGAGATTGGAATGCCTCAGCCGGACATTGCCTTGGGCATTCATGGTGGATCCGCGGCCGAACAACTGGGGCGCTGCGTGCTCGCGCTCAACGAGGTGCTCGTCAACCAGCAGCCCGACGCCGTGATGGTGTACGGTGATACCAACTCCACGCTCGCTGGCGCGCTTGCTGCCGACCGCTGCGGCATACCGCTCGTTCACGTCGAAGCTGGACTCCGCTCCTTTGACCGACGCATGCCCGAAGAGCGAAACCGCATCGTCGCCGATCATCTGTCCAGCCTCTTGCTCTGCAGTTCCGAGTCTGGTGCAGTGCAGTTGCGCCGCGAAGGCATCGCGCACGGCGTGCATGTGGTTGGCGACGTCATGCAGGACGCCTTACTCGCCACTCAGGCGCGACTTCAGGGCGCCAACAGCGCGGCCATTCTTGCTCGCTTCGGTCTTGTGCCTGGCGGGTACGTGTTGGCCACGATTCATCGCGCCGAGAACACTGATGACTTGGCGCGGCTGCGCGCAATCCTAGGCGGGCTCGCCGCCGTGGGTGTTCCGGTGATTCTGCCGCTGCATCCCCGCACGCGGCAGGCAATGGCGTCCTCGGGGTTATCTGCCGAAGGCCGACTAAGCACGGTCACCTCGCTAGGGCACCTAGAGTTCGTGGCCTTGACGTCTGCGGCGCGGTGCGTCGTCACCGACTCCGGCGGACTGCAGAAGGAAGCCTTCTGGCTTGGAGTTCCTTGCGTGACTGTCCGGACGAGTACCGAGTGGACGGAGACTGTGACGAGCGGTTGGAATCGCCTCGTGGATGCGCAAGCGAGTGACATCGTTAGCGCCGTTGGTGCGGCGACGCCACAAGCGGAGAGACCGGCGCTCTTCGGACCGACCGGCGCCGCTGCGCGTATCGTCGAGTTGCTACCGCGTGTGCTCGAATAGCACGCACCTCTTGTGCGATTGAATCAGCGCGGGAGCCATTCGCGCAGTTGCACTGGTGCATCACGATCGGCAACGCACAAGGCACCAACGAATGGCGCCGGTAGACCGAGCGCATGCAGCTTCCAACGGTTGATGTCTGGCGTGTCCGCCGCGTAGAGGAGCCGGGGTGTCGCATCGCCTGCCGTCACCGCGAAACGCGCCAGCGCTGGGCCGATCCCGACTCCCGTGGCCTTCACATAGGCCTCCTTTCGCGTCCAGATGCGATAGAAGGTTTGCAAGCGCTCGGGCTCGGGCACCGTCCAGAGCGCCGACTGCTCTTCGGTGGCAAAATGGGACTCCGCCACACCCTGCATCTCAGGAACCGGCCGCGGGTCCTCCACATCCACTCCAACGACGGCGCCAGTTGTCACTGCCACAAGGGCCATTGCGCCAGAGTGTGATAGGTTGAAGTCGATTCCTGCGACGTCGAGCAGCGTGGGCTTCCCGTTAGCATCGCGCCCGAATCGTAGGGCCTCTGGTGAGAGGCCCGTGGCGCTGGAGAGCACGCTGCGCAGCGCCACGTGCGCCACCCGCCAGCGATCCGCGTGCTCGGTGGCGTAAAAGCGGGCCGCTCGATCGCGCTCCGCGTCGTCTAGCCAGGCGAGTCGCTCGGCATTCAGAACTTTGCGCTCGTCGAGCGGCACCATCCACACAGTCGTCACTTCCGAAAGAAAGCACATTGGCACTGGGCAGGCGAGCCGATGTAAGTTGCCTCGGCCGCTACCATCATGCGCGGCACCACAGTCCTCAACTTTTCGGAGTCGCGTTTGCTCGCTGCGCTGCTGTTCATCATTGGGGTCTGTGCAGCGGTCACGTTCTACGCGTATTTCGGGTATCCGGCGCTGCTATGGCTACTCGCCAAACTGCGGCGGCCTCAGCATGTACATCGTGCTGAGCCCTCGGTGTGGCCTCGCATCTCCATTACGCTACCCGCTTACAACGCCGAACAGACCCTGCGTCCGGTGCTCGACGCACTTATGCTGGTGGACTATCCGCGGGACCGCCGCCAGATCCTCATCGTGTCAGATGGCTCCACGGATGGCACGGACGCGCTCGTACGTGAGTACGCATCACAGGGTGTGGAGTTGCTGCGCATTGAAGGACGTCTGGGGAAGACGGAGATCGAGAACCGGGCTTTCGCCTCGCTCACCGGCGAAATTATCGTCAACACCGACGCATCGGTCACCATCGATCCCGCCGCCGTGAAGCACCTCGTGTGCGCTCTCGGAGATCCCGCAGTGGGCGTGGCCTCCGGACGCGACGTTTCGGTCGCGTCCGTGGGTGCGAAGGGCGACGCCAGCGAAGCGGCCTACGTGGGATACGAGATGTGGGTGCGCGACCTCGAGACTGCAATTGATGGCATCATTGGGTCGAGCGGTTGCCTCTACGCCATTCGCGCTCCACTGCACCGCCGGCAACTTGGCGGCCATTTGAGCCGCGACTTCAGCTCTGCGCTCTGGGCGCGCTTGAACGGCGTGCGAGCCGTGTCCGTGCGCGATGCGGTGTGCTTCGTACCGCGCGCCGCGTCAATGCGCGTTGAATACCGACGCAAGATTCGCACGATGAGCCGCGGCATTCAGACCCTATTCTTTCATGCGCAGCTCTTGAATCCGTTTCGCTACGGATTGTTCGCCTGGATGCTGGCGAGCCACAAACTGCTGCGCTGGCTGGTCCCTTGGGCGCTTCTCGTGGGCGCCGCGCTCACGCCGGCGCTGCTCATACTCGCGGTCGCTGATCGCGCCACGGTCTGGGGGGCGCTCGCGGCGCTCGGCACAGCGGGAGTGCTGGTGCTGCTCGTATTGGGCGCGCTTGGCTGGCGTTGGCCCGGGCCTCATCCTCCGCGACTTGCCGCAGTAGCCGCATATTTTGTGGCCGGCAACTGGGCAGGCATCATTGCCTGGGTTCAGGCAGTGCAGGGCCAAAGTGCCGCGCGGTGGGAACCGACGCCGAGGTCCCTCAGCTAGACGAAATCAGCGAAGCAATGCCGCGGCCAATAGTGGACCTGCAATCAAGCTTACAACTTGAAGAACGATGGTGCGATCCCAAGGTTGGCGCGCAGCGTCAATCACGAGGAAGTCGCCGTCGCGCACGCCCAACTCGGCGAGCGTGCGCCCATTCACGATTGCTGAGCGGACTTCACTATTTGAAATTGTCTCGGAATTATTCCGCACCATGCGCATCCGCATCGGGTCTGCCGTCTGCAGCGGTCCACCGGCGGCCGTGAGCACGTCATCCAAACGCGCATCGAGTGGGGCGAGTTGGTAGCCCGGTTGTGCCACCGGACCGAACACGGCCACGCGCAGCAACGGCCGCACGAGCACCTCGGCGTCGCGGGCCGTGTTGCGCACGCGCGACCTCACGCGCTCCGCGGCTTCGGCGCGCAGCACACCCGTCAGCGAGACGGCCCCAAACGAGCCCACAAAAACTGTCAGGGAATCGTCTACCACCAGCGTCTCGTCGAAGGACGCATTGCCCGATACCTTCACGATGATTCGATCGCCAGCCCTGAAATCCCCGCGCTCAAGGCGAGTACGCAGAGTCTCCGCACCACGTGTAGCCCTCGCGCGCAGACGCAATCCGTAAGCGGGCGATGCAGCAACAGCTTCGAGACGGGCCGCCTCGGCAGTGACTTCCTCACGAGAAGCGGCAGGATCCGATCCGCGAGACGCCGATTGCGCAGGGAGCGCTGCGGCGAAGAGGCTGAGAGCCGTCGAGAGTGTTCCCATCGCAAAGCGGAGGTGCGAGGTTCTCGGCGCAAAGATGCAAGTCATTTTCCAATGCTAACCTACGCAATCCCACGGCCGCTACTGAGTGCATTGCTCGCAGATTCTACCTCGGAGGGAACTTGCGTCTGGACAGCGATGTTGCACCTTCGCACCAGTACTGGCACGGTGTGTGGCCTAGGCGCATCGGGACTGGCGCACATTTTCGACGCAGAAGATACCGTAAGTCGTTGTTGTAAAGTTACTTAGGAGATTCCCAACTCCCTGCATGACTCTTGCGTATATGTAACGTGATTGTCCCGAATCCCATCTCGGGGTACCAGTGACAAATCCCACCTAATCTCCCGTCCGTGATTTCAACGCCAAGTGCGACCCGCCGTCCCCCGCTGACGCTCATTGCCAACGGGCAGGAGTGGAACGCCCGCTCGCTTGAGTCCATTCTCGCCCCGCACGGATACGCCGTGTTGCGCGCATACAACGGACGTCAGGCCATTGAGCGCACGCTTAGTGCGCGTCCAGACCTGATCATCATCGACACCGATCTCCCGGACCGCAGCGGATTCGACGTCTGCCGCGCGATCCGCGAGCATCCCAGCATCAGCCGGGCGACACCAATTCTCATGACTACGGCCGGCAATCCCAGTCGTGCTAAGAAGCTTGAGGCTCTACGCGCGGGCGCTTGGGAGATGCTTGGCGCAACACTCGATGCGGAGGAGCTGGTATTACGCCTCGACGCAATGATTTCGGCGAAGCTCGAAATCGATCGGGTAAAGGACGAGAGCCTGCTCGACGAGATTACTGGGCTCTACAACCTGCGCGGGCTCGATCGTCGCGCACGTGAGTTGGGCTCTCAGGCCTTCCGCGCGAAGGGTGCGCTGGCCTGCGTGGTGGTCACCCCGCTGAGCTCCGACGCCGACATTGACATCGCAAACTCGTCTGTGATGGTGCGGCTGGCCCGCGTATTGCTGCAGACCGGCCGCAATTCCGACGTGATTGGCACCATGAGCCCAGGTGAGTTCGCCATTGTTGCTCAAGGCACCGACGCCGAGGGAGCCGAGCGACTTGCGCAGCGTATTGCGGTGGCAGCCGCTGAACAGTTTGGGAACGAGTCCGTACATGTCGCGGTGGGCTACGACGCAGTGCTCGACTACTCCGAATCCCCGATTGATCCGAGCGACCTGCTTTCCAACGCGAGCGCCGCTATGCGCGCATCGCGGACGAGCGCCGTCGGGGGACAGCGCGTGAGCATCAGCCGCTTCGGCGCAATCCTTAACTAACCGTCGCCCGGCGTCGCCTGGGAGACGCTACCTGACGGCAAGGCAGCCACCTCGTTCTGCTCGCCGGCTGCGTAGCCAGGCAGATACGAGTAGTACCGATAGGCTCCCGTCGGCTTCACATCGTTGAGCACCGCGCCGAGCACGCGGATAGACAGGCGCCGCAGATCAGCCAGGCGTGCGCTCGCGAGCTCACGGTCCGTGAGGCCGTTCCGCAGCACCAACGCGAGCGTCCCGCTCAGCGAAGCCAGCACAATTGGATCCACGCCCGCGCCCAGCGGGGGGCTGTCAATTACAATCGCTTCGTAGGTCCCGCGCACGTCCATCATCAAACGCGTCATCTGCGTGGATGAGAGAAGCTCCGGGATATTGGACCTCGGCGTACCCTTCGGCAGGAAGTCGAACTCCTCGCCCACGGGCCGCACAATCGACTCGGCTAGGCTGCTTTGACTCGAGAGGACTTCCGACAAGCCCGGACTCCGTGGGACGTTCAGCGTGCGGTGCAGGTAACCGCGGCGATTGTCACCGTCCACGAGCAAAGTCCGTCGCCCAGTAAGGGCGATGCTCTGCGCGAGCAGCAACGAGACGAACGACTTCCCGTCTCCGGCGCCCGGTGAGGAGATGGTGACGACAAACGGGCCGCCGCTCCCGTGCGCGAAGAGCAGTCCCATTCGAATGCTGCGCGTCACCTCAACCAGCATCGCCTGGTCGTCCTCTCGCGCCTGCCCATCGCGTCCTTTGCGTAGTAGCGGAAGCGCACCGAGAATCTGAAGTCCAAGGTCTCGCGTCACCTGCTCGGGGTAGCGGATGCGCCGATCAAAACGATCTCGCAAAATGGCGAGCGTCACGCCGGATCCGAAGCCAAGGATGAATCCGACCACAATCACTAGAACGACTTGATCGCTTACAGGGCGCGTCGGTGGCACAGCGTAGTCGAGCAAGCGCACATCCGGCGCCGAGCTCAGCTCGGAAAGTCGGGCCGATTCGTACGCGGCCTGCACTTCCTTATAAAGATTCTGTGCTACGTCCCTGTTGCGCTCGCGCCGAGATTCCTCGGTGGCGCGAAGCGGGATTTGCTGCATCTCGCGTGACGACGCTGCAATCCGCGAGTCCAAGTCTGTGATCCGAGCCTCAAGTGCTTGCCGCAGATTCGCGGCCTGTCGCGGAATCGCCACGCGCTCAATCTCGAAAATCTCCGCTTCGAGCTGGCGCAGCGGAGGATAGGTCGATGAGAAGGCAAGGCGCATCTGCCTCGCCTCGCCGCGCTTCGTAGTGAGCAACTGCAAAGTGCCTGTCAGCTCCGAATACTCGCGCACGGCAGGAATCGCGGCCAGCGAGGCACCCAACGAGGTCGTGGTATCGCTCTGCGCCTGGAGGGCACGTTCGATGGCATCGCGGTCGCGCACGAGGTCATCGCGGTCCATCCGCAGCCGGAAGAATGCCTGCCGCACCGGGTCGCGAGTCTCCGCAAGGCCAGGCGTAATCGGCGCCGCCCCGCGATCGCTTGGCAGAGTAATGGTGTTCACCTGATACTGCTCGAGTGCGCTCTCCTCGGCTGTAAGTTTCAGGCGCGCCACCTCAAGCTGCTCGCGTAAGGCCTCGGTAACGGTCGTCAGCTTCTCACGCTTGAGCTGCGTCGCGACTTCAACAAACTGATCCGCAATCGTATTGACCAGCCCCGCCGTGTTGGACGCATCGTATCCGCGGAGCGAGAGCTTCAGCAGGGCGCCGTCCAAAGGAAGCACGGGCTCCATCTCATTGTTCAGGCGCACGGCCGCGTCGCGAGGAGACCGAACGCGGAACCGCACCTCCAGCCCGCCGGGTGACGGAGGCGTCCACAGAAGCCCGACCGGGCGACCGAGGGAATCACCCGCCGGAGCCGAGTCCAAGAGGGTCCCCTCGACGGAACTGAGCCGATTGGTCCCCGCACCGTCACTGCTGAACACGTACTCGCCCCAGCGGGCTTCCGGTGCAATTGCAAAGGTAGAGAAGAAGCGCCAGTCGGTGGACGCTGCCGGCTCGAGATACAGTCGCCGCTTGCGCACCACCTCGTCGAGGACCGCGTAGGAGCGCAGCAACTCAATCCAACCGCGGCCTTCAAAGAGCGGTGCGCTACGTAAGGGATTGGCCGCGCCGAAGCTGCGGGTCGCTACCGGCACTTGGAGCGAGGCCTGCGCTTCATACACGGGCTGCAGGAGCCGAGACAAACCAGCGCCAGCTAAGAGACCGCCGAAAGTGAGCGCCAGAATCAGGACGCGCTGACGCCAGATGGCCGACCAGAGCCGCCGGAAGTCGATTGCCTCGTCTTCGTACAGATAGTCACTTCCGGCTTTCGACTGAGGCTTGGTGGACGGCATCTACTATAAACTGGGGAAAAGAATATGAAAAAAGGGGGCAAACCCCTGCGAACATGAGACGAATATACGCTGAAGAGGTAATGAACTAAGCTCTTGACGCGCCTCTAATTAGGCCGTACCCTACGATTCCAGATTTTCTTCTGTTGCGCGGCTGCCACAGGTCCGTGGTAGCCATAGCCCGCCCGAAATTGAGCGCTTCTCGTTCTGCTGTCACGGATTCCCACAATCCGGATGACCATTCGCTAGTCGGACGCGAATTTCGATCCAGTCTCAACGTATTGCTCGTGGACGATGAGCGTACGCTTCGTGAGACCTGTCGCACTATTCTCGAGAGCCTCGGCTACGTCGTGGATGTCGCGACACGAGGTGAAGAAGCACTGAAGCTGTTGCAGCGGCGCATCTACGACATCGTGCTCAGCGACCTGTATCTGCCCGATATCACCGGAATTGACATCTGTAAGGTTGCCGTTGAGCGCTCGGCACGGACTCTCGTCATCGTGATGACGGGAAATCCCAGTGTCTCCTCAAACGTTGAAGTGCTTCGCGCTGGAGCTTGGGATTATTTGCCGAAGCCGTTCTCGGCGACCCATTTAGAAATTCTGATTGGGCGAGCCGCGCACACCATGTTGGTAGCGCGAGAAAACGATGGCCCTGACGGTCAGGCGCGGGAGGTGCCGGAGGATCCTGATACGCCCATCGGCGTGTCACAGTCCTTTCTGCGCTGCCTTTCGCTTGCGCGCAAAGTTGCGGATACCGACGCATCAGTTTTTATCACTGGTGAGACGGGCGCCGGCAAGGAGATGATCGCGCAGTACATCCATCGCCAGAGCCGTCGGCGCACGCGCCCGATAGTTGCCGTGAACTGCGCGGCCTTCCCTGAGGGTCTGCTCGAGTCCGAGATGTTTGGCCATGTGCGCGGATCGTTCACGGGTGCCGTGCGAGACAAGGCCGGGTTGCTCGAGACGGCCAATGGTGGCTCGATGTTCCTTGACGAGCTCACCGAGATGCCGAAGTCCCTGCAAGCCAAGTTGCTGCGCGTCATTCAGGACGGTGTCGTTCGGCGCGTCGGAAGCAACGCAACCAACACGGTCGTCAATGTGCGCTTCGTGGCCGCGTCCAACCGTGACCCCGATGACGCCGTGCGCGATGGAGTCCTCCGCGAGGACCTCTATTATCGTCTCCGCGTGGTTCCAATCGCAATTCCGCCACTGCGCGATCGCCCCGAAGACATCGAACCGCTCGCCCAGCACTTCCTGCGCCGCTATTGGCGCCAACACCGCGACGGCGAATCTCGGGTCCCGAGCCTAGCGCCTAGCGCGCTCGAGGCACTTAAGTCCCACTCTTGGCCGGGGAATGTCCGCGAGCTCCAGAACTCGATTGAGCACGCGGTGGTCCTGTTGAATCCGGGGCAAGCGGTGCACGCTCAGGATATTCCGTTGCATGGGATGCGCGCCCGCGCCGCCGCGGCCGCGCCGGAACCCGCCGTGGAATCTCCGGTGGATTTGTTACAGGAGAGTTATCACGCCGCGCGCGATCGAGTCATTGCGCAGTTTGAGCGGCGGTACATTGATGCGTTGGTAGTCGCGGCGGACGGAAATATGTCGAAGGCAGCACGCCTGGCTGGCGTCGACCGCACGACGCTCTACCGATTGATGGAACGACACGACCTGCAGCGCGACGCGGTCGTGAGTACAGATCTCTCGTGATTCTTTCGCCAATTATTTCGTGAACCAGCGTCCCTCGCACCGCATCGGCTACATTCGTCCGTCATCGCCCGACGCCCTCATTGAAGTGGCGGCGGACCGTGAGACGATTCAACGCGCCGTCAACCGCTCAATCGGCGTTTGGCGGGAGCGCCTAGGCGACGCGTTCAAGGACGACGAGATCCACGAGGCAGCGAGCTGGGCGGTCGAGGCCCTCGCTGCGGCCGCGAGCGGCGCTGAGATTCGGACGCCCGAATGCTCGCCCGTGCTCTGTCACTTCGTACTCGAGCGCAGCAGCGCAGCTCTGCTTGAGGACGCCGCATCGTCAGCCACCATCGGCAAAGACGCCATCATTAGGCTGATGCTCGCAGTCGACGCCGCGCGGCGCCTCGTGGAGCCCGAGTGGGGACGATACTTCGAGTCCGAACTCTCGGGCCCTGACGGGCTCAACTTGGTCGTTGAAGTCGTGCACGATTTGCGGTCGCCGCTCACGTCCATCCGGTGCTTGGCCGAGATTTTGGAGCGTGGTCAATCTGGCCCGGTCACGCCGCTCCAACAGCGGCAGCTTCGTCTCATTTACGGCGCGGCCATGGGGCTAGGCTCCATGGCCACCGACGTGCTCGAGATGGCGCGCCGCGGTGACCAGATTGCGGACGTCGAGGAAACCCAGTTCTCGATCAACGAAATTCTCAGCGATGTCTTCGCAATGGTCCGCCCAATCGCGGAAGAAAAGGGCCTCCTGATGCAGGCTGGCGCCCTAGTGAGCGACCGCCGACGCGGCCCCGCGACCCTGATCAGCCGCGTCCTACTCAACTTGGTCACCAACGCGCGCAAGTTCACCGATGCGGGAAGCGTCGAGGCGCGCCTGCGCGCCGTCTCGCGCTCGCGGGTGGAGTTCTCGGTGGTTGATACGGGCCCCGGCATTCCGGATGCCGCACTCCCCGATCTCTTTAGGCCCTTCCGACGTTCCGCAGCGCGTGCCGGCCGCTCGGGTTTCCTGCTTTCCGAGACGGGACTCGGCCTCGCCCTGTGCCGACGACTGCTCCGGCGCGTGGGCGCGGAGCTGAATTTCGAGACCACCGCAGGGCAGGGTACACGCTTTTATTTTGAGCTTGACATCCCGCCTGTCGGTGGTTTGCAAAGCTCGTGACCGCAACACCGCACCAGTTCGTGTTGCGCCATGTCTACAGTGTATGAAATGTTGCCGGCCATTAAGGGTCATTAGAATGCCGTAAGCTGTTATCAAACAACGAGATAGGTACCAGAAGGACTCGTTGAGTTCGACGGCACAATACGTGCTCTGTAGTATCGTTTGATGACAACATTTGGCCTACACACAGTTATCCCAAAGTTTCGGCGCGCTGACACGGCGCTGCCGATTCCTGAGGATCATCCCCATCGGCGTGAGCGAGCCCGCCGAGCCCTGAACGTCACCGTCGCGGCCATTGGGCTGGTAGTCACTGCGCCTATCATGGCGCTGATTGCGGTGGCCATCCGGTTGACTGACCGGTCAGGTCCTGTTCTGTATCGTCAAATGCGGGTCGGGCTTTGCTTGCGCTCAACCTACGGCGGAAACCACCGCCGCCAGCAGGACATCGGTGGCCGCCCTTTTATGATCTACAAGTTCCGCACGATGCGCATGGCGAGGCCGGGTGAGGAAGTGCAGAAGTGGGCCTCCTTGGACGATCCGCGCATCACCCGGCTCGGTAGCTTCCTCCGCAAGACGCGGCTCGACGAACTGCCGCAGCTTTACAACGTGTTGCTCGGCGACATGAACGTCGTCGGTCCGCGCCCGGAACAGCCTGAGATCTTCCAGACCCTTCGGTCGGACGTCCCCAGCTACTCCGCCCGTCAGCGCGTTCGTCCCGGGATTACTGGCCAAGCGCAGATCACTCTGGCTTATGACACCTGCCTTGAAGACGTCAAAAAGAAGGTCGCAGCTGATCTTCTCTACATCGAACGTCAGTCTGTCATCACCGACTTGAGCATCATGCTCAAGACCTTTCCGGTCGTCGTGTTCCGTAAGGGCAGTCGCTAAGGCTAGTTTGCTGGTGTGACGGTCTCGCCAATTTCTGACGAATCCCCTAGAGAACGCCCGCCGGTACGCGCCGGTGGGCGTTCTCGTCTGTTAGTGATTGCCGCCTCGGCCTTGCTCGCGCTCGCGGCAGTTGATCTCGTGGTGCGGCGGGTGGCGCCGCCGCGCAATCTGCGCGAGGTCCAAGATGCCGTGAAGGAACTTGAGCGCAACGACCCCACCGTCCTCGCCATCGGCTCCAGCCACGCGCGCACCTTCGCTGTCCTTGCGGATTCGCTGGCCGCGCGCACCGCGGGGCGCGAGCGATTGCTGGCGGTGCCTGTGGAATGGGGCAAGCTGAGCTCCTACCGCTGGACGCTCGAGGAACGCCTCCTCCCGCTCTTCGACGAGCGGAATGCCGCTGGGCAGGTACGTCGCGGCAAACTGCGCCGTGCCATCATCGTCACCGAGTGGTGGGACTCCTGCGCGGGCTCAAGCCAGCCCCAGAACCTTCCAGCGCGCGCTTGGGCTTGGCGGCACTATTGGGATGACCTCGGCCGCAACGGATTCTCCGACTACAACTCAAGCTTCCTGAGTTATCGCCTTTCTCGATTGACGCGTTTCTCGGCCCTCATGCAGGACCGCGGACGCACGCGATTCCCGACGGCGCTTCGCGAAGCGCTTGTGCCTGGGCCGGCCCGCGAAGAAACCAGCGGATATCGCGACCAGATGGCGAACTGGCAGGTGCTCGTCGAGAGTGGCGACAAATGCATCGGCGACCAAGCCCAGATGGAGTCGCTCGTGGCGATAGTAGACACGCTCCTGGCGCGCCGCCTAGATGTGACGGTGCTCTTGTATCCGCGCATGCCAAGCACGCTCACTCCGACGGCACGGCAGACGACCCTGCCCCGCTTCCTCGCCCTCGCCCAAGCGGCCTTGCGCGGGCGTCCGGTGCGCGTGCTCGATCTCACCGATGTCGCGCCCTTAACAGACGCCGACTTTGGCGAGGATTTCGATCACCTTCTGCCGGCGGCGAACGCACGCTTTTCTGGCTGGGCTTTGGATGGTCCTTTTGCGTTCTTGCTTGAGGGCACGCGATGACTCCCACGAGTGTGGCATTCGCGCTGTTAGTGCTGACCGCCCTACTCCTGCACTGGACGGGTCCTCACACCTCCCGGTGGCAGAATAGCGTCCTGCTGGGGTCGAGTGCCCTCTTCTACTGGTCCTGGTCGCCCGCTTGGCTGCCGGTGCTCGCGCTGTCCACGCTCGTGGATTTCTGGGCCGCACGGAAGATTGGCGATGCCACCGGGGCCCCAACCCTGCGGCGATTCGCGCTCTGGTTAGGCCTTGGCAGCAACCTCGGCGTACTGCTGTGGTTCAAATACGCAGGCTTGCTGCTCGACTCTGGTTCACTCGCGCTGCCGATCGGCCTCTCGTATTACACGCTCATTCGTGTTGGCTATCTGCTCGACCTGCGCTACGGACGAATCGTGGCTGAGCGCTCGCTGCTGAACTTTGCGACGTTCATTTGGTTTTTCCCTCAGATGGTCGCGGGCCCCATCACTCGCGCCCGTGCGATGTTGCCGCAGTTCTCGTCCGCCCGTTCGTGGCGCGACGTGAATTTCGGGAGTGCTGCCGCCGCGTTATTGCTCGGCTGGACGCTCAAGGCTTACGTGGCCGACTGGATTGGGCCCGCGCTCGTGGAGCCCGTGTTTGCCTCAAGTGCAAGGTTTGGCGCGGCGGCCCACTGGCTCGCGTTAGTGAGTTACGCACTGCAGGTCTTTGGCGACTTCGCCGGCTACTCACTACTCGCCATCGGCGTGGCCGCGCTCTTTGGCATGTCGCTGCCCGTCAACTTTGACCGTCCCTTCCTCAGCCGGTCGATGCCGGAGTTCTGGCGGCGTTGGCATATCACGCTCAACACATGGCTCTTTGACTACGTGTTTGGGCCGCTGACCACGGGCGGCGGAGTGCTTCATGGACGCATCGCCTACAACCTCGTGTTGATTTTCATGATCTCCGGGCTTTGGCACGGCGCGGAGTGGACCTTTGTGATCTGGGGACTGCTACACGGCCTGGCGCTCGCGGCGCACCACGGCTGGGATGTGTGGTACCGCGCGCAGTGCCGTCGCGACCGACGCTTCGTGACTGTTCGGAAGTCCGGCGCCTATGCATGGGCGGCTTGGGTGCTCACACAGGGCTGGTTCTTGGGCTCACTGGTTCTTTTCAAGAGTAGTGACCTCGCAAGCGCGGGTCGGTACCTCGGCGCACTCTTCGTCGCCGAGGGCACCGCATTCCCCTCGCTGGACTCCATGGCGCTGGCGAGCCTCCTCGGAGCCTTGCTGGTTGTCGCCTGGCATCATGCTGAGGGTTTGAGCTTAGGCGCGAGGCTGCGCGCGCGGTTTGACGCACTCCCTGCCCCGGTGATTGGCGCGGTCTTGGGGCTCGGGCTCGCGTGGTTGCTCATCTTCGCCCCCTTGGCCCGCACTAGCTTCATTTATGCTCAGTTTTGACTATGCATAGCGACGCTGAACTCCGGCACGTGATCGTCGAGTGGCTGGACGACCAGTACCACTTTGGCGATGCCAGCTCGCTCATCAAAAGTGACGAGCAGTCCTTCTTGGATACGGGAGTGCTGACCAGTCTTGGGTTCGTGCAGTTGGTGCTGTTTCTCGAAGGCAAGTTGCACATCGTCATCGAACGCGGCGCACTGACCCGCGAGAACTTCGACGGCATGGGCAAGATTCTCGCCTTTGTGCGAGCCTGCCGGCTGCGCTGATGGATTCAGACGTTCTGTGGAATCCTGATCCTGCTGTAGCCTCGACATCGCAACTCGGGGCCTTCCAGCGCTTCTGCGAGCGTGAGACGGGCGAGGCGTTGACGAGTTGGCAGGACTTCCACGCGTTCTCGGTAAGGCGCTTCGAGGACTTCTGGAATCTATTTCTGCGCTGGAGCGGCGTCCGCACGAGCGGTGAACCGAGCCCCGTCTGCACGTCGCGCGATGTGGAGTCGGCAAGATTCTTCCCGAATGTTCGGCTGTCGTTCACGGAGTCTTTGTTGAGCGGGGCCGGCGTTGCGGATGAGGCGGCGGCCATCGTTGTCTGCAGCGAGGGGAGGCCGCCGCGCACGGTGACGCGTGGCGAACTCCGCTCGCGCGTGCGGCGCCTCGCTCGTGCATTGACGGCCCTCGGCGTCGGGCCAGGCAGCCGAGTAGCCGGACTCACGTCGCACGACGACGACACTATTGCGGTGGCGCTGGCCGCCGTTGGAATTGGCGCCACGTGGTCTGCATGTGGGCCAGAGCTCGCGGCAGATGCGGCGGTGGCGCGCTTCAGCGTCTTTGCACCCACGCATTTGGTTCTCAGCGTACAGACGCCGCGCGCAGATGCCGGGGATGAACCGTTGGCGCGCGCGCGCCATGTGGCCGCCCGTCTTCCCTCGCTGGTTCAGACCTTGCTGATTGGTCCCGATGCGGCCGCCGAGGCTATTGCCGAGGCTCTTTCGAACTGGCCGCAGGCTTGCGCGCCGCTCGCGCCACTGGAGCAGGCGCAGTCGGATGGTGCGTTTGAGTGGCCGCTTTTCGCGTTCGATCATCCGCTCTACGCGCTCTTTTCCTCGGGCACGACCGGCCCGCCAAAGGCCATCGTGCACGGTGCAGGCGGCACCTTGCTCGAGCATCTCAAGGAGCACAGGCTGCACGGGGATCTTGGGTCGACTGACCGACTCTACTTCCAGACATCCTGTGGCTGGATGATGTGGCACTGGACGGTTTCGGCCCTCGCCACCGGCGCCTCAATCGTTACCTACGATGGTTCGATTGCGGCCGATGGACCCGACACACTCTGGCGACTCGCCTCCGATACGCGCGTCACCGCGCTCGGGATTTCACCCAGCTTCGTCCAATACCAACGAAGCACGGCGGTGCATCCGCGCCGCCACGATCTCGCGGCGCTCCGGCTCGTGCTCTCCACGGGCTCAATTCTCTTCGACCGCGACTTCGACTGGCTGCATGAGCAGCTCGGTCCGCTACCCATTCACTCCATCTCTGGTGGCACGGACATCATCGGATGCTTCGTGCTCGGCAATCCGACTCTCCCTGTGTACCGAGGAGAAAGTCAATGCATCAGCTTGGCGATGGATGTACAGGCCGTTGCTGATACGGACGGCGGCCCAGACGAGTTGGTGTGCGCGAATCCGTTTCCGTCGCGGCCGGTTGCGTTCTTGAATGACTCGGACGGGACGCTGCGGCACGAGGCCTACTTCGCGCAGCGCCCGGGGTTGTGGACACACGGAGACTTTGTCGCTCTGCGTCCGCGCGGCTCAGCGCGCGTGCTCGGGCGCGCCGATGGCGTGATGAAAGTGCGTGGTATCCGCATCGGTCCAGCCGAACTCGTTGGCATCGTGGAGGCCTTGCCAGAGATTGAGGCCGCGATGGCCGTGGCCCAAGATGCGCCCGACGAACCCGGTGGTGCGCGCATCGTGCTTCTGGTGGTGCTCCGCGAGGGCGAGGTGCTGGACCGCGCGCTCACGTACCGCATCAAGCGGGCGGTGCGCGACGGCGCATCAGCCGATCACGTGCCATCACGCGTGGTAACGGTTCCCGCATTGCCCGTGACACTCAACGGCAAACGCTCAGAGCGCGCGGCACGTGACATCGTAAATGGTCGCACACCGGCGAATCTCGCCGCCCTGCGCGACCCAGACCTCGCCGCGCGAATTAGCGAGGCGCTGCGACGGGAGTGATGTTGTGAAAGCGCTTCTGACGTGAGGTCTGCCACGGCGCATCGGAGCGGAGCACTTCCAAGAACTGCTCCGCGCTGCGACCGTCGCCAAAGTGCTGCGAAGGAGCCACGCCAGACGGCAGGTTGGTGAGCACCTGCTTGATGGCCCCGGCTTCCGCTGGCACGTTCACGATTGACGGATATATAAACCGGTCAGACTGCCGCGTCCCCACGTTCACCGTGGGGACGCCATAGACCGGCGCCTCGCGAATCCCGGCGCTGGAGTTTCCGACAATCGCCTGGGCGTGCTTCAGCAGCGAGAGGAAGTACTCAAAGCGCATGGACGGCAGCATGCGGAAGCGGGGATTCCCCTCGAAGGTCTTGTAGTGCCGCAGGATGATATCGGCGCCAAAGTCGTTGTTGGGATACACCACCACGAAGTTCCGCCCCGACTCCACGGCGGCCCGCACGATCTCCGCGCTCTGGACCTCCAGCTGGTCGTGTTCCGTCGTGACCGGGTGGAACATCAGGATGCAGTGCTCGTCGAACGGAATCTCGTAGCGCTCGCGCACCACAGCCATCGTCGGCAGTGTGTCGCCGAGCATGACGTCAATGTCTGGCGAGCCAATCACGAAGATGGACGAGGGCTGCTCACCCAACTGCACGAGGCGATCGCGCGCTTCATCGTTGGCCACGAAGTGTAGGTGCGACAGCTTCGTCACCGCGTGCCTAATGAGATCATCAATGGTCCCCGAGATCTCGCCACCCTCGATGTGCGCCACGAGGATGTTATTCAGCGAGCCCACAATTGCGCCGGCAAGCGCCTCGATCCGATCGCCGTGCACGACAAGCAGATCGGGCGTGGCCTCGCGCACGTAGTGGCCGAGGCCCTGCACTGTCGTCGCAAGCACGAGATCCATCTGCGACGTCACTGCACCGTCCTGATTCACGAACGGATGGATGCGGTCGAACCCGGCATCGCGAATCTCCTTCACCGTGCGGCCGTACCGGGCGAGCATATGCATCCCAGTGGCGAAGATGTCGTACTCTAGCCCCGGTGTCGCCTTCACGCTGGCGATGAGCGGCTTGATTTTTCCAAAGTCGGCGCGCGTGCCGCTCAGGAAGAGAATGCGGCGGGTAGTGGTCACGCCGAGGCGCCGAGCGCCGGGTTGACGTCAGCAAAGCGAAGCTGCGCGTTCTTGGGGATTGCGCTCGTCGCCGTGCGGCCGAGCAGGGATTCGAAGTGCACGGCCTTGATCTCGCCAGTGCCGGGACGCTTCACCCACACGTTCTCGCGCGTGAGCTTGCCGCCAGCGGGGATGTCCTCTATTGCCACGACGCATGCGTAGGCGAAGTCAATCGTCGGCTGTTCTTCCGGCAGGATGGTCTTACCGCCACCGAGCGCGGCGTGCACGGCGCGGGTACCACGTACCAAGTCGCCGAGTTCGGCTGGATCGAGCGAGATTGGCACGTCGGGGCCGGGCCAAGACTTGTCGCTCGTGAAGTGCTTCTCGAGGATGCTCGCACCCAGCGCGACGGCGGCGAAGCAGGTGTAGTTGCCAAGCGAGTGGTCGCTGAGGCCGAGCACAGCGTCGGGGAATGCGGCGGCGAGATCGCCGATGCCGCCGAGGCGCACGCGCTCGTAGGGCGTGGGATACATGGACGTGCAGTGCAACAGGGCGTAGGGCACCTTGGCCTGACGCAGGATTTCCACCGACGGCGCAACGCTCGCGATGTCGTTCATGCCGGTGCTGAGAATAATCGGCTTGCCATACGACGCAATGTGGCGAATGAGCGGGTAGTTGTTGCACTCGCCCGAGCCAATCTTGTACGCCGGCACACCCATGGACTCAAGTCGCACGGCGGCCGCCCGCGAGAACGGCGTGCTCAGGAACATCAAGCCTTTGGACTGGGTGTACGCCATCACCTTGCGCTCCTCGGCCTCCGTGAGCGCACAGCGCGACATGATGTCCCAGATGGATTCCTTGGCGTTTCCGGGAATCACGTTGTTGGGGATCATTTCATCCTCAATCACATGACTCTGGAACTTGGCGCACTCCGCCCCGACTGCGGCGGCATCGTCCACCATCTGGATGGCCTTGTCGAGGCTACCCTCGTGATTGATGCCGATTTCGGCAATGACGAACGGGGGATGGTCTGGACCGATGTCGCGGTCTTGGATGCGGAGTGAGGGTGCCATAGCCGAGAAGGTTAGCAGTTCAGGCCAAGGCGGCGAAAGTGCAGCTAGGCACCGATTCGCCGAAGGGCCTCGACCTCGGCGAGCCAGTCCGCCGGAACCTTGCCGAGGACGGCCGACACGCCATTCAGCAGGGCTCGGCGCGTGGCCTCCGGGGCGGCGCCCTCGGCGTCCCAAATGATGGGCGCGCCGAAGACGCTGCGAAGCGCGAAGGCAGGCTCAGCGTCCTCGGCGTTCCGCGCAGGAAAGCCGCCGCAGAGCACTGCGCTCGTCGGACGTCCCGGACCTAGAGCGTCGAGGTAGGCCTCAATAGCGGGCCCGAGCGCCAATCCGCGTAGGTCGAGGCTCGCTTCCCGGCCCTCGGAGCCGGCGGGTGCTTCGCTCCAGGCGGCAAGGCGCGCCCGCTGGAGGTCCTGCGCGGAATCAATGTCCACGGACGCCGCTGCATCCATCGAGACGCCCAGAGTAGTGCCAGCCACGAGGAACGCGCGATGGCGCTCGAGCTCGTCGAGGCGCGTGACGTACACGGCCCCGTTCGGCCACAAGGCCACGGGATTGTCCTGGCGCCGCGTGCTGATGGGTGCAGCGCCGAGCGCGAAGGAGAGCGGCTGGGAGTCGCCGCCGTACATCGCGAGAGCAATCGGGTGACTGGCTTCGATGACCGTGACTGCCGATGGCGCGCCTGCGGCCTGCGCCGCATTCCAGCACGCGCTAACATGTTCGGCGCGGCGCATGGGCGAGGTGGGCTGGAGCAGGATCAGCCACTGGGCCTCGCGTTCGAGCCGGTTCCAGGCGTGGAGCACGTTGTCCACGGTCTGCGTGGTGTCGGCGGCGAGTTCGCTGGGACGGAGGAATGGCAGCTCGCCTCCCCAGCGCCGTCCTTCCGCCCCAATCTGCTCACCGTCGGTGTCCACCAAGATCCGTGCGCGATCTTCAAGACCACTCGTACGCAGGAAGGCGCGTGCGGCGAGTACTGCGCGCCCCACCAGACTCACACCGGCGACGCTTGCGAGGTTCTTTCCCGGCAGGCCTTTGGAGTTGGCGCGGGCGGGAATCAGCAGCAGCAAGTCACGCATGGCGGGTGGATTCGGAGAGGAGACGTTGAATCTCGGCGACGGCGCGCGCACTGCACTCGCCGTCGAGAGGACCGAGGAAGTCCGGATCATTGGGTGGAGGCAGTGGCTGCTTGGCAGCCGAGGCGGCGAGCGTCTTCAGGTGGCGCTCCAGCGAGGCATCGTCGGTCGCGCGCAGGCCTCGGAGGTTCACGAACGAATCGGGAATGGGCTGCCCCGTGAAGTCCACGAGGAGCAACTGTCGCCCGAGGATGTCGGCCTCGAAGGCCACGCTCGAGGTCTGCACCATCACGATGTCGCTCAGCTGGATGAGTGTGTCAATGAGTACATCGGCGGCGAGCACCATGCGAGTGCGAGGCGTGGCCGCCGCGAGCTGGTGGTGTACCGTCTGATCCTCGGACGGATGGGGGCGCAGCACTAGGAACAACTGCGGTATGCGCAACACGGACTCCACCACGCGACGGACAAAAGCAGCATCCTGCCCGTACTGGGTGGCAAAGAGCAGAATCGGGCGATCACTGGGGAGCGCCAGCGCCTCGCGCTTGACTCCCACATCCGGTGACTGCTCGCCGCGGCGCATGGCATCGTACCGCGGCTGGCCGACGATGACGGTCCGATCCTCGGCGAAGCCGTCCGCTTCGAGGAGGCGTTTCAGGTGGCGTCCATTCGTGCCGATGCGGTCCGCCGTCAGCCAGCGCCACTGCGGCATGTCGGCGGCGATGCCGTCCTGCAGGCAGAAGGTCGGAATGCCCTTCGCGCGCGCCGCGAGCACCCACGCGGAACCAACCCACCAGCGATCATTCCCCACCACCACCTCCCGAGGCGGCGCCTTAGCTATGCGCTTGGCGACGGCCTCGAAGTGCGCTTCTTGCCTCGGCAGGTGCAACTCAATGGCGCTGATTGACGCGCGCAGCACCGTTCCGGCGCCGCCGGCGGGCAACTTCGGCGTCGCAGCGGACCACAGGGCGTCACGTAGCGCGGCCGCTGACTGTGAACTCTCATGTGCAAGGGGCTCGCAGAGCGCGAGGGGAGAGATGGAGGACGCCGCGTGGTGGAGGTGTTCAACGTCCGAAAGGCCTGCGCGGCGAGCAGCGCCGTGCACGGCCTCCATCATCAGGTCCATCGGACGCGTCCACGAAATGAGAAGCGTGCGCCCCGCCGTGGACGGAGTCGGCGAATCCAACGCCGGCGCCGATGCCGTGGGCATCGCGGGCCGCGAAATCATGCGTGCAGCGAGCGAAAGCAGGCGCGAAGCGCGCAACGATAGGCCATATTCCGCCGCATCCGTGACGAGCGCGTGCGCGAGAGCGCTGTCCAGTGTGAACAATCGAACTGCCTTGATGCCCACCGAAGCGACGTGGCGGCACAGGGCTGACATCAGCTCAAAGCGGCGGAGGTCTTCCTGCAGGTCCAAGGCGTTGAACAGCAAGAGGCGATCGCCGAGTTCGAGCGAGGCGGGCGCATCGAGGGACATGAGTCCGCGAGACAGGGCCAGAGTGCGTGCGTCGGCGTCGCGCCTCGCGGCGTCCGGCAGCGCATTGAAGAGCGAACGGCGCGGCACCCGCGGCAAAACCTGAGCCAAGTCGAGGGCACCGCCGCCGGGCGAGTAGATAACAAGTTCGCTGGGAGCGGCGCGAAAGCCGGCCCCCAGCCGGAGAGCCTCGCGCAAGAACGCGCGCCCGCGTTCAGATCCGCGCCAGTCAATCAGCCAGAGGGACCCGTTTGCGTCAGTCGCCAATCCCCCGCGCGCGTCGTTCATACGTCGCGGAGGATAGATGATCCCACGACACTCCGCCAGCCCAAGCGATGAGCGCGCGCAAAGGATTCGCACGGCACACCATTATCTACGGCGCCGGCATCGTCATCAGCCGCCTCGTCTCGTTCGTGATGTTGCCCGTTTATACCCGCTATCTGACGCCGGCGGACTACGGAGTGATGGCGCTGTTGGATATGACGCTCGACATCGTGGCTATCGTGGCGGGTGCCAAGATTGCCGGCGGCGTCTTCCGTTTCTATTACAAGGCGACTGATGACGAGTCGCGCAAGCGCGTAGTCTCCACGGCGATGCTGCTGCTCGGAGCATCTTTCGCCCTGCTCGCCCTCATCACGGGCCTGCTAGCCGAACCGGTCGCGCGGCTCGCCTTCGGCACCGCCGAACACGCGACGCTCGTGCGCGTTGGTGCCGCCAGCTTGGGCCTCCAGGGCTTCGTGATCGTCCCGCTGGCACTGGTACAGCTTCAGCAGCGCTCCGTGGCGTACACTGCCATCACGACGTTCAAGATGTTCATGCAGCTCGGCCTCTCAGTCTTGTTCCTCGTGCACTTCGAGATGGGCGTGCTGGGCATTCTCACGAGCACGCTCGTGGCCAACGCGGTGGTGGCGACAGGTTTGGTGATCTATTCCATCCGCCAAGTCGGGCTCAAGTTCTCACCCCCACTCGCCACGGCGCTTGTGGCCTTTGGATTGCCGCTGGTGGGCACACAGGTCGCCACCTTCACCTCGACCTTCGCCGACCGCTACTTCATCAACGCCTTCGTGGATAGTGCGGCAGTCGGGCTCTATAGCTTGGGATACCAATTTGGATTCCTGCTTGTGGCCGTGGGCTATTCTCCCTTCGCCATGTTCTGGGAACCGGAGCGCTTTCGCGCGGCCGAGCAGCCAGACCGGGATGCGCGATTCCAACGCGCACTGCTCTTCGCGAGCCTCCTGCTCGCGACAGTCGCAGTGGGCATCGGGATTTGGGTGGAGGACGTACTCCGAATCATGGCCACCCCCGCGTACCGGCCGGCCGCACGCATCGTACCGCTACTGCTCGTGGCATACTCGCTCCAAGGGTGGAGTGCGTTCATGGAAGCCGGCATCCTTATCCGGGAACGTACGGGAATCATCGCAGCAGCCAATTGGACCGCCGCGCTCTCCAGCCTCGCCGCAAATGCCGTTCTCGTGCCGCGCTTTGGCATGTTGGGCGCCGCTTCGGCCACCGTCATCGCGTTTGGTCTCCGCACGATGCTCATTCACTACTGGGCACAACGTCTGTACTTCGTCCCTTTCGATTGGCGACCCACGCGGATGCTCGCGCTGCTGGCGGCTACAACGGTCACGGCGTCGTACCAGCTACCCGAACTCCAGTTGATGTACTCCGTCCCCATTCGCCTCGCACTGCTCGGCGCCTTTGCACTCGCGGTATGGCAGCTGAAAATCTTGCCGGAGGCTGAGGTACGGACTCGCCTGCTCGGTCTGCGGGCGCGATTTATTGGGCCGTAACTCTAGGGATTCGCGAGGTAGAGGCGTTCGTACTCGCGGGCCATCCGCTCGGCGCTGTAGCGCTCATCAAAGCGGCGGCGCGCGCTGGCGCTGAAGCGCGCGCGCCGAGCGGCATCGCCGAGGACCGTCGCGAGTCCCGCCTCGAGCGCGGGCACATCCTTCGGTGGCACCAACCAAGCCGACTCATCGTGCTCCAGCGCGTCTGGCACGCCGCCCACCGCCGTCGCCACGACTGGACACCCGACCGCCATCGCCTCAAGAATCACCATCGGCAAACCCTCCCACAGCGACGGCAGCACGAAGACGTCGAAGGCCTGCAGGAGCTCCGCGACATCTCGGCGCACGCCGAGGAAGCGCACCGTGCCATCGAGGCCCAACGCGCTTGAGCGCGCGCGCAGCTCAGCGTCCAACTCACCATCGCCGGCGATGAGCACCTGCAGCCCCGGAAAGCGTGCGGCCAATCCCACCGACGCCTCAAGCAAGTAGGAAATGCCCTTTTGCTCGGCGAGCCGCGAGGCGAAGCCAATCACGGGCGCGTCGGACGCGATCCCAAGTGCGGCGCGCACGGCCGCGCGCTGGCCGCGCGCCGCGTACTTTCCGCCCTCGATGCCGTTGATGATGGTGCGCAGCTTGCGTTCGGGGATCTTCTCATAGCGCCGCAGGTTCTCCGTCGTGTGCTCCGACACGCCAACCATAGCGCGCGCAAAGTACGACAGGACGTGCTCCGAGAGCATGTGGCGGAACATGTCGGGGAAGGGACGCGCGTGATCGGTGTGGATCACCACGGGCGTTCCCGCCATCAGTGCGCCAATCGTTCCGTTGACAAACGGTTCGGTGTTGTGCGTGTGAATGACATCAATCTTTTGCGCGCGCAGTACGCGGGCCACGCGACGAAACGCGAAGTAGTCCGGACGTCCCTCGGGCCGCTCAAGCTCAATGACGCTGAAGCCGTCGGCCTCAAGCGAGTCGGCGAGCGGCCCCTTGCCCCGCAAGCAGAGCACTGAGACCTCAAAGCGCGTCGGATCAATCGTGCGGCACAGCGTTTCCACCACCCGCGGCAGTCCACCGACCCCGAGGTCGTGCGTTACCTGCATCACCTTCAATCGGGGCGTCACGGAGCCTTGGGTAGCCACGCCGCAATCGCGCTCGCGAAGTCCTCGGCCATCTGGAGATTGCCGGGCGAGGTCAGGTGGCAATCGTCGAAGAACAGATTGTCCGACAAACTATGCGGCACATGCCCTGCTCGCCCACCAGCCAAGCGCATGGAATCAGCAACACCACGCAGTCGCGCTGCGAGAGTATCGCGCACCTGCTGCGTGGTTTCGGCGTCGACCACCCAGTAACTGATGCTTGAGACATCAGCCGGCTTGTACTTCGTGCGCAGCGACGACGGCGGCGTCGAGAGCAGGAGTACCGCGCCAGCGCTGTCGGCAATCGCGGCTATGCGATGCAGGTTTCGTGTGAAGATTTCGATGCCCTCGGGATGCACCTTCTCCGTTGGGCGCGCCACTTGAATCTGACGGTTCGTCGTCGCATCGCGCAGCACGCCTGGCAAACGGGCAACCATGAGCATGTGCTTGGTCCGCGACCACAGCGACGGACCGCCAGCTGCGTCCTCGGCGCGCAGCCGACGGAGGACGGACTCCCAGATTAGCATCCGCTCGTCAGGGTCCTGAAGGTTTGGTATGCGCACATTGCGCACATCGTTGATGCCCGTATTGACGATGACGATATCGGGCCGATACTTCACGCCCTCAGCGCGCAGGCGCTCGACGATGGCATTGGAGTCAAAGCCATCGAGCGCCAGGTTGAGCACCTCGAAGCGCATGCCCGGATGACGGCTGGCCAGTACCTCGCGCAGGTGTGCATCAATGGTTGCGCTGTCTTCGACGCCCCAGCCGTGTGTGGTGGAGCCGCCAAGCAGGATGATGCGCACCGCGCCGGCAGGCTTCGCGAGACTGACTTCCGGTCCGCGGTAGCCCAATGAGTTCGCGCTCGCGGTTGCGCCGTTGCGATAGGTGAGACTGGTACCGGGACGTTGGCGGTATCCGAGGCGTCCGATTGGCACGATCTGCACCGCGAGCGGGTCGTAACTGCGCAACGTTCTCGCGAGCGCTGGGTTGGACGCCGAGGCCACGCGCAGCGCGGCTTCCGTCAGGCCAAGCAAGAGCGCGCCGACGACGCCGAGCGCGAGCAGTACCACTTGAAGCCGCCTCACGTCGTCGCCGCCTCACGCGCGGCTTGCAGCTCGGCGCGACGTGCTCGGTCGAGCGAGTGGTACAGAAGCATATTCAATCCGATCAAGTTGAAGAAAGTCGAGTAGTACAACTGGTCGTAGAAGAATGCGCAGCCCAGGAAGCCCACCATGGCGCACTCCATGCCGATAAGGACTGAGCGCAGGTCCCAGTCGGGTCCGGCGCGCGCTTCCCAGATGCGCTGGTAGCTACGCCTGCGAAGCTTCCAGTTCTTGGCCACGAAATCAAAAATCATCCACAGATAGACGGCAGCGCCCACCGTGCCGAGCTCCGCGAGAATCTGCACATACACGTTGTGCGGGACGCGATTGTAGATGCGCCCGGCCTCGATGTATGGTCCGCCGAGTTCTCCGTCTTCAAAGAAAGAGGCGCCAGTGGCACCGAAGTTCGCGGGACCTACGCCCAGCACCGGGTGCGCCGCGTACAGTTGGAGGGCCGCCGACCACAGATACATGCGATCGGAGCCTGTCTCATCCTCGGTACCATCCTTGATGGTGGCCATCTCCGCCCAGAATTCGCCCTTGGGAAACAGGACCTTGGTCGCGCCGAGCATGAAGATTGCGATGACCACAGCGAAGCCCATTGATCGGATTTTGTGGGACGAGCGCAACCACATCACCACAAGCACCAGTGCCGCCGAGAGTACCGCACCTCGCGCAAAGGACGCCACCACACCGATGACGCAGAGCATAGCCGCGATTCCGGCAATCCATCGATAGCGCGGACGGCTCTGCCCAACAGCCACGATTCCGGCAAAGCCAATTCCCATCACCGCCACAGGACCGTAGCCGTCTTCGTTGCCATACACGCTGTGCCACAGCACACGACCATCCGGTAGCCCATGTATGCTCCACCAAGCCCAAGAGCATAGGTAGAGCAGGAGCAGCGTTGGCATCTGCTCGGGCCTGCGGAACACGGCGGCGGAGGCGGCCAGCAGCCCCCAGGTGAAGATCACGAACCGCAAGGCCCACTGTACGTAGCCCATGTTCTCCGAGCCCGGCCCCGACAGCAAGTGCACAATCAGGAAGGCGAACACCGGCGGCACAATGGTGCGCAGGTTCAGCCGGTACAGCGCAAACGCCACCGCGAACGGGAAAATGAGCGTCGGGATACGCCTGAGGGGGCCAAGGCCGAAGCTGGCCAGAAACCACTCGGGCTCATACAGTTGAAGCACCCACATAAAAACCAGCACAGAGGAGACGCTGAGGCGCATGCTCGGCAGACCCGACGCGCTCGCGCGGCCTGGCTGCGCGAGCGAGACGTCGGCGGCAGTGCTGTCCATCTGAGTATCTTATCGCGCTGGCGAAGAGCCGTCACCAGCCTTCTGTGCTTTTTACCCGCTCCTGCAGCCGAGACTGACCAACAGCAATGTGCGGATTCGCCGGACTATTTGTGCGTGGTGGCGCGGCGCCCGGTGCCCTCGAGGCTGACGCTCGGGCGCTGATTGGGCCCATCGTACACCGCGGACCTGACGACAGCGGAGTCTGGGAAAACGCCGATGCCGGCGTCGGTTTTGGATTTCGTCGCTTGGCGATTCTCGACCTCTCGCCGCTCGGCCACCAGCCCATGCATTCGAGGTCAGGGCGGTACACCATCACCTTCAACGGTGAGGTCTACAACCACCGCGACCTGCGGCGCGAGCTCGAGGCGACGGGGCATCCCTTCCGCGGCCATTCGGACACCGAAGTGATGCTCGCGGCCTGCGAGGCTTGGGGGTCGCGCGAGGCCATCTCGCGCTTTGCGGGCATGTTCGCCTTCGCCCTCTGGGACAACGCCGAGCGTCGGCTTACGCTGGCCCGCGACCGGCTGGGCAAAAAGCCGCTGTTCATTTTCCATCACGGCGGCGTGCTCCTGTTCGGCTCTGAACTCAAAGCCTTGGCCGAGCATCCGCGCTTTCTGCGCGTGGTTGACCCAGACGCTGTCGCCTCGTACCTGCGCTACGGCTACGTTCCTGCGCCTGGCGCCATCTACCGTCACGTGCAGAAGCTGCGTCCGGGACATTTCCTTGAGGTTACGGACCCTGCTCAGCCCCTGCCGGAGAGCAAGGCCTACTGGGATGTGGTCGCGGTGGCGGACGCGGCGCGCAGGCGCCCTCTGACCGACGAGCGCAGAGGACTTGACGATCTCTCGGCGCTGCTCGACGACGCCGTAAAGCGCCGCCTAGAATCGGACGTACCGCTCGGCGCCCTATTGTCGGGCGGCATCGACTCCTCGCTGATTGTGTCCCGAATGCAGGCCGTGTCTGGGCAGCGCGTGCGCACGTTCACCATTGGGTTTGACGAGCCGGAGTGGGATGAGTCTTCGCACGCGGCCGATGTGGCGGCGCACATCGGGACGGACCACACGATGCTTCGCCTCAGTGGAAGCGACGCTCTCGCGGTGGTGCCAGACCTGCCGATGCTGTTCGACGAACCGCTGGCCAATCCTTCGCATATCCCCACACTGCTCGTTTGCCGGCTCGCTCGGCGCGACGTGACCGTCGCGCTCTGCGGCGACGGCGGAGACGAGCTGTTTGGCGGATACAATCGCTACGTGGCGGGCCCAACATCCATCGCCCAGGCGCTGCGCGTGCCGCCGGTGCTACGCGGATTGGGCAGTCGCGTGCTGCTCGGCGTCTCGGCGCCCACGTGGGATGCGGTGGCGCGCGCCTTGGTGCCGAGTCGCTGGCGGCCTCGGCTCGCCGGGGAGAAAGCGCAGAAGCTCGGCCGCATGCTGGCCGCTGGCAACGTGTCCGATGCCTACCGCTGGCTTGTGTCGGCGGCGGGCGATCCGGCCGAGCTCATGACCGCAGGGCGAGAGCCGCAGCGTCGCGACAGTGAAATACTGGCCGATGCGTCACGCGGCACGATGGCCGAGCGCATGATGCTCGCGGACCAGATGTTTTACTTGCCGGACGACCTGCTGGCCAAGGTGGACCGCACCAGCATGGCCGTGAGCCTCGAGGTGCGCGCTCCGCTGCTCGATGCTCGGCTTGTAGAGTTTGCCTGGCAGATGCCGCTCGACATGAAAATCCGCAGCGGCATCACCAAGTGGGCGCTGCGCGAGTTGCTTGCGCGCGACGTGCCCCGCGCGATGTTTGAGCGCCCCAAGATGGGATTCAGCGTTCCCATCCGAGCCTGGCTCACCGGCCCGCTTCGTCCGTGGGCGGAGGATCTTCTCTCGGATGCCTCGCTGCGCGAGGTGCCGTTGTTGTCGGCCCCTGCCGTGCAGCGCGAGTGGCAGGCGCTGGTGGCGGGCCGTGCTGGCAGCGGCTACGGGATGTGGACCTTGCTGCAGCTCATCGCTTGGTGGCGGGTCTGGAAGCCGACCGTGGGCTGAGCTGTTCGGCAATCAGGGGCAGCACCTGAGCGGTGAGAAGCGCGTGTCCCGCAGCCGTAAAGTGCTGGTCCACCGTTCCATAGAGGTGAGTGCCCGCCCGCTGCGCCTCGCGGAAGGCCGGCAACACGTCAATGTTGCGGAGACCACGCGCCGTCATCGCCGCGGCGAGCAAGCGGTTCGGTTGCTCCGCGTCAATTGATGCGGTGTCTAGCCCGAATCCGCGCGCGTATTGCATCATGAGCGCCGGATCAATCTGGTAGGGCGCTGGAAGCAGGACGAATATGGGCTCCACGCCCGTCTTCCGAGCGGCAACCGCAATCTCCTCGAGGATTGTCGCCGTGTTGTCCCAACGTCCATCCTCAGCGACCGACTTGTTGAAATCCGGTGGGAAGTACGCCGCCGTAAGTCCGAGGCGCATGCGTAGGGTCTCGAGCCGGCTTTTCAGCAGCACGAAAAGATGTGAGCGCTCCTCGAGGAAGTCGTTCACCGGATACAGCAGAGCGTCCACGAACTCGCGCGCCGAGAGTTGGCGCGGAAAGCGCAGGCTGTGGAGCTCCGTCGGTGTACGCGGCCTGTAGGCGGGAGTTCGCCACTGCATGATGTCGTTGCCCAAGTACACGGCGACCAGCGCGGCGCTGAACTGAGTCTCACGGACCAGTGCCTCCGCGCGCAAGCGATACTGCTCTGGGTTCCAGCCGCCTACGCCGGCGTTCCAGGTTTCCAGCGTCGGGTCCGCCAGGGTAGTCCGCAGCGCCGCTTGGAGAAGCCCGGCCGTGCTGGAGTCGTGCTCCACCTGAATGGCTTCCATAAACGAGTCCCCAAGGATGAGCACCTTTCGGGCATCGGGAACGCGTGTGGTCCCGGGGGCGATTCGGAGTGCCCGAGGGTCCGTGGCGAGAGTCACCTCGCCCTCACCGGTGTTGATCGTGGTAACGATGTTGGGCTGATGCAGCCAACCGAGGGTGTCCGCGGCTTGGTAGATATCGGCCCGCCTAATGATCAACTGTTGTGGCACCGCGATGCGCACGGCTACCTCGCCGAGTCCGCAGGCAAAGAGGCCAGAGAGGCCGACGAGCAATCCATTGAGCAGGAGCGTGCGAAACAGACGGTTCACGGCAGCTGATTGAGTGGAAGGGCAAAACCTGTGTTCTGGAGCAAGTGACTTAGCCGTTGCCCTAGTCAGCCTTGCGGCAGATGCGTCCAACCCCCAAATCTAGACCGGGTGACAGCGCGCTGACAGCATTGGAAGGAGCGTATGGAATGCGGATAACGGGACAGTGGATAGTGGGGTTTGCGGTGGTATTGGCCACTGCGGGTGCGGCATGTGCCGACAAGGAGAATTGCACGCTCACGGAGCCGCTCTGTGACGTGGAAACAGTCACCATGGAACCAACCACCGCGACCATCACGACAATTGGCGGGACGGTGCAGTTGACCTTGGTGGCGCGCGACGCTGCCAACGCGGTGCTCAGCGTTACCGGAATCCCGGTGACTTGGGTATCGAGCAACATGGCGGTGGCAACCGTGAGCGCGTCGGGTCTCGTGACGGGTGTGGCGGCCGGCAGCAGCACGATTACGGCCACATCGCAGCTCTTCCCTGGTGAGACGCGCACGGCCGCCGTGACGGTGGATCTCTCGGCGGTGGCTACGCAACTCGGCGTCAGCACCCAGCCTGGCGGTGCGGTGTCGGGCTCGGCGCTCTCGCCCCAGCCCGTGGTGCAGGTGCGAAACGCGGCTGGCACGCTCGTCTCGTCAACGGCAGCGGTCACCGCCTCAATCGCGTCTGGCGGCGGCACGCTCAGTGGTACTACCACCGTGAACGCCGTGGGCGGCGTGGCCACATTCACCAACCTCGTGGTCACCGGCACCGCTGGTGCGCGGATGCTGCAGTTCACATCAGCTGGTCTCACGACCGCCACCTCCTCCAGCTTCACCGTGACCGCGCCGCCCGTAGGCGGTCCGACACCGTGGTTCTTGGAAGACTTCAGTACCTATACCAATACGGCCGATCTCACCACCATTGGCGGTGGTCGTCCATTCACGACGTTCTACTCAGAAGACGGCGGATCGTTCGCGCTCGACAATACCGGCGTGAATATCAATGGATTCAACCTCACGAAGTCGCTGCGGGTGAACTTTCCAAGCAGCGCGACTTGGACGGACGATTCGCGCGTCGTGAATGGGACAGCGGATCGCTGCGACAACTACACGATGCGTCCCGTGCTTCAGCCAAACGGTTCGCAATTCGGAACCCAGAGGCATCTATGGTTCGAGTTCTATATCCGCTTCTCCTCGAACTGGACGACCGTTCCGACGGCAGCTTGGGGCTGCTCAGGAGCGCCGGACCACAAGACTTGGCTGATGGAACCACAGGGCGGATCCGGCCGATGGGAAATCAAGATTGGATTCGGGTCCGGCGGGCTCGGACCGGCGGTGACCGTTGGCGATCCCGTCTTTGGTCAGACTCAGTTCCCTAACGTCAAAAGCTGGTTGAATAACGACCCCGAGGCCGTGGCTCCAACCTATTGGAACAACCAATGGCACCGGGTTCGCGTCGAGGTGTTCCTCGGCACTTCCGCTGGAGCGAATGACGGGGTGTTCCGAGTGTGGATGAACGACACGCAGATTCACAATCGCACTGGCATCACGTACAACGCGGCGTCCACCGGTTTCTCATCGATGCAGATGGGTGCCAACCGCAATCACGGCCAAGGCGAGGCCATGAGCTTCTCGTGGGGCCTCGTCCGCATCTTCAATACGAACCCTGGCTGGTAAGCGTTCGCTTTACGACCGATTAAGAGGGGGCGATCGGAATCAACCGGGCGCCCCCTCTTGCGTGGCCCTAGATTCCCTGCGTGCGATCCGCTTTCCGTCTGCTGGCCGAACACTTGTTGGATAGCTCGGGCCTGACCGCGCTCGCCCTGCGAAGCAGGACGGGCGGGCGACTCATTCTCGCCTTCCACAACGTCGTTCCCGACGACACCGCGCGCATCGGCGATCAGGCCCTGCACCTGCCGCTCTCCACGTTTCGTAGTGTGCTCGACGAGTGCTCGGCCTTCGGGGACATCGTCCCACTCGCCAGCGCATTGCACGACGACCTCGGCGAAAACGCGCGCCCTCGCATCGCCATCACCTTCGACGATGCCTACCAAGGCTGCTTACGGTACGCGCTACCCGAACTCCATCGGCGGCGCCTGCCCGCCACCATCTTCGTCGCCCCCGGAATCCTCGGAGGACGCACGATGTGGTGGGATGCCATCGCCGAGTTGCACGGCCTCGCGCCTGAAGCTCGCAACAGGGCCCTCAATAAGCACGCCGGTGACCACATCCAGATTCATCACGACTGGCGCGGCCGTAACGCCGCATGGGCGACACTCCCCGACGACTGGCAGACGGCCCACGAAACGCAGCTGAAGGCAGCCATCGAGCATGACCAGATCAGACTCGCCCCGCATTCGTGGAATCACCGCAACCTCATGCGCTGCAGCAACACAGAGCTCAACGAGGAACTGCAGCGCCCAGTGGAGTGGCTCTCCGAGTTCGCTGGAGATCGGTGCCTGCCTCATGTGCTCGCGTATCCGTACGGGCTTCATGACGATCGCGTCGAGACTGCCACCCTCGCCGCCGGTTACGCGCAGGCCCTCCGGGTGGATGGAGGATGGTGGCAAGGCGCCACGCCGCCGACAATGCGAATCCCGCGGCTCAACGTTCCCGCCGGCATCACACGGCGGGGTTTCCGACTCCGGCTCGCCGGTCTGCTTCAGTGACCATTCTCGCACCACAGCGCATCCTGGTCACCGATGGCGAGCAACGAGCGGCGCTCGCGGCCATTCGCTCACTCGGCGCCGCCGGTCATCAGGTGACCGTGATCTCCTCGCGCGCACCCTGCATCGGTTCGGTGTCGCGCTTTGCCGCTCGGCAGGCCCTGATGCCCTCGCCGATGCGGGACGGGGCCGCGTTTGCGAAGGCCATTTGGGCGCGGGCCGCAGCAGACGGTTGCAGATGGATTCTTCCCATCACCGAGGAATCCGTGCTGGCGCTGGATCCCGCGTCTGCGCCACAGGGCGCGGCGCGATTGCTCGCGCCACCAATGGAAATTTTTCGCCGTCTGTCGGACAAAGAACTCGTGCTCGCGACGGCTGCTCAGCAGGGCATTCGCGTACCGAGGCAATGGGTGATTACACGGCCTAACGAGGAACTTCCACAATCACTCCCACCACGCGTCGCCATCAAGGCGGCACGGTCCATCGTCGGTGAAGGTGGCAACCGCCAGCGCAACAACGTGCAGTACGCCGAGGGGCGCGACGCTGTGGTGGCCGCGCTGGCACAGCTACCATCGGCAGCGTTCCCTGTGCTCGTACAGGAGCGCATTCGAGGCCAAGGCATCGGCGCCTTCCTGCTGCGTTGGGATGGGCGTACGGTGGCGCGCTTCGCTCACCGACGCCTGCGCGAGAAGCCTCCCACGGGCGGCGTGAGCGTCTGCGCCGAGAGTGTCGCGCTGGACCCGGCTCTCGCGGCGGCAAGCGAACGGCTCGTGAGCGCGCTGGGTCTTGAGCATGGCGTGGCGATGGTGGAGTACAAGCAGGACGCGCAAACCGGCGAGCCCGTCTTGATGGAAATCAACGGGCGTCTGTGGGGTTCGCTGCAGTTGGCCATCGACTCGGGCGTGGATTTCCCCGCGCTATGGCTGGCGTGTGCAAATGATGCGGCGCCTCCAGTTCCACCTACTTGGCGACTGGGTCAACGTCTGCGCTGGCGCTGGGGCGAGATTGACCATCTCATCGCTCGGCTTCGCCGGCGTTACGAGGCGGACGATCTCCCGCCAAATGATCTTGGCCTGATGCGAACAATGATGGATGTTCTGCGCCCGCTCGCTTCAAACGAACGAAGTGAACTCGCACGGCCCGACGATCCGGCTCCGTCTCGTCGAGAGACGTTCGATTGGCTGCACCGACGCTAAGCACGACCGGAGCGCGCGCGACCCGACTCTGGCATCGCGCTTGCATCACTGTGTCCTGACCACTACCCTGCCCCGATGCCCTCGACTGCTACACCCACGACCATTGCCGTAATCGGCGCCGGCGCCATCTCGCGCAGCTTCCACCTGCCCGCGCTCGCGCGACGCGACGACCTGCGGCCGCATGTGATCGTCGTGGACCGAGATCTCTCCCGCGCGCGCGCGCTGATGGGCGAGTTTGGCTTCGCCTCTGCCGCGAGCGACCTGCGGGAAGTGCTGGGTGTAGCCACCGGCGCCGTGATTGCCGTGCCGCACCATCTGCACGTGCCGCTGACGCACGATTGCCTGCGCGCCGGCGTGCACGTGCTTTGCGAGAAGCCACTTGCCGAGTCTGCCGAGGAAGTGGCCGCATTGGGCGCGGAAGCCACGGCGGCCGGACTCACGCTGCTCGTGAACAACACGCGGCGCCTCTATCCGTCCACGCGCGCAATCCGCGAGGCCATCGTGCGCGGCGACCTCGGACATGTCACGCGGATTGAGTTTGAGGAAGGCGGGGCTTACGACTGGCCCGCGGCCGGCGACGGCTACTTTGGGGTGAAGGCTGGCGGGCGCGGCGTGCTCTTCGATATCGGTGCGCATGTACTCGACCTCGTCTGCTGGTGGCTCGACAGCACGCCCCGCGTGGAGCGTTACGCAGATGACTCCTACGGCGGCACCGAAGCGGTGGCGCAGGTAGACCTCAGAACCGATAAGGCCGAGGTGCACATTCGCTTGTCGTGGTTGAGCAAGTTGCAGAATCGGTTTCGCATCGTGGGCTCCAACGGCGCCTCCATCGAGCACGGCATCTACGATTGGCGTGATCCCGTCTTCGTGGCGGCCGACGGGCGCCGACGCGTCATCAAGACTGATCCCGGCCCCCGCACCTACGCGGGATTCGGCGATGTCCTCATTGAAAACTTTGTGGATGCCATTCACGGGAAAGCTGCGCCACTCGTGCCCGCCGCGGCCGTAGCGCCGTCCATCGCCTTGCTGGCGCAGTGCTATGCACAACGCAGCCGACTGCCCGAACCCTGGCATCTCCCGGAGGTGAAGTCGTGAGCGCGCGTCCGAAGGTTCTCATCACGGGCGCGGGTGGCTTCGTGGGCGGCCGCTTCGCCGAGCTCTTTCATGCATGGGGCGTTGGCGAGGTGCGCGCGGGGCTTCGCCGTTGGAGCAGTGGTGCGCGCGTCGGGCGCACGCCGGTTGAACTGGTCCTCTGCGATGTGACGCGCGCCGAATCCGTGCGCGCAGCACTGGAGGGTGTGGATCTCGTGGTGCACTGCGCCGTCGGCGGGCGCGATGCCACGGTGACGGGTACGCGGACCCTCTTGGACGAGTCCCTGCGCGCTGGAGTGAAGCGCGTCGTGCACATCAGCACCATAGACGTGTACGGCTCAACAGATGGCGAGTGCCGAGAGGACGCGGCGCTCACGAAGACCGGCCGCGAGTATGGCGACACCAAAATCGAGGCCGAGGAAGCCTGCCGCGAGTACCTGCAGCGCGGCCTGGCCGTGAGCATGCTGCGTCCCACTCTGGTGCACGGCCCCTTCTCAGCGCTTTGGAGCGTGGAGATTGCGGGTCGCGTCCAGCAACGTCCGTTTCCGCTCCCCGAGACTGTGTGCGGCGGCACCTGCAATCTCGTCTACGTGGACGACGTGGTGCTAGCAGGTAAGCTCGCGCTCGAGCGGCCCGAGGCTGTGGGCGAAGCGTTCAACGTGGGCGGTCCGGAAGTACCGACATGGAACGCGTACTTCGAGGCGCTGAACACGGCACTCGGCCTCCCGCCGCTCGCGCGTCAGGCGGAGGGTGGATCGCGGGCCACAAGCTTACTTGTGCATCCCGTGCGCATGGCCGCGAAGTTCGGCATGAAGCAGTTCGAGAAGCAGATCATGACTGTGTACCAGAGCTCAGCCGCCGCTAAGAACCTGATGAAGCGGGCGGAGAAGCTCATTCGCGGCACACCCGGTTTGGACGAGTTCAGCTACTATGGGCGGCGCGGCACGTATCCAATTGATAAAGCGAGGCGGCTACTAGGCTACGCGCCTGCCTTCGATATGGCTCGCTCTTTGCCGCTGACGGCGGCCTGGTTGCGCGCACACGGGTACATCGGCACGCCTAGCTGATGCGCGCGCTGGCCCAGGCGGCGGCGCGTTGAAGATCCGCATCGCTTACCCGCGAGTGCACGGGTAGCGTGACGAGGCGTGCCGCCAATGCGCGCGCGCCTTCCCACGGGCCGCCTGCACTAGATGACACGCGAGTGAAGCCAGGCAGATCACAGAGCGCGAGTGGATATCCAGGCTCAATCCCAAGCTCGCGAGAGCTGCGCTCGCCGCGGCCCACGGTACCGCGCAACACCACTGGCATGCGTAAGTAGCCCGCGACGCCATTCGGCGGCAGGGCGAGCGCAGCGCTGGCTGGAAGCCTCTGTTGCATTCGTCGGGCGCGCTCGCTGCGCGCAACACTTTCCTTACCCTCAAGCTCAAGCGCGGCACGCACGAGTTCCGCTGCACGAGCGTCCAACCTCATCGCGGGGTGTGCGGCGTGGTACGGCGTGTCGCCCAAGCCGAGTGCCGGAACTCGGGCTGGCACGCCATAAAAGGCGGGGTGCGAGAGCAGGTCTTGGCCCAGCATCTTGAGCGCCCGCAGAAGGCCAGCCTGCTCACCGACGGAGAGCGCACGAATCAATTGAATGGCTCGCCCATCCAAGGCCGGCTCTCGAACGAGTAGCGCACCCCCGCCGCCGGCAGAACGTCCCTTCCCTCGACCGAAAGAGAGCAGGCTGAGGTCACCGTGTGCGCCGAGTGGCTTACCGTTCAGACTGCCACCCACTCCTTGAGCCGCGTCCTCGATGAGCAGCGCGCCGGCTTGCCGGCAGCGTTTCCCAACCTCGGCCAAGTTCACCGGCACACCGTAGAGGTGCACCGCGACCACCGCAGCGGCCCCCGTCGCCAACACCCGGTCAAGGCTCGCGAGATCGGCCGACAGAGTTCGCGGATCCACATCGTACAGCGCGACTTCGACGCCAGCGGCATCGGCGGCGGTCGCGAGATCAAAGCAGCCGTAGGCAGGCAAGGCCACCACGCGGTGGGGGCTCTGCTCCACGGCCAACTGCATCGCCAAGGCGAGGGCGCTGGTGCCGCTATCTACGAGGTGCGCCGCCGTGGCCGCGAAGCGCTCGGTGAGTAGGCGCTCCACGCCTTTTACCGCCTCGCCGCGGCCCAGACTCGCGAGGGCGGCCGACCAGGACATGGGGGAGTAGGCGGGCGGGACCCAGCGCCAAGGATTCATCTCGGTAAGTTACGGGGCCGCTATGTCTGAGAATACTGCAACCGCGCGGAGTTGGTGGGTGCTGCTCGCCGTCATCGCCCTCGCGGCGCTGCTGCGCTTCCCACTGCTCGACATTTTCCCGGGCTCGACGCCCGACGAAGGCGGCTGGCCCTTGGCCGTCCGCTCCTGGGTGGACGATGGCGACCGGACCTACGACCTCCACTCGGCGCCGGGCTACCATGTGCTGCTCGGCATCCCCTTCGCGATTGCGGGCTCCAGCTTCGAGGTGGCTCGTGCTGCATCGGTTACGGCTGGACTCATCGCCCTGTTGTTTTGGTTCTTCGCGGCATCGGCGGCGGCGGGCCGGACTGCGGCGCTGATTTCAGCGCTCTTGATTGCCACGAGCTTCGACGCCATCACGAATGACCGCCGAGCGCTGATTGAGCCTTACCAGATGCTTGCGATGTCGGCGCTCTTCTGGGCTTGGAGCACGCGCGAGCGCCGACGAAGTATTTGGATTGCGCTCCTAACGGCGGTCCTATTGCTCACGAAAGCCATCGCCATCGTGTTCGTGGGTGCCTTTGGCGTCTCCACGTGGTTTGAGTCCACTCGCGATCCGCGCACTCGCCGCGCCGACCGCTTGGCGCTGCTCGCTGGCGTGGGGCTCGCCATCGCCGCTTACCTCGGCCTGTACCTAAGCGACCCGCCAACCTTCTTGCGGGGCTGGGGCGATAACGTCGGTCTCGCCACGTACGAGGCATCCGACGCCCTCTTCCGCGTGGGGCGCTTCGGCTTCGCGCCTGAAACCGTGAAGACTTCGCTGCTCGCGATGTCGCACGCCGACCCCGTCGTCCTTGCCGCCGCGCTGATGGGGTTCGTGGCCGCACTCAAAAAGCGCGTGCTCTTACCGCTCGCGTTTGGTATTCCGTTCACGCTGGGGTTCTTGCTGCTTCAGGTGTGGCAGGCGGGAAACTACTTCCACCCCATCACACCAATGGCCTGCATCCTGGCAGGCTGGTGGGTGTCCACGCAGCGGAGACAGTGGCAAGTGGCGCTGGTATTCTCGGCCGCACTGCTCTCGGGAGTCCGTATTGTTCGCGGCGCCTCCGCGGCCGACCCCGCCGAGCGCATAGCCACAGTGGAGCTCGCGACCCGCCTGCAGGGAAGCGACCATGTGCTGTCGGCCGCGTATCTCGCCATGCGCCTGCCCGGCGCGGTGACCTCGTACCCTGAGTTCCCGCCCCCGTACATGCCAGCGCTCGACACCCTTCGCGCACGCAGCATCACTTGGCTCCTCTACGATAAACGCGAATGGGCCTACGCACACCGGCAGGTGCCGCAGGACTCCGTGCGTGCATGGCTCAATTCCTGTTGCGTGGCCGAGCCAGGCCTCGGCGGCGGCGTATTTCTTGCGTACCGGGTGCGATGACTTCGCTTTCATCACGCTTAGTTTCCACCACGTGACGTCAACCGCTGCTTCCGAGCCGACGCTAAACCTCAGCGTCGCTGATTCCGCCCCAGCCGGGTGGGACGCCTTCGTGCGTGCCACCCCGACGGCGACGCACGCGCATCTGGCCGGATGGCAGCATGTGTTTGACGGCGTGCTTGGGCATCGCACTCGCTATGCAATACTCGAGCATTCTGACGGATCTGTGGCCGGCGTCCTGCCGATTGTTGATGTGCGCAGCCGCATTTTTGGACGCTACTTGATGTCCATGCCATTCTTGAATGCTGGCGGGCCCATTGGCGGCGCGGCCGCTCAGCGGCAACTCGCCGCCTGGGCGCAACGCGAAGCGGTCGCGGCGAACTCCAAGTTACTGGAGCTTCGCTGGACGGCCGACATCGCGGCGGTCCCACGAACCGTGGGTGGAGATTTTCCCCGCCCAGCTTCGCTCCCCGAGACGCTCGCGGTGTCTGACCGCAAGATCACGGTGGCGATGCCGCTGCCTGAGACCGCGACCGAGCTCTTTGAGAAGGGGCTTAAGTCCAAACTGCGCAGCCAAGTTCGGCGACCCATGAAGGAAGGCCTCACGGCGCGCTTCGGTGCCGACCAGTGCGCGCCATTCTACGATGTGTTCGCGCGGAACATGCGAGAGCTGGGCACGCCCGTTTTGCCACGAAAGTTCTTTGAGGCCTTGCTCACCAGCTTTCCGAACGAAGTGGTGTTCGCCACGGTCTGGCGCGGTGACACGCTGATGGCTGGCGGCTGCGGATTTCTCTACGCCAACAGCTTTGAGATCACCTGGGCCTCGTCGCTGCGCGAGTTCAACCAACTCTCTCCCAATATGCTGCTCTACTGGGCCATGATGGAGCACGTCATTGGCGCGGGTGCGCGGCGCTTCGACTTTGGACGCTGCACGCCGGGCAGTTCTACCCATCGCTTCAAGACGCAGTGGGGCGCAGTTGATGAGCGGCTGCCATGGGCCTCGTGGTCGAGTACTCCAGACTCGGGCGTGCCGAAGCAAGACTCCGGCGCATTCGCACTCGCCTCGAGAGTCTGGACCCGTTTGCCCCTCTCGGTGACTAACGCGCTCGGTCCATTCCTCGCCAAATCAATTCCGTGAGCCAGACTCGAGGCGCAGTACTCAAGGTCTGGGATTCCGAGTATCCCTGGGACGTCCGCACGGAGAAGGTGTGTCAGGCGCTCACGGGTGCCGGCTACGCTGTGCACATGGTGGCGCGAAATCGCGACGGTCGTGTGCTTGAGGAGACGCTCCCCGAATGCACGGTGCATCGGCTCGCACCGTGGCGTGCATTGGGCGCGCGCGTGGACGCGGCCTCGCAGTTCCCCGCGTTTTTCAATCCGCGCTGGACCTCGCGGATGCGCGAGGTTGGCCGACGCGAGCGCGCGCAGGTGGTATTGGTTCGCGACCTCCCACTGGCACCGGCCGCGATTCGTGTGGCGCAGCAACTCAAGTTGCCGGTGGTACTGGACATGGCCGAGAACTATCCGGCGATGATCCGCGATCTGTGGACCACCGGGGCCACACGGCTCGGCGACCGGCTGGTGCGGAATCCCAAAATGGTGGAAGCCGTCGAGAACTGGGTGCTCCCGCGCCTCGATCACTGTGTGGTGGTGGTGGAGGAGTCGCGTGATCGGCTCATCAAGCTGGGCGTGCCTGCCGACCGGGTGACGGTAGTAAGCAACACACCTGCACAGAGTCGCATTGACGAGTATGCCGCGCTGCGCGACGCTGCAGAGGCACAGCACACTGACGCGCCGCTGCGCCTGACCTACCTCGGTCTCATGGAGGAAGCGCGCGGTGTGCGCTTGGTGCTTGACGCCGTTGCGCTGCTGGCGCGAGAGGGCGTGGTCGTCGCGCTCGATCTCATCGGTGATGGGCGGGCCCGTAAGGCGCTCGAGTCGCACGCCACAGCACTCGGACTCGACTCATCCCACGTACGCTTCTTTGGGCACGTGCCCTACCGCGACGCATTAAAGATTGTGGCCGAGGCGGATGCGGGGCTCATTCCTCATTACGCCAATGAGAGTTGGCAGACGACCATTCCCAATAAGCTCTTCGACTACATGTCCCTCGGGCTCGCCGTCATCTCCTCGGACGTCACGCCCGTGGTGCGCGTGCTCGCTGAGACGGGCGCCGGCGTGACGTTTATGGATCGGAAGGCGGACGACCTCGCACGCGTGCTGCGTTCACTAAATCGCAGCGCCGCTCGAGCGCAGGGCGTGAAGGGCAGGCAATCCGTGCGCAATCGCTATAACTGGGAGCGCGACGCCGAGCATCTCATAGCTGTTATCAATCGCGTGATCGCCGACGGGAAGAAATCGCATTGAGGTCAGCGGCCCTGACTCCTCCTCGTGAACAGCTCCGCATCGTCCATTCCTGCACGCCGGCCAGCGTGGGTGGACTGGAGCGCGTGGTGCAGGGTCTCGCTTCGGGACTCGCAGCGCGCGGCCACTGGATTGACGTAATCGCCGTGGTGGAGCCCGATGTGCGCACGGACGATCTTCGCGCTCCGCTCGATGCGGCTGGCGTGACCGTGCACGAGCTCCGCCTTGGCGGACGCGATTACCTCGGAGAGATTCGCGGCGTTGGCGCCCTGCTCCGCCAGTTGGCGCCCGACGTGCTGCACACGCACGGCTATCGCGCCGACTTGATGCACGGGCTGCTCGTACGGCCCCGCCGCACAGCGAACGTGAGCACGCTGCACGGCTCCAGCCGCCTCGGCGGCATCTCCCACGCATTCGAGTGGGTTCAGGAGCGCGCGCTACGGCGTTTTGATGGCGTGGTCGCGGTCTCTACGCCTTTGGAAAAGCAGTTGCTTGCCTTGGGAGTCCCGCGGGCGGCCCTGCATCGCATTCCCAACGCCACGAACGCGCCGCCGCTACTGCCTCGCGCGGAAGCACGTGCGGCGCTTGGCGTGGCTGGCGCTGGCGTAGTGATCGGATTTATCGGGCGTCTGATTCCCATCAAGGGCACGGACGTGTTGGTCCAAGCCTTAGCAAGCGTAAGTGACTTGCCTTGGGACGCCGTAATCGTGGGCGGTGGCCCAGAGCGCGAGCGTCTCGAGAGCCTCGCGGCATCGTTGGGGCTTGGCGCGCGTGTACAGTTTGCTGGCGAACGTGAGCATGCGGCTCGCTATCTCGCGGCCTTCGATCTCTTCGTGTTGCCATCGCGCTCGGAGGGCACGCCCATCGTGCTGCTTGAAACGCTTGCCGCGGGTGTGCCCGTCATCGCGAGCGCGGTGGGAGGCGTGCCTGATCTGATTGCGGCGCCCGCCGAAGGCGCCTTGGTGCCGCCTGATGATGCGGTCGCACTCGCCGCAGCTATTCGCGCCGCACTCGGCGCACCAGCAGCTGCACAGGCTGCCGCAAGGTCCGCACAAGAGCACGTTCGCCGCGAGTATGACTTCGAGACATGGATCTCGCGGCACGAGGCGCTCTACGTCGCCGCGATGCAGCGGCGCGGGCTCGCACCTTAGGACACCGGCGCCTCAGCGCTTGCGAGCCACGAGCAGCACGAGGTCGCCAAGTCGGTACGGCAGCTCCACACCACGCGCCGCAGCAGGGGCAGGCAGCCCGAGAACTTCCAGACCGCGGGCCAGCGAAATCCAACGAGTCACTGAACCATACGACACCCAAGACCACTCAGTCTCTGGCAGAAGTCTCCGCAGGGATCGGCGGTTGAACCATGTCGTCACGCGCTCTGGCGACCATTGGTGCCAGCGCGCACCACTCATTCGTGCGACTAGTGCATCGCGGTCCCACGTTTCGATGCAGAGCAAGCCGCCAGGGGCGAGCATGCGCCGTGCCCGCGCAACTGCGCGCGCGGGCTCCGCACAATGCTCCAGTACGTTCAGCATCGTCACGGCATCTCGCGACCCTGCTTCCCCCGCGTCACCGTCCACGGCGTCAAAGGCCTCCGTGCGCACCTTGAGCCCAGCCAGTCGCGCGTGGTCAGTTGCCCACGCACTCACGTCTGCGCCGGCCGCCTGCCAGCCACGGCTCTCGGCCTCGCGGAGCAGAAATCCGGCTGCACACCCAACGTCAAAGAGCCGGCGCCCTTCGTTGACCCTCTCGAGCCGCCGCAAATATCGGGCGGCCTGACGACGTAGCGTCGGCCCCTCAGCGAGATAGTCGGCGTAGCCGTCCGACGCATCGCCACGGAAGTACTCAGGGGCAAATCGCGTGGCCGCCTGCGCCGAATCAAACGGGCGATGATATACCGCGTCGCAGAGCCCACAACGCCAGAGTCGGTGCACCCCAATATCCACTGCGCGGGCCTGCTCACTCGCGCAGATAAGACAGCGAGGCGCTAAAAGCTCATCAGGCACCAGTCGCGAGGCTGAGGAGCCGTGAAGCGAACGGAAGCTGAACAGGCTCGATGGGCAGCGATGCATCCACCAGTTCGCAGCCAGTCACGCAGGTCGCTGCGAGGCGCCGCACTTCCTCGTAGCTCTGCGGCCCAACACCACCATAGCGCGCACGCAGGAATGCGTCTGTGTCACGCACCTCACGCGACACGGCGCGCTCCACATCGCGGAAGGCGACCATGACATTCTGTACAACCACATGCTCAACCTTTTTCCGGCCGTAACCGATACCCACTACCGCGCCTGCAGGTAACGCAAGACCACGCCAAATGGTGCAGAAATCGAATAGCCGCGGCGAAGGCAGAGCTTGCAAAGCGTGTGACGCTAGCGGCCGATACAGCTCGTGCGCGACTGCCGCGAACAAGGCGTCGGCACCGCTAAGCGCGCGCTCAAGATCCTGCGTGAAGCAGTCCTCAAGACCGAGGCGGCGAATATTGACGTCGTCCGGCTTCACGAAGGGATCGTGCACGATGACGTCCGCGCCAGCCTCGCGCGCGAGCTTCGCAAAGATCAGCGCCGCAGAGTTGCGCGTGTCCTCCGACTCGGCGCGGTACGCCGCACCGAGCACTGCAATGCGCTTCCCGCGCGGATCACCGAGCGCGGCGTTTACTCTCGCCCAAGCCAAGGTCGGCGACACGTCATTCACCTCGCGGCTCGCGAGAATCAAACTCTTTGCTGCAGCGGGGTCCCGAGCTTCAAGCCGCCGCCACCAGAGGAGCACTCCGTCCTTCGGCAAACAGTGGCCGCCCACGCCCACGGTGGGTACCAGCACGCCGCCGTGCGGCACGGCCGTTGGGTCTTGGCTCGCGTTGTCCTCCTGCGCGAGTCCCGCGTTCACGCGGTCGCGAAGATCAAAGAAGTCCAGGTTCTCAGCGTCACACCAACGTGCCAACTCCGCCGAGAAGGCGATGCGAACATCGCGATAGGCGTTCTCCAAGGTCTTCACGATTTCGGCCGTGAGGCTGTCCGTGACGTGAAGCGTACCGGCCGTGACGATGCCCGAGTACAGCGTCGCGACCTCAGCTGCCGTGGCGGGATCGAGCGCTCCGACGAGCTTGTCGCTCGCAGCGACTCGCGCCACCAGCCGGCCCGGCATCACACGGTTTGGTGAGTTCGCAAGGCGCACATGCTGACCTTCGATAAGGCCCTGCGCCGCGAATCGCTCGCGCACCACCGTGGCCATAGACGAGGGCGCCAACGTGGACTCAATGATGACGAGCGGCGCGCTAAGACCTGGGCGCCGCGCGCGAAACGCTATGGCGAGCGCATCGAGCGCCGCAAAGAGCGGCACGTAGTCCGGCGCGATGCCATCCTTGTCCGTCTGCACGCAGACGAGAACGATTTCAGCGTTCGCGAGATCGTCCACATCATGCGTGGCGCCGAGGTGGCCGCTCGCGACCGTGCGTCGCACGATTGCATCGAGGCTTGGCTCCGCCCCGCCAATCGGAGATTCACCCCGATTGATGGCGCCCACCTTCCAGCCTGAGGTCGCGGAGTTGCGCTGAACCACGAGCACGCGCCGGCCCGCTGAGCCGCGCTTCGCCTCGACATCCGCCAAGAGTGCTGCCATGGGCATCCCGACGATACCCGGGCCGATTACGCCGATCAGTGATGTCGTCATCAATCAATAAAGGTCCGAAACCAGATTTCGAGATTGAGCAATCCCCACGATTGCCGTGAAAAATCACGCTCATGCCGTAGCAAACCTTCCACGCCTGCGGGGTCGAAAATTCCGCGCTCGCGTGCGCGCGACGACATGAGGGTGTCATGGATGAAGTCACGCGAGGGCCCGCGTGTCCACAGGTGCAGCGGCACCGGGAAGCCCATCTTGTCCTTGCGGGCAAGCACGGTCTCCGGCACGACACCCTGCGCCGCCTTCTTCAACAAGTATTTGAGTTCACCGCCACGGAATTTCAGTCGTGGCAACAGCGTGGCCATGAACTCCACAAGTCGGTGATCAAGCAAGGGAACCCGCGATTCTAATCCAGAGGCCATACTCGCACGATCTTCAACTTGCAGCAGCGCTGGCAAGCCGGCCGTGAGGTCGAAGTGCGTCATCTTGTTGAAGTACGACTGCGTATCGGGACGATTAAAGCGTTCGGAGAAGCGCTCGAAGGTGCGCTCCGGATCATGAGAGGCGCGCCAATCTGAACCCAGCACGCTAACGGCGCCGCCGAGGCGGTCGAGCAAGCGGAAGTACCGACGATCCATCGGCTCAAACACCCCGCTGCGCCAGAACTGCTGGAGCATCGGCGCGTAGCGCTGCAAGGTCGGGAGGTTCGGGAGAATCGAACGCAGGGATACGATGTGCTCGGCTTCCTCGTTGGTCTCGTAGATGGCGCCCTTGAGCGCTTGCTCGAGATAGGCCACGAGGTAGCGCGTATAGCCGCCAAAGACCTCATCTCCACCTTGGCCACCGAGCGTAACCTTCACGTGGCGCGCCGCATACGCCGAGACGGCAAACTGCGGAATCACGCCAGGACCAGCGGCCGGCTCATCGAGATGCCACACCAAGCGCGGTAGCAGCGTCGAGATGTCGCCCACGTCGGGCACGATCTCGTGCAAAGCCAATCCACGCGATTCGGCTACCGCGCGCGCGTACGGCGTCTCGTCAAAGTCCGGTCCCTCACGGAACACGCCAGTGAAGGCATGCATTCCCGCTGCGAGATTCGGTGCGGCCAGGCAGGCGATCATTGAAGAGTCAAGTCCACCGCTGAGATGACTTCCCACGGGCACGTCGCTGCGCAACTGAAGCCGCACGGCGTCCTCAAGCAATGCACGGAGGCGTTCGACGGCGTCCGCTTCCGTGATCGAGGAGTCCACGTTGTAGCTGGGTGACCAATAGGTCGCGCTTTGCACGCGGCCGTCAGCGAGCCCAACAAGTTGATACGTGCCGGGCTCTAGCTTGTAGATACCGCGGAACAGGGTGCGATCGCCGAGCACGAACTGATACGTCAGATAGTCTTCGAGCGCCTCAAGGTCCACCGCGCGTTCGAGGTCGGGAAGCTCCAACAGTGCCTTGATCTCCGAGGCCCACGCGAAGCGCCCGCTAACGCGCGTCCAGTAAAGCGGCTTGATGCCCAGCCGATCGCGTGCCGCGAAGATGTGCCCGCGCGCGGAATCCACCAAGACGAAAGCGAACATGCCGTTGAGCCGCGACAGCGCATCCGTGCCCCATTCGCGATACGCCTTGAGGATCACCTCCGTGTCGGAAGCGGTGCGGAACTGGTGCCCGCGACCGCGCAGTTCATCGCGCAGTTCACGATAGTTGTAGATTTCGCCGTTGTAGGTGATGGCGAGATCACCGTCGTGCATCGGTTGTGCGCCGGTGGCGACATCGATGATGGCTAAGCGCGCGTGGAAGAGCGCCACCGCACCGGCCGTGGACACCGCAAGTCCGTCGGGACCGCGATGCTGAATGCGCTCACCTAGCCGCCGCGCGAGTTCTGGTTCCGCCGCACGCCCAGGCGCAAAGACCGCAACGATGCCGCACATCGCTAGCGTGCGCCGATGACGCGCGTCTTCAACGCCGTCGCGTCGAGTCGCGACGCAAAAGCGCCGAGCGTTTGCACATCGAATCCGTCGCGCAGGCGCACCAAGGTCTCGCGCACGAACGCCCGCTTCTGCGCGCCAGGCAAGTCCATTCCGGGAAAGAAGCGCAGGCCTGCGACGTCGTCGCCGCCGAGGAAGTCCAGTGGATGCAACAAGAGGCTAGGCGGCGTTCCCGTGGCGCGGCAGAGGCTGAGCGCGGTGCGGAAGTACCCGCGCGCGAGCGCCGGTGAGCGGCGGGCGAGGTAGATGAGATAGCTCGGATGAAACGGTGCGCGAGTCACAGGCATGGTCGTCACCGGAATCTCCAGCAATGCGGCACCGGACCGCAACTGCAAGCGATGCGGAGCGAGTGGGCGGAATCCGTCGGCGAAGCGCCCAAATAGCAATCGGCGCGTGTTGCGTGCCTCAGCACTCAGCTTTGCCGCGCGAAAATAGTACCAGCGAGCGAGTGGGCCGATGAAGGTCGGTAGCGTGGATGCGTCATAGCGGTAGCCGCGAGCCGCGAGCAGCTCGAGCAGGGCCGGACTCCAACTGTAGCCCGGTCCCCGGAAACCCACCGGCCGGCAACCCGTGGCCGCGATAATGGCCGCCTCGCTACGATCCAACTCCGCACTGAGTTGCTCCACGCTGTACTCGTGCAACCACGACTCATGCTCGTGCGAGTGATTGCCAATCTCGTGCCCGTCTTCCGCAAGACCACGCAGCAGAGCAGCGTTCTCGGGCCGCGCGGCATCGGCACCAACCACGAAGACCGTAAGCCGCAGGTCGAGATCACGCAGCGCGGCGCGCACGATAGGGATGAATATCGCGAGATAGCTCGGACGAGATTCCCATCGCGGATCGCCTTGGACCTTGAGGTAGGTCCACTCGTCGTCGAGGTCGAGCGACAGCGTGGCCAGCGGGCGGGCGGGCATCAGGCTGAGGTGGACGCGAGCGCTGCTTCCAATGCAGGCAGGGAGCGCTCGGCCAAGCCAACCGTCTCATTGGCGTTGAGCGTGCCGTTCACAATCTGCGCGGAGTTCACGATGTAGAGCCCGGGAATTGACGTCGTCATCGCAGGACAGGCGTCGCGACTGTAGTTGAGCGTGGGCACGGCCTGCACTTCTCGCGCCCTCGACACCGACGCATGCTTGATGGCCTCGGGGGGCAGCTTCGGGAAGAGCCGACCAACTCCGCGTTGGAATTCGTCGAGCACCTCAGCGTCGGACTTCGACCACCAGGAATCAGACGCCGTACAGTAGCGTGGAACATAGGCCAGCGTGAGGCCACCAAACTCACTGGGCGGCACCAACGCCGTCATCTCCACCACGGTGGTGAATGGAAATCCCGGTTCTGTGATATTGGTGACGTAGTAGCCCGAGAGCGGGCGATCGAGCAGCAGGCTCGCGCAGATCACACCTTGGTACACCACGCGCCCGAGGCGCGCGTGCTCGCCTGCTTGCAGGCTCGGGCAGAGCCGCGTCACCACACCACAGGGCACCGTGAGGACCACGGAGTCAAACCGTCGCACGACACCGCCCACCTGCAACTCGACCCCCCGCCCATTCTCGCGAACCGCTTCGACCCGCTCCACGCGCTGGCCAACTTCGATCACGCCGCTCGCAGATTCGAACGCGCTTCGCAGCGCACGAAGCGTCGTCGCGTACCCGCCTGCCAAATAACCGAAGCGCTCACGCTTAAGCCCCGAGCGCCGCGCCGCGTACATCCTCGCGATGATGGCCCAAATAAATGAAGCGCTTGCGAGCCGCCAATTCTCACCAAGCTTGGCCTCGAGCAGTGGGCGCCAGATTCGTTGGAAGGTTCGTTCACCCGACCAGCGACGCAGCCAGACATCTACCGGTTCCCGCTCAAGCGGCGCTGCATCGCGGATATTGGCGGCGCGCAGAATGGTCGCCGCGAGCCTTGCTTTGTCCACGAGCCCGAGCGGTGGGAAACGCAGGAACTCCACCGCGCTCGACATCGAGTGAAATCGACCGTCCGTGTAGAAGCCAGTGCGCGTCGTGCCCCACCGGAGTTCACCGCGCAGTCCAAGCTCGGCAAGAAGCCCGAGCAGTGCGCGGTCTGACTCCAGTGTCACGTGATAGAACCGGTCCCACGTGAAGCCGCCGAGCTCCTGCGGCGCCGCCAGTCCACCAAGCTCGGCATTTCCTTCGAGCACCCGCACGCGATGACCACGCTGCGCGAGTCGCAATCCAAGTGTGAGGCCAAGTATGCCTCCGCCGACTACGGCGACCTCAGCCATCAGTTGCGCACGCGTGGGGCAAGACCCACCGAGCCCCAGACCCGCCCCAGCAACAAGCGCGCAATCATCACAAGATGACCGCCGATAATGCGAAGAATGCGGAGCTTCGAGCGACCAAGCATTCGCACTTCAAGCGTCGTCGGGAACTCAACAATGCGGTGCCCCGCCAAGTCGAGACGGCATAGCATCTCCGTCACACCCAAGAATCCCGTACGGTCGAGAGTCATCCCAGCCATTGCCTCGCGGCGGTATACACGGAAGCAACTGGTGTAGGTCGCGAGTTGGTTGCGCAGCACCAAGCGATACAGACGCGAAAGATTCCTGGAGAGCGCGAGCCGCCAAGTGGGGACGTTCCGCACCGCGCCACGCGGATGGTAGGGCGATGCCGTGACCAGCGCGACACCCGACGTCAGCAGCGGAATCATTTCGGCGAGGCGATGCGGATCGTAAGTACAGTCGCAGTCAATCGAGCAGATGACGTCCGTCCCCGCCTCCGCGATGCCCCGCAGAATGGCACCCGCTGGACCCTCATTCGCTCGCAGCCGTAGAATCCTGCAGTTGGCGTGCGTTCCAAAGAGCCTTTCGAGAGACGCCGCCGTGCCGTCCGTGCTACAATCATCCACGAAGATGAAGCGCAGATCGTAGGACCGACTGAGTTCAGCCTCCACGGAGCGCAGCGTGTTTGCCAGGTAGGGGAGAATCAACTCCTCGTTATAACAAGGCACCACCACCGTAACGGCCTGCTGCGTCGTAGGCTCTCGCGAACTCTCGCTCACAGCAGGAGCGGCCAACGCCGCCGCTAGAGAAGCATCGCTCGCACGCGGCGAGACGAGTTGTGCCGTTTCGCCGCGATCTAGCCCGAGATAATCACTGATCGAGGTGAATGGAACCTCGCGAAGGAACCACCCCAGCCGCTCGGGCATCATTTCGAGATTGCGATAATGACGCAAGCGCTGCGCTGCCCGCGCCGCGCTGATGCGCGGTTGGTCGGCATCCAACTCCCACGTGTGGAAGTAGAGCACTAGGGGAGCACTTTCACCCGCTAGCCACTGCCGTGCGCCGAGACGCACGAGCCACTGCGGAAGTTGCCTGAGGTAGTTGCCACCGAGCGGCACGTTCCGCCCCAACACACGCATGCTCGCGACCGGAAACTCCCAAATGCTCCCGTCGCCCACCCGATGCCGATGCGAGACGCCGCGCCAATGATGCTCGGAGTTCTGACCAAGTCGCGGGGCGAAACTCGAGTCATAGCGGTAGCCCTGTGCCGTCAGGACGTCGAGCGCCCAAAGGTCGGCCTCTTGAAGCCACTCACCTGCCACCCGATACCCATGCACGCGTCGGCCGGAGGCTCGCTCAATGGCATCGCGTGCGCGCAGGAGATCGTCCGCAAACTCCCCGGGCGTCATCCCGCCGATGTTGCGGTGGTAGTACCCCTTACTCGCCACCTCGTGGCCGCGGTCCGCTACCTCACGCACCAGCTCGGGCACCTGCTCCGCCACCCAGCCGAGCACGAAGAAGGTGGCGCGCACTTTGTGTTCGTCGAGCAGGTCAAGCGTCCGGCGAGTGCCATGCTCCACCCGCGACTCAAAGCGATACCACTCACCCCGCTGCACCAGTTGGTTGAAGGCCCCAACCTGGAAGTAGTCCTCCATCGCAACTGTGAGCAGGTGCTGCCCCGAGGTTATGCTCTGGGGAGCGCCTTGTGCATTCGGTGATTGAGGCAATGCCGGTGAAGCGATTTGTGGGTCCGACTAGAGGAGGATGCGCAATATCTCAATGATTGCGCCTCGCGCAACCGAGTGGGCCATCGCGCCGGAGATGCCCCAACCTGCTTCCATCTGTTGCACATACGCCACACTTTCCGCAGATTCGCTTCGTGGCCTCTACACTCATGCTCCGTGATGAGCATTGAGGCGGCCGACAAGCAGGCACGGCTCTGGCGTAATGCGTTGTCCTGTTTAAACTTACACTGCCTTCCGATTCGGTCCAAAACGCTTCGGATTGCGGCCCTACTCCTGCTGTAGTTCACTGCGTTAGTGGACCGCCGTCAAGATTTCGACTTCCCGAGTTGCGTAATGCCGAACCGCCCCTTCTCCTGCTTCTTGATTGGCACCGAGTCTCTGCTGATTGGCTGCGCCGAAACCCTGCGCGAAACCGGCCAGCAGATTCTCGGCGTCATCACAGACGAGCCATCAATCGTCGCATGGTGCAATGAGCGCGGCCTTCGCGTGATTCCCAGCGCGGATGACTACACGGCAATCTTAGCCGAGCAGCCCTTCGACTTCCTGCTATCCATCACCAATCTCACAATCATCCCCGCCGGAGCACTGAAGTTGCCGCGGCGTGGGGCGGTGAACTTCCACGACGGCCCACTGCCCCGTTTTGGTGGCTTGTACGCACCGGCGTGGGCACTGATGGCGGGCGAAGCCGAGTACGGCATCACTTGGCACCAGTTGACGGGGGCCGTGGACGAGGGCGACATCGTCTTGCAGCGTCGCTTTGCAATCAGCGACGGCGAGACTTCGCTCAGCTTGAACACCAAGTGCTTTGAAGCGGGGCTCGAGTCGTTCCCGGAGCTGGTAGAAATTCTCTCCGGCACCGGCACACCGCCCCTGAAGCACGCGCTCGACAGGTCCACCTATCACGGTCTCTCGGATCGCCCGCGTGCGCTTGCCTCGCTCGACTGGTCGCGCCCTGCGGAGGAACTCGCCTCGCTGGTGCGGGCGCTCGACTTCGGCACGTATACCAATCCACTCGGCATCGCACGGATCCTCGGCAGCAAAGCCTGCGTGATCGTGGGCCGGCTTGAGGCTCTCGACAACGCAGTAGACTCCGCCCCCGGAACGGTACTCGCGGCAGAAGGCGACTCGCTCCGCGTTGCAGCAATGGGCGGCGTGTTGGTGCTCACGCGCTTGCTGAGCGCTGACGGCGCCCCGCTCTCGGCACGGGACGCACTCGGCGCACTGGGCGTAGCAGTTGGCAGCACGCTCCCATCGCCGGATGCTACGCTCGCGGATGCCTTGGATAGCTGGGCGGGAAAGTACGCTCGCTTCGAAGGCGCGTGGGCTTCGCGTCTCGCGGCGGTTGATCCCGTCGAGCTGCCCTTTGCCGAACGGGCGAGCGACCGGAGCGCACGCCGCGAGCGCGTACCGGTGGGCCGCACTGAGCAGCGCGAACGCGCGGCCGCGACATTCGCCGCGCTGACCGCTCGTTTGGCAGGCCGCGCGCGTTTTGACCTCGCGTTCCGCGAGTCAGGCAGTGTCGGCGCTGATGCCGCACTCGGGGCCGTGATTTCTGCGGCCGTTCCGCTGCGCATCTCGCTCCCAGAGCAGGGCTCGCTCGCCGATGCGCGTGCTTCGGTTGACGCATCGCTCGCGTGGGTACGGAAGCGGGGTGGCTTCTCGCGCGACATCGCCGCGCGCCGCCCGGCGCTCCGCGCCTCGCTTGGCCGCCCCTTCACCCTCGCCGTCGGCATTGAACTCGTCGAGACCCTCAGCGATGCCGCGATGATTGGCAGCGACCTCACACTGGTTTTGGCACGCGACGGAAGCGCGGCATTCGACTTCGATGCCGCGGTGCTCGACCCCGCTCGCGTGAACGCGATGGTGGCGCAATGGCAGGCCCTGCTTGGTGCCACCGACGAGACGCGCTGGCTGGAAATCTCGCTGATGTCTGCCGAGGAGCGCACTCGTTTGCTCGAAACCTGGGGCACGGCACCCCGCGAGCTACGGCAGGGCCAAACAATTCACGAGATGATTGCCGCGCAGGCAGCGCGCACGCCCGAAGCCGTGGCGGTAGCGTTTGAAGACCGGCAGATGACGTATCGCGAACTCGATGTCGCGGCCAATCGGCTCGCGCACAAGTTGCGTAGCCTTGGCGCCGGCGCCGACACGCTAGTGGCGCTTTGCTGCGAACGCTCCTTGGATATGCTCGTCGGCATGCTCGGCGTCCTCAAGTCGGGCGCCGCGTATGTGCCTATCGACGCGGCCTACCCTGGCGATCGCATCGAATACATGCTCGAGGATTCGCAGGCCAAGATCCTCGTGACGCAAGAAGCGGTGCTCGGCGAACTGCCCGACACGCGCGCCGACATCGTCTGTCTTGATCGCGATGCGGCGGCGCTCGCCAAGGAGCCCGAGACGCTCCCCGTCGAGGGCGCCACGAGCGCCAACCTCGCGTACTGCATCTATACCTCGGGCTCCACCGGCCGCCCCAAGGGCGTGATGGTAGAGCACCGCAACGTTGTGAACTTCTTTGGCGCGATGGACGAGCGCCTTGGCACGGAGCCCGGCGTGTGGCTTGCGGTCACGAGCCTGTCCTTTGACATCTCGGTGCTCGAGCTGCTGTGGTCGCTCACGCGCGGCTACAAGGTCGTGGTGTACGCTGACGAGAATCGCGCCGCTGGTGCAACGGCCGGACTCGCCAACGCCCACAAGGCCGTCGGCTTCTCGCTCTTCTACTTCTCGGCGGACGAGAACGCCAACGCCGGTGATCGCTACCGCGTGTTGATGGAGGGTGCGCGCTTCGGCGACAAGCACGGGTTCACGGCAGTGTGGACACCCGAGCGCCACTTCCACGCATTTGGCGGCTTGTATCCTAATCCGGCTGTGACTGGTGCGGCCGTCGCCGCCGTGACCTCGAGGATCGGCGTGCGTGCTGGCAGTTGCGTCCTGCCGCTGCATCATCCGGTACGCGTCGTCGAAGAGTGGTCGGTGGTGGACAATCTCTCCAACGGCCGCGTCGGCATCTCCTTCGCCGCCGGTTGGCAGCCCAATGATTTTATCTTCCAACCGCAGAACTATGCGGACGCGAAGAACAAGACGATTGAGATGATCGAGACTGTACGCCAGCTGTGGCGTGGCGAGACGCTCTCGTTCCCGGGCCCGCGCGGCGACGTGCCGGTGCGCACGCTGCCACGCCCGGTGCAGAGTGAGTTGCCGATCTGGTATACCACGGCCGGCAATCCTGAGTCCTACGAGCTCGCGGGAACGCTGGGCGTGAACGTGCTCACGCATCTGCTCGGGCAGAGCGTGGACGAACTCGCCGACAAGATCACGCTCTACCGCAAGGCGTGGAAGGCCGCTGGCCACAAGGGCCAAGGGCAAATCTCCTTGATGTTACACACCTTCGTCGGCGACAGCGATGCCGAAGTGAAGGAAGTGGTGCGTGCACCGATGAAGGCCTACCTCGGCACCTCCATCTCGCTCATCAAGGGGTTCGCCTCGGCGTTCCCGACATTCAAGAAGAGCAAGGACGGCAAGGCTCCAGAACTCGATTTCGCCAGCCTCACGCCCGACGAGATGGACGCGCTGCTCGAGTACTCGTTCGAACGCTACTACGAGACCAGCGGACTGTTTGGCACCGTTGAGACCTGCGCCAAGATCGTGGACCGCCTGAAGGGCATCGGCGTGGACGACATCGCCGCCTTGATCGACTTCGGCGTGGACACGGATCTCGTGCTGCGCCATCTGCGGCAGTTGAACCGCCTGCGCGCGCAGACCAGCCGTCCGCGTGCGGCCTTTGCCGACTACTCCGTGGCGGCGCTCATCGCGCGGCACCGGGTGACGCACCTGCAGTGCACGCCTTCAATGGCCGCGATGTTGGTTGCCGAGGACCGCAGCCGCGACGCGCTCCGCAACCTGCGCACGATGTGCGTGGGTGGCGAGGCATTCCCGCCCTCGCTTGCTGCCGATCTGCAGCGTCTCATTCCTGGCGACGTGCACAATATGTACGGCCCCACGGAGACGACGATTTGGTCGTCGATGTTCACGCTGGGCGGCAAGCTCGACGCCGTTCCGCTGGGGACGCCGCTGGCCAACAACGAACTCTACGTACTCGACGCCTTCCGCCAGCCAGTGCCGCCAGGCGTCGCCGGCGAGCTCTACATCGGCGGCGCGCAGGTGGTGCGCGGCTACTGGCGTCGTGCCGAACTGACGGCCGAGCGCTTTACGGCGCATCCGTTCAAGCGCGACCCAGCGGCGCGCGTCTATCGCACGGGCGATCTTGTGCGCTGGCGTGAGGACGGGCGTTTGGAATTCCTCGGGCGCGTGGACTTCCAAGTGAAGGTCCGCGGCTATCGCATCGAACTCGGCGAGATCGAAGCCGCGCTGGCGTCGCATCCCGCCGTGCGCGAGGCCGTGGTGGTGGCGCGCAAGGACGCCGATGACGCCGACCCGCGACTTGTTGGCTACGTGACGTGGAAGCGGGAGGCACCCGCCGACTTTGTCACGGTGCTGCGTGAGCATCTCCGCGTGGGACTGCCGGAGTTCATGATCCCCAGCCATCTGATTGCCCTGCGCGACCTCCCGCGCACACCCAATCAGAAGGTGGATCGCAAGGCGCTACCCTCGCCGGCACAGGTGGTGGAGGCGGCACCGCGGAACGAGCCGGCCATCGCACCGGCTGGCGAGTTGGAGACGGTCATCGCCGGCATTTGGCAGGAAGTGCTCAAGCTTCCCGCTGTCGGTGTCGCCGATAATTTCTTTGACCTCGGCGGCCACTCGCTGCTCGCGGTCCAGGTACACTCGCGGCTGAAGAAGGCCCTGCAGCGCGATCTCGCCATCACGGACCTCTTCCGCTTTCCCACGGTGCGTGGACTGTCGGAGTTCCTCGGCGGCGGTGGCCAAGACGACACGGCAGTAAAGAGCGGGATGGACCGCGCTGCGCAGCGGCGAGAGATGGCGGCGCGCCGGACGCGCCGCCCAACCAAGTAAGCGGATCTATTGAATGTCTGAGCCACGGGAACTGCAGGGCAACGAAATCGCCATCGTCGGCATGGCGGGACGCTTTCCAGGCGCGCGCAGCTTGGCGGAGTTCTGGCGCAACCTCGAGGGCGGCGTCGAGTGCATCCGCATGCTGAGTGACGAAGAGCTGCGGGCAGCGGGAGTGTCGGAGCGTCAGCTCGCCGACCCCAACTACGTGCGCGCCGCGGCCATCCTCGACGACATGGAGAGCTGGGACGCCCCGTTCTGGGGATTCACACCGCTCGACGCGAGCATCATGGATCCGCAGCATCGCCTGTTCCTGGAATGCGCGTGGGAGGCATTCGAGGACGCCGGTCACGCGCCCGAACAGTTCGCTGGCGCGATTGGCGTATTCGCAGGCTGCGGCATGCAGGCCTACATGTCGTACAACCTGCTGCCCAACAAGAAGCTGATGGACAGCACGGGACTCTTTCTCGTGCGCCACACCGGCAACGAGAAGGACTTCCTCGCGACCCGCGTCTCGTACCAGATGAACCTGCGCGGCCCCAGCGTGAGCGTGCAGACGGCCTGCTCCACCTCGCTGGTCGCGTTGCATCAAGCTTCGCAGAGCCTGCTCAGCGGCGAGTGCGACATGGCCATCGCCGGTGGCGTGACGATCGAGATGCCGCATCGCGTGGGCTACACGTACAAGGAGAACGAGATCCTCTCGCCGGACGGCCATTGCCGCGCTTTCGACGCCGAGTCCAAGGGCACGGTGTTCGGCTCTGGCGCGGGCGCCGTGGTGCTGCGTCGCCTTGAGGACGCGCTGCGTGATGGCGATCGCATTCACGCCGTGGTGCTCGGCTCGGCCATCAACAACGACGGTTCCAACAAGGTCGGATATCTCGCGCCGTCCGTGGATGGGCAGTCGGCGAGCATCGTCGAGGCGCTTGGCGTCGCGAACGTATCGCCCGACAGCATCAGCTACGTAGAGACGCACGGCACGGGCACGCCCGTCGGTGATCCCATCGAAGTCACGGCGCTCACCCAAGCCTTTCGTACGGGCACGGACCGTACGGGCTTCTGCGGCATCGGCTCGCTCAAGACCAGCATCGGGCACCTCGACACCGCCGCCGGTGTGGCGAGCCTCATCAAGACCGTGCTGGCCATGGCGCACCGCAAGCTGCCGCCGAGCCTCAACTTCACGGCGCCGAATCCCGCCATCGACTTTGCCGCGAGCCCGTTCTATGTGAACGCCTCGCTCAAGGACTGGAACGCTGAGCCGCGCCGTGCTGGCGTGAGCTCACTTGGCGTGGGTGGCACCAACGCGCATGTCATCGTCGAAGAGCCGCCAGTCGCCACGCCCTCGGGCCCTTCGCGTCCTTGGCAGCTCCTCAACGTGTCCGCGCGCACGCGCACGGCACTGGATGTCGCGAGCGCCAATCTCGCGGACCATCTCGATGCCAATCGCGAGTTGCCGCTCGCCGATGCCGCGTTCACCCTGAGCACCGGACGTCAAGCGCTCAAGGAGCGGCGCATCGTGGCCGCCCGCACGCACGAGGAAGCACGCCGTTTGCTCGATGCGAACGAGAAGGAGCGCGTGTTCTCCGACACCGCGTCGGATCGCGCACAGGCGGCATTCCTGTTTGCCGGCGGTGGCGCGCAGTATGCGGGAATGGGCGCTGAGCTCTACGCGGCTGAGCCCGTCTACAAGCGGGCGGTGGATGAATGCCTGCAGCAGCTCGATGCGGACATCGCGCGCGAAGTACGAGCGTTGCTGCTGCCCGCCGCTGGAACCGAAGCCGAAGGCTCGGCCCGACTCGAGCGCCCCTCGCTCGCCTTGCCGGCGCTCTTCAGCACGCAGTACGCGATGGCCAAGCTGCTGGAGTCCTGGGGCATTGTCCCGGAATCGATGATCGGCCATTCGATGGGCGAGTACACGGCCGCGCATCTCGCGGGCGTCTTCTCGTTGAAGGACGCACTGCGTCTCGTGGCGCTCCGTGGTCGCCTGTTTGAAACGGTGCCTGCAGGTGCAATGCTCAGCGTACCGCTCTCCGAAGCTGAGTTGCGCCCCCTGCTCGGTACCGAACTCAGCATCGCCGCCGTGAACGCGCCCCAGCTCTGCGTGGCGTCCGGACCTGTTGCAGCGATTGACGCGCTGGCCGCTGCGCTGGCGTCCAAGGAAATTGATGCCAAGAAGCTGCACATCGCCGTGGCTGCACACTCGGCGATGCTGGAGCCCATCCTGAAGGAGTTCGGCGACTTCTTCCGCACCATCAAGATGAGTGCGCCAAAGCGGCCGTTCGTCTCCAATGAGTCGGGCACTTGGATTACCAAGGAGCAGGCGACGGACCCAGAGTATTGGGTGCGCCACCTACGCAATACCGTACGCTTCGCCGACGGCGTCGCCGAACTCGTGCGCGATTCCGCGCGCGTGCTCGTGGAAGTCGGTCCGGGACGCGTACTCGCCACGCTGGCCCGTCAGCACCCCGACCGTCAGCAGTCGCAGTTAGTGATGACCACGATGCGTTCGTTCAGCGACGAAGGGGCGGACCTTCAGTTCGCACTCACCGCACTCGGTCGGCTCTGGGCGCGCGGCCTCAAGCCCGATTGGTCTGCCTACTGGAGCGATGAATCGCGTCGCCGGGTGTCGCTGCCGACCTATCCCTGGGAGCGTCAGCGGCACTGGATTGACGCACCCGTCGCCGGCGCGAACGCCGAGCCTGACGAATCCCGCCGCACGCGCGTCGAGGATTGGCTGGCACGGCCCTCGTGGAAGCAGACACTTCCGCCATCGCCGATCACGGCCAAGGATGGGCGCGTGCTGGTGTTCGCCGACGAGACGGGCTTCAGCGATCTCTTGGCGGAACAGCTCCGCGCCGCCGGCCGTACGGTCCGCCGCGTCGTCGCGGGCAATGCGTATGGGCAGAATGCGGACGGCGGCTTCACCGTCCGTGCCGGCGCCATGGAAGACCACGGCAAGATGCTTGCGGCCCTCGTGGCCGAGGGCGGGACGCCTGAGCACGTGGTGTTCGCATGGGGCATCACCTCAAGCGGTGTCAGCGCTGAGCAAATCACGGAGCGTGGTTTCCACGGTCTCCTCGCCTTCGCTCAGGCACTCGCCAGCGAGGATCCCGACGCACACATCACGCTCGACCTGCTGACCAACGACTTGCAACGCGTCGGTGACAGCGACGGCCTCGAGCCGGCCAAGGCGCTCTTGCTTGGCCCCACTCGCGTGATGCCACGCGAGTACACGAATCTGCGCAGCCGTGCGATTGACCTGCGCTTGCCGCAGGCCGCGCCATCGCGCACCCGCCTTTCATCGCTTGTGGCCCGCGAAATTCTGAGCGAGCCCCTCGAGGAAACCCTAGCCTTCCGCGGTGGCGATCGCTTTGTGCAAACGCTCGAGCCCATGCCTGCAGTGGGTGAGTCGCCCGCGCTTCGCGAAGGCGGCGTGTATCTGATCACCGGTGGCTTGGGTGGCATCGGCTTCGCGCTGGCCGAGCATCTCGCCAAGTCGGTACGAGCGAAACTTGTTCTCGTAGGCCGCGGCGCAACCGGAGCGCGCAGCAAGAGCAAGATTGCCGCCCTCGAGGCCTTGGGCGCTCAGGTAGAAGTCGTGCAGGCGGACATCACGCGTGCCGATCAGGCTCGCTCTGCTGTCGAAGCTGCCGCTCGTCGCTTTGGCGCGCTCCACGGTGTCTTCCACGCAGCCGGCACGCTCGGCGATTCTCTTATTGCACTCAAGACCCAAGAAGACGCCGAGCGCGTGCTCGCACCGAAGGTGCGAGGCACACTGAATCTCGATGCCGCGGTGGAAGGTCTCACGCTTGATGTATTCGTGTGCTTCTCGTCTATCTCGGCCGTGGCCGGACTCGCGGGCCAAGCGGACTATGCGGCGGCGAACGCTTTTCTTGATGCGTTTGCTGCGGCGCGCAGCCTCCGCACGGGCCAGCGCACCGTGGCCATTGGATGGAGCGCCTGGAAGGACGTCGGTATGGCGGCAGCAATCGCCAGTGGCGCAGGAGCAGGCGGCGGAGTTGGCGAGCGCGTGCATCCGGTCCTTGGCACGCGCATCTGGGCCAGCGCCGAAGAGGAGCTCTTTGGCGGCGAGCTCGGCAACAACACGCACTGGATGCTCGAGGAGCATCGTCTGCGCGGCGGCCGTGCACTGATTCCCGGCACCGGCTATCTGGAAATCGCACGCGCGGCCGTCGAAGCACGCAGTGGGAGTGGCGCGGTGGAACTGCGCGACGTGGCCTTTATGTCGCCGTTCGTCGTCGAGGACAACACGCCGCGTGAGATGCGTGTGCACTTGGGCCACGGTGCCGGCAACACGCTGGTGATCGCCGGCCGCACCACCGCGGAGGACGGCAGCGTGCGTTGGCAGGAGCATGTGACGGCGCAGGCGAGCTGGGTGGATGCGGAGGCACCGGCGCCACTGGACCTCGCCGGCATCCAATCGCGCTGCACCGCGCGCACGCAATCATTCACGGGAAAGGAAGAGAATCCACACCTCGACTTTGGTCCGCGCTGGAAGAATCTGCGCGAGATCCGATACGGCAAGGACGAAGCCCTCGGCACGCTCGAGCTACCGGCAGCGTTCCACGCCGACCTCGAGGAGTATCGGCTGCATCCTGCGATGATGGATATGGCCACGGCCTGCGCCGAATCACTCGTACCAGGCTTTGACGAAGCGAGCGACTTCTACGTGCCGCTTTCCTACACGCGGCTCACGATGTTCGCGCCGTTGCCCGCCCGCATCCACACGCACGTACGCTTGGCCCCGAGCGACTTCGATCCTAAGGAGATCGTGGTGTTCGACGTCACGATCACCGACGATAGCGGTCGGGTGTTGGTGGACATCGGCGAGTTCATGATGACGCGCGTGACGGACACGGCACAGTTGCAGGATGTGGGCACGCGTACGTCTGCACGGCGCACGCATGTGCACTTGGAGCCGCCCGCGCAGGCCACTGAACAGCCAGCGCTCGTGCAAGGCCTCGAAGATGCCATTGGTACGGCCGAGGGCATGCGCGCCATTGAATGCATTCTCGCTGGACCCGATGTACCGCTGGTCTACGCCACGCCGATGGACGTGCGGCATCTCTTGGTCGAACTGCGTAGCGCGATGATGCCTTCGCGGCCCGCGGCGACACCGGCCCTGCCGACGCCAACACTACCGCTGCACGAAATTGAAGCGGTGCTCTCCACGCACGAGGTAGTCAGCCAGTGCGTGGTGCTGCAGCGCATGAATCGTCCGGGTGAATTGAAGCTCGTGGCCTACGTGGTCTTTGCGCCGGGCGAGAGCGCCACCGTCTCGGACCTGCGCCGCTTCCTCAAGTCGCGGTTGCCGGAGCACATGGTGCCGAGCACCTTCGTGGAGCAGGACGCCCTGCCGCTCAAGGTGGACGGCGCCGTGGACCGCGAGGCCCTGCCGGATCCCTTCGGCGCCGCCGACGACTACGTGGCGCCGCGCAGCGACACCGAGAAGCTCATCGCCGAGATCTGGAAGGAAGTGCTCGGCATCGGCCGCGTGAGTGTCTACGACAACTTCTTCGATGCCGGCGGCCACTCGTTGCTGGCCGTACGTGTGGTCACGCGCATTGACAAGAAACTTGGCGTGCGCCTCAACCAGGCCATCATGGTGCTGCAGACCCTCGAGCAGATTGCCGCGGAGTGCGACAAGCGCCGCGGCTCGCAGCCGGGATCGGCCACGCCCGACGCGCCGCCTGCACCAGAGAGCAGCGGTGGACTCGGCAAGAAGCTCTTCAACGCCCTGAGGGGTAAGTGAACCCGATTTTCTTCGGCCGCGCACCGCGGTCGCTGTTTGGTGTCTACCATCCACCCAAGGCCGCGCAGGCGCGCGCTACGGGCGTGGTGCTGTGCTATCCGTTTGGGCAGGAGTACATGCGCGCGCACCGCGCATACCGGCAGATGGCGCTGCTGCTGAGCAAGGCGGGCTTCCACGTGATGCGCTTTGACTACTACGGCACGGGTGATTCCAGTGGCGATGCCGTGGATGCCTCGCTCACGCAGTGGGTCGAAGACGCACGCAGCGCAGCGGACGAGTTGAAGGAGACCGCCGAGATCAAGCGCGTCGCCTTCGTTGGCCTGCGCTTGGGTGCTGCCGTTGCTGCACTCGCCGCAGAGGGCCGCGACGACGTGGACCAAGTGGCCCTTTGGGATCCGGCAGTCACGGGTGCAGCGTATCTCGCCGAGATTACGGAGCAGCGCACGGATTCGGTGGGCAACTCGCGGCACTCCACCAGTGAAGGCGGTTTGGTGGGCGTGCTCGGATTTCCCATTACCGACGCGCTCCGAAAGGACCTCGGGGCGATGGATTTGCGTGAGGTCGGCGCGCCAAAGGGGAGCGGGCGACTTATCGTCGCCGCACATGAGCGTGAGGAGTACAGCGCGCTCGGCAACTTGCCCGTGGACGGCGTACGAGTGAAGTATCAGGTGGTGCCCAGCGAGGGCAATTGGAATGAAGTGGACGACTACGGCGGTGCCCTGATTCCGGTGTTCCTGATTCAGGCCATCGTTGCGCACCTTTCGCAGGAGATTCGATGACCGCTGTTACGTATGGAAGAGAGAAGGCGCTGCGCTTTGGCTCGGGCTCGTCCCTCGTGGGCGTGCTCACGGAAGCGGCGGCCGGCAGCGCGGCGGCGGGCCGCCCCGGCGTCATCTTCCTGAACTCCGGCATCCTGCACCGCGTGGGCTCGTGCCGCCTCCATGTGCGTTTGGCTCGCGCCATGAGCGCGGCGGGTTTCCATGCGCTGCGCTTTGACTATTCGGGCATCGGCGACAGCGACCAGCGTCGCGATTCGCTGCCCTTCGAGGAGAGCGCCGTGCTCGAGACGAAGGAGGCGATGGATTACCTCGCCAAAGCCAAGGGCGCGCAGAAGTTCATCCTCATTGGCCTTTGCTCCGGCGCCGACATGGCGCATGAGACCGCGCTGCGCGACGAGCGTGTGGCCGGGTTGATGCTCTTGGATGCCTGGGCGTATCGGAACCCTGGCTACTACATGCATCACTATGGCCCCAAGCTCTTCAACGTGAACGTGTGGCGGAACTCGATTGGCATTCGATTGAAGATGCTCCGCGGCAGCGACAACGACACGCGGGTCTGCATCCCGGGCTCCGAAGGTGTGGAATACGACGTGCCAAAGTACGTGCGTGTCTTTCCGCCCAAGGAGCGCATCGGTGCTGATCTGCGTGCCTTCGTCAAGCGTGGCGTCGAGATGCGCTTCGTGTGGACGGGTGGCCTCGAGGAGTACAACCACGAGGGTCAGTACGCGTCCACGTTCCGCGACGTCGGCCTGGGCAAACTGTTCGAAGAAGCGTACATGCCCGACGCCGATCATATCCTGACGGGCCTCGAGCATCAGGACCAGGTCATTGATCGCACCCTGCGCTGGGCCACGCAGCGCTGGCCTGCGCAGAACGCTGGCAAGCCGTCGGCCGCTGCCGCAGCCGCAGTGCCATCGGCAGTCGAACGTCCAGCATCCGTCGCGTAGCGTTGCGTTCCGCCCGCACGTGGCTGGTTGCACTCTTTGCCGCCGTCGTGAGTGTCGCCTGCGGTGCCGAGGCGCCGCTCGCGCCATCTGAGCAAACAGCGGTAAGCGCGGCACCGGAGTTGACTTTGCTCAGATCGGCGCTCCGCTTGCGCGTGGACACGCTGGCGCGCGGCCTGAAGGTTCCGTGGGCCGTCGTCACGCTTCCCGACGGTCGCCTGCTCATCTCGGAGCGCGGCGGGCGGATTGTCGCGCTCGACACGTCCAGTGGACAACAGACCGAATGGGCGCGCCTCTCGGTGTACGCCGAAGATCCTGACTGGGGCCCCGAATCGGGTTTGCTCGGCCTCGCGCTCGCGCCGGACTTTGAGAAGTCCAAGCAGGTGTTCGCCATGGCCACGCGCTGGAAGAGCGCTGGCGATCGGGACGGCGCGCTGTTGCGTCGCGTGCAGCGCCGCGTCGCTGGACTGATGAAGCCCGAGTGGGGACTACCCTTCGAGAATCAGATCATCCGCCTCACCGAGCGCGATGGTATCGGGACGGATTCCGTGGTGATGGTGCGTAGACTTCCCGCCAATCATTACCACGTCGGGGGCGGATTGGCCTTCGGTCCTGATGGCATGCTCTACGCGAGCGTCGGCGATGTCCTACATCCCAAGCTCGCGCTCAAGACGCGCTCCAGCGCAGGAAAGATCCTGCGGTATCGGCCCGATGGATCTGTGCCAGACGACAATCCGGACGCCGGCTCACCCGTGTGGGCCTCCGGACTTCGCAATACGCAGGCCTTCGATTGGTTATCCGACGGCACCATGCTCGGCACAGACCACGGGCCCACGGGCATGACGCAGGAAGCGGGTCGCGCCGGCAATGATGAGTTAAACGTGCTCATACGCGCTGCCTCATACGGCTGGCCAGACATCGCGGGCCTTCAGTCAGCTGAACCGCATCGGCAACCCATCTGGCTCTGGCGCCAAGCAATCGCTCCGGCCGGGATGTCCGTCTACCGCGGCTTTGATGCGCGCTGGGCGTCCAGTGTATTCGTGGCCGGCCTGCGAGGCGGCGTGGAGCGCATCGCGCTTGCTCGCGATGACTCAGGTGCCTGGAGAGTTGCTGCTCGCGAGTCGTTGGCCTTGCCGAGCCTTGGTAGAGTGCGCGGTGTGCGCTCGTTGGGCGACGGGTCACTACTCGTATTCACGAGTAATCGCGACGCCCGCGGGCAGGCCGGACCCAACGACGACTTACTCCTGCGCCTTGTGCCGATGGACCTCAATTGATGCGCGCATTACGGCAATTGGCGAAGTATGTGCTGCGCACGCCCCAGCGCCTCCTGCATCCGCACCGGCGTCAGGCGGCAGAAGCGATGCTTCGCGCGGCTCCCGTCAACTCGGTGCTCGTGCTCTGTTTGGGCAACATCTGCCGCAGTCCCTACGCCGCGGCCCAATTGCGAGAGGCCTTGGGTCCGGCTTGGACAGGGCGCGTGGATTCCGCAGGCTTCGTTGGCCCAGGGCGCCCGTCGCCATGGGAGGCCGTGAATGTGGCCACGGAGCACGGCGTGGATTTGAGTGCGCATCGCTCACGTACGGTAGTCGCCGAGGACATCACGCAGTTCGACCTCATCATCGTCATGGAAGCGGGGCAACACACCCGACTAAACAAGACCCTCAGCGCGTGCGCGCCACGCGTGTTGGTGCTCGGCGATCTCGACCCGGAGCCAATCTCGCAGCGCACGATTGTTGATCCCTTTGGTCGCGGGCTAGGCGAGTTCCATTCAAGCTACGCGCGCATCGATCGCTGCACCGCGCGCCTCGCAGCAGCAATCAGCGCGCTTCGCAGTACCGACCCGCGTCCGGCGCGCTGAGCAACGACTCCGCGAGCACCTTGGCGGCAAGCGCGTAGCCGCGCGCTGATGCGTGGCCGTCGCGCGGCAAAAGGTATAAGATCGTGTCCGGCAGCCCCGACGAACGCAGCGGCGTGTGCAGGTCCACGTAGTGGTCGCCGCGGTCGCGGACCATGTCCTCAAACCAGCCGAACGTCGTGCGATTGCGATCCGCCAATGCATTGTGCGAAGGATACGCCGTGACGACGAGCGGAACGCCGAACTCGGCGGCGCGGGTTGCGAGAGCAGCGTATTGGTCGGCGTAGCGGCTCCGAAGCGAGTCAATGTCCGGTAGTGCGTGCTGACTGAGTGGAGCGTCGGCGCGACGACGACGCTCCACCGCGCCCATCCGTGTACGCGCGTCACGCAACAGAGACCAGAGCGCAAGGCGGCGCAGTACGGGGTACACCATGTTCATCGGGAACGCCGACTTCAGCTCGCGCGACTTGGCGAGTTGCTCCCAAAAGGTAGGCCGTCGCAGGTCCACAACATCGTTATCGTGGTGTACGAGGATGATGGCGTCAGGCTTCAATGGCAGCGCCCGTTCGAGGATGTCGCGCTGCGCGTCTATTGTGGAGCCGGGCAAGGCGAGGTTGAGCACGCGCGAGTTGCGGCAACCCATCGCGAACTCCGCCTCAATCCGCGCTGGCAAGGTGGCGCTGTCGTCTACGAACTGCCCCCACGCGAAGGAATCACCGAGCACGATGATTCGCCGCTCTCCTTCCGGTTTCTGCAGCCCAATCTCGGGTCCGCGAAAGCCTTGCTGGTTGATGCTCACGGCAAAGTGCAGTCCGCTGCGGCTGCGATCCACCCTGCTTTCGGCAGGAAAATGAACGCCCGGAAACTCGTCGAATCGGTCTTGATCAAGCGTGACGGCTGTGGGAGGGCTCGCAAGTCCGAGAACGCGCACGGCGAGCTCTCCTAGAGCGAGCGCGAACACGCTACCAATCACCGCGCCCAGAAGCAGGCGAACGAATCGGGGCCACTTCTTCACTCGCGCGGCCACTCCGGCCGTTTCGCCAACCAACTTCCCGTGGCCTCGCCAAGCATCGCGTATCCGTCCGCGTTTGGGTGCTTGTTGTACGGCAGGAAGAGTTCAGCGCCAAGGCCGCGCGATTCCCACAATGCGTGAGCATCGAGGTATGGGATGCCCAAGCTGTCGAGCATGGCGCGCGCAAGCCGCGGGTAGGGGTGACGGCTCAGGTCGGTGCCGCGCACAATCACTTCGACAGGCATGATGACGACGTAGAGTGCAAAGCCACGCTCCGCAGCCAACTCTTGGAGCTCGGCGTAGAACTTCGGGATGCGGGCGAATCCTGCCGTATCAACCACGCCGGATTCAAGCAGACCCTCCACGCGATCGTATTCCATCTCGCCTGCACGCGCTCCGCTGACGGCCGCGCGCATCGTAGCTGCGGCGCGGCGAGCGACGAACAGTAAAGCTGATCGCCGCGCCACTCTCGACGCGATGCCCACTTTGTCCATCGCAGTCTCTGCGTCATCCCACACGAAAAGGCCATTATCCGTCAGCACGCGCAGCGCGGGCTTCTGGATGGAATCGTTGACCAGATAGTCATTCCAGTAGAGGCCGTGGACGACAACATCTGCGTGGACCTCGCGCAGCGTCTCTTGGAGCAGGTCGAGTTCCTGATTGATCTGATAGCTGATGACTCCGGCGTTAACCACGCGAACCGCAGCGCCGCGCGCACGCAGGGCCTGCTCGAGCCTCGCCGGGAACGTGGCGCTGTCATCCACACCCATGCCGAACGTAAAGCTGTCGCCTAACGCGATGACGGTTGCCGTCTCGGTGGTGTCTGAGGGGCCTGCCGAGTGCTGCCGCAGGCCATCGAGACCGACCGTGACTGAGCCCCCGAACGAGTACGCGCGTTGGTTGGGGCGTGGGGTGAAGAGGCGCGAGGGATGCGAGTCGTAGCGCAGCTGCGGAGCGGGGCGCTCGAGCGGTAGAGTAACGAGCCGACGGGCAAGAACCTCCGCGACTGCCACCAAGCTGGCGAGGACGAGCCCAACCAGAAGGACGGCGACGACCCGGATTTTCCGGGCAGCTGAGGGAGGCGCGGCGCTGGTATTCTCGAGGCTCATTTGGCTTAGAGAGGAAACAGCCCGCCGAGCCTATGCGCAAGTGTCTTTCGGGGCGTTGCGCTCGCGCAACGCTATCGTACCGAATCCCTACTGGTACGCCTTCACCTCCACAGCTAAGTTCCTCTGTAGAAACAAGTTCGGGATTCGAAAGGGATTCCCCGCCTTCTGCGCGATTCTTGCGTAAGAGTGCTTGTTTCCTTCCCGCCCCCCGGAATCCCGCCATTGACGCGTCCCACCGGAAAGTACGTCCTCGGCCTCTCGGCCTACTACCACGACAGCGCCGCCTGCATTGTGCGGGACGGCGAGATTATCGCCGCAGCGTCTGAAGAGCGCTTCACCCGCAAGAAGGCGGATGAGCGCTTTCCCGAGCACGCCGTTGATTACTGCTTGAAGGAAGCAGGAATCAGCATCGACCAGCTCGACGCCGTGGGTTTCTATGACAAGCCCCTGCTCAAGTTCGAGCGCATCCTCGAGACCTATCTCGGCGTCGCGCCCAAGGGATTCCGTTCGTTCCTGATGGCCGGCCCGCTCTGGATCAAGGAGAAGCTCTACACCGACCGAGAGCTGCGCGCCGCCCTCGGTGGTTACCAGGGCCACCTCTACTACTCCGAGCACCACGAGTCGCACGCCGCCAGCGCCTTCTTCCCGTCGCCGTTTGAAGAAGCCGCCATCCTTACCATGGACGGCGTAGGCGAGTGGGCGACGGCGTCCATCGGCATCGGACGCGGGGCAGACATCGAAATCCATGAGGAATTGCACTGGCCCGATTCGCTGGGCCTCCTCTACTCCGCGTTCACGTACTACACCGGCTTCAAGGTGAACTCCGGTGAGTACAAGGTGATGGGCCTCGCCCCATACGGCCAGCCGAAGTACGTAGACCTCATCTTGAAGCACGTGATGGACCTTCGCGAAGACGGGTCCTTCCGCTTCAACCAGAAGTACTTCAATTATCTCAACGGGCTCACCATGACGAGCCCGGCGTTCCATGAGCTGTTCGGTGGCCCGCCGCGCGAGCCCGAATCTCAGCTGACCCAGCGCGAGATGGACCTCGCCCGCTCGGTGCAGGACGTCTGCGAGCTGGTGATGATGAAGATGGCCACGCACGCCAAGAAGGTGACCGGCCTCGACAACCTCTGCCTCGCCGGCGGCGTCGCGCTCAATTGCGTGGGCAACGGCAAGTTGCTGCGCGACGGACCGTTTAAGAACATCTGGATTCAGCCTGCCTCCGGCGACGCCGGCGGCGCGCTTGGCGTGGCTCAGCTCATCGCGCACCGCGAGCTCAAGGTGCCACGTCGCGTCACGCCTGGCACCGATGGCATGAAGGGCTCCTACCTCGGACCGTCCTACTCGGACGCCGAGATCCAAGCCTTCCTGGATTCGAAGAATATCCCGTACGAACAGGTGGCCGAGTCGGAACTGGCCGCCACGGTCGCCAAGGAACTCGCCGACCAGAAGATCATCGGATGGCTCCACGGCCGCATGGAATTTGGACCGCGCTCGCTCGGTGCCCGCAGCATCCTCGGCGATCCGCGCAGCCAGTCCATGCAGGCCGACATGAATCTCAAGATCAAGTTCCGCGAAAGCTTCCGCCCCTTCGCACCGAGCGTGCTGCGCGAGCGGGTGAGCGACTACTTCGAGTTGGATGGCGATTCACCGTACATGTTGCTCGTGGCACCGGTGAAGAAGGAGCGCCAGATCCCGATGACCGACGACCAGGGCAAGCTCTTCGGCATCGACCTGCTCAACCAGCAGCGCTCCGACATCCCCGCCATCACGCACGTCGACTACTCCGCGCGCGTGCAGACCGTGCGGAAGGACGTCAACCCGATGTACCACGCGCTGCTCAGCGAGTTTGAGCGGCTCACCGGCTGCGCGGTTCTCGTGAACACCTCGTTCAACGTGCGTGGCGAACCGATCGTCATGACGCCCGAAGACGCCTACCGCTGCTTCATGCGCACGCACATCGACGTGCTGGTGCTGGGCAACCACGTTTTGCGCAAGCAAGCACAACCCAAATGGCAGGAGACCGAGCAATGGCAGGAAGAGTTTCAGCTCGACTGACCCCCGCCGAGGGCCGGAAGTTCGGCTTTACGGTCGGAATCGCGTTCGGCGTCCTCGCCGCGGTCCTCTATTTCTGGCGGCACGCGACCACCGCGTCGGCGGTACTGGGCAGCCTCAGCGGATTCCTGCTCGTGGGCGGCCTCGTGGCACCGGTGCAACTCACGCCCATCGAACGGGCGTGGATGAAGCTGGCCCACATCATCTCCAAGGTCACCACTCCAATCTTCATGGCCGTGGTGTACTTCGTGGTCATCGCGCCGGTCGGAATCGCTCGGCGCCTAATGGGCAAGAATGCGCTGGTACGCGTTGCCGGCGAGCCGCCTCAGACGCCTGCTGGCTACTGGGTGCAGCGGCCCGTGGGCAAGCGTCAGGGCGACCTCTCGCGTCAGTTCTAACTTCTTTCAGTTCCGAGTCCCTACGTGAGCAAGCCAACTAGCCTGACCCAAGAAGTGTGGGCCTTTCTCAAGGCCCGCAAGAAGTTCTGGATGCTGCCCATCATCCTCGTGATGGTGCTCATTGGCGCCCTGCTGGTCTTTGCCCAGGGATCGGCGCTGGCCCCGTTCATCTATACCATCTTCTAGGGCCAGGTCGCACCGGTTGTGGGCCGGAAGAGCTCCTCTCTCCTTCAGGCGCTCTTTCTGGCCGCAACGACATATTGCGCCCCCATCGGTAACCAAGCCAATACACGGTCGATGGGACGCAGGAAGGGTATTCCGGGCGGCATGAACATCAGGTAGTCGGTGTGGAGATCGTAGCGCGCGACGTCGATGAGGCCGTGCCGCACCTCGCGCGCATCTAGCAGGACGGCATTCTCGTCAATCGGCGTACGCGCGATCACAAAGCGCACCAGCGGGTTGCGCGGGTTGTGCTCGAACACGTAAATGCGGCCGCCGGGCTTCAAGACGCGGCCAAGCTCACGGTACACAGCTGCACGCTCAACAACGGGCACGTGGTGGAGCACCGCACTGATCGTGATGACATCAAACTGTTGATTGTCGAATGGCGTCTGCGCGCCGTCCTGCGCGGCGAGCCCCGGGGCCTTGCCAAGCGAAGCGGGCCATCGCTTGCCGGCTTCGGCCAACATCCCGAGCGACACGTCGCAGCCGGTGAACGAAGCGCGCGCGCCAAGGCCTACCAGCACGCGCATCATGTCGCCGGCACCGCAGCCGTAGTCCAAGACCGCCAATCCGTTTCCACGCAGGTCCGGTTCGCGCCGCAACAACCAGCGCGCCTTCACAGCAATGAACTGGTCGGCTGAACTCCCCATCAAGCGCTTGACCGGGTTGTCGAGGCCGCCGTCGTAGTCTGCGGCGTGGCGGTCAAACTCCGCTTCGTGCATGTGGCCCCCTTGCATGTGTTGGCGAACGTTCGCAACAGCGGTGAAGATGCCGCGTTGCATCAGGCTGCGCATCGCCCACTCGATGACGACCCGGGCTAATCGTCGTGGGCGCAATGGCCTAGGCTCGTTGCGGATACTTTGCGTGCGCAACCTAATTTGTCGAGTCATCAGCAGAGCGAATTCTTCTCACCCGCTTAACAGTGATTGGGGAACATCCTGTGGCCGAGCCGAATGTGACCCAGGCGGTGCCGCGTGTAGCACGCGAGCCTTCGGATCGCACAAGACAGACAGTGACAATTTCGGTCGTCGTGCCCTGCTTCAATGAGCAGGAGGTCCTCCACGAGACGCATCGTCAGCTCAGTGCCGCGCTCGAGTCGCTGGACCGTTGCAACTGCGAGATCATCTTCGTGGATGATGGAAGCAGGGACGCAACGCCGGTCATACTTCGATCGCTCGCAGCCGCGGACCCTCGCGTCAAGGCAGTGTTTCTGTCGCGGAACTTCGGTCATCAGATCGCTGTAACGGCCGGCATCGACTTCGCGGCTGGTGATGTTGTTGTGCTCATTGATGCGGACCTCCAGGACCCGCCGGCCGTCATCGCGGAAATGCTCGATGCGTGGCGGGCCGGCGCGGACGTCGCGTACGGACAGCGGCGGACACGGTCTGGAGAGTCGACATTCAAGCTCGCCACCGCGAAGCTATTTTATCGCCTCCTCGACCGCCTGAGCGAAGTTCGGATTCCAATGGATACCGGGGACTTCCGATTGATGGACCGGCAAGTCGTCGAGGCGCTCCGCAAGATGCCCGAGCGGCACCGTTTCATACGCGGGATGGTCGCGTGGGTTGGCTTCAGTCAGGTCCCCATCCCCTACGACCGCGAGAGCCGCTTCGCGGGCACGACCAAGTACCCCTTCGCGCGCATGCTGCGTTTCGCAGTGGATGGCCTCACAGCCTTCTCCGTGGTCCCGCTGCGTTTGGCCACGTGGTTTGGTTTCTCAGCAGCGTGCATCGCGCTGGTGGGCATCCTGTATGCGCTGGTGTCCAGACTGCTCACGGACCAATGGGTGCCCGGCTGGGCCGCGACCTTCATTGCCATCCTGTTCATGGCAGGCGCGCAATTGCTCTGCATCGGAGTAATCGGTGAGTATCTCGGCCGCCTCGTCACCGAGGCAAAGGGACGTCCGCTATACCTCGTCTCCCAAGTGGCTGGGCGCACGCGTGAACGCTGATCGCGATGCACCAGACATTTGGGTACTGCTGGTCATCGGCGTCCTCGCCGCCGGCGCGGGATGGTTCGCCGCGTCCGGGCACTCCGCGACGTTCGACGAGACATCTCATCTCGCCGCTGGGATGGAGTGGCTAGCCTCAGGAGAATTCCGCTACGAGGCGAAGCATCCGCCACTCGGAAGGGCTACCGGAGCGCTAGGCCCCTGGATCCTCGGCGTTCGGCCTGCTGGGGAGCCGACCATCGCACGCGAGGGATGGCAACTGCTACACCAGACAGGCGATCCAGTACGCGTCCTGTCGGTAGCGCGTGCGGGGATGGCGGTTTGGCTCGCGGCAATCGTAACGCTCGTGGGCTGGTGGGCGTGGACCCTTGGCGGGCGTGTGGCTGGCATCGCGGCAGCAGGGTTCGCCGCGACGTCTCCGTTACTCTTGGGCCATGGCGTGCTGGTGACGACCGACGCCGCCGGCACACTGGGATTGCTTCTCTCGTGCTTCCTCGCGGACCGTGCGGCGCGGGCGCCGACTCCGAAGTCGATGGCGCTTGCGGGCGTCGGCGGCGCCATCGCGCTTACCACCAAAATGTCGGCCATTCTCCTGATGCCGGTGGGGATGGCAGTCGTTCTCCTGCTTGCGCTTGCCGATCGGCCCTCTGGCGAACGCGTCGCGCACTTCAAGCGCGGCCTGGCACTCTTGCCCATCTCGCTCCTCTCGATGGCGGGTGTGATTCTCGTCATCTATCGCTTCCGGTTCGGCTCCTTAGCCGATCCGGCATTTGCGCCGTATGAATCGATCGAATCGCGATTCGGCAGCGGGACTGCCCTGAGTGCGTGGCTCTCGTCATTGGTCTCGACCCCGTGGATACCTGCCTACGAGTTCTTCCTCGGTGTGCTCGAGGCGCTCAGGCACGGCGGTGGCGGACATCGCTCGTTCTTCCTCGGCGAGGTTGGAGAAAACGGCTGGCCGCACTTCTTTCCCGTCGTCCTCGCGGCGAAGAGCCCACTGCTGGTGCTGGCCTGCGCTGCCATCGCCGTCGCGCTTCGCCCGACCGTGCGGCAAGGCGTGGGACGCTGGCAAACGTTCATCGTGCTCGGACTTGCCGCGGCGTGGCTTGCGGTCATGATTCCGCAAAGGGTCAACATCGGAAGCAGGCACGTGCTGGTGTTGTCCGCAACACTTGCGATGCTCGCCGGCCTCGGCGCCGCTGCGCTCGCAGCGCGGCTACGCGACCGAACGCGGATGGGATTCATCGCCGGCGTCACCGCAGCGCAGCTGTCTTGCGTCGCGTTGGGCGCGCCCGACTTCGTCGGGTGGTTTAACGGGCTGGTGCGACATCCGGAGGACGTCGCGGTATTCAGTGACCTCGCGTGGGGCCAAGACTTCCGACGGCTGACGGACACCCTCAAGGGCCGGGGGGCTAGCAGCGTGGCGCTCGCCACGGGAATGAACGTGCCAGCCGAATGGCTCGCACGAGAAGGAATGCCGTCGCCACGGCACCTATCGCCGATGCGCCCTGATACGGGGTGGATTGCCGCCGACTGGTTTGCACTGCGAATCGGGTCCAACGCTGACCGTCGACCCGGTCCCGCGGCATTTGCCTGGCTCCTCGCTCAACAACCCGTGGCCAGAATCGGACGTTCGATGTTGTTGTATCGCGTCGAGTCGCGCGTCGACATGCCGACGTCTTCGCCACCTCAAGACTTCATCACACCAGACAGCGCGGTCGTCTACTACATGCGGCGGCGCGCATGGTGAGCGTCCACCACAACCCCCTCAGGAGCGGAGGAGTCGCGCGAGGCGAGCGCGCCACTGCTGTCTCACGGTGTCGCGCGCCCAGCGCCACTGCATGCCTCGCCACTCACTCGCGCTGATTGGGGCTTCGGGGCGCTGCGTGCGCAGATGATCGAGCAGCGTGCTCACGGGCACGAACCACCCGGCACGCTTCGCCAGAGCCCGTAGCCGCTCCTCGACGCGCGGGTCCAACACGCCGGCGGGGGCGAATCGCTTGCCGATGTGCGTCGCCACGATGCAAGCGCCGCCACGGCGCTCGAGGCGATCCAGATTCGCGTCGCTCAAAAGCGTCACGAACGCGTCCACATCCTCGGCGTCCGAAGCCGAGAACCACCAGCGTGCCAAGGGCCGCTGCGGGTCGGCATAGGGCATCGAGGGATTCACGGCGAGCGTATCAATCTCCGTGAAGGTGAGATTCCGCGCGTACGTCACAGCCTCCTGCGCCACGTCGCCCCACCAATAGGGAGAACCCTCGCGATGCCCGGAGTAGAAATCCTCCGGCACACCCGTAAACGGCAGGAAGAGTCGGCGAAGAATGGCGTCGTCGAGTCGGTCTACGCCCCAGTACAGATTCTCTCGATTGTACGCGTGGTTGGCATGAACGCGTGGCGGATAACCGACAATCTCACGGAAGCGCTCAAAGCCCTCGAGCGTGCGCTCGCGCAGACTCGACTCCATGGTAGCCGCGTGCCACGACAGCTCGAAGCCCCGGTCGCGAAGGCTCAGCACGTAGGCCCTGTACGCTGGGTCCTCCAGCGTCTCAGACTCGTGGTAGGCCACGCTGCCCTCGGGGCACGCGAGCGGCCACACGGTCTTGGTCGTCCGCATGCCGAGCTCCGCGAGCAACTCATACACGGGCCGTATGTTCTGCAGCGTCGCGACGTCGGTGTCGTCGATAATCGTGAAGGCGAACCGTCGCCCGTCTGGAAAGCGAGGCATGGCCTTAGAACGATTGGTCGGCATCACCGTCGCCGCGGGCGTGCCACCACGCCTCGAAGCTCGGCGCCGGATCGCTCATCACTGACGGATGCACGATGAGATGCAGATTCCCGCCAATCTCCAAGTAGCCAAGCCGAGCGAGCAGCCGACGCGTCGGCGCATGCGGTGTGCTCGCAATCATCGCCTCGGCCAAACGCGTCTGCCGCAGATGCGCTTCCGCCGCGGCGAGCAAGCTTGCCGCGACTTCAAGACGGTTAGGCGGAAACAACAGATCAACGACGGGGCTCACGCGCAGGCCACCCAAACGCGGATCTCCCTCAGCGCTCGGTCGCTTGAGCACCACCCAGCCCACGAGCGCGCCAGCTTCGCGACCCTCAATCATGATGTAGCGCTCGGCCGCCACCGCGAAGCGCCAGCGCAAACGCTTGCCATCGCGCACGACGCTCGCCGCAATCTTCGCGGCACAACGCGCCCAGAGCGCATCGGCTTCGTCAAATCCATTCCAGCACGCGATGTCTGGCACGACCTGCGTCGTCACGCCGCGCGCGCGCGCGGCAGTGGCCGCCCAAAGTCGAAGCGCCCCACCGCCGAGCCAAGCGCCAAGCGTGGCCGCGCCCGTCCGCTTGGCCAAGGCGAAGTACCGTCCCGTGCGCGACGACAATCCGATGCGGGCCGGGTCAAGCCGGCGCGCCAGCGCCACCGCGTCGAGGAGGCGCAGTTGGTTGGGCACGGTGCCCACATGTCGCCAACCGAGCGCGGTGAAGATGCGCAGCGGGGCGTCGAGCACCGTGGTGCACATGGAGTTCGGCGCGACCTTCACCATCTCCTTGGCGACCATCACGCCGAGCGGACCGTTGCGATGTTCGGGAAGCACATGGAAACCCGCCGTCCACGCCACAGGCTGCGCCGCGCCCGCCATGGACAAGCGCTCCGGGATGCTCGTGAAGTGCGCGACGGGTTCGCCATCGAGCAATGCGAGAATTGTCGGGATGCGTCCATTCACCGCGCCAGGATTCACGCGAGCGATTGCAGCGCGGGACGCCTCGACGCCTTCGGCGGTTGCGGCGGGATCCCAGACTTGCCGAATGAACGCGGCAAGAGCGGGTGCACGATCCGCGGTGTACTCCGCAATCTCGAGCGCCCTGCGCACCGGAGCGCCGTTCGGTCCGCTCACCAGCTCACGCCGTACGTCGTCAAGAGTTGCTTGACCGCGCCAACACTCTTGACGTCGAGCGCATCGGCTGGCGCGACGCTGATGCCGTATTCGCGCTCCAATTCGACAATCATCATCATGTGCGCCAGCGAATCCCAGGTCGCAATGGAGTCCGGCGACGAATCATCGCGCAGATCCTGCGCTGGCACGTTGAACACACGGGCAAGAACCTGCTCGGGAGCGGTCATTTCGATTCCTTGGTTATCCACGTCGGCCACGGCAGTGCGGCCGGCAACGCTAGCTCATAATAGGTGCTGCCATCGGCCTCGCGCGATGCCACTTGGAAACCGTGTCCGTCGTAGAACTCGCGCACCTGCATGTTCTTCTTGGTCGGGATGAACGCGGAGAGCATGCGCTGGGCCCCGCGCAGCTCTGCCTTCTCCCGTAGCTCGGCGAGCAGCGCCGCCTCGATTCCCTGTCCAATCACGCGGCAACTCATCAGGAAGCTGTCCACGCGGAACGTGTCATCCTCGGTCACCCCGGCGGCAAACGCCACGAGCCCGTGGTCGCCGAATCGGTCACGCGCCCGTAGGGTGACGAGATGCCAGTCCGGATTCGCCAGCTGCGCCTCGACGTCAGCCTGCGTGTAGCGGCGCGTCGTCAGGTTGAACTGATTAGTGCGATTCAACAACTGCACCACGCGGGCCAGCGATTCGGGGCCCACTGCGGCAAGCTCGACGTGAATCTCGAGCGACTGCAGGTAGCCTTCCACCGATTCAGTCGTTGTCCGCAGGGCGTCGCGCGAACGGTTGGCGCGGTATTGCTCCACCCGTTGGAGGTCTTCACTCGTCACATCCAAGGCCTCGAACCACGGCAAGGCATCGAGTGTGGCACGATACAACGACGGGTCCCGCGGTAACTGCACCGTGAGAACTTCGGGCAAGAACTGACGGACGCGCTCGCACTCCACGGGGTTGTCGTCCATGAAGACGAGGCTATCAATGCCGATGTTGAGCTCGGCAGCGATGCCGCGGAGGTTCTCGACCTTGGATTCCCAGTTGATGCGCACCGCGCTGAACGCATTCTCACGCAACACCATCCACGGATGGTTGCGAATGACCTCGAGCGCATCGTCAGGATTGTTCTTGCTGTTGAGCGCCAGCAGCACGCCGCGACGCGAGAGCGCGGCGATGCCCTGCTGGAACTCGCGATACTCGATGCCGGGTGCGGTGTCGCCGAGGCGAATTCCCGTCGGACCGTCTTCTCCGACGATTCCACCCCAGAGCGTGTTGTCGAGATCGAGCACCAAGCACTTCTTGGCGATGCCTTTGGCGGCGATGGCGGTGCGCACGTACGCCTGAGCCAGGGACGGCAGCACGCCGTCACCGAGGCGCATACCGGCGAGGTAGCGCATCTTGGGATTGTCGGCACGTCCCGCGCCGCGTCTCGCCGTCGCATGGGCCAGATCAAGCACGCGAGCGCGCGGCACCGCGCTGAGCGCCGAGGCCAAGCGCGCATTCAGCTCGCGAAGCACACTGCCGCGGCCATCGGGGGCCCAATCCAGTGGGCCAGTGCCGATGAACACCGAGTCCAAGGAATGGACGAGTACCGTAGCCGAGCTGCGCTCGGCGAGCATCCGCACGTCCGCGGCGAGTTCATCCACGGCGCGTGCGCCCGCCTCACGAAGCGCATTCCCTCGCTGGCCATCGGCGAGTTCCGGAAGCAAGTCGTCGGCTGCCACGGCTACGATCACGAGCTCCGCTCCCGAAGCGTACACGCCACTTGCTGAATTGCGCACCTCGAGCGGAACGGTGTTGAACGGCGCCACATACACACGCGGCGCAAATCCAACCGCGCGCAACTCGGCGTCCGTATAAGCCGCAAGCACGTCCACCGTGAACGAGGCGAGGAATGCGATGGACAAGTCTCGCCCAGCGGCTGGTGCCAGCGCCTCGCGCGCGCGAAATGCGGACTGGACCGTGGCAGCCGTTCCGTCGGCGAGCGCGAGTCGCGTCAAGAAGCTATGGGCTTCCTCGTCATGGCCCAACTCGCGTGCCCAATCTGCGGCCACACGCAAAAGATCACCGTCATCTGGACTGTTCTGCAGCCACTGCAGCAGTAATTCATAGGCGCTGTGAGCACTCATACGCCGAATTAGATCTGTGCGCACTCGTCCGCGCAGCATTGATCCGTGGCGCATTAGGAAAGCCAGAATCGGCTCGCGCGCCGCGTCCTCGCGCACCCAGCTGCTCGCGGCGAGTCTCGCGAGTGCAGGCCCGAGGACAGAGGCAGACGGGAGGGTCCCCAGCGCCGCCAGCCGCGCCACGAAGTCCGCGGGATCCAGGGCCGCAGCCACCTCCAACTGCAGCGCGTCGGGTAGCGACTGGACCATTTCCGAATTGGATTGACTCTTGAGCATTGTGGCGCGAGTGGTAGTCATCGGGTGCAGCGACAATCTATCGTCTGTTTACCACGATGTGCCGACCAATGCTTGCGGGGGACCCGCGCTCCTGCAAGGTTCCGCGCAACCTCTGAGGATCCAATGACCCCACCCACGTCGCCCGCGCCCTTTGTCATGCCGGTCGTAGGCCATCAGGTCACGCTGCATCGCGTGCTTGCGGCCGTCGACGAGGACGCGTTCCTCACCCTCTCCGCCGACCCCAACCCTCTCCACCGGGACGACGACTTCGCGCGAAAGCACGGCCACAAGGCGCGGATTGCCCACGGCCTGCTGGTCACGTCCTTCTGCCTGCCGGCCATCGCGGCCGCTCTGGGCACGGACGGATTCCTTTGCCTCACACAGTCGGTGCGATTCAGTCGGCCCGTGAACCTAGGCGATACGCTCCAACTGCGTGCGTCCATCACCCACGTAACCCCGGCGCTTCGGCTGGCGGTTGTCTCATACGAGGCGCAGGTCGATGGCTCGACGGTGCTAACTGGTGAGGTTCATACCAAGATATTGGGAGCATCCGACAGCTAACTGAATGTTGACGTACCACCTGATGTGCTACTCACCTGCGCAACATATAGTGTTGCGTGCGCGACACAGGTGGTGCCGAGTGAAAAGTGCAGAGAAGTTTGCTAAGTCATTGCAGTATATGAGTTTGCTTAAAGTGCTGCATCAATATCACACAGTGATATAGGGCGGCATTAACGGCACGATTCTTCCCATGGATGTGGCAGATCGGGCGGTTCCTGAATCTTTTAGGCAGCGGACTCCACTCGGTCGGAAATCACCAACCCCTCCTTCTGCAGGATGCCGCTTTACATGAAGAATTTGCTTCGCACTGCCGCCCTTCTCGGCGTGATTATCACCGCAGCTTGCGCGCCCTCCGCGGAGGTCCTCGGGCCATCCGCCACCAGCGCAGATCTCGTCGGCGACCGGAACAATGAGTTCTCGTTGACCCCAGGCGTGGTGAATGTCTGCGCCTTCTTCGGCGATCAGGCCGTGCCGCCAGGTGGCAACTTCTCTGCCTCCGCTCCGGCTGGTGAGAATGTGCTTGCTGGTACCTTCAACATCACGCCAGCTCCGCATTGTATCGAGGTCTGGAACGCGTCAAACGACAACACCGTCTCGGTGAGCGCTTCCGCCCTCTCTTCGACCGCTGGGTGGCAGCTCGACCGCATCTTCGTCTCCACCGGTGACAGCCTCACCATCGCCACAAGCCAGTGGCTATACGGCGTGAGCACGGCCACAACGACAGTGAATCGCTCCGTCGGCGGTGTGATGTGGTTCAAGTTCGTGCCGGTGGTGCTGCCGCCCCGCGGCGGCCAAGGCTGCACGCCGGGCTACTGGAAGCAGTCGCAGCACTTCGATTCGTGGACCTCGCCGTACACCCCGAGCACGCTGTTCTCGGATGTGTTCGCCAACGCGTTCCCCGGCAAGACCCTGCTCCAAGTCGCTGGGCTGGGTGGCGGTGGCTTGAACGCCCTCGGCCGTCACACGGTCGCAGCGCTCCTGAACACCGCTTCGGCTGGTGTGAGCTACGACCTCACCACTTCGCAGGTCATCACGAGCTTCAACACTGCTTTCGCGACCCGCAACAACAAGAAGTACACCGACCAAAAGGACGTCTTCGAGTTCCTGAACGAGCAGGGCTGCCCGCTCAACTAATGCGAGGTACCTTAGCCCAGCGAACGGGGCCCGCCGGCAAATGCCGGCGGGCCCCGTTTCCTTTTTGCTCCTCAGCTCAGCTTGGCTTCACTCCGTCGCGAATGCTGGTGAACTGAAACTGTTCAAACAGCTGCGTGATTCGGCCCAACACCCCCGCGAGTCCACCATAGTGCCGCACCCGCGTCAACGTCGGCACCGCGAGGCGGGGCTGGCCCGGATCCCACTCCCAGGGGTGCGTGTACACTGTGGCAGGCTGCCCCCGACTCTCCGCAGAGCGTAATGCCGCACGCACCAGCCCCATCGGAAGAAGCCGCAGATAGGCGCCGCCCGCGGCCGGAAGCGTGGCACCGAGCACCGAGAGCGTAGCCGGAGGGTACTCCGCGAGCGCCCCCGCAGGACGAGAAATCACGTAGGGGTCCCGCTTACCGCCTGGGTATCCATAGCCGTTACGGCGCACGGGAAACAGAGAGGAGTCATAGCTGTGGCCCTCTTCTAAGAGGATGTCGAGGGCCCACTCTGTGCCCGGTACAATCGAGAATGACGGCGCGCGAAAGCCGCTCACGCGTTGGCCGGTTATGTCTTCGATAATCTGCTTGGTGCGCCGCACTGACAACCGAAAGGCGTCTGGGGTCTGATGCGTGATGCGCACATGGTCGTACGTATGCGATGCGACCTCATGGCCCGCATCGGCAATGCGGCGCAGCATCGCGGGGTGACGCTCGGCGACCCATCCCACCGTAAAGAAGGTGCCCGCATAGGAGAAGCGCGCCATCAACTCGAGCAGTTGATCCACACTGTTCTCCACTCGCGACTCGAAGTCGTTCCAGCGGCTCATCGGCGCGTAGGGCGCGAGCGCCACCACTTGGAAAAACTCTTCAACATCCACGGTGAAGTAGTGCCGCGGACGAGCTTTCGTTGCCTCAGCCATCAGCGACTAGCGCGCAACGATGTCGAGGGTGGAGCGCGGTCGGAGCGCCCATACACCAATCGAAAGTGGCACGAGCACGCCGATGGCATCGTAGCGGCGCCCCGTATCCCACACGCCCACAACGAACGGCGGACGGAACCCGGGGTCGGCCCGCCTATCCAACAGCATCACGAGATTGCCACTGCCGTCAGTGACGGTTACGCGAAGGCTGCCGAGCACTGTCTGCGTGTCCACCACCGCGACATTGACGAGACGCACCAGAGCGGCATCGCGCGCGCCTCCTGCCGCAGTGGCGGCGGCGGCGCTGCTGAGGACGGGGGCTGCGGGCACATTGAGCGCGGTGCCGAGGGCGAAGACCGTGACGTCGTCGAGGACGCGTTGGCCGTCTCGTACGGCGATGCGACCCCTCAGACGCACGTGGTCGCCATTCGCGACGGTCGAGGGACGCACGCGTACGGCGCGAAGCGCCGCCGCAGTGTCCACCATATGGAGGAGCGTGTCGCTGTAGGTCGCCAGCGAGTGCAAGGCGACCCCGCGCACGAACACGCGCGCACCGAGTGTCGCCAGGCGCGCTTGGGTCGTGGTCAGCACCGGGAACGACAGCAGCGCATCGGATTGCACCGAGTCGGATGGCAACAGCGTCACGTTGCGCTCAGGAAAACCGGCAGCGTCAATGGAATCGCCGAGGCTCGCCGCATCAACGACCAGCTTATAGCTGCCCACTGGCACCGACGAGAAGCGGAAGCGGCCCGTCGCCGACGTCGTGGCGCGTAAGACGGTATCTCGCGAAACCGGCGTCAGCAGACGCACGCGCACTCCTTCCATCGGCGAATCCGCCAGCCCCACATCGCTCGAACCGTCAGCGTCGAAGGTCACCGTACCGAACACCGTGCCCGTCGCGCTGATGCCCAAGCTGCGGCCGCCCTCGCCGCCACAGGCACCCGCAGCGACGAGCAGCGACGCCGCGAGGATCCGCGCATTGCGAATCATCGTCATCGCGTCACCCGCAGGCCCACGCGCCATAGCACGCCAGGTGCGCGGCCATCCACCTTCTCACCGAACCCAGGATTCACCACGTAGGGAAGCGTAGTCACGCCGGTACCGGGGTTCACCGTCACAGAGCCCGTCGCATCAACCAACAACAGCGCCGCATCTACCGGTGCGGTGTTGACGGCGAGCAGGTCCACGGCGTCCAGCACCAGATCCACGCGCCTCCCACCGATGTTCGCCACGCGGAACGCGGCGCGAACATCCACGCTCTGCGCAAGCTCGCCGCGGCAGGCATTGCGCGCGGCAAACACACCGGACTTCAAGCAAGAATACTTGGCCAGTTGGGCGTCCATCCCCGGCAATGCCGCATCCACGAACGCCGCGTCGTTGGTCCAATCGCCGTCGCCGTTGGCATCAACACCGCCGCGGAAGCCAGGCGTGAATGGAAGCCCCGAGCGCAGGCGATACAGACCGCCAATGCTGAACCAATCACTCAGACGCCACTCCAGCGCGACCATGGCACGGTGGGGTACATCAAGATCACTGCGGCCATCCGCCCAATCGCGGCCGGCCAAACCATCAGGGAACGACGACTGCACGCGCCCAAGCTGCGGGAGATTGTCGTTCGTTTGGCTGTGTGTGTAGAATGCCGACAAGCTCAGGCCCGTCTCGCGCACGCGCTCCACGCCCACCGTGAGGCCCCAGTACTCGCTGCGGCCATCGTTCTCGAGCAGGTTCACGGCATCGAAGTCGGCGAAGCGTCGGTTGGACTGCGGCGTGACGACGAGCGCCGTACCGACCTGCTGCAGACTGCCAAACAGCGGCCGACCATCTTGATCTTCACCCGCCGCGAAGGCCGGCAGGTTCAGGTCGCGGCGGCGGCTCAATCCATCGGTCACGCGATACACACCAGATACCGACGCCCTCCAGTATCCGAGCGCGCGCGTGAGACCGAGCGAGAGGCGCTCGGTGCGCGTGCCACCGAACTGCGGCGACAGCATCGTGAGCGTCTGGCCCACCACTGGGGCCTGGCTCAGGCTGGGCACGGCATCCGTCGGCAGCGTGCCCACGCCGTACCGCACGCGGGCCGCACGGTCCAGCGCGAGTGCCTCGGCCATATCGCGCACGTCGGGCAGATCGCGGAAGGTGCCAGCGCCGCCCTCAAGGACCCACGCGGCCTTCTCGCCGAGCTCCCAGCGGAAGCCCAAGCGCGGCGACACCGCAGAGGTCCGCGGCGACACATCGGTGTTGTCGAGCCCGCTGAGGGCCAACCACTCTGCGTTCTCCTCGATGCGCGACACTGGCACGCCAAAGCTTTCCATCCGCAGGCCCATCGTCAGCTCTAGGCCCGACGCGAGTTGCCAATCGTCCTGCAGGATGAACGCCGTCTCGCGCAGTCGCAGCACGGCCCCTGCATCGGCGCTCTCGACGCCGCGCCACGCGGCGTTGGCCACGGGCAGCAAGCTCGGCGCTGTGCCAAACACATACTGCCCGTCACTGTCGCGCACGTACTCGGATTCAGCCCGCTGCGAGGAGGCAAGCACGCCCATCTTCAGCCGGTGGCGGCCGGCATCCATGTGCAGCAGCGCCGTCAGTCTCGGCGTGGCGCGCAACTCGCGGTGTGGCGTGCCCAGCGCGCCACCAAAGCGGGCGATGTCCGTGGTTGCGTACTCGCGTGCAAAGCCGCCCGCGCTGCCCTCGGTCCGGTTCACGTCCATCCCAAAGCGCCACTCGGCGGCCACGCGGTTCGAGAGGCGCGCCAACACGTTCACGCTGCCCTGCCCCGCGATGCCGCTGTAGTCCGATCCGTAGTAGGAGGGAAAACCTGCGCGCTCGCCGTACCCGGTTGAGGTAAAGCGTCCGCCGCTCGCCTGCAGGCCAATCGCCAAGCGCTCGCTGCCGCGCCAATCAATGCGTCCAAACGCCGAGGCACGCTCGTCGGCGCGAGAATCCACGTTTATCGATTCGCTCCAGAAGTCGCGCTCGTTGCGCTGATAGTCGAACCCGACGATGCCCTGCGCGGTGTCGCCTTGCAGCGGGCCAGAGAGCAGGTAGCTGCCGCCGAGCGCGGCGGTGCCGCCTTCCGCGCCGACGACACTGCCCACGCGGCTGCCTCCTTGACGCGTCGAGGCGCGCACACCGACGCCTGTACCGCCGAGCTCAACGTCATAGCCCATCCCACCGACCGAAGCGGACGAGACCGCGCGCAGGGGCAGCGCGAGCCCAGCAGCATCGGCACCGCTGCCGGCCTGAGCCGCCGCGCCAGACGAACGGGCGCCATCAACGAGCATCGAAGTCATCCGCCACGGCAAACCTTCCACGCCGTACGCATCCGCGCCCACCGAGAACGCCGCAACGTCACCACCGATGCGACGGGCTCCAGGAAGGTCGGCGTAGCCACGATCAAGCAACCACTGCCCGGGAGCGATGATGGCGCCGCGTGCTACGACGGTGTCTACGGTACTCACCGGCGGAGTGGCCGGACGCAGCGTTGCCGCCAGGCGGACGGCCGCGCCCGCGACGACGCGCACGTCCAAGTGCACCACCGGACGGAAACCCACTTCCTCGACGGTCACGTCGTAGCGGCCACTGGGCAAAGCGTCAAAACGAAAGCGCCCGTCGTGCGACGTCAGGGTCCACTGTGTCGCTCCACCCTGACGGGACACCACGCGCACTTCGGCCTCACCTAACGGTCGGCCATCGAGCGCGCGCACCTGCCCCTCGAATCGTCCCACGGCAAGACTCTGCGCTGGCAGCGCGAGTGGCGCGAACCAGGGCAAAAGCGTGAGAGTGGCGAGCCTAAGGCCGCGCGCAAGAACGTTCAAAACCTGCGGATGCTCGGATGGCGACACGATGGCGAGATGAGGACGGATCGAGAGGTACCGGCTCCAGTGCAGGAAACATACCGGCCAACAGACCTCTGTGTCATCCTGAAATCGCAGGAGCCGCCCACTGGCGATGCCTCCAAATCGGCACTAGCCTCCCCGTATGCTCCCCCTTCCCTCCGCCACGGTGGTCTTCCAGCGCATTGATGACGGCGCCGTGCTCTTCGCGCCCGCCACGGAGATCTACTTCGGCCTCAACGAAGTCGGCGCGCGCGTCTGGGAGTTGCTACCCCCCAAGAGCGACTCGCTCGACCAGCTTTGCGGCACGCTCGCTGCGGCGTACCCTGAGGTGCCCGCGACTGAGCTGAGGACAGACGTCGAGGAACTGCTCGCGCAACTCCTTCAGGAGGGACTCGTCACGCCGCCAAGCGGCGGGGCGTCTGATGGCCCGTCTGCGATCTAAGATCGCGGACCGCCTCGCTGCACAGTTCGCGCTCCTGCGCGCCCGTCGGCTTCTGGCCACTGCGCCCATCGGCGCACTCACCACACGCCGAGTTGGAACGGCCCGAGTCGCAGACAGCGAGATTCAAGAGCCACCCCGCGCTGCACCTGAAGCGCAACTGCGCGCCGCGGCCTTGGGGGACGCGGTGCAATGGACCTCGACCCACGGACTGTTTCGTCCGTTTTGCCTCGTACAGGCGCTCGCACTGCAGGAACTCCTCTCCAAAGCGGGCATTCACGACAGTGAAATTCGCGTCGGGGTCCGGCGCGAGGGTAACTCGCTAAAAGCCCACGCTTGGGTGCGCTGGAACGGACAAGTCCTCGGCGACGACCCCAAGCACGTCAGCGAGTTCACCGAAGTGGACGACATTAGCGTCCTCGGTCTGCGATGATCACGCGGCAGCTCTCCTCATGACCCGCATTTTCGTCCGTGCAGGCAGAGATACTCGGCCCGACGCTCCAGCAGACGCGGAGGCCTTGGGCTGGTGCGTGGTCGCAGACGCGACGCTGTACTACCAGACTGACTTGCGGTCGCGCATCGGCGGCACGGCAGGAAGTTCTGCCGAGCTCATCGCTCAAGCCATCGCGAAGGACTCACAACGTGCCCTCGACTGGCTCGAGGGTGATTTTGCGTTTGTCGCGTGGAAGCAAGACAGCGGCGAGATCATCGCCGCACGTGACTTCTCCGGCAAGCGTCCGCTCTTTTACGCCTCCGCGCCAGACGGTCTACTACTGGCAAGCGACGTCAGGGCACTACTCGCTGACCCAGCGGTCGACCGACGCATTGACCTCGCCCGGGTTGCCTCAGTGGCGGCCGGACTCTGGGCCCACGGTAGCGCCACGGGATACCAGGGTATTCACGAGCTCCCGGCCGGCTCCGTGTTGCGCTGGCGGCCCGGCAGCGCAGCGAGCATCACGCCGCACTGGAAGACACCCGAGCACATCGAAACGCGCCGCCAGCCACTCGACGAGGCCGCCGCAGAGCTGCGCGTCCTCCTCGATGCAGCTGTCCGCGAACGCCTCGCACCGAACGGGCGCACGGCAGTTTCGTTGAGCGGCGGATGGGACTCTACCGCCGTGTACGGAACCGCCAAAGCGCTCGGCGCGGACGTACACGGGGTAAGCGTCAGCTACCCTGAGGGCGATCCGGGCCGCGAAGACGAATTCATTCGCGAGGTCACGGCATTCTGGAAGACTTCGCCAGACTTTCTTGACGTTGACGACATCCCGCTCGCCAGTGATTGGAACGCTGAAGCCGTAGTGCGGCCGCTACCATTTGCACACGTGTATGAGCACTGGAACCGAGCCATCGCTACGCGTGCACGCGCCTCGGGAGCCACGGTTCTGCTCGACGGAGTCGGTGGCGACCAGCTGTTTCAGTGTGGCGACATCTTCCTCGCGGATTTGCTACGCGGCGGCCAATGGCTCGAGGCCGTACATCAAGTGCGGCGACCAGACCGCACTCACGACTGGGCGCGTTTGAAGACTTGGGGCGTTGAGCCGCTGCTACCCGCGTGGTGGCGAGCACGGCGAGCGCGCCAGCAGAACCGCTTGTTCACTCAAGACTATCTCGAGCGCCTGCCGCCGCGATGGTTTCGGCACAGCTTTCTCCGCGAACATCAGCTCCTTGAACGTGAGCGCGCGGCACGGCCGCTGCGCCGCACGAGTTCTTTCGTGATGGCTGAAGCGCAGGCCTACATCGAGTTCGCGTACTTTCCCCGCGTGTTCGCGCTACTCAGCGGATTCGTGGCGGATGCCGGGCTAGAACTTCGCTCGCCCTTGCTCGATCAACGTCTGGTGCGGTTTGCGCTCCAGCGTCCGTGGAGCGACCGGGTGGATGGCGCTGAGACCAAGAACTTGCTCCGTCGCGCCATGCGCGGACGCCTGCCCGACAGCGTCCTCGCGCCGCGCCCACATCGCACTGGCACAACAAACGGCTATTTTCTACGCAGGCTTCGCGCGGACGCTTGGCCCGTGGCCCGCACACAGTTCAGTACGCTCCGCCTCGGCGAACTCGGGATCGTGGACCCACACGAACTCGAGCGTGCGTGGCAGCACCTCCTCGAGCATGACGACGGCGAGCTCGCCGCACGGTTGTTCTTCACGTTCGCCACTGAACTCTGGCTTCGCTCACATCATCCGTGACCTCGCGTTATCTCGCCTTCGGCAGTCTGATGGAATCCGACATCGCCTTCCCCGACCTCGCGCTGGGTGGCGAGGGCGATGTACGCTGGCGAGTGTCGCACGTCGAGGCGCTCGCGCCGATGCACGAGCCGTGCGAACTTGGCCGCGAGACAATCTACGATGCCGTGGCCGCAACGCTCTACGCGCATCGTGACGGCCGTCGCATCGTGGTGGATGACACCGGCAGCTTCGACCTGCTGGCCGACGGCAGAATCCTCGTGGCTCCACTCGCCACGGCATCGGAAGCCTTCATCAGGGCGCACATCCTTGGCCGCGTCCTTGCCACGGCTCTGCACACAGATGGCTGGTTGCCCTTGCACGCGAGCGCCGTGCTCACACGCGAGGGCGTGGTAGCGTTTCTTGGACCCAAGGGGATGGGAAAGTCCTCCTTGGCCGCGGCGATGGTCGAGGCAGGCGCACAGCTTGTCACGGATGACACGCTGCCCTGCCAAGCCAGCACGCCCCCCCGCGCTTGGCCAGGCATTCAGGCCTTGCGTGTACGAGACGATGTGCGCGAGGCCCTCCACCTACAGAACGGTAATCCGCTCGACGTCGACGCCCGACGCTTTTTGGTGTCGCTGGGCGCCGAGCGCCGCTCCCATAAGCCTGAGCCGCTGGCTGCTTTGTTTTTACTTGCGCCCGCCGAAGATGAATTGCGTGCAGAGGCCGCCGTGCGCACGCCATTCGCACCCGTGCTTGGCGCGGCCGCCATCACCGCGCACGTGAAGTCCGGCGCAATGTTCGGCCCTGCCGCCGCTCCCGCGATGCTCGCACGCGCCGCGCAGATGGTGCACCTCGTGCCGGTGAATCAACTGTCCATCGTGCGCGACCTCGCGCGACTTCCCCAAGTCGCACAGACGGTCCTCGATTGGTACGGGGGTCCGCCGCGGTGATTGTCCAAGTGGACGGCATCGGCAAATCTTTTGCCGTGACGCCAGGCTGGGCCGCGCTCGTGCGAGCGCGAGCGGAGCCACGCCGTGTACTCGATGCGGTCAGCTTCTCCGTGAAGGAAGGCGAGATCTTCGGCTTGCTCGGCCCCAATGGCGCCGGCAAAACCACACTGTTCAAGATTCTCGCAACCTTGTTGGCTTCGGACGAAGGTGAGGCGCACATCGGTGGCTTCTCGGTGAGCGACGACGCGGCAAGTGCGCGAGCCTTGATTGCGCCGGTGCTGGCGAATGAGCGCTCGCTCTACTGGCGATTGTCCGCGTACGAGAACCTGCGGCTGTACGCCGTGCTCCAAGGTTTGGCGGCGCATCAGGTGGATGCGGAGATCACGCGCGTGCTCGCGGCCACTGGGCTCAGCGATACCCCGCCTGCAATGGTTGGCACTTTTTCGTCGGGCATGCGCCAGCGACTGCTTATTGCGCGCGCGCTCCTAGGACGTCCACGCGTGTTGTTACTCGACGAACCCACGCGTAGTCTCGACCCCATCTCGGCGCGCGACTTCCGTCGCTTCCTCCGTGATTCAGTAGTCCGCGCGGAAGGCTGCACAGTACTGCTCGCCACGCACGATGCCGGTGATGCCTGGGAGCTGTGCGATCGCGTGGCCGTGCTGCATCGCGGTCAACTCCTCGCCGTTGATGAGACCACCAAGCTGCGCGCGCGATTCGGCGGGCCCCAGCATGCCTTGATTGTGAACTCCGCGGAGAGAGATCACGCTCGAGCACTCTTAGAAGCCGGCGGAGTGAGCGTCATGCAGGAAGCCCCGCACGCCGCATCGCTGGCCGAACTCATTGAGCGGGCCATCGCCGATGCAGGGGCTCCGCATGCGTAAAGCGCTCGCCCTCGCACGTGTTGGCTGGTTGAGTGCCACGAGTTATCGCGTGGCCACGTTGCTGCAGTTCGTGGGAGTACTCGCTACCATCGTGCCGGTGTATTTCGTCTCGCAAGCCATGCAGGAATTGGCTGCCTCGAGCATCCAACGAGAGGGTGGTGCGTACTTCGCGTTCATCGTGGTCGGCATCGCGAGTACCTACATCGTCGCTGCGGCGACCACCGCCGTGTCGAGCGCGATTGCATCCAACCTCGGCTCCGGTACCTTCGAGGCCTTGCTTGGCACCCGCGCTTCTATCGTGTCTATCCTGTTTGGACTCTCGCTCCACGACTTGGCGATGTCGGCATTGCGTGCCCTCGCCTTGTTGGTAGGAGCAGCCGCGTTCGGCGCCGACATCCATTGGTTGGCACTGGTGAGCGTCCTACCAATCGTGGCGCTGGTAGTAGTTGCGTATGCTGGTGTCGGATTGGTAGCGGGGGCGCTGGTCCTCGCGTTCCGCACCGCCGGTCCGCTCGTCAGCATTACCATTGCACTCTCGGGATTGCTGGGCGGTGCGTACTACTCCACGACCGTCGTACCTGGCTGGCTGCATCCACTGACGGAGTTCGTACCGCTGACGCACGGACTGCGCGCCACGCGCGCCGTGTTGCTTGGTGGCGAAGGTCTCGCGACCACCTGGCCAGATGTTCTGCGCTTGGCGAGTAACGCTCTGTTGCTCGTGACTGCGGGTGTGATTGCCTTCGCATTCGCCCTGCGTCGTGCGCGCGGCAACGGCTCGCTCTCTCAGTACTGATGAGCACGCTTTCGCCGTCGCCCGAGCTACGCTTCGTTTTCCGCGCCGCCGATCCTCGCTGCGAAGCGCAGGAGCTGCTCGGCATCGCCGCGCAGATTCAGGATTGGCAGCGAGTCGCGCGCTTGGCAGAATCGGAAGGTGCGACGGCCGTGCTCTGGCGTATGCTGCGGCCAGTTGCCGCACAACTGCCCGCGGAGTTCGTGATTTTCCTGCAGGCACGCACGATGCTCGCGGATTTTCGCATGCAGCGCCTCGCGCAGCGCGCGCAGGAAACCGTGGCTGCGCTTCGGGCTGCCGGCATTGACGTGCTGCTCCTCAAGGGAGCCGCCGTAGGCGCGCTTTGCGACCCCACGTTTCGTCTGCGACCGATGACGGACGTTGATTTGTTGATTGCCGAAGCGGACGCGGAGCGAGCCAAGGCCTGCGTGCTGGGTTTGGATTGGATGGAAATGCCGGAGCCGCGTCTGCGCGAGCTGTTAGTGGGGCATCAACATCTGCCGCCGTTTGTGGATCCCACGCTCGAGGGCCTGCGGCTCGAACTGCACACGCGTCTACTGCCAGCGGATAGTTCGTTTGCATTGGTGGCGTCTGATCTCTGGCAACACGCGAACCTGGCACCGCCGCAGTTTGCCGGCGCAAAGGTCCCGGATCTCGCAAGGCTGGCCGTGCACACCGCCGTGCATTTCGCATGGCAACACGAGATGCGCTTCGGTCCCTGGCGAACGTTTCGCTCGTTTGCCCTGCTCACGCAGCACGAGAGCTGGGATTGGCAGGCCTTCGTTGCGATTGGCCGCGACGCGCGGGCCAGCACCTCCTGCTACTGGACGCTGCGGATGGCTCGTACACTCAGTGGTGTCGACGTCCCCCGCGCGGTGTTGGCAGCGCTCGCGGCACCATCGCCTGAGTTTGTGCGTCGCATCTTGGACCGCCACTTCACGGCCGTCTCCGATCCGCTCGAGCGTCCGCCGTCACCGTCGGATCGTCTGGCAAGGCTGTTGTGGCGCATGGCCCTGCGCCCGCGATGGAGCGGACACCGCACGGTGAGTCGGTTCGATCCCGAACGACGTTGGGAGCGTGCGTTCAGTGAGACGGCTGAGCCGGCGAGCATGTCGCGCGTCAGGCGCCACGTCGGAGTTCGTGGAGACTGGTGGGCTTTTCTCACGCGTACGATTGCGGGGCGATAGCGGCGCGAACTTTACGGACGGTCTACAAGACGTTCGAGTCGCTCAAGACGTGCCTTCAGGTCGTTCACTTCCGAGCGCAGTGTAGCGTTCTCGGCCTTCAAGGCATCAGAACGCAGAATGAGTTGCTGGACGGCAAAGAGATTGATGCCGTCAATGTCCACGAGCGTGATGGTGCGATCGCTGGTGCCGAGTCCGAACGCCGCGCGAAAGTCCTGCGCGGTAGGTCCGACGTGACGCACGCTCGCGTTTTCCGTGGTGTAGCTCCACTCCTCGATTGGCATCGTGCGGATGCTTGAGAGCACCTGCTCGCCGTCGAGTGCAGTGAAGCTCTGCTTGCGATTGCGGTCGGAGAGGGAGGTCCATGAGCCGCTGCCTGGCGTGAGTTCGACACCGCTCGTCATGGCGCTGTTGGAATAGAGCGTATAGCCACCAGCTGCGCGCACGACGAACTGATTGTCTGCAGCGGCCGTCACGTTGGTGGTGGTCGAGTTGTCGCCGAAGACCAGTGCACCCTCTCGTCCGTTTGTTGAAGCCGCTGATCCGAGGGCGACGGATTGAATGCCGCTCGCGATTACATCCACGCCGATGGCCACCGCGCCAAGAGCAGATGCCTGAGGACCGAGCCCGATTGCGACGGATCCGACACCGGATGACTGGGAGGAGTTGCCGAGGGCGATGCTGCCGGTGTTAGATGCGGTGGTGAGGTATCCCACGGAGAAGGCAGCCAGTCCGCTCGCGACCGTAGTGCTTCCCATCGCAATCGAGTTTTCTCCGGTGGCCTGCGTTGAGAAGCCGAGCGAAACTGCCGACGCGGCCGTGGCGCGAGCGAGACTGCCAATCGCGAGGCTCGCCTCGCCACTGGCTAGCGTGTTGTTGCCGAACGCGGTGGAGTAGAGGCCGATGTTGGCATCGTTCCACTCGCTTAGAGTTCCAGCGTTATCGAGGCGTCCAGCGCGAATCGAGGCCTTGCGCGGATACCACAGGAAGCGCGAGCCCGTACCAGCCGGCGCCAAATCGCCTGAGTTGATCGCGCCGCCCGTGGCCAAAATCGGGTTCGTGCCGATGGTGAGGCCGAGCGCTGAAATACGACCGGCCGCGAACGCACCATCCGCATCACGCTGCACGATTGCATCCGCGGTGTTCAGCGCCGTACCTGAGGCGTTTGTGCCGGCGGGCCCTTGTGGGCCGACGTCTCCCTGGAGTCCCTGAATTCCCTGAATCCCTTGAATTCCCTGCGGGCCAGCAGGGCCGGTTTCGCCCGTGGCTCCGGAATCACCTTGAACACCTTGAAGGCCCTGAAGGCCCTGCGGTCCCTGAGGACCTGCAGGGCCGGTGGCACCCGCTGCACCTGCAGGACCAGCGTCTCCTTGGATTCCTTGTGGGCCCTGAGGGCCGGTGGCACCGGTCAGGCCTTGAAGACCCTGAGCGCCCTGCGGGCCGGCTGGGCCCGTCGCGCCCGCGGCTCCGGAATCGCCTTGAACCCCCTGTAGGCCCTGTAGTCCTTGCGGACCCACAGGACCTGCCGGCCCTGTGGCACCTACGGCACCAGCAGGACCAGCATCTCCTTGGGCACCTTGTGGGCCCTGAGGGCCGGTAGCACCGGTCAGGCCTTGAAGACCCTGAGCGCCCTGCGGGCCAGTCGCACCGGCAGCGCCAGCGGGACCAGCGTCGCCTTGAAGACCCTGAAGACCCTGGGGACCAATAGCGCCAGCCGGCCCAGTCAGACCCTGCGGCCCGGCAGGACCAACCGCGCCGGCAGCTCCAGCTGGACCAACATCCCCTTGAAGACCCTGGAGACCCTGCGGTCCCTGCGGGCCAGCGGCACCAGTCGCGCCGGCCGTGCCCGTGGGTCCGGTTAAACCCTGCGGCCCGGCAGGGCCAGCAGGACCAACTTCACCCTGCAATCCCTGCGCACCCGGAACGCCTGGAACACCCTGCGGTCCCTGCGGTCCCTGAGGTCCCTGAGGTCCAATCGCGCCCGCCGCGCCAGCCACACCCGCTGCACCAGCCACACCCTGCGGACCCGTTGCACCCTGCGCACCAGCCGGACCCTGCGGCCCCACCGGACCCTCAGACGTCCACGTAAACAGCACGTGCGTCGTCGCCACACAAGTCGTCGGCAGCCCCGCCGCGCCGACTCGATACACCGTGCCCGTCGTCGGCACGAAACACGCACGCAGAGTATCCGCCACGATCAAGGCGCCGGAGAACGCTGCACCGGCTCCTGCCATCGCAAACGAGGAGGAGGCGCTCAGGGAAACACCGAGCACCGCGGCAATTCCAAGCGCCGTGCCACGAAAGGTTGTGCGAAGTCGAGTAGACAACTGAAAGCTTCCTGCGAAAAGGGAGTTGAGCGACATCTCTTGGGAAACACGGCGCCACGGATCGCGAACTTCAGCCGTTCACAATCCAGGTCCGAGCGAACTGCAACGTGAGACGGAGCACTTCTACTTCGGGCGCCTTATCCGCGCTCGCGCCGCCAGCCAAAGTGTTGAAGGCCTGCACAGTCGCATTGAATGCCGTGCACGCAGCGGCGCGATCTGCCACGGCTACCGCCGACTCAAGCGCCGCGAGTTGGACGTCCACTGCGGGCGGCGCGGCCAGCGTCGGGAGCACACGGTCGCGCGCATCCTCTAACGCCGGACGTAGCGCCGCAGCGTTCGTGACCGTGTGCTGGAGAGGGGTGCCCAGTGCGAGAGCCGTACAATCAATTTGCGGCTCCGTTGGCGCTTCCGTACAGGCGGCGAGCCCGGCAAGCAACGCGAGGCCGAGCAGTCGACTTTTCACTTAGATTTTTCTGTGATGGATTGCGGGAGAGAACCGTCTTGCTGTCCAGTATGCAATCTCCGTGCTGGAACCTAGCCGAGCCGTATCGGCCAGCACACCACGGGCTTGGGCAATCGGCAACCCATTCCTGGGCGCCAACGGGCCTCGACTTGTTGATGCGTGTGCACATAGTTGTTGCGAGAAAGCAACAGTCCCGTGCGTGATGTGGGTCACGCGGGGGATCCTGGAGCCGTCACTGTCGCTTAAACTATTGTACAGCAAAGCTTTAAATATCACCGCTATAATTTCTCATCCGTGCTTGAGTCGGCATCAGTATTGCACTAGTCGTGTCCTGACTGGCCCCCTACTCAGAATTCCAGAGGATGTTGATGTATCAGAAGCCCCAGCTCCAGAAGTTCGGTACCTTCCGCGAGCTCACACTCCTCGGTCTCAATAGCTCCACCGATGGCGCCGTCATTTTCGGCATCGGATCCCCAGGTTGCTCCACCACCATCGGGAAATGGACTTGGGAAATTGGCTGCCCTTCCGGGCCGCGCTCCTCCTGAACCAGCGGCACATCGCGTAAACCTCAGTTTGCGCCACCACGAGCCCCGAGCCTCTCGCTCCGGGCTCGTTTTTCTTTCCCCGCCGCGACAGCATACTTCCCCAGTCGCGTTGCGCCCATAATTCCCCCGCTCCACCACGATGCCGCTCTACTCGGCCTACGGCACACGGCTCGAATCTGCCATCGAGTTTCCAGAGCTACCGCTCGCCAGCCGCGGACCGGCACGTTGGCGCTTCCGCATTGACGCCGAGCTTCCGGCAATGCGGGATCCCGAAGAGCGCGGGTCGGAACTCATCCACGGCGACGTCTACGCGAGACTCTTCGCGCACCGCCGTGGCCTGCGTGTCTGCGTGGACGACACCGGCGACTTCGATATCGCGCCCAACGGCAACATCGTCGCTACCACGCGCCCAGACGCGTGGGACGACTTCGTCCGGAATCATCTATTGGGCCGCGTCCTCGCCGTCGCGATGTTCGAAGCCGGCTGGCTACCGCTGCACGCGTCCGCCGTCGATACACCCGAGGGCGTCATCGCGCTCCTCGGACCCAACTCCGTAGGAAAATCTGCGCTCGCGATTGCACTCACTAATGCCGGCGCCACGCCAGTCGCTGACGATACGCTTCCCGTGGAATCGGGCACGCCACCCTGCGCTTGGCCGGGGTTACCCAACGTCCGCATTCGTGAAGACGTACGGGCTGCCCTAGACTTGCCCCGCAGCGGACTAGACACGCACGAAGGCAAGACCATCCTCGCGCCGGCGCCTAATCACCATCCGAGCATGTCGCCTCGCCCGCTTGCTGGCATCTATTTGCTCGCGCCCAACGAGAACCTCGCGCGTAAAGCCGCCGTGGTGCGCACGCCCTTCGCACCCGTGCTCGCAGCACCGGCCATCGTTGCGCACGTTCGCGCCGGCGCGATGCTCGGCCGCGGCGCAGTCGCCACCATACTCCAGAGAGTGTCGCCAGTCGTGAGTATGGTGCCCGTGCACCAACTCTCGGTCTCCCGCGATCTGTCGCGGCTGGAGGACGCCGCCCGAGAGATCATGAGTTGGTACGCGGTCACCACCTAGTAGCCCTAGCACATTCATATAGATGCCAGTCCCGCTTCTCGCCGCTCTCTCCGCCGCCGGATGGCTCACGGTCGGCACGCAGTTCATCCTCTCCATCCGGACCAGCCTTCTGAACGGCGGCTCGGCTTGGCACGGCATCGTGTCGTACTTCGGGTACTTCACCCTGCTCACCAACATCCTCTGTGCCGCCATCCTCACGGCGCACGCCTTGGGTGGCAACAGCAGCCTTCAGCGGTTCCTGCGGCGGCCGGGCGTGACCACCACAGCCGCGACCTCCATCATCGTGGTCGGAGTGGTCTACCATCTCTTGCTCGCGGCACAGTGGAATCCCACGGGGATTGATCTCGTGGTGGACACCATGCTCCACACGGTGATGCCCATCCTCTTCGTGCTCGCGTGGACGCGTCTGGTACCGCGCGGCGCGGTTGCACTGGGCCACACACCGATGTGGAGCAGCTACATCTTGGCCTACGCGGTCTACATCCTCATCCGCGGCGCCATCATTGGCGTCTACCCGTATCCATTCATTGATGTCACCACCCTCGGCTACAGCATTGCCCTTCGCAATGCGGCCCTCTTGGGCGTAGCTTTTGTTGCGTTATCCGCTGGCATGGTCGGAGTGAATCGCGTGCTCGGCGCCCCCCGCAAAGAAACTTTGGAGAGCTGATGTCGCTCGTCCCCGCAGCGTTGTTCCTGCAGGCTCAAACGGCCGCCGAGCGCCTCGCGGCGGCCCGCAATGGCCTCGACATTCCACTGGCCGAGCGCGCGATGGGACTCGTGGGCATCGCCGTCCTCATCGGCATCGCGGTGCTGATCTCGTACGACCGCAAGAAGATTGACTGGCGCTTGGTGTTCACGGGATTCGGACTGCAAGCAGTGTTCGGCATCGTGGTGTTAAAGACGGAGATTGGGCGCACCGTCTTCCAGAAAATTGGCAATCTCATCACCTCGCTGCTCGGCTTTCAGGAGCAGGGCGCGCGTTTCGTCTTCGGCAACTTGGTGCAGTCCTCCGTACCGGTGACGAGCGCTGACGGCGTGCCAATCGAAGGCGTCTCGATGGTGGCCAACACCGGCGCGTACTTCGCCTTCAACGTGCTGCCCACCATCATCTTCTTCTCGGCGTTGATGTCGGTGCTGTACTACCTCGGCTTCATGCAGATGATTGTGAAGTCGCTGGCCTACGTGATGCAGAAGACGCTCAAGACCTCCGGTCCCGAGACGTTAAGTGCGTCCGGCAACATCTTCCTTGGCCAGACCGAAGCGCCCTTGCTCATCAAGCCCTTCGTCGGCTCAATGTCGCGCTCCGAGTTGAACACGGTGATGGTCGGCGGTTTCGCGACGGTCGCCGGCGGTGTGCTCGCCGCCTACGTCGGCATGCTGTCCGGCATGTTCCCAGGCATCGCCGCGCACTTGCTCGCCGCTAGCGTGATGAATGCGCCAGCTGGCCTCGCACTCTCGAAGATCATCCTGCCGGAGACTCCCGAGGCTCGCGCAAAGGCCACTGGCCTGCGCGAAGCAGAAGCGGCCATGAAGGCCGCCGAGCCGGTGCCGGCACGCAAGCGCCTCTTCCAGATCGGCGGGCACAGCGGCGAGAGCGGCATGATTGAAGCCGCCGCCAATGGCGCCGCACAGGGTGTGCAACTCGCCATCAACGTCGCCGCGATGCTGATGGCATTTGTCGCGCTCGTCGCGCTCATCAACGCGATGCTCGGCTGGGGCGGCGGCGTGATTGGCGTGGAAGGCCTCTCACTGCAGAGCATCCTCGGCACGTTGCTACGTCCCCTCGCCTGGGTGATGGGTGTGCCGTGGCAGGACACCTCATATGTGGGTTCGCTGATTGGATTGAAGGCCACGCTGAACGAATTCGTGGCTTACGCGCAGTTCGGCGCGGACTTGGGTGCGGGCCAGGTGCTGGAGCCGCGTTCGGCGATCATCCTCACGTACGCGCTGTTAGGCTTCGCGAACTTCAGCTCGATTGCCATTCAGATCGGCGGCATCGGTGGATTGGCGCCAGAGCGGCGTGGTGAAATTGCGCAGCTGGGCGTGCGCGCGATGATTGGCGGAAACTTGGCGGCGTTCATCTCGGCGTGTATTGCGGGGATGCTCGTGTAGGACGGATGACGGAAGACGGATGATGAAAGGCGCGCGGGGGACAGGCCAAGTGTCTGTCCCCCGTGCTATTTTTTGCCGATGCCAGCCATTGGACCCGCGTTGACCCCTGCTGAAGCATCCCAACGTCTGCGCGAAATGGCGGAGCGCTGGGCTGCCAATATCGATGCCACCGAGCGCGGAGCGTTTCAGCCGTGGTTCATCGAACTGTGCGAGGCGCTCGGCGTACCCAAGCCTTCCCAGACCTCAGACTATCAGTTCGAGCTCCCCGTGCGCGTGGTGGACCGCGAGGGTGAACTCGCCACGAACTTCATTGATGCTTGGCACACGGGGCACTTTGCGATGGAAGCGAAAATGTCCGAGCCGGGGCGGCAGAACGATGCGCTGCTCCGCAAGGCATTCGGCCAGGTGCGCACCTACGTCTCGCACGTTCCCGGTACGCCGCCGCCGTATTTGATGGTGGTGGACGTGCCGCGCACGCTCATCGTCTGGGACAAGTGGTCGGGCAGCTACGGTGACTTCGGCGCAGGGCGCCGCATCGCCCTCAGCAGCCTGCACGAGCGTGCAGACGACATCGCGCTCTTGCAGGACATCTTCGCTCGGCCCGAGGCTCGCGACCCGCGCGGGAGGGCTCAGGCGGTGACGAAGGAGATTGCTTCGCGGCTCGCCGCGCTTTCCGCGGCGCTGGAAGGTCGTGGATTAGACCAGGAGCGCGTCGCGCGCTTCCTGATGCGCTGCGTGTTCTCCTGTTTTGCTGAAGATGTTGGACTTCTGCCTGAACAGTTGTTCCGCAAGACGCTTGAGGCCGCGCGCAGTTCCGGCGATGCCACACGCCTCAAGGCCGCGCTCGAGCTACTGTGGAAGACAATGGACGAGGGCGGAATGTTTGGCGCAGAGATGCTGCATCGGTTCAATGGACATTTTTTCAAGACGCGTGAGGCACTGCCGCTTGAGCCTGCCGATGTCGCGCTGCTGATCGAGGCTACGTCATATGATTGGTCTCGTGTAGAGCCGAGCATTTTTGGCACGCTGCTCGTGCGCGCGCTCGACCCAGCCGAGCGGCACAGGCTGGGCGCCGAGTACACGCCGCGCGAGTACATCGAGCGACTCGTTGAGCCAACTGTGGTGGAGCCCATCCGCGAGCGCTGGGTGGCGGTGCAGGCCAGCGTCGTGCAACTCGAGGAGAGCGGCAAGAAGAAGGACACTGAGGCCGCCGTGAAGGCGCTGCTCGAGTTTCGCGGCTGGATGCGGACGCTGCGCTTTCTCGACCCCGCCTGTGGCAGCGGCAACTTTTTGTATGTGACGATGGCGGCGGTGAAGCGCATCGAGCACGAAGTGTTGAACGAGTTGCAGCGCTTGAGTGGGGGCCAGGGTGGACTCGTGCTCGACGAGGTGCATCCGCGGCAGTTCTTCGGCATCGAGATTAAGCCTTGGGCGCGCGAGATTGCTGAGCTCACGCTGTGGATCGGGTATCACCAGTTCTGGCGCGAGACGCACGGCGGGCGCACGCCACCGGATCCGATTCTTGAGGATACCGGCACGATTGAGTGCCGGGATGCGATTCTCGCGTATGATGAGATTGTGCATCGGCCGGAGAAGGACCGGCCGGATCCGACGCCGCGGATTGTGCATCCGGTGACGGGAGAGTTGGTGCCGGATCCTTCGGCGAAGTTGCCGTACTATGAGTATGTGAATGCGCGGCCGGCGGAGTGGCCCGAGGCGGATTTTATTGTGGGGAATCCGCCGTACTTGGGGTCCTAGCGGATGCGGGGCGCCTTAGGCGACGGGTACGTTGAGTCACTGCGCTCGGCTTGGTCGCCGCTGCCTGCTGCTCTCGATCTCGTCTCTTACTGGTGGCATCGGGCCGCGTCTTGTGTGGCGGCGGGCAGGACTATTCGTGCGGGACTCATCACAACGAACTCGATTACCCAAGGGCATAATCGAACGGTCATTGCCAGTGCTCGCAAGGATGGTGCGGGAGTTGTTTGGGCGGCAAAGAATCATCCATGGTCAGACGCTGCCGACTCCGCCGCGGTCGCAGTGAGCATGACTGTCGTTTCGAAAGAGAATTTGCCTCCGCGGCTTGTTTTTGTCAGTGATACCACAAGCACACCTGTTTCGAGAGTTGTCACGCATGTCAATGACGACCTGACGGCAGGAGCAGACGTGGCGGCGGCTGTTCGTGTGCGGCTACGCTCCAATGAAGGACTCACGGCTTTTGGGTTCGCCCTCCACGGCGATGGATTCTTGCTGCGTAGAGATGAGGCCGATCTGCTGCTTGCTCGCTCGGCGCAAGAAAGAGCGGTTGTAAAGCCTTACCGAGGCGGCCGCGACCTTACAGATCGCGCTCGAGACCTCTTCGTAATCGACTTTGGTTACATGACTGAGGACGAGGCACGGCGCTTCCCGCTCGCATTCCAGCGCGTCGCGGACCTTGTCAAGCCGGAGCGAGATGCGAACGCGCGCCAGTCCATCCGGGAGTTCTGGTGGAGGTTTGGGTGGCCACGTCGTGAACTTCGAGACGCACTACTGGGCATCAGCACTTACATCGCAACTACCGAGACCGCGAAGCACCGAACGTTCTCCATGATCGATGCAGCCGTCGCACCGGATCATATGGTGGTTTCGATTGCGACCGACAGCCACTTCGTTCTGGGAATCCTGTCGTCCGAAGCTCACCGCACTTGGTCGTTGGCCGTAGGCGGCACGCTCGAGGATCGTCCACGCTACAACAAGTCCCTCTGCTTCGACCCCTTCCCATTCCCCGACCCCGCTCCGGCCCTCCGCACCAAGATCGCCGAAGTAGCCAATCACCTCGACACCCACCGAAAAGCCGCCCTCGCCCGCGACGAACGCGTCACGATGACCGGCATGTACAACGTCGTCGAGAAACTCCGTAGCGACGAAGCGCTCACGACTAAAGAACGCGCCATCCACGAGATCGCCGCCTGCGGCATCCTCCGCGATCTCCACGACGAGCTCGACAAGCTCGTCGCCGAGGCCTACGGCTGGCCCTGGCCCATGGAGCGCGAAGAGATCCTCGAGCGCCTCGTCGCCCTTCACGACGAACGAGTCGAAGAAGAAAAGCGCGGCATCATCCGCTGGCTTCGCCCCGAATATCAGATTCCGCGCTTCGCGCCTGAGCAGGCCGAGGCCATCCTCGCGCTCGACGAGTCGGAGAAGCCCGCCAAGAAGCGCAGCAAGAAGTCGAAGGCCGCGGATTCTTCGGATGAAGCGCCAAAGCCGACCGCCACGCCCTGGCCGGCCACCGCTGTTGAGCAGATTTCCGCGATCAGTGCCCTCATCGCGCAGCAGTCACGCTCGGCGGCCGAGGTCGCGGCGGCGTTCGCAGGGGCACGGACTGAGCTCGTGACGCGACACCTCGACACGCTGGCGCTCATGGGCGAGGTCACCCTTGGACCCGACGCGCGGTATCAGGCCTCGAGAAAGGCCGCGTAGGCGCAGTTTGTCGATATTTTGTCGATAAAATCTTGATTTGTCGATAAATCAGCAACGCAGGCAAATAGTTAATATTATAATGTCTATTGACATATATTATATTATCTAATAGATAGTACTGTACTGCTCGATCAAAGGCACCGCTGGAATGCTCAATAGCAACGACATCGGACGCGCCCTCGGCGCCGTTGGAGAACTCCTCGAAGCCAACGATGCCCGCTTCAGCATCGTGGTCATCGGAGGAGCCGCGCTCAACCTGCTCGGCATCGTCGAGCGCACGACACGAGACGTCGACATCGTTGCGGTCACCCGCGAACCCGGCGAGCTGGCCGTGCTTGCCCGCCCGCCCGAACCATTGCCGCCGGCACTCGAGCGCGCCATCGCGCAGGTCGCCGAAGACTTCGCGCTGCCGGAGCACTGGCTGAATCGCGGCCCAGCCGGACAGTGGGATATTGGGCTCCCGCCCGGCTTCGCGGAGCGGGTGCAATGGCGGCGCTATTTCGCGCTCGACGTAGGCATCTGCGCGCGCATCGACCTCATCTTCTTCAAGCTCGAAGCTGCGGCCGATCAACCGGATTCCAACAACCGGCATTTCCGCGATCTCGTCGCGCTCGCCCCGAGCGACGAAGAGCTCGCACAGGCGGAAGACTGGGTCCTGTCAAAGAATGCAGGCCCAGATTATCACGAAATCCTTGACCGAGTGATTGACCATGTCACACGCAATCGTCAGTAGATCGCTGTCTGAGCTACGCGACGTCGCTGTCGACGTGCTCTGGCGCCAGTGGCAGGCCGTGGGCGGATCTGCGGCCTCACGAGAGGATTGGCACTCGATCGTCGACCCAGAATCAATCGTGCTCGCCACATTGTTCCTCGCACCGCGTGAGCCACGGCTGACCGACATCCTATTCAGCTGGGTGAATCTGCACGCCCCCCTCCTGAGCGCGCAGCGACTCAAGAACCTACAGCGGGATTATCCGCCGGAAGTCGCCGAGCGCGTGGCGACGTTTGTTGCACAGGCTCGCACGCTACAGAAGAATCCGCGTTGGCGCTCAATGTCTCCGCTTCAGCGCGTGCACGAGACGCGTCCCGAACCTGCCGTGCGTCGCGCGGCGGCAGAGATTCCGCACGGCAATGCGACGCTGATGCTCCGTCTGCGCACGGCACTCGGCGTGGGAGTGAAGGCAGATGTGCTCGCCGTGCTGCTGGGATGCGCGCGCCCACATACCGTCGCGGAACTCGCCGAGACGCTGGGTTACACCAAGGTCGGCGTTCGTGCCGCAGTCGAGGATCTGGACCGTGCGGCCTTCATCTTTAGTAATGAAGGGAGGCCTACCGCTTACTCGGCACCAAGCGACGCTTGGCAGACTCTGCTGCAATTCGATCGCCGCGTGGACTGGGCGCCGTGGCATCATTGGTATGCCTTGGTAGTCGACCTGGCAGTTTGGTACGGCAACGCCGAAAGAAAGAACATCAGTGACTACGCGCTCGATGTCGGGCTTCGCGACTGCCTGAAGAAACACCCGGCGTTCTTCGAGTTGACCTCACACGAACAGATTCGACTGGCACCACGTCCGGCTGTTGGATCTTGGGAGGCAACCATTACGTCCATCGTTGATTGGGCGAGACGTCATTCGCAATAGTGTCCGACGTCACATACTCGAGTCGCTAGCCTCTTGTCATGCAGATGTAATCCTCGCGTAATGGAACAGTCGAACCAGCCTAATCTCTCCCGTGTACCCTCTCTCAAGACCCACACGGAGAGGGAAATGTTCTCGACACTGATTGCGTCAGGAGCTACCCGCACCACGGAAGAGCGCGGCACCGTACCCAGCGTGCTACTGCACCTCGGCGTCATCGTTGCGATGATTGTGGCCACACAGGCCACCGACCCGTCGCTTGATGCGCCGCGCGAAACCCGCGTCGTGCCACTGTTCGCGCCAAGCAATCCCTCAGCCCAGCCCGCAGCACCGTCGCGTCCGCGCCCCGCACCGAGGACGCCAACCGCGGCACCGCAGGTGCCAGCCATTCCCACCGAAGCGCCCGCCGTACCAGTAGAAGTGCCCACGGGCATTCCGACTTCCGCAGCGGCCACACCCATGAGCGGCGAAGGCACGGTTGATCCGAACGCGCTGCCGAGCACTAACGCCGGCACGCCAATAGGCTCGCCGATCGGCAACGGCGTGCTCGACGCCGACGGCGTAGACGTCCCGGCGCGATTGCTGCCGAACTCGCCACTGCCGCGCTATCCGGACTTCCTGCGTCAGTCGCGCTTGGAGGGCGGCGTGCGCGTGCGCTTCATCGTGAACGAGAACGGCCGCGCGGAACTCGCGTCACTCGTAATACTCGAGAGCACGCACCCGGCTTTCGTAGAAAGCGTACGCGCCGTGCTCGGGCGCTTGCGGTTCACGCCCGCACGTGTGGGCCGCGAACGCGTGCGGCAGATGGTGGAGATTCCGTTCGGGTTTGAGCTTCGATAAAGGACGGAAGACGGATGACGGATGCTACGAGCAACGACAACGGCGGCACGATCTTCGAGATCGCGCCGCCGTTGCACTTTGCATCCGTCATCCGTCTCCCGTCCAGTTTACTTATTCGCAGCGTGGAATTCAGCTCTGAGCCGATCCATGAGAGCGCCACGCTTATCGTATAGCCTCTTAAGCTTCCGCGGCTTCTTCTTGCCCAGCGCATAGCTCGTCAACACCGGCAGCGCGATGGTTGTATCCAGATAGCACACCACCGCATCCGGCAGCTTGTCTGGGTCAATCTTGCCCCAGCTCACGGCCTCGGCCGGCGTCGCGCCGCTGAGTCCGCCCGTATCCGGACGCGCGTCTGTCACCTGCAGGAAGTAGTCGTGCCCACGCTCATCAATGCCGAGCACTTCCTGAATCTGCGGTTCGGTCTGCAGCGCGAAGTTCTTCGGTGAGCCGCCACCCATGATGCAGATGGCGCTCTCGCCGTTCCGCTTGGCGTTGAGCACAATGCTCGCCGTTTCGTTCACATCTTGGTTGGGATCGATGACACAGGTGCCACCTTCGAGCGCAAGCGCCGCCACGTTCATGCCGATGCTCGAGTCACCGGGGCTCGACGTATAAATCGGCACGCCGCAGCGATACGCCGCCGCGAGCAAGGACTTCTGCGGAATACCCAGCGCCTTCTCGCGCTCCACTAAGTACTTCCCACAGAGGTAATGGAACTCGGCGCTCGACATCGACTTCTGGAATTCCGGCGCGCGAATCACCTTGCGGAAAAACGCGTCAGTGGAGAGCAGTACGTCGTAGTCGAAGAACACATCATAGATGCGCACCACGCCTTCTTCGCGCAGCACGGTGTCCGACGTGGTCGGATCTCCTCGATGCATCGAGAGCCCGAGCCCGAAGTGCGTGTCGTGATAGAGATTCGCACCAGTGGAGATAATCCAGTCCACGAAGCCCGCTTCGATGAGCGGAATGATGGAGCTCATGCCCAAGCCAGCAGGCGTCAGCGCGCCGGTGAGCGTGAGCCCCACGGTGCACTTGGGCGTCAGCATCTTGTCGGTAAAGAGCTGGCAGGCTTCGCGCAGGCGACCAGAGTTGTAGCTCTGGAAGCACTGCTCCACGAGCTGCACCACCGTCTCGGTGCCATCAATCTTGCGCGGAGCAATCTTGCGACCGCGCAGGAATGGGCTCGCCGCCTTGGTCATCACCTTGGCACTCTTGGACTCGCGCTTCTCGGCGGCCCTTTTCTGCTCAGCTTTGTTGCCGGACGCAGAAGCGCGCTTCGCCTTCCCATCGCCGTGACGCGATGCCTTGAATCCACCGCGCTTGCTCTCTTCAGCCTTCGCCATTGCTTTCCCTGGCCCGCTTGTGGGCCGTCTTGAGCTGCAGTTGATACGCCTCTTCCACGACTCTCGCGGCTTCGGCAGGATCGTCGGTCACCACCATCAAATCCATATCACCAATCGAAATCTTTCGCTCGGCCAACACCCGCGACTGAATCCAGCGCACTAGTCCGGCCCAGTAGTGCGTGCCAAACAACACCACGGGGAACTGCGAAATCTTGCCCGTCTGAATCAGCGTCAGCGCCTCGAACATTTCATCGAAAGTGCCGAAGCCGCCGGGGAAGATGATGAAGGCGCTCGAGTACTTGATGAACATCGTCTTGCGCACCGCGAAATAGCGGAAGCTCACCAAGGTATCCACGTAGGGGTTGGCACCTTGTTCAAACGGCAACTCGATATTGCAGCCGTAGCTTGGTGCCTCGGCGAGGCGCGCGCCCTTGTTGGCCGCTTCCATAATACCGGGCCCAGCGCCCGTGATAATGCTGAACCCCTGCTTGCCGAGCAAACGCGCGACCTCCACGGCCGCGAGATACTGCGGATCGTCAGGGTGCGTACGCGCCGAGCCGAAGATGCTCACGCCCTTCTCGATGCCGGCGAGCTTGTCGAAGCCTTCCACGAACTCCGAGGTAATGCGCATCACGCGCCAAGGGTCGCTTGAGCGAAAATCGTTCTTCGTTCCACCCGACTGCAGCAGGCGAGCGTCTTCCGTGAGCGACCAAGAGAAGTCACCGATGGCGTCGTCGTTGGCGGAGCGCGGAAGCACTTCGTCCTTCATCTCGGGGAATTTCCCGCTCGCGCGCATTCCCTCCTGTAGGCGCTCCTGAAGGCCAGCCACGGAATCGTGTTCCGCCGCTTTCATGCTCGCTGCGTCAACCCGCTTGCCCGAAGCGGTACGCGCCGCCGTTGGCTTCTTGGCAGGCGTGTTGGAGCGCGCCTTTTTGGCGGGCGTGTTGCTCCGCGCCTTCTTGGCGGGGGCTGACTTCTTGATGGGTGCTTTTTTCTTGGCGGCCATGGCTCCGTGAAGTTTACGTTGAAGCGTGACCCTCGTCATCCTCGTCGCGGACGGAGCCCGCCCTGATACCTTATTCGGGGCAATGGACGCCGGACAGCTCCCAGCCCTTTCTGCACTACGGGCCAGCGGGATGTCTACGACGCTGAGCAGCGTGTTTCCCTCCGTGACGGGCTCGGCGTACACGCCATTCTTGACCGGTTTGCACCCCGGCCGAGCGGGCCTGCCGGGCCTCAGATGGTACGACCGTGACCGTAGCGCCACACTTTGGCCGGCCAACGCGCGCAGCTACGTGGGCCTAGGCGGAATGCGCGCGGATAAAGATCTGAGCCGCGACTTCCGCACCCTGTTTGAGATTGAGCCGCGCTCTATTGGCGGCTTCACCTACGTCGGCCGCGGACTCAGCACGGCCAGACGCATCGGCACGGGCTGGGGGTTCGGCGCACGGCTCGCCTGGACGCACTTTCGTGGTGATGTCGACGGCTGGATGCGCTTTGATCGTTGGCTGGGCGAGGAGTTCGTCCGTCGCATCGTGGCGCAGAATCCTCGTGTGGCATTTCTCGCGCACCCGGGCATAGACAAGCTCTCGCATCAGTTTGGCCAGGATTCCCCGCGCATTCTCTCGGCGATGCAAACGGTGGATCACACGGTCTCGCTGCTGCACGAGGCCTTCGCCAAACAGGGCCGCAGCAATGAACTCGAGATTTGGATCGTGAGCGACCACGGCCATGCCGATGTCTCCCAGCATGAAGATCTCGCAGGACGCATCGCCGGTTGGGGCCACAGCGTGCGTGCGCACCCATGGGTGATTGGCGGGAGCGACGTCGCCGTGATGGTGAGCGGTAATGCGATGGCGCACTTGTACCTCGAGCTCAATCGTAAGCGCCGCCCCATTTGGCCTGCTTTGCGTGATCGCTGGCAGTCGCTATTGAATCGCTTGCTTGAGTTGCCCGCCGTGGATCTTGCCATAATTCCGATGGCTGATGGCCACACGGCCGTGCACTCACGAGAGCGCGGCAGCGCAGAGATCTTCACGGCTGGTGATGGCAGCTACTCGTACCGTCGTAGCAATGGAGATCCGCTCGGCCTCGGCGAGGATCTTCTAGGCTTGAACGCCACCGCCGCTTGGGAGCGCACGCAGGCGGGTGAGTATCCGGATGCACTGGTGCAACTCTCCGCCATCGCTGCCGCCCCACGCGCCGGCGACATCATCATCTCGGCTGCAGCAGGCTGGGACCTGCGCTCACGTTGGGAGCCAATCAATCACGTCTCGGGCCACGGGGCCTTGCTGCGTGGGCAGATGCTGGTGCCGTTTATCGCATCGAAGCCACTGCGCGAGACGCCGCTGCGCACGACGGACATTTTTCCGACCGCGCTGCAGCGGCTCGGACTAGCTCTGCCGCGCGGACTCGACGGGGTGGGACGCGCGTAGCATCAGCAACGAAGGAAGTTGCAGATCTCTTGTCATCGCGGCGACTTGGCTTTCAGTTCGGCCGCGAAGTTTTGCACCAGCACCAGTTCGTCGGCATTTTCACCCGGCGCGCTCCCCACATACCGCACAAGGAGGAAGCGGCGAGCATCCGGGCTCACATCAAAGAGAAACACGGATACTGGTAGACCCGTGACCGAGAACAGCGGCTTCGGAATCCCCGAGCGGAACGCGGCGCCGGTGCTCACATCGGCCACGTACAGCGAGTCCGGAGTGACGAAGAAGAGCTCTCGACCCGAGCGGGACCAGAGGGGAGCATATCCCACCCTCACGGAGACTTGCCGCTTCGCTGTGGCGGTCTCGGGGAAAGGTCGGACAATCACGTGCCAGCTGCCCGTCTCGTCGGAGGAGTACGCGAGCCACTTCCCATCGGGCGAAAGCGCCGGAAGTGTCTGTTGGCCGGCATCATTCACAATCCGCCGCGGCAGGGAGTCCTCCCCGGGTCGGATGGCCCAGATGTCGCCCCGTTTCGCGTACACAATCCATCGGCCATCGGAGGAGATGGTCGGTGCGAAGGCTTCTTCTTCGCCGACAATCTCGGTGGCAGGCGTGCTGCCGTCGGCAGGAACTTGAAATAATGATCTTCCGGTGGAGAAGGCGATGCGCCGTCCGTCCGGGTACCAGGTCGGAAAAGCACCCAGGTCTGAGACACGAGACGCGGGACCAGCGTCCAGCTGCTTCACCCACACCTGCCGCGCACCAACGGTACCGATGGCAACGGCCACTGAGCCGCCGTCCGGCGAGATTTGCGGGCGGCCCGCGAGGGACGCCGAGTACGATGGATCAACAGCCGTCTTTCCTCCCGTTCGGTCAATCCAGATTAACTCGCGTGCCCCCGACGCGGTTGCGCCGGCCGTGTACAAGGCGGAGCCGCTCCGCGAGATGACGAGGTCCACGCGCTGGTTCCCTCGCACGAGCAGCCCCTCGGCCATCGGCACGGCCTCGCCCTTGAGTTCGAGCTTCTCGAGGTCCATTGGCGTGGCGAAGAGGGTGCCATCGTCAGTGACCACGAGCAGATGGCCACTTGGCGAATAACGCCCCACGAATCCGCGCGCCAACACACGTTTGGTTCCCGTCCGCGCGTCCATCACGCCGATGTCCGATTCCGAACCCGAACGCCGAATCGTGAAGAGAAACCCGCGGCCATCTGGGAGCGCCGAAGGAAGAAAGTGGTAGCTCTCCCCGGAGTCGGGGCGGGACGCAATCTCCGGAGGCGCTCCCCCGTTCTCTCGGATGCGGGCCACGCCGTCGCCCTCAAGCTTCCCGTCATAGTAGATGTAGCCGTCGTCGCCCCACGCGAGTCCGCCCAGATCAACCAGCGAGTCGGTCAAGGTCACTGCGGGGCCACCAGCCACCGGCATCACCTTTACTGCACGAGGTTCGCGGATTGTGATGAAGGCGATGCGCTTGCCGTCGGGGGAGAATGACGGGTTGATGGCCCCCTCGCTCCCCGACAGCACACGCGGGCGTAGTTCGTCGAGCGATCGCACCAGCAGTTGCGTTGTGGGGGCATTTCCCGTGACGTAGGCGATGGTGCGGCCATCCGGGGAGATGGCCACCAGCGTCCCGTTCGCTGTGGAGAGCCCCTGACTGTCGGGAAGGAAGAGACTGTGTCGCGAGACCTCGGGTGCCGGCTCGGGGCGAAACCAGCCGGCCAGCGCGGCAACCGATGCCACTGCTGCTACCGCCAGCGCCACGTAGTAACGGCGCCGCAAACCCTGAGTGCCCACGCCAGAAGTACCGGCGGCGAATCCGATGCCATGCGTAGTAGCAAACGCCGGATTGCGCAGCGCGTCGCGGAACTCCGCCGCACTCGCAAAGCGGTCGGCCGGCAACTTCTCCAATGCCGTGGCCAGCGCCGCCGCCACGTGCGGTGGCACGGTCTTCCGGAACTGCGTCACCATCGCCACCGGTTCGGCGATGATCTTCATAATGATTTGCTGCGCGCTACCGCCGAGGTGCGGGGGCTGGCCGGCGAGCATCTCGTAGAGCACGCTCGCGATGCTGTACACATCGGAGCGCGCGGTAATCTCCTTCTCGGCTGTCGCCTGCTCGGGGCTCATGTAGTGCGGCGTGCCGAGCGAAAGCCCCGTCTCCGTCATGCGCCCGCCTGCGGCCGCCGACACCGCGAGCGCGATGCCGAAGTCGGCCACCATCGGCCGCCCATCGTGCAGCAGAATATTCTCGGGCTTGATGTCGCGGTGAATCACGCCGTGGCGATGCGCGTAGTCGAGCGCGTCGGCAACTTCGGTGGCGATCTGGATGGACTCTTCGATGCCAAACTGCGTTTCGCGGTTCAGCTTGTCACGGATCGTCTCGCCCTGGATGTAGGGCATCACGTAGTAGAGGAATCCGCCGGCCTGACCCGAATCGAAGAGTGGCAGGATGTGCGGATGGCTCAGGGCCGCCGTCGTCTTGATCTCTTGCACGAAGCGCTCGGCGCCGAGGACGGCGGCCAGTTCCGGCTTCAATACTTTGATGGCGACGTGGCGATCGTGCTTGAGGTCTTCGGCGAGATAGACCGTGGCCATACCGCCGACGCCGAGTTGGCGCTCGATTCGATAACGATCGGCGAGGGCTGCAGCGAGCGCCTCAGGAGCGGGAATCATCGGGGAGAATGTCCGCCTTTCGCTTGATCGCCACAAGGGGCAGTGGCTCTACGACGGCGTCACCACCGTGCGCGCGAGCAGTACACGAAGCTTCTCGGCGAGCTCACGCTGTCGCACCCGCATCGGTTCCAGTCGGTCTGCCACGAATCGCCGCAGGGCATAGCGGCGAACAGCAGTCCACATGGCCTGACGGCGCTCGCCCACCGCAAGCGCAGCAAAGGCCCACAGCGGCTGTAGCAAGAGCGAGAGCAGCCCCGCTTTCCAATCGAACACCAGCGCCACGATTACTGATGTGAGAGCAATCCAGAGCGGGAAAGCCACAGCCCCCACCAGCACGCGATGCGTGACAATGGTGTCGTCACCCTCGAGCTTGGCCGTGTGCGCGGCTGCTCGCACGGTGATCAGCTTCGGGGGCCAGAAGAAGACTGCGCCCAAAAAGGAAATTGGCAGCAAGGGCAGCAGCGGCAACTTCCGCAGCGTCCAGCGCAATGCTTCGCCGGCCGACACCGTGACCTTCAGCGAGCCCGGTTCCAGACCCAGCTTCGCGAGCGCACGCCCGTGCGCCCGGATTTCAGCGGCGGTCTCCCGCCATTCCGTGGAACCGCCCTCGCGTAAAGCCTGCAGCGCTTCGATCGTGACGCGCAGCCGCTCAACCTCTGCCGCAGCCGTCTGTTCCGCGCCGAACTCCGCCCTCCACACCTGCTCGGCCATCCGCACGAGCGGCTCGTCTTCCCACTGCGCCAGATTCACCGACACGGCACGCATTGCCACTTGAATGCGCTCCGTGAGCTCGCGCACACCGCCGCGGTTGTTGATGTCTCCCACCAAGTCGTTCCAACGGAACGACTCTCCGATGATGACGTGCGCTTCGGAGCGGAACTCATCGCGATCGCGGAACACAAGACCCATCGCCACGATTGGAAAATCCGTCCCCAACTGCTGCGCCGCACCCAGCGCGATACGCGCAGCACCGGTCTTCAAGGGCGCGAGCCGCGACATCGAATGCGAGATGCCTTCCGGGAAGATGCCCACCACGTCGCCCTCGGCGAGCACTTTGTGCACGTCACGGAAGGAGTCGAGGTTCTGCGAAATCTTGGTCGGGTCATCCTGCTGCCGGTAGACCGGTACCGAGCCCACGCCCGTGATGAGCCAGCCAATGAGCGGATGCGTGAACAGTGGCGACTTAGCCATGAAGCGCACGTTTCGCCCCGCCATCGCCGCCACAAGCGCCGGATCAATCAGCGAGTTGTTGTGATTGGCCACCACCAGTACCGGCCCGCTCACAGGGAGCCGCGCGCCCGCCACCGTCACTCGGTAGTACGAGCGGACGGCAAGTTCTGAGATGAGGGGCATTGCCCGATAGAGCCACATCGAGCGGGAATGTATGGCCTCGCGGGCGGCGGCGGCACCGCCGCAGCAGAGGGAGCACTAGATTCCGACCTATGGACAGCGCCGCTCACTGGGAAAGGGTGTATCGCACGCAGGCCTTCACGTTCTTGATCAGACGCAAGGAGTCTTAACGCGTGCTCTCGCTCGTCTTTGCCTTGCTGCCCCGCGCACTCGTGAGTCCCTCAACAGCTCGCGCGCTGCTCATCGTGGGTTGGCGCTTTCGTCGCAACCACTGGTACGCACGCTTCCCCTTCCTGCCCATCCCCGCGCGCGACTACGTGCGCTGGCGCATGTACACGGCCTACGGCGACCACGACGCCATACCTCCCGTTGACGACGTGATCCGCTACGCGCGCTGGGCCGCGCGCTACCCCTAACGCGCTCGGCGCGGCAGCGTGTTGGCCTCCTTTGAATCAAAACTCAAAGCCCAAGCCCTCGGGCTTGGCTTTGACTTGTGTGGCATCACGACGCTCGGGCCCGCAGAAACGGCCGGCGCATTCGACGATTGGCTCGCGCAGGATTTTAACGGCGAGATGCACTACCTCCGCCGCGGTGCCGAGTTGCGCGCCGACACCACGCGTCCCGAACCGGGCATGCTCTCTGCGCTCGTCGTGGCACTCGACTACGGGGGCAAGCAAGCCGATGGCCCCGTGGCGCGCTACGCCCGAGGCGAGGACTACCATCGCGTGATGTGGGATCGGCTTGAGGAGCTACTCGCTTGGGCGCGCACCGAGCGCGGTGCGGATCTGCGTGGGCGCGCCTACGTGGACACCGGCCCAATCCTCGAGCGTGATTTGGCACGCAAAGCCGGACTCGGCTGGTTCGGCAAGAACACCATGCTCATCAATCCGCAGCGCGGCTCGTTCTTCTTCCTCGGCGCCTTGTTTTTGGATTGCCTGCTCGAGCCCGATGCGCCCTTCGCCGAAGAGCACTGCGGCAGTTGCACCCGCTGCTTGGATGCCTGCCCCACTGGAGCCTTCGTAGCGCCCGGCGTGATGGACGCGCGGCGATGCATCTCGTATCTCACGATCGAATCGCGAAGTGAGATTCCCGCTGAGTTTCATAGGGCGATTGGCGAGCACGTGTATGGATGCGATATCTGCCAAGATGTGTGCCCTTGGAACGTGAAGTTCGCGCGGGAGGAGGGTGACGCGGCACTGGCCGCTCGCGCTCCAATCGCGGGTCGTGATGCGGCCGCACTCGCCGACTGGCTACTGGAGATTGACGAACCATCGTACAGAGACGCCTTTCGCGGATCTGCAATGAAGCGCGCCAAGCTCGAAGGCTTGAAGCGGAATGCGGCAATTGTGAAGGGTAATCTCGCGCGGGACTGAAGCTCCGGCCCCGCAGGCTTCAGTTAACTCGCATCCTCTCGCACCCAGCGCTTCAGCACACTCCAGTACCGCACCGGCATCAACCGCGTGAGGATAGAAAGCGCCACAGCGTCCCATCCCACGAGCACACGCAACTTCCGTCTCTCGACGCCTCGCACGATGATCTCGCCCGCTTTCTCCGGCGGCATCCGAAGACGCTTGCGCGAGAACTCCAGCTTGCGCTTCCGCTCAACTTCGTCCACGGCATCGGGCATCCGCGCATCGTTCGCGATGTTCGTCGCCACGCCACCAGGATGCACCACCGTGACGCCCACCGTGCTGCCTTCGAGCTCCCAGCGCAGCGCTTCGGAAAACCCGCGCACCGCAAACTTGCTCGCCGAGTAGGCCACGTTGCCCGCCGGCGCGACGATGCCGAATACGCTGGAGATGTTCACCAGCCGCGCATCATCGCTCTTGTGCAACAAGGGCAGAAACGCGCGCGTCATCCACACCACGCCCCAGAAGTTGATGCCCATGAGCCACGCCACATCGTCGTCGCTGACTTGCTCGTAGGTGCCCGCGAGGCCAACGCCCGCATTGTTGAAGAGCAGGTCTACCCCAGAATGCTTGGCCAGCACCAAGCTCGGAAACTCCAGCACCGCGGTACGGTTCGACACATCCAGTTGGTGCGCGCTCACGCGCAAACCTTCACGCCCCGGCGCGCGCTTGATGTCGCGCGCCGTCGTCTCCGCGCGCGCGTGGTCAATGTCCGCTAAGGCCAGATGACAACCCCGCGCCGCAAGCGCCAGCGCCGTTGCCCTTCCGATGCCCGAGCCCGCACCCGTAATGACCGCCGTGCGGCCAGCCAAACGCATTGACTCAGGCATTCGTCTCCTCCGCGCGACGGAACTTCATGACCCGATGATTCACTTTCCCAAACCGGAGCATGAAGAGGTCGCGAATGTAATTCTGATAGAGGCGCCACGGCGCTCGATTCCCCTGTTGGGGCAGGGTAGGCAAAGCCCGCTTCACGTAGCCAGCCGTGAAGTCCAACACCGGGCGTCCATCCATTCCGTCCTCATGCTGCGGCGTCGCTTGCACGTACCCATTGGCCTCCATGTGATTGAGCAACCGGCACACATGCTCGCTCACGAGATCGCACTTGAGTGTCCACGATGCATTGGTGTAGCCAAAGGCAGACGCGAGGTTGGGCACGCCGCTGTGCATCATCCCTTGGTACGCGAACGTCTCGGCTAGATTCACCGAGTGGCCATCCACGGTGAGCGCCATGCCGCCGAGCAGCTTGATCACAAGTCCAGTTGCCGTGATGACGATATCCGCATCGAGACGGCGCCCGCTCTCCAGCACGATGCCGGTGGCATCAAAGCGCGCGATGCCATCGGTTACCACCTCGGCGCGGGCCTCACGCAGCACGCGGAACAAATCGCCGTCCGGCACGATGCAAAAGCGCTGGTCCCACGGATTGTACTTGGGTGTGAAGTGCGTCTTGATGTCGAAGTCCGCACCAAGTTCCTCGCGCGTACCCTTCGCAACAAGAGCTCGGATGAAGCGCGGCCAGATTTGCGCTGCATTGTAAAACAACATCTGCCGCAGGATGTTCTTCCAGCGCGCGGCCGCATAGGCCGTCTCTGGCGACATCAGTTCGCGGAATACTCCAGCGATGGCATCCACTGACGGCTGCGTCGCGATGTAGGTCGGTGAGCGCTGCAGCATCGTCACCTTTGCCGCGGCCCCCGGCCCCTCAGCCATCGCGGGAACCAGTGTTACCGCGGTGGCACCACTTCCAATCACTACGACGCGCTTGCCTGAGTAGTCAAAACCCTTGGGCCAAAACTGCGGATGCACGAACTGCCCGCCAAACTCGCTCGCGCCCTCCCACTCCGGCTGATAGCCCTTATCGTAGTCGTAGTAGCCAGTACAGGTGTAGACGAAGCCCGCCGTGAACACGCGGCGCTCGCGGGCGTCGCCTACTTCCGTCACTACGGTCCAGCGTGCATCCGGCGTGCTCCAGTCAGCAGCAACAACGCGGTGCTTGAATCGAATCTTGGGCTCAATCCCACCCTCATGCGCCGTGTCTTCGATGTAGGCACGAATGGCCGGACCATCGGCGATAGCCTTCCCACTGGTCCAAGGCCGAAAGCGATAGCCCAGTGTGTACATATCAGAATCGGAGCGCACGCCGGGATAGCGAAACAGATCCCAGGTGCCGCCCATCGCCTCTCTTGCCTCGAGCAAGGCGAAGCTGCGTCCAGGACATTCAGCTTGCAGGTGCCACGCGGCACCGATGCCCGAGAGGCCCGCGCCGATGATGAGGACATCGAAGTGTTCACTAGTCACGCGTGGAGTGTAGTGCGCCCCGCACGGGGTCGCCAACCCAGACGAACGGAACTGTCGGTGCAGCGCAGGGCTTTGTTTTGCTATGACCGCACCTAAGAAGATGCTCATCGAGGTCTGGAGCGATATCGCCTGTCCCTTCTGCTATATCGGCAAGCGCCGCTTGAACGCCGCACTTGATGGGTTTGCCAACCGTGAGGACATCGAAGTGCTCTGGCGTAGCTTTCAGCTACAGCCGGGACTCGTCACCAATCCTTCCATCAGCATCGCCGAGTATCTCGCGAGCAGCAAGCGCCTGCACCCCGATCAAGTCGCGCAGATGAATCAGCGCGTGCAGCAGATGGGTGCGGCCGACGGCATCGCCTTTGACTTCGCAAAGGTGGTGGTGGCCAACACCTTCAACGCGCATCGTCTGCTGCAGTTTGCTCAGGCCCAAAGCCTCGGCGATGCAATGAAAGAGCGCCTCTTGCAGGCGAACTTTACGGAAGGCGCAAATGTGGATGATGCCGCGACGCTGCAGACGCTCGGCGAAGAAGCAGGGCTGAACGCAGAGGCTGTGCGCGAGCTCCTAGCCGACGACGGCTACGCCGATGAAGTGCGCCGCGATATGGCGGAGGCACGCGAGTTGCAAATCAGCGGAGTGCCCTTCTTTTTGTTGGATCGTGCCTACGCCATCTCAGGCGCGCAGGAAGGCGCCTTGTTTGCTCAAGCCATCGAGCGCGCACACAGTGAGTGGCGCGCGACAATGACTGCGAGCGCTACGCCTCTCGCAGAGTCTTAAGCGCGGACTCCCAGCGGGCCAAGTGGCCCACGAGCGCTGTAGCGGCCTTGTCCTGAATCTCGCCCGGTACAAAGCGCTCGCCGTCCACGAGCTTGCCAGCCAATGGAATGGACACCGCTTGGGGCAAGGGCATCATGCTCAAAGCTGTGGTGTAGATGCGCAGCTGATTCGCCGCACGCAGACCCGCCGAAACGCCGCCGTAGGAAAGCAAGCCAACCGGCTTGTACGCCCACTCCTTATGCAGGTACTGCAGCGCGTTCACGAGCGATGCTGGTGGCCCAAAGTCATACTCCGGCGTCACAAACACAAACGCATCGGCGCGAGTAACGATGGCACTCCAGCGCTTGGTATGCTCGTGCTCGTACTTCTGCATGCTCGGGTGCGCCGGCTCGTCCATCATGGGGAGGTTCAGTTCCTTCAGGTCCACGCGCTCCACGGCAAAGCCACCCTGGGCCTCGGCGAGCGGAATGAACCAATCGGCAATCTTCGCGCCAATGCGCGAGGGACGGACGGACGCGATGATGACTTGGAGTGTGGGCATGGTCAACTAAGCATGCCACGTGTCGTCAAGTTCCGAAGCGCGCGCGTCGCCAGGCTACTGGCCCCGCTGCGCCCACCAGTCCATGACAAATCGCTCCGCTACATACCCGCCAAACCCGATACTCAGTCGCGTGGCGACAAGTCCCCACACCTTGTTGCGATCCCGACCTTCAGGGCGCCAGAGCAGGGACGCGCCCGTGCCCGCCATGATACTCGTAATCATCGGCCAATTAGCCCGTCGCTGGCCTTCGCGGTTGAAGGCCGTGAACGTGGAGACGACTGAACAACTCAGCAGCCGACTCTTCGGGCAGAGCACAGCGTCGGGGCGGTAATCGATGAGCGATTCCACGCCACGAAACGTGAGTGTCTGTACCACATAGAATCCTGTCTGGTCAGCGACGCGTTTACCGAGTCCGCCAACGGTGCGCGGCCAGTCGTCGGGCGTCTTGATAATCTGTGCGCCGCTCGCGCCCGCGAGAATCATCGCTGCTGTGAGCGCGACCTTGGTGGCCGGTGCCGACTCAACTGCCGTCACCAACATTCTGTCGATGTCCTGCGCAGCGAGCGTAGCCGAGTCCGGATGCACAGGTGCCGTCGCCAGCAGGGCGACGGCACCGAGGGTCAGCTTGGGATTTCGAAGAGTCAACACGACGGAAATATCACACACCCGCAGGCACTGCGCTTCCCACGGCCTTTCGCACCGCTGGAGCTACCACCGTGCCATACAGTTCAATGGCGCGCAGCAACTCTCGGTGTGGCAGGGAGCCCACACTCATCTGCAAGGTGAAGCGCGTCATCCCAAAGAGCTCGTGCTCCCAGAGAATCTTGTCAATCACCGCCTGCGGATCGCCGATGAGCACAGCGCCCTTCGCTGAGCGCTCGGCGTCAAACTGATGCTTGGTTGGCGGAGGCCAGCCACGCTCACGACCGATCTTTCCCATCTGTAGCATGTAGGGATGAAACGCAATTTCCGCCGCCTGCGCCGTCGTGTCGGCGATGAATCCGTGCGAGTTGATGCTCAATTGCAGCTTGGCCATATCGTGCCCCGCCTTCGCCCACGCTTCACGGTAGAGATCGGTGTAACCAACGAAGCGTTCCGGCGATCCGCCGATAATGGCGAGCGCCATTGGTATGCCAAGTGTTGCCGCGCGCACAACAGACTGCGGCGTGCCACCCACCGCAATCCACACCGGGAGCTGGGCCTGCACGGGCCGCGGGAACACCGCTTGGTCGCGCAGCGGCGCGCGGAACTTGCCTTGCCATGTGACGCGCTCTTCGCGCGTCAACTTGAGTAGCAGCTCAAGCTTCTCGGTGAAGAGTGCGTCGTAGTCGTTCAGGTCATAGCCAAAAAGCGGAAAGCTCTCGATGAAGCTTCCCCGCCCAGCAATGATTTCGGCGCGACCATTGGAGATGAGGTCCAGCATCGCAAACTCTTGGAACACGCGCACAGGGTCGTCCGAGCTGAGCACGGTGACCGCGGACGAAATCTTGATGCGCTTGGTGCGAGCCGCCACGGCGGCGAGCAGCACCGCTGGAGTCGAGGCGAGGTAATCCGCCCGGTGATGCTCGCCGATACCGAAGTTGTCGAGCCCTACCTCGTCGGCGAGCGCGGCTTCTTCCAAGAGATTCGCAATCCGCTGTTCGCGCGGCAGGAGCGTGCCGTGTCGGTCCGGCGTGTGCTCCACGAAGGTGTAGAGTCCCAGTTCCATGGTCTTCTCGAGGTTAGCGGCTGCTCTTGTAGATCATATCTACGAGCTCGTCGTACATCTCCTCAGCCTCAGCGTCAGAGCTCTTGATGGCGTGCGAGGCACAGTGCTTGAGATGGTTGCGCATCAACTCGCGGCTCACCGAGCGCAGCGCTTCCTGCACCGAAGAGATCTGCGTGAGGATATCTGCACAGTAGCGGTCCTCCTCGATCATCTTCTGCAGGCCGCGCACCTGGCCCTCCACACGGCGCAGGCGCTTGGTGTTGCTCTCCTTGATGCTCGGGTCTACGGCAACGGCCTTTCGGCCGCCATCTTCGTGCACCGCACAGGAACAATTGGCCCCGTGCGCGGCGGCCTGCTGCGGAAGAGATTTCTTGGTCGTGGCCATGTGCTTTACGGCTCCTAGGCGATGCGTGCCCGCCGGAGGCGGAGCGAGTTAGTCACCACGCTTACCGAGCTAAACGCCATCGCAGCGCTCGCCAGCACGGGTGTAAGAAGCAATCCGAAAGTTGGGAAAAGTACTCCCGCCGCCACTGGAATGCCGATCACGTTGTAAATGAATGCCCAAAACAGATTCTGCTTTATGGTGATCATCGTGCGCCGCGAAAGCTCAATGGCCTGTGCCGCAGAGCCAAGATCGCCACGCATGAGCACCACATCTGCCGCTTCGGCCGCAATGTCCGTGCCGGTACCAATCGCCATTCCGACATCGGCCTGCGCCAGCGCGGGCGCGTCATTGATGCCATCACCAACCATTGCCACCACCTGGCCCGTCGCCTGCAAGCGCTTCACCTCGGCCACCTTCCCGTCCGGCAGCACGCCAGCCACAACAGTCTCGATGCCGGCTTCGCGCGCAATCGCCTTTGCCGTGCGTTCCGTGTCGCCAGTGAGCATGACCACGTTCAAACCCAGCGTCTTCATGCGCTGAATCGCCACACGCGAGGTCTCCTTGATGGGATCAGCCACAGCCACGAGCCCAGCGAGCTTGCCGTCCATCGCCACGTACATCGGCGTACGGCCTGCATCGGAGAGTCGCGCTACATCATTGGCGAGCGCCGCGACATCAATGGCGTAGTCCGCCATCAGCGCCGCATTTCCTACGGACATCGCCGTGCCGTCCACAATTCCAACGATCCCCTTCCCCGTCACGGACTCAAAGCCTTCCACCTGACCCTGCTTGAGGCCGCGCGATTTAGCTGACTGCACGATGGCCTCGGCGAGCGGATGCTCGGAGAGCGACTCGAGTGCGGCAGTCTTTGCGAGCACTGTCGCTTCGTCGTGGCCCGCGGTGAGCACGATGTCCGTCACCGTCGGACGGCCTTCCGTGACCGTGCCCGTTTTGTCGAGGATGATGGTCTGCACGTCACCCGCACGCTGCAGCGCTTCGCCGCCCTTGATGAGCACGCCAAGCTCGGCGCCCTTGCCTGTTGCCACCATCACAGCGGTAGGCACCGCGAGTCCCATCGCGCAGGGGCAGGCGATAATCAGGACCGTGACGGCTGCCGCAAATCCCTTCACGAAGGCCGCGTCGCTCGCAAGAATTGCCCAGGCAGCGAACGTTACGATAGCGATTGAAATCACCACGGGCACGAACACGCTCGAGATGCGATCAGCCAGCGCCTGAATCGGCGCACGTGAGCCCTGCGCATCGCGCATCAGCTTCACGATCTGCGCGAGCATTGAGGTCTCGCCCAGCGTGGTTGCCGTCAATCGGAAGCTGCCCGTGCGGTTGATTGTGCCGCCGATGACGCGGTCCCCAACCTTCTTCGCCACAGGCAGTGACTCACCCGTGAGCATGGACTCGTCTACGGCGCTCTCACCCTTTTGCACCACACCGTCTACTGGAATGCGCTCGCCCGGTCGGACAACGACGATGTCGTTGGCCTCCACAAGCTCCACCGGAATGTCCTGTTCCACCAAGTTGCGCAGCACACGCGCCGTCTTTGGCTGCAGTTGCACCAGCGCCCGCAGTGCCGCCGCGGTGTTGCGCTTGGCGCGCGCCTCAAAGGCGTTGCCCGTCAGAATGAACGCGATAATGAGAATCACCGCTTCGTAGTACACGTCCGCATTCACACCACGAGCAAGGAAGAAGGCCGGCGCGACTGTCGCGATGACCGAGTACACGAAGGCCGCGCCTGTTCCTAGGGCGACGAGCGTGTTCATGTCTGCGGAGTGATGCGTGAACGCCTTCCAGGCACGCACGTAGAAATGCCGGCCAGCGGTCGCCATCAGCACGGCGGTCGCCACCAACAGCACCCACGTGATCCACATCATGCTGTGCATAAACGGCATCACCGCCATCGCTACCGCACCCACCACGCCGCTCACAATCGCCTTCCACTTGAGTTCTTGGAATTCCTCGGCCGTCGCTTTGTCGCGCGCTTCCTGTTCCTCGAAGGCGCTGCGTTCTGGCTTCGGAAGCTCTGCGCCGTAGCCCGTGGCCTCGATGGCCGCGACGAGCGCCTCAGGCTTCGTCGTCGCGGGATCGTAGGTCACGGTCGCCGTGCCCATCATCAGGTTCACGGACGCATCGCTCACGCCGTCTTGCTTCTGCAGCGTTTTCTGCACGCGCGACTGGCAGGCCGCGCAGGTCATCCCCGTCACGGGGATTCGAGCCACCGTGTGATTAGTCATTGACGATGATGCTCCCGCGCAGCATCGACATGCCGCAAGTGAAGGGGAAGCGCCCGGCTTCCTGCGGCACGATGTCCACCACCGTCCGCGCACCGCTAGGCAAGAAAGTGCGGACATTGAAGTCCGGAATCACGACTTCTTCCGAGCAGGACGAGCTGTCCTTGCGGTCGAACACGAGGCGCAACTTCTCCCCGCGCTTCGCCTGCACCACGGCTGGGCTGTAACCACCATCCACCGTGATCACGACCTCGGCGGGCGCGCCGCTGGCCGAGGCCGCTGCCGTGGCGGGGGCCTGCCCCGCCACGAAGAACCACCAGTTCACGGCTGCGATTGCCGTGAAGGCCGCCATCAGAACCATCAAATCGCTACCGGACATGGCGGCCCCCTACTTGGTCGCTAGGACGTCGTACCCGGCGTCCCGCACTGCTTCGGCCACCGCGTCGCCAGAGATCTTCGTCTCGTCGAAGCTCACCGTCGCTTTGCCGATGCGTAGGTCGTCGAGCTTAACGCCATCAAGGCTCGTCAGCGCCTTCTTGACCATCTGCAGGCAGTGCCCGCAGGTCATCCCACCAATCTCCATCGTCTGCGTCGTCATACTCCCACTCCTTCGTTTGCGGCGCCTTCGCGCCGGGAGGGCTACATACCCTCCGTGGGTATAAGGTTAGTATACCCCCCACCCCTATGTCAAGGCTCGGGTGTCCCGACCCAGCTCAACTGGCTCCGGCCCGCCCCACCGCTCGTCCGGCGCACCAAATGCGAGCCATCCGCACGCACCGTGTACACCTGCCAGTCGTGGCCATTGGCCGCGTCGTGCGACGACGAGAACGCCACGAAGCGGCCGTCCGGCGACCAGGCCGGCGAGCTCTGCCCACCACCAAGCGTGTACGGCAAGAAGCGCCGCACAACTCCAGTGCTCGCGTCGAGCGCCATGACCTCGGGCTGACCCTCCAACGGCGTGCGCGTGAACAGCAGTGCACGGCCATTCGGTGACCATGCCGGTGTGCCATCCCGATGCGCGCCGGGCTCCGTCTCATTGCGACGGTCGGTGCCGTTGGGGCGAACCGATGCCAACCAACTACGCTGCACGTTCCCCTCAATCCTCTCCTCTACGAAGGTGACACGGTGCACGCCGTCGACACCCGCAGTCTTCCACGTCGGCTGGTGCTGCGACGCCGCATCAGCGGTGAGGTTCACCTGCCGATCGCCGCTCACGCTCATCATCCAGATATCGGTGGGCAGCGTCCAACCTGGCCACCCGAACTCCGCCGACCAGCGGCGAAATACGAGATGCGTGCCATCCGGACTCCACGCTGGCTCGTCCTCGTAGAATGCGTCGCCAGCCGTCAACATCCGGAGGCCAGTGCCGTCTTCATTCGCAATACAAATGGCCCAACCACGCGTCGTGTTGGGCTCGGGGCAACTGAACACCACCATTTGACTATTCGGTGAGACGCGCGGATGCCTCCCCTGCCCGGTCGCCAGCCACGGGCGAACCGAACCAGCATCACCCTCGAGGTCCGAACGGAACACACGAGGTCCGCCCAGCGAAACATCAGTAGATACAAGCAAAAGCGAACCACTCACTTCACGCGTCACCGTCACCTGCACCGAGGCTGAGAGCGTGCCGCTCATCACCCGCACGTTCGTGATACCGGCGCGCAAGGCGCGCACCCAGCCGCTTTGCGTGGATGCCACAGCTCCATTCGCCACGGCCCATACGAAACTGCGACCCGGTACCGGCGCACCATCGGCGTCCTGGACCTCAGCCGTCACCAACAGCGAGTCGCCTTCAAGCATCGCGATGGTGCTTGCATTGACCACGAGACGCTCCACGCTGGGCTGCGGCTCCAACGGACCTGCTGAAGATTCGCTACAGCCCGCGAGCGCGATGATGGCGAAAAACGCCAACCGCATGCCAAAGCTCTGAGTTGACATCACCGTGTGAGCTCCTTCACCAGCGTGCGCAGCGCTTCCTGCCAAGCCAACGGCTGCCCAGGCAGGTCCTCGCGGCGACGCGTGCGCAGCGCCTCTACGTCCGAGTCCTCCAACAGCGCCGTCGCGCCCACGCCGCTCACGATGATATTCGTGCGCTTGGCATAAATGCCTTCCGCGCCAATCCGGCGCGCGCGGCCGTCGCGCCCCATCAATGCACCTGTTAGCTGAATCACCTGCACTGGCTGCTCCAGCGACGTCACCCACGGCAACGCCTGCACGTGGTTGCTGCCCAAATCCACGGACTTGTTGCCCCGCAGTCCGGTCTGGCGGATGAGATACTCGCCGGTCTCGATGGTGATCACTAGCCCCAGTTCGACTCCGCTGTTCTCCGTCTCTTCGGCGAACCAACTGGTCCACTCTGCCGACGGACGGCCGACTTCAAGCTTCATCTGATTCAAATTCGGATTGCGGCCGAGCACGCTATCGCCGCGCTCCTCGCAGTCCTCGCCGGGGAGATTCCCGACGCGCAGACAGCCGAAGCGCACATCGGGAGCGATGCCGCGCATTGCGGGACGCGCGCCGGCCGGGCCACCCTCGAGCAGGCGCACCGGCGCCGTGCCATTAGCTGTCGTGATCGAATCGAGATACACATTCATCTCGGCGAGCAGTACCGCCATCGGCGAGTTTGCGTCGCCGCTGGGATCGAACATCGCCTCGGTGCCGGCGCGCTTTTGGTACATGATGGGCGCAATGCCCACCCGCTGGCCGGCGGGGAGATTCGGGGTTCGGCGCGCCGCGGCGTACCACGGCGAGCGCGAGAGCATGGCATCACCGACGCCGGCACCGTAGGTGGCGCCGGTCGTGGCGCAGGCGGTCGTGAGCAAGAAGAGCGAGAAAACAGCAAAGTGGCGTAGCATCTGAACTCCGTCTGGTTGATGTGACGGGAGAACGATGCCAGAGCCCGCTTAGGAGCTCGCTTAAACGGCCTGCCCGGCGCGAATAGCCCCTGCCAAGTTGCGCATGTTCATCGAGGGCATCGCCCCGACTTGGTCGCGCAACGACTCAGTCAGCTTCTCGTAGACGCGCAACGCCTCGGTACGGCGGTCGTCTCGCGCGAGCGTGAGCATCAGCAGCCGCGCGGCCTCCTCGTGCGCGGGATCCATCGCGACTAAGCGCCTCAGCAAATCCGCCGCCTCGGCGTTCCGTCCCTCCACACTCAGCGCCTCGGCGAGCGCTACCAGCGCGTCTTCGTGCAAGCGCGCGAGCTGGTCGCGCATCTCCAGGTGCCAGTCGCCCGCGTCTTCTTCCTCGAGGAAGGGGCCATCGTAACGCGCGAGCGCTGCGCGCAGCAATTCCACCGCGCGCGCGTCATCGGGATCCTTGCGCAGCAGCTTGAGGCCACGCTCGGCGTCGGCCGTGAAGCTCGCCACATCGAATGCCACAAGATCCGCCGCCGCGAGATAGCGCCCCTTCTCGTAGCGCACCCAGTTGCCATCGCCCAGCGTCTTCCGTAGGTGATGCAGCGTGACGTGGAAGTTGTTCTTCACCTGCGCGGCAGAGACTTCAGGCCAGAACGCCAAACCAATTTGGTCGCGCGTTCTGCCTTCTGGATGCGAGAGCAAGTACAGCAGTAACTCTCGCGGCTTCGCGTACGGCCACTCCTCGGCACCGAGCTCCACGCCCGCGCGCAGGATACGCAGGCGCCCGAGCGCCCGCACGTCGAGCGGCGCCGCCGACTCCGCCCCGGCTTGCACATCCGAGACCGGCGCTGACACCACATCGTGCATCTCCGGCACTGCAGCCGTCTCCAGCGCGTAACGCATTGCCTGCATGCAGGTCATCGGCCGGCCAAGTTCCACTGCCGCGGCGTATGCCGCCGGCGACATCCGCGCGCGGAGTCGTGCGGGAATCTCATTCACTACCGCACGCTCGCCGGAAAGTGACGAGGCACCCACGGCCTCGTACCACGCTTCGGTGATGCTAAAAAGCGTCGCCGCGCGCGCGAGATCTCCTTGCTCCTCCGCCACCGCCGCGAGGATGCGAAGGTTGCGACCCGCCAACCAACGATTCTCGCGGTCCCACTCGTGCTGTAACGACTGCACAGCCAGCCACGCCGCGCGCGCGTTATTGCCTAGCCGTAACGAGACAAACGCCTGCGCATCCAACGCGTACGAAATTCCCGTGTGATACTCGCGCGCGCGGAACGCAGCGATGGCCTCGTCGAGCAGCTGCATCGAGCGTGACCACTCCCCGCGCCAGTTGAGCACCGGCACCATCCCGTGCGCCTTGGCGAGCGCCGCGTCCCAGGGATCTGGCTGCCGCTCGGCGAGCTGCAGCATGCGCTCCGCGAAGCCTTGCGCCGCGTCCACATCGGCGCGAATGCTGGCCGCCACTACACGCACCAAGAGCGTGAACGCCAGCCAACGCTCTTCGCCGGCCGCAATCCAGGCCTGCTCCGCCTCGGCCAACCGTTCTTCAGATCCGGGCTGCATCACGTGCAGTCCAAACACGCCGAGTCCATGCAACCCAGCAGCTCGGTGCGCGTCGCTGGGACTCACGGACGAGTCCAGCGCGAGTTGGCTCTGCGTCAATCCCTCGCGCCACAGCTGGCGATGGTACCAGTACCACTGCAGGCTCCACACCATCGGCAGGCCAATGTCATCGCCACGACGCTCGGACGCGCTCCACGCCAGCGCCGCGAGAATGTTGCCATGCTCGAGGTCCAACTCCTGTAAGCGATTGGCCCGAGCGAGAATCACTTCATCACGACGCTGTCGGAGAAAGCGCTCGAAGTAGCGCGCGTGCCGCTCGCTCAACTCCGGCTCGGCATCACGTGCGGCACGGCGCTCGCCCGCGTACTCGCGGATGGTCTCCAACAGGCGATACCGCGGCAGGCCGCCATCGTCCTGCATTGCGACCAACGACTTCGCCGCGATGGACGCGAGCACATCGAGCACGCGCGACGGCGAGATCGGCGCAAATCCGCAGACGTCTTCAGCGGCCTCAAGCGTGAAGCCACCCACAAACGTCGATAGCCGCTCGAGCAGCCGCCGCTCATCCGCCTCCAGCAGCTCATAGCTCCAGTCCACAGCGGCGCGCAGCGTGCGCTGACGCGGCGGCGCATTGCGCGAACCTGCAGTGAGCAACGCAAAGCGATCTGTCAGACGCTCGGCAACTTGAGCCGGTGTGAGTACCGCCGTGCGAGCGGCCGCAAGTTCAATCGCCAACGGCAGCCCGTCGAGCCGACGTACGATGCGCACAATGGCATCCACGTTGGCCGCGCTGAGCACGAAGTCCGGCTTCACGTCCGCCGCGCGCTCCACGAAGAGCCGGCCAGCACCGCTCGCCATCACGTCGGCCACGGTGGCCGCAGCCTCTGACGGCAATGTGAGCGTCGGCACCAACCACGAGCGCTCACCAGTCACACCCAAAGCCTCGCGACTGGTGGTGAGCACGCGGAGCGAGGGCACCACGCTCAACAGTCGCTCCACAAGTGTCGCGCAGGACTCGACCAAGTGCTCGCAATTGTCGAGCACGAGCAGCACGCGTCGCTCCGTCAGCACGGCCTGCATCGCCTGAATCGCAGAACCACCACCCTCGGCGCGGACCCCGAGGGCCACGGCCACGTGCACAACCACGCTCGCAGGGTCATCCACGCCCTGCAACTCAATCCATGCAACGTCGAGCGCAGGGTCACGCTCCGCTTCTGCACGCGCCGCTGCGATGGCGAGACGCGTCTTGCCACTGCCGCCAGCGCCCGTGAGCGTGAGCAGGCGCGACTCGGCCAGCAACGCGGAGACCGCGGCGAGATCCCGCTCACGTCCGATAAACTCGGTGAGCGGAGCAGGGATGGCGGCGCTGGGAGAGGCAGCTTGGTTGAGCATACTGCGCGACAGAATCTCCCGCGGAGCGCGCGATGTCAACCGGTGGTGATACGCCCCGCCAACTCCATCCAATCCACAGGCGGCTCGCTCACCCACACCAGGCGACGGACGTGGTCGGGATGCGCCGCGGCAAAGCGCCGAAGCTCCGTCTCCAACGCCATCGTCGCCACGATGGTCACGTTGTACAGGCCCAGGCCATCCAAGAAGCCGCACAGCCAGCGCCCGAACGCTTCGGCATCCCCAAGCACCGGCAACGCAAGAATGGAGATGCTGTCGGGAATCACCACCCGAAGCTGGTTCGCCAATGGCGCAAGCTGCGCAGCGTCACGAGGTGGCAGGAGCACCAGCACGGCGTCGCCTCGACCGCCGCGCTGGTAACTCGTTTCTACCTCGCCGACCATGACGGAGGCGCGATGGAGATCACTCACGGGTTGGGCACCCACGTGAACTCACCCTTGCCGAATCCACCCGTAGAACGCAGACGCACATCCGTGCCATCAATGCGCGCCGTGTAAATCTGCGGCACCCAGCCGCCATCCACCTCCGCGTGCTGCGACGCGAACACCACGTAGCGACCGTTCGGCGACACCACCGGATGGAACTGCCCGCCCGGCGGCAGCGACGCGGCGAGGAACGACCGCACTGCACCAGTCGCCACGTTCAGCGAGAGAATCTCGTTGTTCGAGCCGCCCCCGATTCTCGTGAACAGGAGCGTCGTCGCATCGGGCGTCCACTGCGGACGGATCTCCACATGATTGAGGCCCTGCGTGATATAGCGACGGTCGCTGCCATCGGCCCGCATCGTGGCAAGTCGCGACGTCTCGTAACCATTGATCACGCTGTCCTGCACGAAGGCGATGCGATACGCGCCATCTACCGGCACTGGCGACCACGTCGGCCAATGCTGCGAGCGCGCGTCAGATGTCAGGTTCACGGCGTTCGCACCATTCGCATCCATCACCCAGATGTCCGTCGGATTCCACGGACCCGGTGAGGCGAACTGGGTCCAACGGCGGAAGACAATCTTCTGCCCGTCTGGGCTCCAGCTCGGCTGGTCTTCGTAGTTCATATCGCTGTCAGTGAGGCGCGCGTAGTTGCCACCGTCCAAATCCGAGACGCAGATGCCAGGCCCAGCCGCCACACAGGTCCACACGATGCGCTGGCCGTTGGGCGAGATGGATGGATGCCAGTTGCCGTTGTCGTCGAACACCGGACGCTTCGTGGCGTGGTTGCGCGGATCCACCCGATACATCCGCTGCGCACCGAACGGACCATCTGCGGACACAAACACGAGTTCACCACCGAAGGTCGGACGCACCTGCACCAACGCCTGCACGAACAGATTACCGAGGCTCGCGCGAATGACGGCGCTACCTTCGGTCCTCGCCGTGACGGTACCCCCCGACACCGAGGCAATGTCGTCCGAGAGCGAGGCCCAAGCCACCGCAGCCGCGCTGATGTCTTCGCCAAGCGCATTGCGCAGCGTGACGGAGAGCTGCGCCTGGCCGCCTTCGTCGAGGCTGAGCTGCGTCGTGTTGAGGGTGAGGCTGGCAGGCGCCGGCGGACCGACGGCAATCTCTAGCTGACGGGTGAGGCCGCCCGCTGTGACCTGCAGTCTGGCCCCTGCCTCGAGGTGCGCCGTGGCCAAGCCCTGCGCCGTGACGGACACGACCGTGGGGTCGAGACTCACCCAAAGAACCGGGCGATCATTCAGCGCCTGCCCAGAAGCAGACTTGGGAATCGCCGCGAGTTGCAGCTGCTGGCCGCGCGCCATCACGGGAGCGGCGGGCTCAAGGTCGATGCTCGCCACCGGCGTGATGACCGGCGTGGGCTCGACGGGCGAGTCCTTGCAGCCCACCAGGCCCACGGCCTGCGCGATGAACATCAGTTGGATGAGACGTACATAGAAGCGGGATGGCATTGGCACACTCAGCGGTTTGGCGTTTGATCGAGGGATGGATCCCCCCGACGCGCCAAAAGCTCTTCCGCTCCGATTAGGGAGCCGCTTAAGCGGTGTCCGCGCTAGCTTAAGGGCCGTGCACGACCCCTCTGCCAAGGACCGCCTCGCCGCCTGGCGCCGCTCGCGCCCGCGCACGCCGCCACTCGAGCGACGCACCCTGCGCGTGCGGGGACTCGACTTCGCCGTGCGTAGCTCACCGCCCGTCCCCGGCGAAGTCCCGCTCGTCGCCATCAACGGCGGTCTGATCTACGGCCACGAACTGCTCTGGCCCACCCTCGCGCCCTTCGCCGAATACCGGCAGGTCATCCTTTACGATCAGCGCGGCCGCGGCGGCACCACTACCCCGCCCGGTGCACGCGCCGCGCGCATCGAACACGATGCGCTCGACCTGCAAGCTTTGCGCGAAGCGCTCAACATTCCGCTCTGGGACATCGCTGCGCACTCTTGGGGCTGCGGTATCGGCCTTCTCGGTGCCGCCCACGATGTGGACGGCGTACGCCGCGTCGTCACCTTCGGAAGCGTCGGCCCCACCTCACGCTGGCTGCCCGGATTGCACGCGCGCGCCCTCGCGATGCTGCTCTCGCGTGACCGCCGCCGCGAGTACGAGGCACTGGCCGTACTCGACCCCGACACACTCACGCGTGACGATCCGGAAACGTACGCACACTACAGTCGCGCCCTGTACCCAGCGTATTTCCACGACGACACAGCCATCCTCGGACCCCCGCCGCTCTCCATTTCCGCCACCGGCGCCGCCATCGCCGCCCGTCTACGCCGCGAAGGCTACGATTGGCGCGATACGCTCGCGCGCATCAAGGCACCCGTCCTACTCATTCACGGCGAGCAGGACTGCGTCCCCGTCGAAGAGTCGGCGGCGCATGCGCAGGTCATCGCGCGCGCCCACGTCATGCGCGTGCCCCACTGCGGACACATGCCATTCTTCGAGTGGCCGGGACTGGTATTCGAAGCGGCACTGCGATTCATCTCGGCATGAAGCGTTCCATCAATGCCTTGCTCATCACGGCGGGGCTCGCCCTCCTCGCCTGCACACCCAACGATCCGCCTGCCTCGCGCAGCAAGCACATCGTGGTCGAAGACGACCCATCTGGCCTTAACAGCGAGCTCGACAGCTCCGCAATCGCTGCACCGGAGCGTGATGCTATCGCTATCGCCACGGCGCTCGAGACACGTCTCGATGGCACATACCTCGCCGAGCTCCTCGAGATGCGCGATGGCTGGAACTATCGCTGGCCGGATCGCCGCCTCGAACCGATGCGCGTGTGGATTCAACCCTCGCAGCTAGAGGGCTACCAGCCAGACTTCGCACGCGCTGTTGAATCGAGCTTCAACGACTGGGCGCTCATCGGCCTGCCGTTTCTCTTCACCTTCGTGCGCGATTCCGCACGCGCGGAAGTGCACGTGACTTGGGTCAGTCGCTTTGAGGCACGCATGACCGGACGCACGCTCTGGCGTCACGATCAGCACGGCTGGATCACCGGCGGTTCGCTCGAGCTAGCACTCAAGTTGCCCGATGGTCGCCCTGTCGTGATGGACGGCGTCCGCGCCATCGCGCTGCACGAAGTTGGGCACTTGGTGGGCCTTGATCATCCCTCCGACCAAACCAGCGTGATGGCCGCGCAAGTATTCGTCACGCAAATGAACGAGGCGGACCGACGCACGGCCCGCCTCATCTACGATCTTCCGCCCGGACGACTGCGCCCCTAGTCCCCGCGCTTTTGCACTTAGGGCCGCGGCGCCCGCTCGGCGTTCCGCCGGATGGTCACCGTGCGCGTATCACGCGCACGCCACACACGCAGCGTGGACTGATTTGCGTCCGTAAGGCTGAGCAGCCGCGCCAGCACAAGCGGCGAGGTCGCATTGGTGCCATCTACCGAGAGCACCACGTCGCCGGACTTGAGTCCAGCCGCAGCAGCAGCGGAGCCGGCCGCCACTTCGTTCACCAACACGCCATCGGTACCTGCGCGCACGCCTAGCACCGAACGCCAGTCCTCATCGAGAGAGCGGAACTGCGCGCCGTTGAAGTACGCAATCTCGCTCGTGGCGCCGTTTGTCACTCCGTAGAGAAAGACCATTGGCGCAACGGCGGCCGGTGGAGTCGGCGGCGTGGGTGGTGTTGGTGCCGTCGCCGCTGAGCCGCGTACCATTGGCGCACGAGCCGTCGGTGGCGTGGGCGGTTTCGGTGGCGTGCCAGGCATGGGCGATGCTCCCTGCACACTCGGCATTGGCAGCATAGTCACGACGCGATTCCCGTTCTCGTCGGCCGAATCTCGCACCCACACGCGCGCCACGCTGCCCATCCGTAGTGGCTGCATCACGCGCTCAAACTCCGGGCAGGCCGTGCGCATCCGCTGCGGGCGCGGCGCAACCGTCACCACGAACTCCATCGCTTTGCCATCGCGCTCCACCACCACCGGTAGGCGACGACCGGGTTCCAGCAAGTCGGCCAAGCGCGGCACTGCCGTGCGTGCATCGCGCCCGCCTACGCTGACCAAGCGATCTTCCGCATGAATGCCAGCAGCTTCGGCCGGCGAACCCGGCTCAACGCTCGTAATCATCGTGCGCTCCACCACCGCCACGTTGCGATCGCGCACTTCCAGTTCGTTGGTGATGGTCACGCCAAGGTAGCCGTTACTCACGGCCGCCTGCTGTTCCATGCAGCGCGACTCAATCACGCTCATCACGCTGAAGGCTTCGCGCGACACCCGCGCCAGCTGTTGCTCAAGATTGCGCCGCGCCACCACATCGTCGGCGGGTGTGTTGGCCAGCTCACGCAGCAAGCGCGCCTCACGCGAGCGCAACTCATTCACGAGACGAATAATCTCATCTTCATTGAACTGCGTGGCCCGAGTACGCACAGGGCCCGACGCCGACGTCTGTTGCATCGCGGCCAGCGGCAGCGCGGTCGTGAACGCAAAGAGCGCAACGAGACTCAGCTTCACCTTCATATCAGTACCGCTCCAAGCGACGCGTCGTCGGCATCGCCGCACCAATCTCACGCAGCGTGGCCTCGCGTGCGCCGAGCGTGGTCAGATAGTACTGATTGAGCAGCGGATCCTGAGGCGCGCGGTAGAGCGCGGCACGCGTGGTCGCGGCGATTTCATCGAGCGCCGCGAGTCGGGCTTCGTACGAGTCCTGATTCATCCCCACAAAGCGAGAGAGCGTGTCGCGCGAGGCCAAGAACGCCGCCGCGGACTGATACTGCTGCTGCGCTACGTTGAGCGCGCGCACGGCTTCATCCGGCGAGCCGTACTGCGCAATTGGTGCAGCGGCCATTTCGAAGTTCGGATTGGCTGCATCAGACGGTGCCGTGGCGCGGCCGAGCAATCCGCCGCCGACCACCAACGCGAGTCCAGCCGCGATGCGCATTGCCCACACGTTGAGCGACGATTGACGCTCAGGCTTCATCAAGGGCCGCACATCAGCGCCACCAAAACTCGGCGACAGCGCGCGCTGCGAATCCACGATGATGCCTTCAGCTCGCAGCTGCGGCGCGAGCTGCGACCACGCGGTCAGAGGCTCAGACTGAGCCGGCGCCATCGCCGCCATCCGAGCCAAGCGACGGTACGCCGCAACCTCGGCGCGGCAATCCCAGCAGCCGGCCAAGTGCGTGGCTTCTTCGGGAGTAGGCGTCTCATCCGCAAACGCGGCGAGACGGTCAATCGAGAGGTGTGACATAATCCGAGTCCTGCGCTTGCGAGGAAACATCGACCGAAACATCCACTAGGTGCGCGAGCAATCGCCGGAGCTTGGCCCGCGCTTTGAACAGTTGAGACTTCGACCCGCCCGAGGTGATGCCGAGTTCCTTGGCAATCTCCTCGTGCGTGTATCCCTCCACGTCGTGGAGCACAAATACCGTGCGCGCGCCGGGAGAGAGCTTCTGCACCGCTTCATCAATGGACTGCGCGAGGAATGTGCGATCCATATCCTCGTCCACCGACACCGTGTCGTCTTCCATCACCGTCTCGAGCTTGGCGAGCCGTCGCACCGAGCGCAGCGCGTTGAGCGTGCGATTCACTGCAATGCGATGCGCCCAAGTTGAGAACTGCGAATCGCCACGCCACGTGGGCAAGGCGCGGAAGATTTGAATCCACACTTCCTGCGCGATGTCCGCCGCTTGATCAGGATCTCCCACCAATCGGCGGACCACGGCGTCGATGCGCGGCGCGTGCGCCACCCACAGGGCGCGCAACGCCGATTCATCGCCGTTGATGGCGCGTCGGATGGTGAGGGGGTCGGAAGAAGCCATGGGTCTACGCTAATTGAGTCACGGATTGGGGCGGGATGGTTGCTCTCTTTGAGTACGGGGGTATGCTGTAGGAGGTGACATACTGGACGGATGACGGATGACGGATGCTACTGCACCCAGATTCGTGTCTTCTGAAGTTTGCTAACTCCAAGCCGCCGTTGCGTTTATCAGCCGTCATCCGTCTTCCGTCCACAATGCTGCTTCCGCTCATCACCCTCGTATCAAGCCTGGCCCTGCCCGAAGCCGTCCCGCTTCGAGCGCCGAGCTCCGTACGCATGTCCGCCGAGCGCCTCGTCGAGGTGGACCGCATCGTCGAGGCGGGCATCAGAGCGGGAGCCTTCCCTGGCGCCGCCGTGGTGATTGGACGTCGCGGGGTCGCGGTGCACCAAAAGGGCTACGGCCGGCTCACATGGTCCAACACCAGCGCTCGTGTTGATCCCACTACGAGCATCTACGATCTCGCCTCACTTACCAAAGCCGTTTGCCTCACCAGCGCGGCCATGGTGCTCTACGACCAAGGCAAGCTGCCGCTCGATGCGCGCGTGCAGACCATCCTCCCCGAGTTCACCGGGCGTTGGAAGGAGCGCGTGACCATCGCGCACCTGCTCACGCATCGCTCAGGCATGCCGCCGGGCCGCCGCATTTGGCTCACGGCCAAAAATCCCGCCCAAGGCCGCGAGCAGGTGCTCACCACGCGCATGAACTCCATGCCCGGCGGAGTCACGGACTACTCCGACCTCGGTGCCATGGTACTCGGCTTCGCCATCGAGCGTGTGTCCGGAATGCCGCTCGACCAGTTCTGCGAAACGCGCATCTTCAGGCCACTGGGGATGACCAGCACCGTCTACACGCCGGACCCCGCGCTGGTCCAGAGCATCGCACCCACAGAGATGTACCCACCGCGCGGCTACGGCCTACGCGGCGAGGTGCACGACGAAAGTGCATTTACGATTGGAAAGGTGAGCGGCAACGCCGGGCTCTTCGGCACCGCCACCGACCTCGCCATCTTTGCGCAGATGATGCTGAACCGCGGCGTCTATGGTGGGGTTCGGGTCTTTGCGGATTCGACGGTGCGGCGCTTCACCGCGCTGCAGACGGACACGCGCACCTATGGCTGGATGATCAACAACGGCGAACAGGGCAGCGGTGAGTTCCTGAGCACCAAGGCCTACGGTCACGCCGGCTACACGGGCACCTCGCTCTGGATTGACCCCGAGCGCGAGCTCTTCATCATCATTCTGGCAAATCGCGTCCATAATCCGCGGGCGCGTCGCCCGGGCATCATCATCGCGGACGTGCGGCACGACGTCGCGGACGCGGCAGCACTCGCCATCACCGATGAGCGGAGCCTCGCCGGGGTCAGTTGGCCGCGCGACTTCCGCGTGGATCAGCGCCCTGACTGGAACCCGCCCACGCGCTCGCTGGTTCGTCGTCCAACGACTCTCCCGCGCGCAGCGGCCGCGTCGAGTCCCAACACCAATACGCAGCAGTGAGCGATTCCGAAGCCGAAGTTCCAGCCCCCGCGAGTGACGACGCGGCCCCCGCAGCCAGCACCGGCATCACCGAAGACAAGGTGAAGCTCGCGCTCAGGCGCGTGAAGGATCCTGAGCTCAACCTCAACATCCTCGACCTCGGCCTCATCTACGGCATCGCGGTGGAAGGGAATGACATCAAAATTGACATGTCACTCACCTCACCCGGTTGCCCCTCGGGCCCCGAGATCATGACCGACGCCGAGAACCAGTTGAAGGCCCTCGACGGCGTCGGCACCGTGTCCATGAACCTCGTCTGGTCGCCGCCCTGGACTCCCGATCGCATCGAGCCTCGCGTCCGCGCGTATCTCGGGTTCTGACACCTAACGGCGGTCACCACGGAGACACAGAGGCTCGGAGACTGCAACAGCATGACAAAGGGGGCTCGTACCGAATCATCGGTGCGAGCCCCCCATTTTCATCCTCTGTGCACCCTCTGTGTCTCCGTGCCTCCGTGGTGAAGCAGTTCGCCCTTACAGTTCGAGGTACGGCGAATCCTTCTTCTTAAACGGCGCCAGCGCCTTCACAAAACCATCGCCGAGCTCGGCAACCTGCCAGCGCCTGAACTCTGGAATCTGCAAAATCTCCGCCGGCTCGCCCGGCAGCATCCGCGCCACCGCTTCCATACGCTCGCGTGAGCAGAGCACGCCGGGATCCAGTTCCAGCCGCGTCGCCGCCGCATCGCGCACCGCCTTCAGCCCACCAACCTTGTGATCGAAGTCCGGATCCCGATCCCAACGCGCAGACTTTGGGAACTTCGGCAGATCCGCCTCAGCCACCGCCAGCCCACGATCAATTGCCGCGACCATGTCGCTCGACGCGCGCTCGAGGATGCCACGCGGCATGCCCTTGATGTTGCCGAGTGATTCCTTGCTTGCCGGATGTCCCTTCGCGGCTTCGAGCAGCACTTCGTTGCTCACCACCCGGAAGGTCGCGCGGTCAAGCTTGAGCGCCGCGGAATCGCGCCACAGCACGAGTTCCTTGAACACCGCCAACTCACGCCGCGTGAGATCGCGCGCGCCCTTCACTTTCAGGAATCCATTGCCGCTGTCATCCGAGGCCCAGCGCACACTTTCGAGACGCTCGAACTCTTCCTTCGCCCAAGCCAACCGCTCCTTCTTTACCAACTGCTCGTGCAGAAGATCGCGCAGGCCAAGCAGGTGGATGGTGTCCTGCGCCGCGTAGTCGAGCATGTCGGCTGTGAGCGGGCGCATGGACCAATCCGCGCGCTGATGCTTTTTATCCAGCTTGATTTCGAAGTAGGCCTCGAGCAAGGCCGCGAGCCCAAACGCCTTCAAGCCCAACAACTGCGCCGCCACGCGAGTGTCAAACACGTTGCGCACATTCCACCCATAGTCCTGGTGCAACAACCGCAGGTCGTAATCGGCATCGTGGAACACAATCTCGACCTTCGGGTCTTCAATCAGCGCGCCAAGTAGTGCGGGCGGCTTGATGGCCAGCGGATCAATCACCGCGTGCGCGCTGTCCGTGCTTAGTTGCAGCAGGTAGATGCGGTCAATGAAACGATGGAAGCTCGCCCCTTCGGTATCGAGCGCCAGCCGGCGCGCGCCTTTGGCCGCCGCCAGCCAGTCAGTGACGGCGGCATCGGTGTCCAGATAGACGGCAGAAGGCTTCTTGTCGGCTCGAGGCAAAGGTAGTACGGGTTCGGGTTTCTCCAATCTAGCCGCTCGGCACTCGGCGGGCCGCCCTTGCCCTGCGACGGTGGCGGGAGTTGTGTTCTCCTTGGTCCCTCATACCTGCAATGAAACTGACCTCTTCGTTCTCTAGCTTCGACAAGCACGACCCGCTGACCGCGGGTTCGATCTACCGGGTGGCCCTCGCCATCCTGGGAACCCTGCTGCTGGCACAGTTGCTGTGGTCCGCGCGGGTTTTAGTGCTCACCGCCTTCTTAGGCATCCTTTTTGGCCTTTCGGCGGCCCGGGCCACTGATCGAGTCGTCGCCCGCATCAAGATCAACCGCAACATCGCAGCGGCACTGGTTGTGATCGGTACCGTCGCCCTTTTGGTGGGCATTTTCGCTTGGACCGGTCCGACGCTGCTCGAGCAGTCGCAAACCCTGCGCACCAAGCTCCCGGAGGCCGTCGGCAAGCTCGAGGACTGGTTGCTACTCAAGCAGCCTCAGCTGCTCGAAGCCGTCGCCCCACCCACGGAGGACGGCGGAAGCCGACTGCTGGCGGCCATCACCAAAAACGCACCTGCGGTCACAGGCTTTGCCCTCGGTGTCGTGCAGTCCACACTCGTGGCGGCCGCTGGCCTAGTGATGGTGATTTTCCTCGCCCTCTACATAGCAATCGATCCCGGCGTCTACCGCCGCGGGATGTTGCTGCTGGTGCCGACGCCGCATCGCGAGCGCTTTGGCGGTCTCCTCTCTGCGCTCAGCACCACGTTGCGCACCTGGTTCGCCACGCAGCTCATTGCGATGGTGGTCATCGGCGTCGTAACCACGATTCTGCTCTTCGTCCTCGATATTCGCGCCGCGCTGCCGCTCGGCGTCATCGCTGGCATATTCGAGTTCGTGCCCAACATCGGGCCGCTGCTCAGCGCCATTCCCGCTGTGTTGATGGGCTTCGTCGATTCGCCACAGAAGGCCCTCGTGGTGGTCGGTTTGTATTGGGGCATCCAGTTCCTCGAGAACAACCTCCTCATCCCATACTTGATGAAGGAGCAACTTGACCTGCCGCCGGCTCTGACCCTGCTGGCCCAAGTGACGATGGCCTTCGTGTTCGGCTTCCTCGGCTTGTTCGTCGCGATTCCGCTGCTTGCAACGGTTGTCGTGGCCATACGCACATTCTGGGTGGAAGAACAGCCGGCCGCCCAGATCACTGCGTCGTCCACAGCCACGGGCGGCCCGCCGCCGACCAGCGCGTGATTGCCGAATCTGCGCGCGGCCAGTTCGGCTACGATGAAGCCGGTGCGGGTATCCCTGTGGTCCTGCTGCACGGCTTTCCGCACGATCGGCAATTGTGGGAGGCTCAGCTTGCCTCACCTCCAACAAATGCACGTCTCCTTGCGATTGATCTTCCGGCGTTTGGCGAGAGTGAGAGCGCGGCCGTGCCATCACTCAACGCCTGGGCCGATTGGGTCATCGCGGCGCTCGATGCACTCAAGATTGAACGCGCCGTGTTCTGCGGACTCTCCATGGGCGGCTATCTCTGCTTCGCAATTTGGCGCCGTCATCCTTCGCGCGTGATGGGCTTCGTGCTCGCCGACACAAAGGCTGGTGCCGACACGCTCGAGGCCCAAGACAAGCGCGTGGCCATGCAAGCCAAGGTCGTCACCGACGGCGTGGGCCCAATCGCCGAGGCGATGATGCCTGGGATGATCGGCAAGACCACGCGGGACTCCCGACCGCGTGCGGTCGAGTTTGTGGACGCCATGCTGCGCCGCGCGAGTGTGGGCGCGGTGCACGATGCCCTCGACGCGCTGCGCACGCGGCCCGATTCCACGCCAACGCTCGCCACCATCACTGTGCCCACACTCATCATCTGCGGCGACGAAGATGCGCTGACGCCGGTGAAGGAGTCCGAGGCCATGCACGCCGCCATCCCCGAGGCACAGTTGGCCATCATTCCCGGCGCGGGTCACGTGAGCAACGTCGAGCATCCGGCGGCCTTCAATGCCGTGCTTTTTGGCTTCATTCAGGCCAGATTTGGGTGAGTCAGTAGCACACTCATCACACCGGACTTTGATGTGACCAAGGCCGCACCCAAAGCAACACCGGCAGCAACTCCCAATCACGACAACGTCAGCGCCGCCGAGCAGACGTCAGCCGCCAAGATTGGCGGCATCCTGTTTCGCAATCGCGGCTGGCTGCCGGTGCCGTTTCTTGTGGTGCCTGTGGTGGCGATGCAAACGCTCACCACGCGCAACCTCATCATCGGCGTCATCGTAATGGTGATTGGCGAATGGTGGCGCATGTGGGGCGTCGCCACCGCCGGCACCGTGACCCGCCGCCGCTCGCGCAACGTGCAGAAATTGGTGGCCCACGGCCCCTTCGCATGGAGCCGCAACCCACTCTACAACGGCAACTTCTTGCTGTGGATGGGCATCATCACCATCAGCGGCGTGTTCTGGTTCATCCCCGTGGCCGCCGTAATCTTCGCCATCGAGTACTACTACATCGTGCGCTACGAAGAGGGCGTTCTCGAGAGCACCTTCGGCCAAGTGTACTTGGACTACAAGCAGAAGACGTCGCGCTGGTTCCCGAGCGCACCAAAGAAGGAAGACGCGGAGGGAGAGTTCTTCTGGGCCGAGGCGTGGAAGTCGGAGATATCCACGTTTATGCAGTTTGCAGCGATTATCGCGATCTTCTGGGCCAAGGATCGGTGGATGTAAGTAATGGACGGATGACGGATGCGTTTTTGACGGATGACGGATGACGGATGCTAAGAGCGGGCCCGCACCAATTCTCGGTGCGGGCCCGCTGTTGTAGTAGCATCCGTCTTCCGTCTTCCGTCTTCCGTCCAGTTACCTAGTCGGGCGCCCCGGCTTCGGCTCCTTCGTAAACGCCTCTCGATTGATCTGTACGTAAGCCTTTTGCGCAGCCGGCACGTCCTCTTCCGGGAAGATCGCCGTCACCGGGCACTCCGGCTCACACGCGCCGCAGTCAATGCACTCGTCCGGATGGATGTACAGCATGTCCGGACCTTCGTAGATGCAGTCCACCGGGCAAACGTCCACGCAGGACTTGTCCTTGGTGTTGATGCAGGCTTCGGTGATCACGTACGGCATTGTGGCGACGTCCTCGGTGGGGTGGCGGCTGGTGCTAACGTGCGGAAGATAACAACTTCAAGGCAACGTGCACATCTCCCTGAATGGCCGCCCGGTTGATGCTGTTCCCGCCGGCCACGCCACCCTGCTCGACCTCCTCCGCGACGAACTCGCCCTCACTGGCACAAAGCGGGTCTGCGACCGCGGCGCCTGTGGGGCCTGCACCGTCTTGGTGGACGGCAAACCCGTCTACTCCTGCCTCACCCTCGCCCACGGCTGCGACGGGCACGAAGTCCGCACCATCGAGGGGCTCGGCGCTCCGGGCGCCCCGCACCCGCTGCAACAGGCCTTCGCCCTCGAGGACGCCGCCCAGTGCGGCTTCTGCACGCCTGGGCAACTGATGGCCGCATCGGCGCTTCTCGCCGAGAAGCCCGATCCATCGGACGCCGAAATCATCGCGGCCATGAGTGGCAATCTCTGCCGCTGCGGCACCTATCCAAAAATTGTGCGCGCCATTCGCCGCGCCGCCTCGATGATTCGCGAGACAAAGTCCGAGACAACCTCTAATGTCTGAGTCCAAGTCGCGCTTTATCTCGACGACGGTAGAGGTCGAAGGCCGCACCGAGCAGCGTGTGGTGGAAATGCCCGCATTCGAGCTCGAGCCCTGGGGCGAAGACGCCCAGCTCACGCACGTCGGCGCCCGCGCCACGCGCGTGGATGCCGGCACCAAGGCCACGGGCAATCCGGGCTACACCACCGATCTCCGACGCCAGCATCAGGCCTACGCGGCCATCGTGCGCGCGCAGATTCCGCGCGGCAAGCTGGTGCGCATTGATGTCAGCGCCGCACGCGCACTCCCTGGCGTGCTCGATGTATTGCTGCACGAAGATGCACCCGCCAAGACGCGACTCTTCTTGCCGGAGATCACCTACCACGGCCAGCCACTCGCCGCCGTCTGCGCGGTTTCTCAAGAGATCGCCGAGCGCGCTGTAAAGCTCATCACGGTTGAAGTCGAGAAGTCACGCCACAGCGTCACCGTCGCTCAAGCCACCGCGCCGGATGCGCTACCTGTACGACCCGGCCTGCCCAACAATCTCCTCTTCAAAGAGCCGCGCGTGAACTCGCGTGGTGACATCGTCGCGGGCTTCGCCGCCGCCGATGTCATCATCGAGCGCGAAGTGCACACGCCCTGCGTGCTCCACACGGCACTCGAGCCACACTCCGCCGTCTGCGAATGGGATGGTGACAAACTCACCGTCTGGGAAAGCACGCAGGGCATCTTCCGCGTGCGCGATAACGTCGCCAAGGCACTGGGCATTCCGCTCACCAACGTGCGCGTCATCTGCGAGGCCATGGGCGGCGGCTTCGGCGCCAAGAACTACGCCGCTGCGCACACCTACATCGCCGCACTCTTCGCGAAGCGAAATGGAAGGCCCGTGATGTGCGCCGTTGATCGAACCGGTGAGCAAGTAGACACCGGCAATCGGCCCTCTAGCGTGCAGCGCATCAAGATGGGCGCCAAGAACGACGGCACCATCACCGCCATCGAGCTGGTCGCAGAGGTTCCACTCGGCATCGGTGGATGGGAAGGCGGCCCAGGTGAGATCTATCACGAGCTCTACGCCTGCCCCAATGTGCGCACGCACGAGACTTTCGCATTCGTGAACACCGCGGCCATGGCAGCGTTTCGCGCGCCTGGGCACGCTGAAGGTGCCGTTGGACTCGAAGCCGGAATCAACGCGCTCGCAGCGGCACTCGACATGGACGCGCTCGAGCTCCGCCGCCGCAACATCGCGACCTTCGACCAAAAGAAGAATCGCCCCTACACCGGCAATCGCCTCGACGAGTGCTACGACGAGGGCGCGCGCCGATTTGGATGGAACGAATGGATGCGCGAACGCGGCGTCGGCCGCGGAAATGCCGCGCGTCGAGTGAAGGGCAAGCCACATCTACGTCGCGGTGTTGGCCTGAGTGCGCAGATCTGGTCCACCGGCGGTGGCCCACCGAGCTACGCCACCGTGCGCCTCAACAACGATGGCAGCGCCGACGTGCTCGCCGGCTCACAAGACTTGGGCACCGGCACACGCACCATTCTCGCACAGGTCGCCGCCGAAGCACTCGGCCACGATCTCTCGCAGGTGCGCGCTATCATCGGTGACACAGGCGCCACGCCATACGCTGGCAACTCTTGGGGCTCGATGACCGTCGCCTCGCTCACGCCTGCGGTGCGCATGGCAGCGGTTGATGCTCGCAACGCCTTGCTCGACGCCGCATCGGGATTACTAAACGCGCCCAAGGATACACTCGAGACGCGCAACGGGCGCGTGCACGTCGCTGGCAGCGAACGCTCGATGGCATTCGGCGAAATCACCGCCAAGCTCGGCAACGTGATGATCCAAGGCCAAGGCTCACGCGGTCCAAATCCGCAGGACGCCGGCATCGTTACCACTGGCGCGCAGTTTGCCGAAGTAGAGGTGGATGTCACCACCGGCGTCGTGCGCGTGTTGCGCATTGTTGCAGTGCACGACGCGGGCCGCATCGTAAATCCCACGCTCGCGGAGTCGCAGCTCGAGGGCGGCATCATTCAGGGCTTGGGCTTCGCGCTGTTTGAGGAGCGCATGCTTGATACGCGCATGGGCTTGCCGCTCAACGTTGGCTTGCACGACTACAAGATTCCAACGATGGCCGACATCCCACACATCGACGGCATCTTCCTAGATGGCGCTGACACCAAGGCCAATCACGTGGGTGCGCGCGGCATCGCCGAACCCGCCATTGTGCCAACGGCGCCAGCAATTGCCGGCGCCGTCGCGGATGCTTTGGGCGTAGATGTACTCGAGCTGCCGATGACGCCGTGGCGAGTGCTGGCGGCGCTAAGGCGCTAAGAGGACGTGAGACGTGAGACTTGGGACGTGAGAGGGCGTTAGACGCGCCAAGGCGGAACGTCGCCCTTCTTCTTCTTGAGCGCCGGATTCAATCGGTATAGCGTCGCCGTGCGGCCGATCACCTGAATGACTTCGGCCTTCACGCGCTTCGCCAAGTCATTGGCTGCGGTCTTCGGCTTCACGTCTGCGTTTGAATTGAGCGCAATCTTCACGAGTTCGCGTGTGCGCAACGCGTCATCGAGCGCAGTGAGTAGAGAACCCGAGATTCCCTCCTGCCCAATGTGCACCGTCGGCTTCAGGCGATTGCATTCCGAGCGCAGCTCGCCGCGCTCTTTGCCTGTCATTGTCATCGCTTATCGCCTCGTCTCTTGAGATAGGGCACCGGATTCACCGGATCGCCCGCCCACCACATCCGCGCATTTGCGTAGCGCAGCAGTTGGTAATGTAGATGGGGCGCGTTCCGGTCGGCGTTCCCCGTGCTGCCCACCGTGCCGAGTTGCTCGCCCTTTCGCACCCGATCGCCCTCGCGAAGCCCCCGTGCGTAAGCGTCCAGATGCGCGTAGTAATGCACGAAGCGTTGCTCCTGATCCACCACGTATACCGTGCGGCCACCCAGCGCATTGGTGGAGATTCGACGCACCACGCCGTCGTCTGCCGCAACCACCGGCGTCCCTCTGCGCGCCATGATATCCAGCGCATGGTGCGGCCGACCACCACTGCGCCGCGCATTGTAGGTATCGGTCAGTTGATTTGGCCGCACCCCATCCACCGGTACCATCAGGTCACGGTCATCCAGATACGCGCGGTCCGCCCTCACCCGCGGCGACCCCGACGGCGGCGCCCCGCCAAAACAGCCCACCACCAGCGGCGTCGCGATCAGAAGAGTGACTACGGTCCGCAGACCTCGAAGAAGCGAAGGCATTCAAAGAGAAAACGAATCGCAGGCCCTCAAGTCACCTATACGTGCAGTTCGCATCCGTCATCCGTCATCCGTCCTCAACCCAGCGCCCACGCCCCCGCCCACACATACACCCTGTCCCTCCCCCGCCCCGTGATCTCCTCCGCCAACCCCAGCTCCACGAGCCGCTCAAGCGCGTCGCCCGCCGCTGGACGCGAGCACTCCAGCCGCTGCGCGAGATCCGGCATACTCGTCGCCAGTGAATCTCGCAGCACCTGAAGCGCGCGCCGCCCCGTCACCGCCGCACGGCCAATAGATGACAGATGCTCGTCTTCCACAGCGCGTGCGTCGAGCAGAAGCCTCACCTGCAGCCGCAGCCGACGCGCCGCTGGTGCCAGCGCCGAGAGCGCCGCGTGCGTGTACGGCTCTACGTTACCCGCCCGCCAGGCCTCAACCGCCTCCGCTCGCCCGGCAGTCCATTCGGCAAACGGCAACAGCCGCACACGATCCGTGGTCCCCGCGGCCGTGAGCAGCAATGCGGCGAGCAACTCGGCCTCTGCGGATGCGAGCACGTGACTCCCCGCCTCAATCACGCCCGCCACGCACACTGCGCGCAGTAGCACAGAGCGTGGTTGTCCACCTGGCTTGAGTGCGTCCACGAGCTGCGCCCGCGCCGCAGGCTCAAGCTGCAGATGTTCAGGTACACCGAGCGGCACACCGCTGCGCGCTCGCCGCTCTCCATCGTCCAGCCGGCGCTGCCATGCCGCGAGATCTTCGCTTAGCGAGGCGGCGTGGGTGATTTCCACGCTGGACGCTACCAGCGCCGCGCTCGCGACTCGCATAGCTTGCGCATCGGGCGTCGCGAGCCGCGCCACAGTCCAGTTCTGCAGGAGCAGCGGAACCGAACCCGGCGCCATCGCGACCATAGCATCTAGGCGGCCCAGCTCCTCGGCGCTCTCTTCAATGAGACGCGAGGTGATAGGACTAGCCTGATAATCAAAAGTCATTTTAACAAGCTAAGTATTTTTAGCTATCTGCGCCAACGATTCCCGCTCCAAACGCTGAAAGCAGAATCCAGTACCTCCGCCAACACTGAGTAATTTTATGCGGTTAAGTCTTTCTAAGACTCTTTTTTTTGGCGCTCTCGCGATTGGCGCCCCGGTTTCTGCGGTCAGCTCGCAGTCCCCACTGCCGGCTCCTGCGACTCCGGCATCGGCCCAGCCCACCACCGCCCAGCCAGCCCCCGGCCAGTACGCCCCCCACCGCGTCTTCGACACGCGCCGCCGCCGCTTCATTGACCTCGAGACCCTCATCTCCCGCATCGCCAAGGACCCCGACGTCGCCTTCCTCGGTGAGTTCCACAACGACGCCGGCACGCACGTCCTCCAAGCCGCAGTCCTCGAAGGCGTCCAGCGCCGTCGCGAAGGCAAGGTCGTTCTCGCCCTCGAAATGTTTGAGCGCGACGTGCAGCCGCAGGTAGACGACTACCTCGCTGGCAGCATCGACGAGACCGCTTTCCTCGCGCAGTCGCGGCCCTGGCCCAACTACCGCACCGACTACCGGCCCATGGTAGAGTTCGCCAAGGCCCAGTCCTGGCCCGTCATCGCTGGCAACGTTCCCCGCCGCCTCGCGCAGATCGTCTCGCGCCGCGGGCTCCTCGCACTCGATTCCATTCCCGAGAGCGACAAGCCCTTCATCGCTCGCGAAAACCTCTGCCCACGCAATGCATACTGGGAGCGCTTCCGCGAAACCATGGGCGACATGTCGGGCCACGGCATGCAGATGAGCCCTGACCAGCTCGAGTCCATGGTGTGGCGTACGTATGAGGCCCAGTGCGTGAAGGACGAAGCAATGGCCGAGTCCATCGTCGCGGCGCGCACGGCACACAACACGCTCGTCATCCACGCCAACGGCGCCTTCCACTCCGACTACCGACTCGGCACTGCCGAGCGCGTGAAGCGCCGCGACCCAAGGGCAAGGCAGATTGTAGTGAGCTTCGCCCCCATCGCCGATCTCGACGCCGCCAACGGCAGAGAGCGCCGCAAAATCGGCGATTACGTAGTGTTCACACTGGCACCCGCTCCACCCGCAGTCGCCAGCCCCAGCGCGAAGTAGCAGTTCGCATCCGTCATCCGTCATCCGTCCAGCCCGTGCCCTTCGCCTATCACACCGCCGCTGACCTCAGCGCCGCCCTCAGCCGTCTCGCAAATCCGCACACGCTCCCAGTTGGCGGCGGTACCGACCTCGTGCCCTGCAGCGAAGAAAACATCCTCGCGCCCACAGAAGTCGTTGACATCCGCCGCATCGCGGAACTGCGCGGCATCACGGCAACAAATGACGGCGGACTCCGCATCGGCGCGGCAGTGACCACCACCGAACTCGCCGAGCACGCTGAAATCCGCACCAGGTTTGCAGTCCTCGCCGAAGCCTGCGAAAGCGTTGGCACACCCGCGCTCCGCAACAGCGGGACGCTCGGCGGCAATCTCGTGCAGCGGAATCACTGCTGGTATTTCCGTCGCGGCGTGGGATGCTTCAAGCGCGGCGGCTCGCAGTGTGCCGCAGTTGATGGCGAGCATCAGTATCACGGCATCCTCGCCGATGGCACCTGCCGCGCCGTGCATCCCTCCGACCCCGCGGTCGCGCTACTCGCGCTCGACGCGCAGGTGATCATCGCCAAGCAGGGCGCCGCCGAGCGCCGCGTTGGCATCGCCGAGTTGTTTGAGGGCGCCTCCAACGACCCGCACAAGGAAGCGCAGATCAACGAAGGCGAACTAATCGTCGCCGTCGAAATCCCTGCCGCCGCCGCAGCCGGTGCGCAGCACTGGGAAAAGGTGATTCAGCGCGGTGCCTGGGATTTCGCGCTCGTCTCCTGCGCCGCCGTAAAGCGAACAGACGGCAGCGTGCGCATGGCCATGGGTGGACTCTCGCTCGGCCCCTGGCGCGTACCGGTCAGCATCGAGGAAGATGTTGCCAGCGGCAGCATTGATGAGGACTCGATGGACGCGCTAGCCGAGCGAGCGTTCTATGACATGAATCCACTGGCCAACAACGCGTACAAGGTCGAGATCGGACAGGGCGTGTTGAAGCGCGCGATGGCGGCGTTGATTTAGAGACTGGACGGAAGACGGATGACGGATGCTTAAAGCTTCCGTCATCTGTCTTCCGTCCCCGCTTCAAACCCGTCGATACGCCGCAACTGTCTAACGGATCGAGCGCTGGCCGACGCACGAAACAATGTGCCGCTGCCAACTCGTAGAGTGGCCAACTCTCACCCGTCCGTTCATGCCCCGACTCGTCCGTTCCGCCGCCGCCGCGATGCTCGCCGCCCTCAGCTTCGCGCCCAGTCTCTCCGCGCAGAGTGGCGCCCCCGTGCGCCGCGTCATCTCTATCGGCAACCACCCGCGCGTTGATGGCATCCGCATCAACTTCCGTGACCGCGAGCTCGATCTCGTGCGCGGCGCGAACATCACCGTCTGGTCGCCGCGCAACGGCTCCATCGGAGGCGAGGTGAAGGGCCTCGCCCTCGGTCTGCCCATCACGGCGGCCGGCGACATCACGGGCATCGGGGCGGGCATCTTTGGCGTCGCCGCCGAGCATGACTTCAACGGTCTCGGACTCACCGGCGTCGGACTCGGCGCCGGTGGTTCGCTGCGCGGCATTATGCTCGGCGGCATTGGTGTCGGTGCCGGCGGCGACCTGCGCGGCATAGCCGTCGGCGGTGTCGGTACTGGCGTCGGCAGCGATGCGCGCGGCCTCATGGTCGGCGGCATCGGTGCCGCGGCTGGCGGATCCATACGCGGAATAGCCGTCGGTGGAATCGGCGCCGGTGCCGGTGGCAACGTCCGCGGCATGATGGTGGGAGGCATCGGCGCAGGTGCAGGCGGCGACGCGCGTGGCATATTCGCGGGTGGCGTTGGAGCGGGAGTCGGCGGCAATCTTCGCGGACTCGCCTTCGGCGGCGTTGGCGTCGGTGTGGGCGGTAGCGCGCGCGGAATTCTCGTCGGTGGTGTCGGAGCCGCTGCCGGTGGAAGCTTGCGCGGGATCGCAATCGGCGGACTCGGCGTCGGCGCAGGCGGCGACGTCACGGGTTTCACTGTCGGTGGCCTGGGCGTCGGCTCCGGTGGCACGCTGCGTGGAATCGCGGTCGGAGGACTCGGCGTCGGCGCCCCGCGAATTCACGGAATCACAGTCGCTTCGGTGGTGGGCACCGAGCGCAGCACGGGCCTGATGATTGCCCCGGCGCTGTTCCGCACGACGATCGGCGGCCAAATGACCGGCGCCGCAATCTCCAGCGTGAACTACATCCCCGGCTCGCAGCGCGGCCTGACGATTGGACTCGTGAACTACACCGAGCGCCTACACGGCGTCCAAGTGGGCGCCATCAATATTGTGGCGGACAGACCGTGGCCGTTGAAGGCGCTGCCAATCTTGAACGTGGGCGTGAATAGGTAACGGGACGGATGACGGATGACGGATGACGTAAGCTGAACGGCGGCGTGGACTTAAAGTCCACGCCGCCGTTTCAGTTAGCATCCGTCATCCGTCTTCCGTCCAACATCCAGCACGCCCAATTCGTACATTCAGATAAACCCGGCTAAACGGAGCCCCAAGTGCGCCCCTCCCTCCTCGCGCTCGCCTTAACTCTGCTCGCGGCGGCGCCGCTTCGCGCCCAACTCATCCCCTCCCAAGAATGGCCCATCGAGTGGGGCGGGCGTCCTCGCGATCCATACGTCGCGCCAGATGGCAACGTCTACTTCGCAGGCCAGGCCGGTAATTACGTCGGCCGCCTCGATCCGCGCAGCGGCCGGACGCGTCGCTACGAACTGCCGCCCAACACCAATCCACACACCGTGGTCGTGGGGCCCGATGCGATGGTCTGGATTGCTGGCAATCGCAACGCCACCATCGGCCGCCTGAATCCCGCCACCGGCGACATCCGCTGGTACCCGATGACGGATTCCACGGTGCGCGATCCGCACACGATGATCTTTGATCGTGATGGCAATCTCTGGTTCACTGCGCAGAACTCGAATGCCGTGGGCCATATGAACGTGCAGACCGGTGCGATTCGCTACGTGAAGACCGCCGAGAACTCGCGGCCGTATGGAATTGAGCTCAACTCCCGTGGCGAGGTGTGGTTCAATTTGTTCGGCACCAACAAGCTTGGCCGCATCAATCCGCGCACGTACGCACTCACCACCTACGATCTCCCGCACGATCGCGCGCGTGGCCGTCGCATCGCCATCACGCCCGACGATGTGGTCTGGTACACGGACTACACCCGCGGCATGCTCGGCCGCCTCGACCCCACCAACGGCCGCGTCACCGAGATGCCGCTGCCTGGCGGCCCCGCGTCACTCCCCTACGGAATGGCCCGCGATGCACAGGGCCGAGTGTGGGTGACCGAGTCCGGCCCTAAGGGCGCGATTCTGCAGGGCTATGACCCCAGCACCGGCCGCTTTTTCGGCCGCACGCTGATTGGCAAGGAAGAGAACAACACCATCCGCCACATGTACTTCGATCCGAAGACGGGACTGCTTTGGTTCGGAACGGACGCCGGCACTATCGGACGGGCCGAAGTCTCGCGCGCGCGAACAGCGATGTGAACGGGACGGAAGACGGATGACGGATGCTAACTGCAACGGCGGCGCGGACCTCAAGTCCACGCCGCCGTTCCGCTTCCGTCATCCGTCATCCGTCCAGTATTCAAACCCACCGCCACCCAAAGACTCCACCGACAACTAGTGAATAGGCTAACGCATCCACCAGCTGCAACCCATAGCTCGACCACGGCTTACCAAACCAGATGGAATCCGGTACGCTCGCCATCGCGTGAGCCATGAACGCCACCGTCCCCGTCACCCGAAACACCGTCAGATACTCGGCGCCCGCCGCGAGCGTGTGCGAGGCTATATACGCGATGAACACCGAGACAACGACGTTATAGAGCACGCTCAGGGCCATCATCTTGCCCATGCTCGGCATGCCAGTCGGCAGCACGGTGATGAACGCGATGGGGCCTTTGGCCATTTTTTCGTTGAGCCCGGGAGACTTTGCGCCCTCAGCGCCAGCGTGGGGGACTGAGTAGAGGCCCGCTCCGGAGATGCCCGCACGCAGCGCATCGGCCACCGCGTCTTCGTTGGGAAGCTTGTGCCACTGACGATTGTGAAACGGTAACGCCGCCCAGCTGATGGCGGAGATTACCCAACAAGCCAGCGCGGAAATCAGGATTGGGACCCACAGATCTACGACGAACTGCATGTTGCCCCCGGGAGGAAGGACGCGGCCCCTGAATGGGACCTCGTGACACTACAGTCTGGCCCGAAGGCCTTCCGCGCAATATCCTGCTTGCCATGCAGTTCACCATCAAGAACGAAACCGAGGCCCTGAGTCGCGCCATCCGTGTCTCTCAGGCGGTCAATCGCGTACGCCAACTTCCCACGGTGTTTCTCGCGAGCCCGCTGCTCGCGATCTTCATCGCATTGGCGTACTGGGAGCGGGCCGATCACGACTGGCTGATCATATTCGTGGCGATGATGGTTGTGCTCTGGACTCCGGCCGCGCTCAGTTGGCGGAGGCTCCGCACCCTGCCCAGGCCTACCGACGTCTCGCCGAGCAACGAGACGCGGGCGCTCGCGCTTTCGGTGATTGCGGGCTTCCTCTGGGCCATCGCCGCTTGGTGGCTGTATCCCACCGGCGGCGCGGAAGAGAAGGCGATGCTGGTGATGATGATGTCCGGGCTCTGCGCCGGCTCGGTGGCCTTTTTTTCCTCCAGTCCCACGGCCAGCATCGCGTTCTTTCTGCCATTTATGAGCGCGCTGATGGTGCAGGTCTTGCGTTACGACACGGCCGCGCAGCCCGTACTCCCGGCCGCCGTAGGCGTGTTCATCCTTTGTGCCCTGCTCTTCACGCGCACCAGTTGGCATCAGTTCGTGGAGAACGTGCGGGTCTATGTGGAACGTGATGAGGCGCTGAAGGCAGCTGGCGCCAACAAGAAGGAGCTCGAGACTACACTCGCGCAGATGCAGGACTTGGCGATGGTGGACCCGCTCACGGGTCTCAAGAACCGCCGCGCGTTTTTTGATGAGTGTGAGGCCGCCATCGCCGCCAGCCGACGCCGCGAGCAGCCCATTGCCGTCGCCGTGCTCGACCTCGACCACTTCAAGTTGGTGAACGACACCTATGGCCACGCTGTGGGAGACGTCGTCTTGAGCGAAGCCGCCCGACGCATTGAGGTCGGCACCCGCGAGGAGCACATCGTCGGCCGATTCGGTGGCGAGGAGTTCGTGATCCTTCTCCCCTTCACCACACCGCAACAAGCCCTGATTGCGCTTGAGCGCGTGCGAAAGGCCGTGGGAAGCACCCCGGTCGAAGTCCCCGGCGGCCAACCCATCGCACTCACCATCAGCGGCGGCATCGCCCCGCTGGAGCCAGATATGCGGATTGTGGTGGCGATTGATCATGCGGACAAGGCGATGTATCGGGCAAAGGCCCTCGGCCGAGATAGAGTCGAGGTGTTCGGGGTCTAGGGCGCGCGACTGTCTGGACGGAAGACGGATGACGGATGCTGGGGCGCCTTGGTGTTGGGAACGGACGGCGCCCCTCAAAGCTTTGTAGAACATAGACTTACGGAATACCGAGCCGTCCCGATGAATGTCGTTAGCATCCGTCATCCGTCTTCCGTCCGGTAGAATAGCCGACTAACTTTATTGGCTATCAAGTCCCACCCACGCACAGCGCCCAAATGAGCTCCTCGATCGAAGCCCTAGTCAACAAAGAGTACGCCTACGGGTTCGTGACTGACGTCGAGTCAGACACGATTCCGGTCGGACTCACTGAAGACACTGTTCGCCAGATTTCGGCCAAGAAGGACGAGCCGCAGTGGCTGCTCGATTGGCGCCTGAAGGCCTTCCGTCGTTGGCAGACGATGACCGAGCCGCATTGGCCCAACGTCACCTACGAGCCCATCGACTACCAAGCGCAGACCTACTACTCGGCGCCCAAGTCGGTGAAGCCCAAGCAGTCGCTGGATGAAGTTGATCCCGAACTGCTCGAGACCTACAAGAAGCTCGGCATTTCACTCACCGAGCAGAAGCGCCTCCAGGGCGTGGCCGTGGACGCGATCTTCGATTCCGTGTCTGTTGGCACCACAATGAAGCACGAGCTCGAGAAGGTCGGCGTCATCTTCTGCAGCTTCGGCGAGGCGGTGCACAATCACCCCGAGCTCGTACAGAAGTACCTCGGCTCAGTGGTGCCCTACTCGGACAATTTCTTCGCCGCTTTGAACTCGGCCGTGTTCTCCGACGGCTCGTTTGTCTACATCCCCAAGGGCGTGAAGTCCCCGCTCGAGCTCTCCACGTACTTCCGCATCAACGCCGCCAACACCGGCCAGTTTGAGCGCACGCTCATCATCGCCGACGAAGGCGCCTCGGTGAGCTACCTCGAAGGCTGCACGGCGCCCAAGCGCGACGAGCACCAGCTCCACGCCGCAGTGGTTGAGATCATCGCGCTCGACCGTGCCACGGTGAAGTACTCCACCGTGCAGAACTGGTACGCCGGCGACAAGGAAGGAAAGGGCGGCATCTACAACTTCGTCACCAAGCGTGGCAAAGCGATGACCGACGCCAAGATCTCGTGGACGCAGGTCGAAACCGGCTCGGCGATCACCTGGAAGTATCCCAGCGTGATCCTCCAGGGCGACAACTCCGTCGGCGAGTTCTACTCCGTGGCCGTCGTGAACGGCAAGCAGCAGGCCGACACCGGCACGAAGATGATCCACATCGGCCGCAACACCAAGAGCACCATCATCTCCAAGGGCATCAGCGCTGGCCAGGGCCAGAACTCATACCGTGGCCAAGTGAAGGTCCTCCCCAAGGCCGAGGGCGCGCGCAATTACACGCAGTGCGACTCCATGCTCATCGGCAACGCCTGCGGCGCGCACACCTTCCCGTACATCGAGATCGCCAACAACTCCGCGACCCTCGAACACGAAGCCAGCACCAGCAAGATCGGCGAAGACCAAATCTTCTATTGCAAGGCCCGCGGCCTAAACGCCGAGCACGCCATCAGCCTGATCGTGGCCGGCTTCTGCAAGGAAGTGTTCAAGGAGCTCCCCATGGAGTTCGCCTTGGAAGCCCAGCAGCTCCTCGGAATTTCCCTCGAAGGGTCGGTCGGCTAACGGCAACTGCTTCACCACGGAGACACAGAGGCGCGGAGAAGTTCACCCGCCTTCCAGCAGTCTCCGTGCCTCCGTGTCTCCGTGGTGAATAGCAGTTCACCAAACTTGTTGAATACACCGAACCATAGAATCGATATGCTGAAGATTACCGATCTACACGCCGCCGCCGGCGACAAGGAAATCCTCAAGGGCATCACCCTCGAGATCAAGCCCGGCGAAGTTCACGCGATTATGGGCCCGAACGGCTCTGGTAAGTCCACCCTCGCGCAAGTGATTGCCGGCCACCCGGGCTACGAAGTCACCAGCGGCTCCATCGAATACCTCGGCCAGGACCTCCTCGAGCTCGACGCCGAAGAGCGCGCGCAGCAGGGCGTGTTCCTCGCCTTCCAGTATCCCGTGGAGATTCCCGGCGTGACCAACGCCTACTTCCTCCGCGCCGCCTACAACGAGATCCGTAAGGCCCACGGTCAGGAAGAAGCCGATCCCATCGAGTTCCTCGACATCATGGAAGAGAAGCTCAAACTCGTCGAGATGGATGCCTCGATGATGCAGCGCTCCGTGAACGCCGGCTTCTCCGGTGGCGAGAAGAAGCGCAACGAGATTCTCCAGATGGCCGTGCTCGCGCCTAAGCTCGCCGTGCTCGACGAGACCGATTCCGGTTTGGACATCGATGCCCTGCGCATCGTCGCCGAGGGCGTGAACAAGCTCAAGCGTCCTGACAACGCCACCATCGTCGTGACGCACTATCAGCGCCTGCTCAACTACATCGTGCCCGACCACGTGCACGTGCTCGCTGGCGGCCGCATCATCAAGTCCGGTGGCAAGGAGCTCGCGCACGAGCTCGAGGCCAAGGGTTACGACTGGCTGCTCGAGCCCGCAGGAGTCTGAGCGTGACCTCCCCGCTAGCTCCTTACGTCGAACAGTTTGACGCCTTCTCCGCCAACGGTGGCGGCGAAGGCCCGTCCTGGTTGCCCGCGCTGCGCAAGAAGGCCATGGAGCGCTTCACCTCCCTCGGCTTCCCCACCACGCGCGACGAAGACTGGCACTTCACCTCCGTCACGCCGATCGCCGAGAAGACCTTCAAGGCCATCAAGCCCTCGGCTACCGCGCTCACACTCTCTGACCTCGAGAACTATCTCGTAGACAGCGAGTGGAATCGCCTCGTGTTCGTGAACGGCAAGATTGAGCCCCAGCTCTCGCAGTTCAGCGGCCTGCCGGCTGACGTGCAGCTCTCGCCGCTCTCCGACGTCCTCAAGGAAGATCCGGAGTGGGTAGAAAAGCACCTCGGCTCCCTCGCTTCGTTCGACAAGGCCGCCTTCACTGCCATGAACACCGCGTTCATGCAGGATGGCGTGGTGCTCCGCGTGCCCAAGGGCGAAGTCGTGGATGTGCCCATTCACGTGCTCTACGTGAATGACGCCAACGCCGCCGGCGCCGCACTGCATCCGCGCTTGCTCGTGGTCGCCGAGGCGCTCTCGCAGGTGATGTTGGTTGAGAGCTTTGTCGGCATCGGCAATGTGTCGTACCTGACCAATGCGGTGGCCGAGGTGGTGGTGGGTAACGGCGCGCGCGTGGACCATTACAAGGTGCAGAAGGAGAGCGAGTCGGCTTTCCACGTTGGCACCACGCAGGTGACGCAGGGCCGTGACTGCATCTATCACAGCTTCTCGTATGCCGCGGGCGCCGAACTCTCGCGCACCAATGTCTATACCAAGCTGGCCGATACTGGCAGCGAGGCCCGTTTGAATGGCCTCTACGTGCTCGATGGCACGCAGCACGGTGATCATCAGACCTTTGTTGAGCATCTCGCCGAATCTTGCGCGAGCCGCGAGCTGTACTGCGGCGTGCTCGATGGCAACTCGCACGGCGTGTTCAACGGCAAGGTCTATGTGGACCCCATCGCCCAGAAGACCGACGGCAAGCAGACCAACAAGGCGCTGTTGCTCTCTCCGCAGGCGCGCGTGGACACCAAGCCGCAGCTCGAGATCTTTGCGGACGACGTGAAGTGCACGCACGGCGCGACGATCGGGCGTATGGATGAGATGGCTCTGTTCTACTTGAAGAGCCGTGGCATCGGTGCGGACAACGCCCGCTCGTTGCTGACGTATGCGTTTGCCGCCGAGGCGCTGGAAACGATTGAGATTGATGCACTGCGGTTGGGCTTGGAGCGCGACGTGTTTGAGCGCTTCACGCACTCGCAACTGCTCTAGAGGACTTAAGCGTGGCTGACGCCGCATTGGACGCGCTGTACCAGGAAGTGATCCTCGATCACAACCGTCGGCCGCGCAACTTTCATCCGATGGAGCACGCCTCGTGCTCGGCGGACGGGAAGAATCCCAATTGCGGCGATCAGCTCACCATCTGGCTCAAGGTGGATGACGAGGTCGTCACTGACGTTTCGTTCCAGGGTCAGGGCTGCGCCATCTCCAAGGCCTCGGCGTCTATGATGACGGATGCCATCAAGGGCAAGACGCGTGCTGATGTGGTGACGCTGTATGAGAAGGTGCACAAGCTCGTGACTGGCGAGGATCTCTCGTTGGCGAAGGACAAGGAGATGGGCTCGCTGCGGGCGCTGGGCGGTGTTTCGAAGTTTCCGATGCGTGTGAAGTGTGCGTCTTTGAGCTGGCACGCCATGAAGGCCGCGCTCGACGGCACTGCGGTGGTGAGCACCGAAGGCCCTGAGGATGCGGGGAGCGCTTCGTGAGCGAGTCCGAGACTGGTTCAGCTAATTCCGCGGCGCCTGAGGGCGCCGTTTTGCTCGCTGGTCTTCTCGCCACCGATGTTGAGCCGCAGCAGCTGTATCGCGCGACGATGCCCAATGGGACTGCGCTCTGTGTTGGGCGACACGAGGACTCTTTCTTTGCCGTTAAGGATTACTGTCCTCATCGGGAGTATCCGCTGAGCGAGGGCACGCTGTATCCGAATGGTGAGATTGAGTGCAGCTGGCACGGGGCGCGTTTCGGTTGTTTGACCGGGAAGGTTTCGCGCGGGCCCGCCGAGTCTGATTTGTTGAGCTTTGAAGTGCTTGAGGTTTCTGGATCGCTGTATGTACGCCGCGCTTCTGGTGCGGCGACTGTGACTGGAGGTGGGACGTGAGAGCTTCGACACCTGTGACGCTGGCGCGCCGCGCGGATTTTCCGCTGCTGGCGGCTCAGCCTGAGCTTGTATACCTCGACTCGGCGGCGACTTCTCAGAAGCCGGCTGTCGTTCTTGATGCGATTCGCAAATACTACGAGACGGTGAATGCCAACCCGCATCGTGGGGCGTATGCGTTGTCTGCGGCGGCGACTGAGGCGTATCACAATGCTCGCTTGCGCATTGCTCGGTTTATTGGCGTGGCGGATGCTGACACGGTGATCTTCGTGCGAGGGGCGACGGAGGGGTTTAACCTCGTCTGCTCATCGTGGGGCCGCGCGAATGTTCGCGCGGGTGACAATATCGTCGTGACGCGGATGGAGCATCACGCCAACTTTGTGCCTTGGCAGCAGTTGTGTCGTGCTGTGGGCGCGGAGTTTCGCATTGTCGAGCTCGATGCTGCGTCTAACGTTGACCTAGCGATGATGCGCAGGCTGGTGGATGCGCGCACGAAGGTTGTTGGGTTTGGGCAGGTGTCGAATGCGCTCGGGACTATCAATCCGGTTGCGGAGATGGTTGCGATTGCGCGTGCGCAGGCGCCTGGTGCGCTTGTGGTGTGCGATGGTGCCCAGGCGGTGCCGCATCTGTCCGTATCTATAGATGCGCTCGGCGTGGACGCGTATGTGTTCAGCGGGCACAAGCTTGGCGGGCCGATGGGGTCAGGCGTTGTGGTGGTGCGCCGGCCGGTTCTGGAGAAGATGCCGCCGTATCATTTTGGCGGGGATATGATCGAGTGGGTGAATGATCAGGATTCCACTTGGAATGTGCTGCCGCATCGGTTTGAGGCTGGGACGCCTAACGTTGAAGCCGCTGTGGGCTTGGCGGCTGCGTGTGACTATCTGGAGTCACTTGGGATGAATGCGGTGCGTCAGCACGAGTTGTTGCTGACTTCGGCGGCTATGCGGATGCTTGGGGAGATCGAGGGAGTTACCCTGCACGGGACTCCGGCCGCTGAAGGTAGATCAGGCGTGGTTTCGTTCTCTGTTGCGGACGTCCATCCGCACGACGTTGCCACAACGCTCGATGCTGCTGGGGTCTGCGTGCGCGCTGGGCATCACTGTGCGCAGCCGTTGATGCGCGCGATGGGTGTTGCAGCGACGACGCGCGCTAGCTTCTGGGTGTACTCGACACTTGAGGATGTGACGAAGCTCGCATCTGCAGTTCGGGCGACGAGCGAGCGATTCGCCGGAGCCTGACCCGGGAAACGACGGGATCCGAGCCCGCGACCCCCTGAACCCCATTAACGGGTCAGCTCGTGGCACCCTGGCACAGTGTTGAGTTTCGCCCGCCCTCGAGATGCAATGCAAATCATTGCACCGACACCAGTTAGCTGGCGTTTTAAGCTGCTCCAACATCGGTGAAGCACAGTTCTCGGAATTCTTGGGAGACATCGGAAACAAGCGCATTTCCAGTCGGCTGGCACATTCCAGGCACAGTGCGAACGCGATCCGCGCCGGCATCATCGATCAGCGCAGCTTCTTGGAGCGGCTGCAAACGACTAAACGCTTGGCGCCGCGAGTCATTGCGACGTAAAGGTGTTCCGGCCCCAGAGGATCCGCGTCAAGCACAATCGAGATGTCAGCTTCAAGCCCCTTCAGCAGCAAGGTGCTACCGACCGCTCGACCCGGGAGGGCACGCAAACCGAAGCGGGACTCCTCGCGGATCCGTCTCGCAACTTCCCCATAGGATCGTAGTGGTGACTCAGCGCATGTGCGGGCCATCTGCAGGCAAGAGTTCAGCAAGACCGGGCGGAATACGTGCGAGCCAGACTGCGACTGGAGCGCCGCGAGAAGGAGCGCAATCCGTCCAGGCGCTGCGTCTGCAAGCAGGCTCAGGGCGGCGCTCTCCACCTCCGAGGTCGGCTTACGTGAGCGACCGTTGACGATAGACTCAATGCGAGCGGCCAGGTCCGCCGGCCGTACCGCAGTCATTACGCTCGCCGCGAGCGAGGCTGTGAGCTCCAGTATCTCTGTCCCACTTTCCACCTCATCGAGGGACTCGGCGAACTCGATAAACTCACGAAGCTCGACCGTCTCGACTGCGACTGCCCCTCTGGTCTGGCGTGCAAAATCGTGCTGCAATGCCTTGTTCTTGCTATCGACGAGGATAAGTGCGGTACCGCCGCCACCAGGCAAGCGCCGGTTCGCAGCACTCAACTGCACAGGAGTATCGTGTGAGGGATCACCCGTGAGGCCAACCCATTGGACCGCATCGGGCGCAGCCGAAAGCTCGATGCCTTCTCCCGCACTCAGTGGGGATCGAATTCCCAAGAGCCACTCGCCAAGCTCTTGCGCACCGCTGTTCTTCCATCGCCACGGGACGTCCAGCTGAGCTACCATCGGAAAGTCTCTGAGCACAACATCTCGCCAGCTGGGAAGACGGTTGCCTCCAAATCCGAAAATCGCCTGAAGCGGATCGCCCAGCACAACCGTGGGTAGCGCTTCAGACAGTCCACGTACCAGTTGGTGCTGGAGCTGGTTGCAGTCCTGGTATTCATCGACCCAGGCCCTGACATAAGTCTTGCGAAGCAGCTCTTCGATCCCACCTTCAATAATCAGCCTCACCGCAGCGCGTCTTATATCAGGATAGTCATCCCTTGGACTCCGAAGCTCCAGGGCAGCCCGGCGCACACCGGACCTCTCCGGGAACATCGACACCATCCGAAGCGCCCAGCCATCAAGAGTGAACACCCTGAACGCCTTGGGGTCGACTTTGGACAGCGATAGGCGCCGGCGGAGAACTGCCACACCGGCGTTAGTGTGCGTGAGGATCAACACTGGTCGCCTATTGCGGATAGCGGCCATCGCATCGACGATCAACTGAGTCTTTCCACAGCCAGCCGGGGCCTCAACCGAGCCGCGGAGTGCCTCAATCAAGACGTCAGACTGCGGCATCCCGCGCCCACGCCCGAAGCGCTTCGATGACTAAAGCGATGTTCAAGGCGGACCCGGTCAGTGCTGGACCTAGAATCTCACGGGCCGGAGTCTCCATTTGACTAATCGATTTGAACCAGCCGCTGCCAGCCTTCGCAGCTAGCCCGAGAACCTTGCGAGCGTCATCAGTGATTGATGCGCGGCAATCGGTGAGGCCAAGAACCCCGTTACTCTTGGACTTGATGTGCGAGTCGATAGCGGCCTCAGATTGTAACTCAACCGCGCACTCCAGCAACTGTCTGACTGCCTCCTCTGGGAGCGCAGAGAATAGCGCCTGCTCCGTCGAATGGCCTTCGCTCCACTTGAATAAATGTCCTCCTGCTTCCACGAAGGCATCCTCGCCCGGGGGCGCAAGCGCGACGTCTGAGTCGCGAAGGATTGCCACCTTGAATCCAAGAGCCTGCAGCGCTTGAGCCCGACCTCCCACTCGCGAATGGCCATTGCTGTCGATGAAGACAACGCCCACCGAAGCGAGAGTGGGCCTCGCCTGGCTGTCCTCGAACTGATCAAGACCGCGGAGCAGGCCAACCTCTGTGGAGCCCTCACATACCACAACGGCACGCGCCAATAGGGCCTCTGGGAAGGTGCGCACTGTTCCCTGAATCTCATCTGCAGTCCCGACAGGCACACAAAGGTGCGCCTCCTCCGTTGGCCTCCTTAGAATCCACAATGCGTCGCCTGAGAGTTCTCTAATCACGACGGGTGAATGCGTGGTGAGGAACACCTGAGCCGAGGGCTGTGCCGACTTCGCTCCGAGTGTGTCCAGCAGTCGCGCCACGCGATACGGCTCCAGCCCATGCTCGACCTCATCGGCAATGATCATGCACGTGCCGCCCCCCAAGGTCTGCTGCATGCCGGCCGTCAGGAGCCGAACAGAGCCCGTGCCGAGACATTGCAGCGGAATGCCTTTGCTGGTGTGAAGCGCAATCGTGCCCCTTCCGAGCGATATGGAGTCAGCATCGAGCATCGCTTTCAGGCCGTCCCCGATTTTTAGGCCGAGAAGCACCCCCTTGGCGGCTATCGCATCGAGGGTGTCCTGTAGATCGGGCGCCGTCTTCTCACCGAATGCCTTCCGCGCTTCACGGGCTGCGGTAGCGAGCGCATTGGACGCATTCGGAACATCAGACGTCAGCCGGCTAAGCACGGAACCCTGCCGCCAAGCGAACTGCGAGCTGCTGCTGACTCCGATTCGGATCGGTCCGAGCTTGGTTCGAATGCCCCAGGGAATTCCCCTTTGCAGTCCCAACTCTCGGGAACGATCGGAATAGAGCGTCCACGTTGGGTCTAGCGATTCGTCGACAACCAGCTGCAGCGTCACCACGGTCTCCAATCCGACCCCAGCCTCGTCTGCAACCTCCCCCGACTCAGCATCAAATCCTCTGAGGTATTGGCCGTAGGTGTCAATGTCGAGTAGCTCGTCCGGAAGTTCGCCAATAGTTGCAGCGATCCGGATCGGCTTGCTGTGGTCTAGCTCGAAGAAATCGGCGTCGGAGAAAGCGATCGCTCGCCGCGCTCCGAGGCACAGGTCTATCGCGTCAAGCACCGTGGACTTCCCCACGTCGCCGGGGCCTAGCAGGCAGTTGAGGCCAGGCTTCGGGTTCCAGTCGAGGGATCTCATGCCGCGAAAGTTCTCGATCTCCAGCCGTCTGATGCGTGTCATGTTCTCTCACGGAGGCGTTACTCTTGTCACGGCTCACGATCGAGCCTCGAATGCGATCGAGAGACGTTCCGACTTGGACCAGGCATCGTCAAGGTGCTCGCCTGGATGACTCCGGCCTAGGCCAGAGGGCGCAGCGCGACGCTAGAATCGAAAGTGCCGTCGTATTGGCGGGAGGAATCGTAGCGAAGCGGCTTGATTCATCGGCCTCTTTGGCCCGACGAGCAGGGGAGGCTCCTCGTAGTGCCCAACGAAGGCCCTGAAGTTGTCGATGAGCGATTCAAATCCGTTTCGCCCGGTCTCCGCGAACGTGCGCACAAACTGGGGCCTTGAGACGGGCTGCACATAGGCCCTGTCCGCGCTGCTATGGGGAAAGACCCACCACAGGTGCCCACCATCCCCGAAATCGAAGAACACGTGAGCGCTGCTACCGAGCCAGTCTCGGAAGAGGGCACCCGCGGGCCTGAGTATCTGTCGTTTGTTGAAGTTGGGGATGTAAGAGGTGCCGCGGGCCCATTCCTTCGCAAACCTCGCAAGATCACGTTTCCGCCGCGCTCCATCCACGACCCAGACTAGTCCCTCATAGAACTGCTCCCGTGCACGACGCTCGTCGGGGTCTATGTGGGAATGCTGGAACTCCAGAACCCATCCATCCGCCGTCTTCACGTCTGCAATGTGCAACTCGCCGCTCAGGGCTCGGTGGACGACCTCCTGCCAGTCCGGCGGGAAGTGATTCTTCCACGCCCGGTGCCACTCGGTCTCGTTCTCCGACCAGGGGTCGCAGGTTCGAGTGCCGGCGTGGGCCCAGTGCCACGTCTTGATCTCCCCGCACTTGGCGATGACAGGCTTGCCGCAGCCTGGACACTCGGCTACGAGTTTGGGCAGCGCCTCGAGCCGCTGCCCCCCATGCAATGCAAATCTCATCTGACCGCGGCCTCCCCACGGATGACGTACGACTTCAGCGGTTGTTCTGCATTCCGATTCTAGCGCCGGGAACCGACAGCGAGGGCCGCCTTCTGTGAACCGAGCCGCCAGATCCGAGCGGATCTGGCGGCCCTTTTTGCGTTTCCCTCTTCTGGAATTGGCTCATTCTGGGCGAAGTAGGCTTCCGACCGCACCGCTCGGCTATTCGAGCTGGCGGCCTCACGGAGCGTAGAGGCCAGTCGATTCGGCCAATCCCACCGCAATCCCACTCGGAATCTTCTTCCAATGCCCCACGCATTAACTCGCCGCGAGGTGAGGGACTCGCGCCGGAGAGTGGGTATGCGAATTCCGGAATCGTGCCGTTTGCGGGACCAGCTACGTATCCCAGGGCTCTCCATCTCGACTCGAGTTCAGAAGCCCCCGTATCCGCTCACGAAGACGAGCTCCTGTCCTCAGACACTGGCAAGGCCCCTTACCCACCGCATCCCTCCGCAACAACGGAGTGCCCCGGCGACGAATAGCCGCCAAAGAAGGAGGCTTAATGCGAGCGGGGCGTGCTACGCACTCCCCGCCCCATCACTGCTCAAACGTCGGCAACCCCGTTAGCCACCCGACGTTGTGACATCGTCCGAAAGTCCGACGTCTCGGAGACCGCTCCGTAGCTCATCAGCCGTGTGCTGGTCCGTAGCAGGCTCGAATGGCATCCGGAACTCAACGCGCACCGTGAGTCCCGGCTTCGACGCGATGCGGGTGAGCACCTTCATGTAGAACGTGGTCCACTTCTGTATCGGGACTTGACCGGTCCAGCCGAGGGCTCGAGATGTGAGTTGCAGTTCGCTGTGGCGCTTGACGTTGGGAGACTCGTTCACTGCCACCGACACTTCCGCTTGCGCGGTGATGTCACCCGCAGCCACACGCACGGCGAACCTCCCGGTCTCCGCTCCAACCACCAGCTGTCCGTCGGGCGAGATTTCGCCCGTGGTTGTCGACCATGAGAGTGCAGGCTTCGACAGCTCGTGTCCGTACTGATCGAACGCGCCGATGGTAAACTTGGCCTGCTCACCGGGCTGCAGCACTACGCTGTCGGGGCGCAACGAAAGCAGTGCCAATCGCGGTGGCTCAAGGAGGCGCTGCGCATCAGCAGACTTCAGGATGAAACAGTCTTCTGCGATTTCGACCTCGTGTTCCGACAGGTCCTCGTTGAATCGAACGAGCACGAGTCGGCCTGACGCATCGCGATGCGCATAGCCGAGCAGTCCCTGCGACACGCCAGCCGCTATGCTTCGTTTGACGACCTCGCCGCGAATGAGGCGCGGCAGCAACGGCGACGAGAAGAATGCATCCCTGAGCGCTTTGGTGGACCATTCCGTGAACGCGGGTGGCCAGTACTTCAGCAACCGGTTTGCACCAACGGCGTCCGTCACTTCGTCGTCCTTAATCATTCGATTGAGGATCAGCTCCGAGTGACTTCCCGCCATACTCGACGTGATCTGACCGAGATCTATCTCGCGGATGATGTTGTCTTTGCCGAGTAGATACAGATAGCGGTAGGAGCGCCACACGGCCTCGCGCAGGTCCTTCTTGGCCCGCTTGAGACTCTCGGTTAGTTGTCGACGCTGAATCTCATCCAACCGACCCTTGCTCTCATCGTCGTCGTCAACGGCTTCCCATGCGAGCAGACTGCGCGTCGCCTCGACCGCCGTGTTGCCCGGCGCCGGCGCCACAAAGATCAGGGCACTCTTGAACGAGCGCGCTGAAGCTCCGGATTCACGGACAATCGTCTCCATGAGCTGGCGAGTCATTGGTTCCCCGGCTGGCGTCTCAGGGCCCATGATAACCAGTGTCAGCTCCGGCCGGTCGGGAACGTCATTACTCTTCGCCGGCGAGAAGCGGCGTTCGAACGTCTGCTGCCCTTCCTTAAATAGCGCCTCCGTTTCATCTCGCAATCTTTTCGCAATCACGTCGGCCTTCACCTCGGCTCGGCGCGTGACAAGGATCTGGTTCAGGTTGGGACTGAGGCTGAACCGATAGCGGTTCTTGTCGCCACTCAGGTAGAAAGACGACGCGATGAGCTGTTCGAGCACATGGTCGACATCGGCCAGGTTGGTATCGGGCTCACCGACCGCCGTCTTGATCTCCGCGACGCTGGCTTCCGCCCGTGACTGGGATTGACCACCATTGCTTTCGAAGAAAATCGCTGTCGCAGTCTTCAGATGAAGACGAGACTTCCTGATCGACTCCGTGGCTTCCTTGTCGAGTCGCGCCGCGTGCGAGTCGTTTCGGCCAGTGATGTCCGAGATGACGGGTACTTCGAGGCGATCAGAGCCGAGCTGCTCGAACACCGCTGCTCGAAACGTCGGATCGTCGAGCGGAGCGGACCCCAAGGTTATTAGCGGCTCCTTCGCTGCCTGTCGATGCTCCTCCTGATATGCTCGCGCGACCCAAAGGGCGAGCAATCGCAGCACTCCCCGGGTTCGTTGAAAGCGCGGCAATCCTTGCCACTTTCGTTCGAACACCGACAGCACGGACGGGTGGAACGGGTACGCTGACAGAAACAGGTCGTAAGCGGACGCGGCGTCGATGCCTGCTAGCTCGCCATTGTGCGCCACGGCCCAGCCGGCGTACTCCGAGATGGTCTTCTTGGCGTCCACAGAACTCCCGTGCCACTCAAACAAACGACGGCGGATGATCTCGGCGAACTCGGTCTCGGCGCTCATCATGATCGCTTTTCCGACGCGGTCGAGCAGTTTCTTCAGGGATTCGTGGTCACGCTGATCCTCAGCGTTCATCTCTAGTTCCGATGCGGGGATCGAAACGCAGAGCACCATGTTGTCGCGTGCTCGGGCTTCCTCGGAGAGATTCTGGAGAAAGTTGTAGAGCTGGTCTCCGAGCTTGAGTTTCCGCGCACGGCTCACGTAGTTTAGCAACTCATCCATCAGGATCAGCACAGGCCCGGCGGGGAGCATCTTTCGAATCACGTCTCCCGCAGGCGCGATCCCATCCGCGTCATGCTTTGCGACGGTCTCGAACGCCTTTTCGCCGCCGAGCTGCCAGGCGATCTCCCCCCAAGGAGTGCGACGCTGCGGCTCGCCCTTGCCGCCGCGACCGTCGATCACGTCGAACTCCGTTCCTACGAATACCGCAACCGCCGCCGTGGGAACCTGTGTCACACCAGCCCGAGAGAGGATGCCATCTACGCCCTTCCACTCGGCTGCCGCCTTGCCGCCGTTAGCGAGGTGATACAGCGCTGTGAGAGAGTGTGTCTTTCCACCGCCAAACTGCGTGGCCATGTTGAAGACGGCCGACGTCTCGACCTTTATACCGGAAAGCCGGCGCACGACCTGGCTCGATAAGTCGAGCAGGCTCTTCGTCAGGTAGGTACGGTCGAAAAAGCGCCCCGGTTCCAGATAGTCGGGATGGGCCCGGTGATCGCGGATGTGGTCGAGATGTACCGCGAACTCGCTGGCATCGAGCGGGCGGTTGTCGCGCAAATCTTCGCGCGGAGTCACCACCTGGTACCACGGTTTCAGTTTGGCCATTTGTTATCCGTTCGAAGTCGTAGCTCAGAGATTGAAACTCTTACGGCGGGCGAGCAAACCGTCCACCCATCGCTTCTCATCAGTTCCCGGTGGATACAAGGCCGAAAGCGACTGCGCGACTCGCCAGAATCGAGTATCGGTGCCGGCCCCGTCCTCCGTAAGGAATCGCTTGAGTGCCTCTCCGCGACCCGCCGAGAACAGCAGCATGCACTGATGGACCTTATCCAAGGTCGTACCAGAAGAAGCATTGTGGCCCACTTCAGAACTGGTAGACGGTGCAGCCTTCGACATCTCAGCCTCGGAGAACAGCGTCCCCTGTGGTCCATTCGTCGACCGGCCTACCACACGGCGCTGCACTTCCGTCGAATCGGTGAACAGCCAACGGGCGCGCTCGGCGACCGACAAGAGCCGGGCGGTCTCGCCCTTGACCTCGACAAGTGTCCCGAGCTCCTCCAAGTGAGCCCCGAGTCCTTGAGCAATCTTTCTCGCGGCGTCGAATTCCAGAACGTAGCCGCGAACCGGACTCGACTTTGCGTCGCTTCCGTCGTCCTCATCCGCTGCGTCGTTCTCTGACTCCTCGGTGGCCGTACTCGGCCGACCGGCTCCCACCGTCCAAAGCCACATGGCCGTCAAGCGCGCGTCCGGTTCGAGACCTGCAGAGTCGGCACCATCGAAGATGGTGGAGAGTGCCTCGTTCGCGACCGCTCCCCATACGTGTTCCAAGTATTCGGAAAGCGCCACAACGTCGCCATTGGACTTCTCAACGCGGCTGTATCGGCTGAAGACCTCCAGTGCCGGCCCGATACATGCGAAGATTGCATCTGCACCCACAATGCCTTCCTTGGCGAGCCGCGGCATCCATTCGTGAATGCGTCCGGGTAACGCTGAAATCACGTCGCGCCAGTCACCGACCGAGTCAGTTTCCACTTGCCCGTCTGGGCGCTCTCGTGGGCGGCAAACAAGGAAGATGGACGACTGGAGTGACGCCGAAGCCTGAGCGCGCGTTCTATTCTGCATCTCTGTGTCGACCGGCCACGACGCAGTCACGACCCATCCGCCTTCGATCACGGCGCGGAGCATTGCCTCCCACGCTGTGGTACTGCTGTCGGCAAACACGATACAAGCGATCCCGCTTGGCTTTGTGATCTCGCGCGCTTTCGCCAGCGCTTGTGTCATTCCCTGCGAGAAGAACTCTTCATCTTTTGGTTCACCCGAAGGACCTGTCGCTGAGTTGGTGACAATCAACTCGCGTTGCTTTGCGACGAGTTCATCTCGAAAGTACGCGGCGTCGCGTCCGCGAAGCCCACGCTTTAGCCAGACGTAGAACACATCCGACAGGTCAGCGTACGGAATCGCCGCAAAATACGGAGGATCCGTGCAAAAGACGTCGACTGAATCGGCAGGCAACGGGACAGTTTCGGCGCTCGCACATTCGACGCGACCGGCGTGGTCGAGTATGAGATTCGACTGCAAGACCTTCGCAACCCACTGCACAGCCGCCGGCCAACTCGCCATGACGTCATGGGTCGGATTGGATTCAGCAAAGTCCCACAGTATCTGAAGGGCTTGCTTGGAAAAGAGCCCTTCGATCTTACTTCCAGTGTTGTTCCAGCGCGAAAGCGACGTGTTCTGCATTACAAGTCGGTCAAGCGCCAAGTGCAGAAGAGTCTCGACCGCGTCGTCCAATGCCTTGTCGGCTGCGCTCTTCTGGTCCAGAGATGAGTGAATTGCGTCCTGGAAGGCGACGATTGCCACCGCCTGACGAGCCGTGTAGAGGTCCAAGAAGCGGCGCATGCCAAACCGCGTCACGCCACTGATGCCCCTTGTATTCGCATAGGGACGAGTCGGATTGATAGGCTCCGTGGGAAACACACCCGGTCGGCGCTTCTGCATATCCGCGTAGGCAGCGGTAGCGGCAGCGACAGCGGCCACATCATTCCTGTTTGGAGCGCGAAACGAACGGGCTCCGTTGTGCTCGACCAAGACCGCATATAGGCGCGCCGTGTTCGCTCCTCCGAACACGGCCGTCATCTGCTCCTTTACACGCTTCGCCGACGTCGTGTAGCCGCAGCGCACGCAGGTAGCCTTTCCACCACTCACGGTGGCTGTAGTTCGCTTTTCAATGCCGCTGACTAGCTCGGTGAGGACCTTGCGCCCAGAGGCGGATACCAGCACGTGCGCGACGGGCGACTTTCGCGAGAGCTGGGTAGCGCGCAGCAACGGCAGTTCCACACCGCATCCTGGGCCCTCGCACTGGATAGTACGCGCCCAGAGGTAGGCGATGGGAACCGCCTTGTTGGCGTCACGTGGATAGAGCGGCGCGAGCGTCCGTTGCGCCTCCTCAAGCACCGCGTTCGCACGTTCGCGAAGGCGATCGATCAAACGTTGACCGAAAGCGGGCAGGTACTCCAGAATCACCTTGTTAAGGAGAACAGGCACCGGGTTAAGGTCGGACGCAAACGCGTCCGCGCCTATCCGCACTGCTTCCAGAGGTATTGCTCCGCCACCAGCAAAAGGATCAACGACGAGCGGACGAGTCCCCCTCTCGCCCCCGAGTGCTTCGTGGGCCGCGTTCACAAGAGCACGGGCAGTCTCCAAGAAAATTCGTTCGTCAGCGTGATCCCAGTTTGCGAACTCAGCGATAAAGTCGAGCAGCCCGAGTCGCAGCGCCATCGGATTCCGCCAGTCGCGTTCCTCTCCGCCTCGCTCATCGCGGAACTTCTTGAGCCATGTTCCGCAAGAATTGACAAAGGACGCTGGACATTCCGGGTCTGCAGGGTCCGGCAAGAGGGCGCCAAGCAACGCGGCTCGCGCGGACGCAAGCGGACGCCGGGCCCACCAGATGTGGAGCGTCGAGATATGTCCGTGACGTAGAGTCTTCTCTCGGCGCGATTGATTCGACACCTCTGCAATCGGCAGGTCAACTTCGATGAGGCGCTTAGGGTAGTTGTGCATTCGCTCTCGACTAAGCCGGGACTGCGGCTGCGGTGAGTTGCGACATCGCGAGCCGATAGTGTTCGACGACGACAACCGCCTGCCAGCCAAGGGTCGCGGGGTTGTTGATCAGACGAAGGTCAGGCTTCGAACTGCAGTTGAACACGACATAGAGCCAATAGTCGCCGCCGAGCCGCTCAGCCGTCCGGTGTTCGTTCGAGGTTAGCGCGACATCGCCGACAGCGGAGCGTCCCTTCACCTCGATGAAACGCACTTCAGTGAAAGTCTTGACGTCTTCCGGGTGCGGCTTTCGCGAAATCAGATCGAAGCCACGATTCTCGCTCTCGACGCTCTCGACCACCCAACCGCGAGCGCGTTCGTACGCCATCGCCGTGTCGACCGCGATCCGTTCGACCTCCTCATCGCGAACCATGGGCGCGTACTGTGGCTCCGCCCGCTCCGGGTGAGGCAACACCCACGCGCGCCCAAGATGCGTAAGATCGCTCACAGTACAGTGCCGCTCCATGTCCAAGTCCTTGCGGCGCGCATCGAGGCGGTTGTTGAGCGTATCCAGGTGCGTCTCAGCCTGAGCGATAATGCCATCAAGGCCCGGGGTGGTGCGACCGTCCTCCTGACGACTCAGAAACTCCGCGAGCTGGAGTTGCTGTCGGTCGATGAGCGCCTGAAGACTGATTTCGACGTGTTGCGCGATTCGGTCAACCTCCTGAGAGCGCTGGGTAGCGGTCTCCGCAAGCCAAGGCGCGAGGCTCTGCGAGTACAAGTGCTCTTCGGAGACTTGGCGTGCCGGCAGCGGCAGGTCCGGCGCAAGCGTCCCCTTAGGCGCTGGGTTTACGTCGTGAAAGACTGTCGGCTGCCTGATCGTTACCGTGCCGTTCGGAGCTGTCTCAACCACGAACAGTCTCCGGTGCAAGGTGTTGCCGCGCCCGTCCTTGATGGAAGCCGCAAAGACGTCCCACAGCGCCGACTCCTTTCGGTGCAAATCAAAGAACACCGTACCGCGGTTGAGATCGTCTGCCGTGCGCTCGGCAATTTCCGTACGAACTGCCTCGAAGAGCGGATGGCCCGGAGTGACCCATTCGAGCGTTGGGTCTGCTTCCAGCAACTGCTTATCGAAGACGACCTTGCCGAACTCTCTTCCCAGTCGCCCGTATCGCGGCTCTTGCCGATCACCGATGGCGACGAGCAGGCGCGGAATCTTGCCGATACGGTAGATGTGCGTACTCGGCCCTGTGGGATTTGGCGAAAGCCCTGCTTCGGCAGCTGATGCGGTGAAGAAATCTTCGATCACCTCGGGGACGAGGCGACGTTCCTTCGCTTCAACCGCGCGATTGATAAGCGACGAGAGATTCAGATTACGCCGTGCAAGACCTTCAAGGGCGCTTTCGGTAATTGCTCTGAAACGCTCGGGGTCGACGTCGTGCACAATCCGATCCTGCACCTGATTCACGTCGAGTTGACGGAGGTACATCTCGCGGAACAGTCGCTCGATAGTTGATGCCGGAAGCACTTCTCCAACGACGTCAAAGACCTGGTCGGTTCCGAGCTCGTTCCGGATCTCTTTGAGACGATCAAGCAACTTCTGCAGCACGCGTCCTTCGCGCGTGTTCTGCGCAACGAAATTGAAGACGAGGCAATCGTGCTCCTGTCCGTAACGATGGATGCGTCCGACTCGCTGTTCGAGGCGCATCGGATTCCAAGGGATGTCGTAGTTCACCATGAACCAACAGAACTGCAGATTGATTCCTTCCCCCGCCGCTTCCGTGGCGACGAGCACCTGACAGCTTTCTCGGAACTCCCGCTCCGCGTAGATACGGGAACCGGGCGTGTCGCGGTCTCCGATCTTCATTCCGCCGTGGATCTGTGTGACGGATAGTCCCATGTCGCGGAGACGCCCTACAAGGAAGTCGAGCGAATCTTTGTGCTCCGTGAAAATGAGCACTTTCATGGTTGGGTCTGAGAACACCCCCTCTTCGGACAGGAGCGTCTTGAGTCGCGTGAGCTTGCTTTCAACCTCGCGTTTCTCGAGGGCGCACGCTTGGATGATGAGCTTTTCGAGATTGGCGATCTCTTCGCGGAGCGACGTAGGGTCTACTGACGCAACCACGTCCTCGAGTTTCGCGAGAATCTCCTGCTTTTCTTCGTCTTCGAGTTCGTCAAAGTCATCAGGCACTTGCCGATCGATTTGCGCTTTGCGGTACGCTTCCGGATCCTCAAGTATCAGACTCCGCTTGTCTTTCATGCGCTCAAGCGTTCGACGCACCGCGTAGACTGTCGACGCCATGCGGCGCTGCAGCATCGCCATGGTGAATCCGACGGCTCGGCCGCGTGTTGCATCCTCGCTCGATGCACGAATGCTCTGGTCCTCGACGTAGTGCGTCAACGAGTCGTAGAAATCGAGCTCGTCCCCGTCGAGGTCGAACGCGGCGGTACGCACCTCGCGTTTTGTGAATAGCTTGCGCACTTCCCCCGTCTCCGGATCGGGGAAAGTGACTAGCGCTTCCTTGGTACGCCTCAGGTAGAACGGTGCAACGTTCTTACGCATGGCCTCCTTCAGACTCGCCACGTCGCCGTAGACGTCCTTGTCAAGCAACGCGAGGAAGAGACAGAAGTTCTCCGGGTCTCCTTTATGAGGCGTTGCTGTCATGAGGAGATAGTGATCGGTCATCGTCGACAGCGACTCGCCCAGACGGTATGCAAGCGTCTTCCGGTCGTCGGCGTACGCCGCCATCTTGTGCGCCTCATCGACGATCACCAGGTCCCACCGGGATCTGAGCAAGCTTTCGCGCGCATCTTCTATCCGCGACACCCAGGATACCGACGTGATCGCCTGATCTACGTCTTGCCACGGATTCTGGCCGTAATTGGCGCGAAGCACATCGCTCCTGATGACGCTAAAATCCTCCCGAAACTTGTCCTTCATTTCGCGCTGCCACTGGAACGTCAGGTTGGCCGGTGTGACGATCAGTACCCGCTTCACCAAGCCACGCGCCTTGAGTTCCTTGAGCAGCAAACCGGCCATCACCGTCTTGCCGGCGCCTGGATCGTCGGCCAGAAGGAAGCGGATTCGCGGGAGTGGTAGGAAGTAGTCGTACACTGCCTCCAGTTGGTGAGGCAGCGGATCTACCCTTGCGATGGAAAGCGAGAAATAGGGGTCGTATTCGTAGGCGAGGCCAAGTCGAACGGCCTCGACTCCGAGGCGAAACTTCCGCGCATCACCGTCGAACGGATCGCGGTCGGCCGAGACCGTGAGTTGCGCCAGCTGAGCCATTGTGAGGATCGGATCGCGCGTCAGACCCGTTTCCAGTCCGCGTCCAATCACTTTCACGGCCTGCCCCATCGGCTGAACCGCAAGCACTTCGATCGGCTCAGGAAGCGTGGGTCCGCGGACGATCATCCCGGGCCGGAGGGGTTCTCTCATTCGCTGCGGGTTTCCTGATGTGGCCCGGCGCGGCGGAAGAATGCCGGGCACGGGCGCATGGATTGAGCAAAGCGTCGTGTTATCGGAAGGAAAACTACCCGCCGGGTCTGGGGCTGACGAGTAGTCGTCTGCGGTGATCGCGGCGATGCACGATCCGCACTGCCCTCCCGCCGCTCATCGCAGCCGCTTGACCGCAGCATCGAACGTGGAACTGATGTGGTATCGGACACGAAGGTACGTTCGCCCTCCGACAATCGAGCCGGTAAGTCGTCCAATCTTCATTCCGAGCCAGCTGCTGAGCCGGATTCGCGATCAAGCTGGCATCGGCTCGTCTCTCTGGCACACTACTGGCACACAAGACAACAATGCGACGCGGTCGCAAGCCACGCGACTGCATTGCAAATTGTTTAACAACAATCACTTACAGCATCAGGACGGCGGGATTCGAACCCGCGACCCTCTGAGCCCTATGAAGGTTCCCGAGAATCCGCGAGAAATCCGACGCATCCACAAACTCAATTCGCGCAAGCACTTACGTTGGGCATGACAGCTGTGCGTGTAGCTGCGCCACCGGCCGCAACCTGGAGTTCGCACACGAATGGCACTCTAAATCACAGATTGTACATATATCGCAAACGGCGTGGCACCCGATGGGACGAGGGCTAACCCACGTGCAGCAGGTTAATCTTAGCGTCCCCGCGAGAAATCCTCGACAATCAGCGACCCCGCAGAGCCTTCGATCCGCTCAAAGCAAGCACCGTCTTATTGATTGGACCCGAAGTTCAATGAAAACGCTCTCCAGCGGGGAGATCGTCCACTTCGATGGTCGACAGCTGCTCATCAGACGGCGAGGCTAGCGCGGCAAGCCGGTTGGACTGACGCGTCAGGCTTCGCTCAAAGAAGTTCCGCACAAGGCGGCCATTACCGAAATCAGCGCCACGAGTTTCGTGCAGCGCCGTGAGTAGACTGGTCGCCAGCTCACGTGCGGGAGGTGAGATGTTAATCCGAGCAGAGTCGACCATTCGGGCAAGAATCTCAGTCAGCTCACCTGGCCCGTAGTCTTCAAAATGCATGAACTTGTTGAAACGCGACTTCAGGCCCGGATTCGACTGCAGAAATTCTGCCATTCGATCCTGATAACCCGCAACGATTACCACCAAATCGTCTCGATGGTCCTCCATGAGCTTCAAGAGGGTCTCGATGGCTTCGCGTCCAAAATCGGTGCCCCCTCCGCCGGCACTAAGGCTGTAAGCTTCGTCAATAAACAGAACGCCTCCACGAGCGCTCTCAACAACCTCGCGCACCTTTAATGCGGTTTGCCCAACATAACCGCCAACAAGCCCACTACGATCAGTCTCGACGAGGTGTCCGCGCCGCAGGAGTCCGAGAGCACGGTATATCTCGGCCAGCAAACGTGCCACTGTGGTCTTTCCCGTCCCGGGATTTCCGGAGAACACTAGGTGCAAGGACACGGGCAACGAGGGAAGTCCACGCTCTTTACGCAAACTGTTGACCCTAATGTGGTTTACGAGCCCCTCGACGTCCTCTTTGATTCTTGCGAGGCCCACCAGCGCGTTAAGACGCGACATCAGCTCCCCAAGGGTCTGCTGAGGCGGAGCAGCGCCCGCCATCGCCTGCGCTGGCGCCAGTTCATCCCTGGCTTCGGAGCCACTAGCCGCATAAGCTTCGTCGTCCTCGGAATCGTCGACTGGGAAGGCGGGGACTGACTTCTCAATCAGGTGAAGGCGCATCACGTGAACGAAGTGCGTGATAGCATCGACCTCGTCAAGGTTCGAGTCGTCAACAGCTGCGAACTTCAATCCAATCTGTTCGAGCACCGTTACGACGCGTGCCGCCACCGCCGAACCGTTCGCAGCATCGAAGTCGGCTATGTCTTCGACAAGCGATGGCACTCGTGCGAGAAAATCGGGATCTCCCTCGCGCGCGGCGAGAACTCCTGCGACCACTTCGTGGTATGAGTTGTTCCTTCCGGCAATCTCATTTATCAGCTTGGCTTCAGCGACGGTGATCTCACCATCTGAGGCAAGAACATGGAAGAGATAATCCGTCATCAAACCGATCGCTGCGTCCTGCGCGTTCGGTGCAGTTCCAAAGCCCTTCCGGTCCACTAGCTCACTCACCTCGACTAGCACAGCACCTGCTTGCTTGAACGTGTCGGCCAGTTCGCGGATATCAGACATGTGCGTCTCGCTAAGGTTTTTCTTGACCGGCGACCAGTTCACGCCGGCGGGGAGAATCAGAGGACGGCGATAAGTATGCACTCCCTCAAACTTCTCACGCTATCACGGTGCCTGCTTACTAACAGTCGGCCTAGGTCACTCTCCCTCCAAACGACGAATCTTCCTGAATCTCGGCCTCGGTCATTTCACAGTCGTAGCCTCAGGCCGCCATTCGAAGAAAGCGAAACCCGATTTCGCAGACGGACCTTCGCAACAGCGCGTTCCCTTTCTGCTGGAACCGCTTCTTTGATCACACTTGAATGAAGTCGACGCCCGGCCCAGTACCTTTGGCAAAAGGGTCAGCTTCTCTTTGGCAGAAGGCTTGCCCGCGCTGCGCGGCGGATTGTCGACATGCGACGCACAGAGGCTCGCCAAGCCGCTGGGCCTCCGGTTCCTCAGCCGTCCTCAGCGGCTCCAAGGCAGCAAGCGTCGCTCGAGCTGTCCATCGAGAACCAGCTAATTGTCTAAGCGTGTGAGAAGTCGGATAAGGCAGAGGCGTTCGGAGGCTTCTTCGCGAGACTCTGAACACGCCCGAAGTCCTTCTAGTGTCGCAGTGGAGCTGCCGTGCATCGGAGAGAGCGAATCAGGAAAGGACACAGTCAACTGCCGGGAGAACAGCTGGGCATCGCCATCTCTAATGGCAATCTCTCGAGCCAACATTATCGCGACGAACATCTCGTCATCCTCGTAGTCGCCGCGAATAGTGAGCGTGTAGCTTCCGCCACGAACAGAGTCTGGCCGAAATGCGCAGCGCTGCGACTTCCCTGCCTGCCGGTTACCAGTGGCCTCGATATACGCGCACACATCGTTACCGGTCCGAATGTTCGATGCGCTTGGGGCACTTGGGTCGCTCGATCCGGACGCAGATCTCGACGGCTCGGGGTCAGGTCCGAAAAGTGCGCCGATTGCTAAGAACCCAATGAGAATGGCAAGGAGCTGCTTAGTGCGATCCTTGCGAACCTGCTTCCCACAACTAGGGCAGGTGGTCGCTGCGGACTCGAACTCCGTTCCGCAGCTTGAACAGCGTATCGGACTGCTCAAATCCTGGCTCCGTAGGCATAACGTTTGCTTCTGCTGCGAGCGCTTCCATAAAATGCGGTTGCGGGGCCGCTGCAATCCTTCCATAACGTGGAGCAGCGGCTCCGCAACCGCTACCACACCTGCGCTCGTCGGCAGCAAGCTGCGTTAGGTTCCTGCGCGCAAATGAGTGCGCTTGACCCCTAGGTCGGGATGCCTTTGCGCGTCGGGTCTCGCATCCACCGGCCAATGCTACCAATGAACTCCCAGACGTCACCGTCACCCGGAGTGACGTATCCAGCAGCACTTGGGTCTGACCCGAGAGCCGTCAGCATCTTCTCAAGCCACTGATTCCCGTGTGATGCCACGTTCAGGTGCTTAAGCCAGCTCTCCGCTTCTCCGAACGGAACTACGAATATGCCGTAGTCAGCAAGTCCAGCAAGAAGCGTCTTCAACTCAACTTCTCTGTCGCCGGTAAGAAGTGAGATGCCACCCTTCTTCATATCAAGTGCTCCAGCATCGAAGCTCGCAACTACGTTCCCGCGCAAAGCTTGCCAGGCTTGCACTAGGGCGCTTGGTACGGAACAGTCGTTTAGGAGGGTCTTGAACTCTTCCTTGACTTTGATGATGTCAAGATCCACGACAACCGCGGCCGGGATGCCAAGCTGGCGCAGTGGTTTGGCAAGGCGACCCAGAACACTCTTCGAGTGAGCGTTAGTGAACAGTGCATCGACAGCCGCGTCCTTTCGCGCAACCAGTAGTCTATGATTGATCTCCTGGTAGAAGGCGCGGTCCGAGTCGGCCTCGCAGACCACGGCTCCGCGATGGAATAGCGCACTGAGCAATCCCGTCGACCGCAAGAGTGGATCGCGCATAAGGGTTGCAAGATCGTTGCTCGGTAGCCGTCGTGCAGTTGCGGCGTCCGACTCGTATGTCAGGCGCACGACCTGCACGTCCTTTCCTGACTCGACTGCACCCATCAGGAAGTCTGCCGAGTGCGTAGCCGCAATGACGTGAGCCGACCGCGCAGAGCCGACGTCAGCGAGAGTGCGCCCGAGCATGCGCGCCAAAGGGGGGTGCAGAAATGCCTCTGGTTCGTCAACAAGCATCACCCTGAAATCGCTGCTATGAACTGCTAGCACGAGGCCGGTGAAAGCCCGAACTCCGTCACTGAGTTCTTGAATAAGGGGCGCGGCCGCGTGGAAGTTGCGCGAGCGTTCGTCTAGCGCCTGTTCCTCAACTTCATCCGTCGGAAGTCGAGAGGACATGCGCACACGCAGCTGCGTCATTCCCGTAGGGTCAACGACGAAGTACCGCCCGAATGCATCAAAGGTGATGCTCCGAATGACTTCACGCGCGGCCCTGTCTCGAAACAGCGACGCCAGTACGTTGGTGGGCGGAGACTGCATGTCAACAGCCGGCCGCGGATTGACCAGAGTCAGGCGAGTATGTCCATCGAGTCTAAGCACGAAGAGGCTGAGTATCTGACTCCGCACCCAGTCTGGATTGTTTCCTTTCGTGAGGAATCCGACCGCTTCCGCTTCAGTCATCTCGAACGCACGCACTTCGTCAGAGACGGGTGAAACAGAACTCAGGACAATGTGCCCTTCCCGCGCCTGAGCTGTCCGGGTCGCATTGAGCCGGGCATTGACAAGCTCCCTCGCCTCGCTTTCTGGGATCACCTTGACATCTATCGAGTCAAGAATCTTCCGACCCTGTGGATCTTTGCCGGCAACGACCGCCTCTAGCTCGCGAAGGACTAGGCTCTTGCCAGAATTATTTGGTCCAACAAAAACGGTCAGGTGACCCGGCGGAAAACTCAGAGGCTTCGATCCGTTACTCGATCCAGACCTCAAGTTGATTGACTCAATCACTGTTGCGGCGTGTGGGAGTGAACCTTACTTGGATTATGCTGCAACACTTTCAATCGGAACGCGACGGAAGCGGCCAGCCCTTTCCGATACGCGCAGCACATGCGCGACTACCCCAAGATCGCGACCATCTCCCGGTTCAGCTAGTACGCGGCTGGCGCCCCAACATCTCCCCCACCGACCCCCTCCCCCGCCCTCTCAAATCACTCTCCCCCCGCCCACTCTTCACCCGCGCAACATACACCTCCTTCATCACCCGCCCATCCATCCGCCCCGACACTTGGCCGTACAACAACTCCAACTCCCGCAACAGCCCACTCACCCCCTCCAACCCACGCGCATACCGCTTCATCAGCGTCATCTCCTTCCGCAGCTCCCGCCGCGCCTCCTCAAACCGCCCCGCCCGGTTCAACTGCAGCGCCTCCCGAATCGCCACACCCTGCCAGGCCGCAAGCGCCGCCACACTCCGCTCCATCTCCCGCTCCTGCGCGCCGTTCGCCGATTCCTCCGCAAACGTCAGCGTCGCCACCTGAGCCTCGGCCTCAATCACCGCCGACCCATCCGGCAGCTGAGCACTCAAAGCCGCAGCAATCTCAAAGGCCTGCCCTGCGACCCCGGAATGGCAGAACACACGAATCACGACACGCTTCACCTGCTCCGGCCGCAGACTCCCCACCAGCACCTCCAACCGCCGCCCACGCGCCGTCGCACCCCAAGGCCCCACCACCTCGGCGCGCTCAATCTCCGCCGGCAATGCAATGCAAAGCACCGCACGCTCCACCAGCGACTCTCTCCCTTCGAGCAGCTCGCCGAGCACCACCTCGTGGATCTCGCTCGCATCCGTAGCATCGTGCAGACGTCCGCCACCAGCCTCAGTCATCGCGGCGAGCAGGGCTTCGTCATAGTCATCACCAATGCCAACCGCCGAGGTGATGATGCCCCCGCGCTGCGCATCCGCCGTGAACCGCGCGAGCGTCGGCGCATCGGCGATCCCGATGTTGGCGAGCCCATCCGTGAGCAGCAACACGCGGTGCGACGCACGCGCATCGGCTTCCATCGCCGCAGCCACGCGGCCGGCGGCGAGATCCCATCCACCAAAGAGATTGGTCGAGCCCTTGGTCTCGAGCCGCGCAATCGCAGTCTTCGCCGCGCGACGACCCGCGGCATCCATCTTCTTCGCTTCAAGCAGCAGTTCCACATCATCACTGAACGCGATGATGCTGAGGCGATCCTTCGAGGTCAGTGCATCAACCACTTGAGCCGCCGTCGCGCGCGCGGCCTCGAGCTTCTCACCACCCATCGAACCCGACACATCCACCGCCAACGCGAGATTGAGCGACACACGCTCGGCGGCCTGAAGGACCGTGCCGTTCGCCGAGATGTCGGCGACGAGATATCGGACGGACTCGCCGGCTTCCCATACGAGGGCGCGGTCGGGTCCGAAGGTGAGGCTGAGTTGGGGACGCTGGGCAATCATCGGAGCTCCTGGGTAGGGCCCGGGATTTGGGCCTAGCCAGAAGATCGGGGTGGGGTCTGACAGGCCTAGGTCATTTATATAGAAGTAGACGCCCTTTCTGCCTATATTTCTGCCTATCTGTAAACGGAGACAGAATGCCACTGAACATCAAGAACCCCGAAGCCGACCGCGCCGTCCGGGAGCTCACCGAGCTCACCGGCGAGAGCATCACCGACGCCGTGATCACGGCCCTCAACGAGCGGCTCGAACGGGAGCGCGCGCGGCGGCAGTACGCGCTCAAGGAGCCGGCGCTGCTCCGCGTGCGGGAGCGCTACTTGGCGATGCCACTGCTCGACGATCGCAAGGCCGACGACATCATCGGCTACGATCGCCACGGACTGCCGGGAGCCTGAGCGTGGTCATCGATACCTCAGCACTCGTCGCCTGGTTTGAACGAGAACCAGCAGCTGCTCGCATCGCCGAGCGCCTTGGGCAAGCCGATGAACTCGGCGTCAGTGCCGTCACGCTTGTTGAAGCCGGCATCGTGCTCGAAGCGCGTCGTGGCGAAGCCGCGGGACGAGAACTCGATTTGTTCATTCATCGCCTCGGCGTGAAGGTCGTCGCGGTGGACGAGGATCAGGCCGAGATCGCGCGCGCGGCGTATCGCCAGTTTGGAAAAGGACGCCATGCAGCAGCGCTCAACTTTGGCGACTGCTTTGCGTATGCGCTCGCCGCGAGTAGTGGTCAGCCGCTGCTGTTTGTCGGCGAGGACTTTGCGAAGACGGATATCGCTGTCGCATGACACACCGTCGTGATGATGATGATCGTGATGATAGCGAATAGGATTGCATAAATCTTTGTGAGGCAACAACTTGGCTACTAGTTGTGTTCATAATATTAAGCTATTACTTAATATTGACATTGCTAAAATACAGTTATACCTTTATAAAAGTTAACAAAATATTAAGCCATAACTGAATATTGTACTGGAGTTTCGATGAACTCGAGAGAACTGCTGCGGCGGCAGCTAGATGCGCGTTTGCAGACAATGCAGCGTGAGCAGCCCCCCAAAGGAGGCTGGATTCGCACAATTCGAAGGGCACTTGGAATGACGATGGCCCAACTGGCTAAGCGGCTCCGAGTTTCAGCACCTGGCATTGCGGATCTTGAGAGTCGAGAGGCGAACGGGTCGATCTCCCTGGCGAGATTGCGGAGCGCCGCTGAAGCGCTGGGCTGCGACCTACAGATTGCGTTCATTCCTCGAGTGCCACTGGCGGAGATGGTCGAAAGACAGGCGGTTCTCAAGGCAAGCCACGAGAACAGTCGGCTAGTGCATACGATGAAGCTCGAGAACCAAGACCGAGGAGTCGCGCTGTCACCGGATCTGACTCAGTCGGTGGAGCGATGGATTACAAAGCGCGGGTCGAGGCTATGGGACTGAGGCAATGGAGCTGACTGCGTGGTACGACCCGGAGGACGGGAACACCCCTTTAGATGAAAACGAATCGGAGGGACTGATCCCCGAGCACCTCACCAAGCGGGCTGAGCTTAACGAATGGGAAGCCGAGAACATTCGCGCGGCGCTCGCCTCGGTTGGAGTGCGCACACCCGATATGCTGGACGAGAGGGCGCTTCGAACATTGCACAAGAGAATGTTCGAGAAGACTTGGAAATGGGCCGGAAAGTACCGCACCAGCAACAAGAGCATCGGCCATTACCCCTGGCAGGAAGTGCCGCGCCTAATCCGCGACCTACTTGCGAACACCAAGGTGCAGTACGAGGCAGCCAAACACTCACCGGATGAGTTAGATGCTGTGGCAGCGAGATTTCACCACCAGCTTGTGCTCATTCACCCTTGGCCAAACGGGAATGGAAGACACGCCCGAGAAGCAACAGACATGCTTCTGCGAAAATGGGGGCGGCCGCCGTTCAGCTGGGGCGCGGCGTCAACGCGCGCAGACAATCAGGAGCTGCGACAGGAATACCTTCGAGCACTGCGGGCTGCTGACGGTGGGAACGTCGAGCCATTGATGCGCTTCGTCCGCACGTAATTGGCGGGGAGGAACCTTTGGTCCTGCTCTTCTAGCGCGATGCCGCGTGCCTAGTCAAAAGGACGAAGCGAGATGGAAATGCCGGCATCGAGCGCAATCGCAATCGCTTGAATCGTGTCGAGGCCTACGTTGCTCCTCGCGGCTTCAATTCGTGCAATGGCCGGCTGCTTGGTCCCAATGCGCCGCGCGAGTTCCGCCTGAGTCACACCGCGTAGCTGACGCATCGCGATGACCGCTTCGGCGAGTTCGTGCCGCGGAAACCGGGCGTATTCCACCCAGAACTCAGGGTTGTCCTCGGGATCCGGAAATCGGGAGCGGGGCGGCTTCGAAGCGACCTGAATGAAGTCCTTCGAGGACTTGCTCACACTTGGCGTTGGAGATTTTGCCATCGGCCGCCTGGGCGTTCGTTTAGATACATAACGTAACCGTTATATTCGGGAATCGCAAGCATTCGCGTTCTCCACGACAGCGGACTCATCCACAAGTCGTGAGCTCGACCTGTTCATTCATCGCCTCGGCGTGAAGATCGTCGCCGTGGATGAAAATCAGGGAGCGTTGTGCGGGAGTTTAGACTCTGCGCTGAACCGCCGCTCCCTCTAGCAGCCGGCGCCGCACCGCGGGCATATCGCGAATCAGGCGTAGCAGCGTGTCGGTGGTACGGTTCTGGAACACCGTCCCCTTCTCCCAGCGCACGACAGTCTTGGGGCCGACCCCGAGTAGCTGCTCAAACCGGCATTGTGAGAGGCCGAGGTCTTCACGAATTGCTCTGATCTCTGCAGAACTGAGTAGCCCTTCGCGCGCGCGGACTACTTCGCTCGCTTTGCGATGAAGCGCGTCTCCCTCGCCGTGTGCGAGGTACACCTCGCCGCAGCGATCGCAGGTCGCGTAGTTACCGGGAACGGAGACCGGTTCGCGCGCACCGACGCTCACGGACACTGAGCTTTCGCGCCGCGAGACGCTGCCGGGACATTGAACGCAATCGATTGGATCGGTGTCGGAGATCATCGGTAGCATAATGCTACCACGGTACACTTCGCGCAACCTTCGCGGAGCTGCTAGTCCTCAGCCGCCAGCAAGCCCGCAATCTCCCCGTACGCAAACGTCTGCTGCACCGTCCAAGCAAAGCCCCTGAGCATCCCCACCATCTGCTGCGGCGAGACCCCGTACTGATAGCTCATCGCATAATCCGCGCAGACCAGCCCGTCGTTGGCAGAGCGAATGCGCACGACATCGGTCTCGAGATTGGCCAGCCTTAAGCTCTCATTTAGGGCCGCCTCCGGCACAAAGGGCTTGAGCGCGCGGAGCAGTAGGAATCGCAGCAGCGAGCTATCGGGCGTGAGGATGATGTGAACTTCCTCTCCGAACACGACCGCGACGAGGTCATCCTCATCATCGCGATACGAGGCGATGCCCGCCGCGCGGAGCAAGGCCTCAATCTTCTCCTTGTTCACACTGCGCTCTGCGATGCGCCGCATCTCGCGCAGGGCCTTCGGCATCTCAGCTATCTGCTGCCCCGTGCTGAGATCTAGGATGTGCTCCACTCCGTCCTCGACGGCGAGCGTGATCAGCTCTTGCTGCGACTCCTTTGGCATATCGTCTCCTCGGGTGGCGATACCTGAAGGATAAGGAGGGGGTCTGACACTCCCATCGACTCATCCCCGGGTTCGAGTTCGGGGACCGATGTCAGTCACTCAGCGTAGGTTGCCCGACTATGACCTACACACCCGAACTTTTGACAGAACGAGAAGAAGGCGAGCTCCTCGGCGCTCTCACGCGCGTGAAGCACGAGATGGGAGTGGACGCGTACAACGCCTGGGCGGACAAGCTCATTATGCAGCACAAGGCGTATCTGCTGAAGAACGCGAAGGCGGACAATCCTGCCCTGATCCGTCTCAAGCAGTTGATGCTCATTGAGGAACGCGGGTTCCTGTAAGAAAGAGAAGCCCTCGGTCCGCTTGGACCGAGGGCTTCGATTCTTCTAAGAGTCTGCATCCACAACTGCGGAGCACAGCCTACCGCTGCAAAGCGCCAATACGCACCCAGGCCGGATCCACCCGCGGGACCATCAGCACATAGATGCCATTCGCCTGCAACTCCGTGCCCGCACCCTGACGCGCCAGCTGCGCACTCAACTGCTCCGGCGTGAGGTTGTACAGGCCGCCGCTGATTGCATCCACGGCAAGTCCGATGATCCCGCCAAAGACGATGTTGCCCCACACCCAGCCTGACACCTTCTTGGTGAGCGTCGCCTCAAACGGCTGATAGCCGTCGAGCTCAATCTTCACGATGTGGTTGTCACCGCGCGCAAGCTTGGCCACCAACGGAGTCTGGCCCAGCGGCATGTTGTTCACCGTGACGCGGGCGTTGGTGGGGCTACTGGAAATTCCGATATCCTGCTTTGTGCCGTGCATGATGCTGGCACAGGCGCCGAACGAGAGCGCGGCGGCAAGAACAACGAGTGGACGACGAAACAGCATGTGGGACCTCAGAAGGAAGAGTGGGCCTGCAACGCCCAATTTCGGTGCCCCCTCTGACAGGCCTTGAATCAGCCATCCTAGTTGCCACTTGTAGTTGCATTAAATAATATTATCTTAGTAATTAGAATCAATTTTAGCTATTAACTACTATTATTATGTCGTTTACACTCTACACCCCTCCCGAGATGTCAGCCCAGCTCGCCGACCGCGTCCGCCAGGACCGCCTCGCGCGAGGATGGACGCAGGCCGGGCTCGCCGCGCGCTCGGGAATCCCAATCGCCACATACCGCCTCTTCGAACAGACAGGGCAGATCAGCCTCGAACGCCTCATCGCCATCTCCAGCGCATTGAGCCGCAGCGCTGAGTGGAGCACCCTCTTCAAGCCGCGCGCAGCGCAGTCCCTCGACGACATCGACCCGCCGCGCCCCACGCGCAAACGCGGTCGCCGCTCTACTCCAAGCACAAGCCGCTGATGTTGAGCACTCCGTGGAAGCCAATCACTCGCGTCGAGGTTTTCTACCAAGACGATGGCGAGCCACAACTCGTCGGCCGCTTGGCTCTCGACGCGAATGCTGTGGCGTTCTTCCAGTACGAGCTCGCGTGGATTGATGGTGGACGTGAACTCTCACCCGTTCAGCTCGCGCTCGCGCTAGGCCGTACCGTTGTCGAAGCGCCAGACAAAGACAAGCTGCACGGATTGCACGGACTCTTCGCTGACTCCCTCCCCGACGACTGGGGATGGCGCGTCATGAACTCGGCGTTCCTCCGGCACGGCATTCAAGCGAGCAAGGTCACGGCGCTCGACCGCCTTGCATACCTGGGCACACGCACGATGGGCGCGCTGACGTACCGGCCGGCGCTCGACTGGCCCGCCGATACGGAGCAAGTGGCCACGCTCGATGCGCTGGCACGCGAAGCTGCGATGCTCGATGAAGGCAAGCGCGATCTGCAGTCCTCTGCACCATCAGCGATTGATCAGCTCGAACGCGCAGCGGGAACGCCTGGCGGCGCGCAGCCGAAGCTGCTCTACACCGCGGATGGCAAAGAGTACGTATTGAAGTTCACGCCAGAGCGCGAGCGCAACCGGCTGCGCATGGACTGCGGACCAATCGAGCAGGCCTACGCGCAGATGGCCAAGGACGCGGGCATTGATATGCCAGCAACTCGGCTCTTTGCCACAACAGATGGGCGACTGCACTTCGCAGCACTGCGCTTTGACCGCACAGCAAGCGGAGGACGGCGCCACGTGCACACGCTTGGAGGTCTGCTCGGCCGCGAAGCCAGCGACGACGGTGACTACGATGAACTCCTGCGCGTGGCAGGTGGACTCACGGGTGACGCTCGTACGTTTGATGCAATTCTGCTGCGCCTCTGCTTCAACCTACTCGTGCTCAACGACGACGATCATCTCAAGAACGTCGCCTTCATCTTGGACCCCACAGAAGGGTGGCAGCTCGCGCCGGCCTACGATTTGACGTACTCGCCTTCGGTCCGCGGCGAACGAGGGTTGAGCGTTGACGGCCGCGGGGCGGACGTCACCTGGAGTACCGTGGAGGCCCTCGCCGCACGGCACCGCGTGAAGCGCGACCGACTGCGTGAGATGCGCGACGCGGTGGAGCGCTGCATTCGTAACTGGGAGACATACGCCAGCGATGCGCAGGTTCAGCCAGATAGCATGAAGGAACTCGAGAGCGCGTTCAGCCAGCGGGCGAAGTCACTCGCGCTTTAGTCTTGCAGCACTTCACAGCGGGAATCCCAACCCGCGCGCCGCATCCGCATCCTCAATCCGATGGTACCCACGCCCCCACGCCAGCCGGCGTAACTCCGGGTCCGCCGAGGCCAGCGTACTCATATACCGATCATCCGGCGCGTTCCCCAGCCGCGACAAATCCAACCGGTCCGCATCATAGCAGCACCCAATCGTCGGATCCTTGGAGCGCTTTTCTAAAGTATGCCCCGCGCAGGCCTTCGTCAGCGTCTTGAGGCGCGCCCGCTCCAAGGTGATCACCCCCTCGGCGGATAACCGCTCCACAAACTCCGCCGCCCGCGCGCCGTGCTCAAGGTCCTCGTACTCGTCAAAGCGCTGCGAGTCATGGAGTAACGCAAACAACTCCACCACCTCACGGTCCGCATCCGGCGTAGCATCCGCCAGCGCGAGCCCGTTCGTACGCACCCGCAGCCAGTGCCACACGCCGTGCGTGCCGCGAAGGTTGAGCCGATACTCACCGAGAATGGACTGAACGATGCGATTCATATCCATATAAGCTCCGGCAGGGGTCTGACATCAAAGATGCGGCAGCCATCTAGTGCCCTGTCACCCCCAGCGCACATCTTTGGCCCATGAGCGCCAATCCCACCCAACCCAAGGTCCAGCGCTGGACCGATCTCCTCGCCGCGCTCCTGCGCCGCAACTTCCCCGTGGACTTCGCCACGCTTCGGAAGGAAGTCCCCGCCTACAGCGAGGACGGCCGCTCGGAAGCCACCACTATGCGAATGTTTGAGCGCGACAAGGACGACCTGCGCGCGCTCTGCGTTCCCATTGAATCCGTCCCCGACGAAGATGGCAATCTCAGTCGGTATCGCCTCGCGTCCAAGCATTTCTATCTGCCGTATCTGCACCTGGCCTCAGAGCGTCCAAAGCAAATCAAGCGGCCGCGCGGCCCTGGCTACCAAGGCCTCTCAACTCTGGCCTTCGAACCCGAAGAACTCGACGCCGTCGCCCGCGCCGCGCAGCGCGTGGCCGCACTCGGCGACCCTGCACTCGCGCACGAGGCCCGCGTGGCGATGCGCAAACTGGGACACGATCTCCCCATCGCCGCCGCATCCACGTCCACCGAACACATCGCACTCGACCAGGCCCCCGCCGCCGCGGTGCTCGATCTCCTCAACGACGCACTGCGCCGCCGTAAGTCGCTCACGTTCATCTACCGCTCCATGCAGCGCGACGCCGCCGACCAACGCAGTGTGGAGCCCTTCGGCTTGGTATTCCTCTCAGGACACTGGTATCTCATCGGCCGCGATACAGTTGCCGATGCGCGCCGGCAGTTTCGTGAGTCGCATCGCCAGTGCCACGGTGAACGACAAGCGTCCGCAATCCACCGACTTTGATGTCCCCGCCGACTTTGACCTCGCGAGCTACGCACGCTCGCGGCAGGCTTGGGAAATTGGTGATGCCGATCAGCAGGCCGTGGACGTGGAGTTCGCATCCGAGAATGCGTACACCGTGCCGGCTATGCAGCTCGGCGCAGCAGTGGATGGTTTTCCAAAGCGCCGACGCTTCCAAGTGCGACGCCCCGACACCTTCGCGCTTTGGATACTCGGCTACGCCGGTGACGCGCGCATCGTGAATCCGCCGGAGCTTGCACTACGCGTTGCGCAGCTCGCCACGGAGACGCTGGCTGGGTACTCGCTATGACACCCAGCGACAACGGCAACGCCACCAGTAGCAGTGCCACCAGTAGCAGTGCCACCACAGCCGCTGAGCAACTGCGTCGCCTGCTTCTCGCGCTGCCCGCGCTCGCGGACGATCAAGTGCATTCGGTGAAGGACATCGCCGAGCGAGTTGGTACCACGGACGAAGTCATCCGACGCGACCTCACCACATTGGTGAACCGTGTGGCCGAGGAGCCCGGCGGATTCACCGAAGGCGTCTCACTGCTGCTGGGTGCGGACACCGTGCAGTTCGTCACGCCGAGCGGGCACTTCAGGCGCCCGATGGCACTGACGCGGACGGAGTTGGAGGCATTGGATCTTGGATTGGCCATGCTCGCGCAGGAGTCTCCTCCGGACGAGCGCGCTGTTATTGCTCGGGCCCGCGAACGTGTACGCGCGGCGGCAACGGCTATCCCAGCCGATGATCCCGCTGAGGCCACAGATCGCGTGGCAGCGTTAGGGCAGGAACGGGAGACCAGCGTGGAGATGCGACGTGTAGTGCAGGAGTGCATTCGCACGCGTCACGTCGCGAGCATTCGCTATCTGTCGGCGTCGAGGAATGTTGTGGATGAACGCCGCGTACGGCCGCTTGGCTTGGTGTGGGCGAGAGGGAGTTGGTTCATCGTCGCCTTTTGCGAACGGAACGACGGCATCCGTGTGTTTCGCCTAGATCGCGTGCAGGCTGTGAAGCGCGAGGAAAGCACGTTCACGCCGCCAAGTGAGTTCTCGTTGGAGTCTGTGCTGCGCGACGGTAAGGTGCTAACCGGTCAGGAGACGGTACAGATGCGTGTGCGGTACTCGGCGAACATTGCGCGCTGGATTTCGGAGCGCGAGAATGTTGTGGAGGAGGCGGATGGGTCGGTGGTGATGGACGTTCCCGTGCTGAGCGAGGCTTGGGCGGTAAGACGGGTGCTCAGGTATGGGCCGGATGCGGTGGTGGAAGCGCCGGAGAGTATTCGGGAGTTGATGCGGGAGCAGTTGAAGTTGCTTGCGTAATGCTTGCGGGATGTCGGGAGTTTGCTTGACATCGCAGCGTTTTTTCAGCAACTTTATTGAACTACACCCCCCCTGTCGCTGCGGCGCAGGGTGCGAGGCCGCCGCAAGGCGGCTTCTGCTTTTGTGGGACTTCAGAGGATGAAGACCTACGTGTACGTAGACGGCTTCAACTTGTACTACGGGGCGTTGCGGGGAACACCGTATCGTTGGCTAGACCTCGAGCGCCTCTGCGCTCTGATGCTGCCGCCTAATGACGTGCAGCGAATCAACTACTACACCGCTAAGGTTGGAGCGCGGGTCGGTGATCCCGACCAGCCGCTTCGTCAGCAATTGTATTTGCGAGCGCTCGGGACATTACCTCGTGTGCACGTGCACTTCGGCCACTACTTGAGCCATGCCGTCTGGATGCCACTTGCCCAGCCAACCCAAGGTGGGCCGAGGTTTGCCCAGGTTCTGAAGACCGAGGAGAAAGGCTCCGACGTAAATCTTGCGACCCAGTTAGTCAGTGACGCATACGAGGATGCATTCGATTGTGCGGTGCTGATTACGAACGATTCTGACCTTCGTGAACCCATCGCTCTTGTGAGAAGTCGGCTGGGCAAGTCCGTGGGCGTACTGAATCCGCGGAAGCACCCAGCCAACGTCCTGATGAGAACGGCGAGCTTTATGAAGCCGATTAGATCCGGCGTTCTACAACAGAGCCAGCTGCCGCCGGTGCTTATCGATGCGCGAGGTGCCTTCCTTAGACCTGCAGGGTGGTAACGCTGAGTCCTGTTCATACGTAAACTGTTGTAATACAACGGGTTAGCAACCGTTTTAGTAGAGCTTATTTGATTTACTCAACATATTGAGTAATTTTACTCAATATGCTGAGCAATTCTAGCGGACAACAATACAGGCGCCCACAGGCCGCCATCCTCTGCGACCGACTCACTGAGCCGCGACGCTTCATTCAGTTCGTCTCCGGCCCGCGCCAGGTGGGGAAGACCACGCTAGTCCAGCAGGTCTTGGCGGACCTACAGATGCCTTCGCTGTATGTCTCGGCCGACGACGCCGGGGGTCGGGACGCAGCTTGGCTCGAAAGCATATGGATGGAGGCTCGCATCCTCGCGGGAGACAGTCAAAGCGCGGCAGCCGTACTCGTCGTGGATGAAGTACAGAAGATCCACGAGTGGTCAGAAGTCGTGAAGCGACTTTGGGACGAGGACAGTCGCCATCAAGTTCCCCTGCGTGTAGTGCTGCTCGGTTCGGCTCCGCTCTTGATGCAACGCGGACTCACGGAGAGTCTCGCCGGACGATTCGAAACCATCCACGCGGGCCACTGGGGCTTCGCGGAAATGCGCGAGGCGTTCGGATGGGATCTCGAGACCTTCATTTACTACGGTGGCTATCCAGGCGCAGCATCGCTCATTGAAGACGGTGAACGCTGGAGACGGTACGTGCTGGACTCGTTGGTGGAGACAACCATCGCGCGTGACGTGTTGTTGATGGCACGCATCGACAAGCCCGCCTTGCTGCGACGGCTCTTCGAGCTTGGCTGCCGCTACTCCGGACAGGTGCTGTCGTACACCAAGATGATTGGCCAACTCCAAGATGCCGGCAACACGACAACGCTCGCACATTATCTCGAGCTACTCGGCGCAGCGGGAATGCTGCGTGGTTTGCAGAAGTTTGCGGGAGATGCTGCACGTCAAAGAGGATCGAGTCCAAAACTGCAGGTGTTCAACACCGCACTGATGACCGCAACGTCGGGGCTGAGTTTTACAGAAGCGCGAGCCGATCACGAGTTCTGGGGGCGACTTGTGGAGTCTGCCGTGGGAGCGCAGCTCGCCAATGCTGCAGCGGCGGGAGAGTTTGAGCTCTTCTACTGGCGAGAGGGGTTGCGAGAGGTGGACTTCGTGGTGGCGCGTGGCGCGACGGTGATTGGCATCGAGGTGAAGAGCGGGCGAGCGACAGTGACGCAGCCAGGGCTCAGTGCATTTCAGTCTGCGTTCGATGTTTCGAGGGTGATGCTGGTTGGGGGGCCGGGCATGGGGTTGGAGAGCTTCTTCACTCGGCCGGTTCTCGGGTAGACCGCCGATTTGTCATTTCTATGCGACGCAGATGCGTGTGCGGTACTCGCCGCGGATTGCGCGTTGGATTGCGGAGCATGAGAGAGTATTCTTAAATTACTATATGACTTATAAAGTACTTTAAGTTGCTTGACAGGCTTTAATGATACTTATAAGCTTATTTATAATACATCAGGAGCCTGCGCCTGCCTCGCCTCGATTCCACTGCCACCACCGCCGAGATCCTCCAAGAACTCGGCGCCCGTCTCCGGCGCTACCGGCTGCAGCAGAACCGCACGGTCGCCGAGATCGCTGAGCTCAGCGGCCTCACGCGCGTGACCGTCGCGCGCGCCGAGCGCGGCGAACGTCCCACGCTCGAAAGCGTGGTGCGCATTCTGCGGGCGCTTGATCGCGTGGAATCGCTCGACGCATTTCTCCCCGCGCCGCTGGTCTCGCCCTTAGAACTCGCACGCCTGAGCGGCCGCGAGCGCAAACGAGCCGGCACCACGCGCAAACGCCGTGGTCACACAGATGGCTGACATCGTCGCGCAGATTGAGCTGTGGGGACAGCAAGTTGGCGCGGTCGCAGAGCAGCGCGATGGGCGAGTCGTATTTGAGTACGAGCCGAGCTTCGCGCGCTCGGGGTTGGAAATTTCTCCGGTGCATCTTCCGCTGCGGCTGCGTGGCCCGGTCGCGTTTGCGGAACTCTCGCGACTGCCGTCGTTTGCGGGACTTCCTGGCGTTCTAGCTGACGCCTTGCCCGATGCATTCGGTAACGCGGTGATCTCACGCTACTTCGCGGCGCGCGGAACGCCCGATGCGGCCTTCAGTCCCATCCAAAAACTGCTCTATATCGGAAGGCGTGCGATGGGCGCGCTGGAGTTTGTGCCGCCGCTGGAGGTGCCGCGCAGCGCCGAGATGGAGGACGCACTAGAGGTCGCGCAGCTGGTGCAGGAAGCGCGCCGAGTAATCGAGGGAGATGTAGAAGTGGCCGTTCCCGCTATGATGCAGTCAGGTGGCTCAGCCGGTGGCGCGCGCGCGAAGGCGTTGATTTTATGGAATCGCAATCTCTCTCGCGTGAAGTCCGCCTTTGCGAGTCCAGAGGCAGACGATGAGTCTTGGCTCATCAAGTTTGATGGCGTGTCGCGCGGCGGCGGCGGGCACGCGTTGGAAGCAGCGTTTGCTGCGGGGCCCTGGGGCCGCATCGAGTACGCCTACTCGCGCTTGGCGCGCGCGGCTCGCATCACGATGTCGGACACGTATCTGCTGCGCGAGCGCGAGTTCGCGCACTTTATGACCAAGCGCTTTGATCGTGTGGGCAACCAGCGCCTTCATATGCACAGCCTCGGCGGGCTGCAGCACGTGGACTACAATCTGCGTGGCGCCTACTCGTACGAATCGTACTTGCGGACAATTCGACTCCTAGGAATGGGGCAGCCGGCCGTGGATGAAGGATTCCGGCGAATGGTCTTCAACTTGGCGACGCGCAATCAGGACGACCACGTGAAGAACCTTGGGTTCTTGATGTCACCGAGTGGTCAGTGGAACTTGGCACCAGCGTTCGATCTCACGTATGCCGTTGGCGGGCGCTGGGCGCAGACACATCAGATGACGGCGCGCGGAAAGGACGATGACTTTACGCGTGATGATGTGCTGGCCGTGGGACGAATGTTTGATGTCGCGCGGGATGGCGCCGAAATAATCGGCGAGGTGGATGCTGCCCTCGACGAGTGGCCGCGAGAAGCGGCGGATGCGGAGATTGGAACTGATTTGGCGACGGAGATTGCCGGGGCGTTTCGGCGCTTTGCGTAGCGTCTCCTCGGGCGTCAAGAACGTCATCGGCATCAACGGCATGGGCGTGGCTCCGACTGGTGCCACGGCTGACTTCTATAGACGCGGCCTACTCAGCATCTCCTTCACAGACCAGATCGCGTCCTGGCGCAGCTCAATCTCCCCACGCGCACTCTTGATACGCGCGACGTACACATCCTTCCGCGTGCGCTCGTGCATCGGCTGCGCAATCTGCTGGGCGAGTAGCTCCAACTCTTCCAGCGTATCAAGAGCACCCGGCAGCCCTTCGGCGTAGCGCGACATCAAGGAGAACTCGCGTTGCATATACTGCTGCGCGCCCAACCAGTCGTGCCGCTGGTTCATCTCAAGGGCCCGACGCATCACATCGGACTGCCACGCCTTGAGCGCAACGAGTGAACGCTCGTGGTCTCGCGGCTGCGCGGAGTTCACGTGCCCTTCGGCGAAGCGGAGTTCCACTTCCTCCTCACGAGAGCGCAACTCGCCTGAGTCATCTGGCATCTGCGCGTGCAGGACTGCGCTTGCGCGCACCTGAGCCCCCACTCGGCTCCGCGGACAGAAGACCCGAATCACCACGCGCTTGGTTTGATCCGGTGCCAAGCTTCCCACTTGCACGGCGAGGGTTCCCATAAGCTCCGTCGCACTCCAAGCGCCCACGACTTCGGCACGCTCGGCGCCCTCGATGCTGACGCGGATGCCTGGGTCCGACGTTGGCCTGCCCGTCGGTGATGAGGATGACACGATGCGAAGCACGCGCGTGCGCGGGTTCACATACCCCGGTTCCACTGACTGCTCGCGGAATCGCCACGCGAATCTAGCTGCGCGGTGACGTGAAGAGTGAGCAAGCTCACATCCGCGTGGTCCTCGGGGGGCGAGGTTACCTCATCCGCGCACGCTGAGAGTGCAAGTACAAGCACACTTGATGAAAGAATCTTTAGCAATGTTCTCATGCGATACATGTGCGTTTTACTAGCGTTTTCTGCCACTAATCGCTCTAGGTCGGGCATTTGGTCCAGTAATGGCGCAACTTCGCTCGAATAGTCTCGCTCAAGCAAATATGCCACACCACGTCATCTCCTTGACTTACTCCGCGTAGCAGTAGTGATTCACATGGCGCAGCACCTCGGCCGCGCTCGTCGCGTCCTAATAGCCCTGCGCAATGTTTTCAAAGCTTTCGAGAGCGCCTCGCGCGCTCCTCGCGGTTGTGTTCGTCACCGCCCTGTCCTGCGCCAAAGATTCGCCCACTGGCCCAGATGTTTTGCCGACACTCCTCACCATCGTTCCTGAAGTCACGAGCGCGACGCCGTCGAGCGCTGTCACGCTTGTGGTGCGCGGTGCGGTACTCCCTGCTACTGGCTTGAGCGCACTGTACGGGTCCACCGCTGTCATCATTGGTCGTGCCACTGACAGCACCGCGGTCATCTTGGTGCCGATTGCAGCAGCTGGCACAGCCTCGCTGCGAGTCAGCTTCACGGGCGCCGCAGGCAGCGTCCCCTTCACTATTGTGGACTCGCCACCAGTGACAAACCCGGACGCGTTCCTCGATAGCACGACAACAGCACTCGAGGCGCAGATCCCGACGTTCACCGATCTCGACTCAGCGTCTCGCGCTTTTGCGACCGCACGCTTAGCGAGCATCGATGCCGCGTTAGCAGCGCTCACTCCTGCTCAGCGAGCCAATGCGGCAGTCGCGATTCGTAATGCGGCGGCAGCGCTGGCGGCAGCCACGGCTACTCCCGCGCTTCGCGAAGCAGACGAAGTCTTGACCGCTGCTACCCTTACGGGCGGCTGCGCTTGCGGCGGCACCGGCAGCACCCTCGAAGATTGCACAAGCCGGATTCCCGCCCCCGAGTTCGTCGCCATCAAGCTCGGCGTCGGTGCAGCCCTCATCTCCGAGGGCGTCGTGATTGGTAGCGCGAGCGGCGCCACTGGTTACGGCGCGGCCGTTGGCGGTGCCATCGCAGGACTCGGCATTTTCACGATTCTTAGGACGTACAACGAGGTGATGTGTCAGACCACGCAGGCCATCTTCTCAGGTTTTAGTGAAGACCCCGAGTTACGCTCTGACGTGAGCAGCGAGATCATCGGGCTCGGTACCTACTTCAGCGACACGGCCTACCGCCTTAACGTGAGAGGACGGTACCAGTCGGCGAGCCGCGCTACGGCAAGCAAGAATCTTTTTGCCGCGCGCGTGATGAGTGCGTTGGATTTCCTTGCAGCCATCTGGGGCGACCTGCGCGCCAAGTTCCCCACGTTGCCAAACTTTGCGGCCATTCCGCAGACACCATCAGTCACACTCGTGCAGCGCATTCCGAGCCAGTACCTGCAGCTCGGCGCGCGGACGCCCGCTGCGGTCAGTGGAAGCGCCGAGATTAAGCCAGACTCCACGTGGTGGGTGAAGTTCTCGCTGCCGCGCATCGGCAACTTCCATCCGTTTCAGTTCGTCGTGAACTACACCGGGCCGGGTGCCACTGACACGCGCACGGACTACAGCGCGACACTGCGCCCAGACACCTTCCCCGTTGCGACCGTTGAGATTGTTGGGGGCGACGCTGTGATTGGCGTGCGAGTTGACCAGTCGCGCCTGGTCGAAGCCATCATGAAGGACTCAGCGAATCGTGTCATCACTGACCGCTTGCCTGTCTGGTCTACAAGCATTCCAGCCACTGCCACGGTATCGAGCACTGGACTTCTCAGGGGCATTCGAGAGGGCGTGACGTCACTCTTTGCCGTCGGTGAAACCATTCGCGATGACGCTGTCGTGCTGGTGGGTCCGATTCCTGTAGATACGGTTGTGTTGAGTCCCGATACCCTTGCTCTGGGACTCGGTGGTGATGGTCGCTTTAACGTCACGCTGCTCGACTCACTGAATCGTGTGCTCGACGGGCGCGTGGTCACGTGGGAATCGCTCAACACCAACATCGCGACCGTCAACGCCACGACGGGTCTCTTCACCGGCGTGCTTGGTGGATTCGCAACGATTCGCGCTACCTCTGAAGGCAAATCAACCCTAGCGACGGTGAAGGTGATCAACGCCGCGCGCGCACTCTCGGTTGGTCCTGCTTCGTCGCATCAGTGCGCTATCTCCACTGGCGGCGCCATTCTTTGCTGGGGCAACAACAGCTCCGGCCAGCTTGGCGATGGTACCGGAACCTCACGCAACGTTCCTGTGCTTTCTACCGCAGCCAGCGTGAACGCCGTTCAGGTGGTGACCGGCGCCGAGCATAGCTGCGCGCGCTATGCGAATGGCTCTGTGCAGTGCTGGGGTCTGAACGATGCGGGACAATTGGGCAATGGCCGCGAGACTCCGTTTGAAGTGCCTGCCACACTCGTTACTGGCGGAGTGAACTTCGCGAAACTCGCCGCTGGTCCGAACTCGACCTGTGGCATCTCGACGGTTGGTCAAGCCTATTGCTGGGGTGTGATGTTTGGCACCAACGCAACGCAGCCCATTCCTGTTGGCGCGGGCACCATCTTCACCGATATCACCACTGGCGGTAATGATGGCGCCTGCGGTCTCACCTCCGGCGGCAACATTCTTTGCTGGGGTCAGATTGGGTGGGAGTCCGCGACTTCTCCTGCCTACTCCGCATCACCGAGACTCGTCGGTGGCGGTCGTACGTACTCCAAGCTTGCCGCGTCACGCACTCATCAGTGCGGACTGAGCAGCGGTACGATTTGGTGCTGGGGCCTCGTTGACGCTGAAGCAGCGGGTGTCACTGCGTACCCGAAGCCGGCGCCAGACTCCACGGACTACACGGTGTTCCGTGGCGTTCCGTTCGCCATCTCTGCCAATGCAACGTTCACTGATGTTGTCGCAGGTGGCCGCTTTGTTTGCGGACTGAGCACCGGCGGCTCGGTGTATTGCTGGGGCACCCTCACGGCGGACCTTGAGCCAGATGGTTCTGTGCCGGGGACCGGCGTGTTGGCTGGCACGCATTTTCCAGGCGATGGCGCCAAGCTCCAGGATGCGGCTGGTGGCACCTTCACCGCACTCGGCGCAAGCCGCAGCACAGTCTGCGGACTCAAGAACGGCGGCATCCCTTGGTGTTGGGGTTCGAACTATCGTGGGCAGACTGGGCAAGGCAGGGAGACTGGGGTGTTTCGCGGTGTCTCGCGGCCAGCTCCAGTCGCTGAACCCAACGAGCCGTAATCTGAACGCGTAAGTAGTGAGGCAGGCAGAGGGAGCGGCGCCAGCAATGGTTCCGCTCCCTCTCTGTTTCTTGTTACGTTCAAGCCATACTCTGCAAACCCACAAACGGTCTATCTGCATGCGTCCGAATTTCGCCGCCACCCTCGCTTTGATCGTAGCGCTCATTGGAGCTTCGCTCGCGCCATCGCTCGCGGACGCGCAGCGCACGGAGCGTCCACCACTGCACGGCCAGCACTGGGTAGCCGTCACTGGCAAGCCACTCGCTGCCACTGCCGGCTCGATGATCTTCCAGCAAGGCGGCAACGCCGTTGACGCTGCCGTCGCAATGCTCGCAGCGGCCTGCACCATGTGGGACACGCTCGGCTGCGGCGGCGAAACTCAAGCGCTGATCTACCACCCGGGCCTCAAGAAGGTCATCGGCATCAACGGGATGGGCGTCGCGCCCACAGGTGCCACGGCCGCATACTATAGAAGTAGGGGTATGCAGTTCCCGCCAGAGTTTGGCCCGCTCGCCGCTACCACGCCAGGCACACCGGGCGCGATGATGGTCATGCTCGCCGAGTATGGCACGATGTCGCTGGCCCAGGTGTTGGCGCCGGCGCTGCAGCTGGCTGAGCAGGGTTATCCGATTGAAGCGCAGTTGGCCAACGGCATCAACGCTAACGCGCGTCGCATCAAGGAATGGAAGTACTCACCGAGCGTGTTCCTCACGCACCCAGGCGAAGCGCGCGAGGCGCCTTCAGCAGGCGAGATTTTTCGGCAACCGGACCTGGCCGCGACGTTCCGCAAGTTGATTGAAGCCGAAGCGCAGGCGCTGCGCCGCCGCCGTCCGCGCCGCGAGGCAATTATGGCCGCTTACGATCGCTTCTATAAGGGTGACATCGCCGAGGAGATTGTGCGCGCCGTGCAAGAAGAAGGCGGCCTGTTCACGCGCGAAGACTTGGCCAACTGGCAGGTGAAGATTGAAGAGCCGCTCTCCACGACGTATCGCGGCGTGACGGTGTACAAGCTGCAGCAGTGGCAGCAGGGCCCGGCGATGCTGCAGGCGCTCAACATCCTCGAGCAAGCGGACTTGCGCGGTATGGGCTACAACTCGGCGCAGTACATCCACACGATTTACCAGGCGATGAATCTCGCCTTTGCGGACCGCGACTTCTATTACGGTGATCCGGCGTTTGCGCCGGAAGAACCAATGCAGGGTCTGCTCTCGCGTGAGTATGCACGCGCGCGCTTTGCGCAGATGGACCAGACGCGCAACAACCCGGCGGTGAAGCCGGGCGATCCGTATCCATTCCAGAACGGCACCAATCCGTACACGGCGCTGCTTGAGCGTTGGAGCACCGAAGGTCCGCGCGCGATGCCGCGTCCGGGTGCAACGCCGGGCGCAGAGAGCTCAGAAGTACTCCGCAGCGATGACGCGACCTTCGACGAAGCGTTCACGCGCGGCACGACGTCCATTCAGGCGGCAGACAAAGCGGGCTGGATGGTGAGCATCACGCCATCCGGTGGCTGGGTGCCGGCCGTGATTGCTGGCCGCACGGGCATCGGGCTCTCGCAGCGCATGCAGTCGTTTGTGACTGACGCTGAAGACGGTCCATTCAATGTGATTGAGCCCGGCAAGCGTCCGCGCGTGACGCTCACGCCCACGCTGGCGATGAAGGACGGCGAACCCTGGATGGCCTTCTCCGTGCAGGGTGGCGACACGCAGGATCAAGATCTCCTGCAGTTCTTCTTAGCGATGGTGGAGTTCAATCAGACGCCGCAGCAGGCGGCCGAACACCCCGGATTCCACTCGTATCAGATGCGCTCGAGCTTTGGTGCGCACGAGGCGCGGCCGGGGCGCTTACAGCTGAACGAGCGTATTCCGAGCTGGGTGCGCGATGATCTGCGTGCGAAGGGATACTCACTTGAGTTTGCCACGCATACATCGGGGCCGATCACGGCGATTATGTGGGATCGTCGTAACCGGAGCTTCTGGGGGGCGGCGAGCAACTTCGGTGAGGATTACGGCATTGCGTGGTGAACGCGTTCGACTAGGTGATTAGCTAAGAGTTCAGTCTTCGCCGGGAGTCCACGGGCGCAGTGTCATCTGCATTTCATCAAGCAGATACGACCTGCGCCCGTCGGCTTTTTGTAGCAGCGCGAGGTCAGCCTCGCGGCCAAGGTCTCGCACAATCCACGTCGGTGTCGTGCTTGGCGGTCCGAGCACATCCCAGAGGGTGAAGTGCGGATTGTACGCGATGTCTCGCCTCACGAAAATCACGACGCGGGGGTCTGGCAGCTCACGCACGAGGGCCTGGGCGAGGCGTTGGCGGGCGGTAGGAATGGACTTGAATTCCTTTCGGTTCGGCCACTGCGCGAGATTGCCGACAACAATCACAGTAAATGCTACAAGCGCGATTGGCAGAAGTCGGCGCGGGATACGCGATACGACAATCGCCACCGCCGCACCCACAATCGGAAACAGCTCCAGATAGTAGATGGTCCAGCCCGGAGTGTGTGGCATCAAGGTGTAGACGCCAAAGAACAGCGCGACTGAACTGGCGAAGAATGCCGCCACCGAGCCGCCGAGGAGCAAGAACCCGATCGGTGCCACGACGGCGACGGCTCCCGCCCAACTGCCCACAGCGTCTGATCCCGTCCAGGCGCTTCGGTAGAGCATGTACTCAGGAATCCGCGATGCGCGGTGGTCTTGGTATGGGGCGCGCGTGGCGTTGACGAAGGCCGCGTAGTCAGGCGGCAGCTCTCGACGCGGAGGAGTCGTATCACGCGTGAAGCCCGGCATGTCCCAGGGGAAGTATTCCTGCGAGTACGCGCTGTAGGGCATTCGTCTCGGGCTGCCCATCGTACGCCAACTCCAGTACGGCACAATTGCGCAAATGGCGACACCAACCAGCGCGGCGATTCGCCACCCCGCAAGCTCCCGCATCTTCCACGCGCGGAACAGCAGCACGGCGGCAATGGGGATTGCGAGCGCGATGCCAGTCACGGGACGAGTAATTCCGAGTACGCCCACGCACGCGACCAATGCTATCAGCGGCCTTGGGCGAGGGCGCTCCAACCAGAAGTGCAGCGCGAGCAGCGCGCCAAGATATAACGGTGCTGTGGCCGTCTCGGAGAAATAGCTCGCGTGCCAATCCATGGCCGTGGCTGCGCTGGCCCAGAGCGACCACGCACCAAGTGCGACCCAAGGCCCTGCCACGCGGCGCACAAGAATCACGAGCAGAAACGCAGTGAGCCCTGCGAAGAGTACGGGCATCAGTCCCGGCAAGCCGAGCATCACGCCGGGCGCTAGCAACAAGGCAAAGCCTGGCGGATACTTGGCAAAGATCGCCGGCTCGACGAAGACGTGCGGCATCTCCCAAAATATCGGCAAGGGAGGCGCTGGCGCCGTCCAAGAGCCGTGGGCGAGCAAGCGCGCCTGTACGAGGTAAGCGCGCTCGTCGTGAAAGGCGCCCGGTTGATCGAGCCCGCCCCACATCCAAGTCACGGCAAGGCAAGTGAGCATCGCCGCCAACAATGGAAACAGCGGGCCCTCGAGGAATGACTGCACTGCAGAGCGAATCGGGTGTGTGCGCGCGAATTCAGGCGCGGGGGCGGCACTCTCCCAAGAGCTCACGCGATCAATTGCTCGCAACAGGGCGCGTCTTGCACTCGTCGAGTGGCAAGGCCAGCCAGTACCGCCGCAGATACGTCAAGTAGCTGCCTCGCCGCTCGAGCTGCCGGGCCAAGGGATGCGAATTCATCTCCGCATCAGCTCGCGGGAGATTGTAGTAGGGGATGCCGACCCAGAGATGATGCGCCACGTGATAGTTCATGTTCATCGGCGCCACGAACCAGCGCTCAAGCGCGTTGCTCTCGAAGGTGACGAGCCGATGCTCATCCGCGCGTAGGTCCGCTTCTGGATGCGAGTGTTCCACGAAAGAGCGAAAGAGATCCGCGAGATACGTGAACACATACACCGGGAGCAACCACATGAGTGGATATCCCCACCAGCCAAAGGCGAGAGTCAGTCCACCGATGAGCGCGAGCTGCCAACCCCCGAGTATGGCAAGGTCTCGCAAGGTGTAGCGCTCACCTTTGCTGCGATTGCCGACAAACACATTGCGTGCCGCACGCCAGACGCTGCTCAGTCCCACTAAGAACGCCGCTAGCTCAACCCGTTCCGTCTTGTTGAAGCAGGCGTGCTTGAAGCGATCGGGATCATCTTCGTTTCCCAAGTTCTGGTGATGTGCGAGATGGTTACGATTGTTGAGTCGCGTGATTGCGCCGATCGGACCAAGGATGAAAAGATCGGTGAACCAATCGTTCTGGGCGCGGGTGGGGAAGATGCGACGATGTAAGCCGTCGTGGCCAATGATGAAGAGGCCATAGTAGCGAGTTCCAACGATGATGGCTGCAAGTACGCAGACCCAAACGCGACCGTCCCAAGCAGCGAGCGTCCAGGCGCCAACAATCAAGACCCAACACAGCAGAGTGTCTCGCACAGCGATTGCCGGACGCAACACGCTGAGTTCCTTGACTCGTGCCGGGGGCAGGAGATCGCTGCGGTACGGCTGGTACGGGTCTATGGTCTCGCTCTGGGACATACTTGGAATTTACTCTTCGCGCCGACGCGCCAACACGAGCATCGCCGAAGTCTTTGCGCCCACCATGCCGCGTGCCAGGTCAAACGCGGTGGCGGCAGCCAGCGGTATCACGTTCCGCATGGGATCAAAGCGATTCGCCAAGGCCGGCCGCGGATGCGGGCCATACCGCAGACGATGATGTAACGAATACATCCAGAACGAGTGCCCTGTTTGGTAGCGTAGCGCGAAAGGCTCGAAGCCCTGCGATCGCAACATTTCCTGCAGAGTGTCTGGGGTGAACAAAGTCCAGTGCCGCGGGAAGTGGTAGCCACCCCACCAGCGATCGTGGAACAGGCGAGCGTCGAGACTGTCGAAGTTGGGGGTCTCCAGCGCCAGCACGCCACCGGGCGCCAACCATTCCCTCACGCGCCGCAGCACTTCCGACGGTGCGTCCACATGCTCGATTACGTGGAACATCGTGGCGAGATCAAGCGAACCCTTTGGAATCTCCGTACAAGTCTCCACTCGGGAGCGGTGCGCCCGATAGCCCTCCGCTCGCAGGCGATCCACCGTCGCTGCATCGAGTTCGAGTCCGTGGATGTTCGACTTTGCGATGCCGTGGGCGTGCATGGCGCGTAGGTAGCGTCCGGTGCCGCAGCCGATATCGGCGTAACTCCGCACTGCGCGCCCAACCGAACCGAGGATGCTGGAGAGCTTCCTGCGGTCGAGCAGCTCCTTCGCCTTGCGCGCGAGCCAAGGAATGCTTTCGTACTGATAGGCGTAATACGTAGATGGATAAATGGTCCCCAGGGCTTCGACGGCGGGCCGCGGATTCAAGCGCACCAGATTACAACCACTACAGCGAACGAAGTGCCACTCGTTGCGACAAGTGCGTAGCTCAAAGTCGCGTCCACTCGCGACCGATTCGCTCGCATCGCTCCCACAGTGGTCGCAATGCGGCACGGCCACCGTGGATATCGAGGGAATATCCGGCGCGGAGAATTCCCGGCGCTCGGCCTCGTTCTCGTTCTCGCTGCTCAGGGGACCCTCGCCAGCACCATATACTGTCCGCCGATTGGCAGGCGCGACACGAGACGTTCCAGGCGCCGCACCATCGTAGCGCTCGATGGCAGAACAAACAGATGATCGGTCCTGAGCGTGCGGAAGCCCGCCTCTCGAAGCAGACGCCGCGTGGCAGGCGGACTCAACAGATCGGCATCCTTGTCAAACGCTACTCGCGACATCACGAGCCGCGTGCCTGGATTCCACGGGTTGTTCTCCCAGAGTCCCCAGACACCGCCGGGCTCCAGTGCGGCGCGCAATTGCCGCGCCGAATCCAAACGTCCCGCCCGAGGAATATGATGGAACACGCCGTTGCAGTACGCGGCGTCAAACAGGCCAAATGAGGGCAAGTCCGCAACCGATGCCCACGTGGCCCAAGGATGCCTTGCTCTCGCGCGCGCGAGCATCGCTGAACTCACGTCCACGCCGACGACTTCCGATGCCCCCAATACGTCCCTTAGTGTCGGGGCCGCGTCTCCATCTCCACAACCAAAGTCGAGCACGCGACGCACCGGCAAGCGCCCCAACGCCGCAAGGCGATCGCGCAGCCATCGCGCACGCTCCTCAGCGTAGTGTTGTTTATTTCCGCCCGTGAGCCTCAAGCCAGCGTCTAAATCCTCATCATACGCACGGGCATAGGAGTCAAACTCCGGTGTTGGCGACTCAGCCATCGACTCGACCCAACCCTTCAGGCGAAACGATGCCCTGCGATCCGGCAACTCGCTTCTGCATACCCAGAATGCCAAGGAAGAACGAGCCGAAGAAGGCTTGCACGCCCAGCAGGACGAACAGGGCTCCAGGAATCACGCTCCGCAGCGTCTGCGAAATGTCGAGCTGGCCCCAACTCGCGGATCTCCACTCGAGCACGCTGCCGCCGAGGATGAGGGCGCCCGCGAGCGAGGTGCCGGCGCCGAGGAGCATTCCCGACTCCAATGTGAGCGCGCGAAAGGTCCGCAGAAGGCGCGGATCGGCTGGCAGGAGATCTTCGTTGATGGCAAATACTTTCGTGAACACCGCAAAGAGCACGAGCTGGAATCCCAGCGAAACAAACAAGCTCCCAAACAACATCGTGCTAACGTCAAATGTCGCGAGGCCCACTGACAGGTTCAGGTATCCCGCCGCGAATGTGATGATACCCGCCAGCATCAGCGTGATACCGGGCACCAAGAAGAGCCAACGCGGCGACAACAAGAGATAGAAGCGCAGCGTACGCCACCCGTCGCGCCAGGTACGTAAGTGCGGAGGATGCACCGTGCGCCCATCGCGATGCAAGGTGATGGGAACGTTCGCAATGCGCGCGCCAGACAGCGCCATCTTGAGGACCATCTCTGTGGCGAACTCCATCCCCGTGCAACGCTGACGCAAGCGCGCCTGATACTCGCGCGAGAACCCGCGAAGGCCGCAGTACGCATCATCCACGTTGGCGTGGAACCAGTTGCGCGCCATCCACGTGAACATCGGGTTTCCCCACCAGCGATGCAGAAACGGCATCGCTCCCGGTGCAATTTTTCCGCCACCGCTGGGTAGGCGGCAACCCTGCACGAGCTCGTGACCCTCCCGCAACTTCTCAACAAAGCGCGGAATCTCGCGGAAGTCGTATGAATCATCCGCATCACCCATGATGACATAGCGACCACGCGCAGCCGCGATTCCAGTCAGCAGCGCCGCGCCGTACCCGCGCTCCGCTGAGTGTACGACAGTCGCCCCAGATGTACGCGCCAACTCCTGCGATCCATCCGTGCTGCCGTTGTCAGCAACGATGACTTCACCTTGAACATTCGCGAGAGCAATTCCCTCCAGCGCCTTCTGCACGCAGACGGCAATGGTCTCGGCCTCGTTCAAACAGGGGATGACCACCGAGACGTCAGGCCCTGCACTCTCAGGAATCAACACAAATGCACCGCCATTGCCTTGAAAGTTGCCACGACCGCGAGCCCTGGCTCCAACTTGAGCTCCAACACCGAACGCGTGGTGAGCGCCGCCACAAGTGGCACACCTCGAACTTCCACCGTCACACGGGTGAGCGCCCCAAGCGTCTGCACCTCGATGATGCGCCCCGAAAAACGATTACGCGCCGAGTCAAAGGTCTGATCGCGCGAGATGGTGATCTCCTCGGCGCGAAGGACGGCGTGCCCAGCACCTGGCGCGAAATCGCCAACGGCGTACAACGTGAGCCCTTCCGTCTCGAACGCAAAGGCGCGATGCCCCTGCGAGTAGATGCTCGGGTCACCCTCCACCCAGTCGGGCGCGGCCGCACCCAACTCACGCGCCGTACCACCGAACACGTTCTCCGCGCCAAGGAACTCCGCCACGTAGGGCGACGCCGGTTTGCGAAACACCTCCGCCGGCGTGCCCTGCTGCAACACGCGCCCCGCATCGAGTAGCACCGCACGATCACCCAGCAAGCCGGCCTCGGCAAAATCGTGCGTCACCTGCAGCGTGGTGAGGCCCCACTCGCGATGCATGGCGCGGACTTCGCGACGCACCAGAGTGCGGCGGCGCGGATCAAGCGCCGAGAACGGTTCGTCGAGCAACAGCAGCTTAGGGCGCCGCGCCAGCGCACGCGCCAGAGCCACAATCTGACGTTCACCGCCCGAGAGCGCCAACACATCGCGGCTGTACAGGGAAGCGACATCGAGACGCGCTTCCACTTCGCGCAGCACCGCATCGTCCCTCGCACCGTAGGCGACGTTTTCTCGCACACTTAAATGTGGAAACAGAAACGCGTGCTGGTACACGAGCGACAACTCACGTTCCTCGGGCCGCATCCTGTGCGCATCACGCCCGCCGATGGTGACGCTCCCACGCTCGGGCGCCAGCAAGCCAGCAATGACTTCGAGCATGGTGGTCTTCCCAGAGCCAGCCGGCCCGATCACCACGCCATACTCGCCGGCGGCGAGCGACACCGTGACGTCGCTAAGGTGAAAGCGCCCCTTACGAGCCGAGACCCCAGAGAGCGCGATCACTTACCACCGCCCGCATCCGTCATCCGTCTTCCGTCCGCGCGCAACGCGCGCAACAGCGTCAGCGGAATCAGCGCCAACAACGCCAACACCGCCGCCACCGGCAACGCTTCCTTCAGCCCAAACGACGTGAAGCGGTCATAGCTCAACACACTGGCGACTTTTGGATTGTATGTCAGGATGACAATGGCGCCAAACTCCGATACGGCGCGCGCCCACATCACCACAGCGCTGGCGAGCAAGCCGCGCGAGGCCAGCGGAAGCGTCACACGCCGGAACGCCCGCCAAGGAGCATCGCCCAGTGTGCGTGCCACTCCCTCGTAGCGCGGATCAACCTTCGCAAAGGCCTCACGGGCGCCACTCACAAACAGCGGCGCTGACACAAAGAGCATCGCCGCGATGATGCCCAGTGGACTCCCAACAATCCTGAGGCCCACATCCAACGCCGCCCCGCCTAAGGCACTCTCCCGCCCGAGCAACAACAACAGCGCGATGCCCGCCACCGGATGCGGAATCACCAGCGGAAGGTCCAACAGCGCCGCAAGCACCGCACGGCCGGGAAACTCACGCCTCGCCAGTAGCCAAGCCAGAGGAGTACCGCCGAGCACTCCCAGCAAAGTCGCCGCAGTGGCTGTGAATCCCGTGAGTAAAAGCGACGAGCGCAACTCCGCGTCAGAGCCAAGCCGCAACAAACCGTCAGCACCACCTTCGGTGACGAGTCGAAGGATGGGCGCCGCGAGAAACACCAGCAGCAGCGAGGCCATCAGCGCCGCCACTACGCTCAACACCGCGTGCGTACTGCGACTCGGCATCAGGACCTAGCGTTGATGGTCGGCATTGGACTCCACATCAGCGCATCGCGTGGAGGGCCAGTACACCCGCGCTCGCGCGTCCCGTCTCGATGCGCGGCAGGGCAAATACGTCCAAGCCTTCTCGGCGGAGAATCGTCTTGCCTTCCTCCGACACAAGGAAGGTCACGAAGCGCTGCGCGAGAGCCGCGTTCGGCGCCTTGAGCGGTACGGCAAAGGCATACACGATGGGTTCGCCTCTGAACTCCACGCTCGCACCCTGAGTCGCGCCACGCACGTTGACCGAGGCGGTGGCGTAAAAGGCTGCCAGCTCTGTGTTGGACAGGTCCACCGAGTCTCCCAGCAACACGTAGCGCAGCCCTGTGCCTTTCGCCACAGACTCATACGACCAGATGTAGTCAAACTCACCGGCCTCAAGCAGACCCACGAGGTCGGCTTCCTTGGGCCGCACATTCCTTGCCGGCGCGCGAGCCAAAAGTTGGTCGGCAAGCCCAGCGCGTCCGAGCGAGCGCTCAGCCAACTGCCACACCATCAGCGTGCGATACCCGTTGGGATCCAACTCAGGATTCGAACGCCCCACTTCCACATCAGCGCGAGTCAGAACCTCAGTCCAGTTCGCCGTGCTCATGTCGCCAGCGTGCTTTGAGCGCTCGGTGTAGGCGACGACCATGCGATTGTGCGCAAACAGCGTGTACTGCTCCACGAAGCTCGGCATCAGATACCGCGGAAACACCTCGGCGTCCGCCAGCGCGATGAAATCAGGAATCTTCCCGAGCTCGGTGAGCTTACGCGCACTCTCTAGGGACCCCGCACTTTCTTGCGCAATCGCCACACCCTCACGGCGCGCGAAGGTGTCCAAGGCCGCCTTCAAGGGCCGGGCCAAAGAGCCGGCGTTGAAGACGGTCAGCGTGGACTCGGGGCTGTGGGGGGCGCAGCCAAGCGCGAGCAGAATCAGCAGGAAGCGCATGGGTTAAACCTACCGGACGGAAGACGGATGACGGAAGCCAAAGACGGGCTGTTCGCTTCCATCATCCGTCATCCGGCCTGTATCTTCCCTGCATCTCTCCCCCGAGCACACATTGACCCAACTCGCCCTCGAAGTCCGTGGCGTCAACAAACGCTACGCCGAGCATACCGCTGTCCGCGACCTATCTCTGGCCGTCCCGCAGGGCACGGTCTACGGACTCCTCGGCCCCAACGGCGCTGGCAAAACGACCACCATTCGCATGATTCTGAACGTGATTGCGCCAGATTCCGGTACGATCACAGTGCTCGGCAAATCCAATCGCGATTCATCTATTCAGAATCGCGTCGGTTACCTCCCCGAAGAGCGCGGTCTCTACAAGAAGATGGTGGTGCGCGATGTGCTGCGCTTCCTCGCCGAGCTGAAGGGCGTGGGCCGCAAGGACGCCGACCGCGCGATTGATGAATGGCTGGATCGCCTGACGCTGCGCAGCGCCGAGAAGGACTGGGGCAAGGCCAAGGTGGATGAGCTCTCGCGCGGCATGCAACAGAAGGTGCAGTTCATCGGCACCCTGCTGCACGATCCCGACATGGTGATTCTCGACGAGCCCTTCAGCGGCCTCGACCCCATCAATGCGCAAGCGCTCAAGGACACGGTTGTTGAACTGCGTCGCCGCGGCAAGACGGTGATCTTCTCCACGCACCTGATGGACAACGCGGAGCGCCTGTGCGACTCCGTGTGCATCATCGCGCGCGGCGACAAGGTGCTCGACGGCAGCGTCGCCGACGTGAAGGCCGAGAACGCCGGCCGTACCATTGCACTGGCTCTCGATGGTGGCGCAAATCCCGCCGTGATGCAGGTGCTCGGGGACCGCAGCTTGGTGGAACGCGTAGACGACAACACGCGCTACTTCGAAGTCGAACTCACCGCCCACGGCGATTCGCAGCAGTTGCTACAGCGCCTCGTAGCTGCGGGCGCAAACATCGCACGATTCGAGCGGGTGCAGCCTTCGCTGCATCAGATCTTCCTGCAGCGTGTCGGCGCCACGGGCGTCGAAGAGGGGATGAGCGGTCATGGCTAAGCTCTGGGCAGTCATCAAGCGTGAGTACCTCGAGCGTGTGCGCACGGTGTGGTTCATCGTGGTCACGGTGCTTGGGCCGCTCTTTTTCGCGACCATCATGATTCTTCCCGGCTACCTCTCGGTGAAGGGCATGCGCGAGGCGCGGGTCTCCAACCTCACCATCCTCGACGCCACCGGCGCGGGCTTGGGGCAGCGTGTGGCCGAGCGATTGGCCACGCCGCAACTCAACTCGGCCAGCGATGCGCAGAAGCTCGCGCGCGTGGACACGGTGAGCAACGCCGAGATCGCCGCAAAGGAGGCGGAGTTCGTCGCCGCCATCCAAGCCCGCGAGATGAACGGCGTGCTGATTCTCGACTCCGCCACGATGCAGACTGGCCGCGCCCGCTATTTGGGCCGCGATGCCGGCTCGGTAGGCCAGGTTGAGGCCATCGAGGGGGCCACACGCACAGCCTTCGTCGCCACGCGGTTAAACAATGCCGGGTTGAGCTCCGAAGTCGCCAACGAACTCTCGCGCCTGCGCATCAATCTTTCGGCCGAGAAGGTGACGGATAAGGGCAAGGAAGGCAGCGGCCTCGCCTCGACGCTTTTCGGGTTTGGCATCGCCTTCCTGCTGTACATGAGCATCATCCTCTACGGCCAAAACGTGCTCCGCGGCGTGCTTGAGGAAAAGACCACGCGCGTGGCTGAGGTGATCGTCTCAAGCGTCAGCCCCGACACGCTGCTGGCCGGCAAGGTGATTGGCGTGGGTGCGGTCGGCCTCACGCAGATGCTGGTGTGGACCTCGAGCGGCATCGCATTCTGGACGCAGCGCAGCCGCATCTTCGAGGCACTGGGCGTACCGGCCATGCCAAGTTTGGCCTTCCCGAGCATCGATCCGCTCGTCATGGTGGCCCTCCTCCTGTTCTTCATCCTTGGCTACACGTTTTACTCGTCGCTCTTCGCTGCCGTAGGCGCGATGGTGGGCTCGATGGAAGAGGCCCAGCAGGCTAGCCAGCCGATTCTTATGCTGCTCATCTTCAGCATCATCTTCGTCCAGCCGGTGATGACGGACCCCACGGGCAAGATGGCGGTGGTCCTCAGCTTCTTGCCCTGGTCAGCGCCGATCATCATGCCGATGCGCATGACCGCAACGCCGGTGCCGCCAATGGAGATTGTGGCGTCATTGCTGAGCGTGGCGGTCGCCTGTGCGGCGGCCATCTGGGTCTCAGCGCGCATTTACCGCGTGGGCTTGCTCATGTACGGCAAGCGGCCAAGCATCAAGGAGCTCGTGCGCTGGATTCGGCAGGCGTAACGGCAACTGTAATCACCACGAAGGCACGAAGGGTCCCGAGCAAATCTGAAAATCAGCGCGCCCCCTAAAGTCTCAGAACTTTAGGGGGCGCGTCGATGATGGATCCTGCAGGGAGCCCTTCGTGCCTTCGTGGTGACGCCGTTCAGCCGTTAGACGGTAGCCGGCGCGCAATGCTTATCGAAGGCACCCTTGAGCTCATCGGCGATTGCCTCAGCGGAGCGTCCTTCGATCTGCCAGCGCTCAATCATGTGCACCAACTTACCGTCCTTCAAAACACCAATTGACGGCGAGCTCGGTGCGAAGCCCACGAAGTACGTGCGGGCCTGGCGCGTCGCGTCCACATCGTTGCCAGCGAACACCGTGAACTTGTGCTCGGGCGTCACGCTGTGCTGAAGGGCCATCGCCACGGCCGGGCGCATGTTGCGCGCCGCGCAGCCACACATCGAGTTCACCACAAGCAATTGCGTGCCCTTCGTGCCCTGCATGGCGTCGTCTACTGCTTGGGCGGACTTCAGTTCGGCCACGCCAAGCTGGGCGATTTCTTGGCGCATGGGGCCAATGAAACGTTCGTCGTACATCATGTGCGTTCTCCTATGGGGTTCTTGAGGCCTATTCGCGGCTCAGGGCCAGCAACGCAGCCTGAGGGACCACGAGGTAGCGCTCGTTCTCAAACGTGATTTCTACGGCCGCCTTGCGAAAAAACAGGGCGTAGTCGCCCACCTGCGCCTGCATGGGAATATGGCGTGTGTCCTTCTGACCCGTGATACGCCAGGGCTCGTCCAAATGGTCCGTCACCTCGGGAAGTGGAGTCCCCGGACCCGTCGCAACGATGCGGCCACCCTGCACCGCCTGGCCCTCCACCGCCGTCGCCGGAAGATACAGCCCCACCTTGGTGCGCTCTTCGCCGTCTTCGAGCTTAATCAGTACTCGATCGCCGACGACGATCAGTTCCTTTTTGCCTTTGCGCATTCGACTCATCAACTCACCGCACCACGAAAAGGTTCGTTTGCCGCTTGAGCGCCCAGCGCGTGCGCCCGTCGGCCCCGATGATGGCGTCTTCCTCCTGCGCCATCCGTACCGGCTGGTTGCCCCACTCGGGAATCGGCGAGGTCACCTGCAGTTCAATCGAGTACCACATGTTGGCAATCACCTTGGGCTCGCCCTGCGGGCCGGTGCCGCCCTGCGCATCCCAGCGGCCGAGCAGGGTGCCGGCGCCATGGCCGTGCATGCCAATCGGATGTGAATACAACGTGCCATTGAGACCGGCTGCACGCATCCGCGCTAGCGCCGCCGCTAGGACTTCGTTGCCCGAACGCCCTGGCCGCAGCTCTTCCATCGTGAAATCCTGCAGGCGGTTGGCATTCGTGAGTGCGCGCTGTAATCCAATGGGCGGCATCGTCTCGCCGGGCATCAGCACGTAACCCATGTGCTGGGTGTCGGTGTTGAGCCCAAGCGCAGTGATGCCCACATCGCAGTGCAGCACGTCGCCACGCTGGATGATGGGGTCATCGCCCAGCTGCGCCGCACTCACGCCACGTCGCTGCACGCTCACGCTCGGCTGAAACCAGGTCCCGAGCCCGCGGTCGTTCACCTGCTGACGCCACCACCACACCAGATCACTCGTGCGCGTCACACCGGGGGTCACCGCCGCCTCGGAGAACATCCGCTCGGTGAGCTCCCACACCAGCTTTTGTAGCTCGGCGTAGAACTGCGCCTCTTCGGGTATGCGCGTGGCGATGAAGTCGAGCGCCAGCGCGTCAATCGAGCGAAAGCGTGCGGTCCAGCGCGCGCCCAGCGCCTCGCTCATGCCATCGCGCTCGCCGGCCGTGAGGCCGTCAGAGAAGGCAAAGTTTCGCGACACGTTGATAGCCACCACCTTGGGATCGCGCTCCTCAAGCACGGTCTTGAGCGCATTCCACTGCTCGGCGCCCACGAGTTCCGCCTGCCGCGCCTCAACGCCGGCATCCGCCGCCGCCATCGCGCGGCGAGCCTCGTAGAGCCCGCCCTGCGAGCTGCCGCCGAGCGCGATGCGCTCTACGCAGCTGCCATCACCCGGATCCGTGCGTCCAGACGCCGCGCACTTATCGAAAAACACGTAGATGGTCCGCCGCCGCGCCGCAAACGTCTCCGGCGACACTAACGAGGAGAACATCGGATCCTCGTTGTACTCGCGCATAGGAATCACCCAGGCATCAACGCCGTGACGGCGCATCACCGCAGGCAACACCGTCTTGAGCCGCTTTTCTAGCCAAGCCTGTTGAAGCACCGCCTGCTCCCGAAGGGTGCCGAACGGGCGCGTTTGGGCTTCAACGGCGGACGGAAGACGGATGACGGATGCCAACAGCAGCAACGCAGTTACCCCAAGCATTCTCCGCATCGCTCCGTGCCTCCGTGTCTCCGTGGTGATGCCGTTGCAGTTAAAAAGAATCATGTGTGCGTCACCTCGCGCCCCTTGAGCAGGAGCAGTCGAACAACCGTGGATACCAGAGCAAGCACCACCGCGAAGAGCGTGATGCCCACTACGCGGAAGAACATCGTGCGCAGCGCCGTCACCTGCCAATCTTCGATGGTCGCTGACATTGAACCGACCACCTCGAGACCCAAGAGGGTCAGCGCCAGCGACACGAGCACTTCCGTACTCGCTTCCACCAGCGCAAACATCGGCGCCCGCCACCACCACGCGCGCGCCGGATAGTTGCCCAAGTACAGCGTCGCCATCAAGAACAGGAACACGGCGCCACCGATGAAGGTCCCGGCAATCCACAGCCAAGAATCGCTCCATCCGAAGGTCAACACGAAGGCGCGGTACCCGCGCAGCCCTGCGCCCGTCGCCATGCCCATCGCCAGCATGGACATCCCGAACTTCCGCCAGAAGCCCGGCTCGTCGAGCATCGCGGTCATGACGACCGTCGAGCGCAGCAGCGGCACTTGGGCGTCCGGTCAGGTCAGCGGGTGGCGATGCATTCGATTTCGACCCGCGCATTCAGCGCGAGTCCGCTCGTGCCAAACGCCGAGCGGGCGGGCAGTCGTCCTTCGGGGAAGAACTCGCGGTACACGACGTTCATCCGATCCCACTCCTTCATGTCGGCCATCATCACCGTGCACTTCACGATCTTGTCCATCGAGGAGCCCACGGCCTCGACCGTCTGCTTGATATTGGTCAGCGTCTGACGCGTCTCGGCTTCGATGCCTCCGGCGACCACAGCTCCGTTGGCAGCTGCGTCCGTGCCAATCTGGCCCGAGAGGAAGATGACGTCGCCCACACGCACGGCCGGCGAGAAGGGGCGCGTCGGCTTGCCGAAGGGCGTGAGGTACTCGACGTCAGAAGCGCGGGGCTCAACGAACTGGCCATCGGCAGGCCGGGCCGCACGCTCCGTGACGACGTCCGGCGAATCGCGCTCAGTGGCCCAAGAGAAAATCAGCATCGCCGCGATGGCGCCAACGGCAAGCGATCCCACGATGACCTGCTGCGTGCGGTTCGACTCGCTCATTTGAGTACATGCCCAATGCGCGACCAGCGGATGTCGGTCAAGAACGGCAACGGCCGGTCGGAGTCGTCGGCGTTCCACGAGTAGTACACGAACAGCGGCCGCCCGCGCACGTTCTCGCGCGGCACGATGCCCCAGTAGCGCGAGTCCTTTGACTGATACCGATTGTCGCCCATCATCCAGAAGTGCCCCGCTGGGATGACCAGCGGGCCCCAGTTATCCAACGTGGGCCGCTCCGGTGCCTCGCCAAAGCGCGAGCTGTCGAGCGCAATCTTCCGCTGCCACTCAAACAACGGATGCCAGTCCTCACCCGACGTGCCCGAGCGGTCTGCCGTCTGAAAGCCCAGCCGCTGTGGCGCACCATTGATGTGCACCACGCCGTCACGCGAGTAGATGGTGTCACCCGCCATGCCAATGAGCCGCTTCACCAAAATCGGCGTCGGGTCCTCCGGCTGGTCAATCTGCAGCGGCGAAATAAACACCACGATCTCGCCACGCTGCGGCTCGGCGTAGCCTGGCAGGTTGATCTTTGTGAACGGGATGTGCGGGCCGTACCGCAGCTTGTTCACGAACAGCCAGTCGCCAATCAGCATAGACGGAATCATCGAGCCCGATGGAATCCGGTAGGCCTCGACGAGAAAGGTGCGCAGCAGCAGGAAGATGGCGATGGTCGCGGCCAGCGACTTGAACCCCTCCCAGAACTTCCGGGCGTCGAATGCGGACCCACCGCCCCCGCGGGCAGCCGCGACGACGTTCTTGGGACCAGACTTGGATGCACGTTTTTTGGTCACCCCACAAAACTAGAGGGGCGGGCCGGGTTGCGGCCCCCCCAGCCCC
>JANNVQ010000015.1:0-2403 GCA_031414535.1 Gemmatimonas sp.
CCATTAACCGGTTTCGTCTGCTGCTGTTGCTTAAATAAGAAGCTGTTGTGGGGCGGCCGATCGGCCGTCAAATGATCCAACAGGCGGCCCCCCCACAACTGCAATCCGCACCCGCGTTCATCGGCAGCAAGCATCGCTATAAGGCGGCGCTACTTCAGCCTGGTGCCCTGACGCATGTGAGAGGGCGATTATCGCTTAACCGAGTCGAATTCCCGGCGATAGTCGTCTACGTGCCAGAGCCAGGCTTCCTGCATGACGAACTGAGGATCATAGAGAATCCAGATTAGGCGATCCCATTCATAGTTCGAGGCCTTCCCCACCAGCGTGACAAACGACCCGGGCTTCCCGCTCGGACGATTTGCTTTGATTTGATAGCTGACTTCGCCAAATAGGAAGTCTGTTCCGCGCGACACGGCGGTACGACCCTTCGCCTGATTGGAGAACGATTCGGGAGTGTGGCCGACCAAGATGGCGGCGTCGAATTCCGAGATAGCAGATGTCGCGGATGGCGCGACGGAGAAGCGGCGCTCCCACTCCAGCACGTGGGCGACGAGGTTCGCGCGAAGTTCGGCGGCGCTCACTGTTCGCGGACTATCCAACGGCGGAATCCTCAAGCGTCCAGATAACGTTTGCTTCTGCTGCAGCCGCTTCCATAAAAAGCAGTTGTGGGGCAGCCGCAGGCTGTCCCATGTACGTTAACGCCGCCGCCCCACAACTGCATCCGCACCCGCGGCTGTCAGTCAGCAAGCGTCGTTATACGGCGGCCTCGCGCGCCGGACGCCAGGTCAGCGCCAACTTGCGCTCCGACGCCGCACAGTCGCGCAGATATAGGTTGATGAGGCTCTGGTAGGGCAGCTCGGTCTCTTCGGCGAGCGCCTTGAAGTACTCGACCGTGGAGTCGTCCAAGCGGATCGTGACGGAGCGCTTGAGCCGCTTCGCGTACGGATTCCTCTTGGCCTTGGAGAAGTCGTAGTGCTTTTTCATTTCGATCTCTGGGCGGCATAGGAAGCACGCTCGTCGCGATCCGCCTTTCGCGCCGAGATGATGCGGAGGACGTCGCCGTTCTCGCGCTCACAGTGAATGACGACCAGCGCACGCAAGGCGGCGCTCAACCCGAGCAGAATGAGGCGCTCCTCGTCCTCGGAGTGTTCGGGATCGGGGATGATCAAGCCTTCCGCGTCCTCGAACACCGTGCGCGCTTCCTCGAAGCTCACGCCGTGCTTGCGGAGGTTCGCGGCCGCCTTCTTCGGGTCCCAGTCAAAGCGGAGAGCGCTCATACAGACAATGTATGTACGCTGTAATACCCGTCAAGGTTCCCGGGCCGGGGAGGCCGTCCGGATAACGTTTGCTTCTGCTGTGAACGCTTCAATAGAAAGCAGTTGTGGGGCGGCCGCTAGGCTGTCCCATGCTTCATAAGGCGGCCGCCCCACAACTGCATCCGCACCGCGTTCATCAGCAGCAAGCGTCGTTATGCGACGGGCGCGCGAGTTCCGGTCGCGAGTACGTCCTTCACGCGAAGCCAGTCGACCAATTGCTGGGAATCGCGGCGATGTGTGTTCCGAATGCGCGCACCACAGTGGTAAACCGGCACTAACATAGAGCCAGTGGGCAACGCCACCGGCGGTCCGTCGACCGCATCCCGGAAGCGGCACCGCTCAATTCCGAAGGCACGGGCTACCGCAGCGTACGCGCGTTCGCCGAGTGCCACGACAGCTCTCGGACTCACGATCTCAATTTGTGGGCGCAGAAACAGGCTCCCGCAGTTAACGAACCACTCATCTTGGACGTGAGCCTGACAGCCCCCGCGCTTCAGGCACAAGGCGGCATTGGTTAGGAATACTCCTGACGCTGCATTGTGCTCCGAGACGTCGGGCACGACAATGCCGACATGTGCGAGCAATTCGCGGAGCCTCCGATTTGTAGCGCTGGATGCGAGATCCAGTCCCTTCTGCTTGGTGAAGGCCTTCGTGTCGCCCCACTCCTGGCCCACTATCATGATCTCCGCGTTGAGATCGCCGAGCCAGCGAGTCCAGGGGCCAATGTGCGGACCGTCCCAGCGGCTGAGCTTCGGATCAGACGGATTCAAGAAGTCGCGAGACAAGCAACGCGAACACTCCTTACGTGCCGCAACAAGCTTTAGGTACGGTCTGAGTTTGTCGTCGCTCATTTTGTCGGGTTCGCATAACGTGGGCTTCTGCTGTGGACGCTCATATAAAAAGGGTTGGGCGGGGTCGCCGCAACCAACCTAGGTCATCACGGCGGCCCCGCCCAACCCAATCCGCACCCGCGGCCAGCGGCAGCAAGCGTCGTTATGCCGGCGGACGGTGCCCGCGTGGCGCGAGGCCGCTTGCCCCAAGCAGCAGCAGCAAGCCGAAGACGACGGCATACTTCGCAGCAATGAGC
>JANNVQ010000016.1:0-18271 GCA_031414535.1 Gemmatimonas sp.
CGGAGCGGAAGCTGGCGCTCACCTGGCGTCCCGCGCGCGAGGCCGCCGTATAACGACGCTTGCTGACTGACAGCCGCGGGTGCGGATGCAGTGGTGGGGCGCTGGCGTTATCGTAGTGGGACGCCCTGCGGTCGCCCCACCCCAGCTTCTTATGGGAGCGCTTGCAGCAGAAGCAAACGTTATATGGACGCGCGTATTCCCACGCAGCTTCGGAGGCCTCGTGCGATTTCCGATTCTCTCGCTCGTGCTCGTGGTTGGAGTGCTCGCAAGTCCACGATTCCTCGCCGGCCAAGGGCCGCGCGCACCGGCCGGATGCTACTGGTTCTCCAACACAAGCGGGCTCTTCTTCTGGTCGACATACGACCAGTGGACGCGCACCTCTTCCGAGCACACGAGCGAGATCATCGAGTTCACGCAGACGCCCGTCAACCGCAACGGCGCGTTCCGGCTCCGGGCACCCGGCATGCGTGACACAACCGCGCAGCGCCAGTTCGCAGAGAGTGTCTGGGGCCGGACCACCCCGGATTCGGTAGCGCTCACATGGGGTGATGGCCACGCGGGCCTGACGCTGCGGCTCCAGATCCGCGGCGACTCGCTGGTCGGGACTGCTTCCCCCTTCAGCGACATGATGCGGGGTGTGGTGCAGGCCGAGATCCGAGGGGACTCGATCGTGTTCCTCGGCGTCATTGATGAAGAGAGCGAGGTACACCCGGCTGATCTGCCGAGGCCCGTCGCGGCACACAAAGTGCCGTGTCCGACCGCGTCGCCACGCGGAGGCGCCACATAACGACGCTTGCTGCCGCCAGCCGCGGGTAAGGATGCAGTTGTGGGGCGCCCGCACTATTGTAATGGGAAGTCCTGCGGCCGCCCCACAACTGCTTTTTATGGAAGCGGCTGCAGCAGAAGCACACGTTATAGCGACCGAGCGGGCTAGAGCTTTAGCCGAACCAAGCGCTCTCGGATCCATTTCGCCATTGCCGCTTCCGTGAGCGAGCCAGCCGCCAGCGCCGTCATCACCTGGACGACTTCTGTCTCCGTCGCATCGAGGTCCTTTCCATTCAGTCCGAGAAAGATGACGGACGTCAGGAACGCCGTGCGCTTGTTCCCGTCGTTGAACGCATGCGCCTTTGCGAGCCCGAATGCGTACGCCGCGGCAAGGGTCGCGTGGTCCGAGTCGGGCTCGTAGTGCGCCTTCTGTTGCGGACGCGCGAGCGCGGCTTCTAACGCGTTCTCATCGCGGATGCCCGGCAATCCGCCGTGCTCACGCAACTGGTCGAGGTGCGCGGCGTCCACGACGAGCCGTGGCACCCATCGCAGGGCGGCCACGCGCTACTTCGCCAGTTCGCGGAGCGCGTTCCGGAACTTCTTCGCTGCGTGCGCGGCGACCGCGAGGCCCGCTTCCACATCGGGGTCGTACGGGGTCAGCAGAATGCCGCGGTCCGTCTCCACCGCGAGCACGCGATCGCCCGCCTCAAGATGCAGGCGGTCGGCCATATCCTTCGGAATTGTCGCGCCGATCGAGCCGCCAACTTGGCGCAGGGTAAGCTCGCGCACCATATGTGCTCCGTAGTACAGGTATGCTACAAAGGTAGCATCTACGTGCTACGGCGCAAGGGTGCGCGCGCTATAACGACGCTTGCTGCCGATGGCCGCGGGTGCGGATGGGTTGGGCGGGCTGGCCGCGATGTGACTTGATGGTTGCGGCCACCCCGCCCAACCCTTTTTATATGAGCGTCCACAGCAGAAGCACACGTTATGCCGACAGCCGAAGCCGCTGCCTTAACCACACACACCGACTTGGACAGCGCCGCGCGCGGTATAGTTTCCAGAGTAGCATTCGCCATCTCGCCGCCCACTTCCAAGCTATGCGTCCAATACTCGTTTGCCTCGCCGCGCTCCTTGCGATCGCCCCGAGGCACATCAACGCCCAAGTCTCGCTGCGTCCCCATCCGAGCGGACGCGCATCGAGTGAGGTCGTCCTCGCGTATCCCCAAGGCCAAGCCCCGGCTGGCGCCGTCAATGTGTCCATCAAGGTGGACTACGGCGTTCCGCACCTGCGCGGGCGCACGGTGCACGTCGGCGACGTCGTGCCCTACGACGCGGCCTGGCGCACCGGCGCCAACGCCTCCACCACGCTTACGACCGGCGCGAACCTGCAGATGGGCGGCGTTGCCGTGCCGGCCGGCACCTACGTCGTATACACGTTGCCTACTCGGCAAGGCTGGACACTGATTCTGCAGAAGCCCGTCGGACAGTCGGCCACGGCGTACGATGCCACGCATGACGTGGCGCGCATCCCGTTGCGGCCGTCGACGCTCGCGCAGGCAATCGAAAGCCTCACCATCTGGCTCATCCCCTCGACGGCCACGGATGCCGCGCGCGGCGAGTTTCGCCTGGCGTGGGGTACCGTCCAGGTCTCGACCGACTGGGTGGTCACTCCATAAGTGGTACAGCCGACTTCTGGCAGTGCCAACGCCGAAGGCGCGAAGCATTGGCGATCATCGACCGTGCATCCTGCGGAGAGATAGGCGATGAACGGCGCGGTGCTCGGCAAGTCGGTGCTCTTCTTTACGCTTGCAGGCCTCTGCGAACTCGGAGGCGCGTACCTAATTTGGCTTTGGCTCAAAGGCGGACGATCCGCTTGGCTGGGCGTCTTGGGAGCCGCCGTCTTGGTGACCTACGGCTATCTGCACACGCAGCAGCCGTCGAACTATGGCCGCATCCAGGCCGCTTATAGCGGATATTTCATCGCACTTGCCTTGCTGTGGGGATGGCTGGTCGACAAGGTTGCTCCGGACAGATATGATCTCGTTGGCGCGGCGATTGCCTTGGTCGGCGTGTCGGTCATTATGTACTGGCCAAGACCCTGATTCTTCAGCCGACCGCCGGGGTCGAACTCGCACCCAGCCGGAGCGGTTTCCCTCGGCTTCCTCAAATCGCTTTCGCGCGCGGTGATTTCTGATTACACTGCTTGTGTGAAGACTCGTGACCCAATCCTGCGCCGCCTCACCGCGTGCGTGCTCGCTCTGAGCTTCGGCCTCTACACCGCCGAGTCTCTGTTTGCGGACACTCACGATGGCGATGCGACTCACGAAGAGTTGGCCCGAGTCGACGGAGCCAGTGAGCACGCTGCGTTTCACCTCGCTCACGGCGACGAGGTTAAGGAATCGCAGCTCGGTGCACGCGAAGACTCTCCCGAGAATCACCCCGGTGAGCGCGCTCCCGGAGAACCTGGGCACGATCAACACGCCTGTCACTGTGCACACGTGCACAGCGGCTGGATGCAGTCCCCGCCGCAGTGCGAAGCAGAGCTCGCCGTCAACAGCGGCCAGCCGATGCAGTTCTGCGAGCAGACACCCGCGAGCCGTCAGGGCGAGCCCCAACTCCGGCCGCCGATCGGCTGATTCTCTCGCGCGGCGCTGACGCTCGGCCATAGTGGCCGACGCGTAATCAGTGCGCCGCGCTCCTGCCGCCTACGCGGACAGGCCCCAAACAACTCGCCGCTTGATCTGAGATCGTCGCAATTCGTTGCGACGATTCAACGGCCGCATTGGAACGCACGCGAGAGCGCCCAGTCACGATGCGACCCATCAATCGAGCGAGGCCAAGCAAAGGGAGACAATCACTCGTGGCATCTGCTCAGGAACAAACCGCACGTCCCAATCGACTCCGTCGATGCGTACAGCGCGCCGCACTCGTCTTCGCCGCGAGTGCGGCATGGGCGATCCCGCTCTCAGCGCAGAGCGTGACCCGCAACACCGCTACCGATACGCTCCACCTGGATATCAACGACGTGCAGCGGCTCGCGATCCGGCAGAATCTGAACCTCTTGGCCACACGACAGGAGTTGTCGATTGCCGCTGGCGCACTTCGTCAGGCGCGCGTCTATCAGTTCAATCCCGACTTCACGCTGCAAGCCGTAGGAGATGGCGGATCAGATGGACCGTTTGAGCTGTTGCTCACGCAGGAAATTGAGTGGGCAGGCCAGCGCGGACTTCGCATCGGCGCGGCACGTGAGGGACAAGTCCGCGCGACCGCATTCGTTCAGAATGCGGCGCGAGTGTCGCTCGCCTCGGCAAGTGTCGGCTTCTACCGGGCATTCGCTTCGGAGCGCCGGCTCGAAGTGGCGCGGGATGCTCTCGCGCTCACTGAGCGCCTAATCGCAGCCGTGCGCACGCAGCTCGCTGAAGGCGAAATCAGCACGATGGAGGCGAACCTGGCCGAAATTGAAGCGGGACGAGCGCGTGGTCGGGTCTTGAGCGCGCAACGCGCTGAACTCGGAGCGGCGTTCGAACTCAAGCAACTCCTCGGACTGAGACCTGAGACAGCGATTCGACTCGTCTCCGACTCGTTGAACACTTCAAGTCCGCTAGGCAAGCAACCCTCCCCGACCGAGGATTCGTTAGTCGCACTCGCGTTGGCGCGACGGCCGGACCTCGCAGCGAGCGAAGCGGCGGTACGCGAGATCGAGAAGCTAACGAGCCTCTCGCGCCGCTCGGCGTTCCCCAACGTGCGCATCGGCGCTGTTGTGGAGCGGGCGGAGAGTGGTGGCTCAGCTGACATCGGGCCCGCAATCGGCTTGAGCATCCCGCTCTTCAACCGCAACCAAGGGCTTGTGGACCAACGCCGAGCGCTCACCGAACAGGCTCGACTTGATCAACGCGCCACCGAACTTGGAATCCGAAGCGACGTGCTGGAGTCCGCTCGAGCGTATCGCACGGCCTCCGAAGAGGTTGCTGTGTTCGAGACGACCGTGGTGCGACCAGCGCGCGCAAACATCGAACTGCTCGAGACGGCCTACCGAGCCGGGAAAATTGCATTGCCAACGCTACTGCTGCTTCGCAACCAACTGCTCGACGCGGAGTTCGGCTATTGGGATGCTTGGCTTGCTCAGCGCGAAGCGTTGGTACGCCTCGAGGCAGCAACTGGTGCGCTTACTCCCACCGCCGCTGCTCTTCAACCACTCAATGCCGCCTCGGTCGACGGACCGACCAAGTCTGATTCCTCATCCAGGACTTCCCCGTGATCACGCTGACGACATTTAGGCGGGTGCACAGCGCCTCGCCCAGCTTCTCCATACTCGTACTTGTAGGAGCACTCGCGATTGGCGCCTGCGGCGGTGGCGATGCCGCACCCGCTGAAACAGCCGCAGCAGAGGAACACGCGGGTGAAGAAGGAGTGGTCGTGCTCGACACGGCGGCGATTCGGCTCGGCGGCATTCAGGTAGGCGAAGTCCAATCAGTCACCACAACCGCCTTGGCTGTGACCGGCTCCATCACCTTCGACGCTGACCGAGTCAGCCACGTCGGTTCGCGCTCCAACGGACGCATCGTCGCGGTGCGAAGCGACCTCGGTGCGCAGGTTGCGCGCGGTCAAGCACTTGCTACGCTCGAAAGCGTCGAAGTGGGACAGATTCGTGCCGAAGAGCGCGAAGCTGAGGCGCTCCTGAAGATTGCGCAAGAGAACTACGCGCGTGAACAACGGCTCGCCGAGCAAGGCATCTCGAGCCGCAAGGAACTGCTCGAGGCGGAGGCAATGCTGCGCCGAGGAGAAGCGGCGCTGCACAGCGCCGAGGACCGGCTGCAAGTCCTCGGTGCGTCGCACGACCACGGTGCGGGTGGTGAGTTCACACTCGTAGCGCCCTTCGCGGGCGTTGTCGTCGCGCGCGATGCCAGTCTCGGTGAGATGGCTACGCCGGCTGACACGCTCTTCACCGTGGCGGACCTCTCCGAAGTATGGATTGAACTCGACATCTTTGAGCGTGACCTCGCTCGCGTCAAGCGTGGCCAGTCAGTCGCAGTGCTCGTCTCGGCGTACCCGAGTCGCAGCTTTCCCGGCCGCATTGTTTACGTTGGCGACGTACTCGATCCCGCAAAGCGCACGGTCCGCGCGCGCGTTGAGATTCCGAATCGTGATGCCGCACTCAAGCCGGGGATGTTCGCCACGGCCAACATCCAAGTCGGCGGCGGCGGACCTCCGATGGCCGTCGTGCCACAGGACGCCGTGCAAACGGTCGAGGGCAAGCTCGTCGTATTCGTGCCCGGCGACGCACCCGGAGAGTTTCGTACCGTCGCGGTCGAGGTGGGTCCCACCACCGACGGCAACCGCATCGTCATCCTGTCGGGCATTGCGCCAGGCAGTCGCGTCGTCACCGTAGGGGCCTTCGCGCTTCGATCCGAGCTCAGTAAGGGCGAGATCGGGGAGCACGGACACTGATATGCGCTCAGTCATCAGCTTCGTATTAAAGCAGCGGCTGCTCGTCCTCGGCTTGACGGCGATGCTCGTCGGCGTGGGAATCTGGAGCGCCCTCCGGCTGCCAATCGACGCAGTACCCGACGTCACGAACGTGCAGGTGCAAATCAACACAAACGCTGCAGCGCTACCTCCCACGGAGGTGGAGCGGCAGGTCACGCTACCCGTAGAGCTTGCGATGTTCGGCCTTCCGAACCTCGAAGAGATTCGTTCCATCTCAAAGTTTGGCCTGTCGCAAGTGACCGTGGTCTTCGAGGAAGGCACGGACATCTATTTCGCACGACAACAAGTGCAGGAGCGCTTGCAGCAGGCTCGCGAGGAGATTCCCGCAGGCTACGGAACGCCCGAGATGGGTCCCATCTCAAGCGGACTCGGCGAGGTATTCCAGTACTCTATTGAAGCGGACTCAGGTGCAGGCGTTGATGCCACGGAACTCAGGACCTTGCAAGACTGGCTCGTGGCACCACAGCTCCGCGCGGTCAAGGGAGTAGCTGAGGTCAATGCATTCGGTGGTTTCGAGAAGCAGTACCAGGTGCTCGTGCGCCCGGATGCGCTCGTGCAGTACGACCTGACGCTCCAGCGCGTCCTCGACGCCATTGCATCAAACAACCAGAACGCGGGCGGCGGATATATCACGAAAGGCGCTGAGCAACTCGTGATTCGCGGAGTCGGTCAAGTTCAGGACCTCGACCAGATTCGTAGCATCGTCGTATCGAGTCGCGGCGGCACGCCAGTGCTTGTCAGTGATATCGCGGACGTCGTGATTGGTTCGACAATCCGTCAGGGCGCGGTGACCAAGGACGGAACTGGCGAAGTCGTGACCGGCATCGTGATGATGCGAATGGGTGAGAACTCGCGCACCGTCGTGCAGTCCGTCAAGGAGCGCTTCGCCGTGGCTGCGAGCAGCCTTCCACCGGGTGTGCGCCTCGTACCGTTTTACGATCGCGCGGAGCTCGTCAACCGCACGATCAAGACGGTGGAGAAGAATCTTATTGAGGGCGCTGTGCTGGTTGTTGTGGTGCTCTTCCTATTGCTGGGAAACATTCGTGGCGCGCTCATTGTGGCCGCGGCGATTCCGCTTTCGATGTTCTTCGCGCTCAGCGGAATGTTGAAGGCAGGCATCGCGGGCAGTCTAATGAGCCTCGGCGCAATTGATTTCGGCCTCGTGGTTGATGGGTCTGTCGTGATGGTCGAGAACTCGATGCGCCGTCTGGGCCACCGCAAGCCAGATGAAAGCTTCTTGCAGACGGTGCTTGATTCCTGCGCTGAGGTTGCGCGTCCGATTCTCTTCGGTGTTGGCATCATCATCATCGTGTACTTGCCCATCCTCACGCTTGAGGGCGTTGAGGGCAAGATGTTCAGACCAATGGCGCTCACCGTAGTCTTTGCGCTCGTGGGCTCGTTGTTACTGACCTTCCTTCTCACACCCGTGCTCATTTCGCTCTTCTTGAAGGGCAAGGTTGAGGAGAAGGACGTTTGGCTGATGCAGAAGGCCAAGGCTATCTATGAGCCGGCGTTGGCGTGGACGCTCGCGCATAGCCGTCGTGTGATTACTGGTGCCGCCGCGGCGTTCGCGCTTGCAGTGGTCGCCGTGCCCTTCCTTGGGTCCGAGTTCATCCCGCGGCTGGATGAAGGCTCGTTCGCATTGCAGGTGCTTCGGCTCCCAAGCGTATCCCTCGAAGAATCGGTGCGTCAGACGACGCAACTGGAACAAGTGCTGATCGAGACGTTTCCCGATGAGGTGATTGACGTCGTGGCCAAGACGGGACGCCCGGAGATTGCGACGGACCCGATGGGCGTGAACATCTCGGACATCTTCGTGATCCTCGCGCCGCCGGACAAATGGACAAAGGCTGAGTCGAAAGCCGACCTCGAGCTGCAGATGTCAGAGGCATTGGGCAGGATTCCCGGTCTCGTGTTCAGCTTCAGCCAGCCGATTGAGTTGCGAGTAAACGAACTCATCGCCGGTGTGCGCAGCGACCTCGCCATCAAGATCTACGGCGAAGATCTAGGCCAGCTGAGCCAGACCGCCGCACAGGTGGTAGCCGCAGTCTCTCAGCTGGAGGGGGCAACGGGCTTCAAGGCACAGCAGCTGGAGGGAATGCCGCAGCTCCAAATCACTGTGTTGCCGGCCCAGCTGGCGCGTTATGGCATCAATTCTGCTGATGTAATGCAGGTGGTGGAGGCGTTAGGAGGGGCGGAAGTTTCGCAGGTGCTTGAAGGCCAGCGTCGCTTCGCCCTAACCGTGCGCTTGCCGGCCGAGGTGCGCCAGAACGCCGCTACCATCAGCAACATCCTCGTTAGTGCGCCCACGGGCGAGCGTGTACCGCTGGGTACCCTTGCGCGGGTTGAAGAAGTGAATGGTCCGGCGGAGATCAGCCACGAGAATGGCTCTCGACTGGTCATCGTCGAAGGCAATGTGCGCGGGCGCGACATCGGAGGCTTTGTCGCTGACGTGCGGGCGCTCTTCGATGATGGCGTGATTGAGTTGCCGACTGGCTATCGTCCGGAATACGGTGGGCAGTTTGAGAATCTCGAACGGGCGAGTAAGCGGCTTACCCTGGTGGTGCCGCTGTCGCTGTTGCTGATCTTCCTGATGTTGTTTGCTACGTTCAACTCGCTGCGGCAGGCGGCGCTGGTGTTCACGGGCATTCCACTCGCCGCAGTGGGCGGTGTCTTTGCGCTCTTGCTGCGCGGGATGCCCTTCTCGATTTCCGCAGGCGTCGGTTTTATCGCGCTCTTCGGCGTCGCGGTGCTCAACGGCCTCGTGATGGTTTCATACATCAATGAATTGCGGCAGCACGGGCGCCCGCTGGTGGATGCAGTGCGCGAAGGTGCGATGACGCGTTTGCGTCCCGTGCTGATGACCGCGTTGGTGGCGAGTCTCGGATTCATTCCGATGGCGCTCTCAAGCGGTGCGGGCGCCGAGGTGCAGCGGCCGTTAGCGACGGTGGTCATCGGTGGCCTTTTCACGGCGACCCTGCTCACGCTGCTCGTGTTGCCGCTGCTGTATATGCTCTTCGAGCGCGCCCAGGACGAGCCTGATGGGACGCCCTCGGGGACGGACGCGCAGGATCACTTCGCACCCGACGCCGTCGGGGGAGGAAGGCCGCAATGAAACTCGTCATCGCGTTTATTCAGCCATTTATGGCGCCTGACGTTGTACAGGCACTCCATCGAGTGCCCGGGCTCACGGGCGCTACCTTCAGCGAAGTGAAGGGATTCGGTCGCGGTCGAGCCACTCTCGGCGCGAACGCCGAAGCTCTCTACGGCACCGTGGACAAGTTGAGAATCGAAGTGGTGGTCAGCGACGATCTTGAAGACCAAGTCGTACGAGCGATTCGCACGGCGGCGCACACAGGCAATCGAGGAGATGGGAAGATTTACGCCGTCGCGGTCACTCGGGCCCTGCGTATTGCCACTGGGGAGGAGGGAGACAATGCGGTATGATGACGCAGCAGCACGCACCATTCGCCTCGACCTCCCCTTGCTGTTGCCCGAGGTGCAGGACCTCCGGGACGCTTGCGTGGAGCGTCTGGTCGCACTGATAGAACAACGGGCCGGCGTGCAGAGTGTACACGTTGTTGCGCTAGGCGCGGAGGAATGCGACGTCGCAGACAAGAATGGCGATATGCGATCGGCGGAGCCCACGCAGTCGCAACTCTGCCTGCACTACAACCCCGATCAGCTCTCGCTCGAGCACATCACAGCGCTGGCGCGATCCGCCGGCGCTGAGGTGACAGAACGTTATGGACACTTGATCCTACCATTCCGTGCGATCAGCAGTCAGGATGGCGGAACGCGCTTGGAAACGGAGTTGCGCTCGCTAGAAGGAGTGACCGCGGCCGTTGTCAACTTGGCGGGACAGGTGGCGCGCGTTGAGTTCGACCGCAAGCGAGTAGATAAAGCGACGATTGAAGCACGTATGAAAACAGTCAGTGCTCCAGCTGACGCGGCCGCTCTAGAAGAAAGCGGTTGGTACACGCGCAACCGCGAACTCGCGTGGAGCTTGGCATCCGGAGTGCTGCTCACGGGCGCGTGGCTTCTCGAGAAGTTCACGGTTGCGCCACGCGCACTTTCCATCGGCATTTTTGTCGCTGCGTACGTATTTGGCGCTCGCGACAACGTCGGCCACTTCATCGGTGACCTGCGGCGAGGAAAGTGCCACTTCAATATCGACCTCTTGATGGTCGTCGCGGCGCTCGGTGCCGCGATACTTGGCGAGTGGGTGGAGGGCGCGCTTCTCCTCTTCTTGTTCAGTCTCGGACACGCCCTTGAGCACTATGCATTGGGACGTGCACGCAATGCCATCGCGGCTCTTACTGAACTCGCTCCGCAAACAGCGATTGTTCAGCGCGATGGGCGCGAGACAGCGATACCCATTGCTGAGGTCCGCTCGGGTGATCGCGTGGTCGTGAAGCCAGCCGAGCGAATCCCAGTTGACGGCATCGTGCGTGAAGGACGCTCGGCCGTGAATCAGGCACCCATCACCGGCGAGAGCGTGCCAGTAGATAAGGCACCGGACGAGACGGTGTTCGCTGGCTCAGTAAATGGTGATGGCGCGCTCGTCGTAGAAGTGACGGCGGCCATCGGCGACCGCACACTCGATCGCGTCATCAAGCTCGTCGCGGAGGCGCAGACGCAGAAGGCGCCCACTCAGCTGTTCACTGACCGCTTTGAGCGCATCTTCGTTCCGATCGTGCTCGTGGCCGACTTGTTGCTCATCGTCCTGCCGCCTTTGCTCGGATTCTGGACGTGGAGCGAGTCGTTTTATCGAGGGATGGCACTTCTTGTGGCAGCATCCCCCTGCGCACTCGCACTCGGGACTCCAGCCGCTGTTCTCTCTGGCATCGCGCAAGCGGCTCGAAGGGGCGTGCTCATCAAGGGCGGCGCGTATCTCGAGGTACTTGGTTCCATCGATACGCTGGCTTTGGATAAGACGGGGACGATTACGCGTGGCGAGCCTGAGGTGACAGATCTTCGTCCGTTTGACGGCGTGGATGAAAACCGCCTGCTCGCGATGACGGCCGCCGTGGAGAAGCGTTCGCAACATCCTTTGGCGCGTGCGATCATCAAAGCGGCCGAGCAACGTGGGCTCGAAGTACCCGCGGCCGGCGATTTGGAGTCGGTAACGGGACGCGGAATCCGCTCGACGGTTGACGGTGCTCGCGTTGAAGTGGGACGACTGCTGATGTTCGAGGAGACTGGTGCACAAGTGCCGGTAAGCGTTCGTGCGAATGTTGCAACATTGGAGACGGCAGGACGGACCACCGTTGTTGTGCGCCATCGAGTGGTGTCAGCTGGTGCAACTTCGATAGACGATGGCAATGGCTGGCTCGGGGTCATCGGTGTCGCTGACGAACCGCGTCCTGGCGTGAGAGAAACACTTGATCGCCTGCGCGCTGTGGGCGTCAAGCGCATCGTGATGCTCACGGGTGACAATGCCGGCGTTGCCAAGGCCGTGGGCGATGCTGTCGGCGTCACGAACGTGCGCGCTGGACTGTTGCCGGAGGACAAGGTGAAGGCCATCCAAGAGTTGGCTCAGCTCGGGCGCGTGGCGATGGTGGGCGATGGCGTGAATGACGCGCCGGCGCTTGCGCACGCGACCGTTGGAATTGCGATGGGCGGTGCGGGCACTGCCGCTGCGCTCGAGACGGCGGACGTGGCGCTGATGGGTGACGATTTGGGACGTCTGCCCTTCGCAATCGGCTTGAGTCGCACAGCCCGCGGCATCATCAAGCAGAATCTCTTTGTCTCACTCGGAGTCATCCTGCTCTTGGTGGTGGCCACAACGACCGGCCTTGTCGGCATCGGAGGAGCGGTCGTGATGCACGAGGGAAGCACCTTGGTCGTGATTGCGAACGCATTGAGATTGTTGCGCTACGGGCCATCCGAGGATGCAGCCACGTGAGGGAGCCAACGAACAGCGCGGGCTATTTGCGACTTGCCCTCGACGCAGAGGCGACTCTCGCGGGACCAGCTCCGAACCAGGAACCTTGACAGAATCCATAAGTTAGTACATCCTAACTTATGGATTCCACCGCAAGAACACCTCAAGCGAGCCTTTCACTTCGTCCTTTGATTGTGAGCACGCTCGCCGTCGCCGTAATCGTCTCCGCCTGCGGCGAGCCGTTCTTCCCCGACGCGCCCCGCGACGATTCCATTCTCGAAGGTCCCATCGCTGGGCTCACCGCGCCTCAGCACGCGCTCTTCTTGCGAGGCGACGCCGAATTCGGACGCGCCTTCGCAGCGACCGACGGTCTCGGGCCACTCTTTATCGCACAGTCCTGCGACGCTTGTCACGCGGGCGACGGCAAAGGCCATCCAGTCTTCGACATCACGCGCTTTGGACGCTACGAGGGCGCGACCTTCGATCCGATGATTGCTGACGGCGGTCCGCAGCTACAGAATCGCGCCATCCTCGGATACCTCGCCGAAACTCGGCCATCCGAGTCCACCGTGATGGCGCGCTTCACACCGCCGGCCGTCACAGGGTTGGGCCTCTTGGAAGCCGTTGATGATTCGAGCATTCTCGCGCTTGCCGATTCGGCCGACCTCAATGCAGATGGGATCTCCGGGCGCGCGAGTTGGGTGACAGCGTCGCCGTTCATTGATGCGCTCGCGGCCGAAGGAGTGCGCGGAACTGCGGGAACTCCCGCGCGTCATCTCTCGTGGTCGGGACGATATCTGGGACGCTTCGGCAAGAAGGCGACCACCATCACGCTCCGCCATCAGACGGTGAATGCCTATTCCGAGGATATGGGCCTGACCACCGATGATCATCCGGACGATCTGGTACTTCCTGGATTGCCAGGCTCAAGCGGAGACGGCGTCACCGATCCCGAAGTTGGCTCCGGTATCGTCAGTAGCGTGGTCTTTTACCTCCGAACACTGCGCCCGCCGCCGCGACGCGATGCAGCCAATTCAGAAGTAATCGCTGGGCGCCAGCGATTCATCGAGATTGGCTGCGCGAACTGCCACGTGATGACGATGCGCACTGGGAGGTCCTCAATCGCAGCGCTCGATCGGATCGAGTTTGAGCCGCTCACCGATTTGTTGTTGCACGATATGGGTCCCGATCTCGACGATGGCTACACGGAGGGGAACTCCACGTCGTCCGAGTGGCGCACTGCGCCGCTCTGGGGCATTGGCTTGGCCGAGCGCGCGACCGGTGGCACGCAGTTCCTGCTGCACGACGGCCGCGCTCGCTCATTGCGCGCCGCGATTGGATTTCACGGCGGCGAAGCGTCCGCAAGTCGCGCGGCATTCAATGCCCTCTCAACTGCCGAGCAAGAGCGGCTCCTGCGCTACTTGAGGTCGCTATGACGATTCCGCGACGCGCATTCTTAGTTCGCGCACAACAGGTCGCACTGGGAGCCTGCGCGCTCGGTGCCCGCGCAGCCTTGCCGATGATTGGCATTGGATGCGCTTCCGTCCCGTATGTGATTGGGGAACGCCGCGACAACGAAGTGCACCTGCCATTCACGGCGCTCGACAAGAACGGCCGAGCATTAGTGGAAGTACCCGAGTTCGACCTCCCCATCTTTGTACGACGCAGTGCGGGCGGGACGACTACTGCGCTCTCAACAGAGTGCACACATCGTGGCTGCGAGGTGGAGCCCTCTACCGATCGGCTGGTCTGTCCCTGCCACGGCAGCGAGTACAATCTGGAAGGTGCCGTGCTTCAAGGACCGGCGGAGCGACCGCTGCTTCGCTTCGCGGTCCGTGAGCTGCCAGACCGCCTCGTCATTGAGCTAACCGCGCGAGGCAACCTCTAATGCGCTTTGACATTGTCACGCGACTTGCTGTGCACGGCGCATTGGCGCTCGTGGCTTTTGCAGCAGGCACGCCTCTACGCGCGCAGGATGACTCGTCGTCCGTGCAGGGGAGCATCTACCAGCGCCCATTCATCTCGTCATCAGGCCGCACGGCGATTGGAGGATACGTCGAAGCAAACGCACTCTACACACGAGAGGAAGGCATCGGGCCTGGCCTCTCGATGGAGTTGCGCCGCTTCAATATTTTCCTTTTCTCATCCATCGGTTCGAGAGTTCGATTTCTCTCAGAGCTCGAGTTCGAGCACGGCACGCAAGAGATTGCTCTCGAGACTGCGATCGTCGATTTTCGAGTGTCGTCCGCGCTGGTGCTTCGCGCGGGCATCCTGCTGCCGCCCGTAGGCGCGTTCAACCAGAATCACGACGGCCCGAGATGGGAATTCGTCGACCGGCCGCTCGTCTCAACGGAGATCATCCCGTCCACGCTCTCGGAAGTCGGCTTTGGCGTGAACGGTCGCGTCTCGCCAGCGTCGGGACTGACGATCACGTATGACGCATACCTCACGAACGGACTCGGCGAAGGCGTCGTCCTCAATTCAACCGGGCGCACGCATCTCGCGAGCGGTAAACGTGCGGGGCAGTTCGCCGGCGACGACAATGGAGTGCCCGCGCTATCCGGGCGGCTGGCGCTGCGCTCACGGAGACTTGGTGAGGCTGGAGTTTCGTGGTACGGAACCACCTACAACACCTTTCGGCTAGACGGTGCGGAGATTGACGAACGCAGAGGCCTTTCCTTACTCGCCGTCGATGTGTCCACGGTGTTGCCACGTGCGATTGAGGTCCGAGGCGAGGCCGCGCTTGCTCGGATTGAGCTTGCCCCGGGAATGGTCGATGTACTTGGCGACGATCAATGGGGCGCGCATGTGGATGTCATCGCGCCCGTATATCGTGTAGCGGGCGGCCCTTTCCGCGGAGGTACTGTAAACTTCATCACGCGTCTTGAGTACGTGGATTTCAACGTTGGGCACTTCGCTTCCACAGGGGGCGTCATCGGCGATGACCGCACGGCCGTCACTCTCGGCGCCAGCGTCCGCCCCGTAGCGGGCGCGGTGCTCAAGTTGAATTATCGGCGAGAGTGGGCGCACGACATTCTGCGGAACGCGGCCACGAGGTCTGGCGCATTGCAGCTTGGCGTCGCTACGTACTTCTAGTTTCGTCACGTACCGCAATCACAACACAGCGAATATGAAGGTCGACCTCTCAACGACGCTCCCCTGCACCTTCGAACAGGCGGTTGCGCAGGTTCAGACGACTCAACTCCTAGAGTATGTGGCCCGCCCTCTCGTTCGCTTCTCCCCCGCGGGCGGAGGCACGTTTCCACCGGCGTGGACGGTCGGAACTCATTGGGTCAATCTTTGGCTCGTCGGCTTCTTGCCTCTGGGCAGACAGGCAATCGTCATCACATTCCCGATGGTCGAGTCTGGCTTCGCATTACGCGACGCTGGGCACAGTGCACTCATTCACACCTGGGACCATCTCATAACCATTGAGCGCCGTCGCGACGCTGTGATCTATCGCGATCAAGTTGACGTCCGCGCTGGAGTTCTTACTCCATTCGCATGGCTGTTCGCGTCGATCTTCTACCGGCATCGGCAGCGTCGGTGGAGAAGGCTGGTTGATGGCAGCTTTGACTACGGCACGGCTTAATTCACTGTTTAACCGAGAGATTGTTTGTAATGCGTATTCCCCCGGTGTTGATGCTTGTTGCGGCCGTCTCCCTGAGTTTCATTGCGGCTCGCATTGATCCTCTTGCAAGTTCTTCCGTTGAGCTTCAGGTGCTCGGCGCGCTAATTGCCATCGTCGGGTCGGCTACGGCCTTGGCAGGCGTCTTGGCGTTCCGTCGCCAGCGAACCACTGTCGATCCCCGATATCCAGAACGCGCGCGCGCACTTGTTGCCGACGGCATATATCGCTGGACGCGCAATCCGATGTATGTGGGATTTGTGTGCGTGGGGATTGGCGCAGCAGTTGCGCTGGGATCACTTCTCGCACTTGCGGGCCCCGCTGCTCTGGCCCTGTACTTAGATCGCGTACAAATTCCTGCTGAAGAACGCGCGCTGCAGGAGCGCTTCGGCCAGAGCTTTCATTCGTACGTCCTTTCCGTCCGACGGTGGCTCGGACGGCGGAACTAGAGCTACGGACCGGCAATCGGCGTCCCGTGCGGATCATTGGTAGCATTGCCGACCGGTACAGCCATTCGTTTGATGACTAGGTCCGACGCCGCGAACTGGAGGAGCTGAGCGCCGGCACATGCCCGCCCTGTTCGAAGATTTCTCGTGCAGAGCTATGTGCGGACGAGGCCCGGCCGTTGTGGACGCTAGCTCATTGAGGGTTCGGAAGAAATCTTGGAGGCGCGATTGCGCGCGGCATAACGAAGCTTGCTGGCTGACAGCCACGCTATTGTAGCGTCCGCTTCGCGGCCGCATTTTATGGAGTGTCTGCAGCAGAAGCACACGTTACACGGGCTCGCCACTGGCTCCGCGGTGGCCGCAGTTGCGCCCCGCAGCCTTCTGAGACAGGTTCCAATCATGGCCGACGCCCCCGACATCCGCGACGACGCGAAGCGACTCGTCGACCAGCTCCCCAAAGGGGCGGGCTGGGATGATCTCGCGTATGAGGTCTATGTGCGCCAGGCCATCGAACAGGGCCTCGCGGATGCGGCGGCCGGTCGCACCGTCGACCACGACACCGCTCTCGCTCGCGTCCGCGCGCGCATTCGTCGTCCGGCCTAGTGCTCCCGTTCCGCTGGACGGAGCGCGCGGTCACGGACCTCGCGGGCATTGCCGACTTCATCAGCCGTACCTCTGACATCTACGCCGAAGGCGTGGTCGCCCACATCGACTATCGCCTGCAGTTGCTCCGTGCGCATCCGCTCATGGGCAAGCACGCCCCAGAAGCCGAGGATCTCGACGTGCGCGAGTTGGTCATCGAGAATCATCGCGTGTTCTACAAAGTGCACGTGGACGCCATCGAACTCCTGGCCATCGTGCACGGCCGTCAGCAAACACCGCGCGCGTTCTAGTCGCGTCCGCGGCGGCCGTGTAACGACGCTTGCTGCCGACAGCCGCGGTTAAGGATGCAGTTGTGGGGCGTTCGCACTATTCTATGGGACGTCCTGCGGCCGCCCCACAACTGCTTTTTATGGAAGCGGCTGCAGCAGAAGCATACGTTATGGAGACCATGGCAAGTTGAGTGAGCCGGCCAATGAAAAGCGGTCAGTCCGCGGCGAATCGTGGCTATCCGACCTCGGTTGGCTCGCAGCCGTCTCGTGGCTCATTGGCCTCGTGTCGAGTCGAGCGTATCACGCCTTCCGCGGAATTCCCACCGATGGAGCGCCAGCCTACCTCGACGTAACCCTAGTGTTGCTCGGAGGTCTCGCGAGCCTCGGAATCGTCTCGACCATGGTCGGCACCGTGGTGGTCCTGAAGTTTGACCCTCCGTCAGTCGACCGGCGCGTCTGGGAGCGACGGGTGTCGGACGAGCCGCCCATCTTCAGTTTTCGCACCTTCAGAATTCTTCGGACGCCCCTCTGGGCGGTCCTTCTCCTAGCACCCGCGATTCTTTACGGCTTCTTCCTAGTGCTGGTTACCGGTGGTGACGTTCGCGGCTCGCTGTTCATACTCACAACAATCACCATTCCCGGCACTCTACTTCTAGGTGGCCCGGCGATCTGGAAGGGCGGAGATGTCCTGAGTGAACCTACGTCTGACGAAGGCGGAGAGGCGCTTCGAGTGATTGCGCGGGTTCGACACAGCGCAGATTCCCACTTCATTGTGAGCAGGCTCCTGCTCTTCTTTGGCATTCTGTACGGTCCGTTCCTCATGCCGATAGTTCCGCAGTCGTTCGGCGGAGCACGACCAGTAGCAGTGATGCTTTCGCCGCAGGACCCTGGCTCCGCAACGCTTCTGAGTCGCGTTTCAGCGCCGGACAGTATTGTTTACATCCTGGCATCTACTGAACAGAGTGTCGTGCTGACCGCGAGCCCATCTTTCACCGCAAGAATCACAGTCATTCCCCGCTCTGACATGCCGTGGTACTCGCGTATGCCACTCGAAGCGCTCCGAGGAAGTGAACTCACGCCTAGGCTCGCGGCTCCATAACGCCGCTTGCTGCCGACGAGCGCAGGTGCGGTAGCGGGTGTGGGGGGGCGGGGGGGTAAAAATTAGAGTTTTTGGGGGGCGCCC
>JANNVQ010000017.1:0-89449 GCA_031414535.1 Gemmatimonas sp.
CGCGGTGGTCGTGTGAAGGACCTTCCGGGCGTTCGTTACCACATCGTGCGCGGCAAGCTCGACGCATCCGGCGTTGCAGGGCGTAACAAGAGCCGCTCCAAGTACGGGACCAAGAAGCCGAAGGCTGGTGCCCCGGCTGCTGGAGGTAAGAAGAAGTGAGCCGCCGCAAATCAGCCGTAAAGCGCACCATCCTCCCGGATGCCCGCTATGACAGCCAGACTGTCTCCAAGTTCATCAACGTCCTGATGTATCAGGGCAAGAAGTCCACCGCCGAGCGCATTTTCTACGGCGCGATGGACATCGTCGAAGCCAAGGCGCAGCAGCCGGGCGTGACGGTCTTCAAGCAGGCGCTGACCAACCTCAAGCCGGTCGTCGAGGTGAAGTCCCGCCGCGTCGGCGGTGCCACCTACCAGGTGCCCGTCGAAGTGCGTCCCGAGCGCCGCACGGCGCTGGCGATGCGTTGGTTGATCAGCTACTCGCGCGATCGCAACGAAAAGTCGATGGCGGAGAAGCTCTCGGCCGAAGTGCTCGCCGCCGCCAAGGGCGAAGGCAATGCGATCAAGAAGAAGGAAGACACGCACCGTATGGCTGAAGCGAATAAGGCGTTCGCGCATTATCGCTGGTAGTACGACGGAAGACGGATGACGGAAGAGGGGCGGACCGATATCTCGGCCCGCCCCTCTTTTTTCATCCATCATCCGTCATCCGTCCATGTGCTATCGCTCAGTTACTCCACGGCGGCTTCACGTTATTCGAGCGCGCATACGCAATCAGCTGCCCAAGATGCTCGTGCAGATGCCCTACCGTCCCCGTCATCCCCTGAAGTCGCGTCGTCTGGGTGCCAAACCAATTGATGTTCTCGGTGAGGTTGGCATCCGTGTTCACGCCGATTGCGCGATGCAGGTGTCCGAACGAGGCTTCGAGATCCGCGATGATTTGCGCCTTGGTGAGCCCGCGCCGGTTCTCAAAGGCTACAGCCGTGCCATAGTCGGCCGTGATACCCGTGCCGCCTGGCGCCGGCGTGCCCATGTAGACCGGAAGGATGTAGTTATCCGCCGCGATGTGCTGCAGCACCTCGCCGACTGAGCGCACACCAGCCCCCGGGCGCCAGGCGTAAGCAGATTCCGGCATGGCGCCGGCCAAATCCATGATCTTCTTCTGCAGGTCATTCAAATCGCGGTGCATCACGCTCATAAAGCCCGCCTGCGCCTCAAGCTGGTTCGCCAGCGGTGCAGCCAGCGAGAGGACAAGGGTCAGCGAAAGTGCGGCAACAACACTGCGGCGACGCATCGGAGCTCCAAGGGATGGTTGAGTTGGTCGAGCTACCCCCAGACGCTACGCCTTCGTCACGCCCTCAGCAACAGGGAAAATCGGTGCCATCGCCGCCAAGGAAGGGGACCCGAGCGCGGTATTCCAAAAGAAAATACAGCTTAAGCCATTGCCAGTAAAGCACTTATGTGATTGCAACGCTGGGAGCCCTTCGTGCCTCCGTGGTGCTAGCAGTTGCCGCTCCAAAGCGTCCACCCCCAACCGACCGGCCACGCACAGCTAGGTGCTTGCCCTGCCTTGACTTCCGCCTAAAACCGGATACTTTCCTCGGGCTACGGTGAAACGCCCCCAAAAGGCGCATCTCTGTAGTTGTGTTCGGAAGGATTGAACACACCGGAGTACTGCGTTCCGGAAAGATGGGCCCGCCTACGTCGGCACCAATGACGCGCGGGGGGAGTGGACAGCCCGATCTATCCCGCTTTGGATACTCAAAGCGCCAAGATTCCCGAAAAGCACGCAGGACAATTGAACGTCAGGGGATCGTTCCTGTTTGCCCCTGATGCGCCTTCGGTCCCCAGTCGCGCTGCAGCGGCGACTGTACCTGGCGATTGCGGATGGAAACCGGTCCCCCGGATGCTGTTTTGGGGGGGATGCCTGGTCCAGCCGCGTTTTTGTTCCCCATACGTCTTCTCTAAGCCTTACTGATTCGATGCCACGCGTCACCGATCTCAAGTACTATCGCAACATCGGCATCATGGCCCACATTGATGCCGGCAAGACCACGACGACGGAGCGCGTCCTCTATTACACGGGGAAGTCGCACAAAATCGGCGAGGTGCACGATGGTGCAGCTACGATGGACTGGATGGAGCAGGAGCAGGAGCGCGGCATCACGATCACGTCTGCCGCGACGACGTGCTTCTGGATGCGTCACGGTCAGTCCGACACCAAGGGCGACGGACCGGAATACCGCATCAACATCATCGACACCCCGGGCCACGTGGACTTCACCGTCGAAGTGGAGCGCTCGCTCCGCGTCCTCGACGGCGCCGTGACCCTGCTTGACTCCGTGGCCGGCGTGGAGCCGCAGACGGAGACGGTGTGGCGTCAGGCTGATCGCTACGAAGTGCCCCGTATGATCTTCTCGAACAAGATGGACCGCGTCGGCGCCAACTTTGAGCGCTGCGTTGAGATGATTCAGGACCGCCTCTCCAAGAAGGCGCTCCCGATTCAGCTTCCGGTTGGTTCGGGTGAGCTCTTCACGGGCCACATCGACATCATCGAACGCAAGCAGTACGTCTTCGACAACGACACCCTCGGCAAGACCTTTAAGGTCCTCGATGTCTCGGCTGACGATAAGGAGCGTGTCGAGGAAGCGCGTCGCGCGCTAATCGACATGGTGGTGGAACACGACGAAGTGCTCATTGAGAAGTACCTCGCCGGTGAGGAGCTCTCGGAAGCTGAGATTCGTCAGTGCATTCGCTCGGCCACAATCGCCATGAAGTTCGTGCCGATCCTCTGCGGCGCCTCGTTCAAGAACAAGGGCGTGCAGGCGCTGCTCGACGCGGTCATCGACTTCCTGCCGTCCCCGGAAGACGTGCCCGCCATCGAAGGGCATCTGCAGGGTCAGGACGATATCGTCGAGTCCCGTGATGTGAACGACGAAGCGCCGTTCTCGGCGCTGGCGTTCAAGGTTGCGACGGATCCATTCGTTGGTCGCTTGACGTTCTTCCGTGTGTACTCGGGCGTGTTGAAGGCCGGCAGCCACGTGTACAACAGCACGAAGGACAAGCGCGAGCGTATCGGCCGCCTTCTACAGATGCACGCCAACAAGCGTGAGGAAATCGAAGAAGTGCGGGCCGGCGACATCGCCGCTGCGATTGGCTTGAAGGACACCCGCACCGGCGACACGCTCTCCGATGAGGACAAGCCGATCATCCTCGAGGCCATGAAGTTCCCGATGCCCGTCATTGACGTGGCCGTGGAGCCGAAGACCAAGGCCGACCAGGACAAGATGGGCATCGCGCTCAACAAGCTCGCCGAAGAAGATCCGACGTTCCGCGTACACACGGATGCAGAGACCAGCCAGACGATCATCTCTGGTATGGGCGAGTTGCACCTTGAGATCATCGTGGACCGTATGATGCGCGAGTTCAAGGTCGAAGCGAATGTCGGCCGTCCGCAGGTGGCCTACCGCGAGACCATCAAGCGCCGCGTGGACAAGGTCGAGGGCAAGTTCGTCCGTCAGTCCGGCGGTAAGGGCCAGTACGGCCACGTGGTCATCAATGCGATGCCAGCCGAGCCGGGCCAGGGCTATGTGTTCGAAGACAAGATTGTCGGTGGCGTGATTCCGCGTGAGTACATCAAGCCCGTGGAAGAAGGCATCCGGGAAGCACTCGAGAACGGCGTGTTGGCCGGCTATCCGATGGTGGACGTGAAGGTCGAGCTGGTGTACGGCTCGTACCACGACGTGGACTCCTCGGAAATGGCGTTCAAGATCGCGGGCTCGATGGCTATTAAGGAAGCGGCGCGCGGTGCGCAGCCGATCATCCTTGAGCCGATGATGAAGGTTGAGGTCGTCTCGCCTGACCAGTTCTTCGGCGACGTCCTCGGCGACATCTCGGCACGCCGCGGTAAGATCGGCGGCATGACGCAGCGCGGTGAGGCCCAGGTGATTGGTGCCACGGTGCCGCTCAGCGAGATGTTTGGCTACTCCACCAAGCTGCGCTCAATGACACAGGGTCGCGCGGTGTACTCGATGGAGTTCTCGCACTATGAAGAAGTGCCCAAGGCCAAGGCCGAAGAAATCATCGCGAAGGTGAAGTAAGTAGAAGGACGGAAGACGGAAGCGACACACAGACTGCACGACAAACACCAACACCTCTCAGGACGAAATAATGGCCAAGGCAAAGTTTGAGCGGACGAAGCCGCACGTGAACGTCGGGACCATCGGTCACGTCGACCACGGCAAGACGACCACCACGGCCGCCCTGACCAAGATCTCGGCGGACAAGTTCGGCAACACCAAGTACATCGCCTACGACGAAGTGGCCAAGGCCTCTGAGTCGCAGGGTCGTCGTGACCCAACCAAGATTCTCACGATTGCGACGTCGCACGTGGAATACGAGTCCACCCTGCGCCACTATGCGCACGTGGACTGCCCGGGCCACGCTGACTACGTGAAGAACATGATCACGGGTGCCGCGCAGATGGACGGCGCGATTCTCGTGGTGTCGGCCGTGGACGGCCCGATGCCGCAGACCCGCGAGCACATCCTCCTGGCCCGCCAGGTGAACGTGCCGAAGATCGTCGTGTTCCTCAACAAGTGCGATCTCGTGGAAGACGCCGAGCTCCTCGACCTCGTCGAGCTCGAAGTTCGTGAGCTGCTCTCCAAGTACAACTACGACGGCGACAACGCCCCGGTCATCCGCGGCTCGGCGTCCCTCGCGATCGCTGGCAAGCCGGAATGGATTGCCAAGATCGAAGAGCTGTACGAAGCGCTGGATACGTACATCCCGCAGCCAGTTCGCGAAGTGGACAAGCCGTTCCTGCTCCCGGTCGAAGACGTGTTTTCGATCACGGGCCGCGGTACGGTTGCTACTGGGCGCATTGAGCGCGGCAAGTGCAAGGTCGGCGAGGAGCTCGAGTTCGTGGGCTACAACTCCGACAAGAAGACCATCGTGACGGGCGTCGAAATGTTCCGCAAGCTCCTCGACGAGGGCTTTGCCGGTGACAACGTCGGCCTCCTGCTCCGTGGCGTTGACAAGAAGGACATCGAGCGCGGCATGGTGTTGGCCAAGCCGGGTTCGATCAAGCCCCACACGAAGTTCACGGCCGAGGTCTACGTCCTCACGAAGGAAGAGGGCGGCCGCCACACGCCGTTCTTCAAGGGCTACCGCCCGCAGTTCTACTTCCGCACCACGGACGTCACCGGAGCGATTGAGCTTCCGGCCGGCACCGAGATGGTGATGCCGGGCGACAACATCCAGATGACGATCGAACTCATCATCCCAATCGCGATGGAAGAGCAGCTCCGCTTCGCGATCCGTGAAGGTGGCCGTACGGTCGGCGCGGGTGTCGTGACCAAGATCCTCGCCTAACAACAATCGGGCGCATTCGGGGGGCGGGACCGCCTCCTGAGTGCGACCAGTGGAGAATCAATGGCTGGACGTATTCGCATCCGACTGAAGGCATTCGATCACGCCGTGATCGACCAGGCATCAGCGGACATCGTGAGAACCGCAGAAAAGACGGGGGCGCAGGTCTCCGGTCCGATCCCGCTTCCCACGAAGACGCAGCGCTGGACGGTCCTCCGTTCGCCGCACGTTGACAAGAAGTCGCGTGAGCAGTTCGAGCTCAAGACGCACAAGCGCGTGATTGACATCCTGGATAGCAAGGCAGTTACTGTCGATGCGCTGACCAAGTTGGACCTTCCCGCCGGTGTGGACGTCGAAATCAAGGTTGAGTAGCAACCAGATAGTGGACGGAAGACGGATGACGGATGCAAACAGCACCGTCGGAAACGATCGCAGTGAGCATCCGTCCTCCGTCATCCGTCCCTTATCTGAAAGTCCTCCGGCATCAGCGGATTGAGCAAGTGGCTCCACCGCGCCGCGACTAACTGAACGAGTGAGCTCAAGAATGATTGGCATTATCGGGAAGAAGCTGGGCATGACCCAGATCTTCAATGAGAAGGGGGAGCAGATCCCCTGCACGGTGGTAGAGGCCACTCCGAATCCGGTGACGAAGATTGTCACGACGGAAGCGGCTGGCTTTGCCTCGGTGGAGTTGGGCTATGGCGCGCAGCGCTTGGCTCGCGAATCGAAGAAGGGAGAGCGTACGCCGAAGGGTCGTCGCGCGAACAAGGCAGAGATCGGTCACGCCAAGAAGGCTGGCCTCGAGGCTCCGCCAGCCGTGTTGCGTTCCTTCCGGCTTGACGATGCGCCTGGGAAGAACCCCGAAGTGCCGACGTACAACCTCGGCGACGTGATCAAGGTTGACATCTTCACGCCTGGCGAGATGGTGAAGGTCACTGGCACGTCGAAGGGTCGTGGTTTCCAGGGCGTGGTGAAGCGTTATGGCTTTGGTGGCGGTCCCAACACGCACGGCAACACGAAGCACCGCCGTCCGGGTTCCATCGGACCGGGCACCGACCCGTCGCGCGTCATTAAGGGCAAGAAGATGCCGGGCCACTACGGCGCCGAGCGTCATACCCAGATCAATCTCCGCGTCGAGAAGATCGATGCAGAGCGCAATCTGATCTATATCCGCGGTAGCGTGGCCGGCCCGACCAACGGGATCGTGCTCGTCCGCAAGCAGGGATAACCGATGCCAGAGACTATGAACTACGAAGCCGCGACGTTTACGGCGCTTGGGACCCCGCGTACCGCGGTGGCCCTGCCGGCGGCGACGTTCGATGGCACGATCAACATGCCGGTGATGCACCAGGCCGTGAAGGCGATTCTCGCCAACCAGCGCCAGGGCACTCACTCCACCAAGACCCGCGGTTTGGTCGTCGGTGGCAATCAGAAGCCGTGGAAGCAGAAGGGCACCGGCCGCGCCCGTCAGGGCTCGACCCGCGCCCCGCACTTCGTCGGCGGTGGTACGGTCTTCGGTCCGCGTCCGCGTGGCTACGAGCAGAAGGTCCCGCGTCAGATCAAGGCGCTTGCTCGCAAGTCGGCGTTCAACGCGAGGGCTCGTGAGAACTCGGTGATGGTGATCGACCGCTTCACGTATGATGCGCCGAAGACGGCGCAACTCGTGCAGCTGTTGGCGCGTCTCGACGCCACGCACAAGAAGACGCTCATCCTTACGGATGGCGTGAAGACCAACGTTTACCTCTCGGGCCGCAACATCCCGAACGTCATCGTGCTGCCGTACAGCGACGCCTCGACCTACGACATCCTCTGGTCGGACATCGTGCTCGTCGAAGCTGGCGCGATTGGCCACGAGCTGTCGCCCGTGACGGAGAAGGCAGTGGAGAAGGTGAAGGTGTCGAAGGCTCCGGCCAAGAAGGCGTCGAAGGCCAAGGCCGAGAAGGCTGAAGCCAAGGCGACGAAGTCCGTCGCCAAGAAGGCCGCGGCGAAGAAGGCTGCTCCTAAGGCGGCTACTAAGAAGGCTGTGCCAGCCAAGAAGGCCGCTGCGAAGCCTACCGCCAAGAAGGCGGCAGCTAAGAAGGCGGCCCCCAAGAAGAAGGGGAAGTAACCGATGGCCACTCTGCATCGCACCATCGTGCGCCCGATCGTCACCGAGAAGTCGTCGGCAGCGTATCAGGAGCGCGGCGAATACACGTTCGAGGTTCATCCGACCGCCAACAAGACGGCCATCAAGCAGGCGATTGAACGCCTGTTCGGTGTGAGCGTCACGGGCGTCTGGACTTCACAGCAGCGCGGGAAGCCGCGGCGCGTCGGCACATCTGCCGGCCTGCGTCCCCGCTGGAAGAAGGCAATCGTAACGCTGAAGGCTGGCGATTCGATTGAGATCTTCGAGGGTTAAGGGAAATGGGAATCCGTAATTTCAAGCCGGTAACGGCTGCCACGCGGTTCCGCTCCGTCTCGGATAACGCCGAGATCACGCGGACCACGCCGGAGAAGTCGCTCACCGAGCCGCTCAAGAAGAGCGGGGGTCGCGACAACCACGGCCACATCTCGATGCGTCGCCTCGGCGGCGGTCATAAGCGCAAGTATCGCGTGATTGACTTCAAGCGGAACAAGCACGGTATGACGGCTACGGTCGAGCATATCGAGTACGATCCGAACCGCTCCGCTCGTATCGCCCTCGTGGTGTACGAGGACGGCGAGAAGCGCTACGTCCTGCATCCGAAGGGACTCGCAGTTGGCGATAAGATTGTCAGCGGCAAGGGTGCCGACGTGCGTTTGGGCAATGCGCTGCCGTTGCGCGAAGTGCCGCTCGGTACCGACGTGCACAACGTCGAGATGAAGCCCGGCAAGGGCGGCCAGCTGGCTCGCTCAGCTGGTACCAGTGTGCAGGTCGTGGCGAAGGAAGGCGAGTACGTGACCCTGCGTATGGCCTCCACGGAAATGCGCATGATTCACGGCGACTGCCTCGGTACGATTGGCGAGGTTGGCAACGCCGAGCACGAACTGATTTCGTGGGGCAAGGCTGGCAAGACCCGTTGGCTGGGGCGCCGTCCGAAGGTCCGCGGTGAAGTCATGAACCCGGTGGATCACCCGCACGGTGGCCGTACACGCGGCGGTCGTAACGTGGTGAGCCCCTGGGGCAAGAAGGAAGGCGTCAAGACGCGCAACAAGAAGAAGGCGTCGACGCGCCTGATTGTCCGTGGCCGGAAGCGCGGCAAGGCCACCCAGAGCTGATCCAGGAAACCAATAAATGTCACGCTCAATCAAGAAGGGCCCGTTCATTCAGGATGCGTTGTTGAAGCGCGTCGTCGCGATGAACGCCAAGAACGAGAAGAAGGTCGTCAAGACCTGGTCGCGCGCGAGCACGGTGATCCCAGAGTTCGTGGGTCACACGTTCGCCGTGCACAACGGGAACAAGTTCATCCCGGTGTACGTCACCGAGAACATGGTCGGGCACAAGCTCGGCGAGTTCTCGCCGACGCGCCTCTTCCGTGGCCACACTGGCAACAACAAGACGGACAAGAAGGCGGCGCCGGCTCAGTCGTCCGCTCCGGCCAAGGGAGGCAAGTAAGCCATGACCGAAGCACGGGCTATCCAGCGGTCGACGCGTCAGTCGCCGTACAAGATGCGCCTGGTCATTGACCAGATCCGCGGTCTCGGGGTGAACGATGCGTTGGCGCTGCTGAAGTTCAGCAAGAAGCACGCGTCGCACGAAATCTCAAAGGTGCTCAACAGCGCCGTCGCGAACGCCGAACAGGCCGCTCGCAACGCGAATGCGTCACTCGATGTGGACTCGCTCTACATCAAGCTTGCAATTGTTAATGAAGGTGTGAAGCTCAAGCGGTGGACGCCTGCGGCGATGGGCCGGGCGACGCCAATGCACAAGCGAACCAGCCACGTGGAAATCATCGTGGCCGAGAAGGAAGGTCGATAATGGGACAGAAGACGCATCCGATCGGCTTCCGCCTTGGCGTGAGCACGACGCATCGCTCCAAGTGGTACGCCAACGCCAAGGACTTCCCTGGTCTTATCAAGGAAGACGCCTTGCTTCGTAAGTATCTGAAGGCGCGCCTTGCTGGCGCCGCCATCAGCGACATCACCATCGAGCGGAAGCCGGGGAAGGTCGTCGTGACCATCCACACGGGCCGCCCGGGCGTGGTGATCGGCAAGAAGGGCCAGGCGGTTGAGGAGCTCAAGACCGAGCTTCAGCAGCTGACCGGCAAGGAAGTCGGTGTGAACGTCGAAGAGATCAAGCGCCCGGAGATCGAGGCGCAGCTCGTCGCCGACAACATCTCGGCGCAGCTCGCACAGCGTATCTCGTTCCGTCGCGCGATGAAGCGTGCGGTGCAGAGCGCCATGCGTATGGGCGCCGAAGGCATCAAGGTGAAGTGCTCGGGCCGTCTCGGCGGTGCCGAAATCGCGCGCGTGGAAGGCTATCACGAGGGTCGTGTGCCGCTCCATACGCTGCGCGCCGATATCAACTATGCGACGTCAACTGCGAAGACCACCTTTGGCACCATCGGTGTGAAGGTCTGGATCTTCAAGGGTGAGGTCGTCGAGGGGCGTCGTGGTGCATCCACGTACTCCTCTGACGCGTAAGGGGAACTGAACAATGCTCGCACCAAAGCGCGTCAAGTTCCGCAAGATGTTTAAGGGTCGTACGACGGGCCTCGCCCGTCGTGGCGCGACCGTAGCGTTTGGCACCTTCGGCCTTCAGGCGCAGGAGCCGGGGTGGGTGACCGCTCGTCAGATCGAAGCTGCTCGCGTGGCGCTCACGCGTCACATCAAGCGTGGCGGTAAGGTTTGGATTCGCATTTTCCCAGACAAGCCGGTGACGAAGAAGCCTGCCGAGACCCGCATGGGTAAGGGCAAGGGTTCACCGGAACTTTGGGTGGCGGTGGTCAAGCCGGGTCGTATCCTGTTTGAAATCGAAGGTGTGGCGAAGGAAGCCGCTCAGCAGGCGCTCGGACTTGCCGCCGCCAAGCTGGGTGTCAAGACGAAGTTCGTAGCGCGCGAGGAGGCGCAGGCCAATGAAGGCTGATCAAATCAGGGAACTGAGCGGGGATGAGATCCGCGCTCGCCTGGCCGAGCTGGAGGAGGAGCGCTTCCGTCTCCGCTTCCGGGGTGCAACCGAAGCGCTGAGCAATCCGCTCCGCATGCGGACGATCCGCCGCGACATCGCGCGGCTTCAGACCGTGCTCGCCGAGAAAGGCGAGCGCATGGAGGCCGCGCGCTAACGCGCGCGAGTAAATAACAGATGGCTGAGACCGTAAAGACCGCCGCTCCCGCCCGCACTGCACGCAAGGTGCGTCAGGGCCTGGTTGTGAGTGATAAGATGGACAAGACAATCGTGGTCGCGATCGAGCGTCGCGTGCCGCATCCCGTCTATGGGAAGATGGTGACCAAGACCAAGCGCCTGAAGGCGCACGACGAGTCTAACTCGGCGAAGGTCGGCGACACTGTCCGCATCGTCGAGACCCGCCCGCTGTCGAAGGACAAGCGGTTCCGGTTGCTCGAGATCGTCGACCGCGCGCGCTAAGAGGAACTGACTAATGATCCAGCAAGAATCAGTCGTGAAGGTTGCGGACAACTCGGGCGCCAAAAAGGCCCTCGTGATCCGCGTCCTCGGTGGAACGCGCAAGCGCTACGCCAGCCTTGGTGACAAGGTTGTGGTGGCCGTGAAGGACGCGCTACCGAATGGCACCGTCAAGAAGTCCGACGTAGCCAAGGGCGTCGTCGTGCGCACCGTGAAGGAAGTGCGTCGCAAGGACGGCAGCTACATCAAGTTCGACGAGAACGCCATCGTCATCATTGATGACAAGGGCGAGCCGCGCGCCACGCGCATCTTCGGGCCGGTGGCCCGCGAGCTCCGCGAGAAGCGCTATATGAAGATCGTGTCGTTGGCCCCTGAGGTGTTGTAAGCCATGCGTATTCTTACTCATCGCAAGACCCGCGGACAGAAGAACGTCACGCGTCACCAGCGCAACGCCGAGCGCGTCGTCACCAAGATCACCAAGGGTGACACGGTGCGTGTGCTGCGCGGCGACGACAAGGGCAAGGAAGGGAAGGTCATCACGGTGCACCTGAAGAAGGGCCGCGTGACGATTGATGGGATCAACATTGTGAAGAAGCATCGCCGCGCGCGTACGGCCGAGGAGCAGTCGGGCATCATCGAGATGCCGGCCCCGGTCGATTTGTCGAACGTGATGTTGTTGGATCCGAAGTCGGGTGAGCCGACGCGCGTCCGCGCGCGGATTGACGCCGACGGTACGAAGGAGCGCATCAGCGCAAAGAGCGGGCAAGCTATCCCGCGCGTACGCTGAGCGAGGACTGACCAATGGCGACGACTAAGACGCAGGAAAAGAAGAAGAGCGGTGGACAGGGCGAGAAGCGCCAGTCCATGCTGCCGAAGGACCACGCGGGCAAGGACCTTGCGGTTCAGCCCCCGCGCCTGAAGGCACACTATGTGAAGGTCGTGCGTGCGAAGCTCATGAGCCAGTTTGGGCTCAAGAACCCGCACCAGGTCCCGAATCTCACCAAGATCACGTTGAACGTGGGCATGGGTGAGGCCATCAAGCAGCCGAAGATTCTCGATGCGATTGTTGATGAGCTTGCGGTGATTGCCGGCCAGAAGCCGCTGCGCACCAAGGCCAAGAAGAGCATCGCAAACTATGGCCAGCGCGAAGGCCAGGACATCGGCGTGTCGGTGACGCTGCGTGGCGCCCGGATGTGGGAATTCCTCGACCGATTCATTTCGGCCGCGATCCCGCGTATCCGCGACTTCCGCGGTCTCTCCACGCGTTCGTTTGACGGCCGCGGCAACTACAGCCTCGGCGTCAAGGAACAGATGATTTTCCCCGAGATCAATTACGATCTCGTTGAGCAGATCCACGGAATGGACATCACGTTCGTGACAACCACGAACCGCGACGACCTCGCGTTTGCGCTCCTGCGCGAACTCGGGATGCCGTTCCGCGGCGATGACAAGCCCATCGTCGTCCAAGGCTGAGGAAACCATGGCAAAGAAGAGCACCGTCAATAAGAACGAGCGTCGCAAGCAGATGGCGGCGAAGCAGGCTCCGAAGCGCAAGGCGCTCGGTGCCATCGTGAAGTCCGTCACTGCCTCGGACGAGGAGAAGCGCGCAGCGCAGGTTGCGTTGCAGAAGCTTCCGCGCAATGGGGCGAAGGTCCGCGTTCGCCACCGTTGCCAGATGACCGGCCGTAGCCGCGGAAATCTCAGGGCGTTTGGGCTGAGCCGTATGGCGTTCCGAGAGATGGCTCTTCAGGGCCTGATTCCCGGCGTCAAGAAGGCGAGCTGGTAACGGGACGGATGACGGATGACGGACGCTTTTAGCATCCGTCTTCCGTCGTCCGTCCAGTAGTACCCCCTGAGTGCAGGCCGGACCGCACGCCGCGACCGGAACCACACTCACCCCTTCCTACAGGTCCGGCAGATGCCGGAAACCAGAGGAGCTTAGGTACCTAGTATGTCGATGACTGATCCCATCGCCGATATGCTCACGCGAATCCGCAATGCTGTTGGTTCAAAGCATCGCCGCGTGGACATTCCGGCGTCCAAGATGAAAGTGGAGATTGCTCGCTTGCTGAAGGAGAGCAACTTCATCACCGATTATAAGACCATCGAGACGCCAGAGGGCAAGAAGGTCCTCCGCGTGGCGCTGAAGTATGCCGGCAACACGCCGGTCATTCGTCAGCTCCGTCGCGTGTCGTCCCCGGGACTTCGCCAGTACGTGGGCGCTGCGGAGATTCCGCGCGTCCGTAACGGACTTGGCGTGGCCATCCTTTCCACCTCTAAGGGCCTGATGACGGACCGCGAGGCGCGCGCGCAGCGCACCGGCGGCGAGCTCCTAGCCCTCGTCTGGTAAGGAGCCCCTCATGTCGCGTATTGGAAAGCTTCCGATCGAAGTGCCTGCGGGCGTGACGGTCAAGATTGATGGAAACACGGTGCACGCAAAGGGCCCGAAGGGCGAACTGAAGCGGACGCTGAATTCTGAGATCAAGGTATCAATGACTGGCAGCACCATCACGGTGGAGCGCCCGTCGGACGAGCCGCTGCATAAGTCGCTGCACGGTCTGTCGCGTACGCTCGTGGCCAACATGGTCGAGGGTGTGGCGAACGGTTACAAGAAGACGCTGGAAATCACGGGCGTTGGTTTCAAGGCCGAGCCGAAGCCGTTTGGCTTGCAGCTCTCCCTTGGCTACTCGCACCAAATCCAGTACAAGGCGCCGGAAGGCATCAAGCTGAGCGCGCCGACGCCGACGGTTGTGTTGATTGAGGGCGCAAATAAGGAAATCGTTGGCCAGGTTGCAGCGGAAATCCGCGGCCTGCGTAAGCCGGAGCCATACAAGGGCAAGGGCATCAAGTATCAGGGCGAAGTCGTACGCCGCAAGGCCGGTAAGGCGGGAGGTAAGTAATGCCAGGAAAGCGTGTACCCAAGACGCGGGCCGGCCTTCGTGCCCGTCGTCACACCCGCGTGCGTGCGAAGGTAGCGGGCACGGCCGAACGGCCGCGTCTCGTGGTCTTCCGCTCGCTCAAGCACATGACCGCCCAATTGGTGGACGATGTGCTGCATAGGACCCTGATGACCGTGACGGACAACGGTCTCGCAGGTAAGAAGACGGAGAAGTCGGTCGAAGTCGGCAAGCTCGTCGCTGAGAAGGCGAAGGCAGCCGGCATCACGAAGGTCGTGTTCGATCGTGGCGGATACCAGTATCACGGCCGCGTGAAAGCGGTGGCCGACGGAGCCCGCGAAGGCGGGTTGGAGTTTTAAATGGCTGAACAAACTGGTGGTTTCGGTGGCGGCGGCTCCGCTCGTAGCGGCGGTGGCTCTGCTCGTAGCGGTGGCGGTCGCGGTGGCCCAGGTGGCGGTCGCGGTGGCGCAGGTGGCGGTCGTGGCGGCCCTGGTGGCGGTCGCGGTGGCCCCGGCGGCCCCGGCGGCGGTCGTGGTCCCGGCGGTCCGGGCGGACGTGGCGGCGAAGGTGGCCGCGGCGGACGTGACGGTGGCCGTGGCGGTGCCCCCGCGCAGGAGCGCGAAGGCAGCGACCTACTCGAGAACGTGATCGCGATTAATCGCGTCGCGAAGGTTGTGAAGGGTGGCCGTCGGTTCAGCTTCAACGCGCTCGTCGCCGTCGGCGATGGGCAGGGGAAGGTGGGCATTGCGACGGGCAAGGCGAACGAAGTGTCCGAAGCGGTCCGCAAGGCCGTCGAGGGCGCCCGCCGCCACATGATCAGCATCCCGATGACGGGTGCGACCATCCCGCACGAAATCGTTGGCAAGCACGGCGCTGGGAAGGTCCTCATGAAGCCCGCAGCTCCCGGCGCCGGCGTGATTGCCGGTGGCGCAGTGCGCGCGATCATGGAGTGCGTGGGCATCCACGACATCCTGACCAAGTCACTGGGCTCCACGAACCCGCACAACATGGTGCTCGCTGCTCTTGATGGCCTCACGGCCCTCACGACGGTGGAGCAGATTGCCCGCGAGCGCGGCGTCGAAGTCTCGTCGCTGCCGTACAAGTCGCGTGCGAAGTCAAAGGAGGTTTTGTAAATGCCGCGTACATTTGTTTGGCACCGCACTCGCGGCCCGCAGCACACTGAACCGAATACCCTGACCACCGGGAAGGTCCGCATCACACAGGTGCGTTCCGGCATTGGTCATAACAAGGTCATGAACGCCACGCTCGAGGCCCTCGGCCTCAAGCACCACCAGGCGTCGGTTGTCCACCAGGACTCCCCGGCTCTTCGTGGCATGATCAAGCGCGTGCGCCACTTGGTCGAAGTGACGCCGGTGACGGAGTAACTCATGAGCGACGAAAAGATCACACTGGGCACCTTGGCTCGTACGCCGGGCTCGCACCGCAACCGGAAGCGCCTCGGGCGCGGACCGGGTTCGGGCACGGGTAAGACGTCAGGCAAGGGCCATAAGGGCATCAAGGCTCGTTCCGGCCACCACGGCCCGGGCGGCAACAAGCCGCACTTCGAAGGCGGCCAGATGCCGCTCACGCGTCGCGTGCCGAAGCGTGGCTTCCACAACCCGTTCCGTGTGGAATATCAGGTTGTCGGGCTTGCCGAACTCGCGCTCGTCGCGGGCTCGGAAGTCACCATGGAGACGCTCGAGGCCGCTGGTCTCGCCAAGATCTCCAAGGGTCCGGCCAAGCTGCTCGCCAATGGTGAAGTCACCAAGGCGTTCACGGTGAAGGGAGTGAAGGTCAGCGCTACTGCCAAGGACAAGATCGTCGCCGCTGGCGGCACGGTCGAGGCGTAAGCGAATGGCTCAGGCGAATCCGCTGGCTGCGGCAGGCAACATCTACCGCACGCCGGAGCTTTGGCAGAAGATCACGTTCACGTTCCTCTGCCTGGTGATTTACCGGGTGGGCTCTCACGTCACCGCCCCAGGCGTGGATGTGACGGCAATGCTGGACTTCTTCGCGAGCCAGGGCGGCGGGCTGCTCGGCCTGTACGACCTCTTCGTGGGCGGCAACCTCTCGCGCTCCACGATTTTCGCGCTGGGCATCATGCCGTACATCTCGGCCTCGATCTTCATGCAGATCGCGGCCGCGGTGGTGCCATCGATGGACAAGATGAACAAGGACGAGGAGGGTCGGAAGCGCATCACGCAGTGGACGCGCTACGGCACTGTTGTCCTCGCGGCCGTGCAGGGTTACGGCTACGCCTTGTTCACCTCGGGCGTGCAGGGCGCGGTGGTGAATCCGGGTCCGGCATTCATTTGGTCGATGGTGCTCTTCCTCACGACGGGCGCGCTGTTCGTCATGTGGCTCGGTGAGCAGATCACCGAGCGCGGCCTTGGCAACGGCGCCTCGCTCCTGATCTTCTTCTCGATCGTTGAGCGCTTCTGGCCGAGCATCTTCCAGATGTTCAACTTCCTGAGCACTGGAGCGGTCTCGCTCCTCGCGCTCATCGGCATGACGGGAGTAATGCTTCTCGTGGTGGCTGGCGTCGTTGCGATGACACTCGCCGCGCGTCGCATTGCGATCCAGATCCCGCAGCGCACGATGGCCCGTGGCCGTCAGCGCGAAGCCGCGAAGAACTTCATCCCGTTGCGCATCAACACCGCAGGCGTGATGCCGATCATTTTTGCGCAGAGCATCATCGTGGTCCCGGGCGCCATCGCACAGTTCTCCGGCAATCAGCGCGTTGCGCAGTTTGCCGAGTACTTTGCGCCGGGCACTTGGGTGTACTTCCTGCTGTCTGGCGTGCTGATCATGTTCTTCAGCTACTTCTACACGAGCATCATCTTCAATCCGGTGGAGCTCGCTGAGAACCTGAAGAAGCAGGGTGGTTTCATCCCGGGCATCAAGCCTGGCGCGAAGACCGCCGAGTACATCGATCACGTGGTCACCCGCATCACGTTGCCAGGCGCGGCGTTCCTGACCGCGATTGCGCTGCTGCCGATTCTCTTGGCTGACATGTTTGCTGTGCCCTTCCAGTTTGGTGGCACCTCGCTGCTCATCGTCGTGGGCGTGGCATTGGACACGATTGCCCAGATGCAGCAGCACCTGCTGCTGCGTAAGTACGACGGCTTCATGAAGAAGGGTGCACGTATTCGCTTCCGCGGACGCAATGTCCAGCAGGGCTTCTAGGTGATTGTCGTTCTGCTCGGACCTCCGGGCGCAGGCAAGGGAACACAAGGGGAGCGCATTGCCGCTTCCCTTGGCGTTTCTAAGCTTGCCACGGGCGATGTGCTCCGTGCAGCAGTCAAGGAAGGCACGAAGCTCGGTCTTGAGGCCAAGGGCTTTATGGATCGCGGCGATCTCGTGCCTGATGCCGTAATCCTTGGCATCATCAAGGAAGCGCTGCTTTCGCCGACGTATGCGAAGGGTGCCATCCTCGACGGCGTAGTGCGCACCGTGCCGCAGGCTGAAGGTCTGAAGGTGATGACCGCAGAGATTGGCAAGGGTGTGGACGTTGTGCTCGATTTCGAGATTGACGACGAGTTACTGGTTACGCGTCTGTCGGGCCGCACCACCTGCGATAAGGAACAGAAGCCCTTCACTGGCCTTGAGCCGGGGCGTCCCTGCCCGGACCAGTGCGGTGGCACACTCATGCGCCGCAAGGACGACGAGCCTGAGGCCATCCGCAATCGCCTCAGGGTCTACCACGCGCAGACCAAGCCCGTGATTGATTGGTATGTGACCCAAGGTGCCAACGTGCAGCACATCAACGCCGTCGGTTCGTTTGACGACGTGTTTGCGCGCGCCCTCAAGGCGGTTGGCCGCTAAGGCCGCCGGCCTTGGTGCCTAGCCCCCATTCCGCTGCGTGACGCCGCGATGATCCAGCTCAAGAGCCCACGCGAACTCGAGACGATGGCGGCCGGTGGCCGCATTCTCGCTGCGACGCACAATCACATTGAGCCTGCGCTCCAGCCTGGCATCTCCACGATGGAGATTGACCGGATGGTGGAGAGCTTCATTCGTTCGCACCCTGGCGCCACGCCTTCGTTCAAGGGCCTCTACGGCTTCCCGGGTTCAGCCTGCATCTCGCTGAACGAGGAGATCGTGCACGGCATCCCGAGCACGAAGCGCATCTTGAAGGCCGGCGACATCATCACCGTGGACATTGGCGTGCACTACGGTGGCTTCCATACGGATTCCGCTTGGACCTACGCCGTGGGGGAGATCTCGCCTGAGGCCAAACGCTTGATGCAGGTGACGGAGCAGTCGCTCTGGGCGGCCATCAAGGAGTGCAAGCTCGGGAACCACATCGGGGATTTGGGCGCGGCCTGCGAGTCCGTCGTGACTAAGGCTGGCTTCAGCGTGGTGAAGGATCTCGTGGGACACGGCGTGGGTGCCGTGATGCACGAAGAGCCGCAGGTGCCCAACTATGGCAAGCCCAAGCGGGGGCCGCGGCTGCAAGTTGGGATGACGCTGGCGATTGAGCCGATGGTGAACGTCGGTGGGCCCGCGACGCGCACGCTGGCGGACAAGTGGACCATCGTGACGCTGGATGGTGAGCTCAGCGCGCACTTTGAGCACACGGTGGCGATTACGGCGGATGGGCCGCGGGTGTTGACGACGCTGGGGTGAACCGCGGTTCACCTCAGCGTCACAGAGAACACAGGCAACGGCCGCACCACGAAGGCACGAAAGGCACGAAGGCACGAAGGCACGAAGGGCTGGGCAACGGGTACGTATTCCGATGCGCGGCCCTTATCTCGTTCAATGGCACCTACTGCGGCGCGGCCTTTTCAGCTGGGTGATCGCGCGCGCGACCCTCGCGATGGCGTTGCTGCTGACGGGGAATCCGCCGTGGGGCGACGGTGGTCCTGTAGGACTCGGTGTCGTGGTGCTCACGACTGCCCTCGGATTGATTGAGGTGGAGCGAGCGCGAGAGCGCGTACTGCTTGCCAATCTCGGTGTGGCCTTGCCGAACCTGATCTTGATGCTCGCTGCGCCGGCGCTGCTTGGCGAGATTGCCCTGATGGTGCTCCTCCCGTGAGCGTGGAGCCAGCACTGGTGGCGGACTGTGTGTCGCGCTCGTTTGGCGAGCGTCGCGTGCTCAGTGCTGCGTCTTTGCGTGCTGTGCCGGGTGAGTTGCGCGCACTCTTGGGCCGAAGCGGAGCGGGGAAGTCCACGCTCCTGAAGATTGCCGCCGGTTGGATGACGCCGGATAGCGGGATCGTGCGATTGAACGGAAATGCGCGATTGATTTGGTCGCCGGCCACGCTGGCGAGGCTCGGCGTGTTTTACTTGCCGGATACCGGTGCATTGAGCACCGCGCTCTCGGTGGGCGCACAACTCGCGATGCTTGCCGAGCGATATCCCGCAGGCATGGCGCCGGCGCAGGCGATGGAGCGGCTTGGCGTAGAGCGCTTTGCGACCACGCGGCCAGATGTACTGAGTGGCGGTGAGAAACGGCGCGCCGAGGTCGCGGCCATCTTTGTTCGACGCCCCACGGTGCTGCTCGCGGACGAGCCGCTGCGCGGCATCGCGCCAATCGAACAGGAGCGCATCTTGCAAGCCTTCCGCGCCTTGGCGGCGGAGGGCTGCGCTGTGGTCGTGACCGGGCACGATGTCTCAGCGCTCTTAGATGCTGCTGATCGCGTGACGTGGTGCACAAGCGGCACGACCTACGAACTCGGCGCGCCACACCTAGCCAAGCAGCACGAGGCGTTCCGCCGCGACTATCTCGGCGCGACGCGTGTGTAGTTGAGCTCGAGGCGCATCGGCGAGGGCAATCGCGGAGAGGTGATGGTCACTTCCAAACGCGCCTGACCGGTTGCGGCGTCGAGGAACCAACGGTTCTCGCGTGTGCCGTCCTCAGCGATGTAGCGCTCGTAGAGCAGCGGCTCTGCGTCCTCTGCCGCCGCCGGCGCCTGCACGGCTACCGAGAGTGACTCGCCGGCTGTGTTCTTCCACGGCCGCGATGCCCCGCGTCGCTGGGCGCGAAGTTCGGGTTGATTAGCATAGCGAATGATGACAGAGTCGCCGCGCACAAATATCTCGACGCGCGCGGAGGGCTGATTGACGGTGAGGAGTCGGCGCCGTGCCACGGAGCGCACGACGAAATTGAGTGGTTCCACGGCCCGCTCCACGGACTCGCGAAGACGGACCTGCGCGTCGGACTGCAGGGAGTAGTCGCCGGAGAGGGCTAGCGCCCGGTCGCGCGGCGCGGCCGCTACTACGCTAGCCGCCTGCGCCTGCGCGATGCTGGTCGTGAGAATGACCGCGGCGCCCGCGACAGCGATTAGGCATGCCGTTGCGATTGCGGTTGCTAGAACAGATCGCATCGGCTCAGGTGAGCTGCGCTTCGACAGCCGCCGCCGCGCGCTTGGCCGCGTCTGTAGCTGTGGCGACGAGACGCTGTGCTTCCTCAGCCAGTGGGGCACCGGCGCGCTTGTCTGGCATCGCCACAACGTTGATGCGTACGTTGTAGGCCGCACCCTTGGCCGACGCTTCGGCGAGCAGGGCCGCCACGCCCGCATCCGACGCCGCGTTGGTATTGCCTTTCACGGCGCAGATGGCCGCGAGCTCCGCGACTTCGGCGCAGAAGCGTGCGGTTTCGAGCGGCACTTCTGCGGCCTTCATCAAGGCGGCTTGGATAGCCGCTGTGCGCGCTGTGTCCTGCTCGGGCGTGTCCTTGGGCAGCTTGTACGCGCTACTCACCAGCGTGTACGCCGCGGCATCCTCATCCTTGAGAGCCTTCAACCGGCGCACCAGTGCGGCGGCGCGAAGGCCGAGTTCCTTCATCTCCTCGTCCACGGCGGCGTATTTCTTGCGGCCCACGGTGAGGCCCGCAACCATCTGCGCGAGCGCCGCCCCGAGCGAACCAACCAGCGCGACCACGGAACCGCCGCCAGGCACAGGTGCGGAGCTTGCGACCTCGGCCACGAAGCCGGCGAGCGACTCACCACCGCTCGCCGCCGCGCGAACTTTCCGTTCGAGCACGAAGTCCGGCTTGTAGTCACGCCAGCGCAGATGCCGCGCCGCGGCCTCGAACAAGGCTCGCTCCGGGACGAGGCCGACAATCTCGCTCCACGTCGGCGTCACACCTTGGGCTTCGGCTTCCATCTTCACCATCTCGTAGGCGCGGTGCAGGGGCGTGGCATCGAGGTCCACAAGGTTCATCGAGACCTGCGCTTGGCCGTCCACTTCCATGCCCAAGCCTTTCACGCCCTTCAAGCCGCCGCTAGAGCCGCGTACAGCCTTCGCGACGTTCTTGGCGACTTGGATATTTTCTCTGCCGCCGAGGTACACGTTGTACGCGACCAAAAAGGGCCGTGCCCCGATGACCGTGGCGCCCGCGGTGGCGTGAATCTTGTTAGGCCCAAAGTCGGGCACGCGATTGGGATTCTTGCCGATCTCGTCGCGCGCGAGTTCAAATTCGCCGCGGCGGATATCGGCGAGGTTCACCCGGTCTGGCCGCGATGCTGCGCGCTCGTAGAGGAATACGGGGATCCCAAGTTCCTGGCCGACGCGAAGCCCAAGCGTGCGCGCGAGGACGATGCAGTCCTCCATGGACGCGCCTTCGAGCGGAATGAAGGGGCAGACGTCCGTGGCGCCGATGCGGGGATGCTCGCCCGCGTGCTTGGTAAGGTCAATCAGCTCGCTGGCACGCTTGATGCCGCGAAACGCCGCCTCGCCGGCCTTGTCCACCGATGCCACGAAGGTGACGACGGTGCGATTGTGCGACGGGTCGCTGGAAACATCGAGGACAACAACACCCTCGACGCTCGCGATGGCGTCGCGAATGGAATCAATGGTGGATTGGTCGCGGCCTTCGGAGAAATTCGGGACGCACTCGACGAGTGACATTACGCGCGGCTCACGGGTTCAATAGGTAATCGAAATCTAGTCCCGTCCGAACGGCTTGAACGGCCTTTCACCACGAAGGCACGAAGGGAATCGCGATGGACTCTGGGTCCCGCGACGCCAAAAAGTTGATCTCTTTTGGAGTGGCGAGACTAGGAGATTGTTGTGGAACCCTTCGTGCCTTCGTGGTGATTGCCGTTAGACTAGGCGCGCGCCAAAGCCTCAGCGAGCCACTTATGCATGACGGGGTTCCCAACCAGCACTGAACACGGCCCAAAGGCCTGCAAGTGCGCGCCGTTCATATCCGTGGCCACACCGCCGGCTTCGCGCACGAGCAGCATACCTGCCGCGAAGTCCCAAGGCGCGAGCTGCATCTCCCAGAATCCCTCAAAACGGCCGCTGGCCACGGAGGCCAGGTCAATGCTTGCCGCACCCGGACGCCGCACGCCACTCACGTGGGCCATCACGGCGGCCATCTGGCGGTGATACGGCGTGATGTCGTTCACGTCCTTGAACGGGAAGCCGGTCCCAATCAAGGCACGGCTCGGGTCGCTGATGGTTGAGACCTGTACCGGCTTGCCGTTCAGTTGGCAGCCGCCGCCCGCCGTCGCCGTGAAGACTTCGGCGCCGGGCACGTCGTGCACCACGCCCGCCACCGGTTCGCCGTCAAAAAGCACCGCGATGGACACGGCATATTCCGGATAGCCGTGCAGAAAGTTGGTGGTGCCGTCGAGGGGGTCTACCACTATGGCCACACCCTTGGAGATGACATCCCGTGCCACCGTGGCCGATCCTTCCTCGGCCAGTACGGTCGCGTGCGGGATCTCCTGAACCATCACCGCGAGAATGGCGGCCTCTGCCGCGAGGTCTACCTCGGAGACGAAATCTGCGGGGCCTTTGGAGCGCCAATCGAGGCGCCGCACCTCTGGCGCGGCGTCACGAATCACCGCCGCACCGGCCTCCGCCGCGCGCACCGCAATCGCCAACCACTCCTTTGCCTGTTGATGCCCCATCCTTCGCTCCATAACTTCGGGGGATGACGCGTGTCTTCAGCGGGATCCAGCCCTCGGGCGAGCTGCACATTGGCAACTACCTCGGGGCCGTAAAAAATTGGGTCGTGCTGCAACACCAGCACGAGTCTTTCTTCTGCATCGTAAACTACCACGCCATCACGGTTGCGTATCAGCCGGAGGACTTACGGCGTCGCACGCGCGATATGGCGATCTCGCTTCTGGCCTCCGGTTTGGACCCGGCCAAGTGCGTGCTCTTCGTCCAAAGTGATGTGCCGGAGCATACGGAACTTGCTTGGGTCTTCAACACCGTGACGCCGCTCGGCGAACTCGAACGCCAGGTGCAGTTCAAGGACAAGTCGAGCAAGCAGGAGCAGGTGATGGCCGGCCTGCTCAATTATCCCGTGTTGCAGGCTGCCGACATCCTCTTGTACCGCGCCGACACGGTGCCGGTGGGCGAGGACCAAATTCAGCATCTGGAGTTATCCCGCGTGGTGGCGCGTAATTGGAACGCCCGCTACGCCACGGATGCGCCATACTTCCCTGAGCCGCAGCCCAAGCTCACGCCCACGCGCCGCATAATGGGCCTCGACGGGCAGAGCAAGATGTCGAAGTCGCTAGGAAACACGATTGGCTTGCTCGAAACACCCGATGAGATGTGGAACAAGCTCCGTCCCGCGATTACCGATCCGGCGCGTCAGCGTAAGACCGATCCGGGCAATCCGGACCACTGCAAGACGGTATTCGAACTGCACAAGGCTTTTTCCCCGGCGGCGATCGTTGCCGAAGTGGACGCGAACTGCCGCGGTGCCAAGTGGGGCTGCATTGATTGCAAGAAGGTGCTCCACCAGCACATGGTGGAAGAACTCACGCCGATTCGCACGCGCGCGCAGGAACTGCAGGCGAATCCCACTCAGGTGGACGCCCTACTCGCCGATGGTGGCGCCAAGGCGCGCACCGTCGCAAAGGAAACCATGCGTGTAGTAAAGGATCGAATGGGGCTCGATGCCCGCGGCTGAGTTTCGCGAGTGGGTTGAAGTACTTCGTCTCGACCTGGGGGCGAAGTTACTGACGGCCGTTCTCGCCGGCGGCGCCGTGGGATTGGAGCGGGAACTGCTCCACAAGCCGGCGGGCCTGCGGACCAACATCCTGATTTGCCTCGGCTCGGCGCTCCTGATGGACCTCTCCATCCGCATCGCTACACCAGTCGGTGGCGATCCCGGGCGCATCGCGGCGCAGGTGGTCACGGGCATCGGCTTTCTTGGCGCGGGCACCATTCTGCACACGCGCGGCACCATCACTGGACTCACGAGCGCCGCGACCATTTGGGTCGTCGCCGCGATTGGTCTGACTGTAGGTGCAGGCTTCTTTTTTGAGGCGTTGGCCGCCACAGTCACGGTCATGACTGTGCTGAGGGGACTCGGGTGGCTGGAACGTCGGTACATCGGGCGCCCGCCCACGGACGGCCAAGACGGGGTGCCACCGGCGGATTGGGACACCCGCGAACGAGGGCGCCGGGCTGCTGACAGGCCGCATCGCAGCGACGACACGTGAGCCGTGACCGATTGATGGTCGTAGACCTGCGCTCCACGGCGCAGGCCTTCAACCTGCCGGACCGCGTGGCGAAGGCACTGACTGACGCGACCCCCGTGGGTTGGCGCACGCACATCGTGTCTACCGTCACGGACTCGTTTGGCGATGGTGCTCAGGCGCCGAGCGCCGAAGCTTTGCAAGCAATTGTTGAGGCCGAGGTGTACGTGGGGTTCGGAATGCCGCGCGCGTTGTTGGTCGCCGGCTCGCATCTCAAGTGGGTGCAGACCGGCACAGCCGGCGTGGCGACGCTCCTGTTTGACGAGATGCGCACGGGCGATGTGCAACTGACTAACGCGGCGGGGCTTTATGGTCCGACCATCGCGGAGCACGTGCTGGCCGGCGTGTTGCACTTCTTGCGTGCGTTCGATCTGGCCGATGAGATGCGCCGCGAGAAGCTGTGGGATCAGAGCGCCTTCGCCACGCACCGCGCTCTGGTGCGCGAGGTGGATGAGCTGCAGGTGCTGGTGATTGGCGCCGGTGGCATCGGCTCGGAGATTGCCAAGCGCTTCTCGGCGCTCGGCGCGACGGTCGCCGGTGTGCGCCGTCGCCCGGAACTGGGCATCCCCGCAGGCTTCAGTGAGATTCACGGCCCGAGCGAGCTCGACGTTCTTCTCCCGTTGGCTGATGTGGTGGTGCTGGCCACTCCGCTGACGGACGAGACGCGCTCGGTGCTCGACGCGCAGCGCATGAAGGGACTCAAGCCAGGCGTGATTGTGGCCAATGTGGCTCGCGGGGCGCTGCTGGACGAGCCCGCGCTCGTCGAGGGACTCATTGGCGGGCGTATCCGCGGAGCCGTCTTGGACGTCTTTGCTAAGGAGCCGCTAGCGGGGGATAGCCCCCTGTGGCACCTTCCACGCGTGGTGTGGACGCCGCACGTGAGCGGGGTGTCGCCGCGGCGCTTTTGGGATCGTCTGCAGGATCTGATACTCGACAACTGGGCGCGCTACCGGGCGGGAGACGCTCTCCGAAACCTCGTAGATAAGCGCGCGGGATACTGAATGGACCCGATGGAAAAAATCATCAAGGCAGCAGTTGAGCGTGGCGCCAGCGACCTGCACATCAAGGCAGGCGATGTGTTTCGGGCGCGCATTGACGGCAAGCTGGTGGCGCTCACCAAGCAAGCGCTCACACCGGATCAGACCAAGAGCATCGCGTTGCGCTTGATCGCCAACGAGGACGATCGCGCGCGCATCGATAAGATCAACGACTACGATTGCTCGTGGGGCGCACCGGGCATCGGCCGCTTTCGCGTGAACATCCTGCGGCAGCGATCGAGCTTCATGATTGTCATGCGCGTCATTCCCTTCGAGGTGCCGAACTTCGAGCGGCTCGCCGTGCCAGGCGTCCTCAAGCAGATTGCCGAAGCCGAGCGCGGCATGATTCTCGTCACCGGCGTGACGGGCTCTGGCAAGAGCACCACGATGGCGGCGCTGGTCAATCACATCAACCAGCATCACAACAAGCACATCGTGACGCTGGAGAACCCAATTGAGTTTCTGCATCGCGACCTGCAGAGCTCGGTGACCCAGCGTGAAATTGGTGTGGACACCGAAAGTTTCCGCATGGGCCTGCGGGCGGCACTGCGTCAAGATCCCGACGTTGTGCTGATCGGCGAGATGCGAGACGCCGAGACCATTGATACCGCGATGAAGGCCGCGGAGACGGGGCACCTGCTCATTTCCACGGTGCATACGCCAGACGCGCAGAGCACCGTGTTGCGCATCCTCGCGATGTTCCCACCGGAGGAGCAGGACGTCGTACGCGTGCGTCTCGCCGAGTCTCTGCACGCCGTGATCTCGCAGCGCTTGCTGCCGCGCAAAGATGGCAATGGTCGCATCGCGGCGCTGGAAATCATGATCGTCACGCCCACCATCCGCGACCTGATGCTCGACCGCGATAAGGTGGGTGAGATTCGCGATTACATCGCGGCGGGCCGTGAACAGTATGGCATGCAGACGTTTGACCAACACCTTGAGCAGTTGGTGCAGGATGGCTCGATTGATCTGAAGGTGGCGCTTGCAGCCTCTACTCGGCCGTCGGATTTGGCACTCAAGTTCTCGATGAACAGCTGATGATTAAGCTTGAAGGCATCTTCGCGCCCGTCGTCACGACCTTCCACGCCGGTAGCGAGGATCTCGATCTCGCCGGCTTCTCCAAGAACGTGCAGTCGCACATCGCGGAGGGATTGGATGGTGTGGTGGTGGCTGGCAGCACCGGCGAGGCCGCGCTGCTCAGCGAGGACGAACGCAACGCATTGGTGGCCGCCGCGCGCGCCCAGACGCCCAAGGGACGCCTCGTGATTGCCGGATGCGGCGGTGAGAGCACACGGCAAACCATCGCGCGCTCAAAGTCCGCGAAGGCGAACGGCGCCGATGCCGCACTCGTGGTCGCGCCGCACTACTACGCCAACGCGATGACCGAGGAGATTCTCCGCGCGCACTACAGGCGCGTGGCCGATGAATCACCAGTGCCGGTCATCCTCTACAACATTCCCAAGTACATGCACTTCGCGCTCTCGGCTGAGTTGGTGGCGGAGTTGGCGCAGCACCAAAACGTGATTGGAATCAAGGACAGCTCGGGCCAACTCGATATGCTGAAGGGCTTCCTGCGCGCCCAGAGCAGTGCGTTCAGCGTACTGACGGGCAGCGGCAGCGGCTTGCAGGCGGGCATCGAGGCCGGCGCTCGCGGTGGCATTCTCGCGGTGTCGCTCTTCGCGCCGGGCTTCGCGCTCGAGGTACGCTCGGCACTCGCCGCGGGTGATGCAGCGACCGCGGCCAAGGCCCAGGCTCGTCTGAAGCCGATGGCGGATGTGATTGTGGCCAAGCTCGGCGTGCCTGGCGTGAAGGCTGCCCTGGATGCCGTAGGCAAAGTGGGCGGCCCGCCGCGCATGCCGCTGTTGCCGCTCGGCGCCGAGGGACGCGTCGAGGTTGCCGCAGCGTTGGCTGGCTAACAGCGAACGGCCTTTCACCACAGAGGCACAGAGAGAGGGAGAACCGCATCGCAGTCTCCGAGCCTCCGTGCCGCCGTGGTGATCAGCAGTTGCCGTTCATTTGGTCACGGCCTAGATTCTTTCTACGCCCCGCGCATCCGCGGGGCGTTTTTTTGTGCCCTGCCGGGCCACTCGGCTACGTCCCAAGCCTGACCGCAAAATGTTCGACTCCAAGACCCGCACCATCGTCATCGTCGGCGCCCAATGGGGCGACGAAGGGAAGGGAAAACTCGTTGACGTCCTCGCCGAGCGCGCCGACTGGGTGGTGCGGTATCAGGGGGGCGCGAACGCGGGCCATACGGTGCATGTGGGAGATGAGTCCACGGTGTTGCATCAGGTGCCGAGCGGCATCCTGCACCCAGGAGTGCGCTGCGCGATTGGCAACGGCGTCGTGCTCGATCCCGAGGGAATGTTTGAAGAAGTGGACGCGCTGGTGGCGAACGGCGTGGACGTCGCGGGCCGCCTGTACCTGAGCGACCGCGCACATCTCGTGATGCCGTATCACAAGCTCGTGGATAAGGAGAGCGCCGCGAGCAAGGTGATTGGCACCACGGGTCGCGGCATTGGTCCGGCCTACGAGGATAAGGTCGCGCGCCGTGGCATCCGCGTGCTCGACTTGCGTCACCCGGCGCGTTTGAAGGCGCTTGTGGAGCGCGGCACGGACCACGCGAATCACATTCTCGCGGGCTTCGGCTCTGCGAAGCGCGCCGATGCGGCGTTCACGCTCTCGGAATTGGAGCGCATCGCGCCGCGTCTCTTGGCGATTGCTGAGGACGTGGGCCTGGCGGTACATCGCGCGCAGAAGCAGGGCGCAGCGGTACTCCTCGAGGGCGCGCAGGGCTCGCTGCTCGACGTGGATCACGGTACCTACCCCTTCGTGACCTCGTCCAGCACCACGGCCGGTGGCGCGGCGATTGGCATTGGCATCGCGCCGCGGTCGTTGGATGCGGTGCTCGGTGTGGTGAAGGCGTACACAACGCGAGTCGGTGGCGGCCCGATGCCCACCGAATTGCTCGACGCCACCGGCGAGGAATTGCGAAAGGTCGGCAATGAGTTTGGCGCCACCACTGGGCGCCCGCGCCGTTGCGGTTGGTTTGACGCCGTTGTTGTGCGCTATGCCGTGCGTGTGAACGGGCTCACCGGCCTCGCCGTAACCAAGCTCGACGTGCTCGACCAGTTCGAGAAGATCGCGCTGTGCACGGGCTACAAGATTGGGAATGAGGTGATGACGGAGTTCCCCGGCGACTTGGCGGACCTCGAAGGCATTGAGCCCGTGTACGAGTGGTACGATGGGTGGAAGTCTTCGACCCAGGGTGCACGCAAGCTCAGCGACCTGCCGAAGCAGGCCCGGACGTATCTCGACCGGCTCGTGGAAGTCGCGGAATGCCCGGCCCAGTATGTCAGCGTGGGCACACGCCGGGACCAAATTATCGGGCTGTAGTTGGCGCTGGCCTGCGCGGCACAAACATGGGAGTTTCTCCTCTCCGCATGCCATTTCTCGTAGGAATCGACCCACTCGCGTTCAACTCATGTGAGCCCGGTCACGCAATTCTCGTTCAGGTGTAAGGGTTTACACCTTGCGAACCTTCTCTCGATACCCAAAATTGTGGGCGGTAGGGAACTAGCTGAGATGGCTCCTTGTCATCCTTTCGGACTAGTCCTGACTCACAAGTCCTGGGAGGGACTGTAAAAATGAAGCATGTCGTTCTTGTTGCCTCACTTGCGACCCTCGCTGCGGCTTGTGCCTCGGCCCCGGCCACGACCACGGTCACCAACCAGGGTGCAGTTGTCTCCGACATCCCCACTTGGTTCACCACGGTTCCGACGGATTTGAACATGCTGTACCAGCCGTCCACCTCGGAGTCGCGCGACCTTCAGCTGGCCATCAACAAGGCCACGGCGGACGGCCGCAATGGCATCGCGCAGCAGATGGAGACGCGCTTCCAGGGTCTCACCGAGCGCTTCCAGGAAGAGACGGGCCTTGGCGCTGACGCTGAGCTCCTCGACCAGTTCCGTCAGGCGTACCGTGGCGTTGTGAGCCAGACCCTCAATGGCTCGCGCGTCGGCCGTCAGGAAATCCGCAACAACGGTGTTACCTACCGCGCCTATGTTTTGGTTGAGATGCCAATTGGTGCCGCGAACCAGGCGCTCATGCAGCGCATCCGTGCGAACGAGCGGATGTTCACCCGCTTCCGCGCGGCGCAGGCATTCGAAGATCTTGACCGCCAGGTTAAGGCCTACGAAGAGTCGCAGCGCCCGCCTGCCAATCCGTAAGCGCGGCCGGTGTTTCGCGGGTCCCTGGGGTGGCAGCCCCTGCTTGCGGGTGTGCTGGTTCTGACGGGATCCGCGTGTGCACCGAGCGCTTCTGCGCCGGTGCGCTCGCCGGTTTCGACGGCAGTGCGGACGAGTTCAGAAAGGTTTGAATACCCGGCATGGTTCGTGCAAGGACGTTCGGACGGGGTCGTGGTCGGATACGCGCCTGATTTTGCCACCACTGCGACCGCCGAGAGCTTGGCGGTATTAGATGCTGCCGCGAGGGCACGCTTGTCGGTTCGGATGCGAATTCGTGTGGACGCAGGGTTCGAGGCTCGTCCTGGCGAGCGGTTGGACAGCCAAGGCGAGATCAGCGAGGAGGAGCCGCTCACTGACAGCTTCCCTGTGTTTGTACGGGGAGCGGCGTCGGCGCGTGGCATGTACTTAGTGGCCGCTGGAGCGGATTCCACTGCACCGCGGATACCGTCAGCGATGGTCACCTTGGGTGCTGAGATTCCGCCCTGGATTGAGCACCCGCCGGCGACTGATGGGGAGTGGTGGTACGGCGTTGGAGTGTCCACGGCGTATGCCCGGGAATACTTCTCATGGGACGAGGCTGAGCGTCACGGCAGGCAGACCTTGGCTCTGAATGCGGGTGCGAGACTACGCTCGGTGATGCGTGGGACGGACGAGGATGACTCGGCGGTGATGCAGGTCAGCACCGCGGTTGAGATGGAATCGGTGTCGGTGGTGTTGCGCTGGCGCGACACCGGGAATTGTTATGTGTTGGTTCGAGGCCGCATTCTGGCGGTCCGAGGCCGGTAAGCTTCTTCTGCTGTTGCATGAGGTTGATCGAAATGGCTCACAGTCTCTTTGATACCCGCGCTTTGCGCGTGGCCCTCCTGCTCCTTGCGATGCCGTTGACGTTGGCGGCACAGGGAAACCAACTCGCAGAAATCGAAATTGCTGCCGACAGCTCCGGCCAGCCGATTTCCGTAAACGGGCGTCAGATGGGCGTGACTCCCGCGACGGTGAGAATCGCGCCGGCAGCAGGTGTTCGCATCGAAGTCGGCCGCGGCGCTCGCATGCGCGGGCTCACGCTGGACGTGCCAGCCTCCGCCCGCATCAAGGTGGAGATGACGATGCCGCGTGACACGCAGCCGCTGCCGCGCGTGCGCACGCAGGAAGAGATTCAGCGCGCGCTCTCCGGGTCCAGTAATTACCCGACGCCCAGCGCCCCTGTCGCACCGATTGCGCCGCGGCGTCCGGGCTTCTTCGGGAGCTTGGTGATGGGTGGCGCACTGATTGGCGGCGGGGCCTTTGTGGCCTCCTCGGGAGCCTGCGACCAGAGCTTCACGTCACCGGCGCCGTCCGGTGGCTATGTGGGTGGTACGTACTATGCGCCTGGCGAGCATTCGCTGGGCGTCGCGGCCAGCTGCCAGGCCAGCGCGGCGGCCGTTGGCGCTCTTGTTGGCGCTGGTGCCTTGCATCTCATTCGCCGCGGGAGATACAAGTCGCGTCAGGCGAGCTTTGCCTCCGCACAGGCGCAGCATCGGACGGCGCAGGTCGCCTATGAGCGGTCCGTCACGGATCGTGAACGGCGCTTCCGCGAAGATGTGCAGAAGGCACTCGACGGCGACCAAGCTCAGCGTGTGGCCGTTGCCTCGAACAACGACCGCGCCATCCGTGCCAATCAGGAACTGCCGCTCGTGACCTTCTTGAACACGACGCGGAGCCAAGTCGTCGGCGGTCGCACGAACATGGTCCCGCCCGCGCTGCGCATTCAGTCTGTCTCGTTTGAAGATGCCGATGGTGATTCCGTCATCTCGGCCGGTGAACGCGCCACAGTGAAGGTGCGCTTGCAGAACACCGGTCGCGGCGCAGGCGTGAACGTGCGTGTTGATGCGAAGTCCACCTCACGTCTCCGCTTTCAGCCGGCGCTGGTCGGTACTGTCGCCGCCGGTGACATTCGTGAGGCCGTACTCGAGGTCATCGCCACGCAGGACGTTACGGATGAGCAGGCCGCGCTCGACATCACGCTGGTTGAGGCAAACGGCTTCGACTCCGAGCCACTGCGTCTCTTGGTGCCGGTGATGGCGTACCGTCCACCCAACCTGAGCATCCTCGGTGCGCAAGCCGTTGACGCCGAGGGTCGCACCGTCATCCGGCCCGGTTCGCAGGCCACCGTGACCGTGCGCGTGCAGAACCGCGGCCAAGGTCTGGCGGAGAACGTGCGCTTGGTCATCGCCCTTGGCGACAGCACAATGTTCTTTGCGGACAATCCCACCATGAACGTCGTCACGCGTGATCTCGGGCGTATGCGCGCGGGAGCGTTCCAGGATGTGAAGTTCGAAGTGATCGTGAACAACCGCGCGACGCGCTTCGCGCTGAACGCATCGATTACGGAACAGTCGGGTCGCTATTCCTTGGCACCGCGCGACCTTGGCCTCCAGTTGAACCGCCCGCAGCAGAGCATCGCGCAGGTGGTGGCAGTGGAAGCGCCACGGCCAGGGGTTGGTGCTGGTGCCGTGCCCGGCACGTTTGGATCTGACCTTTTGCAGGGTATTCCGCGGGTGGCGGAGAATCCGAATTCTGTCGCGATCATCATTGGCAACTCGCAGTATTTGGGCGGCATTCCGCCGGTGCAGTTCGCGGCCAATGACGCGGTGGTGATGCGTCAGTATGCCGAGCAGTCGCTCGGCGTGCGGCCGGGCAACATCGTGATGCTCAACAACGCGACCATGTCGCAACTGCGCACGACGTTCGGAGAACGCGGCAATCCGAATGGCCGTTTGCGCAACATGATTCGCCCCGGTGTGAGTGAGGTCTTCGTGTTCTACTCCGGCCACGGTGCGCCGGACGCCGCTGAGCGCAAGGCGTACATCATGCCGGTGGATGCGGATGCCAGCTTGCTCTCGCTCACGGGATACAGTGTGGATGTGCTCTACGAGAATCTCGCGGCGATTGGCGCCAAGCACGTGACGGTGGTGATTGACGCCTGCTTCTCCGGCGCCACCGGTGGCGGCGAAATGCTCATCAAGTCGGCCTCGCCGATTGGCATTCAGGTCAATGATCCGGCGCAACGCTTCCAAGGTGGTAACGCCACAATCATTGCTGCGGCCGAAGGGCAGCAATTGGCCAATTGGTATGACGAAAAGAACCACGGCTTGCTGACGTACTTCTTTTTGAAGGGTTTGCAAGGGCAGGCGGACAAGGACCAGAACGGCGAAGTGTCGGTGGCGGAGATGCGCGGGTTCCTGACCGATCCGGCCTATGGCATCCCGTATGAAGCGCGGCGTTTGCACAGCCGCGATCAGACGCCTCAGGTGTTTGGTTCTGGGGAGCGCACCCTACGTGCGAAGCCTGTTGAAGCCGCGGGGCAGCCGTAATGCGTCCTGTACTTCGCTTGGTATTGTGCGGCGTTGCTCTGCTTTCCTGCGCGCCTGAAGTTATCGTTGCGCCTCCGGAACCAGGGACGGTGACGGTCACGATCGCTGCGAGCACCATTCTGCAGGGTTCGACGACTCAGGCCACGGCCACTGCAACGGATTCACGTGGGCTTGTGCTGTCGAGCGAGCCGCGGGTGTGGACCTCGTCGGCGCCACTGGTGGCGTCTGTGAGCGCAACCGGCTTGGTGACTGCATTGGCCCCGGGCTCGGCTCAGATCAGCGCCTCCGTGCTTGGGCGCACGTCTGGGGTGGCGGTGACGGTGTTGCCGCGCGCGGTGCGCGTGACGGTCACACCGGACTCGGCAACGCGTACGTACGCAGACACCGTCCGTTTTACTGGCGCGGCCTTCGCTGTCGGTAATGCGGCGATGCCGGGCGCGCCCATGGCGTACTCGATCACGACGGGCAGTAGCTTCGCGTCCGTCAGCACCACGGGCTTGGTCACGCCGGTGCTGCAGTTCGATACGGTCACGCGGCTGGTCACTGTGCGCGCGACCTCTGATACGGCGTCGGGCACGGCCCAGTTGCGCTTGCGGAAGCTGCCAATCGATACCGTCATCGTCTCACCGGCCAGCGCGAGCCGCACGGCGGGTCTGACGGCTCAGTTCACGGCCGAGGCTCGGCGCACGAACGGGTCGGTGCTGACGGATCGTGTGGTCACTTGGACGAGCAGCAACACCGGCGTAGCCACTGTCAACGCGAGTGGCTTGGTGACTGCGGTCGCCGCGGGCACTGCGACCATCTCGGCCACGTCCGAGACCCGCGTCACGACGGCGGTTGTGACGGTTACCAACACGCCCGTGCAGACGGTGGATATTGTGTTGCCGTCGCTTACGACGCCGTTGACGGCGCTCAACCTTGCGAACGGCCGCACGCAGCAATTGAACACCATCCTCAAGGACGCAGGGAACAATGTTCTGACGGGGCGCACGGTCACGTGGAGTTCGGGCACCCCCGGCGTGGCGACGGTGTCGGCGACGGGAGTCGTTTCTGCGGTTGCTGCCGCAGGCACGACCATTATCACCGCCACCTCTGAAGGGCAGACGGCGTCGTTCACACTCACCATCGGAAATCCGGTCGCGAGCGTGACGCTGCCCGCGAGCATCGCGGTGTCGAACGTGCAAACAACGAGCCAGACCGTGACGGTACGGGACGTCAGCCTCGTGGGCCTCGCTAACCGCGTGGTGACGGTCACGTCTACCAACCCTTCGATTGTCACTGCCACCCCTGCCGTTTCGCAGACCAACATCTCAGGCGTTGTCACTCTCGCGGTGCGAGGCGTCGCGGTAGGCTCCGCGTCAATCATTGCGAGTTCCGAGGGCTTTGCCGACACCGTGCTGGTCACGGTGTCTACGGCCGTGCCTGCTTCCATCACTTTTGATGGCTACCTCGCCCTCACCACGACTCCAAGCATCAGCACAGGTAGGACGTACCAAGCGGTAGCCACGGTGCGCGACAACCTTGGCAACGCCATTCCTGGCCAGGCTGTCACTTGGACGTCATCCCTACCGACAGCGGCGACGGTCAGCACGTCTGGCCTCGTCACCGGCGTTGGCGCTGGCTCTACGCTCATCACTGCCGCGGTGACTTCGAATCCTGCGATTTCCCTCGGCCGCACGTTTACAACCCAGAACCCGGTCGCGACAGTTCTGTTGTCCAGCAGCACCATCTCTGGCGTGGTGAGCTTGGTGAGCAACGTGACCGTGACGCCGCGCGATGCAGCGAACGCGACTCTCACTGGCCGTCCGTTCACGGCCACGTCGTCGGACACGACAATTGCCAGGGTGATATTGGTGTCCGCGAATCAGATTCAGGTCACCAACGTGCGAATCGGCACGGCCGTGATTACGGTCGCGTCTGAGGCTGTCACTTCTACGATCAACGTGACGGTGACACCGCCGCCGGTGGCCTCGGTGATCATCACGGGCGGCACGACGCTGAATCGCAGTAGCACACTGCAGTTGACAGCGACGACGCGTGACGCGGGCAACAATGTGCTCACGGGCCGCACGGTCACGTGGTCCTCGTCAAATCCGGCCGCCGCGACAATCAACGCGTCGACTGGCTTGGTCACGGGCGTTGGCGTTGGCTCCACCCTGATTACGGCCACGAGTGAAGGCATCAACGGCACGGTGACAATTTCTGTCACCACCGATGTGACGCAGGTGATTGTCGCACCGAGCACGTTCTCCCTCGCAGTGGGGGCGACGCAGACCCTCACAGCCACGCCGCAGAATGCCGGTGGCACGGCACTGACCGGACGGACGGTCACTTGGACGAGCCTCAGCCCGACCATCGCAAGCGTGAACGCCTCCACCGGCGTTGTGACGGGCGTGGCAATCGGCTCCGCGACCATCCGTGCTACCGTGGATGGCGTGATTGGTAACGCCACGGCAACCGTCACCGCAGCGGTCAACGTTTGCGATCCGGTCGCACACACACCGCCCTCGACGGTTAGCGGTTCCGTAACCACGACGGACTGCATCGTGACCGCCGGCACGACGTTCGAAGACATCTTCACGCTCACCTCTGGTGCCAGCCGCGTGATGTCATGGAACGTCACGCCGACCGGAGGCTCGCTGCTGTTGGCGCGGCAGCTGCAGCAGAATACGAGCAGCGGGCCCTTCATCAGCACGACCTTCGCCGCCAACGGTATGGCGTACGGGCTCTACGGAGCTGGCACGCATCGCTTCTCTGTGCGGAACACAACGGCAGCTCCTGTGAACTATTCGTTCACGACGAATGCGGCCGCGACAATCCCTAACGAATGCGTGGTCGTGTCCACCCATATCGGATCCGGCGTGTCGGCCAACTTGAGTCTCGGGACCGCCTCCTGCTACGCCAATTCCAAGCGCTACGGTCGGTTCTGGATGCATATGGCGGCGGGGCAGCAGGTCACCATCACGATGACGGCCGCCTACGACGCATTCCTCGAACTGTATCCTCTCAATGGCGACGGGACGGTGGGCACGCGGGTCGCCTCCGACGACGACGGCGCGGGTGGTACGAATTCGCGCATCATCTTCACGGCGACCACGGCGGGATTCTTCGAACTCCGATCCACGACGTTCGCGAACGACATCACCGGCGCATACACGCTCTCGTTGAGCAGTACGCCGTCGAACCTGATGGCGCCTGATGCGAGCGCTCCCCTCGCGATTCGCACCCCGGATTCCCGTCCGTGATGCTGATCCGACGGCTCGCGTCGGCGGTCACGCTGCTGCTGCCCGCCGTTGCCCACGGGCAGGGTGGCAGCAGTTGTGCGCCCGGCCTCGACGCCGAGTGGCAGCGGGTGCGCCTCATCCGCTACGTCTCGCCCGATCGGTCGCGCGCCCAAGTCGAACAACTCCTCTTGGGCGAGGCGCGACGCCTCGCCGTGCAGCAGGCCGTCGGTATCGCCATCGCGAGCACAACCACGCGCACGCAATACGAAGCGATGGCGAACGGCGAATCGAAGGAGTATCGCGACAACTTCTTCGAGCTCTACTCGCAGGAGGCGGCCGGTCTCATCGTTGAAGAGAAGCACACCACCGCCCGGCGCGGCGATGACTCGCTCTCGGTGGTCTACGAGGCTCGCGTCAGCTGTGACACGGGGCCGGTCGCGGCGGGCTTCACGGCTAAGGTGGAGACCAACCAAGAGACGTACCGGGAGCGGGACCAAGTCACCATTGACGTGGAAGCGAGCGACTCCTCCCGCGTCTACCTCTTCTCGATGGCGCAAGACGGATCTGCGGTGATGATCTTCCCGAACCACATCGACGCTGCCAACACGCTGCGGCCCGGTGTGAAGCGCGTCGTTCCTGGGCCTGGAGCGCTCTACAGTTTGCCCGTCAGTCTCGATCAGCGCTTCGGGCCGTCGCAGAACGAAATGCTGCTCGCCATTTTCTATCGGGGCTCCGGGCCGCCGCCCTTCCGTGCGGCGGATGCGTTCTCAAAGGTCTTCACGCTGCAGGAAATCAATCGCGTCTTGCTGTTAATCCCGCGCGCAGAGAGAACTCGCGTCGCGACCGGCTACGAGATCCGCGCCCGCGCGGAGCGCTAGCATCGCGCGCGCCGCCGCCGCGCCATTGTTGCGCCCGCGAGTGACCATCATACTCGCGCTGGCGCTCGGCGTTGGGCTTGCCTGCGCCTCGTCCCCACGGCCCACCGCGGCGACACCCTCAGCTTCCCCCGCCAATTCCGGACCCTGGCAGCAGCGCGAGTCGCCAACCCCGAGCCTGGGCTGCGTGCCTGGGCTCGAGCGCGAGTGGCAGCGCCTTCGCCTCTCCCGCTATGTACCACCGGACCGTTCGCGCGCGCAGGTGGAGCAGGTGCTGCTCAGCGAGGCGCGCGTGCTCGCCGTCCAGCAGGCCGTTGGCATCAGCATTGCCACGACCACCTCGCGGGCGCAGTACGAGGCGATGTCGAACGGATCATCGCGGGAGTATCGCGATCACTTCATTGAGCTCTATAGCCAAGAGGCGGCGGGCCTGATTGTGGAGGAGCGCCATCGCACGGCGCGTCCGTACGCCGATTCCTTGGCCCTCACGTACGAGGCACGCGTCGCCTGCGATGCGGGGAGTGAGGCGGCGGGATTCACCGCATCCCTCAGCACGGACCAGCTGGTCTACCGCGCAGGCGATTCCATCAGAATTGCGGTGCGCGCGTCCGATGCGGCAAGGCTCTATCTCTTTTCCGTGTTACAGGATGGATCCGCTCGGCTCATTTTCCCCAATTCGATTGAGCCGCGCAACGAGCTTGTTGGCGGCGGAGCCCGCACGATTCCCAGTCCCGGTGGTGTCTACCGCCTGACCGCGGAGCTAGATTCGCGCTTCGGTGCAACGCAGGCCGAGTTGTTGCTGGGCATCTTCCTCACTGGAGACGTTCCTTCGCCGTTTCGTGCCCAAGACGCCAAGGTGGTGGAGTTCTCTCTCGAGGAGATCAACCGCATCCTGCTGCGAATCCCCCGTGCCCAGCGGACGCGGGTCGCGGTCGGTTACGAGATTCGTGCGCGCTAATCGCGCGCCGCTTCGATGACCGTACCCGCCTCACCCTCATTCCGACTCCACACGCTCGGCACGGCGACGCTCGAGCGCCGCGACGACGCTGGCACCTGGGAGGTGGTGATGCGCGCGAGCAAGCCGCTTGCGCTGCTGGTGTATCTCGCCACGGTCGCCGGGCGCTCACTCTCGCGCGAACAGCTGGCCGACTCGCTCTGGGGCGACGAATCGCCTGAGCGCGCCCGCGCCTCGCTGCGTCAGGCCATTTACGCGCTCAAGCAGGTAATCGGAGAGGAGGTACTGCAGAGCGAGCGCGAAGTGGTGGTGCTCCGCGAAGGCGCCATCGAATGCGATCGCGATGCCTTTGTCGCCGCCATGCGGCGCAATGATTTGGACACGATGCTGTCCGTGTATCACGGGGCCTTCTGCGATTCGCTCACGGTGGGTGGTGCCACGGAGTACGATCGCTGGATGCGGGCTGAGCGCTCACACCTGGAGCGCCTCCTGCTTGATCGCGCGCAAAGCGTGGTGGCGGCACGCATCGCGGCGGGAGAGGGCGATTCCGCGCTGGTGGCGGCTCGTGCACTTGAACGACATCTCGCCGACCGCAGCGAGGTCCAGGTGTTGCTCTTTGACGCGCTGGTGGCCTCAGGAGGGAGGCTCGAGGCGGTGCAGCGGCTTTCGGCGCACGCCTCTCAGCTCTCCTCGCAGGAACTGTCCATTCCCCCGCAGATTGCCGAACGCATCGCGCGCGTGCGGCGGGCCGCACTCGAGACGCCAGCACCGTCCAGTAATTCCCTCAGTTCCATTGGCGAGCATCTGATTGGCCGCGATTCCCTGCTCGGGGAACTCTCGCGCGAGGCAGAAGCGGCGCGCGGCGGCGGCGCCCGCCGTGTGATTCTGAACGGACCAGCTGGCGTAGGCAAGACCCGTGTGCTGGATGAACTGGAAGCGCGCCTCCGGCTTCGCGGCGCCCGTGTGGTGCGCGCCGGTTTATTGCCGAGTATGCAGGATGTCGAGAACTCGGCGCTAGTGGAAGTCGTGCGCGCGGTCTGCGATCTCCCGGGTGCGTTGGGCGTGTCGGAGCAGTCGGCACGGCGCCTGGTTCGCGTACTGCCAGAGTTGCGGACCCGCTTTCCGGGTGTGCCACGCGATTCGCAGTTGGGATCGGATGACATTCGTGCACTGCAGGTTGCTGTGTCGGATCTGCTCGCCTCGGTATCCGAGGAACGCCTGGTCGTACTGATGCTCGACAACGTGCATCACGCTGATGTGGCGTCTTTGCAGGTGATGATTGGCACACAGATTCATCCAAAGAGCCGCCTGCTCCAGTTGTGGACCTCGCGCAGCGGACGGGAGTACACGAGTGATTCTGGCACGTCGGTCATTGATGTGCTCCCGCTCGCCGAGCCGGACGTGGTTGCGCTGCTCTCTGCGGTGGCTCGGGTGCCGGATGAGCCGTGGATGCATGGACTCGCGGCGGCGCTCTACCGCCGTTCGCGCGGGGTGCCGCTCTTAGTGCTGGCGGCCATCCGTTCATTAGGTGCAGCCGGACTGCTGCGCATCTCACAGGGCATGTGGACCAGCGAGCGCCCGGAGGCACTGCTGCAAATGGCGAACGCCACGGCGGGCACCGGCGCTCTGGTTGCTGGCGTGGATGCCGTGTCGCGCTTGGCACTTGAGGTGCTGGCGGCGTGGGGTCGGCCGATGGAGGAGCGCGACCTGCTCGGAACCCTGGCATTCGCGGCGCGCGCGGTAGGGATGGACGAATGGCGCGCGTGCCTTCGCCGCCTCGAATCGCTGGGTCTCGTACAGTCCCGCGACGTGAACTGGGCCATCGCCCACGACACGGTGGCAGATGAGTTGCGCGCCACGCCTTCCACGGTACTCAACGACGCGCCGCGCGAGCTCTTGTTCGCGTACTGGAGTGCTCCCACCAGACTCACGGTGAACGCGTTCGAGCAGCTGGCCCTGCTCACCGGGCAAGAGGCCTCGCCCATGATGGCCTTACGTCTCGCACGCGTGGCCCAGAAGCTGCCGCGCTTCTCCGATGCTGGGCTCCGCGGCCGTGAGCTCACGCGACGCATTGCTCGGCAGTCTGGTCATCCGGAGTGGGAACGCGATATTTCACATGGGATTGGCTTTTTTGCGCGGCAATCGGACGGGACGCGCTTTGCGTTGGCAGTGGTGATGACCTTTGCGCTCATGGGACTCTCTGTCCTCGCGGTGCAACTGCAGCCGCGCATCGTGATTGAGAGTGTCCCGATGGCGGAGCAAAGCCGAGAAGGTGAGGCAGCGGAATTCGTAGTCCAGCCGCGCGTGCGCATTGCGGACGGTTTTGGGAGGGCGAGCGAGCTCGAGGTACCCGTGCGGGTGACCGTGGACCACGGCCGCCTTGTTGGTGAAACGCTACGCAAGACAGAGAAGGGGCGACTGCAATTCGAGAGCGTGGCCTTGATACGTGGCCCGTCGCGGTCCGATGGACGCCCTGTGCATGTGCACTTTGAAGGACCCTGGTACGTTCGTCCAGCAACCACGGAGATTCCAGGCCTCAGTACCGCGTACACCCGCGATGGATTTCGCATCGTGGCGCTCACGGCTAACGGAGTCCCCGTCGGGGATGACTTCGTTGTGAGCGTGAAGGTGCGGGATTCGATTCGCTTTGACTTGGCCTTCGAGTATACGACCGGAATGCCAACGGCCAATTACATTCTTGGGGCGATGCCTACTTGGGGGAGGCGGGAGCAGAGTGCCATTCGACTGGCTGGACTCCCACGCCCCGTCGTGAATGCCTGGCGCTGGGTGACCTTTGCTGTTCCACCACTTGGACGCCCCGGTGAGGAGTACGTGCTGATTCTGATGGACGCCGAAGACACGGTGGACCATATGTTCTCGAGCACCAGTTGGCAGGCGGGCGCTCCACGCTGGAATGATGGGAATGATCTCGTTGATCTTGGGCGGGAGTTCTTTGAGGACCTGCGGCGGTCCGGGACGGCAGTTGCCGAAGGCCAAGCACGCGCACTGTACTCCAAACAGCAAGGAGGGTACCGCGTGGGTGATCAGGTGGTACTCAGAGACAAACGGGATTCTGCCGCTTACACGATCCCACGCGTCATCACCGGTCGCGCCGTGCTGGTGCGCTTTACCGAGAACTGAGCGCGCGAGCGAAGCCTACCACTCCGGGGTCGCGAGTCCCTGCAGCAGGGGCCGCGCAAACCGATAACCTTGAAAGAGCCGAATGCCCATTTCGCGCAGGACCTGGACCTCTTCGTCCACTTCGACACCCTCCGCGATCACCGTGATGCCTAAATCGCGGCAAGTCTGCACTGTGCCGGCGATAATGGCGCGCCGCGTGCGATCCTGGTGAATGTTGCGGATGAGCGCCATGTCGAGCTTGATGAGATCCGGCTCAAAGTCCGCGAGCAACGAGAGGCCGGCGTAGCCGGCACCGAAATCATCGATGGCGGTTTTGAATCCCTGGCGTTTGTACTCAGCGAAAATGCCTTTTAGATGCGCGCGGTCGCCCACGGGTTCGGCTTCGTTCACTTCGAAGATGATCTGCGACGTGGGGAATCCAAGTTCCGTCGCGGCCTCGAGTGTGACCCGGATGCAGGTTTCTGGACGGTAGACGGCGTTGGGCAGAAAGTTGATGGATACCGGCACCGTCATGCCGACCCTGGACGCCTCGGTGATGGCCGTGACGCGCGCCGCTTGATCGAAGCGGTAGCGGTTCTGGTCGTTCACCTTAGCGAGCACGTCCGCGGCTCCCGAGCCATCGGCTCCACGTACCAGGGCCTCGTGCGCAAAAATCGTCCGTGTCTCCACGTCCACAATGGGCTGGAAGGCCATTGTGATCTCGAAGTCGAGCCCGGCGCCATCTCGGCAGGCTTTACAGGTGAGATGCGGGGGGAGGGCGGGGAGCGCAGGCACGGTTAGAAAGGTGGACGGATGACGGATGATGGATGACGGAATGAACGGCTATGTGAAAAGATATCCGCAAGGGCTCCCGACCGCTCGCCGGAGCGCGTCCGAAGCCTCAGGCCAGAGATTAGATTTGTCCTGAGCATTTCGCATCCGTCTTCCGTCATCCGTCCCCCATGCGCCCCGACGTCCTCGAATCCCTCGTCAGCCTAGCCAAGCGCCGCGGCTTCGTCTTCCAGTCCTCCGAGATCTACGGTGGTACCGGATCGGTGTGGGATTACGGGCCACTGGGCGTAGAGCTCAAGAATAACGTCAAAGCGCGGTGGTGGAATGCGATGGTCCGCGAGCGCGATGACGTGGAGGGTCTCGACGCCGCCATCTTGATGCATCCGCGCGTGTGGGAAGCCTCGGGCCACGTATCCGGCTTCTCCGACCCGCTCATCGATTGCAAGGCCTGCAAGGCCCGGTTCCGCGCCGACAAAATTGCCGACGCGCAATGCGCGCGGAAGCCGAGCAAGAAGCCGGGCGAGCACACGGATTGTCAGCTCACCGAGCCGCGCCAGTTCAACTTGATGTTCAAGACCTTTATGGGCCCCGTCGAGGAATCGGCGTCGGTGGTGTATCTGCGTCCCGAGACGGCGCAGGGCATTTTCGTGAACTTCTTGAATGTGCAGCAGGCCACGCGTCAGAAGGTGCCGTTTGGCATCGCGCAGATTGGCAAGGCGTTCCGCAACGAGATCACGCCCGGAAACTTTACGTTTCGCACGCGTGAGTTCGAGCAGATGGAGATGCAGTTCTTCGTGGAGCCAGGCACGGACATGGAGCACTTCGAGCGCTGGAAGCAGGCGCGCCTCGATTGGCACCTATCGCTCGGCCTCGATCGCGACCGCTTGGAGTTCCATCAGCACTCGGAAAAGGAACTCGCGCACTACGCGCGCGCGGCCTTCGACATCAACTTCGATTTTGGTGGCACGCTCGGCTTCCAGGAAATCGAAGGCGTGCACAACCGCAGCGACTTCGATCTCAAGCAGCACCAGGAGTTCAGCACCAAGAAACTCGAGTACGTGGATCAGGCGGCGAATAAGCGCTACTTGCCGTATGTGATTGAGACTTCGGTCGGTGCCGACCGCGTCACACTGGCCATCATGGTGAATGCGCTGCGTGAGGAGGCCGTCCCGGGTGAGACGGAAGGCCGTACGGTGATGGGATTTCATCCGGTACTGGCACCCATCAAGGCGGGCGTGTTCCCGCTCACCAAGAAGGACGGACAGCCGGAGATGGCCGAGAAGCTCGGCGCGGCGCTGCGCAAGAAGTTCAACGTGTTCTACGACGAGGCCGGCGCCATTGGCCGTCGGTATCGTCGGCAGGACGAAGCGGGCACACCCTTCGGCATCACGATTGACAGCGACTCCACCGCCAACAACGACGTGACGATTCGCTTCCGCGACAACATGGGGCAGATTCGCGTGTCGACGGATCAGGTGATTGACGTGCTGACCAAGTATCTCGAGGCCGATCATCAGACGGCTGATTCCTCACTGGTGGGCTGAGAGAGTGGCGACGACACGCACGACCGAGGCGGCTGCGGCGGGCGATTCGATTGCGCAGTTACGCATCCGTGGCGAGGCATTTCTCGAGGCCATCTCCAAGGAGTACCACGCCGCTTACGCGGGCCTCAAGCCGCAGCCGGCCATTCAACCCATCTACGCTGCGCACGCGGCGGCGTACGGCGATGAGGCTTTTTCCCAAGCGCTGGAGCTCTTTCAGAAGTCTGCGGGAGCAACGAGCGCGTCGGCATTCGGCGAGTCCAGCGCCGCCGCTACTCTGCGGTCCTCGCGCTTGCTCCTCGATTGGCTGCTTGAGTCGCGGGTTGGACGCGAACTGGCCTCACTCGATGAGCGTGAGATTGCGTGGGAAAATTCCGCGCTCATCTCGCTCCCGGATGGCAACAAAGAGCCCTACCAGCGCGTGCCCATTACACTCGGCAACACGCGGGACGCGAAGCAGCGACACGCGATAGACGATGCACGCGCCGCGTTGGTGCTGGCGGAGCTTGCACCGATGCGCCAGGAGAAGCTGGAGCGCGAGCACGAGGTGGTGCAGGGCTTGGGCATCGCCCCCACATACACCGCCACGTGGGAAGCCTTGAGCGGCATCTCGCTCGCAGACCTGCGAGTGGAGTGCGAGCAGTTCCTGCGGGACACGCAAGACATGTGGAATGAACTCTTCCCGGAGTTCTTAAAGCGTGGGCTCGGCATCACCCCGGCCGAGGCGACCCGCGCCGATGTGGCGGCCTTGATGCGGGCCCCAGAGTTTGACGAGTACTTCACCGCTGAGGCGATGGAGCGCGAAGTGCGCCGCCAGGTGACGGAGATGGGTATTTCGCCGGATGCGGAAGGCCGCGTGCGCTACGACACCGGAGAGCGTGAAGGCAAGCGACCGCGCGCCTTCTGTGCGCCAGTGCGCATTCCTGATGTAGTGCATCTCGTGCTGCGCCCGCACGGCGGCCAGAACGACTGGATGACCTTACTGCATGAGCTTGGCCACGCGCTACACTTCGCCAATATGCGCAGCAGCTTACCGTTTGAGTTGCGGTGGCTGGGCGACAACTCGGTGACCGAAGGCTATGCGATGCTCTTCGATCATCGCCTGAAGGATCGTGGGTGGCTCGCGCGCTACTCCGGGCTCGACAAGAAGTCGTTGCCGTCCTTCCTGCGCTATATGGGCTTCGAAGAGTTGCACTTCGTGCGCCGCTACTGCGCCAAGCTCATCTACGAAACCGAACTTCACGCGGGCTCCGTGTCTTGGCAGTCGCTGCCGGACTTGTACGTCGAGACCCTCACGGCAGCTACGGGCTTCCGCTATCAGCGCAGCGATGCCTTCGTGGACGTGGATGCGCGCTATTACGCCGCGCGCTATCTGCGGGCGTGGCAGCTGCAGGCCGTGCTCGATGAATCTTTGCGTGACCGCTTCAACGAAGACTGGTGGCGCAATCCCAACGCCGGGCCGTGGATGGTGGAAGAGCTCTTCGCTCACGGGCAGACGGAGCTGGCGCACGAGCAAGCCAAGCGCGTGGCAGGCAAGGGATTGTCATTTGCGCCGGTCATTGCCGGCATTGAACGCATGCTGGGCTGAACGATGAGCAGCGTCTACTTGAACGGCCGCTTCGTACCGAAGGGCGAAGCAATGATCTCGGTGGAAGACCGCGGCTTCATCTTCGGCGATGGCATCTACGAAGTGGTGCGCGCCATCGAGGGTCAGCTCTTTGCTTGGGACGCGCACGCAGTGCGCATGGCCAACGGCCTCGCCGGGCTGCGTATTGATGCCGCTGGCACCGAAGGCTTGAAGGGCGTCTGCGAGCAATTGCTGCGCGACAACTCGCTCACGACGGGCGAAGCGACCGTGTATTTGCAGATCAGTCGCGGCACCGCGCCACGGACGCATCACTTTCCGCCCGCTGGTACGGCGACGACCATCTACGCCGCAGCCTCGCGCTTCACGCCCAACATGGTGATGCGTACCAAGGGGGCGAAGGGCATCACGCATCCGGACCAGCGCTGGGCCCGCTGCGACTTGAAGACTGTGAACCTCCTTGGCCCCGTGATGGCGCGCCAAGCCGCGGTTGAGGCCGGTGCCTACGAAGCCATCATGCATCGCGACGGCATGATTACCGAAGGCGCGGCCACCAATTGCTTCATCGTGCTCGATGGCGTGCTCCGCACCTATCCGCTCTCCAACTACATCCTGCCGGGCATCACGCGGGCGGTGTTGATGGAGATGATCCGCGCCGAGGGTATGCGCTGCGAGGAGCGCCCGGTGCCGCTGGTTGAGCTGCACCGCGCGGAGGAGATCTTTGTGTGCGGCACGACGACGGACGTGCAGGCTATCGTCACGCTCGACGAGCGCCCTGTGGGCACGGGAAGCGTTGGCCCGATTACCGCAACGCTCCGTGATCTGCTGGCGCGCCGCCTCTACGGTCACTGAGAGCCAGGCCGCGCGTGCCCCGTCGCAGGCGCTGGCAACTGCCCGATCCACCCGTGGCCGCGGTGGCTACTGACCCGGCGCCGAAGGTGGTGGCTGAGATTGTCCACGCATTGGTTCGCGCCGATAGCTCTGCCGAGGCTTACCAGTTTGCACTGGACCGCGCCTGCCCAGTCGTTGGGGCCTCACTGGGCGCGGTGTTCCTCCTCGATGGGGCTGCTGAGGTGATGCGTCCTGTAGCCGCCCACGCTTGGCCGGAGCGGATGCGTCCTTGGCTCGGGGAGATGCGGGTGCGGCTGGGTTTTGGCCCCGCCGGCGAGGCAGCCGCCGAGCGGCGACTCATTGAGACGCCGGATGTGTTTGGTGATCCCGGCCTCGAGGATTGGGCCGAGGTGGCACAGGAACTGGGTTTCCGGGGCATTGTATCGCTGCCCATCATGGGCGCCGAGGGATTGGCGGGGGCGGCGAGCTTTTACTTCGACACGCCAGGACCCCGTCCAGCCGCTGCCAAGGACCTGATGCGCACCGTGGCCGACCTCCTCGCCGCAATTCATGAGATGGACCTGCTGCGCCGTCGGCTGAGGCTCGCCGAGGCCGCACTTGAGGATGAACGATCGGCGTCGCCAAAGCGTAGAGACATCGAAGCAACCGACCAGTAGATTTCAGGTGTCATACCGACACCTTCTTGGAGATGCCCCGCACGTGACACGCCATCAGCAGTCCGGTCGCACACTGCAGCAGCAGCGCACCGTGATGTCCGCCGCCGACGTCCTTGAGCACGCTCGCGAGTTCTTCTCGCGTCGCTCGGGCATCTACGCGGCGTTTCTCGAGAAGCAGGGTCCGAACTGGATGAGCCTCCGCGGCCAGGGCGGCGAAGAAATTGCCATCGCCGCAACCGAGGAAGCCGGCTCCACCTCCGTGAGCGCGTCGAGCTACATGTTCGATGCGCAGGTCGCGCAGTTCCTGGCGTCGTTGCCGCCCGCCGGCGAGACCGCAGGAACCGTCGCATGAACGACGTCTTGAATGGGCTGCGCGCTCGCCCCGGGGTGTTGGCACTCGGCGCCACCGCGGAGAACGCCATCACCGTGCGTGTGCAGATGACGGAGCTCTGGGACACGCTCGCCGTGCGTTGCGCGCCCGACACCTCGGTGCGTGCGCTTAAGCAAGCGGCGCTCGACACCTTCATGCCAATCCATCAGCCCACGGCGGACTTCGTGATGAAGCTGCGCGGCTTTGAAGTGTTGGATGAAGCCGCCCCGCTCACCGTGGCCGGTGCGCGCGATGGCAGCACCTTCCTGCTCTCCTACCGCTTTCGCCGGCCCGTCCGCTGAGCGCTGCTGCCGCCACTCCGCGCCCTGATCGCGACGCTCTGCTCTCGGCGGCGCGGTCGTTGCGCGCTGAAGTGGGGAAGCGCATCGTGGGGCAGGAAGCCGTACTCGATGAAATCTTGATGGCGCTGGTGGCCGGTGGCCACGCCCTGCTCGTGGGCGTGCCTGGCCTCGCGAAGACTTTGATGATTCGCTCGGTTGCCGAGGCGATGGCCTTGGACTTCCGGCGCATCCAGTTCACGCCGGACCTCGTGCCGAGCGATATCACCGGCACGGAGTTGCTTGAGGAAGACACGCAGACGGGGCACCGCGCGTTCCGCTTCGTGCGTGGACCGGTGTTCGCCAACATAGTGCTCGCGGACGAAATCAATCGTGCGCCGCCACGCACGCAGGCCGCGCTGCTCGAGGCCATGCAGGAACATCGCGTCACGGCCGCCGGTGAGACGATGTCGCTGCCCGAGCCCTTCTTCGTGCTCGCCACGCAAAATCCCATCGAGCAGGAAGGCACGTACCCGCTGCCGGAGGCCCAGCTCGACCGCTTTCTCTTCGACATTCGCATTGGGTATCCCGATGCCGAGGATGAAGTGGCCATTCTGCGCGCCACCACCGGAGTGAGCAACGAAGCGCTCAAGCCCATGCTCACGGCGCATCAGGTGCGCGAGTTGCAGCAGATGACGCGCGAGATTGCTGCGGCCGATGCGGCTTTGCGCTACGCGGCGGCACTCGCGCGCGCGACGCGGCCCAAGGGCGGGGAAGCCACGCCGCTCGTTGAACAGTACGTGCGTTGGGGCGCCGGTCCACGCGCCGGTCAGGCCTTGGTGCTCGGCGCAAAGGCCGCGGCATTGCTCGCGGGGCGGCATAACGTCTCACCAGAGGACATTCGTCGCGTCGCCCGTCCGGTGTTGCGGCATCGCGTGCTGCCCAACTTCGCCGCCGAAGCCGAGGGCGTGAGTGCCGAACGCATCGTGGACGATTTGATTGAGCGCGTGGCTGAGCCGCGCGGCCTCACCGGGATCTAGCGATGCCGGTCGGCCCGTACGGCGCGCTGCTCGACGCCGTGCGCGGCGTTCGTTGGCCTGCGCGCCGTCCCGTGCCGCAGGGGGCGCCGGGTGCGCATCAAGCGCGTTCGCGTGGCGCGGCGCCGGAGTTCGCGGAGTATCGCCCGTATCGCCAAGGCGATGATCCCAAGCGCCTTGATTGGAAACTGCTCGCGCGCTCTGATCGTGCGTTCATTCGCTTGGCACCTGACCACTCGGTGCTCGGCACCACGTTTCTCGTGGACGCCTCTGCCTCAATGGATTTTGCGGCTAAGTGGACGCTCGCCAAGCGTCTCGTGATTGGACTCGCCGCGGCGGCGCACGCCGGGTCTGATCCTGTGGGACTGACGCTTGTGTCCGGTGAGGCGACGCGCCGGCTTGAGCCACGTACGAGGCAAGGAGTGGTCGGTGACATTGCCCGCTTGCTCGGCACGGCCAAGCCGAACGGCGCTGCGGCGCTGGCGGACGCGGTGGCGACCGCGGCACCGCGCTGCGCCGTCCTCACCGACTGCCTCGGCGACGTGGACGCACTGCGCACGTCGCTCGCGCGACATTTGGTGAAGGGCGGCGAGGCGTATCTCGTACACGTGGTTGCGGCAGCGGAACTGAATCCCGGTGATGCGCCCATGCTCGCCACCGATCCCGAGGATGCGCGCCTGCAGCGTCCGCTCTTTGCAGCCACGCACGAGGGCTACCGCGCGCGATTCGATGAGTTTCGCGCTGCGGTTGCCCGTGGGATGCGAAGCGAGGGAGTGCACGTGTTTGAAGTGCGCGATGACGAAGCGGCCGAAACCCTCGTGCGACGGATTGCGCGACCCGCGGAGAGCATTCGCTGATGAGCTTCCTCGTTCCGTGGATGTTCGCGGCTGGCATCGTGGCCGCGCTCGGTGTGGTCGCGCTGCATCTGCTCTCCACACGTCGTCCTCCCGTGAGCATGCTCCCCACGGCGCGCTTCGTGCCAGAGTCCGATGTGCGGGCGGTGGCCCGTACATCCAAGCCCACGGATTTGCTCCTGCTCGCGCTGCGGGCGCTGGCCGTGCTGCTCATTGGACTAGGGTTCGCTCAACCGCTGCCAGATTCACCAGGTCCCAGCGTACGCACGGTGTTGGCATTGGAGTGGACCACGGCACTCACAGATGCTGAAGCGGCACGCAGCGCGGCGCGCGCTCGATTGGAGGCGGGTGATGCGTTGGTGATCTTTGATACCGCGGCGCGAGTTGTGGATGCGTCTGAGTTGAACGCCTTGGCAACTCCAAGCGTGCGCCGTGCCGCACTCTCACCGATGTACATCGCGGCACGCGATGCCGCTCGTAGCATCGCAAGAGGCGCGGATTCCTTGCGCTTGGTGGTCGTGAGTGCACACACGGCGGACGCGCGTGACGCGGCCACTCCCGCGTTGGCGGCCAGTTGGCCAGGTCGAATTGAACGTATCGTGTTGCCTGCCATCGCTGACACGGCTGATTCGCCAGCGGTGCAGGTGTTGCCTGCTGATGCCGACGATGCGCTCGCGCCCGCGCTCCGTGCGCTACCACGAGCGCGAGGCACTCATCTCGTACGGGTTCAGCGGCGAGACATCACCGCGGTGGATTCGGCATGGCTCAGGGCGAATGCCGGGTCCGTGCTCGTCCACTGGCCGCGTCGCTTCACGGATAGTGTCCGTGCCGACGGCGTAGCCACGGACGATGGCAATACGCTCGTCGCGCCTCTCGCGCGTTTGCCTGTGTCCGAAGGCGCTGTGATTGCTCGCTGGCGCGACGGCGCAGCGGCGGTATCTGAGCGCCCTGTTGCCAGCGCCTGCCTACGCAGCGTAGGCATCGGCTTGCCAGAGTCAGGTGATCTCACGCTGCGCTCGCCCTTTGGCCACTTCCTTGGAAGTCTCGTCTCCCCCTGTGGTGGGCGCCGCGATCGAGCGTTGGCGGATTCGCTCTTGGCGTCATCGCGCGACACGCTGCCGCTCGCCTTGGCGTCGGTGCTCGCCGGGGAAGGGAATGAGCGCTCGCCGCTCACACCCTGGCTGCTTGCTTCGGCGTTGCTCCTGCTCATCGCTGAGCAGATTCTGCGTCGGCGTCTGCCGAAGGCAGGCTCGTGAGCGCTCTCGAGCGACTACGTCGCGCCCGCCAGCGGCTCCTCATAGTGCTCGCGGCGCGCGCACTGCTGACAGCTGCTCTCGCAATCATCGCGACCATCCTGTTTGCCCTCGCCGGGGACGGATTGCTCGGCTGGAGCGCCGACACGCGCCGCGTCGTCGCAATCCTCCCCTGGCTCGTGGGCGCACTCGTGCTCGCCGTGCTGGGCGCGCGTGCCTACGCCTCCTCGCACGCCGCGACGCACGAGTCCGTCGCGTTATGGTTTGAGAAGCGTATCCCATCGCTGCGGTATGCCCTAGTCACGCGACTCACCGTCGAACCAGACGCGTTCACTGAGGCGGCGTTGGATCGCGTGATCGCCGAGGCGCCGCTCGAGCGCGAAGTGGCTGTCGCGACGCGTGCATCACTCCTGAAGCCGGCGCTGGGCTTGCTTGGTGCAGTGGCACTACTGGCCTCGCTACCCGACGGGGCAGTTGGGCGAGTGACCACGCCTCGCGATGGGGATGCGCTTGAGCGTCCCGGTGCGGCGGCCGCGGCGGCGAGCAATCCGCTGGCCACTATCGTCGTGCGCGTGCAGCCACCAGCGTACGCGGGATTGAGTAGTGAGATCTATGATGACCCGGCCACCGTGCAGGCGCTCGCTGGTAGCCGTGTCGTGGTTGAGGGGCTTGGGCGCGGCGTGAGTCTGCAGCGCGAATCCGATGCGCAAATCGCGGAGTACAGCGGCGAGCGCTGGCGGCTTGCCATACAGGTGCCACCTCGCGCCGAGGCCATGCGGCTCCGGGCCGCAGGACGCGAGCGTGTGCTTGTCATTGAGCCCATCACGGATTCGGTTCCGCGCGTGCGTCTCAGCCTTCCAGCGCGTGATACCGTCATGCGTGTGGCGAGCGGGGAGCTCGCGCTCGCTGCGTCGCTTGAGGATGATCTCGGGCTTGCGGACGCCTCGTTCGAACTCATCATCAGCACGGGCGACGGTGAGCTCTATGAGTTCCGCACGCTGCGCGTGGCACTCAAGCGGTTTGCCACTCCTGAGCGTGAGGCTGTGCTCGAAGGAAGGGTCAATCTTGATTCACTGAATCTCAAGCCTGGCGATCTCATTCACCTGCGAGCGGTGGCGGCAGACCGCAATGATGTGAACGGCCCCGGGCGCGGTGCGTCCGAGACGCGCACGCTGCGCGTGGCGCGCGCCGATGAGTACGACTCCGTGTCGGTTGATCCGGCGCCGCCAAGTGAACCGGAGAAGGACGCGCTCTCGCAGCGGATGATTCTCCAGATGACACGCGAGTTGGTGGCGCGCTCGCGCCGCATTGGCGCGGCGGCCACGACCCGCGACGCGCGACGCATTGCCGTGGACCAGACCAAGCTGCGTCAGCGCGTGGGACAGATTGTGTTCCAGCGCCTCGGCGAGGATGAGGGCGAGCACCAACACTTCCCCGGCGACGGTCACGCGCACGGGCAGGAAGGCCCCCTCAACCCCGATCAGATTCTTGCTGCCGCGGAGCGCGCAGCCAATGCGGATCCCACGCGAAGCCTCGACAACCACGGTGACGAGACGCCTATCGTGGCCATCAACCGACCGCTGCTTGAGGCCTACAACCACATGTGGCGGGCGGCGACGGAGTTGGAGACGGGAGCGCCCGCTGCGGCCATCCCGTGGATGGAGCGTGCGATAGCCGCGTTGCAACGCGCGCGTGCCGCTGAGCGCATCTATTTGCGCGGGCGTCCTCCAAATGTTGTGGTGGACTTAGCACGTGTACGGCTGGCCGGAAAGAACGAGGGAGATCCTACATCTCGCAGTGCCCGGCCCAGTGTTGACCCGCTACGCGCTGAGCGACTCGCCCGCTTTGATGCGGCACTGACAGTGGTGACGAGCGATGCCGCGGCGGCGGCGGACTCGTTGCTGCTGCTCCGCGTGACGCTTCCGGACGAGGAGCGCGCGGCCATCCTGGCACTAGATGCGGCAGCGAACGCGCTGCGCCAGGGCGGGGATGTGACCCTCGTGCTGTCTAACGCGCGCCGTGCCCTCGTCGCGCAACCGCCACGCCGTTCGTCGCTCGCCGGATGGGGGCTCTAGTGGCAGAGTTTGTGTGGGCCACCGCGCAGTATGACAGCGGCGACTGGGACAGTGCGCCAATGGTCGCGCCAAATCTCATTGACTCCGTGGCGCGCTACACGACGATTGACGTGGCGCCCACCGGAGTCATTGTCCCGCTTGGCTCGCGCGATCTGTTTAAGTACCCGTTGGTGTTTCTTACGGGTCACTTGCCGGTGCGCTTCTCGGACGTGGAGCGCAGTACGCTCCGCGAGTACTGCCGGCGCGGCGGATTGCTGTTTGTGGACGATCACAACCACGACATCGACGGTGAGTTTCATCGGACCGCGTGGGAAGAGATTGCCAAGGCCGTCGCTCCGCTCAAGGACCTGCGCAACGATCATGAGATCTACCGGAGCTTCTTTACGTTCGCGGACGGGCCGCCCACGACCAGCCATGAGCTCAATGGTTGGGGCGACAATCTCGTGCACAAGCACCTACAGGCTGTAGAGCGCGACGGCCGCATCTGCGTGCTGTATAGCAGCAAGGACTACGCCTCGGAGTGGAATTACCATCCTGATAACAAGCGATTCCTCTCGCTCGACAACACACGCTTTGGCGTCAACGTGGTGGTGTATGCGCTCACCCGTTGAGTCGCAACTGCGGCAGTCGCGCCGCGAGGGATTGCTGCGTGGCGTGGCCCTCGCCGCACTCGCGGCGGCAACGCTCGTGGCGGCCTGGCTCGCGATGCGCCCTGAAGTCACTGGCCCGCCGGCGCTTCGGGTGCAGTTCGAGACTCCGCCATCGGCCATCGCAAGGGATTCGCTCGCTGCGCTGGTTCGCGCGGGCCGTACCGTCACGTGGGAAGGAGACCTCGCGCCCTTAGCCGTGATGGCGGAGCCCGTGCGTGAGCCCGGCACGCGTTGGCGAATCGCGGCCGTGGGCAGCGCGCCGCTCATCGTGCGTGATTCCCTAGGCGTGATTGACTCACTCGGGGTGGCATCGGCGCTCACGCTCGAGCCCACGCGCGGACCCGTACAAATTGTGCAGGGCGGTACCCTAGCCTCCGTTGCGCCGCGAGAGATCGCGCCCCCGCGCCGCGCCATGGTGCTCGGCCGCGTGGGCTGGGAAGCGCGCTTCATTATTACGGCGCTGGAGGAGGCCGGTTGGAATGTGGACGCGAGGCTCGCACTCGGGCGCGAGCGTGAGGTGCGTCAAGGCGAGGGCAGCCCACGATTGGAGCGGCACGATGTGGTGATCGTGACCGATTCCACGTCGGCCAATGCCAGCGCCGCATCGCTCGCGCGCTTCGCGCGTGCTGGTGGTGGGCTCCTCCTTGCTGGCGAAGCAGCGGCGGCGGGAGCTCCGGCCCTGCGCGCAATCACGGGCGCGCGCGTGCAGCGCATCGAAGAGCCCGAGACGGAATCCTTCGAAGGCCACGAACCCACGCACGCCCTGCCGCTCTTCGCGCTCAGCGCCATCGCGAGTGATGCGAGTCTGCTGGAAGACCGCGAAGGCACGCCAGCCATCGTCGCCCGGCGAGTGGAGGCGGGGCGGGTGATGCAGGTGGGCTACGCTGAGACGTGGCGTTGGCGCATGCAGGGTGAAGGGCGGAGTGTGGAAGAGCATCGCGCGTATTGGTCTCGACTCGCTGGCCTCGTGGCACGCGGTGAAGCGCGACCCGCCGCGCTCGTGGCCGATGCTCGCGAAGCTGCTCGAGACGCCGCGCCGCTCGCCGCACTCGTACACGCAATTGGCCCGCCGAGCGAAGCTGACGCATCTGCCGTACGCAACGGACCAACGCTCCCAGCTTGGCTCGGCCCCATCATCTTATTAGCCCTGCTCGCTGAGTGGGGATCACGCCGCCGTAGAGGAGCCCCGTGACGGACAAGCTTGCGTTCATCTCGCACTCAGATTGTGGTCGTCACGACAACGGATGGAAACATCCCGAGCACGTGGGCCGCGTGCGGGCCATCACGAGTGCCCTCAAGTACTCGCCGGATCTCTTCATGGCGATGGACTTGCTCGAAGGCCGCCATGCCACGGAGGCCGAGCTCGAGCTCTGCCACGACAAGGCGTACATCGCGGCCGTACGTGAGCTGAGCGAGCAGGGTGGCGGCCGCTTCGATGCGGACACCGTGGTGAGCGAAGGCAGCTGGGACGCCGCGCGGGCGGCTGCGGGCTGCGTCCTCGATGCCGTGGAGCGTGCAATGGACGGACGGAACCTCCGCAGCTTCTGCGCCGTGCGTCCACCGGGACATCACGCGCTTCGCGCCCAGGGCATGGGATTCTGCCTGTTTGGCAACGCGGCTATCGGGGCCAAACACGCGCTCGCCCGCGGAGCGGAGCGCGTGCTTATCGTGGACTGGGACGTACATCATGGCAACGGTACCCAGGCATTGGTTGAGGATGACCCGCGTATCCACTTCGTCTCGATGCATCAGTGGCCATGGTATCCCGGCAGCGGGGCAGCTGAGGACCGGGGTCCGCACGGAAGCCTTTGGAACGTGCCGATGGCGGCCGGACTTGAGGCTCCCGCCTACCTCGGTGCGCTCTTTGCGGCGGTGGATGCTGCCACGGAAGGCTGGACGCCGGACCTCGTGCTCGTGTCGAGCGGCTTCGATTCCATGGCCCGGGATCCGCTTGGCGGGTTCACCCTAGAGCTTGAGGACATCGGCACGCTGACGCGCGAGCTTGTCGCACGGGCGACGCGTTGGTGCGGGGGCCGGCTCGTCAGTGCCCTCGAGGGTGGTTACGACCCTCAGCGCGTGGGTGCGGGCGTCATCGCGCACCTTGAGGCGCTGCGGTAGCTTCTTAGGCATGGCCAAAAAACGACGTTCGCTCCGCCTCGCTAAGCATGAGATTCATAGCACACCGCAGCCTGCCGAGCGCCCGCGAAGCTGGTATCGCGATGCCGACGGTGTGCTGAAGACCGACCTGGATCCGCGCGACATGCCGGCCATTCTTGCGGCTGGGACGGGCACGCTGTGGGTCGATATCAATACCGAAAGCAAAACGCAGCACGCACTGCTCGCGGACGTCTTCAAGTTTCACCCGCTGAGCATCGAAGACACCACCTCCAGCGAGGGACGCGTAAAGTTCGAGGAGTTCCCTACGTACGCCTTCGCCGTGGTGCGCGCGGTGCGCTTCGCCGATGAGACGCCCGAACTGTATGACATCGAGACGTTCAACCTCTGGACCTTTGTGGGACAGAATTTCGTGGTCACGGTACACGGGCCACACTCACCAGGCGTGGACACCGCAATTACCCGTCTGGGTCGAGACGCGCAGCTGCTCGCGCACGGTCCGGGGCGCTTGATGCACCAGATTCTCGACGCCACGGTGGACGCGTACTTCCCTGTCCTCGACCAACTCGACGAGTTCGTTGATGGTCTCGAGGAGCGCGTGTTTGTGCACTTCGATCAGGAGGCCCTGCGCGACATCTTTTCTGTGAAGCGGCTCGTGCTCACGCTGCGTCGCCACTTGGCTCCGATGCGCGAAGTGTTCAACACGCTCCAGAGCCGCCCGTCTGCGCATATCTCGCCTGAAACGCAGATTTACTTCCGCGATGTGTACGATCACGTCATCCGGCTCAACGAGTCGCTCGATACGTATCGCGACCTGCTGTCGAGCACGCTCGACTCGTATCTGACACAGATTTCGAACCGCATGGGCATGGTGACCAAGGGCCTGAGCGTGGTCGCGACGCTCAGCGTGCCCTTCGTCGTGGTGAGTGGCATGTGGGGAATGAATTTTGCCCACATCCCGCTGTCTGACGCCCCAAGCGGCTTCTGGCTAATGCTGGCCTTGCAGCTTGGGCTCGGCGCGCTGCTGCTCTGGGTACTCCGCCGCAATCGTTGGCTCTAGATTACATCCTGTGTTCTGCCCTGACTGCGGTACCTGGAATCGCAGCGCCCTGCGCCAATGTGCGCAGTGCGCCCGCAACCTCCCCGACCTGCCCTCGGCGGTGGATGCGCCGGATCATCTCATCACCTCGCTGCGGCACGCCACGGGGCACCGGTATCGCATCGTGCGCCGCATTGGCGCCGGCGGTATGGCCGACGTGTACGAAGCCCGCCACCATCTTCTTGACCGCCCGCTCGCCGTCAAGGTGATGCACGCGCACTTGGCCCGCGATCAAGAAATGCGTCTGCGCTTTAAGCGTGAGGCCGAGGCCGCAAGTCGCCTGCTGCATCCATTCATCTGTGCGCCGCTCGACTACGGCGAAACAGAAGACGCCGTCTACCTCGTGCTGCCATACCTCGGCGGCGGTTGTCTCGCCGACGACTTGATGCGCACGCGCACTGTCGCCGCGCCACGAGCAGCGCGCATAGCAGCACAGGTTGCCACGGCCCTCGATTACTCAGCACGACAGGGCGTGATTCACCGCGATGTGAAGCCGGACAATGTGCTCTTCGACACCGACGGCAACGCCATCCTCACGGACTTCGGCATCGCCACCGCGTACTTCCACGGCCGCATGACGGCCGGAGGTCGCGCGATGGGTACGCCGCACTACATGGCGCCCGAGCAGGCGATGGGCCGCTTTGTGGACGGACGTGCCGATCTCTACGCGGTCGGCGTCATGCTCTACGAATGTCTCTCGGGGGCCACACCATTTGACGGCCCGGATGGCTATGCCATCGGCTACAAGCATGTGCACGAGTTGCCGAAGCCCATCCTCGAGGCGGCGCCCGATACCCCAAGCGGTCTGACTGATATCGTGATGGCGCTCTTGGAGAAGGACCCGAACGCGCGCTACCAGCGCGGGCACGACGTCGCCGAGGCCATCTACCATTGGATGCACGAGACGGGCATCCGAGAGGAATCGCCGGCTCGCGCATCGCGAGGTTAGCGTGAACACGGCGGCTCTTATCAGCACGCGCTTGGTGGAAATCGCGTTGCCGCTGCCGCTCCTCCGCACCTTCACCTATGCGGTCCCCGAAAAGGCGCGTCACCCGCTCTACCCGGGCAGCCGCGTCGTGGCCCCGGTGCGGGGCAAGCGCGTCATTGGCATCTGCGTTGGTGAGAGCGACGGCGTCTCGCTCGGCGAGAAGGAAGCCAAGTCGCTCCTCGACGTGCCCGATGCCGCGCCCTCGCTGCCGCCAGACCTGCTGCGCGTCTGCCGATGGATCAGCGACTACTACATCGCGCCGCTCGGCCTCGTTTGCCGCGCGGTGCTACCCGCCGCACTCGGGAGCGCCGCGAAGCCAGACGCGCCAGGAAGAGAAGAGCGCCTGCTCGTCATCGCCAAGGAATTGCCAACCCTGCTCGCCCGTGATGAAGCCTTCAAGCGGGCTCCGCAGCAGCGCCAGCTCTTCGAACTGCTTGAGCAACTCGGCGGCCGCGCACCACTCTCGCTGCTCATGGAACAGCTCGGCTGCACCCAGTCAGTCGCGCAGGGCTTGGTCAAGCGCGGTCTCGCGAACATTGCGCGTGCGAGTCGCATCCGCGATCCCTTCGCGTCGCGCACGCCTCCGAGACCCGCGGCGGTCAGGCCCACCGACGCCCAGCGCGATGCCATCAGCGCAATCACGGCATCGGCGCCGGGGGCTGTCACCCTCTTGCACGGCATCACCGGAAGCGGGAAGACGCTCGTGTATCTCGAAGTGCTCAAGCGAGTGGTGCTCGAGCAAGGCAAGTCGGCAATCGTGCTGGTGCCGGAGATTGCGCTCACGCCACAGGCCGTGGACCGCTTCCGTGCTGTATTCGGCGATCAGGTGGCGGTGCTGCATTCTGGGCTCAGCGATGGCGAACGGCTCGATGCTTGGCGTGCGCTCCAGCGCGGCGAGCGGCGTATCGCGGTGGGCGCGCGTTCGGCGGTCTTTGCGCCGCTGCCAAACCTCGGCGCCATCATCGTGGATGAAGAACACGAGTCGAGCTACAAGCAGGCCGAGACGCCACGCTATCACGCGCGCGAGGTGGCCATCGTGCGCGCACGCGAAGCCGGCGCTGTCTGCGTGCTCGGCAGCGCCACGCCCTCGCTCGAAACCTGGGTCAACGCACGCGAGGGCCGCTACGCGCTGATTTCACTTCCCGAACGGGTCGGTGGTGGCGCGCTTCCCACGGTCCGCATCCTCGATTTGCGCAGCGAACTCCGCGCCGCTGCTCCGGAAGATCGCGCCCGACGCCAAGTGCTCAGTGGTGAGCTTGAGAAGGGTCTCAGAGACCGACTGGAGCGGAAGGAACAAAGCATTCTGCTCCTTAACCGTCGTGGTTATGCGAGTTTTGTGCAATGTGATGAAGGCCACGTTGCGGTTTGTCCCAACTGTTCTATCTCGCTCACCTACCACCGCACGCCTGAGCGCTTGGTCTGCCACTACTGCCTGCACCAAGAAGACGCCGCGAAGGCCTGCAGTGACTGCGGTCAAGCCCTCAAGCGCCAACGGGGACTTGGCACGCAGCAAGTGGAGCGGCTTCTGCTCGAGCGGCTCCCGGAGGCGCGTGTGGCGCGCATGGATGTGGACACGACGAGCGGGAAGTGGGCGCATACAGCCATCCTCGACCGCGTGGCGAGTGGCGAAGTGGACATCCTGCTTGGCACGCAGATGATCGCCAAAGGACTCGATTTCCCCAACGTGACGCTGGTCGGCGTGATTGATGCAGACATCGGCATTAACCTGCCCGACTTCCGCGCGAGCGAACGCAGTTTCCAGTTGTTGAGCCAAGTGGCGGGCCGTGCCGGACGCGGGCCGAAGGGCGGGGAAGTGGTGATTCAGACACGTGTGCCTTCCCATCACGCGTTGCGCTGCGCCATGACGCACGACTATCACGGCTTCGTCGCTGAGGAACTGCCGGCGCGGGAGTCGCCACCGTATCCGCCCACGTTGCGCTTAGCCAACGTCGTGGTCAGTGGAGTGGACGAGGGCGCGGTGGCACAGTTCGCCACTGAGGTGGCGGACTGGATTATCAAGGCCGATCTCAAGTTCGGGCTGGGCGTGACGGTGCTGGGGCCAGCGCCCTGTCCCTTGGAGCGCATCAAGAACCGCTGGCGCTGGCACGTGGTCCTCAAGAGCACGCAGCCGGGGCCGCTGACCCGCCTGCTCCGCGGCCTCGCGGAAGGCGTGGATGTTCCAGCGCATCACGAGCTCCGCTTGATGGCGGACCGAGACCCGGTCACCCTGCTTTAGCCGCCGAGGGTACCATCTCGCCCCGCTGAGAGCGAGATTTCAGAATGACGCAGAGCATTCCTCTCGGATCTGACGCGCGCGAGCGCTTTTTGCTGGAAATCGCGGCCGTGGTCCCGCCGCACCGCGTGTCGGAGGTGCACTTCTTCGCCCCCCTTCGCCAAGGGCCGATGGAGACCGGCGTGGCTGTTGTCGCGGCGATGCCAGAGGGTGCCTTGGAGCAGGAGGCCCCCGTGGACGCCGATGCCGCTCCGATTGAGGAACCGCAGTATCCCGAAGGCGCGCATTTATCCGCGCGTCACGTGGTCTACTCCGCAAGCTACCGCTGGACGCGCAAAGGACCCGAGCGCGGGAAGTGGGAGAGCGAAGTGGTGGCCGAGGCTGATGCCCCGTTGCTCACGGTGGAGACGGTCGTGAAGGGTGTGATGCAGCGTTCGTCCGATCCGCTGGCGGTGGAGAAGCTTGACGGCGATACGATTCGCGCGATGATTGAAAAGGCGCAGCAGCGGTGGCCGACCACTCCGTAACGGCCGGCTTCGTGCAGTACCTGCGCGAGCACAATCTGCCCGTGACGGCGCAGCGGCTCGCCATCGCTGAGGTATTGCTCGGTGCTGATCGGCATCTGTCCGCGGAGGAAATCGCTGAGGCGGTGAGCGAGAGTGGTCGCAAGGTGGGCACGGCGACGGTGTACCGCACGATTGATACGCTGCTGGAAAGCGGGCTTATTGTGGAGCGAGACTTCGGTGAGGGGTTTCGTCGCTTCGAGGCCGCACGCGACGTTCCGAATCACGAACATCTGGTCTGCACGCAGTGCGGCAAGGTCGAGGAGTTTCGCGACGAGCGTCTTGATCGCATGACAACGATCGTGGCCGAATCGCGCGGCTTTGCGCGCCAGCGGCACCGACTCATCATCCATGGTGTGTGCCGCGAGTGCCAGCGTGGCGCCGCACCAGTCACTCCATCGCCCACCCCCTGGGGACGTCGGTAATCGTGGAATCCACTGCTACGCTCGGACTCTTCATCGCATTTGGCGCCGGCCTGCTCAGCTTCTTGAGCCCCTGCGTGCTCCCGCTCGTCCCGAGTTACGTCACCTTCATCACGGGGATGAACCTCGAGGACCTGCAAACCTCGCGCCGCGACACGCTCGTGCACGCGTTGCTGTTCATCGCTGGGTTCACGCTGATTTTCATGGCGCTTGGCGCCGGCGCCACGGTGTTCGGTCAGATCATGATCCGCTACCGCGATGTCATCAGCCGGACGGGCGGCGTGCTCATCATCATCTTCGGTCTTTACCTACTCGGCGTGTTCAATCTCTCCTTCTTGATGAAGGACACGCGCCTGCATTTGGCCAATAAGCCGTTGGGTTACTTCGGTACTGTCGTGGTCGGAATCGCCTTTGGCGCGGGCTGGTCGCCCTGCATCGGTCCAATCCTTGGCGCCATCCTCACGATGGCCGCGAACGAAGCGGATCTCGGACGGGGGATGCTGCTGCTCTTCGTGTATTCAGCGGGCTTGGCGGTGCCATTCCTTGCTGCGGCGCTGATGGTGGAGCGCTTCCTGGCGCTGTTCGCCAAGGTGCGGCGCTACATGGTGTGGGTGAACCGCACGGCGGGCGCGCTACTCATCTTCGTGGGCGTGTTGATGGTGACCAACCGCTTCACGCTGCTCGCCAACTGGCTGCAGGGGTTCACGCCCGAGTTCATTCTCAACCGCATCTAGCGCGGGCAGAAAAGACGAAGCCCCGCGGCGCTCTGCGCCGCGGGGCTTCGTCTTTTCCTGAGGAACGAGGCTTAGCGCCAGAAGACGCTGAGGCCGAAGCGTGCGCCGAGCACGGTGTCACTGTACGAGTCGCCGTCGCGCAGGGTGCCTGCGAATGCCATTGAGACCTTCGGGCTGATTGCGCTCTTGTAGCCGATGTCGGCACCGAAGTCGATGCCTGCATCCACGTCAGTGACCTTGGAGATCATCACGCCTGGCGACAGGAAGAGTCCATTGTGGCCGCGGTCGCCAGCGAGATAGAAGGGGGCGAAGACGCCCAACGTGAGTCTCGAACTGCTCGAGCCAACGTCCGGTGAGAAGTAGTTCAAGCCAAGGGTCGGTTCCAGTGCGAGCTTGTCGTTGAGATAGACGCCAAGTGCGACTGTGCCCGGGATGCCGACGCCGAGCGCCGTATTGCCGTTCGCGGTCTGAAGATTCAAGAGGTCAACGCGGATTTCCTCAATCTTCAACTGCGCCTGCGCCACAGAAGCCGAAACTGCCACAAGCGAAGCAACTGCAACCGCACGACGAAAAACTGACAGCATTTGGTTTCCCCCAAGAGGAATGAAGAGTCAGTCGCCTCCTATTGCCCGGGCGACCGCGGGTTCCTGCTCAATCTCTTCTTCAAGCTGCTGACGACGCAGCAGCGTCCAGTATCGTCCCTTGAGTGCGAGCAGATCTTCGTGCTTACCCTGCTCAACCACTCGGCCCTCGTCCATCACCAAGATCCAGTGCGCATCGCGGATGGCCGTGATGCGGTGCGAGGCGATGATCGCGGTGCGCCCCACCAAGGCCTCACGTAGTCCGCGTAGAATTGCCGCCTCCGTATGCGTGTCCACCGCCGACAGCGCATCGTCGAGGATCACCACGCTGGGGCGTCTTGCGAGGGCCCGAGCCAACGCCGCGCGTTGCTTCTGGCCGCCGGAGAGATTGACACCCCGTTCACCGATCTGCGTTTCCCATCCGCCGGGAAATCCTTCAATTGTCTCCGACAGTTGCGCCACACCCGCTGCCCAACGCGCGTCGTCCACGTTCGCGGTCCCGTACGACAGGTTCGTTGTAAGGGTTTCGCTGAATAGGAGACTCTCCTGTGGGACGAAGCCAATCTCTCGGCGTAACACGTTCAGTGTGATGTTCCTCACATCAACGCCATCGAGCAGAATCCGCCCGCCCGTTACATCGGCGAGGCGGGGAATGAGCTCGAGCAAAGTGCTCTTGCCGCTGCCCGTGGCGCCCACAATGCCGAGCGTTGTACCGGCGGGAATGGTGACCGAGATGTCGTGCAATACTTCGCGCGCCGGCTCACCGTGGCGCGGTGGGTACGCAAAGCGCACGCCCTCGATTGAGAGCGCGCGGCCGCCAGTCGTCGGTGGCAACTCCGCTGGGTCGAGCGGATTCGCAATCATCGGAACGCCATCGAGGATTTCGAGCAAGCGAGTCATGGAGGCGGCGCCGCGCTGAAAGAGGCTGGTTACCCAGCCCAATGCGATCAGCGGCCAGGTGAGATTGGACAGGTAAAGTCCAAATGCCACGAAGGCTCCAATGCTGATTGTACCGGCCACAACCTGCGCCCCGCCGAAGCCGAGCACGGCCGCAGCGCCCAATCCGGCGAAAAATGTGAAGCTCGGGCCCATCATCGCATTGAGCCGTACGAGGGCCACATTTCGCTGCAAATAGTCCTCGCTAATGCCGTCAAACCGCCCCTGCTCGGCGGCCTCCTGACGGTACGCGCGGATGATGCGGAGGCCAGACAGATGCTCCTGCACCAATGTGGTAAGGTCCCCAAACCGGGACTGAACGCGCTCAAAGCGGTCGTGAATCGCCTTCCCAAGCCGCAGGGTTATGAGCGGCAAAACGACCATCGGCCCGAGCGCGATGAGTGTCAGGCGCGGTGAAATCGCGATCATAAACGACAGCGCGAAAACCCCACCAAAAATGGTGTTAGTGAGGTACATAACGGCCGGACCAACGGCCATGCGAACTGCGCCTAAGTCGTTGGTGAGCTTAGCCATAAGCTCACCGGTGCGCGTGCGGCTGTACCAGCCCGGGTCGAGAAGCGCCAGGCGGGCGAACAACTCCTCGCGCAGGTCGTGCTCGATGACACGCGAGACCCCGTTGAGAATGTTACGCATCTGAAAACGGAACACGGCCATGGTGAGCGTGACGCCAATCATCGTGGCCCCAATCTTGACGATGTCCCGAACGGGAGCGCCGCGCTCCATAGCTTCAACGGCCTGACGAATCAGGGTCGGAATCCAGGCAAACATCGCCGTGGATATGACGACGCAGAGCAACCCGTACGCGATGCGTCCCCTATAGGGTTTAACCCAAGGGAGCGCGCGTCTCAGCGAACTCATTTGCCCCACTCCATTGATACTGGCTGGATCTCGTGAGACCTTTCGATGTTATCAAATGTCCCCACATACAGGAGAGGTTCCATATGAAGACGAATATTATTCGCCGTACGGTCGCATCGCTCGCCATTCTTGGATTAGCTGCTTGTGGCGGCGACAAGGGTGAGGAAGGCCGCGAGATTGAACTCGCGCCCACCGATTCCATGTCCGCCATGAACGACGCCGCGCCGGCCGCTGCGCCGACCCCGACGCCCGCTCCCGCGACGGCGAGCCCGGTCACACCGCGCCCGGCCCCGCGTCCAACCGCCGCCGCTGGCTCACGCACCGGTGCGCTCTCCGCTGGCGCCACGATGGCCCTCGCCTCCGGCTCGCGCGTCTGCACCAACACGCACAAGGTCGGTGACCGCTTCACGGCGCTCACCACGGGCGAGCTCTTCGCCACAAACAGCGTCACCATCCCAACTGGCTCCGAAGTCACCCTCGAAGTCGTGGAGTCAGCTCGCGGTCAGAACTCCCGCGATCGCGTGAAGCTTGCGTTCAAGCCCGTGTCCATCAACGTGCGTGGAACGACAATCGCACTCGCGGCCGATGTGACCCAGGTTGCGGCGCTCGACGTCGCGCGCGTGCAGTCCACTGGTACGCAGGTTGAGAAGGTTGCGGTTGGCGCGGCCGCTGGCGCGATTGCGGGTCAGGTACTGGGCCGTAACACCAAGAGCACAGTTGTCGGCGCTGCAGTCGGTGCCGCAGCAGGTGGCGCAGTTGCCGCCGCAACGACGGATTACGACGGTTGCTTGGCTGCCAACGCACCGCTCACGGTGACGCTGGCGTCCAGCCTGACGGTGCGCGGCGCGTAATCGCCGTGCCCCATCGGGGCAGTACGAGGTAAAATGCTCCGCTAGTAGCCAGCGGCGCCGCCTGCCGAGCGTGGTTCATGCACGCCGTGCCAGACGGCGCCGCTTCTCATAACGGCGTTGACGTTCGCGATGCCCTCCTGCGGCGTGAGAACATGTCCCATCCGTCGCAGGCGGCGCAGCGTTAGCTCACTGAAGCCCACCGTCTCGTGGCGAATGGCGTCTGGGAGCGCCTGATGGTGAATGCGCGGCGCACGCATCGCCTCCGTAAGCGGCATGCCAAACTCAATCACGTTCAAAATCACCTGTGACGTCGCGGTGATGATGGTTGGGCCGCCAGCCGCGCCGACCACGAGCAACACCTTGCCTTCGCGATCAAGCACAATCGTCGGCGACATCGCCGAGAGCATGCGCTTGCCAGGCTGAATGGCATTCGCCTCGCCTTGCACCAAGCCAAACATGTTCGCAGTGCCCGGCTGCGCGGCGAAGTCATCCATCTCGTTGTTCATGAAGAACCCACCATCGCGCACCCATACCGCGCTGCCGTACCCTCCGTTGAGGGTGGTCGTGGTTGCCACGGCATTGCCCATGGCATCCACGACGGAGTAATGCGTTGTGTGGTCGGGCTCGGCGCCCGTCTCAAACTGTGGTGTGCGGGTGGCCCGACGGCGGTTGATTGTCGAGGCGAGCGTATCTGCGTATGCCTTCGAGACGAGTTGCGCACGCGGCACGGGTACGAAGTCAGGGTCCGCCAGTTTTGCATTGCGATCCATAAACGCCCGGCGAAACGCCTCAGAGAGCAGATGCATGTACTCCGGGCTACCAAATGGAGGGAGCGGCGCGAACTTCTCGAGAATATTGAAGGTCTCCGTCATCGTGATACCGCCTGAGCTCGCCGGCGGCATGGTGATGAGGGTGTACCCTCGATACGTGGACACCACGGGCTCACGCCAGCGCGGCTCGTACCGTCGCAAATCCTCGCGAGTGATGATGCCCGCTCCGCGCTGCACCTCTGCCACCAGCACTTCAGCCACGGGCCCATCGTAAAAGGCCTTCGGCCCTTGCTCGGCAATCAGCTGCAGCGAACGAGCGAGGTCCGGTTGCACAAGCGTCGTGCCCGGTGCTGGCGCGGTACCGTTTGGGTAAAAGGTGGAGCAGCCTTCGTACGCACAGAGCCGTTGCTGAGCGCCACGCAGCGACCGATACAAATTGCTGTCCACGGCAAAGCCTTCACGCGCGAGGCGAATGGCTGGCGCCATCACTTCGGCGAGCGTCTTGGTGCCGTACTTCTGGAGCGCTTCGTGCATGCCCGCCACGGCACCTGGCACACCAGAGGCGAGGTGTCCCGTGAGTTGACGGCCGGTCAGTTTTCCCGTGGAGTCCACATACATGTTGCGTGTCGCCGCAAGCGGGGCGACCTCGCGGTAGTCCAGTGTGCCCGTGCGGCCATCGGACATGCGGATGACCATGAAGCCGCCGCCACCGATGTTGCCGGCAAATGGGAAAGTCACCGCCAATGAAAATCCGACCGCGACGGCCGCGTCCACCGCGTTTCCACCAGCTTTGAGAATCTCAACACCAGCCGCACTCGCGAGGGCGCTGTTGCTGGAAATCATCGCGTCGTTGCCAACAACTGGCGCCTGCAGTTCAGGAAAGCGCCATCCACCGGCGAAGGTGCCGCTGAGCCGTGCGTCGCCCGCTGTCGCACTCGGGCGACACGCGACAATCGCAAGCGAGGCAAGCAGCACGAGCCCAACCGGACGACGCATCATTCGCGCACTCCCAAAGCCTGCCAACGCAGGCCGATTCGTGTGGTGTACTGCTCTTGGGCCCGGCGCGTCCCAGGCGGAAGCCCCTTGCCCGATCCAATCACCGTCGCGTAGTCCTGCGCCAGCGACACCGTGGCACGCTTGCCCAACGGAATGGAGAGACCATAGCCGAGCACGAAAGCCAAGGCGTTGCGAGGCTTGGCTTCATCGTCGCTGAGGATGTCGGTGCCTGAATAGTTGAGCCACTGCGAGAGACCAACGCCCACCTCAATCACCTGCCCAAAGCCGCGCGGCTGCGGCGAGCGAAACGTCCCCAAGAATTGGCGTTGTTGAATGTCGCCTACGGAGCTTGTGGCGTTTCCACGCTGGATGGGTACCCTGGCAAAGCTTGCGGCAACGCCAATCGTGCCGATCCCCGCTCCCACATCGGCGCCGACTCGGTACTGCCAGCCATCACCGAGGAACCACGGCTGGCCGCTCTGTCCGTCAAAGCGATTCTGCGTGAGGAAGTAGCCCGCCGAGGCGTGCACGAAAATGGGTAGCGATGATTCGTCGCTCGACGGCACCTTAATAAGCTGCGCCTCGAGCGGACGCGAGGCACAAAGCGCGAGGAGCGCGAATCCGACAAGGGCAGCGGAGAACCCACGCCTAGCAGTGCGAGAGGTGGTCACGAGAAGTAACTTATCCCGAGTGTCCTCGGCTCGGCACCCAAGTGCCGTTTCATCCGTCATCCGTCATCCGTCTTGCTCGATCCGCGCATCACCGAGCGCCGCAACCCCCGCAGCGCCGACATCGATCTCGCCTCCGTGCTCGAGATCGTGGATTTGATGAACGCTGAGGACCGTAGCGTCGCCGACGCCGTGGCCACGCAGCGCGAGCCCATCGCACGAGCCATTGCTCTGGTTGAGGGCGCATTCCGCGAAGGACACCGCCTGTTCTACGTTGGTGCTGGCACCTCCGGCCGACTCGGCGTTCTCGATGCCGCCGAGTGCCCGCCGACCTTCGGTAGCGACCCGGCGATGGTGCAGGGCATCATCGCCGGTGGCGTTGCAGCACTGACGCAGGCACAGGAAGGCGCAGAGGATCGCCCCGACGGCGCCCGCGAGGACCTCACCGCCGCCGGCGTGTCGCGCGGCGATGTGCTCATTGGTATCGCGGCGAGCGGTACCACACCCTACGTGCGCGCTGCCCTCGCACACGCCGCGACGCTCGGAGCGCATCCCATCATCCTCGCCTGTTCGCCGCCGCCGGCAGAGCTGCTGGCCAGCGTAGAAGTAGCCATCCTTCCCATCACCGGCCCCGAGGTGGTGACTGGCTCTACGCGTTTGAAGGCGGGCACGGCGACGAAGCTCGTGCTCAACACCATCACCACCGGCGCGATGGTGCGCATCGGCAAGACCTACGGCAACTTGATGGTGGATCTACGCGCGACCAACGACAAACTGCGGGATCGGGCGGAGCGTCTGGTCATCACCACCTGCGACGTGCCGCGTGACGCGGCGCGCAGCTTGCTTGCGCGCGCCGATGGGAGCGTGAAGCTCGCCATCGTCATGCACAAGCTTAGCCTCGATGCCAGCACTGCGCGTGCCCGGCTCGATGCGGTTGGTGGCGTCATTCGTCGCGTCATCGCGGATGCACCGCCGCCGGTGGGACCGCTATGAGCGGTGATGTGCTCGTTGGTCTGATGTCGGGCACTTCCCTCGATGGCATCACGGCCGTCGCTGCGCGCTTTACCGAGGACGAGCAGGGCCGTGTGCATCCGGAGCTACTCGCCCACGTTGAGCGTCCGTACACCGGTGGCCAGCGTGCCCGCCTCGCCGCAGCGATGCAAGGCGCGACGCCCGCCGAGTACACGAGGCTCGACTTCGCGCTGGGCGCGTGGCTCGCCGACGCCGCTGTTGCCGCTATCGCGGAGTGTGGCGTGGCGCGCGCGGATATTCGCGCCATCGCCTCGCACGGGCATACGCTGTGGCACGCAGCCCCCCACGGTACTTGGCAGTTCGGTCAGCCAGCCGTCATCGCCGAACGCACGGGCGTAGACGTCATTGCGGACTTTCGCGTGCGTGACGTCGCGGCGGGCGGGCAGGGCGCTCCGCTCGTGCCCATCGCCGACGCACTGCTCTTCGCGCGGCCTGACAGCTGGCGTCTGCTGCAGAACCTGGGTGGCATTGGTAATCTGACCCTGCTCCCTCCGCTTACAGCGGCGGCGCCGGATCTGACGGCAGTACGTGCCTTCGATACCGGCCCCGGCGTCTGCATCGTGGACGGTGCCGTTCGCTTGCTGCGTCCCGGACTCAGTTTCGACCGGGATGGCGCACTCGCACTGAAAGGCCGCGCGATTGAATCGGTCATTGAGTCACGCCTCAGTGATGCATGGTTTGACGTTGCGCCGCCAAAGAGCACGGGTCGTGAGCGGTATTCCACGTCCTACATCGCGGAGTTCGTCGCCCAGTGCCGCGCGGAGCGTCCGGGCTGCAGCGACGAGGATGTCATCGCCACGGCCGTCTGGTTCACTGCACGCAGCATCGGGAAGGCGGTACAGAACTTCGTGCCACAGGAGCTCGGCGACGTGTTGCTCTCCGGCGGGGGCGCACGCAACCCGGCTCTGCGCGAAGCCATCGCGATGGTGTTGTCGCCGCGTATCGTGCGGCCCTTCGGCGAGGTGTACTTCGACGGTGATGCCAAGGAGGCCGTGGCCTTTGCCTTTTTAGGATGGCTGCATCTGCATCGCCGCTCTGGCAACGTTCCGTCGGCAACTGGCGCTCGGGGCCCGCGCATTCTCGGCGCGCTCTACCCCGCGTGAGCCAGCCACTCGGCGCGCTGCTCATTCCTGAGTTGCGCTGGGATCCGCAGCACGGGTACACGCATATGCAGGGGTTGGTGGACGACGCCCTCGAGATTGGCGTCGGCGGCTTCCTCATCGCGAATGGTCCGCGCGCACAGGTGGCCGAACTCGCCGCCGTGCTGCAGCGCGCGTCGCGGCATCCTCTGCTCATCGCGGCGCCGGCGGAACGCGGCGCCGGGGCGGCGATTGACGGGTGCACCGGTTTGCCGCCGTTCGCCGCGCTCGGCGCACTCCACGACGAGGATGTCCTACGCCGTGCGGCACGGCTCACCGCGCGCGAACTGCGCGGCGCTGGTGTGAACTGGGCGCTCGCACCATCGGCAGATCTCGCGGTGGAACCGGCCAACCCGTTCATCGGCGCGCGCGCGCTGCATCATGACGCGCAGAAGGTCGCGGAGTGGCTGGTGGCGTGGATAGACGCCTGCCAAGCCGAGGGTGTGCTCGCGACTGCCATGCACTTACCCGGCGAAGGTCGCGCGCTCGAGGATCCTACGCTCGGTGAAGTAATCGTGAGTGCGCCGGGAGCCGGGCTGTGGGGCACTGACCTTGTACCGTTTCGTGCCGCGGTAGACGCTGGCGTGGCAACGGTCCTCGTGTCTACGGTGTCGTACTCAAAACTCGACACAAGTGGAGCAGGCGCCGCCTGGTCACGCGTCATTCTGCAGGAGCTGCTACGCGATGAGCTGCAGTACGAAGGTCTCATCGTGGGGCCACCGCCGGCCGTGGGCGGCGCACGTATCGTTGGCGACGAGGGTCTTGCTGCCACTGCAATGCTCGATGCAGGCTGTGATTTGATTCTCGCACCGCAGAATGTGGACTTGGTGATTGAGCGAGTGGAGCGCGCACTGGACGCGGGCCTTCTGGACATCACTCGGCTCGAGGCCAGTGCCTCACGGCGCGATTTCTGGGCCGCATGGGGACGTGCCGAGCACGGGAGAGAGCCAACGCTGGACGACGTGCTCTGGGCTCGTCAGGTGAGCGATACCGTGATTCACGCGCCTCGCGGCGTCTTTGCAAACATTGGACCCGTTGTGGACGTCATACTTGTAGATGACGATGTGAGCGGCGCCGCGCGGGAATCGGACTTTGCGCCGTTTCTTGCAACGCTGCGCGCCGTGGGCTTGGGGCCCCGAGTGGTCGTGGGCCCAACCGACGAGGGGCGCGGCGCGGTGTGCATCGTGATTCGCGGTGCCCCGAGCCCTGGTCGCGCGCGGGCTGGATACTCACCGAATACGCGCCAGCGAGTGGCACAGGTTGTGGCGGAGGCTCGCACGGTTCGGCGCTCGGTGGTGGCGCTGATCCTAGGGCCGCCTTCGCTTGCCGCGGAGATTCCAGAAGTGCCGAACGTGATTTGTGCTTGGGGCGCCGACCGAGCGATGCAGGAAGCGGTCGCTAGACGAATTGCGTAAAAGCGAACCTCGCGGGCCCCCCATCCCGTAGGTACACTATCCACTAACCCTATCCCATCCGTGTCCGATTTCACCGCCCAACTGCAAGCTTCACTCGCTCCGAGCTACACGCTCGAGCGGGAGCTGACGGGCGGAGGCATGAGCCGCGTGTTTGTGGCAACGGATACGGCGCTCGGTCGCAAGGTCGTGGTGAAGGTGTTGCCGCCCGAACTCGCGGCTGGTGTGAACCACGAGCGCTTTCGCCGCGAAATCCAGGTCGTGGCGCAGCTACAACATCCGCACATCGTGCCGCTGTTGAGCGCAGGCGAGCAGGGCGCGCTCATCTGGTACACCATGCCGTACATCCACGGTGAGTCGCTGCGTGAGTTGCTCGCCACGGGCCAGGTCATTGCTGTGCGCGACGTGCTACGCATTATGCGCGAGGTTGCCGAAGCGCTCGACTACGCTCACGGGCTCGGCGTGATTCATCGCGACATCAAGCCTGGCAATGTGCTCATGCAGGGCGCTCACGCCCTCGTCACGGACTTTGGCGTGAGCAAGGCCATTTCTGCCGCGATGCCGCAGAGCGGCTACACCAGCGCCGGCATGGCAATCGGCACGCCGGCGTACATGGCGCCGGAGCAGATTGCCGCCGACCCTGCGGCTGATCATCGCATGGATCTGTACGCGCTGGGCTTGCTCGCCTACGAATTGCTCACGGGCAAGGTGCCGTTTAAGGAGGCCTCGCCGCAGCAGACGATGGCCGCGCAACTCACGCGTGAGCCTGAGCCGGTGGAAAAGTCGCGCGCCGACGTGCCGCTCGCCCTGCGTGCCTTGATTGCGCGCCTGCTGCAGAAGATTCCCTCTGATCGGCCGTCGAGTGCGGCCGAAGTCGTGGACGCGCTGGACGCGATGTCTTCCAGCTCGGGCGAGACACTGGCCATGCATGCGATGTCGGCGCCGTCCAAGGGGCGCATCATGGCCGTCGCGGCCGCCGGCATCCTGATGGTGACTGCGGCCTGGTTGATGGGACAGCGTCGCGGCGAAGAGGTCGTATTTACGCAGATGCGTGATTCGCTGGCGGCGGCGGAGTCCCTGCAGGCGCTCGCGCCAGCGACGGCGATGCTCACGCGCGAGGATTCGGTCGCCATTGCCAAAGCGGTGTCGGACCGGATATCGCGGCGTCCCGCCACCCCGGCCGCGGCGCCCAGTGATGCCGCCGCGCTCGCGATGATGGCCGATTCCATTCGTCGGCAGATTCAACGCACGGTGATGGATTCCATGATGCGCCACGTGACAATCGTCGCCGGAGCGGCGCAGCAGGCCCCAGCGCTATCCGTCGAAGCAGAGCGTCAGGCCCAGATAGCCTCGCGCACGGCTCCACTGCCTCCGCGTGGGCCGCGGCGCGTCGTCATCGCCTTGCCGCGCCCCTCGCGCTCCCGCCCCGATCTCAATGCGGCGGCCCTTCAGATTGCCGATTCACTCCAGCAGGCCTTCGACGACCACCCGCGCTATGTAGCGGTGCCCCGGGACTCCGTGGTCGCGGTGCTCGCGCGCACGCGCACCGTGGATGCGGTGCGCGAGCAATTGAACGCAGATGTGATTGTGTCCATCTCGCTGGTCCCCATGCAGGCGGACTCAGTGATGCGTCTCGTAAGCCTTCGCGACCTCAAGCTGCCCGGCGGTGGCACGGCCGTGCGCGTGGTGAACACGCCCCTCCCGGCTCACGCGCAGTCTTCGCGACTTGAAGGCTTGGTGCACGAGTCATTCCGCGCGTTGTTTGATATGGAGCGCATCGCTCGCGAGCAACAGCGCACGCAAACCCCGCGGCCAGCTCGGCCGCTTCTGCCGTAATCAGCGCAGGATTGACCGCGCGTCCGCGGGCAGCTGGGCGGCCAGGCGCTCGACGGGCACGGCGTAGACGATGCGGCCGCCACTCTCCGTGGCGCCTCCGTAGATCACGCCAACTACAATCCCGCGGGCATCAAACACGGGCGATCCGCTGGAGCCCTGCGCCGCAAAGGCATCCAACTGCAGCGTGCCATCCACGCGCTTGCTCACGGTGCCCACGCTAAGCGTGGCGGAGGGTCGAAGCGTGTTGATGCTGCCGTTCATGCCCGCCGTCCCAGTGCCAAGTGGGTACCCGAGAATCGCCACCGCTGCCCCAGTCGTCGCGTATGCTCCCGTGCGATCGACGCCCACGACCACGGGATAGGTGCCCGGCGAGGTGATGCGGAGAAACGCCAGTTCGTCTGTCTCGCTCACGACTTCGATTGATGCACGCTTCCACTCGCCGCTGGTGCTGTCGAATGCCACCCCGATGCGCTGCGCACGCGTGCCATTGGGCTGCTGCACCACGTGTCGATTGGTGACGATGAGTCCGCTCGGCAGGACGTTGAAGCCGGTACCCGTCATTCTTGACGAATCCGGAAACTCCACAATCAAGAACGCAATCGCCTTCTGGTTGGCCTTCGCGATGGATTGATAGTCCATCCCTGCGAGGGCCGTCGTGCGGACCTGCGCATCTCGCACGCGTGCGGCGGCGGCGGACACATCGCCGCCACGCTCCTGCTGCGTGCGAAGCTCGCGGGCCAGACGCTCGTTTTCGGCTCGTGCGGCCGACAGCGAAGCATCGGCGATGTTCGTGCCGCTCAAGCGAGATTCCAGCGTGCGCGAGAGGGAATCGTTCGCGGCAATGAGCGAGGCCAGCTGGGCGCGAGTCTCCTCGGCGCTCTTGCGCGTGATCCAGACCGCAACGAGGGCACCGATGATCACGACGCCCGCGAGTCCAAGCACGAGGCGCTTGAGCGCGCCCGTCTGCTTTTCCACGGCCATCGCGATACGCACTTCCGTGTTGGGCTTCTTGACCGCACTCGAAGGCCGCTGCATCGTGGCCTTCACTCCCGGCGAAGGCGCCGACGACTCGTTGACGATGTGGAACTCAACCTGCGGCCCGTCGTCACCGAAGGTGATGACGTCGCCGTCAAAGAGCGCCCGTTCACCGTCAACGTGCTGGCCGTTTACAAACGTGCCGTTCGTGGAGCCAAGGTCCACGAGCATGTGACGCTCACCGACGATGCGCAACTCGGCGTGCCGCGACGACACGTCCAAGTCGCGCTCTGCATCAAAGCGCAGGTCGTTGATGGGGTGTCGCCCAATGGCGATGATGGACTTCTCAAAGCGCTCACGGGCACCCGCGCGGGCTCCCCTAGTGATGCGGAATTCGACGGCCATCAGCCGCGGCGTGTCCACACGAAAATGGCAACGATCGCAACGAGGACTGCCAGGGCGCCGAAGTAGACGCGAAGTGTGCTCGCCGGAATGCGACCGCCCGGCGGCGGCGGCTCAGGCAATTTGGCGCGCACGGACGGTGCGATCTCCACCGTGGGGCCGTCCCCAGCCTTGCCAACAATCATCTTCTCCGGCTGCACCGCGGGAGTCTCGAGCGTCGGAATCCCGTTCTGCTCGTCCACGATGGCGCTCAGCTGTGGAATCGAACTGCGGTCAAGCGGAACAGTTGGCCGCTCGGACGAGCCACGATACACGCGGTGCGCGAGTGTCTCCGCACCCGCCGCGGCGAGACCTTCACCCTCGAAGCGCGCGGCGACCACGGTGATGTTGTCTGGACCACCGGCTTCGTTGGCGAGGTCAATGAGGCGCTTGCAGACGTTGACCAAATCCGACTCGGTGCGCACGACGTCCGCAATCTCGTTGGTGCGAACCTGGCCCGAGAGTCCATCGGAGCAGAGAATGAGCACGTCCCCACGCATGACCTGCTGGGAGGTGAGGTCCACCTTGATCTTTGGCTCGGGCCCCAAGGCCTGCAGGATGATGTTGCGGCGCTCGCTCACCTCGGCTTCCTCGGGCGTCATTTCGCCGGCCTCAATCAGCTTCTGCATCAAGGACTGGTCCTTGGTAATCTGGATGGCGTGCCCGTCGCGCACGATGTAGCCGCGCGAGTCACCCACCTGGCAGAGGAAGAGCGTGTCGCCGAGCAGGCCGGCGATGGTGGCCGTCGTGCCCATGCCACGATTCTCGGGGTGCGTAGCAGCGTAGCCGTGAATCTTGGAGTTCGCGGTCTCGGTCGAGGCCTTGAGCGCGCGCGCGAAGGTCTCGGCGTCCGCAGATCGTGAAGTGCTCCAGCGCGTCTTCATCTCGCCGAGGATGGTCTCGACCGCCATGGAGCTGGCCACTTCGCCTGCTGCCGCGCCGCCCATCCCGTCGGCCACCATGAAGAAAGATCCGCGCTCGCCACAGGTGTGCGTGCGGACTTCCGGCTGCAGTGACGCGTTGAACGTGGTCAGGTCTGCGACCGCGAAGGTGTCCTCATTGTGCTCGCGCGTGCGACCGACGTCCGTGCGTCCGAAGACGTGGACAATGACAGTGCCGTGGGGATTAGGAGTACCCGTCACGAGAGCGGTGCGAAAAGTGAAGGAAGACTGCGTGCGGAGACGATAAGCCTACGACGGCCCGCCCGCGAGGGTTGTGTCAAAGAGAGTGTGATGCGCATCACTGGCAGTACTGCTTGGCAAAGTCGTCGCCGAACGTGCCCTTGGGGTGGCCTGCCGGGAAGGCTTGAGCCGTTGCACGGGCCGCCGGGCACCCACGTTCGGTGTCTTCGAGCACGAGGTAGGCCAGCAACTGTGTGAAATGCCACTCACCAAGATCGACGCCGCTGAGCCCGGTTCGCATGGCGGCCGACTCCCGGAGGACACGCGTCGCATCGGCTGCGGTGACCGCATCGAGCTGAAGCTCGCGCTGCATGGCCGTCAGCCTCGTGCGAGCCGTGGACGAGGAGGGTGTAGAGGCGGGCGTCGTTGCGGGCGTTGTAGCCGGCACGTTTGTCGCAGGAGTCGTCGCCGCAGGTTGCGGCGTCGTCGGCTGGGATGTGTTCCCGGTCGGACGCGGTTGTGTGCCCGCCGGCTGATTCGCGGTTTGATTCCCCGCCGGACGAGGCGCGGTCCCCGGACTGGTTGTCGGCATTTGCGCTGACGAGCCGTCATTCGGCAAGGGGCGCTGGTAGGTCTGAGAGTTGGCGCTGGTATCGTTGCTCGCTACACCGGAGAGCTGCGTCACCGAGGAGTCCGCCGGCGGGGTCTCCGCTCCCTTGCCATTCATCTGCTGGTAGCCGAAGAATCCAATCACGGCCGCGGCCGCGAGGCCGCCGACGAGCGGCACCATCGAAGACTTCTTGGCTGGCGTGTCGACGGCTGCTGCCGATCCCTTTGCAGGAGACGCGGGGCGTCCCGCACCGCCAGCCACGCGCGTCGCGGGCGGCGCCGCAACCTGCGCAGTCTTCGCGGTGTTCGCGGTGACCTTAGCGGCGCCAATCACCATCGTGGCGCCTTCGGAGGCGCTGGCTGGCATTTCTTGCGTGGCGGCAGCGAAGTCACGCCCAAACTGCGCCGCGCTCTTGTAGCGCTCTTCCGCGTCGCGGGCGAGCGCCCGATCCATCACGGACTGCAACTGCTCCGGCCACTCGACTTCAGGACGAATCTCCGCCAGCGTGCGCGGCCGATCCGTGAGGCGCATGATCATCGCCTCCTGCGCCGTCTCGCTCGGGAAGGGCAACTTGCCCGTCAGGCAATTGAAGGCCACCAAGCCCAACGAATAGATGTCGCTGCGGCCATCGAGTTTGTCGCCGGCCAGCTGCTCTGGGCTCATGTACTCCGGTGTGCCAACCACGAGGCCCGTCTTGGTCACCTTCTGCGCGTCACTCGAACTGGCCTTGGCGATCCCGAAGTCCACCACCTTTACAAGATCCGAGCCATCACGGCTCTTGGCGACCATGATGTTGTCGGGCTTCAGATCGCGATGCACGATGCCGGCATCGTGAGCGAGCTGCAGGGCATCGCCGGTCTGGTGCACGATGCTGCCCGCGCGCCGCGGCGCCATCGGGCCGCCCTTCTCGATGATGTCTGCGAGCGCCTGGCCCTCGATGAACTCCATCGCGAGGTAGATCAGGCCATCCGGCGTCTCGCCAAAGTCATAGATGCCGCAGATGTTCGGATGCGAGAGCCGCGATGCATTGGACGCTTCGCGGTTGAAGCGCGCAATCGCGTCCGGATCGGAGTTCATGCCCGGGTGCATCACCTTGAGCGCGCTCTTGCGACCCATCTTCACGTGCTCGGCGAGATACACGGCGCCCATGCCGCCCTCGCCCAACTTCTTGATAATGTGGTAGCGATCCGCCACGATGGTGCCGAGGAGGTCACCCTGACCGGCCGCCGAGCGAAGTGCCGTCCCGTCGCGCGGACAGAAGCGTTCGCTCAGTGGATACTCAGTGCCGCAGGTGGGACAGACTTTCTGGTCGCTCACAAGCTCTCCACACGGAGGGTCTGGTCGCCCAGCAGGATGCGCTGGCCGGCCTTCACGGGACGTTCACCGCGCACCGCAACCGCGATGCCGTTGCGGCTTCCGAGATCGAGAACAATAAACTCGAGGTCTTCGCTGCGAATCTCGGCGTGCCGTCCACTCATGGTCTGATCATAGGGAAACAGCCAGTCGCCCTCGCTGCGGCCCACGACCACCGAACGAGCGGGTGAGAGGTGGCAGGAGTCGCGAGCCGAGCCGTCCGCCCGCAACTGCTGCAACACGGCGACGTCGGCGCTTGGTACCGCAGACCCGAGTCGCCGCGTGGCGTCGGCTTCGGGCGGATTGGGGCCTGGATAGCCAAGCCGCCTGAAGCGAATGATCTGCGAGCCCACGAGGATGGAATCACCGTCCTGGAGCTTGTACGGCTCCGTGGCGTAGAGCCAGGTGCCATTGCGTGAGCCAAGGTCGCGCAAAAAGAGCTGCCCGTCGCGGAACGAAAGCTGCGCATGCACGGGGCTCATATAGACGTCGTCGCCGAAGCGCAGATCCCCGTCAGCACGGCCAATGGTGGATTCGGCCGCGTCCATGGTGACCGTGCGCGAGACCTGTCCGGCGCTGTCGAGCACCGCAATCTTTGGCCCGCTGACCGCATTCCGCGCGGAAAACACCGCGGTGCCCAAGGGCGGCGTCGTTGCGGCTGGCGGTTCACTGGAGGAGGTCACGCGCGCGCCGCAGCGTGCGCAGAAGACGTCTACGCCCGGGGCCACCGGGTTGCTGCACGACGCGCAGACCGCGGCGGTCTTCGGCGGCCCGTTCTCCGTCGCGACGCGCGCACCGCACTTGGGGCAGAACGGGAGCGAGGGGTCAATGTGCGTCTGGCAGTAGCGGCAGGGCGTCTTCACTGGAGCCGTCGAAGCGACTTTGGCGGACACTCGTGTATTCGGCACGCCGAAGCCTCCGCCTTCGCCCGTCTGCGCCGCGGCGGGCACGGGTATGATGCGCGCCCCGCTCGCCACGACGGGCTTGCCGCAGTCGAGGCAGAACTTGGATGCGGGGTCATTATCTCGGCCACAAAACGTGCAACGAATCACATTCACGGGGCAAAAGGGGACCGCGTGGCGAATATACGGAGTGGGCGCAGAGGAGGCGAGGGTACTACGATATCTTATGGAATCTCGAGAACCAGTCCACGCGCCCGGTGTCGGCAAATCTCCCGTTGTTCCGCCCTCAGCGTGGATTCATCCATCGGCTACGGTGCTAGGAGAGGCGACGTTGGGCGCTGACGTGAGCGTGTGGCCGGGCGCGGTGATTCGCGCTGACCGCGACAGCGTCAGCATCGGCGCCGAGACCAATGTACAGGATGGCGCGGTGCTTCACTGCGACCCGGGGTTCCCGCTGCGCATCGGCGCGCGGGTGACGATCGGGCATCGCGCCGTGGTGCACGGTTGCACGATTGAGGATGGAGCGCTCATCGGCATTGGCGCCATTGTTCTCAATGGCGCGATCGTTGGCGCGGGCGCTCTGATCGCTGCCGGTGCCGTCGTGGGCGAAGCGCAGGTGATTCCGCCCCATTCGCTGGTGGTAGGCGTGCCGGCGAAGGTGCTGCGGCCCCTGAGCGATGAGCAGCGCGAGCGCGTGCGGCGCGGGTACCTCACGTACGTGGGCCTGAAGGAGCTGTATCGCGCACGAGAGTGAATACCGCATTCACCACGAAGGCACGAAGGGTCTCTTTCGAGTCTGTCGTTTATCGCGCTCCCTAAAGTCTATGACCCTTGGGGGGAGCGCTGATGTTAGCTCTCGCGCAGAGCCCTCCGTGCCTTCGTGGTGAACCTGTCGGCCAGAGTGTTACGAGCGAAGGCGTGACGTCTCGCCGCGTGGCGCCGTCGCATTAGTGACTGCGAGCAAAAAACAAGGGACTAGCGGTGTGAAAAGGTCTGGGGTACGTTGACCTCCCTTCACGAACGGCCCCCGAATCGTCGTGTGGGAACAAATATTCTAAGTAGTTGATTTATAAGGTGTTAGCTGCTTGGAATGATCGCCGGTGAAGTGTCGCTACGCTGTCGTAGGACTCGTGGTACAAAGGCCACCGACAGTAGCGTGGAAAAGCTTACCCTCGTGACCATTTCGTGATGCCAGTCGTATAAGTCCTTATCCTCTCAGAGGTTACAATCTGCTTGCGCGGTTTCTCGTGCGAGCTAGCTTGGACCCCTCTCGATCCCCTGAGCCGGACAGTCCCTCAATGGGCATTGCCGGATTCACTCAGGTTTGGCCCAATACCCTTCGTTGGAGAAGTACCGATGCCGCTCCCCGCCAACCCGCCCGCCACGCCAGCGACGCTCTCGCAGAACGCCCGCACCGTTCTTGAGAAGCGCTATCTGGTGAAGGACAAGACCGGCAAGCCGATCGAGACGCCCGAGGATATGTTCTGGCGCGTCGCGACGACCATCGCCGAGGCGGACCGGAAGTATGGGGCCACGGACAAGCAGATTGAGAAGACCGCGAATCAGTTCTATGAACTGATGACGCAGCGTCGCTTTGAGCCGAACTCTCCCACGCTGATGAACGCCGGCCGTCCGCTTGGCCAGCTCTCTGCCTGCTTCGTGCTGCCGGTAGACGATGCGCTCTCCAATGGAACGAGCGGCATCTACGACACGCTGCGCTCGATGGCGCTCATTCATCAGTCGGGTGGTGGTACGGGCTTCTCGTTCTCGCGCCTGCGTGGCCGCGGGGCGATGGTGCGCTCTACCACTGGTGTGGCGAGCGGCCCCATCTCCTTCATGGAGCTCTACGACGCATCCACGGATGCGGTGAAGCAGGGCGGCACCCGTCGCGGCGCCAACATGGGCATCCTGCGCGTGGACCATCCCGATGTGATGGAGTTCATCACGTCCAAGGAAGACCTCACGAAAATCACCAACTTCAACATCTCCGTCGCCATCACGACGAAGTACATGGAGGCGTTGAAGGCCGGCGGCGACTACGATCTCATTGATCCGTCCACCAAGAAGGTGGTCGGTCAGATGAACGCCCAGGAAGTCTGGGATAAGATGATCGAAGGCGCGTGGCGCACCGGTGAGCCGGGCGTGTTCTTCATTGACGAAGCCAACAAGTACAATCCGGTGCCACACCTCGGCGCCTACGAAGCCACCAACCCCTGCGGCGAGCAGCCGCTGCTGGCCTACGACGTCTGCAATCTCGGCTCGATCAACGTTGGCTACTATGTGAACGACGGCAAGATGGATTGGAAGTCCTTCGCCAAGGACATCCACCTCTCCACGCGTTTCCTCGACAACGTCATTGACGCCAACAAGTATCCGCTGCCGGAGATTGACTCGCTCTCCAAGCGCATCCGCCGCATCGGCTTGGGCGTGATGGGCTTCGCCGACGCGCTCATCCGCCTCGGCGTCGTGTACGATTCGCCGGAAGGCGTGGAGTTCGGCCGCAAGGTGATGGAGTACGTGGACGTCGAGGGCAAGAAGGCCTCGGCGCAGCTCGCCGAAGAGCGTGGCGCGTTCCCCGAGTGGGCACAGTCCATCTGGGGCCCGGATGCCACCGCCGCTCGTGACGAGAGCGGCAACCGTCTCCGCCCAGAGATGAAGCTCCGCAATTGCAACGTCACCACCGTCGCACCAACCGGCACCATCTCCATCATCGCCGGCTGCTCGTCTGGTTTAGAGCCGCTCTTCGCCGTGGCCTTCATGCGCAATCAGGCCGGCGTGATGATGCCCGATGTGAACGAGGACTTCATTGCCATTGCCAAGAAGGAAGGCTGGTACTCCGACGCGCTCATGGAGCGCATCGCCAAGACCGGCTCGGTGATCCACAGCGAGGTGCCGGTGAAGTGGCAGCAGGTGTTCGCCACTGCGAACAACATCGCCCCCGAGTGGCACATCAAGATGCAGGCAGCGTTCCAGGATCACTGCGACTCTGCCATCTCCAAGACCACGAACTTCTCGCACGCCGCTACACGCGAGGATGTGAAGAAGATTTACGAGCTCGCCTATGAGATGAGGTGCAAGGGCGTCACCGTGTACCGTGACGGTTCGCGCGATGGCCAGGTGCTCTCCACCGGTGCCACCGCCGACGCTGCCGCCAAGCGTGACGGCAAGGTCGAAGACGCCGCTTCGCGTCAGGAGCTCGCGGACTTGAACGAGCGCCTCGCCGAAGTGCAGGCGTCCAACGATCGCTTGCAGCGCCTGCTGTTCGATGCCGAGGCCGAAACCCTCCAGCGCCGTCAGAAGCGCTCGCGTCCGGACGTCCTCAAGTCCACGGCCATCCGTAAGGAGACGCCGCTCGGCACGATGTTCGTGCACATCACCGAGGACGATAAGGGCCAGCCCTTCGAAGTCTTCATCAACCTCGGCAAGGCTGGCGGTTCTGCCATGGCCGACGCCGAAGCGATGGGTCGCCTCGTGTCACTTGCGCTGCGCTCGGGCATCCCGATCCAGCAGGTGCACCGTCAGCTGCGCGGCATCTCCTCCGACCGCGCCGTGGGCCTCGGTCCGAACAAGGTGCTCTCTGTGCCGGACGCGATTGGTCTCGCGCTCGAGGATTGGATGCGCACCAAGAATGGTGTGCAGCAGGAGTTGCTGACTACGGCCGAGACGCTGGCGTCGCCCGCGGCCCCGGTCATGAAGACGATGCCGGCGACTGCCGGGAACACGCAGATGGCCTTTGAGCCGGTGAGCAGCGGCGATTCGTTCATCGGGACCTGCCCGGATTGCGGCTCGCAGTTGGAGTTCGCCGAGGGCTGCGCGAAGTGCCACGTGTGTGGCTTCTCGGAGTGCGGCTGATTAGTCGCTAGCGGCATCAGTGCAAAGCGGGCCGGTCCTTCGGGATCGGCCCGCTTTCGCATTCCGCGGCGTGATTTGGATGGGGCGACCTAGCGCGTGTCAGATATCCTCGGCGGACGAACACTTCGTCCTGTGATCGAAGCTTGACTCATCACCATGAGTAATATATGATACTGCCAATGACGCAGCGCCTTCAGGTCCTCCTCGACGACTCCGAGTTCGCCGAAATTCGTCGCATCGCGCGCCGGCACCGCATGACGGTGGCGGAATGGGTGCGTCAGGCATTGCGTGCCGCTCGGCGCGACGAGCCCCGCTATGAAGTGGACCGCAAGCTAGCGGTACTTCGTGAGGCTTCACGGCACTCGTATACGTCCGGCGACATCGGGGAGATTCTTTCCGACATCGAGCGTGGCCGCTTCGGCGAGCAAGCATGATCTTCGTCGACTCCAACGTGCCGGTGTATCTGGTCGGCGCGTCGCAGCCCCACCGGGAGAGCACGGTCGCCGTGGTAGACCGCCTAGTGCGAGGTGGCGAGAAGATGGTGACGAGCGCCGAGGTAATGCAGGAGTTGCTGCATCTGTACACGCACCGACGGGCTTTGCACGCGGTGCAACCGGCGCTCGATGTGCTGAAGGGACTGGTTGACGAGGTGTATCCAATCGAAGCGATGGATGTCGAGCGCGCGCATGCGGTGCTTCGGGCGCATCCTGGGTTCTCGTCACGAGATGCGCTGCACGTTGCGGTTATGCAACGTCACGGCGTGCGCCGTGTGCTGAGCTACGATCGGGACTTCGATCGAATCGATACGCTAGAGCGCGTGTACTGAGCCTGCCTCGAGGCCGTTTCCTTCCGTCATTAGTCAAATGATCTGCACAGCCTTCATCGCAACATCCCTCGACGGCTACATCGCGCGCCCAGACGGCGCCATCGATTGGCTACCCGTGCCCGAAGAGGGCGGAGACGACTACGGCTACAACGAGTTCATTGAGTCGGTGGACGCCATCGTGATGGGTCGCAACACCTACGAGTTAGTGCTCACATTCGGTGGCTGGCACTACACAAAGCCGGTGTTGGTACTATCAACGCAGGGCGTGAGCGTTGCGCCAGAGTTAGTGTCGAAGGTCCATCAAGCGTCTGCCTCACCGCGCGAGGTGCTCGACTTCTGCAAAGCGCGGGGATGGAAATCTCTCTACGTGGACGGCGGCGTTACCATCCAGCGATTTCTGGCTGCGGGGTTGATGGACCGATTGATTGTCACGCGTGTACCGGTAATCATCGGCAGCGGACTGCCGCTGTTTGGTGCAGTGCCAACCGACGTCAATTTCAGTCATGTACGTACGCAAGCCTATAATAACGGGCTCGTGCAGAGCGAATATCTCGTCAGGCGCACCTAATCGGAGCCGATGATGAACCGACTGCTGTTGCTCATTGGACTGTTGACGATTGCGCCGCTGTCTCGCGCCGAAGCGCAGTGCGCCGTCGGTGGCTATCCCATCACGGTCGCAGCGCTCGGTGATGCCACAGCAGACAGCACATTCCTCGCGAGCACAGCACGTATCATCGCGCTGCGTTGGGCGACGCCGAGCCTGCGGCGCACGGACTTCACGCAGTGGCGCCGGGTGCGCGAGCGCACACTCCCGGAGATTCCACGCTGGGCGGACGATTGGCGCCCAGACTCATCGCATAAGGCAGAGTTCGTGATTGTGCTTCGCCGTCGCGGTCGTAGCGACCTGTTGCAACCGACCACGTCTTCAAGCGACCGACTCTTTGACCGTTCGCTGGAGAGTGTGCTGCGCGATCCGCTTCCAGGTAGCCCGGACCTGCCGCTACTGCCGGCGAGTGTCAGCGCCGATACGCTCGCATTGCGCGTGCGCTTCGGTGTGGAGCCGGAGACGCTGATGCCCGGCATGGTTCGCTTCGCGGCGATTCAGACGCCAGTGGAAGTGGTGCCGGGTACGCTACAGATGACCTTTCAGCGACGCGCGCCAACCACCATCGGCGGACGCAACACCTCCGCGGCCGCCGCAGTGTCGGGGATTGAAGCCACCGTGAAGTACGACGTGACTGTCGAGGGGACGATCGATCCGCGCTCCCTCCAACTCGTGGACAGTAACGACCGTGAGTTTGGTCGCACGGTGATGGACGCTCTGGTGCGCGCACGATTCAATGCGGCGACGACGAACTGTCAGCCCGTGCGCATTTCCGTGCTACAAAAGTTCAATCTTTAACATCAGGCGTTCGTCGAGAACACGCGCCGCACCGCCGGGTCAACCCGCGTCACGCGCCCAGACGCGCGACTGATCGGACACCAGAGCGTCCGCACCGCTGCCAAGACCTTGCGATCGCTCCCCCGCAGGATCTCCACAAATCGCTCGAATTTCACGGAGTCCGCTTCTCCAACCCACGTTGATGCGATGATTGTATCGGCGGGCAGGGCAGGCACCTTGTAGTCAACTTCGTGCCGCACGGCCACCCACGCGATTGCCTCCTGCTGTGCCGGCGTCGCGGCCGCGACCCAGTGGGCGGTGGCGACGTCTTGGGCCCAACGGAGGTACACGACATTGTTGACGTGCCCGAGGGTGTCGATGTCGGCCGGGACGATCTCGAGGGCGAGTTCGAAGCGTGGCGCGAGCCGGGACGAGGTGGACATCCGGAAAAAGATAGCCGGTGTAGCTGGCGGTCCGGAGTCCCGCTCCACAACTTGGAGCGGACACCTCCTCATCTCTGGTGCAACAATGCCAGTCGCAAACCGTAAGCCGACAGACGCTGAGATTGACGTTCATGGGCTCACCCATCGTGGGTTGGTGCGCCCAGCCAACGAAGACCAGTTCCTTCTGGGATCTATCCTCAAACACGTGCAGGTGATCTCGACAAGCCTGCCGGCCGATGCCATCCAGAACTCCGAGGACCGACTCGCCTTCATTGCGATGGTCGCCGATGGCGTGGGCGGCCTCGAGCGCGGCGAGGAGGCCAGTGCCACCGCCGTTGAAGCGGCGATGACCTACGTCGCCGAGAGCATGAAGTGCTACTACATGGCGGAGTCTGGCACCGAACGCTTTGAAGCAGAGTTGGTGGCGGCCGCACTCCGTGCCCACGAAGCGGTGCGCGCCAAGTCTGGCGCGGACAGCGGTGGACGTCCGATGGCGACAACGCTCACGCTCTACATGGGCGTCTGGCCCGTCTACTACCTGCTGCAGGTTGGGGACTCCCGTTACTACATGTATCGCGATGGTAAGCTCACGCAGGTCTCGCGTGATCAGACCGTGGCGCAGGATCTGGTTGACCAAGGCGTGCTCTCGCAGGCGGCGGCGGAGAAGACGCGTCTCGCCCACGTGCTCTCGTCGGCCCTCGGCGGCGACCAAGCGGCACCGGTGGTGACGCGGCTCGATTCCGAATGGGGCATCGCGCACCTTCTGTGTAGTGACGGCCTCACCAAGCACGTGAGCGACGCCCGCATCGCCGAGGTGCTCGGTTCGATGACCAGCGCCAAGCAAGCTGCCGAGCAATTGCTTCAGGACGCGCTTGACGGTGGTGGGACGGACAACGTCACGATTATCATAGGGCGCACCAGCCCCGACGCCGTACGGTAACGGAGCCAGTCGGCTCGCACCGAATTAGAGGGTATCTTTCAGGACGTTTCTTTCCCGAACCCTCCAGTCAGATGGTTATGCGCCTTCGCGTTCTCGTCGGCTTGCTCATGACAGCGTTCGTCGTACCCGCGGCTCTCCATTCCCAGAACTCCGCGCCCACTGCTGCGGAAGATCCCTTCATCTGGCTTGAGGAAATCGAGAGCCCACGCGCGCTCGATTGGGTTCGCCAGCGCAACCTGCGCTCACTCGGCGTGCTCGAAGGCGACGCCCGCTTTGCTGGCTTGAACGCCTCGGCGCTCGAGATAGTGAACGCCACGGACCGCATTCCAGCGCCGTCGTTCTGGTCAGGGGCCATCTCCAACTTCTGGCAGGACCGCAGCAACGTGCGCGGTCTCTGGCGTCGCACCACGCTCGATGGTTATCGCAGTGCCTCGCCCGCTTGGGAGACCATTCTCGATATTGACGCGCTTGCGCGCGATGAAGGGAAGAATTGGGTGTTTAGCGGTGCGAACTGCTTGGAGCCCGACGAGCGCTATTGCCTGGTGCAGCTGTCCGATGGCGGCAAAGATGCCGTCACGATTCGCGAATATGATACCCAGACCCGTCGGTGGATTGATGGCGGATTCGTCTTTCCTGAGGGAAAGCAGAATGTGTCTTGGGTAGACCGCAACACCGTGCTCGTGGCGCGTGAGTGGACAGCGGGCGAGATGACGACCTCTGGTTATGCATATGTCGTGAAGCGAGTCACGCGTGGTCAGCCGATGGAAGGCGCGGTGGAGGTGTTCCGCGGCGAGCGTACGGATGTGTGGGCGAATGGCCTCGTGCTCCGCGACGCAGACGGTGTCGTGCGCGCAACGCTCATCAGCCGTGGCCGTACGTTCTGGGAGAGCGAGATTTACCACCTCACACCTACGGGCACGCGTCTGCTGCCGCTCCCGGGCCGACACGACCTGCACGGACTGGTCAACGGTGCGCTGTTGTTCACGGCGAATGAAGAGTGGAAGGGCTTCAAGGCCGGCGACGTGTTGAGCTATGATCTCGCCAGCCTGCTGCGGGATCCGGCGACGGCGCGCGCGCAACTCGTGCTGCGTCCCGGTCCGCGTGAAGCCGTGGAAGGCGTCACCCTCACCAAGTCGCGGCTCGTGGTGGCGCTCTATGAAAACGTGCGCGGTGCCGCGTACGCTTACCGTCGTGAGGCAGATGCCTGGGTGCGGACCCGGCTTCCGCTGCCCGAGAACGTCACCGTAGCGCTGGGCTCGGTGGAGCGTGGTGCCGATCGTCTCTTCGTGAATGTCTCGGGGTATCTCACGCCGCAAACCCTGCTGCTCGTGGACGCTGCGGCCGTGACCGCCGAGTCGGTCAAGCAGGCGCCCGCAAAGTTCGACGCTACCGGCTTGATTGTCGAGCAGTACGACGCGACCTCAGCGGACGGCACCAAGGTCCCCTACTTCATCGTGCGTCGCGCCGACGCCCCTCGTGACGGCACGACGCCGACTCTGCTCTACGGATATGGCGGATTCCAGATATCACAGCTGCCCAGCTACAGCGCCATTCGTGGCAAGCTCTGGTTGGAGCGTGGTGGCGCGTTCGCGGTAGCCAACACGCGAGGCGGCGGCGAGTTCGGCCCGGCCTGGCACCAGGCGGCCATCGGCGCGAATCGCGATCGCGCGCACGAGGATTTCATTGCGGTCGCGGAGGATCTCATCGCCAAGAAGTTCACCTCACCGCGGCGCTTGGGCATTCAGGGCGGTTCGCAGGGCGGACTCTTCATGGGTGTAGCCATGACGCGACGTCCGGAGCTGTTCAGCGCCGTCATCATCGGCGTGCCGCTCTTCGATATGCTGCGGTATCACCTCCTGCTCGCCGGCGCGAGCTGGGTGGGTGAGTATGGCAATCCAGACATACCCGCCGAGCGCGCGTGGATTCTGAAGTATTCGCCGTACCAGGCCTTGGCAGCGGGGCGTAGCTATCCCGAGCCGTTTATCTTCACGTCCACCAAGGACGACCGCGTACATCCGGGTCACGCCCGCAAGGCGGCGGCTCGTCTCGAGCAGTTGGGGTACCCGTACCTGTATTACGAAAACACAGATGGTGGGCACTCTGCGGCGGCGAATCTCGTTGAGTCAGCACGCCGTAATGCACTGGAGTACACCTATCTCACCCGCAAGCTGATGGATACGCCGTGATTGGGATTTTTCGATGACCCCGTGGGTGACGCGACTGTTGGTCGCGAACGTCGTGATGTTTGCATTGTCATACACCGTGCTCCCCAACGCCATCACTGATTTGTTGGTGTTCGTCCCGCGCGCGATTGTGACGCGCCCGTGGACGGTGGTGACGTACATGTTCCTGCACGGCGGGCTCTCGCACATCCTCTTCAACATGCTGGGCCTGTTCTTCTTCGGCTCGCGCGTGGAATCGCGGCTGGGTGAACGGCGCTTCATCACGCTCTATCTGGTGAGCGGCATTGCCGGCGCGCTCGCCTCGCTGATTTTCACGCCCCGCGCGGCCGTCATCGGTGCATCCGCGGGCGTGTTTGGCGTGATGATGGCCTTCGCCATGTTTTGGCCGCGCGAGAAGATCTACATCTGGGGCGTGATTCCCGTCGAAGCGCGCGTCCTCGTGGCCATCACGACGGTGTTTGCACTCTTCTCGGGCTGGACGGGGCGCAGCGGCGGCGTGGCGCACTTCGCCCATCTCGGCGGCTACGTCGGTGCCTGGGGCTACCTCTTCTATGTGGGCCGGAATAGTGCCCAGCGGAAGTTCCAGCAACGCATGACCGCGGTGGAGCCGAGCGTGAAGCGCGCCGTAGCGCTGAACCGCGACGCGCTCAACCTCGACGGCGTGCATCAACTCACGCGCGAGGAAGTAGATCGCATTCTCGACAAGATCAGCGCCGATGGCATGTCGAGCATCACGCCCGAGGAACTGCGCTTCCTGTCGAACTTTGCCCCGATGGACGACAGGAAGCCGATTCAACCGACTTAGCGCTGGGGCTCCAGCCGATAGATGGCGCTCGGCTGGCCCATGCGATCTTCAATCGCGATGTAGAGAAATCCGTCGGGCCCCTGCCGCACGTCGCGCACGCGACCACGACGCGAGATGATGGTCTCGTCTTCGACCACACGGCCGCCGTCAATCTTGAGGCGTACCAAGGTCTCACCCACGAGCCCGCCCACGAACACGCTGCCCTGCCAGCTGCTGAAGGCGTTACCGGTGTAGACCGTGATGCCTGACGTCGCGATGCTCGGTACCCACACCTTCACCGGCTGCTCCATGCCTTGGCGCGTGGTGCCGCTGTGGATGTTGCTCCCGCTGCGATAGTTCACGCCGAACCCAATCACTGGCCAACCGTAGTTCTTGCCGGGCTGAATGAGATTGAGTTCGTCACCACCCTGCGGGCCGTGCTCGGTGGCCCAGACCTCGCCACTCACCGGATGCACAAGCAGGGCCTGCGGATTGCGATGTCCGTAGCTCCAGATCTGCGGCAGCGCGTCTTCACGGCCCACGAAGGGATTATCCGTCGGCACGCGCCCGTCGTCGTGGAGGCGAATCACCTTGCCATTGTGCACGCGCAGATTCTGCGCGGGATGCGCTTCGAGGTCGCCGGTGGGTGGCACCTGACGATCGCCCACGGTGATGAACAGGTAGTTGTTCTTGTCGAAGGCAAGGCGCGAGCCGTAGTGACCCTGGCCCTGCGACCAGGCGTTGGCCTCAAAGATCTCCTGCACATCGTTCAGCCCACCGTTCTCAAAGCGCGCGCGAATCACGGCCGTGGTGCTCTGCGTGCTGTCGGCGTTGGGCTTGGCGTACGAGATATAGATGAGGCGGTTGCGCGCGAAGTCCGGATGCGGGACTACGTCGAGCAGGCCGCCTTGGTTGCCGACGCGGACGGCGGGAAGTCCCGCCACGGGCTCGGCGACCAAGCGCCCATTGCGCACGATGCGCAGACGGCCTGGCCGCTCGGTGACGAGCATATCGCCGCCGGGTAGGAAGGCCATGGACCAAGGGTTCACCAGTCCATCGGCGACGGTCACCATCGTAAACTGATGATAGGCGGAGCGCATCGGCTCGGACTGGGCGCCGGCAACAGCCGGAGCAATCAGAGCGAGGGCGAACACGGAAAAGCGGAGTGACAGGCGAACGGACATCAGAAGCTCCCGAGGTGCACTAAAGGTGCGAAAGAGTGGTGCACGAAAACTGACGCGGGGGGGGGCCGCGGGCGCCCCGCCGGCCGGGGACCGGTAGCTCGGGGGTGAGTTTGGGCGGGGGCGGGCCGGGCCGCGCGCGCGGCCCCCCCCCCCGGGGCAGCCCCGGGCAAGAGAGCGCGCGGCCCCCCCCCCC